>NZ_CP108100.1:5555407-6944259 GCF_036195045.1 Streptomyces sp. NBC_00236 | reverse complement strand
CCGAGGGGAGTTTCCCTGCGGGCTCGGCGCTTGCCGCTGTCTTGACCTGGGGTGAGCAGGCGGCAAGACCGCCGATGACCGCTCCTCCGGCGAGGGCGAGAAACGACCTGCGGCCGACGGTCCTGTACGAGTCGTGGCGTGCCATGGTGAATTCCTGATCCGTAGTCTTTTGGAGTGGGCCGGCTGTCAGAGGGAGTGGTAGGCGCCGTCGTGGAAGAGCAGCGGGCTGCGTCCCTCGTCGAGCCGGACGTCCACCACCCGGGCGATGACGATGCGGTGGTCGCCGGCCGGGACGATCTGCTCGGTCTCCAGCCGCAGCCAGCCGGCCACCCCGTCGAGCACCGGCTCGCCCTCCGGCAGACGGCGCCAGCGGGTGGGGGCGGCGAACCGGTCGATGCCGCTGGTGGCGAAGGTGGTGGCCAGGGACCGCTGTTCGGCGCCGAGGAAGTTCACGACGGTGGTGCGGGCCCGTTCGATGTGCGGCCAGGACGAGGTGCCGGTCCCGATGCCGAACGACACGAGCGGCGGGTCGAGCGAGAGGGAGCTGAGCGAGGTTGCGGTGAAGCCGATCGGGCCGTGGCCCGCGTCGGCGGTGACGACGACCACTCCGGCGGGGTAGCGGCGGAACGCCTGCTTGAACCGGTCCGGGGCGACGCCCTTCGCGGCGGGCGCCAGATATGAGTGCGCGGTGATGGTCAACGTCTCTCCCGTGATGGAAAGCGGAACAAAATGGCAGGGGGATGCGACAGGTGAATACACCTGTGCGGGGCGAGGCGCGCGACGGCGCGGAACTCTCACCCGAATTCAGCGGATGGTTATCGGGGCCCCGGACAGGGGCGACAACACCGACACCATGCGCACACACGGGACGGCACGACGGGGCGGAAGGCGCGCGTCACCGAGGACGCGTCTCCTGAATTCCGCTGTCGGCTGGTCATGAATCCATCATCCCGTTCCGATTCGGGCCCGGTCAACAATGCAACTGTCTGAATTAAGTCGGATACGAGGGCCGGGGTTGAAGGGGCGTCAGGAAACCGCGGGCAGCGCCGGCCAGGGGCCGAGCGGGTCCACGTACAGCGCACCGAGCGCCACCGCGCCACCGGCTGTGGCCAGCACGGAGCCCGTGAAGCTGGAAGGGACGACGGCTCGCTCCGGGTCGTCGCAGACCCACGAGCGCTCCGCCACCTCCGCCCGCAGATCGGCCAGACACTCCGGGATCCGGCCCGCCCCGGGCTCGACCACGACGAGCACCTCCGGATCGAACACGTCCAGCAGCAGGGCCGCCGCCCGGCCGACCAGCCGCGCCCGCCGGCGGAACAGCGCCACCGCCCGCGCGTCACCGGCCAGCGCCTGTTCCAGGAGCTCCGGGAACGAGCCGACGTACAGCCCCCGCGCCGCCGCACGCCGCACCATGGCGCGCTCCGACACCTCCGACTGGAGGCACCCGGACCGCCCGCAGGAGCACGGTTCCGCACCGCCCGTCCCGCCCGCGCCGAGCGGCAGATGCGCCACGCTGCCGGCCCCCGAGCGCGGGCCCCGATGCACGGCCCCCTCGGTGGCGAAGGCCGCGTCCACCACGGCGCCGACGAAGAGCAGGACGGCGCTGCTGCGGGTCGACTCCTCGCCGAACAGCTGCTCCGCCCGGGCCAGTGCCCGGGAGTGGCTGTCCACGTGGACCGGCAGCCCGGTCGCGGCGGAGAGGATGTCCCGGGCCGGCACATCGCGCCAGCCGAGCTGCGGATGGGCCACGATGACCCCGGTCACAGGGTCGACCCGGTGGCCGGTGGCCAGGCCGAGGGCGAGCACGGTGCGTCCGCCGGCGTGCGCGGCCACCAGCCGGGGCAGCCGGGCCGCGAGTCCGGCCAGCATGGAGCGGGGTTCGGTGGTGCGGTGCGGCTGCCGGTCCTCGGCGACGATCCGGCCCCGCAGGTCCATCAGGGAGACGGTGGAGTGGGCTACGGCGATGTGCGCGCCGGCCACCAGGAAGCGCGCGGTGTCGACCTCGACGGGGACGTGCGGCCGGCCGAGCCCCTTGGGGCCGGATGTCTCCGCGCTCTCCCGGACCAGCCCGCGGGCGAGCAGCCGGCCTACGTGCCCGCTGACGGAGGCGGGCGAGAGGCCGGTGAGCCGGGCGACGGTGGAGCGGGCGACCGGCCCGTGGTCGAGGATCGCGCCGAAGACGGAGCCGGTGCCGGCGAGCCGGCGGCCGGGTGCGGCGGCGGGTATGTCGGAGCGGCGCAGCGGGGTGGGGCGGTCCTTGTGAGGGCGGCGGACGGGCGCAGACAGACTCTTCACAGTGTCTTCCAGGTCCTCGGTGGCAGCGGTTGACGCGGTGCGTGCTCCGGTACGGAGCTCGGGGCAGGCCGTCTGCGGCGCGGGGCCGGAGGGTGCTGCCTCTTCCGTGGAGAGAGACCGTGCGAGGAAACCGGGGCGGGCGTGGGCCCCTCGGCGCGGGCGTGGTGCTCTCAGACGCGGTGACACACGGCGGAGCACACACGCTTCAGGTCGATATGACCTCGCGTCGTCAGGTGTGCGGATCGCTGCATGCCGCGCAACGTAGCCGGACCGGCTCAACCCGGTCAAACCCTCACCGCATCCTGGACACCTCTGCGCAGGGCGGGCGTTGCCCCGGAGTTGCGGGGCATGACGGGAGTACGGCAGGCATGTGAACAGCGGGTCCGGAAGCGGGCAGGGGCACGGCGTCGGAAGGGCCGGGCGGCGCCCACCCGGCAGGACCGGGGAACGATTTCTGGAATTAACCTCTGATGCCTTGTCATCGCCGGTTCTACGCGCATAGCTTGTGCTCCCTCACCACACTCTGAGGGGCAGTATCCGTGCGCATATCCAGATCCCGTTCCGTCCTGCTGGCCGGCGCGGTCGCCGTGACCCTCTCGGCGACCGCGCTGCCCGCCGCCTTCGCGGCACCGTCCTCGACCGCCGTGATCTCCGAGGTGTACGGCGGCGGCGGGAACTCGGGGGCGACGCTGACCCGCGACTTCGTCGAGCTGGCCAACTCCGGCTCCGCCGCGTACGACCTGTCCGGGTTCAGCGTCCAGTACCTTCCCGGTGCTCCGTCCGCGGGCTCGCTCTGGCAGGTCTCCGCGCTGACGGGTTCCGTCGCGCCCGGCGGCCGCTATCTGGTCGCCCAGGCCGCGGGCACCGGTGGCACCGTCGCCCTGCCCGCACCGGACGCCACCGGTACGGTCGCCATGTCCGCCGCGAGCGGAACCATCGCGCTGGTCTCCGGCACCACTCCGCTGACCTGCAAGACAGCGGCCGACTGCGCCGCCGACACCCGCATCGTCGACCTGGTGGGCTACGGCTCCGCGGTCGTCCGGGAAGGCAGCGGCCCGGCCACCGGCGCCTCCGCCACCGCCTCCGTGGCACGCGCGGCCTCCCTCTCCGACACCGACGACAACGCCGCGGACCTGGCCGCCGCACCCCCCACCCCGGTCAACGCGGCCGGCCTGACGTCCGGCGGCGGCACGGACCCGGGTGACCCGGGCAACCCGACCGAGCCCGGCACCGTGCGCGTGCACGACATCCAGGGCACCACCCGTGTCTCCCCGCTGGACGGCAAGGCGGTGACCGGGGTGCCCGGCATCGTCACCGCCGTGCGCACCACGGGTTCGAAGGGCTTCTGGATCCAGGACGCCGCCCCGGACGCGGACCCGCGCACCGGCGAGGGCGTGTTCGTGTACACGGGCTCCACCGCCCCGGCGGTCGCGGTGGGCGACTCCGTCCTGGTCAGCGGCACGGTCGACGAGTACTACCCGTCGGCCACCACGCAGTCCATCACCGAGATCACCGCCCCCAGGACCACGGTCCTCTCGTCGGGCAACGCCCTTCCGGCACCGGTGGTGCTCGACGCGGCCTCGGTGCCCGACGCGTACGTGCCCTCGGCGGGCGGCGCCTCCATCGACGCGCTGCCGCTGGAGCCCTCGACGTACGCCCTCGACCTCTACGAGTCCCTCGAAGGCACCCGCGTACAGATCGCCGACACCCGCGTCACGGGGGCCACGACCTCGTACGACGAGATCTGGGTGACCGTCGAGCCGAAGCAGAACCCGACCGTGCGCGGCGGGACGCTGTACTCCTCGTACACCGACCAGAACACCGGCCGGATCAAGGTGATGTCGCTCGACACCACGCGGCCCTTCCCGGTCGGGAACGTCGGCGACGTGCTGTCCGGCACCACCACCGGTGTGATCGACTACGCCTCGTTCGGCGGCTACAACCTCCAGGCGACCGAGCTCGGCACGCTCACCGACAACCACCTGCGGCGCGAGGTCACCCGGAAGCAGAAGGGCGGCGAACTCGCCGTCGCCACGTACAACGTGGAGAACCTGGACGCGCTGGACGAGCAGGCGAAGTTCGACACGCTCGCCGAGGGCGTCGCGGTGAACCTCTCCTCCCCCGACATCGTCTCGCTTGAGGAGATCCAGGACGACAACGGCGCGGTCAGCGACGGCACGGTCGGCTCCGAGGCGACGCTGAAGCGGTTCACCGACGCGATCGTCGCGGCGGGCGGACCCCGGTACGCCTGGCGCTATGTCGCCCCGCAGGACGGCCAGGACGGCGGCGAGCCCGGCGGCAACATCCGCAACGTCTTCCTCTTCAACCCGCACCGGGTCTCCTTCGTGGACCGGGCGGGCGGCGACGCGACGACCGCCGTGGCGGCGGTGCCGACGCGGAAGGGCGTGACCCTGTCGGTGTCGCCCGGCCGCATCAACCCGGCGAGCGAGGCCTGGTCCGACAGCCGCAAGCCCCTGGTCGGCGAGTTCCGCTTCCACGGGAAGCCGGTGTTCGTCATCGGCAACCACTTCGCCTCCAAGGGCGGCGACCAGCCGCTGCACGGCCGCTACCAGGAGCCGTCGCGCAGCTCCGAGACGAAGCGGGTCCAGCAGGCCGCGGAGGTCAACACCTTCGTGAAGTCCCTGCTGGCGGCGGACAAGTCGGCGCAGGTCGTGACGCTCGGCGACCTCAACGACTTCGCGTTCTCGCCCACGATGTCCGCGCTGACCGCGGGCAAGGCCCTCAAGCCGCTGATCACCACGCTGCCGGCGAACGAGCAGTACAGCTATGTGTACGAGGGCAACTCGCAGACGCTGGACCACATCCTGACGAGCCCCGGTGTCCGGCGCTTCGACTACGACGTGGTGCACATCAACGCGGAGTTCGCCGACCAGGCGAGCGACCACGACCCGCAGATCGTGCGGATCAAGGTCGACGGCCGCCGCTGATCCCGTGATCGGAGGGCCGGGCGGCTCAGCCGCCCGGCCGTGGCAGGACCGGACCTGCCGCGCCCGTGCGCGGGCGCGGCAGCGAGGCGAGCGGCCGCAGTGCGGGCGCGGCCTCCAGGGGGCGGTCGGTGAAGAACCGGGCGACGAGGTCCGCCACGTCGTCGGGCCGTTCCAGCACGACCCAGTGGTCGGAGTCGCCGATCGTCAGGAAGCGGCTGCCCTCGATCGTCTCCGCGAAGACGCGCTGCCGTTCGGGCGAGGTCACGGTGTCGTGCTCACCCGCGAAGACGAGCGCGGGCACTCCGCTCAACCCGCCGGAGAAGTCGGGCCGGTGAGCCAGCGCCCGGCGCAGCGACCGCTCCGCGTGCGGGGAGTGGGTGAGCGCGTGCGCGAAAGACCGCCGGACGTAACGGAGGGCGAGTTCCCTGCGGTGGACCGTCCGCCCCGGGTCCAGGCACATCAGCGCCTCGGCGGCCAGAGTGGCCAGTCCCTCCACGTCCCCGGCCCTCAGCCGTTCGACCGCTTGGCCCCACTGGCTCCGCTGGGCGTCGCTGATGTGCGCGGGTACGCCGCCGAGGGCCAGCCGGGCGATCCGGCCGGGGTTGCGCCGGGCGCAACCGAACGCGATCGCCGCACCGTAGGAGAACCCGAAGAGGTTGACCCGGGCCACGCCCAGGTCGTCGATGATGCCCGCGACGGCGGCGTACAGGAGGTCGTCGCCGGTGCCGGGCGGCAGCGGGTCGGCGCCGCCCATCCCGGGCAGGTCGGCGGTGACGACCTGGGCGTGCGGGCCCAGGTGCTCGTCCAACTGCGGCCAGCCGTACATCCCCTGGAGGGCGCCGCCGAGGACGACGACCGGTTCGGTGCGGGGCGAGGGCTGCGTCAGGACGCGGTAGCTGTAGCGCAGCCCCTGCACCGACAGGTTCCGGATGATCTCTTCGGGCATGGTCATCGGTGCTTGGTCCTTACGTCCGCCGCGCGGTCAGGCCCTGGTGAGGACGAGTGCGGCGTTGTGCCCGCCGAAGCCGAGCGAGGTCTTGACCGCGGCGTCGAACGCACCCGCCCTGGCCTCCTTGCTCACCACCTCGATGGGGATCTCCGGGTCGGGGGCGTCGAGGTTGACCGTGGGCGGTACGAGCTGGTGCTGGAGGGCGAGCACGGTCAGCGCGGTCTCGATGCCGCCCGCGGCGCCGAGGGTGTGGCCGGTCATCGCCTTGGTCGACGTGACGAGGGGGTGCTCGCCCAGGACGCGGCGCAGCATCGTCGCCTCGATCAGGTCGTTCGCCACGGTCGAGGTGCCGTGGGCGTTGACGTGGCCGATGTCGGCGCCGGCCAGCCCGGCGTCGGCGAGTGCGGTGCGCAGGGCCCGTTCGATGCCGCGGCCGTCGGGGTCGGGGGCGACGGCGGAGTACGCGTCGCTGGAGGCCCCGTAACCGGCGATGTGGGCGCGGACGGTGGCGCCGCGGGCGGCGGCGTGCTCGGGACGTTCCAGGACGAGAAGGCCGGCACCCTCGCCGACGACGAAGCCGTCGCGGTGGGTGTCGAAGGGCCGGCACGCCGCCTCGGGGTCGTCGCGCCGGGTGGAGACGGCCTTCAGCCGGCAGGCGCTGGCGATCAGCAGCCGGGAGCAGACGGATTCGGCGCCGCCCGCGACGACGATGTCGCAGGCGCCGGTGCGCAGCATCTGGTGGGCGGTGCCGATGGCGACGGTGCCGGAGGAGCAGGCGGTGGAGACGGCCTGGCTCGGGCCGTGGGCGCCGAGATCGGTGGCGACGCTGCTGGCGGCGCCGTTGACGACGGTGAGCGGGGCCAGCTTCGGCGAGACCCTGCGGGCGCCGCGCTCGGTGAGGGCGGTGTGCTGCTCGTCGTAGAAGGGCAGCCCGCCGTGCGCGGAGCCGATGACGACGGCGACACGGCCGCTGTCCCAGACCGAGGGGTCGAGTCCGGCGTCGGCGACGGCCTCACGGGCGGCGATCACGGCGAGCTGCGAGAAGCGGTCCATGAGCCGCTGGGCGGCGATCCCGAGCAGGGCCTTCGTGTCGAGACCCGTGATGGTGTACATGAAGTCACAGGGCAGGTCGTGGAGTTCGGGCCGGTGCAGGACCGAAGGAGCCTCGGCGGCCCCGGACACCCCGCGCCAGGCGGCGGCGGTGCCGACGCCGGCCGCGGTGACCAGGCCGATGCCCGTGACAGCGGCGGAGAACGGCTCCGGCCGGTAGCGGGCCGTCATGCCGCGGCCTTGCCGTGCACGGCGTCGACGAGTTGGGCGACGGTGTCGCGCGAGGTCAGCTGGACGTCGTCGAGATCGACGCCCAGCCGGTCCTCGATGAGGAGCCGTAGTTCCTCCAGGGCCAGGGAATCCAGCCTGAGCTGACGGAGTGACGCCTCGGGCCGGATCGCCACCGGGTCGGTTCCGAAGTTCGCCACCAGCAAGGTGCTGATCTCGTCTGCCGTACTCATGGGGGCACTCCTCCGCTGTCGTACGCGGTGACGCCATGCCGCGTGGGGTGTGCCTGCCATCGGGGGACGCCGGCTGGTCCGGAGGAACCTTTTATACGCCCTGCCGGCGGCGGGTCCGGTCCGCGTTCCCCCGTGCGGTGGGGGGTTGTCCAGGTGTGCGATTTGGCCGGGGCGCGGCAAGGGGCGGAGGCGCGGGCGGGGCCGGCGCGGCGCACGCCCTTCACAGGCCGGCCAACGGGCCTCCTCAAGGCCGGGCTTCGCCCGTAAACTCCGCGATCATGAAGATCGAAACGACTCAGGCAGCCGGAACGGCCGAGGCCGAGGCCCTGTTCTCCACCATGTCCACGATGCGCGCGATGCGCCGACTCAAGCCGGAGCCCGTCCCGGACGAGACGCTGGAGCAGCTCATACAGGCCGCCGTCTGGGGCCCCAGCGGCGGGAACATGCAGTGTTACGAGTACGTGGTCGTGACCGACCGTGAGGTGATGGCCCGTCTGGCTCCGCTGTGGAAGCGGTGCGTGGACGCGTATCTGGCGACGACCGGGAAGTACGCGCCCAAGGGCATGGACGACGCGGCGTACGGCCGGATGGTCGCCGCGATCGAGTACCAGCGCGACCACTTCGCCGACACACCGGCACTGATCGTGCCCTGCTACCGGTTCCCGGAGCCCCGGATGGAGGAGGAGGGCCTGGCCGCCTACGCGCAGGCGCTCGGCCCGGCGGGGGTCGAGCACATGATGAGCACACAGACCCGCTTCCAGGCACTCGCCGAGGGCTCCTGCGTGTACCCGGGGGTCCAGAACGTCCTGCTCGCGGCCCGGGCGCTCGGGCTGGCGGCGAACATCACCATCTGGCACCTGATGCTGGAACAGGAGTGGAAGGAAGCACTCGGCATCCCCGAGGACATGCGGACCTTCGCGGCCATTCCCGTCGGATGGCCGCAGGGCAACTTCGGGCCGATCCGGCGCCGCCCGGTGGCCGACGTCATCCACCGCGACCGCTGGTAGGACCAGGCGTCCGGACCCCGCCCCGGCGGCGGGGTCCGGAGGGCATTTCCTTCCTTCGCGGGAGCCTCAACTCCATTGGGATGAAAGGGAGTTCGACACGCCCTGCAATGTTTGTCATGCCCTTGGCGGGTCGATAGCCTGAGCGGGCTTCGCGGCCCCCGGTCCCAGCTGTCCGGGTCCGGCGCCGTTCTCCTCCCACCACGAGCAGGAGCAGGTATGCCCACACGCGCCGCCCCCCACACCCAGGCCCGCGCCACCGTGCTCGCGGCCCTCACCGCCACCGTCCTGGCCGCGACCGGCACCCCGGCCCTCGCCTCGACGGACACCGGGCGCCCCATGAACCGGGCGTTCGAGCGGGCCGCCGAGACGTACGACGTACCCCGCGATCTGCTCGCCGCCGTCGGTTACGGCGAGACCCGGCTCGACGGCCACTCCGGGCGCCCCAGCCAGGCGAACGGCTTCGGCGTCATGCACCTGGTCAGCAACCCCGCCCACCGGACCCTGGAGCAGGCCGCCGGCCTCACCGGGAAGCCTCCGGCCGAGCTCCGCACCGACACCCCGGCCAACATCCTGGGCGGCGCGGCCGTCCTGCGGGGGTACGCGGACAAGCTGGGTCTCGACGCCGGGGACCGCGGCGACCTCGGCGCCTGGTACCCGGTCGTCGCCCGGTACAGCGGCGCCGACGGGCCGGCCGCCGCCCTCTACGCCGACACGGTCTACACGTTCCTGGCCGACGGACTCGACGCCGTCGCCCCGGACGGCGAGCGCATCTCGGTGACGGGCCGCCCGGTCTCCCCGCACAAGGACGGCCTCACCACCACGGACGCGAGCGTCCGGAGCGCCGACTACCCGTCCGCCCTCTGGGCCGCGGCCGACCCGAACAACTTCGCCACGGGCCGCTCGGCGACCATCGACAAGGTGGTCGTCCATGTCACGCAGGGCTCGTACGCGGGCACGATCAGCTGGTTCCAGGACCCGGTGTCCGAGGTGAGCTCCCACTACGTGGTGCGCTCGTCGGACGGCCAGATCACCCAGATGGTGCGCGACAGCGACACCGCGTACCACGCGCGGAGTGCCAACGCCTCGTCGCTCGGCATCGAGCACGAGGGCTTCATCGACGACCCGTCCTGGTTCACGGACTCGATGTACCGGTCCTCGGCCGCCCTGACCGCGTACCTGTGCGACCGGTACGACATCCCGAAGGACCGCACGCACATCATGGGACACGTCGACGTGCCCGGCAACGACCACACCGACCCCGGACCGTACTGGGACTGGGACCGCTACATGGAGCTGGTCGGCGGGAGCAACGACGGCGGCACCGGCGCCGACGGGCTGAGCTTCACGGCGTACGCGACGCAGCGCAGCGGTTCGACGGGCACCCAGGTGCGAGCCGTCCAGACGCTGCTGAACGCGCAGAACTACCCGGTGGGCGAGGTGGACGGCAGCTTCGGCCCGGACACGGAGGGTGCGGTGAAGAAGTTCCAGACCGCGCGCGGGCTGCAGTCGGACGGCGTGGTGGGGGCCAGGACGTGGACCGCGCTGCTGTCCGCGGGTACCACGCCCGAGATCGCGGAAGGCGCCTCGGGCGACACGGTGAAGCGGCTCCAGCGCGCGCTGACCGCGGCGCTCGGCTCGACGGTCGGCATCGACGGGAGCTTCGGCCCTGGGACGGCGACCGCGGTGCGGAGCTACCAGACGAGCCGGGGCCTGACGGTCGACGGCATCGTGGGACCGGGCACCTGGGGAGCGCTCCAGGCGGGCAAGTGACGGCCGAAGAGCCCCGGGGGCGCGGCCAGGGCCTTCGGCCTGATCCGCCTAGGAGCCCCCGGGACCCCGGGGGCTCCTAGGCACGTTCGGGACGCCGGAGCTGCTGAGGCCTACTGAGGGTCGCAGCAACGGTGCGAGAAGAGCGTCCTGCCGGCCTTCACCGCGGCGTGGGCCCGCGCCGCCGGGGCTCGGCGTCGGAATCGCGTGCGGAATCGGCATAGGGTTCGGCGGCCTGAAGATCGGCCAGCAGTTCGGCCTGGCCCGTCAGCACGCCGGACAGGATGTTCCGCGCCACCCGCAGCAGCTCCGCCGTCTGCGGGTTGGTCAGCGAGTAGTAGACGGCGGAGCCCTCGCGACGGGGAACGACCAGGTTGGCCCGGCGCAGGACGGCCAGTTGCTGGGAGAGGTGCGCCGCTTCGACGCCGATTTCGGACAGCATCTCGGACACCGCGTGCTCGCGTCGGCTGAGGAGTTCCAGCACGCGAATACGCACCGGGTGACCGAGGGTTTTGAAGAACTCCGCCTTGAGCTGGTACAGCGGCGCGCTCACCGACCGGACCCCGCCCCGCTCCGGGCCGCCGGCCCGCCGGGGGCCCGGCCGGCCGCTGTCGGGCGAGTACCGCCCACCGCATCCACCTCAGAACACTTCACCATGGGACCATCATCGCGCCCCCGCACCGAGGTCGTGACCTCGGGATCGCCGGGAACGGCGCTGCGGCAGCCACCCGGGGTGACGTCGCGGCGCGGCGGCGCTCCGCTCGCCCGCCGCCGCTCACCGAAGCGCCCGGTCAGGCCTTCTTGACCACTCCGGACTTGAGCTGCATGGGGCCGAAGCCCTCGATCCTGCAGTCGATGTCGTGACCGTCCACACCGTCCACCAGGCGGATGTTGCGTACCTTGGTGCCGGCCTTGATTCCGCCCGGGCTTCCCTTGACCTTCAGCGTCCTGGTCACCGTCACCGTGTCGCCGTCGGCGAGCACGTTCCCGACCGCATCCCTGATCAGCCCGTCGTCCTCGGTGCCGGCCGCGGCTTCGGCGGACGCGGGCGACCATTCATGACCACATTCGGGGCAGACCAGCAGCGCACCCATCTCGTAGGTGTACACGCCGGAGCATTCAGGGCAGGGCGGCAGCGTCTCGGTCGCATCGCTCATGGTGATTCCTTCTCTGATCGTTCTTGTGCGGGGGTCGGTAGCTGTCTTTCACAGCGGGAGGGTGATCCAGATGCTCTTGCCCCGGCCGTCCGCGTCGCCCCGGATGACGGCGGTGCCGCCGAGGCCGAGGGTGAGTTCCATGACGGTGCCCAGTCCGCCGCTGCCCGTACGGGTGGTCGCCGAGAGGAGCGGAGGCCGGCAGGGGTGCAGGTCGTGCACGGCGAACGCGAACGTGTCCGGACCGGCCGCGTAGATGACGGTCACGTTCGGGGACAGCGCGGCGGCGTGCCGGACGCTGTTCGTGACCAGCTCGGACAGGATCAGCAGCGCCGGATCGACCGCGGGGTGACGTCGGCTGACGCCCCACTCGGTCAGGACCTGCTCGGTGGTCTCACGGGCGATCCGCACGGCGGAGCCCATCGCGGGCAGAGTCAGTACGTGCCGCAATGGAAGAGCCTGGAGTTGTCCGCTCACCGGGCGGCCCCGGCGCCGGCCGGAAGGAGCCCCGTGGCGGTCCGGGGGATGCTCACCGGCATGCCGTACGACCCGTGTGTGAGCATCAGGAGGCCTCTTCCGTGACGAGTGCGGTGACGGGTGCGGTGACTGGTGCGGGTGCGGCGGGCAGGAGTCCGGCCTGATGCAGGTGGGCGCGGGCCCCGGCGATCGCCTCCGGTGTGGTGGCGTACTCGCGCCCCTCCCGGCGCAGCAGGTCCAGCGCGCCGACCGATGCGAGGGCGCGTCGCTGGCCGGGCCGGATGCCCGAGGTCAGTACCGCGATGCCGCGCCGGTTCAGCTTCTCCACGGCGTCCTTGAGGACCAGGGCCCCGGTGGCGTCCATCGTGGTGATCCGTGACATCCGCAGGATCACCACGCGGGCGTCGGCGACCTCGGAGAGTTCCAGGAGGAAGCGATGGGCACCGGCGAAGAACACCGGCCCGTCGATGCGGTAGGCGACGATGTGCTCGGCCAGCAGCGCGTGCTCCTCCTCGCTGTGTTCGCCCGGCAGATCGGCCGTGAAGTCGACCTGGTCCATCCGGGCGTGCTGGGCGACCGCCTTCAGCGCGAGGGCCCCCGCCACGACCAGGCCGATGACGACCGCGTAGACAAGGTCGAGGACCAGGGTGGCCACGGCCGTCAGCACCAGCACGACCGCGTCCGAGCGGGTCGCCCGGATCATCGCCCGCAGGGCGCCGACCTCGACCATGCGGATCGCGGTGGCCAGCAGCACCCCGGCGAGCGCGGCCAGGGGGATCCTGGAGACGAGCGGGGCGGCGGCGAACACGATCACCGCGAGGACGGCGGCATGGGTCAGGGAGGCGAGGCGGGAGCCCGCGCCGCTGCGGACGTTGACGGCGGTACGGGCGATCGCCGCGGTGGCGGGCACACCGCCGAACAGCGGGGCGGCCAGGTTCGCGATGCCCTGCCCGAAGAGCTCCTTGTCCGGGTCGTGCTTCTGGCCCACCGTCATGCCGTCGGCGACCGTGGCCGACAGCAGCGACTCCAGCGCCGCGAGCGCGGCGACCGCCACGGCCGGGGCGAGCAGCGAGCCCAGTGCGGACAGGTCGAGGAAGGCGAGCGACGGCGCGGGCAGCCCGGACGGCAGGTCACCGATGGGGGCCGCCGCGTCGAGGTGGAAGATCTGGGCGGCCAGCGTCGCGGCGACGACACCGACGATCGAGAACGGGATGGTGGGCCTCCACCGGGCACCGAGCAGCATCACGGCCGCCACGGCGAGGGCAAGAGCGATCGCGGTCCAGTTCGGTGTGCGTACGAACTCCTCGACGGCCCTCCAGGTCACCACCAGGACCTTGTCGCCCTCGGGTTTGGGCACACCGAGGGCGTTCGGGACCTGCTGCAGGCCGATCACGCACGCGATGCCAAGGGTGAAGCCCTCCACCACGGGCGCCGGGACGTACCGCATGTACTGGCCGGCCTTCAGGAGGGCCAGAGTGATCAGCAGCCCGCCGGCCATCAGGCCGACCGTCAGCACCCCGCCCGGCCCGTACCGGTCCACGATCGGCACCAGCACCACCGTCATCGCGCCGGTCGGCCCGGATACCTGGAGGTTGGAGCCGCCGAAGAGCGCCGCGAGCGCACCGGCGACGACAGCCGTGGCCAGTCCGGCCTCGGCGCCCAGACCGGAGGAGACCCCGAAGCCGAGCGCGAGCGGCAGTGCCACGATCGCCACGGTGAGGCCGGCGAGCAGGTCGCGCCGAGGATTGCGGGCCATGACGGCGAAGTCCGCACGGGCGGGCAGCAGGGACCGCACCCGGTCCCAGGACCGGGCAGTCGACAGGCTCACCGCGCCGAGACCTCGGCTTCCCGCAGCTCCGCCAGCAGTTGGTTCTGCCCGTCCAGCATCTCGGTCAGGATCCGCCGCGCCGCCCGCATCAGCTCCGCCACGTCCCCACCCGCCAGCTCGTAGACGACCGTCGAGCCCTCGCGCGCGGAGGAGACGATGCCCGAACGGCGCAGCACCGCCAGTTGCTGGGACAGCGCCGAAGGCTCCACCCCGATCGCCGCCAGCAGGTCACGGACCGGCATCCGGCCGTCCTGCAGCAGCTCCAGAACCCTTATCCGCACGGGGTGCCCGAGCATGCGGAAAAACTCGGCCTTGGCCTGATACAGCGGAACGGGCACGGTCTCGGACTCCCTTCGCACCCCGACGGTTGGGGCTGCGCTCGGCGCTGTGCCCGCGGGTACCCGCCGGCACAGCCACCACAGCATGTAATGAATTGCAGAATTTCGCAATTCATAGATTCACTGCACGGGCTTGGCTTTGCCGGGGGCAGGAGTCCCTCATGCGGACCGTGGCGGCGGGCCTACGGCCCCGGCGGACCGACGCGAGGGCCGGACCGAGTGGCACGACCGCATCAGCGGCGGCACCCGCGCGCTCGGGTGCCGGTGCCCGAGTGCCCGATTCGGCCCACGCCGCCGCTCAGGCCCGCGCGTACCGCAGTTCCACGACCCCGCTGCCGAAGGTCCGCGTTCCCGCGAGCCGGAGTGCGGTCCTGGTGTCCGACGACGGGAACATGGACCTCCCCCGGCCGATCAGGACCGGATGGACGTAGACGCAGTACTCGTCGATCAGGTCGAGCGCCGCGAAGGACGCGGCGAGGTCGGCACCGCCGAGCCCCAGGTCACCGCCGGGCTGCTCCTTCAGTGCCCTGACCTCTTCGGGCACGACCTCGCGCACGATCGTGGTGTTCCAGTCCGCCCGCTCCAGCGTCCGGGAGTAGACGTACTTCGGCATGTTCCGCCAGATGACGGCGAAATCGGCCATCGGCCCCGCGTTCGCCGGGTCCTGGTCCGCGGTGGGCCAGAAATCCGCCATCAGCTCATGGACGACCCGCCCGTGAAGGAACCCGCCCATGCCGGCGATCCGCTCGTTGAAGTAGCGGTGCAGTTCGTCGTCGACGAGATGCCAGCTGATGTCCCGGTCCGGTCCCTCGAAGAAGCCGTCGAGGGAGACCGACATGGAATAGATGATCTTTCGCATCGCGAACCTCACCGGAAGCCTCGGGACGGAACTGTCGGGACGATTCCCGACCATACCGGGCAGCCGGTCGCGGGCGCGGGAACCGGCCGCTTCAGACGATTCGCCTCTGACGGTTCGGCGTGGGGCGGTTCGGCGTGGGGCGGTTCAGCGCGTGACGGTGAAAGTGGCCGCGCGCGGCACGAACTTCGTGTCTCCGTCCTTCGCGGTCACCAGCACCGACACGTCCCAGGCACCTTCCGCCAGACCGGCCGCGTCCTGCTGTGTCACCTTCAGCGTGTAGGTGCAGCGCGAGGTGGTGTCCGAGGTGCTGCGGCAGGTGGCCGCGTCCACGGACCGCATCTCCGCCTCGGTCGGGTCGAGCTTCGAACTCGTCGGCCAGGCAAGGACCTTGAGGCTGCGCACACCCGAGTCGTCGCTGACGTCCGCGGTGTACCTGAGTGCCCCCGCACCGCGCGGGGACGGTGCCGCGTAGTGGGCCGAACCGTTCTTCACGCTCGGCTCGGTGGTGGCCGTGGCCATGGCGTATCCGCCGGCGGCGACGGCGCCGAGAGCGACGGCGCCGATGAGGGACGGGACGAGGACGCGCTTGGACATGGGGACCCCTTGAATCGATGGAGGAGTTGACGGGCGGGAGGTGCGGAAGCCGGTGACCGGCCGCTTTCCCGATGTGATCGAGCCTAGGGCCGGCAGATGCCCGCGGTCCTCGGGCTGCGGGACGATCGCGGCCTCCCACCGCGGGTGCAGAGCCTGCACCCCAGGTAAGAGACCGGCGTCCACCTCCGGTCGGAGGACGGCCGCTCACCTGCGGTCATACCCTTGGTCCCTGATGAATCGAACCGACCACCGACTGCTTCCGCTCCTGCTGATCTGCGCCCAGGCCGCGGTGTGGCCGGGGGCGGGCCTGATCCGTGGGTCCGTCCCGGCCGGGTCCGCGCTCCTCGTGGCGGCCCTCGTCGCCGGGCTGGTGACGGCCGCGCTCCTCGTCCGCCGCGCAAGGCCGGTGACCACCCTCGTCCTGGTCACCGCCGCCTGCGCCCTGGGGGCCGGTCCGCTGCCGCCGGGCGCGGTGGCCGTACTGGGTACGGCCGGTGTCGCGCTGGCGCTGTTCACGGTGGCCTGCGAACACGACACCTTCACCGCCGTGTTGTGCGTCCTGGCACTCGCCGCCTGGCAATCCGTGTACAACCTCAGCCTGCACGGGCTCAGTGACCGCGACGGACTCGACCTCGTCCTGACGGCCGTGCTGTACGCCGCCACGTGCGCCGCCGGGCTGCTCGTACGCCGGGCCCGGCAGGCGCGACGGACCGCCGGGCAACTGTTGATCCGGGCCGAGACCGAACGCCATCGCCTCCCCGGTGCCGAACGGAAGCGGATGGAGCGGGAGTTGCACGATGTCAGCGCCCACCACCTGACCGCCGTGGTCGTCACGGCCGGTGCCGCCCTCGGGCTGCGCGAGCGCCGGCCGGAGCTGGCCGGTGAAGCACTGCAGTTCGCTGCCGAGACCGGCCGCGAGGTCACCCGGGCGCTGGGAGCGGTGCGGGCTCCGGCGCCCTCGCGGGAACAGCTCCCGTCGCCGAGGGAGCGGTTGCTGGGACTGGCCGCCGGATTCTCCCGGCTGGGCAGGCAGGTGGAGTGCGAGATCGATTCCCTGCCGGACGGCGCCGTCGCGGACGCTGCGTTCGGCATCGTGCGCGAGGCGCTGACCAACGTGGCCCGGCACGCTCCGGGTGCGGCAACGACGGTGACGTGCCGGTACGGCGACGCGCGCACGGAGGTCGTGATCACGAGCGCGGCGCCACCGGCGGGAGCGGCCGCGCACGGCGCGGGGCTCGGTTCGGGGCGCGGACAGGGTTTTCTGCGGTCCCGGGCGCGGGAGGCGGGCGGCACGCTGACCAGCGGTCCGACGGCGGAGGGCGGCTGGGAGGTGTACGCGGTCCTGCCCGGCAGGAGCGCGGCCTCGGTGGAGCAGCCGGTCCCGTGGAACTACCGCCTCGCGCAGTTGACGGCCGCGGTCGTCCTCGTCCTGCAGCCGCTTCTTCCGATGCTGGTCATCCGGACGGATTCCGTTTCGAGCGGTGCGCGGGTGTCGGCAGGTGTGCTCTTCGCCCTGCTGGCCGCGGCGCAGGCGTTCGCGCTGCTGTGGCGGCGACGGGCGCCCGTCGCCACCCTGGGGATCGTGACGGCCCTGGCCCTGCTCTGGCCGGTGGCGATGGCCGTGGGCCAGTACACCGGTCCGGTGCTCCTGCCGCTGGTGCTGAGCATGGCCGCCACGTGTGCGGCGGTCGCCTCCGCCGCGGTGCGCGCTGCCGTCACCGGCACGCTCGACGCCGACGGCCGCCCGCGCGTCGCCCTGCCGATCGTCCCGTTGGTGGCCGTGGTGGCACACGCGGCCGCCACGACCGCCGCCTTCCTGCACCGGGGCGCGGGCGTACCCGTGTGGGCGCTCGCCGCAGGGGCGACGGCCCAGGCGGCCCTGGTGACCGGCGCGGCATGGTGGGCCGGGTCCTTGCGCGGGCGTCGCATCCGGGCGGCCCGCAGCTCGCAGGCGGAACACCTCGCGGCCTGGACCGAGGAGGCGGTGCGGGACGCGTGGGCGGAGCGCCGCCGGATCGCCGACGGGCTGGAGACCACCGTGCTGGCGCGCACCGCCGACATGGTCGCGCAGGCCGAGGCGGGCCGGCTCGACGCGGTCGCCGACCACGCCCGCGAGGCCCTGGCCGCGATGCGCGGCCTGCTCGACACGGCCCGCGAGGCGCAGGAGCCGCCGGCGCTCCGTCCGCAGCCCACGCTCCAGGCCCTTGACCTGCTGGCCCATCAGATCCGGGCCACCGGCCGCGAGGTCGAGATACGGCCGGCCGGTCTGATGCCGGGACAGCTGTCCACCACCGTGGACCTGGCCGCCTACCATGCCTGCGAAACGATCATCACGGCCGGCGGCGAGGAGCCCATGGTGCTGGCACTCGACGCGGACGACACGGCGTTGACGCTCACGGCGACCGGAGTGCCGGATCACGTGCGCCCGTCCCTGTGCCGGCAACTGGCCGTGCGGGCCGCGGTGATCGGCGGGACCGTCGCCGGCGGTCCTTCGGGCCCGGTGCGGGTCCGGCTCCCGCTGACGGCGGCACCTGCCGTGCGGCGATACGACGAGGAGGGACAACGATGAGCCTCAGCGTGCTGGTCGTCGACGACCAGGGCATCGTACGGGCGGGATTCGCCGCCGTGGTCGACGGCGAGGAGGACATGACAGTGGTCGGCGAGGCCGCCGACGGAGCGGAGGCGGTGCGGCTTGCCGAGGAGTTGGCACCCGACGTGGTCCTCATGGACGTCCGTATGCCGGAACTCGACGGCATCGCCGCCACCCGCATCATCACCGGCCGCCCCGACGCCCCTCGCGTCCTGGTGCTGACCACCTTCGACCTCGACGCGTACGTGTTCGACGCCCTGCGCGCCGGGGCGTCCGGCTTCCTCCTCAAGGACGTGCGTCCCGGCGAACTGCTGGACGGCATCAGGGTGGTGGCCGCCGGCGAGAGCGTCCTCGCCCCGTCCGCCACCCATCGGCTCATCGGCCACTACGCGTCCGCACCGGGCGCCGGCATCCCGGGCGCCCCGGCCCCCCGCGAGCTGAACGGCCTGACCGGCCGTGAGCAGGGGGTCCTGACCCTGATCGCGGCCGGGCTCACCAACACGGAGATCGCCGAGCACCTCGACATCACCGTCGGCACCGTGAAATCACATGTCAACGCGGTACTCCGCAAGCTCGGACTGCGCGACCGGGTCCAGGCGACGATCCTCGCCTACGATCTCGGGCTCGCCCGGCCGGACCGGTCCCGGGGAGTTCCGTCATGAGGATCGGAGCCGCGCGCGCCGCCGCGGTCCGCTGGGTGGCCACCCACGCCCGTCCCGTCGCCGGCTACCGCGGGGCGTACTTCAGCGGCTCGACGGTCGGCCGGCCCGACGACGCCGAGCTGCCGCCCTCCTCCGACGTCGACGTCGTGGTCGTCACGGAGGAGGACGACCCGCCCGCCAAGCCCGGCAAACTCCGCCACGAGGGCGTGCTGCTGGAGATCACGTACGTGCCGTGGGCCGAACTGCGCGACCCGGAGACGGTGCTCTCCTCGTACCATCTGGCCGGCAGTTTCCGCCGGGACACGGTCATCGACGATCCCACCGGCGGCCTGCGCGTCCTGTACGCGGACGTCGCGCCCCGCTTCGCCGAGCGCGACTGGGTGCGCCGCCGGTGTCTGGACGCCCGGCAGCGCGTCGAGGGCCGCCTGGCCGCGTTCGACGCCTCCGTCCCCTTTCACGAGCAGGTCCCGGCGTGGATGTTCCCCACCGGGGTCACCACGCACGTCCTGCTGGTCGCCGCCCTGCGCAACCCCACCGTCCGGCTGCGCTACCGGGCCGTACGCGACGTCCTCACCTCGTACGGGCAGCCGGAGCTCTATCGCGAGCTCCTGGAACTTCTCGGCTGCGCCGACGTGTCCGCGGATCTGGTCCGTCACCACCTGGCCGAGCTGACGCGGACGTTCGACGCCACGGTCCCGGTGGCGCGCACCCCGTTCTTCTTCAGCAGCGACCTCACCCGGCAGGCGCGGCCCATCGCCGTCGACGGAAGCCTGGAGCTGATCGACCTCGGTGAGCACCGCGAGGCGGTCTTCTGGATCGTCGCGACGCTCGCCCGCTGCCACGCGGTCCTGGCCGTGGACGACCCCGCACTGCACGCCGAACGGCTCCCGGCGTTCCGGGCGGCGGTGGCTGATCTGACCGGGATCACCGGTACCGCCGATCTGCTGGAGCGGCGCGACGAGGTCCTTCGGTTCTTGCCTCGGCTGGACACGGCCGCGGAGAGCGTCCTGGCGGCCAACGCGGACATCAACAAATAGGGCCCCCTGCCACCGCGGCGCGCGCTCTGCTAATTTGCCCGCATGTTCCTTCCTCGTGCGTAGGACCCCGCACTGACCGCACCCCTCGTCCGGGGTGCGGCACTCCGGTGTCCCCGCATGCCCGCAGCGCCGCGTCCTCGCGCTGCCCTCACGAGGAAAGTCATCGTGTTCACACCCTCCGCGCCCTCGCGCGCGCCTTCGTACGCCACCGTGCTCCGCACCCCGCACGCCGCACGCACCTTCGGGGCCGCGCTGCTGGGACGGCTCTCGTACGGAATCGTCCCCCTCTCCCTCCTCCTCGCGATCAAGGACGCCACCGGCTCGTACGCCGCGGCCGGTGGTGCGATGGCGGTGTTCGGGGCCGCAAGTGTCGTCCTCTCCCCCGCCCGTGCCGCGCTGATCGACCGGCACGGGCCGCGCCGGGTCCTGCCGCCGATGGCGGGGCTGTACGCGGCGCTGCTCGCCGTGATCGCCCTGGCCGCCTGGCGGCCGGGGGCCCCACCGCTCGCCCTGGGCACCCTGGCCGTGGCGGCGGGGGCCTGCACGCCGCCGCTCGGGCCGGTCATGCGGACGCTGTGGAGCAGCCTCGTTCCCGACCGGGAGCTGCTGCAGCGCGCGTACAGCCTGGACGGCGTCGCCGAGGAACTGCTGTATGTGACAGGCCCCTTGCTGGTGGGCATCGTGGTGACGGTCACCGAACCTGCGGCCGGTGTCCTGGCCGGTGCGGTGCTCGTGTTCGTGGGGGCGTCGGCTCTGGTGTCGTCGCCCGCGGTGTCCCGCGCGCGCACGGTACGGCCCCCGGGCGGAGGGCCGGTCGCGCCCCGGCTGCGGTTGCACGGCATCGTCGCGCTGCGGCACGCGGTCGTGGTGACGGCCGCCGTGGGCCTCTGCCTCGGGGCACTCGATCTGCTGGTGGTGGCGTTCACCGAGCAGCTCCAGCGGCCGGCGGCGGTGTCCTGGGTGCTGGCGGCCCTCTCGGCCGGGAGCGCCGTCGGCGGTCTGGCCTACGGGGCGGTGCGGTGGAGGTCGGCGAGCCGGGTGCGGCTTCCGGTGGTGGCCGCCGCGCTGGGTGCGGCGCTCATGGTGGCCGGGGTCGCGCCGCACCTGTACGTGCTGGTCGCCGTCGCCGCGGTCGCCGGGCTGTTCGTCGCCCCGGCGCTCACGACCGCGTATCTGATCGCCGACGAGTCCGTGGACGCCGCCCGGCGCACCCAGGCGGGCGCCTGGGTGAACACCGCGTTCAACGCCGGTTCGTCGGGCGGTACGGCCGTGGTCGGCCTGCTCGTGGACCGGCTGCCGCTCGCCCTGTGCTTCGCGCTGGCGGCGGCCCCGGCGCTGGCGTGCGCGGCGCTGGTGGGCGCCGGGGCCCGCGGCCGCCGGGCGGCGGGAACAGGGGCCCCGGACGAGAGACCTCAGGTCAGCGGAGCTTGATCGCGCCGCCGTCGGCCATCAGGGTCTGGCCGGTGATGTAACGGGCGTCGTCGCTCGCCAGGAACGCGATGACGGGGGCGACGTCCGTGCGCGGGTCACCGAAGCGGCCGAGCGGGACCTTGGCGGCGGAGAGGGCGTACTGCTCGGGGTTGGCCTCGGCCCAGGCGGCGACGCCCGCGGTCTTCGCCATCGGCGCGACGACGTTGACGCGGATCTGGTCGGCGGCCCACTCGTTGGCGACGACCCGGCTCAGTCCGCGGATCGCCTCCTTCGCGGCGGCGTACGAGGCCTGGTTCGGCTGGCCGTCGATGCCCGCGCCCGAGCCGAAGTTGATCACCGAGCCCTGGCTCTTGCGGAGCTCGGGGTACGCGGCGAGCATGAAGTTGCGGGTGGCGAACAGGCCGGTGTCCAGGGCGAGCTTCCAGTCGTCCTCGGTCTGCTCGGTGAAGGGCCGTACGCGCGAGGCGCTGGCGTTGTTCACCAGGATGTCCACCGCGCCGAAGCGCTCGACGGCGGTGGCCACCGCCAGGTCGGCGACCGCCCGGTCGGAGACGTCTCCCCGGAGGAACGCGACCGCGTTCCCGAGATCGGCCACGAGGGCGTCGCCGGCCTCCTGCTGGAGGTCGACGACCACGACGCGTGCGCCGCGCTCGACGAGAATCCGGGTGACGGCCTCGCCGATGCCCGAGGCTCCTCCGGTGACGACGGCGACCTTGTTCTCCAGTGTCATTGCGCTGTTCCTCCGACTCGATGGGCCCGGCGCGGCTCCCCCGCACCACACCCTTGATATGCACCATACAGCTCATATGTATGGTGCATATCAAGGGCCGAGCCAGGACTCCCAGACCGCGTCCAGCTCCGCCGCGACCGCCGGGGCGGCCGTGTCCAGCAGCCGCACCTGCGCACCCGGGCCCGCCAGGTCCGTCCGGTAGGGATGCGGCGGGCCCGCCGGGGACGCGCCGAGTGCGGTGACGGCACCGATGACCCGGTGGGGACCGAGGACGCCGGGCAGTTCGCGCAGGTCCGGATCGGTCAGGTCGAGGTCCTCGACGAGGAGCTCACGCCCCTCGTACGTCACCCGCGTGGTGGCCCGCAGGCGGCCGCCGCGTTCGCCCGAGCGGCCGAGGACCAGAGTGTCGCGCCACAGCATCCGGGCCCCGGCGGCGAGCCGGGCATCCATCGTACGGACGACGTCCGCCCCGTCCGAGACGACGAACGGCAGTCCGTGCCACAGGAGTTCACCACCCTCGGCGATGTCCACCCGGGCCTGCCAGCGGGAGCGGCCGCCCCGGTGGTCGTAGGCGACCAGGCCGGCCGGCTCGACGAGCTCCAGGCGCGCGCCCGGGCCGACCGAGATCCGCAGTCCGAGGTCGTCGCCCGCCAGCAGCCCCGCCCGGGTGCCGACCAGGGCGATCCGTATCCGGTCGGGGGCGGGCATCAGGGGGCGGGGCGCGAGGAACGCGCCGGGCCGCAGCTCGCGCGCCAGGTGGCGGCCCGAGGCGTCGCGCTCGACGCCGACGACAACCGGTTCGTTCACGAGTGGCTGTGGGGTGCCATCGGACCCGGGTCCGTGGGCACATGGCTCCCCGCACGGTGGCGGGCGAGCAGGGACCGCACCCAGTCGGCGAGTTCGGCGACGGAGGCCGGGTCCTTCCGGGACAGGGCGAGGACGGGAAGACCGCCGCGGGCCCCTTCGGCGTCGGCCACCATGGCGGCGACGTCCACCTCCACGTAGGGCGCGAGGTCGGTCTTGTTGATGATCAGGAGGTCGGCGCCGGTGATGCCCGGGCCGCCCTTGCGGGCGACGTCGCCGCCGCCCGCGACATCGATGCAGAACAACTGCGCGTCGGCGAGGGCCGGGCTGAACGTGGCGGTGAGATTGTCGCCGCCGCTCTCGATGAGGACCAGGTCCAGCGGCCCGTACGCCTCCTCCAGGTCCTCGACGGCGTCCAGGTTGGCGCTGACGTCGTCGCGGATCGCGGTGTGCGGGCAGGCGCCGGTCTCGACCGCCCGGATCCGTTCGGTGGGCAGGACACCCGCCGAGCGCAGGAAGCGGGCGTCCTCGTCGGTGTAGATGTCGTTGGTGACGACCGCCATGGACAGTTCACCGGCGAGCTCGCGGCACAGGGTGGCCAGGATCGAGCTCTTCCCGGTGCCGACGGGGCCCGCGACGCCCAGGCGCAGCGCGCGCGGCTGGTTGAGCGGCTCGTGGAAGTGGGGGTTCGGCTGCGGGGCGGGAGTGGTGTGGTTGTCGGGCAGGGAGTTGTCAGGCAAGGAAGAGTCTCCGTTCGCGTCGTGCGTGTTCGAGCGCCCACTGTTCGGTGAGCGGGGCCGTACGGGCGGGCAGCCGGTCCGGGCCCGGTACGGCGAGGGCGGCGGTCACCGCCCGCGCCGCGTCGGGTTCGGCGGCGAGGATCCAGGCGACCGAGTCGAGCGGGTCGCCCGGCAGGAGTTTCAGCGCGGCCGAGGCGATGGTCTGGAGTTCGTCGTAGACGACGGCGTGCGCCAGTTCCTCCTCGGAGACGTTCAGTACGGCTCCGAGTGCGCCGAGCGCGACCGGTCGCAGCGGCCTGGGCCGCAGGGCGGCCAGTGCGGTGACCGCCGGATGGTCCGGCGCCAGCCGCCGGGCCAGCCGGTGCACGCCCCGGCCGAGCGCCGCCGACGCCTCGCGCTGGGGTGCGGCCGGGGTCCGGGCGGCGAGGGCGTGCTGTACGGGTCCGTAGTCGACCCTGTCCTGCCCGGCCGCCCGCAGCGCGAGGACGGCGGAGGCCGCCTCGGTCACGGCGGTGGTGTGCAGCCGGGCCCTGAGCAGTGCGGGGATCCGGTCGCGGGTGAGGCCGGCGGCGACGGCGGGTTCGAGTCCCGCGCTGTAGGTGTACGCGCCGACCGGGAGCCGCCCGTCGCCGAGCAGAAGAGAGGCGAGCGATGCCATCAGAACATGGAGTACCGCTGGGTCAGCGGCAGTTCGGTGGCGGGCGACGGCTCGACGAGTTCCCCGTCGATCCGGATGGCGAAGGTCTCCGGATCGACCTCGATGGCCGGGAGCGCGGTGTTGTTCGGCAGATCGGCCTTGGTGAGGTGACGGGTGGGGCGCACGGCGACCAGTTCGCGTACGAGACCGAGCCGTTCGGCGAGCCCGTCGTCCAGGGCGGCCGGGGAGACGAAGCCGACCGAGAGGTGCGGGGCCGCCCCGGCGGCGGCCGTGGGGCGCAGCAGTACGGGCTGGGTGGTGGGGATCGCGGCGTTGGCGTCGCCCAGGGGCGCGCACACGACCATGCCGCCCTTGATGACGGCGGCGGGACGGATGCCGAAGAACGCGGGGTCCCAGAGCACCAGGTCGGCGAGCTTGCCCGGTTCGACGGAGCCGATGACGTGGTCGATGCCATGGGCGACGGCGGGGCAGACCGTGTACTTGGCGACGTAGCGGCGGGCGCGTTCGTTGTCTGCGGGCAGCGCGCTGCCGCGGTCCCCGAAGCGCTGCTTCATGACGTGGGCGACCTGCCAGGTGCGGCAGACGACCTCACCGATGCGACCCATGGCCTGCGCGTCGGACGAGGTGATGGAGAGCGCGCCGATGTCGTGGAGGATGTCCTCGGCCGCGATGGTGGTGGCGCGGATGCGGGACTCGGCGAAGGCGAGGTCCTCGGGGACGCGCGGGTTGAGGTGGTGGCAGACCATCAGCATGTCGAGGTGTTCGTCGACGGTGTTGACGGTGTGCGGGAGCGTCGGGTTGGTGGAGGCCGGGAGGATGTTGGGGTGGGAGGCCACGGTGATGATGTCGGGTGCGTGGCCGCCGCCGGCGCCCTCGGCGTGGAAGACGTGGATCCCGCGTCCGGCGATGGCGTCGAGCGTCCCCTCGACGTAGCCGGCCTCGTTGAGGCTGTCGCCGTGCAGGGCGACCTGGAGGCCGTAGGTGTCGGCGGCCTTCAGCGCGGCGTCGATCGCCGCGGGGGTCGCACCCCAGTCCTCGTGGACCTTGTAGCCGCCCGCGCCGCCGAGCGCCGCCTCGCGCAGGGCCTCTTCACCGACGGTGGAGCCCTTGCCGAACAGCATGACGTTGAGCGGGACGTTCTCCAGGGACCGGAACATCATCGCGAGGTTCCACGCGCCGGGGGTGACGGTGGTGGCCTTGGATCCCTCGGTCGCTCCGGTGCCGCCGCCGATGACGGTCGTGGTGCCGGTGGCCAGGGCCTCGTGGAGGGTCTCCGGCATCAGGAAGTGGACGTGGGTGTCGACGGCCCCGGCGGTGAGGATGCGGCCCTCGCCGGAGACGACGTCGGTGCCGGGCCCGATGACGAGGTCAGGGTGGACCCCGTCGGCGATGTCGGGGTTGCCGGAGCGGCCGAGGGCGACGATCCGGCCGGCCCGGATGCCGACGTCGGCCTTGACGATGCCCCAGTGGTCGAGGACCACGGCGTTGGTGATGACCAGGTCGAGGGCGCCGTCGGCCCGCGAGGTGGTCGCCTGGGCCATGGATTCGCGGATCGACTTGCCACCGCCGAAGACGGCCTCCTCGCCGCCGAAGCAGCGGTCCTCCTCGACCTCGATCCAGAGGTCGGTGTCGGCGAGCCGGATGCGGTCGCCGGTGGTGGGCCCGTAGAGCGACGCATAGGCGGCGCGGGTCAGTTGTGCCATGTCACACGGCCTCCTCTACTGGGGCGTCCGTCCGGGGTGCACCGGGTACGACGATGCCGGGCACGGTCCCGCGTCCGCCGAGCGCGACGAGGGTGATCTCCGCGCCGACGCCGGGCTCGAAGCGCAGCGACGTGCCGGACGGAATATCGAGCCGGAATCCCCTCGCCGACAACCGGTCGAAGGAAAGCGCGGGATTGACGTCGAAGAAATGAAAATGGGATCCGACCTGAATGGGACGGTCCCCGTCATTCACCACGGTGAGCCGAATTTTCGGACGGTCGGAATTAATGTGCAGTACGCCGGATCCCGTCCGGATCTCGCCGGGGATCACGGGATCGGCGAGGTGATCGTGACGAGCTTGCGCCCGTCGGGGAAGGTCGCCTCGACCTGGACGTCGTGGAGCATCTCCGGGACACCTTCGAGCACGTCAGCGCGGGTGAGCACAGAACGTCCCGCCGTCATGAGGTCGGCGACGCGAGCCCCTTCGCGGGCCCGTTCCATCGCCCAGCAGGCGAGCAGGGCGACGGCCTCGGGATAGTTGAGGCGCACGCCCCGCTCCCGCCGGTCACGGGCGACCATTCCGGCAACACTCAGCAGCAATTTCTCCGTGTCGGACGGAGTCAGAAACATGGGAAACCTCCATGGCGGCAGTCCCCGGAATTCCCGGAATCGCCTCGGCCACCCTCCTCTTATAAGCCTCCGGGTGGAGCCGTGGCAACTCGCACCACACCGCAAAAAGTCCCTTTCTGGCGTTATCGCCTGCCATATACGGGCAAAGCAGACAAAATTTGATCATCAAGGGCAGGGAAAGAAAGGCGGTCGCGCACCCCGGGCCGGGGTGCGCGACCGCCTCAAGCGGATCTCTCAGCAGGTCACTTCAGGCCGAAGGCCCGGATGATCTCCTGCTCCACCGCGAGACCGTTGCCGGCCTCGGCGTGCGCCTTGAGCGACACGGCCGTGGCGCCCTTCTTCGGCGTCTTGAACCGGGCGGTCCAGGAACCGGCCGCGTCCTTCTTCAGCTGCACCGCGCTCCAGGTCTTCCCGTCGTCGTAACTGACCGACAGGGAGGCCTTCGACGCCTTCACGGCGCCCTCCAGCCATTCCTGGGTGATGGACGACAGACCGATCTCCGTCCACTTCCCGGCCTTCACGTCACCGGCCAGGTCGGTCGCCACGTCGTAGTCCAGCTGCAGGAGCGGGATATCGGCCCGTACGGCGCCCTGCGGGTCGGTCTCGCCCGAGACGAAGTCCCACTCGGTGTGCGTCCGGGTCGAGGTCTTCCAGGTCTCCGCGTCGCGCGAGGCGTCGAGGACCAGCCGGTACGGGAGCTTCTCGGGCGAGAGGTCCCAGGCGTAGCCCGCACGGCCCGCGAACCCCTTGACCTTGGTGTCGCCCTGGTAGAAGGCGAGCGTGGTGGTTTCGTACTCCGCCGCGGGCATGGCGCCCGAGTGACCGGCGCCCGAGTCCGTCCACGGGGTGATGTTGAACTGCATGTCGTTGGCGGACCTGAACGGACCCCAGTAGCCGGTGCCCAGCCGGGGGCGGGCGACCGGTGCGAACCACTCGTCGTGGTAGCTGCGGCCGGCGGTGTAGTCGGTCCTGTCGCCGCGCTGCTCCAGCGCGGTGGCGGTGCCGGTCTCGGTCTCGGTGAAGATCTCGTGCTGCTCGAACCAGTGGGAGGAACCCGGCAGCGGGGTGACCCATTCGGTGCGGGTGGCGGGGTACTTCTCGTACTCAGCGAAGCCGACGCCGGGGCCGTATTCGGGGATGTCGTAGCGGAAGCCGCCGCCGACGACGTCCCGGTCTCCGTAGTAGGTGTTCTCCACCTTCGCCAGCTGCCGGGTGGTCGGTGCGAAGGTGAGCGAGCGGTCCGGGATCGTGCCGTCGTGGCGGTCGACCAGGTCGTAGACGTAGTTCGCGTACCGGAGCTGGTCGACAGTCACGTTCTCACCGCGCTGAGCGGCCTTGATCAGCGCCTCGCCCGCGAGGCGCTGGACGGAGGCGACCGGGATCGGCAGCGTGATGCCGTAGTCGGCGTAGGTCTCCATCAGCACGCCGTCGCCCTGGTTGACGACGAAGAGGGCCTTCGCGCCGGCCGCGATCGCCGCCGCGGCGCGGTCGGCGGGAGCCACCGCGTCACTGCTGCGGATCACGACGACCTTGTCCTTGGCGTCGAGGGCCGCGTAGTCGGCGGTGGCGCCGTTGCCCGCGAAGACGCTGCGCAGCTTCTGCCGGCTGTCCTCGGCCACGGCCGAGCCGCCCTGCGCCGCCACCGGAACGTCGCGTCCGCCGGCGGTGAGGTCGATCCGCTTCTCACCCTGACGCCAGCGGGTCAGGAAGGAGAAGTCTCCCTGGGTGACCTTCTCGGTGGGGCTCGCCCACAGCTGGTCGTACGTCAGCGGGATCTGGTACGCGTCGCGCTGGACGGTGCCGTCCGGGGCGGTGCGCGCCATGTCGTAGCGCAGCTGCCGGGTCTCCGCCTCCTGCGGCGTTCTGGCGCTCACCTTGTGCGCCTTGGACGCGTCGAGGGCGACGGTGACGGACTTGTCGAGGATGATCTCGGGGGCGGACAGGAAGGCGAGGGCCTGGGAGTCGGCCGTGTCGCCCTTGATGTCGGCGGCGGACCAGGCGGTGTAGTTGCCCGGGGGCAGCCTGAGCGTGGTGTCGCCGGACACCTGGACGGGCGACAGGTTCGGGTCGCCGAGCGCGCCGAGGACGACGATGCCGTCCATCGGCTTGCCCGCGCGGTCGCGCAGCTGGAGCGTCAGGTCGTACAGCTCCTGCTCCTTGTTCAGCGCGAAGCCGGTGTGTGCGACGACGGCTCCGGAGGCGTCCTTCGCGAGGACCTGTCCGGAGAACGTGGTGTTGACCGCGACCTTGGACGGGTCGAGCGAGAGCACCGCCTCGGCGGTCGAGCCGGCCGGGACGGTCAGCTGCTTCACCGACAGCGTGTAGGCGTCCGCTTCGCTGTCCGTCGCCAGGTCGAGGGTGACGTCCTCCGTGCCGCTGTTGCGGTACGTGATCGTCCGCTCGGCGACGGGGTCCGAGGCGCTGTGCGGCCAGTTGTAGGACGCGACCTCGACGGAACCGGTGGCCTCGATCGTCGTGTCGATCGCGGCCTTCACGTCGAGCCGGCCGGTGCCCTGCTCGTACGGGGTGTAGGCGGGCAGCACCTTGGACGAGGTCATCAGCGCGTCCTTGATGCGCTGACCGGACCAGTCGGGGTGCCGCTCCTTCACGATGGCCGCGGCGCCCGCGACGTGCGGAGTGGCCATCGACGTACCGTCCATCGACCGGTACATGCCTTCGACGCCCGGAACCGACTGCGAGGCCGCCGCGTTGATGCCGACGCCGGGTGCGGAGAGGTCCGGCTTGAGGCCGTGGGAGCGGGTGAGCGGGCCCATGGAGGAGAAGTCCGCGCGGTTGTCCTGCTTGTCGACGGCGGCGATGGTGAGCGCCTTGTCGGCGGAGCCGGGCGAGCCGATCGTGCCGGCGCCGTACGCGTTGCCCGCGGCGATCACGAAGAGCGGACCGCCGTCCGCGGACAGGGCATTGACGGCCTGCGCCATCGGGTCGGAACCGTCGTCCGGGATGGTGGAGCCGAGGCTCATGGAGACGACGTCGGCGCCTTCCGCCTTCGCCCACTCCATCGCCTCGATGATGCCGGAGTCAGCACCCGAGCCGCTGTTGTCCAGCACCTTGCCGACGAGCAGGTCCGCGGCCGGGGCGACGCCCTTGTTGGCGCCGTCCGACGCGGCACCGGAACCCGCGATCGTGGATGCCACGTGCGTACCGTGACCGTGCTTGTCGTCGACGTCCTCACCCGGGACGAAGCTCCTGGCCTCCAGGACGCGGTCCTTGACGTCCGGGTGGTCCTGGTCGATGCCGGTGTCCAGGACGGCGATCTTGGTGCCCTTGCCGTCGTAGCCCTCGGCCCAGGCCTGTGGGGCGTTGACCTGCGGGACGGAGTCCTTCAGCGCGGCCTCGACGCGGCCGTCGAGCCAGAGCTCGGCGATGCCGTTGTCGAGGGAGCGGGTCTTCGGCGTGCGGGCGATGTCGTCCCAGAACGCGCGCGTGGTGTCCTTGCCGGCCTTCAGCGCCGCGCCGTGGATGGACTCCAGCGTCCGGACCCTCTTGCTGCCGCGCGGCGCGGCGGGCAGTGAACGGGCCTTGCTCGCCGGGTAGGTGGCGATCAGCGGGATGCCGCCGCTCTTCGCGTCGTCGTAGCCCATCTTCGCGAGGGCGGTGACGTTGAAGAGGCGGCGGTCCAGCTTGCCGGCGGCGAGCAGTGACTGCGCCTCGTCGGGCAGGACGTAGAGGTCTTCTCCGGCCTGCTGGACGTGGACCCCGCCCTGTGCGCCGTCGGGGCGGTCCACGGTCACCGTGTCCTGCGTGCCGGGGACGTCGGTGTAGTGGACGACGTCCCCGGTGAGCAGGGTGATGTCGTAGGTCTGGACCGGAGTCCCTTCGCGGCCGGCGGCCGGGGCGGGGCCGCCTGCGGCGGAAGCGGAGCCGGCTGCCGGCAGCAGAGCACCGCTCACGAGGGCGACGGAGGTCGCTATGAGCAGGGCTCTGCGACCCGCACGGGCGGATCTCGCCCGGCCGGAGGCGGAGGAGGAGATAAATGTCATGCAGCTGATTTACCGGCAAAATCGCGGCCGCGGTGCGGTTCACCTCTGGCGTGAAACCGCCGTGGCGGCAACCCGCCCGGAGAGGACGGACCGCCAAGACGTCCGCGCGGCCACGGGACCCCCAGACATTCACGGTCTGCGGGTCTCTTCGCGGCGCCGTCGGGCGCCGCGCGGTGGAGGCCGTTCAGGCCACGGAACCGATGCGCCCGGCCGGTGCCGGGGCGCCGCCGGGGTGGATCGGGGTGTGCGCTCCGGTCAGCGGAACGCCGCTGCCGCCGCGGCGGTCGGCGACTATCTCGGCGGCGATCGACAGGGCCGTCTCCTCGGGCGTACGGGCGCCGAGGTCGAGACCGATCGGCGAGTGCAGCCGGGCGAGCTCCAGCTCGGTGACGCCCACCTCGCGCAACCGGTCGTTGCGCTCCAGGTGGGTGCGGCGCGAGCCCATCGCACCGACGTACGCGACCGGCAGTTTCAGGGCCGCCTCCAGGAGCGGGACGTCGAACTTGGGGTCGTGCGTCAGGACGCACAGGACGGTACGGGCGTCCACGCCGGTGGTGGCCAGATAGCGGTGCGGCCAGTCGACGACCAGTTCGTCGGCGTCCGGGAAGCGGGCCTCGGTCGCGAAGACGGGACGGGCGTCGCACACCGTGACGTGGTAGCCGAGGAACTTCCCGGCCCGCACCAGCGCGGAGGCGAAGTCGATGGCCCCGAACACGATCATCCGGGGTGGCGGGACGCTGGACTCGACGAGCAGCGTGAGCGGCTGCCCGCACTGCGAGCCGTCCGCGCCGATGGTGAGGGTGCCGGTGCGGCCCGCATCCAGCACGGCCCGGGTCTCGGCCGCCGCGGTGCGGTCCAGCTCCGGGTGTCCGCCGAGCCCGCCCTCGTCACGGCCGTCGGGGTGGACCAGCAGGGGCCGGCCGAGGAGTTCGGCCGGCCCCTCGGTGATCCGGGCCAGCGCCGCCGCCTCTCCCCGCGAGGCGGCGGCGAGCGCGGCGGCGAACACCGGGCGGGCAGGGTCGTCCGCCCGGACCGGGGTCACCAGGATGTCGATGACGCCCCCGCAGGTCAGGCCGACCGCGAAGGCGGTCTCGTCGCTGTAGCCGAACCGCTCCCGTACGGCTCTGCCGTCATCGAGGGCCTGTCGGCACAGCTCGTACACCGCGCCCTCCACACACCCGCCGGAGACCGAGCCGATCGCCGTGCCGTCACGGTCGACGGCCAGTGCGGCACCCGGCTGGCGGGGCGCGCTGCCGCCGACGGCGACGACGGTGGCCACGGCGAAGTCGCGTCCCTGCCCGGCCCACCGGTCGAGCTCCTCGGCGATGTCCAGCATCTCGGTCTCCTTGGCGGATGTGGGGAGCGGCGGCGTCAGCTGACGCCGAGCCAGCTCTCGATCGGGTTCAGGGCGAAGTAGATGACGAAGATCACCGTCAGCCCCCACATGAAGGCGCCGACCTCGCGGGCCCGGCCCTGGGCCGCCTTGATGGCGACGTAACTGATGACGCCCGCGGCCACACCGGTGGTGATGGTGTACGTGAACGGCATCAGGACCACGGTCAGGAAGACCGGGATGGCGACGGAGCGGTCGCTCCAGTCCACGTGCCGGGCGTTCTGCATCATCATGGCGCCGATGACGACCAGGGCGGCGGAGGCCACCTCGGCCGGCACGATCGCCGTGAGCGGGGTGAAGAAGAGGCAGGCGGCGAAGAAGAGTCCCGTGACGACGGAGGCGAGTCCGGTCCGGGCACCCTCCCCGACCCCGGTCGCCGACTCGACGAAGACCGTCTGGCCGGAGCCGCCGGCGACGCCGCCGATCGCCCCGCCCGCGCCGTCGATGAACAGCGCCTTGGACAGGCCCGGCATCCGGCCCCTGTCGTCGGCGAGCTTGGCCTCCGTACCGACCCCGATGATGGTGGCCATCGCGTCGAAGAAGCCGGCCAGCACCAGGGTGAAGACGATGAAGCCGACGGTCATCGCGCCGACGTCGCCCCAGCCGCCGAACTCGACGTCCCCGAAGAGGGAGAAGTCGGGTGAGGAGACCGCGGAGCCCTTGAGCTCGGGCGGGCCGCTGCTCCAGATCTTCGGGTCGACGTCGGCGACCTTGTTGATCACGACGGCGATCACGGTGCCGACCACGATGCCGATGAGGATCGCGCCGGGGATGTTGCGGGCCTGCAGCATGAAGATCAGCAGCAGGGTCACCGCGAAGACGAGGACGGGCCAGCCGGCGAGTTCACCGGCGGGGCCGAGGGTCACCGGAGTGGCGGTGCCCTTCCCCACGAACCCGGCCTTGTAGAGGCCGATCAGGGCGATGAACAGGCCGATGCCCATGGTGATGCCGTGCTTCAGCGGGAGCGGGATCGCGTTCATGATCAGCTCACGCAGACCGGTGACCACCAGGAGGCAGATCACCAGGCCGTACATCACGCACATGCCCATGGCCTGCGGCCAGGTCATCTCCGGGGCTACCTGCGAGGACAGGACGCCGGAGACGCTGAGTCCCGCGGCGAGCGCGAGGGGGACCTTGCCGACGAAGCCCATCAGCAGGGTGGTCGCAGCCGCCGCGAGCGCGGTCGCGGTGATCAGGCCGGGCTGGCTGAGGAGGTTGCCGTCGACGTCCTTGCCGCCGAGGATCAGCGGGTTGAGCAGCAGGATGTACGCCATGGCCATGAAGGTCGTGACGCCGCCGCGCACTTCGGTGGCCACGGTCGATCCGCGTTCGGATATGTGGAAGTACCGGTCGAGCCACGATCTGCCCGCGGGGACGCGCGAGCCCGGGCCCGCGTCCTCCGCACCGGTCTTCGGTTCCACTGACTGCTGGGTCATGATGCCTGACTCCCAAGGTTCACAGGGGCACCCGCGATGGTGAGTGGAGATGCGGGATTTGGGATGAATGCTCTGGCTGCACGACCCGGGGGACGGCCCGAGACGAACTGTTCATGCATGGGGAACGGGAACTGCGTACATCAGGTCAAGGGCCGCTAGCGGTGCGGAACTTGGGATCTCCGGGCGGTACGGGCGAAGGAAGTGTGACGTTCCCGTCAGGCGCGCACCGCCCGGAGAGCTGTGGCGGAGCTCCGGTCAGGTGCCGGTGAGGTGCTCCGGTCGGACCGGGGTCCGGTTGAGCTCCAGCCCGGTCGCGTTCCGGATCGCCGCGAGGACGGCCGGGGTCGACGACAGGGTGGGGGCCTCGCCGATGCCACGGAGCCCGTACGGGGCGTGGTCGTCGGCGAGTTCGAGCACATCGACCGGGATGGTCGGGGTGTCGAGGATCGTGGGCAGGAGGTAGTCCGTGAAGGACGGGTTGCGTACCTTCGCGGTCTTCGGGTCGACGATGATCTCCTCCATGACGGCGATGCCCATGCCCTGGAGGGTGCCGCCCTGGATCTGGCCGAGGACGGAGAGCGGGTTGAGCGCCTTGCCGACGTCCTGGGCGCAGGCCAGTTCGATGACCTTGACCAGGCCGAGCTCGGTGTCGACCTCGACGACCGCGCGGTGCGCGGCGAAGGAGTACTGGACGTGGCCGTTGCCCTGTCCGGTCCGCAGGTCGAAGGCCTCGGTGGGCCGGTGGCGCCACTCCAGCTCGACGTCGACCGCCTCGTCCTCCAGCACATCGGCCAGGTCGGCGAGCACCTCGCCGCCGTCGGTGACGACCTTGCCGCCCTCCAGGAGGAGTTCGGCGGTGGCCCAGGCCGGGTGGTACGTACCGAACTTGCGGCGGCCGATCTCCAGGACCTGCTCCCGGACGGCCTCGCACGAGTTCTTCACGGCGCCGCCGGTGACGTAGGTCTGGCGGGACGCGGACGTGGAGCCCGCCGAGCCGACGCGGGTGTCGGCCGGGTGGATGGTGACCTGGGAGACGCCCAGTTCGGTACGGGCGATCTGGGCGTGCACGGTGACGCCGCCCTGTCCGACCTCCGCCATGGCGGTGTGCACGGTCGCGACGGGTTCGCCGCCGATGACCTCCATGCGCACCCGGGCGGTGGAGTAGTCGTCGAAGCCCTCGGAGAAGCCGACGTTCTTCAGGCCGACCGCGTAGCCGATCCCGCGTACGACGCCTTCGCCGTGCGTGGTGTTGGAGAGCCCACCGGGCAGTGCGCGCACGTCGGGGTGCTCGCCGGCGCTCTCCCACTGGCGCTCGGGCGGCAGCGGCCTGGCCTTGACCAGACGCAGCAGTTCGGCGACCGGTGCGGGTGAGTCGACCACCTGGCCGGTCGGCAGCAGGGTGCCCTGCTCCATGGCGTTGAGCTGCCTGAACTCGACCGGGTCCATGCCGAGTTCGGCGGCGACCTTGTCCATCTGCGCCTCGTAGGCGAAGCAGGCCTGGACCGCGCCGAAGCCGCGCATCGCACCGCACGGCGGGTTGTTGGTGTAGAGCGCGATGGCCTCGATGTCGACGTCGTCGATGACGTACGGGCCCACCGCGAGCGAGGAGGCGTTGCCCACCACGGCCGGCGAGGCGGACGCGTAGGCGCCGCCGTCCAGCACGATGCGGCACTTCATGTGCGTGAGCTTGCCGTCACGGGTGGCGCCGTGCTCGTACCAGAGCTTGGCGGGGTGACGGTGGACGTGCCCGAAGAAGGACTCGAAGCGGTTGTAGACGATCTTCACCGGCTTGCCGGTGCGCAGCGCCAGCAGGCAGGCGTGGATCTGCATCGACAGGTCCTCGCGGCCGCCGAAGGCGCCGCCGACGCCGGAGAGCGTCATGCGGACCTTGTCCTCGGGCAGGCCGAGGACGGGGGCGATCTGGCGGAGGTCGGAGTGCAGCCACTGGGTGGCGACGTACAGGTCGACGCCGCCGTCCTCGGAGGGCACGGCGAGTCCGGACTCGGGGCCGAGGAAGGCCTGGTCCTGCATGCCGAAGACGTACTCCCCGCTGACCACGACATCGGCGCGGGCCTTCGCGGCCTCCGCGTCACCGCGGACGATCGGCTGGCGGTGGACGATGTTGGGGTGCGGTACGTGCCCGATGTGGTGGTCCTCGCGGCCCTCGTGGAGGAGGGGTGCGTCGGGCGCGGTCGCGGAGGCCTCGTCGGTGACGACCGGCAGCTCGCGGTAGTCGATCCTGATCTTCGCGGCGGCGCGGCGGGCCGTCTCGGGGTGGTCGGCGGCGACCAGTGCCACCGGCTCGCCGTGGTGGCGGACCCGGCCGTGGGCCAGGACGGGGGTGTCCTGGATCTCCAGGCCGTAGTTCTTCACCGCGGTCGGCAGGTCGTCGTAGGTGAGGACGGCGTAGACGCCCGAGGTGGCGAGGGCCTCGGAGGTGTCGATCGAGACGATCTCGGCGTGCGCGACGGTGGACCGCAGGGTGTGTCCCCAGAGCATGTCCTCGTGCCACATGTCCGAGGAGTACGCGAACTCGCCGGTGACCTTCAGGATCCCGTCGGGGCGGAGCGTGGACTCGCCGATGCCGCCCTTGGTGCGGGTGCCCTGGTTGATGTTGGTGGGGGAACCGGTGACGCCCATGGCTAGACCGCCTCTTCCGCGCGGGCGGCCGCGAGGCGGACCGCGTCGAGGATCTTCTCGTAGCCGGTGCAGCGGCAGAGGTTGCCGGAGAGCGCCTCGCGGATGTCCGCGTCGGACGGTTCCGGGGTGCGTTCCAGGAGCTCGTCGGCTGCAACCAGCAGGCCGGGGGTGCAGAAGCCGCACTGGACGGCTCCGGCGTCGATGAACGCCTGCTGGATCGGGGAGAGCTCCCCGGTGTCCCGGGTCTCCTCGCCGGTCGGCTTGGCCTTCCACCGCTGCGCCTGGTCGACCGTGGTACCGCAGGCGCCCGAAGCGCAGCCGGTGCCGGGGTGGGCCTCGGAGCGGTGGGCGGCGAAGTCGGCGAGGCCCTCGACGGTGACGACCTCGCGGCCCTCGACCTGGCCGGCGGCGACCAGACAGGAGCAGACCGGGACGCCGTCGAGGCGGACCGTGCAGGAGCCGCACTCGCCCTGCTCGCAGGCGTTCTTGGAGCCGGGCAGGCCCATCCGCTCACGCAGGACGTACAGGAGGGACTCGCCCTCCCAGACGTCGTCGGCCTCGTGACGTCGGCCGTTGACCGTGAAATTGACGCGCATGATCAGGCAGCTCCTTCGGTGCTGCGGCCGTTGCCGCGGTACGACTCCCAGGTCCAGCCGAGGGTCCGGCGGGCCATGATCCCGACCGCGTGGCGGCGATAGCTCGCGGTGCCGCGCACGTCGTCGATCGGGTTGCAGGCGCCCGCGGCGAGCGTGGCGAACTGCTTGGCGACGGAGGGCGTGATGACGGTCCGGCTGTCCCAGAACCCGCCCTCCTCCAGCGCGGCGTTCAGGAAGGCCTCGGCCTCCTTCGCCCGTACGGGTGTCGGGGCGGCGGATCCGATGCCGGTGCGGACCGTGCGGGTCTCGGGGTGCAGGGCCAGGCCGAAGGCGCAGACGGCGATGACCATCGCGTTGCGGGTGCCGACCTTGGAGTACTGCTGCGGTCCGTCGGCCTTCTTGATGTGCACGGCCCGGATCAGCTCGTCCGGCGCCAGGGCGTTCCGCTTGACGCCGGTGTAGAAGTCGTCGATGGGGATCAGCCGGGTCCCGCGGACGGACTCGGCCTCCACCTCGGCGCCCGCGGCGAGCAGCGCCGGGTGGGCGTCACCGGCGGGCGACGCGGTGCCGAGGTTGCCGCCGACACCGCCGCGGTTGCGGATCTGCGGCGAGGCGACGGTGTGCGAGGCGAGCGCCAGTCCGGGCAGCTCGGTCCGCAGGTGCTCCATGATGGCGCTGTACGGGACCGAGGCGCCGAGCCGTACGCTCTCCTGGCCCACCTCCCACTCGGACAGCTCACCGATGCGGTTCAGGTCCAGGAGGTACTCGGGCCGCCGGTGGTCGAAGTTGATCTCGACCATCACATCGGTGCCGCCCGCGATGGGTACAGCCGTCGGGTGCTCGGCCTTGGCGGCGAGCGCCTCCTCCCAGCTGGCGGGGCGAAGGAAGTCCATGAGTGGCTCTCTTCTTCTCAATCGGGTTGTTCGCTGGGGCAGGAGACGGCCGGCCCTCGACTTGTTCATGTCTTGTTCACGCGGTGTGTGACTCAGTACACAAGCCCTGCTCCACCTGGTGCAGTCACCGAAACCATGAAGGAGTTGGCTGGTCTCCTCGCTCGTCTTGTAGATTCGAACGAATGGCGGGGATCGGTGACCTCACCGCAATACCCAGTTTTCACCCGCACCAACGAATGAGAACGGCGGCGACGAGATGCGGCTGCGCGCACTGCTGGAGACCGACGCGCTGGGCCTGCGGCTGCTCGGCGGCGACGAGGAGCTGGACCGGTCGGTCCGCGGCGTGATGACCACGGACCTGAAGGACCCCAGTCGCTACCTCACGGGCGGCGAGCTGGTGCTGACCGGGCTGGCCTGGCACCGGGACGCGAAGGACTCGGAGCCGTTCGTACGGATCCTGTCGGGGGCCGGGGTCGCCGGGCTCGCGGCGGGCGAGGCGGAGCTCGGTGCCATCCCGGACGATCTGGTCGAGGCGTGCCGCCACCACCGGCTGCCGCTCTTCGCCGTGCATGAGACCGTCGCGTTCGCAACGATCACCGAGCATGTGGTCCGCCAGGTGTCCGGCGAGCGGGCGGGTGACCTGGCCGCGGTGGTGGACCGCCACCGCAGGCTGATGACCTCGGGTCCCGCGGGCGGTGGCCCCGAGGTGGTCCTCGATCTGCTCGGCTCCGACCTCGACCTGCACGCCTGGGTACTCTCGCCCACCGGCCGGCAGATCGCGGGCGCGGGCGCGCCGCTCTCCGGCCCTGCCGGTACGGAGCTGGCCGGGCTGCATCTGGCCGCGGTGCGCTCCGGCCGGCGTGCCCCGCACCGGGTCACCGTCGACGGGGTGACGTATTCGCTCTTCCCGATCCGCAACAACGGCCGGGGCGCCGTGCCGGCCTCCCGCGATGTGCGGGAGTCGGTACTCTCCGACTGGCTGCTGGCCGTCGAGGCCGATGCGGGCGACTGGCCGGCCGCCCGGCTCGACCTGCTCCAGGGCGTCACCCAGCTGATCGCGGTGGAACGGGACCGGCGCGACGCAGCCCGTACGGTGCGCCGCAGGCTCGCCCAGGAGGTTCTGGAACTCGTCCAGGCGGGCGCCCCGCCCGCCGAGATCGCCGCCAGGCTGCGGGTGGCCGCCCCGGTCCTGCTGCCCGGCGTCGGCACCGCACCGCACTGGCAGGTGGTGGTGGCCCGGGTCGAGTGGGACGCGGCGGAAGCGCCAGGCGGTACGGGCTCCGGGATCGCGGGCGGCCCGGTCGCCCAGGCGCTGCTGGAGGAGATCCTGGTCGACCCGGCGGTGACCGGGCCGGATTCGGCGGACCGGATCGCGGTCGCCCACACGGGTGACGAGGCCATCGCGCTCGTACCGCTGCCCGCCCTGTCCGACGCCCGGCCGGAGGCGGACGGGGCCGCGGACGGGGAGAGCCCGCCACAGGACCCCGCGCTGCACGCCGACGCCCTGCTGGCCACCGTGCGCGCGCCGCTTTCCGCGGGCCTCGCCGACGACGGCCGCCTGACACTGGGTGTCAGCGCCTCGGTGCACTCCCCGGAGGGGCTGCGCGGCGCCCTGGAGGAGGCCCGGCACGCCCGCCGGGTGGCTGCGGCCCGGCCGGGACGGGTCTGCGCGGCCGGCCATCACGAGCTGGCCTCGCACGTGCTGCTGCTGCCGTTCGTGCCCGACGACGTCCGTCGCGCGTTCACCGCACGGCTGCTCGACCCGCTGCGCGAATACGACCGGCGGCACCGCGCGGAACTGATCCCCACCTTGGAGGCGTTCCTGGACTGCGACGGTTCGTGGACCCGCTGCGCGGCCCGGCTGCACCTCCACGTCAACACGCTGCGCTACCGCGTCGGGCGTATCGAGCAGTTGACGGGGCGTGACCTTTCGCGGCTCGAGGACAAGCTCGATTTCTTCCTCGCCCTGCGCATGAGCTGAATTCCGGGGGCCACGGTGGCTCCCGCGGGGTCCCGCCGATTGTGAAAAGTTTCACCTGACATTGCCTCGACCTCTTGGCCCGGCGTGCCATTCCGTGCTGTGATGCGGCCAGACTCAGAGCATCCGGCCCCCTGGGCCGGACGCTCTCCACAGCTCGATGGCGCGCTCGGGGAGGGCAATGTGGCGGATACCGCCATGTCTGGTTCCGGAACGACAGCTGATGACGATCCGCCGCTCCAGACAGCGGTATGGCGGCTGCGGTCACGCGCCTGCTGGACGGACGCCGCGGCACTGCTCGAACACGACGCCGCCACCGACCCGGCCGCGGCGCTCCAGCGCACGGCGCTGCTGACCGAACGGTGTCTCTACACCGGACAGGGCTGGACCGAGGCGGAGGACGCGCTGCGCATCTCCGAGGCCATGGCCCAGGACGACGCCGAACGGGGGGCCGCCGCCTGTGAGCGCGGCTATCTCGCCTACGCCTCGACCCTGCTCGGCGTGCGGGACCGGGCCGACGAGGCGCGGGTGGCGCTGAGCCGGGCCGCGGCGCTCCTGGCCCCGGCAGCCGCGGGCCGCCCCCTGCTCGACTTCCGGCGGGGCCTGATCGCGCAGAACATCGCCGACTCGCCCCAGGCCGCCCGCGCCGCGTACCGCAGGGCCCACGCGGGTGCCACCGCGCAGGGGGACGCGCTGCTGCTCTCGTCCACCTGGCGCCATCTGGCCCTGATCGCCCTGCGCGAGGGCGAGCTGGCCGAGGCCAGGCACGGCTTCTCGGAGTCCCTGCGGATAAGGGAGGAGCTGGGGTATCTGGTCGGTACGGCCCCGGCGCTCATCGCGATGGCGGACGCCGAGCCGGAGCCGGAGGCGGCCACCAGGCTGCGCGCCGAGGCGGGCCGGCTGTTCCGGCTGCTGGGCGGCGTGCCGACCTGGCTGGCGCCGCATCTGGATCCGCCGGGTCCGGAAACGGCCGAGGCGAACTGACGACGGGAGGGTCCGGGGATGCGCATGCCCCGGACCGGGTCCCTGATCGGCCGTGGGGGCGGGCTCAGCCGTCGGAGCCCGCGAAGTGCTCCCGTACGAGTGACTGCACGACGGCCAGGTCCTGGGCGATCAGCGCGTCCAGCAGGGCCGTGTGTTCGGCCGCGTCCGCCAGCAGGTCGGCCCGGCGGGTGACGGGGTTGCCCTCCAGGGGCCACTGGGAGCGGCGGTGCAGCTCGTCGGCCACGATCACCAGCTGGGCGTTGCCCGCCAGCGTCAGCACCGCTCCGTGGAAGGCCCGGTCGGCCTCCGCGTAGCTCGCCCGGTCACCGACGGCCGCCGCCGCGACCGTGGCGTCGGCCAGCGGGCGCAGGGCGCACCAGCCCGCCGGCGGGACGGTGCGGGCGAGCCGCAGCATGACGGGGACTTCGAGCAGTGCCCGCACCTCGGCCAGCTCGGCCAGCTCGCCCGGCCCGCGCTCCGCGACCCGGAAGCCGCGGTTCGGCACCACCTCGACGGCCCCTTCCACGGCCAGTTGCTGCATGGCCTCGCGCACGGGAGTGGCCGAGACCCCGAAGCGGGCGCCGAGCGCCGGGGCGGAGTAGACCTGCCCGGGGACCAGCTCGCCGTCGACGAGGGCGGCGCGCAGGGCGTCCAGGATCTGACCGCGTACGGAGTGCCGCCGCACCGCGGCCCTGGGAACGGGCGCCTCGCCGTGGGTGTGCTCGCCGCGGGCCTGCTCGGGCACCCGGAGCGACGAGGAGGTGGACGCGGCCGCGGCGGACGCATGCGGCGCCCACACGTCGTCACGGGCTCTGCCCTGCTCCACGGATACCCCCTCGGCCGGTCACGGGCGCGGCTCGCGTGCTCGGCGCCTCCTGTGCACGATAGGCGGAGGAGGCTGCAGTTCAAACATCGATCGCGTCGGGTAAGGTAAGGCTAACCTGCAAACGATCGCGATTCGGTGGTCCCTGCATGACCCTTCCCACGCTCCTTCCGGGCACGACGGCCTCGGCGGTCACGGGCGCGTACGCGCGTCTTGCCGAGGTCTTTCCCGGGCTGCGCGCCGAGGCGCTCGACGACGGCGAGCCGGCCCCCGGCGGTGCCGGCTGGGTGGGCGCCCACGAGCTCGCGGCCGGGGGAGGCGGACTCGACGCCTTCCTCGCCTGGGACGAGGCGCAGGTGCTGCGGGACTACGGGCAGCCGGCCCGGCCCGATGTGATCGCCGGCTTCGGACTGCACCGGTACGCCTGGCCGGCCTGTCTGCTCGTGACGGTGCCGTGGTTCCTGCACCGGCGGGTACCCAGGATCCCGGTCGAGGACGTCGCCTTCCAGCGGGCGCTGGGCCATCTGACCGTACGGGTGCGGGAATTCGCCTGCCTGCCCGGTGATCCGGCTGCGGAGCTGCCCGGCGCGCGCGTGGTGGCGGACGAGGCCGCGCTGCGCGCCGAGGTGCTCGCCTCCGTCGCCGAACACATCGGCCCGGTGCTCGACGGCTTCGGCCCGCGGATGCGGCGCGGCAGGCGGGCCCTGTGGGGCATGGCCACCGACGAGATCGTCGAGGGCCTCTGGTACATCGCCCATCTCCTCGGTGAGGAGCGGCGGGCGATGGCCGAACTGGAGGCGCTCCTGCCGGGCACCACGAAGCCGTACGTCGGCACCGCCGGCTTCCGTGAGCTGACCGGACCGAACGGCGAGTCGCTGCCCACCCGGGACCGGGCGAGCTGCTGCATGTTCTACACACTGCGGCCGGAGGACACCTGTGTCACCTGCCCGCGCACCTGCGATGCGGACCGCGTGCGGAAGCTGACGCCCGCCCCCTGATCCATGCGGTGGATCGGCGCCGGACGGCTCCTGATCCACACCGCCCGCAAGGGTGGCGCGAATCGAACACAACTCGTCTGCGGCATACGGGCATTCGACCAGATCGCGGTAATCCGTCGACTCCGCCACCCCATTGGCGTTCTCTTGCCCCGAAACCACCTGAACGCGAGGAAATCCCCGGCACGATGGCGGCCGAAACGCCCTATCGCAACGCAAGGGACCGCGCATGAGACTGACCGACATATCGCTTGACTGGCTGCTTCCGGCTGCCGTGCTGCTGGCGGGGGTCATGGCGGCGGTGGCGGTGGTCGCGCGCGGCAAGCGCGCCTCTGACACATCCGCGGCCGAAGACTCCTGGGAACGCAGCGAGGAACGGCGCAGACGCAAGGAAGCGCTCTACGCCACCGCTTCGTACGTACTGCTGTTCTGCTGCGCGGCGGTCGCCGCCGCGCTCTCCTTCCACGGACTCGTCGGCTTCGGCACACAGAACCTCGGCCTCTCCGGCGGCTGGGAGTACCTGGTGCCGTTCGGCCTCGACGGGGCGGCGATGTTCTGCTCCGTGCTCGCCGTACGCGAGGCCAGCCACGGCGACGCGGCGCTCGGCTCACGGTTGCTGGTGTGGACCTTCGCCGGTGCCGCCGCCTGGTTCAACTGGGTGCACGCACCCCGCGGGCTGGACCACGCGGGTGCGCCGCACTTCTTCGCGGGGATGTCGCTCTCGGCGGCCGTGCTCTTCGACCGGGCGCTGAAGCAGACCCGGGTGGCCGCGCTGCGCGAGCAGGGCCTCGTGCCCCGCCCGCTGCCGCAGATCCGGATCGTACGGTGGCTGCGCGCGCCCCGGGAGACCTTCGGCGCCTGGTCGCTGATGCTGCTCGAAGGCGTACGCACGCTGGACGAAGCGGTCGACGAGGTACGCGAGGACCGCCGGGAGAAGGAGCAGAACCGTCTCCGCAGGAGGGACCAGGAGAAGCTGGACCGGGCGCAGATCAAGGCCCTGAACCGGCAGAACCGGGCCTGGGGACGGGTCGGCCGGGGCGGCGCCCAGGTCGACGTCCAGGCCATCGCCCCCGCGACGGGCTCCGCGCAGTCCGTCGCGGAGCCCGCCATATCGGAGCCGGGTCAGCTGCCCCTGCGACCCCGGCCATCCCTGCAAGCCGTGAACGGCCCGAAATCCAGGGACGTACCGGAGCTGAACGCGACTGATCCGAGAACCGTCGACCTCACCGTCGAGGACGACACCCAGGCGCTGCCCCGGCTCGACTCGCTGGAGCAGAAGCTGAAGGATCTGGAGCAGCAGTTCGGCTGATGCGGCGCCAGGCGGACGTGCAGGACACGGCCCTGACGATCCCCGCGGATCGTCAGGGCCGTCTCGTTCGGGTCATGCCGGGCTCGCGGGTCCGGCCTGACGCGAACGGAAGACCCTAGCCGTCCAGTTCGAACCAGACCACTTTGCCCAGGGGATGGGAGCTGATCCCCCAGGAGTCCGCGAGGCTCTCCACCAGGACGAGTCCCCTGCCGTGCGTACCGTCGTCGGCGTCCGGTACGTGCGACACGGGCATGTCCGGGACGAAGTCCCGTACCTCCACGCGCAGCCTCTGCGGTGCCACGCTCACGGCGACGACCGCTCCGTCGTCCGTGTGGACCAGCGCGTTGGTCACCAGCTCGCTGAGCAGCAGCTCGGCCACCTGCGCGGGCTCCTCCTCCCATCGATACCGCAGTAAATCCCGTACCGCGCCCCGCACTTCGGATACGGCCGCCACATCGGCGCGGCCGACTCTGCGATGCAGCCGGGCCAGTTCCTGACGCTCCATCGTTTCCCCCGCCCACACAGTGAATCGCCCCCTGTTCTCGAAGGTGCTCACTCCATGCATGCCCCGCCTACGGGCTGTCACGCTTGCCGAAGCTTCACAGGGAGGGTGTTCCCGGCAACTCCGCCGTGGGTGCCATGCGGATCTCAGGCTCGTTTGCAGTCGTAGCCGTCGTCGTGGGCGGTTGCCGACTGCATCGGACTGCGCACGCCCGGCGTCGGCCGTTGGTCCTTCTCGGCGGCCACGGCGGACGCGGAGAGAAGCGTCGCGGCGGCGAGGCTGCCCCAGAGGGCGGCCGGGCCGTGGGGTGCGAGCGTGGTGATGACGGCCGGGGACACGGCGAGGCCGAGGCCCGTGGAGAACTGGAAGCGCGCGAGGGTGCGTCCCAGGACGTGGGCCGGGGCGAGGGCCGTGACGAGTGCGGTGGCGCTGCCGGCGTAGATGATCTCGCCGATGGTGCAGACCACGGAGACCGCGGCGACGGCCGCGGCACCCCAGCCGGGTCCCAGTGAGGTGGCCGCGAGGAAGCCGAGGTAGGACACGGTCAGGACCGCGCCGGCCAGGACCAGCACCGCTCGGCGGGGGAAGCGGGACAGCAGGACGGTGACCGGAATCTGCAGGGTGACCACGAGCACCGTGTTCGCCACGAAGATGGCCGCCGACCACACGGGGGACGCGTGCAACTGGGTCACCAGGACCAGGGGCAGGGCGATTTCGGGGACGTTGAGGCAGAAGACGTAGATCACGTTGGCGGCCAGCAGGACGCGCATGCGGGGCGGCGGCCCGTCGCGCCCCTCCTCGACCGGGGAAGCGGACGGGCGGGCGTGCACATGGACGGACCACGCCAGGGCCGCCGCAGCGAGATAGGCGAGCCCCGTGACGACTGCCAGCGCCCGCAAGGCGGTGGTGCCGCCCGCCAGGCATGCGGTGGCGAGAAGCGCCCCCACGCCCAGGCCGGCGTTGCGCAGGGCGCGGCCTCCCGCGAGCGCGGCGTCGCGTTCCCGGCCGTGGGCGACCGTGGCGACGAGAGCCGCGTGGGCGGCCGGCCACGCCTGGTTGCCGATGCCGAGGAAGAGCGCCGCCGTCGCGAAGAGCCGGGCGTCTCCCGCCGGAGTGGCCAGCAGCAGCGCCACACCCAGCACCCGCACGAGCATCGACGCTGCCACGACCGTGCTGCGCGCGCCCCGGTCCAGCCAGCGGCCGACCACGGGCATGCACACCAGGCCCACGACGACGCCGATCGTCATGGCGATGCCGGTGGCGGGCGCGGACAGCCTCAGCACGGTGACCCCGTAGAGCAGCAGAAAGGGCCGCAGCAGACCGGTGCCCAGCGCGTCCACCGCCAGGGCGACGGCATAGCGGGGGCCTCCGGAGGCCCGGACGAGAGCGCGCGGCTGGAGCTTGGTGGTGGTTGCCATGGCGTCAACGGTCGGTTCGAACCTCCTGACCGGGCCCGTCGGTTGACGGACATCGTCAACCGACACCGCACCCGGCCGTACCGTCGGTGATGATGAGGGGGTGACGCTGAGGATCGACATCAGCGGCCTGCCGTCCGGGCGACTGCGGTTCGCCGCCTCCCCGCTGGCCGAGCTGACCGCGATGCTGCACGTGCTGGCCGAGCCCGGGCATCATCCGGAACTCGCCGGCTGGGCCGGGGATGTCCGGGCGGGGCTGCGGCCGGAGCTGGCCGAGCGGCTCGGGGAGGCGGAGTTCCTCTGGCGTTCCTCACGAGCCGATTTCCTGGTCCCCGCGCGTCCCCGGCCGACCCTCGCCGAGGAACTGGACGACGTGGACCGGATCGACGACGAAACGTATGTGAGGTCCGCGCTCGTCACCACGTGCGGCAGCAACCGGGTCCGCTTCGGCGCGCCGTCGCCGCTCGCCGACACGACCGCGCGCGAGCGCGCCCTGGACCTGGCCCAGGCCCGCGGCCCGTTGCAGGAGGCCTTCGCACGACGGCTGCTCTCGGATCCGTCCGCCGTGCGGGCGAGGGTGCGCCACACCCTCGAACAGTGCGCCGAGGCCTTCTTCGACGCTGCCTGGACGAGCGTCGTCGTGCGCATCGCCACCGACCTGCGGCTGAAGAACGATCTGCTGAAGCGCCAGGGTCTCGGGGCGGCACTCGCGTCGGTCTCCGACGCGGTCACCCTGTCCCCGGACGGCGACAGCATCGTCGTGGACAAGCTGCAGGACAACGCGACCACCGCCCACGGCGCCGGGCCCACCTTCCTCCCCAGCGTCTTCGGGCGCCCGCACCTCGTGGTGGTCCACGCGCCCGGGTGGCAGCCGGTGGTGCAGTACCCCGTGGCCGCGCCGGGTCCGGCGGAGCCGGTACCACTGGAAACCGTCACCCTGCGGCTGACGGCGCTCGCGCATCCGGTACGGCTACGGCTGCTGCGCACCCTGGCCCGCGGCCCGCACACCACCGGCGAGCTGGCCCACGCCTGGGACCTCTCGTCCCCCGAGGTGTCCCGCCATCTCGCCGTGCTGCGCCACGCCGGTCTGCTCACGGCCCGGCGGCGCGGCCGCTACGTCCACTACACCCTCGACCTCTCCGCGACGGCGGCGTTGGGCACGGACCTGCTGTCGGCCGTGCTGCGCTGAGCAGCTGCGGTCCGCCGCCACACGGTGTGTGCCGTCTCCTCGGTTAACTCCAGGAAAATTCACTCTTGTTGGCGTTGACGGGAGGGTATCTACGCGCGTCATCATGGTGGTTATGCGAATCCCCCCACGGATCACCACGCTCGGCGGCGTCGCCGCCCTCCTGTCCGTCCTCTTCGTCGGCGGCCCGGTCACGGCGACCGCGACCGCCGCCACCACCTCGGTCGGCAGCATCTGTTACTCCGCGCTGCCGTCCCAGGCCCACGACACCCTCGACCTCATCGACGCCGGCGGCCCCTTCCCGTACGACCAGGACGGGACCGTCTTCCAGAACCGTGAAGGCGTCCTGCCCGGACAGAGCACCGGGTACTACCACGAGTACACGGTGATCACCCCCGGCTCCCCCACCCGCGGCGCGCGACGCATCGTCACGGGCGAGGAGGTCCAGGAGGACTACTACACCGCCGACCACTACGAGACCTTCGACCTCGTCGACCACGGCTGCTGAGCCGCACCCCCGGTCCGGTCCGCGCCGTAGCCCCCCACCTGCGGCGCGGACCTCCCGGGCGGGGTACTTGTACGCTCACCCCATGACCGTGACCTATGTGATCGACGGCTCCGAGGTCACCGGCCTGGAGCGCTTCTGGGACGTGCTGGGCGAGGCGGTGAACGGGCCGGGCGGCTACTTCGGCCGGGGCCTCGACTCCTTCGCGGACTGCCTGAGAGGCGGGATGGGCACGCCGGACGACGGCGACTTCGTCATCGAGTGGCGGGACCACGCACGGTCCGCACGGGCTCTGGACCACGACGAGACCGCGCGATTTCTCCGCGGCCTCTCCGGCCGCGCCCATACGAGCAACCTGCCGCGGCTGCGGCAGGAACTGGCACAGGCGGAGGCCGGCCTGGGGCCGACGCTCTTCGACCGGCTGCTGGAGATCATCCGGGACGAGACCGCCCCCGGCACCCTTCGGCTGCTCTGAGGGCCACGGACGCGGCCGGCCGCGTCCGTGGCCCCCGGGGACCGGTCAGTACTGCGTGGAGACCTTCACCCCGCCGAAGTCCTGCACGGCGTAGAGGCTGATGTAGTGCGCTCCTGCCGCCGGGTTGTCGACCGTCAGCGTGTGGGCGTTGCCGCTGCCGGTCGACCGTGAGGTGTAGGCGCCGGTGGTGGCCCAGCCGTTGGCGTTGTAGTAGAGGTCGGCGTCGCCCGTGCCGCCGCTCGTGGTGATCGTGAGCCGGGTGGTTCCGGCGGGCACGTAGAGGTACAGGTAGGAGTAGTTGCCCCGGGTGGCCTGCCGTCCGCTCCGGGCACAGTCCTCGCCGAGCTCCCGGACGTCACTCGCGGTGCACTCGGCCGTCGGCTCGGTCGGCGGGTTGCCGAGGGTGCCGCAGTTGCCGGCCGCGCACGCAGTCAGCCAGGCGTTCCAGTCGGCGTCGTAGCGGCTGCCGATGGTGGAGGTGAGCAGGGTGCGGGCACCGTTCCAGTCACCGTTGCGGTAGCGCCCCAGGAGCGTGTCCACATCGGCACGGTGTGACTGGAGCATGTAACGGACGGCCAGGTAGCCCCAGTTGTAGATACGCGTCTGGTCGGCGTTCTCGTAGGTGGTGTCGAACAGGGAGCGCAGGGTGTAGGTGTGTGCGGCGGCCTGGGTGACGGCGTCGTCGTAGGTCACGTCACGGTAGGAGTAGGAGACGTACTCCGCGAAGCCCTCGACCCACCAGATGGTCGGCGTGGTGAGGCCGTCCTCGAAGTCGCCGGACATGTTGAAGCGCCCGTCGAGGTAGTGCGTGTACTCGTGGTTGAGATTCCAGATCTGGAAGGCGGGGCGCACCCATTCGGCCTCGTAGGCGATGAAGCGCGGCTGGTTGCCGGCCGCCGCCGGGTCGCCCTCCAGGTACATTCCGCCGTTGTTGGTGTCGATGCCGTAGATGGCTCCGGCGTAGGTCTGGTAGTCGGTGCTCGAATCGAAGACGACCACCTCGATGGTGGTGTTCCTGTCGTTGGCGACCGGTCCGCTGTCGCGGGCGATCCCGTGGAAGTAGGCGTCCTGGCCCTTCAGGCTGGTGCAGGCCGCCGAGAGGTCGGCCGAGGACATCTGCTGGGCGAGGATGCGGATGCTGTCGCTGCAGGTGTACGCGACGGGAAGGACGGCGCTCTTGATGCGGGCCGCCAGGTCGCAGGTGTTGTACGCGGTGCAGTTGGCCCGGTCGTAGTAGTCGGTCATCTCGGCGAGACCGACCCAGAGCGGTGCGGTGGGCCCGGTGAGGGAGCTGCGGCCGAGCAGGTCGATGACGAGCGGGCGCGCCTTGGGCCGCAGCTGCTCCTCCTGGAGGAAGCGCCCGAGCTCGCGACCGGCGTTGGAGGTCAGGTAGGAGCGGTCCGTGCCCAGCAGGTCGAGGTGGTCGCGGGCGAAGCCGGCGAGCGAGTCGAGCAGGCTCGGGTCGGCCTGGACGGCGCTGACGAACTCGGGCACCTGGTGGCCCCGGAAGGTCACCGTGTAGACGCTGTTGACGGCGTTCAGCATGTACCAGGAGCTGTCGTACGAGGAGTCGTAGTCGGCGAGCAGGCGCTTGACGACGGACAGGTAGCGGGCGTTCTGTACAGCGCTGTCGATGAGGACGACGGCTTCGGACAGGGTCTCCCCGTTGGCGTCCGTGACGTCGTAGGCGTGCGCGGAGCCGAAGAAGGCGTCGAGCCCGCCCTGGATGGCGGTGCGGAGCGCGTCACCGTAGTCGCCGACGGTGGCGGGGTCGTAGTACTGCACGTAGTAGCCGGCCCGGAGGAACAGCACCAGCTGGGGCATGCCGGTGCTGCTGTCACCCGGGTACGCGGCCGATCCGTCGCGCAGGGCCTGGGCGACGGTGACCATCTGGGCCTCGCGGAAGGCGAGGTAGCCGTCGTTGCCCTTGACCGTGAACAGGGTGTTGACACAGTCGGTCGTCGACGACTTGATCTGCTGCACCAGGGCGCTGCCGGTGCGGCTGGTGAAGTCGGCGACGGAGCAGGCGGCGGCAGGGGCGATTCCGGCGGCCTTCGCCGCGGAGCGGGCCTTGGCCTTCATCGAAGGGGCCGGGTGGCTCGGCGCGGTGGCGCGCGGGTCGTCGTAGTCGCGCTTCAGCGCGTCCCTGGACGCGGTCTGCGGTGCCCGGTCGGCGGGCTTCAGGGCCGTGCCACCGATGTGGCCGGGGTCCTGGACGGGCGCGGTGAGTGCCTGCGCGGCGGGGCCGCCCGGCTCGGGCGTCCCGGGAGCAACGGCCTTGCCCGCGGCGGCGGTCGTGGCGGCGGCTGCCGGGGCGGAGGTCCGGGGCTCGGCGGCCCGGCTCGGTGCGGCGAGCATGCCGACACCCAGACAGGCCGCCAGGGCCACGGTGGACAAGCCGGTGAATCTCTGTCGAACCGTACGGTTCTTCACGTGCCGCCTCCCAGCGGTGTGGTGCCGCGCGACGGTGCGCGGCGTGGGGGATGGCGCGGTCGGGGCCGGAGGGCCGGCCCATGAACCGGCCCATGACAGCCGGTCCTTCAACCGGCCCATGACAGTCGGTCCTTGAACCAACCCATGACAGTCGGGTCCATGAATCCGACTGATGACATGAGCACGACCTCAACCGCGGCCGTCTGTACAATGGCACATGTCACATGTTCTTTGGAAGGCGCTGGGCGCACATTCATCTGCGCGCCAACTCCCGTCCGCAGCGCTCTGCTTGCGGGCGATTCCGCTTCAGCCCGAGGAGTTCCGCCCGTGACCGAGCCCCTGCTTCGCCCGCACACCGGCCGCCACGACCTGCCGGTGTCGCCGGCCCTGGACACCTTCATGCGTACGGGCTGGGCCAAGGCCCCGCGCCCCGACGACGCCCGCGTCCCCGCCCACGCCCTCACACCGGCCCGCCGCGCCCGCGTCGCCGCACGGTTCCCGGGCGAACGGCTCGTCATCCCGTCGGGCTCCCCCGCCGTCCCGTCCCTCGACGCGGACCACCGCTTCCGTCCGCACTCCTCGTACGCCTGGCTCACCGGCCTCACCGGCGACGACCAGGCCGGCCATGTACTGGTCCTGGAACCGGACGGCGACGCGCGCCACGAGGCGGTCCTGTACATGAGGCCCGGCTCGCCCCGCAGCGGCCAGGACTTCCACCGCGACCGCGCGCACGGGGAGTTCTGGGTGGGCCGCAGACCGGACCTGGCCGAGGCCGCCGCGCTCACCGGCATCCGGTGCGAGCACCGGGACGCCTGGGACAAGCTGTTGACGGGCAGTCAGCCCCCGACCCGGGTCCTCACCGGCGTGGACCCGTCCGTCGACGCCTGGCTCGGGGACGCCCGCCGGCTGCCCGCCGTCCGGTCCGCACCCGCCGGGCTCGACGCGGTGATCGATGAGCTCAGACTCGTCAAGGACTCATGGGAGCAGTCCCAGTTGCAGCGTGCCGTCGACGCGACGGCCACCGGATTCGAGGACGTCGTCCGCTGCCTCCCGGAGGCGATCGCCGACCCGCGGGGAGAGCGCCGGGTGGAAGGAGTCTTCGCGCTGCGGGCCCGGATCGAGGGCAACGGCCCCGGCTTCCCGACCGTCGCGGCCGCCGGCGACCACGCGTGCGTGCTGCGCCGGACCCGCAACGACGGCCCGCTGGAGCGCGGCCGGCTGCTGCTGCTGGACGCGGGCGTGGCGGCCGATTCCCTCTACACGGCCGACATCACCCGCACGATCCCGCTGTCCGGCGCCTTCACCCCCGTCCAGCGCTCCGTGTACGAACTGGTCCTGGCCGCACAGGATGCGGGCATCGCCGCGCTGCGGCCGGGCGCCCGCTTCCACGACTTCCACCACGCGGCGATGCGGGTCATCGCCGAGGGCCTGCACGACTGGGGCGTGCTCGCGGTCCCCGCGGACGAGGCACTCGCCCCCGAGAACGGACTCCACCGCCGCTACACCCTGTGCGGCAGCGGCCACATGCTCGGTATGGACGTCCACGACTGCGCGCGGGCCCGAGCCCGGATCTATCGGGACGGGGCCCTGGAGGCGGGGCAGGTGCTGACCGTGGGCCCGGGGCTGTACCTCCGGCCGGACGACGAGACACTGCCGCGCTCGCTCCGGGGCAACGGCGTCAGGATCGAGGACGACCTCGTCATCACCGGGGACGGCGCCCGCCTCATGTCGTCCGCGCTCCCCCGCACGCCGGACGCCGTCGAGGACTGGATGGCGGGGCTGCTGGACGGCTGAGCACGCGAAGGCTGCCACCCCCGGGCAGGAGGTGGCAGCCGCCGTCGCACCGACTCAGGGCTTCAGTCGCCGTCGCACGGCTCAGGGCTTCTTCTCGGCCCACAGCGAGCGGACATGCGACATGTGCGCGAGCATGCAGGCCTCGGCCCCCGGAGCGTCCCCGGCGACCACCAGATCGAGCAGCTGCACGTGCTCCTGCGCAGAGGCGATCAACTGGCCGGACTCGGCAAGGCGGTTGAGCCCGAAGAGCCGGGAGCGCTTGCGCAGTTCGCCGACCTCCTCGACCAGCCGGCGGTTCCCGGCCAGCGCCAGCAGGGCGAGGTGGAAGCGGCGGTCCGCCTCCAGGTAGCCGAGGATGTCGTGCCGCCGCGCGGCCTCGACGATCTCCAGCGCGACGGGCCGCAACGCCTCCAACTCCTGCGTGAGGCCCATCCGGGCGATCCGGCCCACGGTGGGAACCTCGATCATGGCGCGGAGTTCGGTGAAGTCGTCCAGGTCCTGCTCGGTGAGTTCGGTGATCCGGAAGCCCTTGTTGCGGACGGCCTCGACCAGGCCCTCCCGGGCCAGGTCGAGCATCGCCTCACGGACGGGCGTCGCGGACACCCCGAACTCGGAGGCGAGCGCGGGCGCGGAGTAGACCGTCCCGGGCTTCAGTTCGCCGGAGATGAGCGCCGCCCGCAGCGCGTGCGCCACCTGGTCGCGCAGATGCTCCTGCGCCGAGATCACGTTGAGCGACGTCAGGCGGGCCATGTCTGTTCCTCCAGGACCGTGCGGAGCCCAAGAATACAATGTGACGTTGTCCGCCCCGGACCCGACGGGTCACAGCAGGAACCCCTCGGGGAACGGGTCGGCCGGGTCAAGGAAGTACTGCGCGGTCCCGGTGATCCAGGCGCGCCCCGTGACGGTGGGCACGACGGCGGGCAGCGGCCCGACGGTGGTCTCGGCGACGAGCCGGCCGGTGAACTCCGTGCCGATGAAGGACTCGTTGACGAAGTCGGTGTTCAGGGCGAGTTCGCCGCGTGCGTGCAGCTGGGCCATGCGCGCGGAGGTTCCGGTGCCGCACGGCGAGCGGTCGAACCAGCCGGGGTGGATGGCCATGGCGTGCCGGGAGCGGGCGGCGTCCGAACCGGGGGCGATCAGCTGGACGTGCTTGAGTCCGTGGATGGCGGGGTCGAGCGGGTGGACGGGGCGGTCGGTGGCGTTGACCGCGTCCATCAGGGCGAGCCCGGCGGCCAGCAGCTCGTCCTTGCGGGACCGGTCGAACGGCAGGCCCAGGTCGTCCAGGTGGACCATCGCGTAGAAGTTGCCGCCGTACGCGAGGTCGTACGGCACGGTGCCGTGCCCGGGGACCTTCACGGTGAGCCCGAGTCCGGCGCTGAAGGCAGGCACGTTGGTGAGCGTGACGGAGGTGGCGGCGCCGTCCTCCACCCGGACGTCGACGCTCACCAGTCCGGCGGGGGTGTCCAGCCGCACGGTGGTGACCGGCTCGGTGACCTCCACCATGCCGGTCTCCACCAGGACGGTGGCCACCCCGATGGTGCCGTGGCCGCACATCGGCAGGCAGCCGGAGACCTCCATGAACAGGACCCCGAAGTCGGCGTCGGGGCGCGTCGGCGGCTGGAGCACGGCCCCGCTCATGGCGGCGTGGCCGCGCGGCTCGTACATCAGCAGGGTGCGCACCGCGTCCCGGTGCGCCATGAAGTGGGCGCGGCGCTCGGCCATGGTGGCGCCGGGCAGCGTACCGATGCCGCCGGTGATCACCCGGGTCGGCATGCCCTCGGTGTGCGAGTCGACGGCGTGGAAGATGTGACGCGTGCGCAAGGGTCCCCCTCGGTCGTCCGGCCGGTCCGGGACGACGCTCCGGCCGGCCGGTGTCTGCTGTGGCGATGGGTGGTGCGGGAGGTTCGGACGGGCACTGCGAGTGGTTCAGTCGAGGCCCTCGGCGAGGGCCTTCTCGGTGGCCGCGCGCACGGCGGCCAGGGAAGCGGCGTCGAGCGGTGTGCGCGGCGGCCGGGTGGGGCCGCCGTGCCGGCCGACGATGTCCATCGACGCCTTGATGGCCTGGACGAACTCCGGCTTGGAGTCCCAGCGCAGCAGCGGGTGCAGCCGCCGGTACAGCGGCAGCGCCGTCTCCAGGTCCCCGGACACGGCGGCCCGGTACAGCGCGACACAGCCGGCGGGCAGCATGTTGGGGCAGCCCGCGATCCAGCCGACGGCCCCGGCGAGCGCGAGCTCCAGCAGCACGTCGTCGGCGCCGACCAGGAGGTCGAGCCCCGGTGCCTCCTCGGCGATCTCGTAGGCCCTGCGGACGTCGCCGCTGAACTCCTTGACGGCGACGACCGAACCCTCCGCGTGGAGCTGGGCGAGCAGCCGCGGCGTCAGGTCCACCTTGGTGTCGTACGGGTTGTTGTACGCGACGACCGGCAGGCCCGCCGACGCGACCTCCGCGTAGTGCGCGCGGACCGCCGTGTCGTCGCAGGCGTATCCGTTGGGCGGCAGCAACAGGACGGAGCCGGCGCCCGCCTCGGCGGCCTGCTCGGCGCGGCGCCGCGACTGGGTGCTGTCGTACGCGGAGACGCCCGGCATCACCCTGGCCCCGTCCCCGGCCGCCTCGACCGCGACGCGCACGACCTGGTCACGCTCCTGGTCCGTGAGCGTCTGGTACTCCCCCAGTGAGCCGTTGGGCACCACCCCGTCGCAGCCTGCGGCAACGAGGTCGTGCACATGTGCGGCGTACGCGTCGAAGTCGATGGACCGGTCCTCGCGCAGGGTGAGCGGAGTGGCGACCATGACGCCCCGCCAGGGGCTGGTGCGTGCAGGGGTGTTCGTGGACATGAAGACTCCTTGAGAGATGCGGCGAGGGGAAGAGGAGGGCGATGGTGTGGGCGCGTCGCGCGTGCTCACGTGTCCTCGGGGCGGTCGGCACGGGCGAGTACGGACAGGGGGACCGGGCAGGCGAGCGGCCGGCGAGCGGGCGCCCCGGTGTCGGCGGCGCAGCCGGCGAGTTCCCGCACGGCGAAACCGCAGGTCCGGCCCTGGCACCAGCCCATTCCGGCCCGGGTGAGGAGCTTGACCGTGCGGCTGTCCCCGGCGCCGAGTTCCCCGACGGCGGTGCGGATCGCGCCCGTGGTGACCTCCTCGCACCGGCAGACCTCGGTGTCGGCCGCCGTCCAGTCGGTCCAGCCCGGCCCGGGACGGTGGACGGCGCCCATGAGTGCGGCGAACGCGCGCATCCGGTTCCGGGACCGGAGCAGCGCCGCCGTACGGGCCGAGCCCGGGCCGCCGCGGGCGTCCGCGATCACGGAGCGGGCGGCCAGTTCGCCCTCGGTCAGGGCGAGACGGACGCCGCCGATGCCGCCGGTCTCGCCGGCGGCCCAGACTCCGGGCACGGTGGTGCGCAGTTCGTCGTCGAGCTCCAGCGCTGCCGAACCGTCCGCGCCGCACCGGGTGGTGCAGCCGATCCCCACCGCGAGGTCGAGTTGGGGCACCAGACCGTGCCCGACGGCCAGGACGTCGCAGTCGATGCGGCGCCCGGTCCCGGGCAGCGGGCGCCAGTCGCGGTCCAGCCGGCTGACCGTGACACCCTCCACCCGGTCGGTGCCGTGCACGGCAGTGACCGCCCGGTGCGTCAGCGGCCGGATCCGGTGGCGGGCCAGCGCGGCGCCATGGCGGGCGCCCTCCGCGAGCCGGCCGGGGTTGGCGGCCAGCACCAGTGGTGACCGCCCGTACGCCCCGTAGCCGGAGGCCTCGATCAGGGCGGGGACCCGGGCGCCCGCCCTGGCGAGGGAGACGGCGACGGCCTGCAGCAGGGGTCCGCTGCCGGCGACGACGATGCGGCGGCCCGGCAGCACCAGGCCCGACTTCAGCATGGCCTGTGCCCCGGCCGCTCCGACGACACCGGGCAGGGTCCAGCCCGGGAACGGGAGTTGGCGCTCGTGGGAGCCGGCCGCGATCAGCAGGCGGCGTGCGTCGAGGGCGGTGGCTCCGTCGCGTCCGTCGGGCCCGGTGACCGCGTGCAGGGTCCAGTCCGCCCCGCTCCGCTCGACGGCCCAGACATGGTGTCCGGTGAGGTGGCGGATCCGGCCCGCCGTGCGGTGGCGGTCGAGCCGCGCGGTGAGCGCGGCGAACTCCGCCCAGCCGTGGTGCAGCGCTTCGGGGCGGGTGGCGCCGAGGCCGGGCGCGGGGGCGCGGTAGTACTGGCCACCCGGTGCGTCCGCGGCGTCGAGCAGGACCACGTCGAGTCCGCCGTCGGCCGCGGTGACGGCGGCGGCAAGACCTGCGGGTCCGGCGCCCACGACGGCGAGTTCGGTGCGCTCCGGCCGGGCGGCGGGCCGGTCAGCGGACGGGGCCGGCATGTCCGTCCCCTTCCTGCGGGGTGACGATGTCGCCGGGACGGGCGGGGAGCAGGCAGGCCCGTCGGTTGGGCTGCCCGTTGACCGTGGCCAGGCAGTCGAAGCAGGAGCCGATCCCGCAGAAGGCGCCGCGCGGCCGTCCGTTCACCCGGGTGGTGCGCCAGGTGAGGACGGAGGCGGCCCAGAGGGCGGCCGCGATGCTCTGGCCGGGCAGGGCCCGGACCGGTTGTCCGTCGAAGATGATCTCGAACGCGGGGCCGGGACCGGCTCCGGCCAGGGCGGCCGGGGTCCGTCCGGCCGTGCGTGTGCGGGGACGTCTCACCAGGGCTCCTGCTCAGTCGGCGGTCGGTCGTTCCGGACCGTCAGCGGGCATCTCGGGGGCGTACGGCATCACAGCGGCGGCCTCAGCCGCCGGGGCCGGGGCGGGACGCCGCGTCGAACCGGTCCGGGCGGAACGGCTCCGGGTCCAGGGCGGGTTCCTCCTCCCGGATCGCGGCGGTGACCAGCACGGCGGTGGCGGGTGCGAGTCCGATCCCCGCGCCCTCGTGACCGCAGGCGTGGAAGAGGCCGGGCACCCGTTGGTCGGGCCCGATCGCGGGGAGGTGGTCGGGCAGGTAGGGGCGGAAGCCGTGGTAGGTCCGCAGCACCCGGGCATCGGCCAGTACCGGGAAGAGCGCGGCCGCCGCCGCGGCCAGCCGGCTGACCACCGGAACGGACAACGTCCGGTCGAATCCCACCCGTTCGCGGCTGGCGCCGATGAGAACGGGCCCTGCCGGGGTGCCCTCCACCACGGGTGAGGTCTGCAGGGCGGCCGACGCGCTCGACACGTCGGCCACGTACTCCGCCGCGTACACCTTGTGCCGGATCAGCCGGGGCAGCGGCTCGGTCACCAGGACGAAGCCGCGTCGGGGAAGCACGGGCAGTTCCACGCCCGCCAGGGCCGCCAGTTCGCCGCCCCGTACGCCCGTCGCGTTGACCACCGCCGGGGCGAGCAGATCGCCCGCGGCGGTGCGTACGCCGCGCACCGCGCCGGTCGGTCCTCTCAGCACGGCCGTGACCGCCTGCCCGGGGTGGAGGCTCGCTCCGGCATCACGGGCCGCGCGGACGAGGTGGGCCGCCGCCAGGGCCGGCTGGACCTGGGCATCCTGCGGGTAGAGGAAGCCGCCGGCGAGGCCGGGCGCCAAGTGCGGTTCGAGTGAGCGCAGTTCGTCCGCCGCCACGGCGGTGGCCCGCACCCCTGCTGCCAGCTGTCCGGAGGCGGTCGCGGTCAGGGTGGCCAGCGACTCGGGGCTCGCCGCGACGACCAGGCCGCCCTTCTGCTCGAACTCGATGGCGTCGGGCAGCTCGTGCGCCAGCTCGCGCCAGAGCGCGGCGGACAGGAGCGCCAGGTCAAGCTCCGGGCCCGGCACCTTGTCGGAGACCAGGAGGTTGCCCTCCCCCGCTCCGGTGGTGCCGCCGGCGACCGGTCCGCCGTCCACCACCGCGACGACAAGTCCGGACCGGGCGGCGTAGTACGCGCAGGCGGCACCGACCACTCCGGCGCCGACGACGACCACGTCCAAAGGCTGTCTCGTGAACACGCCAGTAATATGTCACATTGCTCTGTGCGCGCCAAGGGGGCGTCAAAGACCTTCCCTTGACGCCCCGTCAGCTATCTGTCCCGGCTTCTAGGGACGGGGCACGTTGCGCAGGTTGGACCGGGCCATCTGGACCATCCGGCCCACGCCGCCGTCCAGCACGATCTTGCTGGCGGAGAGCGCGAAGCCGGTCACCATCTCGGCGCTGATCTTCGGCGGGATGGAGAGCGCGTTCGGGTCGGTGACGATGTCGACGAGGGCCGGACCCTTGTGCTTGAAGGCGTCCTTGAGGGCGCTCTCCAGCTGCTTGGGCTTCTCGACGCGGACGCCGTACGCCCCCGAGGCCCGCGCGACGGCCGCGAAGTCCGGGTTCTTGTTGGTCGTACCGAACGACGGCAGCCCGGCGACCAGCATCTCCAGCTCGACCATGCCCAGCGAGGAGTTGTTGAACAGAACGACCTTCACCGGCAGGTCGTACTGGACGAGGGTCAGGAAGTCCCCCATCAGCATCGTGAATCCGCCGTCCCCGGACATCGACACGACCTGCCGGTTCCGGTCGGTGAACTGGGCGCCGATGGCCTGCGGCAGCGCGTTCGCCATCGAGCCGTGGCTGAACGAACCGATCACCCTCCGCTTGCCGTTCGGCGTCAGATAGCGCGCCGCCCAGACGTTGCACATGCCGGTGTCGACGGTGAACACCGCGTCCTCGTCGGCGAGTTCGTCGAGGACAGAGGCGACGTACTCCGGATGGATCGGTACGTGCTTGTCGACCTTGCGGGTGTACGCGCTGATCACACCCTCCAGCGCGTCGGCGTGCTTCTTGAGCATCCGGTCGAGGAACTTGCGGTCGCTCTTGGCCTTCACCCGCGGCGTCAGACAGCGCAGTGTCTCGCGGACATCGCCCCAGACCGCGAGATCGAGCTTGGAGCGGCGGCCCAGGTGTTCGGGGCGCACATCGACCTGGACGATCTTCACGTCGGTGGGGAGGAAGGCGTTGTACGGGAAGTCCGTGCCGAGCAGGATCAGCAGATCGCACTCGTTCGTGGCCTCGTACGCGGCGCCGTAGCCGAGCAGCCCGCTCATGCCGACGTCGTACGGGTTGTCGTACTGGATCCACTCCTTGCCGCGCAGCGCGTGGCCCACCGGGGCCTTCACCCGCTCGGCGAACTCCATCACTTCGGCGTGCGCGCCCGCTGTGCCGCTGCCGCAGAACAGCGTCACCCGTTTGGCCTCGTCGACCATCCGGCAGAGCTTCTCGATCTCCGCGTCACCCGGGCGCACGGTGGGCCGCGAGGTGACCAGGGCGTGCTCGACGGACTTCTCCGGCGCGGGCTGAGAGGCGACGTCGCCCGGCATCGAGACGACGGCGACGCCGCCCCGGCCGATCGCGTGCTGGATCGCCGTCTGCAGCAGCCGCGGCATCTGCTGCGGGTTGGAGATCATCTCGTTGTAGTGGCTGCACTCCTGGAAGAGCAGCTCCGGATGAGTCTCCTGGAAGTAGCCGAGGCCGATCTCGCTCGACGGAATGTGCGAGGCGAGCGCGAGGACGGGGGCCATGGAGCGGTGGGCGTCGTAGAGGCCGTTGATGAGGTGCAGGTTGCCGGGTCCGCACGATCCGGCGCAGGCCGCCAGCTCGCCGGTGATCTGCGCCTCGGCACCCGCGGCGAACGCGGCCGTCTCCTCGTGCCGTACCTGGATCCAGTCGACGTCGGGGTTGCGGCGGATCGCGTCGACGACCGGGTTGAGACTGTCGCCGACCACCCCGTAGAGGCGTTTGACGCCCGCCCGGGCGAGGATGTCGACGAACTGCTCCGACACGTTCTGCTTGGCCATGGGTGCGCACTCCCTCTGCCTGTGCTCCGTGCACGATCGGCTGTCCGGATCCCGGGGCGCGAAACCCCCGCCGGACGGGTTCTCCGGAGTCCATCAACCCATGACCCGGGCGGTTACGCCTCCCAGACGCCGACCGCCGTCCGGTCGTCGGCGTATCCCTTGACCCGCAGCTGGGTGTCGGCCAGGAACTCCCCGAGGCCGGGAGCACCGGCCGGTGTCCAGCGCTCGGCGAGTTCCGCGGCGAGCGCCGGTTCGCCGCGCAACGGCTCGGCGAGGCCCGGGGTGCACAGCAACAGCGTGTCGCCCGGCCGGGCGACCGACGCACGGAAGCGGAACGGCTCGGCGGGCGGCGGGACCGGGTCCTCGATGTACGGGGGCGGGGCGGTGGTGACCCCCAGGTCCATGGTCAGCCGGTCGCCCCCGGGCCCGCTCTCGGGCACCGGCGACCCGAAGCCCACCACGGCCTCACCGGTGAGCGCGCCGGTTCGCGGCACGAGCGGTTCGAGGTCGTGCCAGCTGCCGTCCCGCAGCCGGAAGAGCCCGCCGCCGCCCACTCCGAAGAAGACCCGGGTGCGGCATTCGGGGTCGGCGGACAGCAGGAGGCAGCGCAGCCCCACCGTGTACTCGTGCGGTTCACGGCCGAGTTCGGCGGCGCGGGCACGCAGCTTGCCGTAACCGCGGTCGGTCAGCCGGTGGAGCCCGGACTTGAGGTCGCCCCGGCGGCCCGCCCTTATGTCGTCGGAGAGGCGGGCGTGGCTGCGTCCGACGGCTTCGGCGATCCAGCGGCAGGCGTCGGCCGCGGCCAGGTGCCCGCTCTCGGAGGACCGGGCACCGCCCGCGACGGCGACCAGGACGAGCGCACTCTCCGCGGTGCCGAACCGTGCGGTCAGCAGCGCGTCGCGCCGGGGTTCGCCCCGGAAGCGGGCGGAGTCGCCCCGCACGGAGGCGGCACGCAGGGTGTACGTGCCGTACCGGGCGCCGTCGAGCACGGTGTCGGCGACGAGGCCGTCCAGTTCGCGCGGGTCGCTCTCGGGCAGCGCGGTGGGCTCGGCGTCGTACGTGGGCGGGCGGGCGCCCACGTGGACGACCGGCGGGCGCGGAGCCGGCGCCTCGGCGGCGGGGGCCGGTTCCGGGACGGGTTCGGCCGGCGCGGTGTCATGGGTCCGCTCGACGACCGGGCGCCTGGGCAGCGGCGGCACGGCCTCGTCCGGCCGGTCCGGCCCGACGGGCGGCCGGACCGCGACGGTGGGCGCCTCGGCGGGCACCGGCGGCCCAGGAGGCGCGGGCGGCGTGGCGGGGGCCGATGGCGCGGCCTCCGGCTCCGCCGGTACCGGAAGGCTCTGGGCGATGCGGGGATCGGCGGGCGGCCGCTGGGGCTCCGGCGCGAGGGCCGGGGGTGGCGGCGGTGGCGGCGGAGCAACCGGGGCGGGAGTGGGGGCGGGGGGCGGAGGGGCGACCGGGGCCGGAGTGGGGGCGGGGGGTGGCGGGGGCGGGCCCGCGAAGGTGCGGGGCCGTGCCGGGCCGGCCGGTGGTTCCCACGGAGCACGTGCGATCACCTCGGACGGCGGGGCCGCGGGCGGGTCCGCCATTCGGGTGACCGCGGAGGCTGCCGTCCTCGGTTCGGGCACCGCGGCGGCGGTCCCGTACACCTCACCGCCGTCGGATCCCACCGCGCCCGACGCGGAGTCGAAGCGGTCGTCGAGACTGTCGGCGGCCTGGCTCGCCCCGGTGTCCGGTGCGGAATCGTCGTACAGCCTGCGCCACCAGTCGTCCTCATGGGCGGCGGGCTTCTCCCCCTGCTGACTCATGCCCTTATTGTCCACCGCGAGGGCCGTGCGAAAACGGGACATCCGGAAAAAGTGGCTGAGTCCCGTCCGGAAAAAGGTCCGCCGGGCGGCCCCACCCCCCACGGGAAGGACGCCCGGCGGACCGGTCGGGTGACGCGCCGTCAGCGCACCGCGTAGGCGTCGGTCACGGTCTGGACGACGGAGTTGCCGTTGGCGTCCGTCAGTTCGGTGCGCAGGGTGACCGGCTTGCCGGTCGCGTCCGCGTGGTTCACGGTCGCGGTCCAACGGCCGCCGCGCTGAGCGGTGGTGGCCGCGGTCCAGGTCTCGCCGCCGTCGTACGAGTACGAGACCTCGGCGGCCGTGACCGTGCCGGGCGTGTAGCCGGCGTGGCCCGAAACGCTCAGGCCGATCTGCTGACCGTCCTTCGCCGCAAGGGTCTTCATGCCGTCCGACGGGAGGTCGTAGCCCGGGAAGAGCAATGGGATGCCCTGCGAGTAGGCGTTCTCGTCACGGTGCGAGCGGAACCTCCAGGTCGTCTCGGTACGGGTGGACCGCTTCCACACCTTGGCCGGCTGGCCGCCCTTCGACGTCGTCATGGTGAGTTCGTAGGCTGCGTCCTCGGCCGGGACGGTGAACACCCCGGACGGCCAGCCGGATACACCGAGCACCTGGCCACCACTGGTGAGCCGCAGGCTGCCCATGTCCCCGAAGGAGCCCTGGAGACCGCCGTGTTCGCTGTCGCTCCAGAAGCCCGGGGCGACGCCGATCAGATTGTCCTGGCGCTCCGCGGCGAGCATGGCCCCGCCCCGCTCGTCCCGGGGCGCGGACGGGACGACGAGACCCCGGTACCAGTTGGCCGTGCGCCGGGAACCGGCTTCGTACGTCCGGAACCTGTCCTCCATGAACTCGCCCCACGGGAAGCTGGACGAGATCCGCTGGCGCCAGGTGTCGTCGCCCGCCGAGTAGTACTCGGTGCGCTTTCCGGGTGCGGGGACGCTGTCGAACGCACCGACGCCGTACCGGGCGCCGTAGGGGGTGGCGACGAGCAGCGTGTCCACGAAGTCGGTCCTGACCCCCATCGATTCGTAGGTGGACTCGACCGCGCCGAGCTGCGTGTCCCTGACTCTGTACGTCCGGTCCGAGGTGACGGTTCCCGTCTCGGGGAAGGCCAGGTTGTAGACGAACGGGCTGGCTGCGGTGGCCTTCCAGCTCAGCTCCACGGGTCCGGCGGCCAGGGCGGCGAGCAGACCTGCGGCCTCGTCGGACTGGATACCGAGCGCGGGCAGGGGCGCCGCACCGTAGCCCACGGACGGCTTCCACGGGCCCGCGGACGGGCGGTGCACGATGATCGCCGACGCGCCCGCGGCCTGGGCGTCGCGCGCCTGTGTGAGGACGGCGCCGCCGTCATCGACGCCGACCAGGGCTATCTTGCCCGAGACATCGGCGGCCTTCAGCTCATCGGGGGTGCCGGAACCGGCGTCGACGAGTGCGGCCTGTCCCGTTCCGTCGAGGTTGACGGAGCCTGCGGAGGCGGCGGTGGGGTGCAGGGTCGCACCGCCGACGACCGCGAGCTTCTCGATCTGTGGGGCGTAGGCCCGCCAGAAACTGTCGAACTCGAAGTCGCCGTCACGGGCCCTGCCCTGGATGTCGACCAGGTAGTCGCCGGTGACGTCGCTGCCGGAGATGGATCCCGAGTGCAGCCAGACATCGTCCCAGCTGCGGCCGAAGGCCAGCGTCGCGCCGCGCGTCTCGGTGGTCCGGTCCTCGGTCCTCACCTTGATCCGGTGTGCCTTGCGGGCGTCCAGCACCAGGACGGTGTCCTTGGTGACGTCCAGCTGGGGCCGGGCCAGGTAGCCGACCGAACCTGTGAGCCGGCCGGTGGCGTCCTCGGGGTCGGCCGAGACGATGAAGCTGGAGACGAAGTAGGCGCCGGGGCGCACCTCGTACACCTGGTCGGTCGAGCCGTCGTTGAAGCGGCGCTCACCGGTGGCGGTGTCGGTGCCGATGACGTCGACCGAGGACGAGCCCGTCGCGGCCTTGCCATTGCCGTCGATCAGCTTGACGCGCAGGGTGACGGTCTCGGCGCCGACGTACAGCGAGAACGGGGTGGAGACCTTGACGCCACCGGCGCCGGTGGCCAGCACCCGGCCGGTGACGTCGCCGTACTGGCTGTCCCGGAGGCGGGCGGTCGGGTCGAGCTTCAGCGGGACCTCGGCCGTCGCACCGGCGGGCACGGTGACGCTCTTCACGCCGAGTGCGGCGACGGACGACCGGACGGCCGAACCGTCGTTGCCCGTGACGCCCTGGACGGAGAGCGACAGCTTCACCGGCTTGTCGCCCGTGTTCGTGTACGGGACCTGCACCGTGGTGCGGTCGGTCCTGTCCTGCGGCCAGTTGAAGGTGCCGCCCTGGACGGCGGGTGCGCCGGTGAGCGTCGTGTCGATGGCGGCCTTCACGTCGAGCCGGCCGCCGCCGGTCTCGCGTACGTCACCGGGGATGTCGCTCTTCGCGGACGACACCAGGGCCGCCTTGATCTGCTGGGCCGTCCAGTCGGGGTGGCGTTCCTTGACGATGGCGGCGGCGCCCGCGACATGCGGGGTGGCCATCGACGTACCGGACATCGACTGGTAGGCGTACACACCGCGACCGCCTGCCGCCGCGGCGGATATGTCGACGCCGGGGGCGGCGATCTCCGGCTTGAGGGTGTGCGAGACGATCGCCGGCCCGCGGCTGGAGAACGAGGCGGTGGAGTCGTCGCGGTCGACCGCGCCGACGGTCAGCACGTTGGGCGCGCACCCGGGCGAGGACACGGTGTTGAGCGTCGGCCCCGAGTTGCCGGCCGCGATGACGAAGAGGGTGTCCTTGCTCCTGCCGAGTTCCTCGGCCGCCATGCTCATCGGGTCGGTGCAGTCGGTGGGGGTCTGGCTGCCCAGGCTCATGGAGACGACGTCGGCCTTCTGGTCGACGGCCCACTGCATGCCCGCGATGATCCAGGACGAGTCGCCGGAGCCGCTGTCGTTGAGCACCTTGCCGACGAGCAGGTCGGCGCCGGGGGCGACGCCCTTCTTCTTGCCGTCGCCGGCCGCGCCGCTGCCGCCCACGGTGGAGACGGTGTGGGTGCCGTGTCCCTGACGGTCGTCGGTGGTGTCGGAGTCGGTGAAGTTCTTCGACTCGGTGATCCGGCCCTTGAGATCGGGGTGTTCGGCGTCGGCGCCGGTGTCCAGGACGGCAACCTTGGTGCCCTTGCCGTCGTAGCCGGCGGCCCAGGCGAGGTCGGCGCCGATCTGCTTGGTGGAGCGGTCGAGGCTGGCCTCGACCTGGCGGTCCAGCCAGAGCTTCTTCAGCCCGGCGCCGGAGCGGGACCGGGGGGCGGTGACGTCCGACCAGAACCCGGCGGTCTGCTTCTTGTCGGCCTTGAGCGCCACACCGTCGATGGACGGGAGAGCGAGGCCGCGCTCGGCGCCGCGCGGGGTGACGGGCGCGCTGCGTGCGGTGTCCGTGGAGTAGGTCGCGATCAGCGGTACGGAGTCCGCGTGCGCGTCGTCGTACCCCTGCCGGATCAGCCCGGTGACGTTGAAGAGTTCCTCGTCGACGGTGCCCTCGGCCAGCGCCTTCACGGCGGTGTCCGGGTAGACGTACAGGTCCTCGCCCGAGCGGCGGGTCTGTACGAGCGGGACGGTGCCGTCCTCGCGGGGCAGGGCGGTGGCCGAGGCGTTCCCCGAACCGTCCGTGCTCACCAGCACCTTGTCGCCGGTGACCAGGGTGACGGTGACCGGCTTGTCCGCCTTGGGCGTGGCGGCCGCGGTGCCCGTCAGCGGTCTCTTCGTGTCCGCGTCGCCCTGTGGCGCTGCCACGGACGGTGCGATCACCGTGACGGCGAGGACGGCGGCGGTGGCCGCCCCCAGTGCCGTACGCGAAATCGGACGCATCGCTCTCCCCAAGTGAAACCGGCATGGAAGGCGCAAAAAGCCCTCATTCCGGAGGTTGTTGGTGCTGCGGTGGCGCCACATTGGCAGAGTGACGGGCGGTACAGCGATGATGTGCCACGGCGGGTTTACGCCGTGGCCGCTTTCCGCCACGGCCGGTCGGCCTGCCGGCACGACATGACGGGGCAGCAAGCGGTTCGGGGAGGTCCGGGGATGTTGGGAGCCATAGGTCTCGACGAGACGCAGGAGTCGGCCTATCGCGCGCTGGTGGCGGTGGGAGCCGCGGAGGTCTCCGATCTCGCGCACCGGCTGGCGCTGCCCGAACGGGACACCGAGCGGGCGCTGCGGCGACTGGAGCAGCACGGGCTGGCCGCGCAGTCGTCGGCCCGTACCGGCCGGTGGGTGGCGGCGCCGCCCGGGGTCGCGCTGGGGGCGCTGCTGACCCAGCAGCGCCACGAGCTGGAGCAGGCGGAGCTGGCCGCGGTCCTGCTGGCCGAGGAGTACCGGGCGGACGCGGCCGAGCCGGCCGTGCACGATCTGGTCGAGGTGGTCACCGGGGCGAGCGCCGTGGCTCATCGTTTCCATCAGCTGCAGCTGGGGGCGACGAGCGAGGTGTGCGCCCTGGTCACCGGGAATCCGATCGCGGTCAGCGGCCTCGACAACGAGTCCGAGGAGCAGGCGGCCACCCGCGGGGTGTCGTTCCGGGTGGTGGTCGAGCGCGAGGTGCTGGGACTGCCGTCGGGGCTTCTGGAGCTGTCGGCGGCACTGAGCCGCAACGAGCAGTGCCGGGTCGTGGACCGGGTTCCGACGAAGCTGGTCGTCGCGGACCGGGCGCTGGCGATGGTGCCGCTGACCGCCCGCGGCGCGGAGCCGGCGGCGCTGGTGGTACACGCGTCGGGGCTGCTGGAGTCGCTGACAGGGCTCTTCGAGGCGGTGTGGCGCGAGGCGATGCCGCTGCGGTTCGCCGAGAACGGCCGGGTCGAAGAGGAGGCGACGGGGCCCGATCCGACGGACCTGGAGATCCTTTCGCTGCTGCTGGCCGGCCTGACCGATGCCAGCGTGGCGAAGCAGCTCGATCTGGGGCTGCGGACGGTGCAGCGCCGGGTCAAGGGCCTGATGGAGCTCACCGGGGTGTCGACCCGGCTCCAGCTGGGCTGGCATGCGTACGAGCGGGGCTGGGTCGCCCGCGACCCCCGCCCCTGACCGGCCCCGCTCCCGTTGTGGGCGGCCGGCTGCCGCCGCCCGCCCACGTCGGGTGGGGAACACCGCCGTCACACCTCTGAGCTGCGCCTACGACCCCGGAGCGGGGCGCGACGACGGGCAGGACCGGCCGGACTCCGGCAGGCTGGTCAGATGAGTGTGTGGCAGCTCGTCGCCGTCGGACTGGTCATGATGCTCGGCCTGATCGGCGTGCTGGTGCCCGGTGTGCCCGGGCAGGCGATCGTCTGGGCCGCCGTCCTGTGGTGGGCGCTGACCGACATGACTCCGGCCGCCTGGGGGGTCCTGATCGGGTCCACGGCGCTGCTGCTGCTGAACCAGGCGCTGAAACCGCTCCTGCCACCGCGCCGGCCGCGGGAGTCCGGGGCGCCGCGCCGGACGCTGATGCTCGGCGGGATCGGGGCCATCACCGGGTTCTTCGTGATCCCCGTGGTGGGAGCGATCGCCGGGTACGTGGGCGTGATCTACGGGGCCGAGCGACTACGGCTGGGCAGCCGGGGGGCCGGCTGGGCCTCGGTCCGCTCCGTGATGCGGGCGACCGGCTACTCCGTGCTCGTCGAACTGTTCGCATGCCTGCTGGTGGCAGGGGCATGGCTGGGTGCGGTGATCTGGGGCTGACGCCCCTCCACGCCCGTCATGTAGGCGAAGCCCGACCACATGGAGAGAAACACATCGGATCTCTCGCGCCCTATTGACGGACAGAAGGCTCAAGCCTACGTTCCGTGAGGACATAGCTCGGATGAATTGATGCGCCTGTCTGCGTACGAATCGCCAGGAGATGCCTTGCCCACAGCACCGGATCACGCCTCCTCCCCCCGCACCGATTCCTCGCCCGCCCCCTCCCGGTCCGCCCCCTCCCGCAGAAGCGTGATCGCCACCGGCACCGCGCTCGGCGGAGCCCTCGTGGTGGGCGGCACCGCCGTCCCCGCCCAGGCCGCTGCCGCGTCGGCCGCCGCGGCCGCCCCCGTCGTGGTGCGCTCCCCCGCGGACAGCTGGAGCACCGTCCTCGACGACGCCGACCTGCGCTGGCAGCGCATGCCGAAGACCTGGTACGAGGGCCCCTACCTGGGCAACGGCCGGCTCGGCTCCGGTATCTACGCGGAGCCCGGCGCGGAGACCACGGCGATCCGCTTCAACGTCCAGCACTCCGAGGTCCAGGACCACCGGCCCGAGTTCGGTTCGCTCTTCGGCCTGGCGCGGCTCCCGATCGGCCACTTCACCCTGGAGCCGGCCGGCACCGTCACGGGCGTCGACTGGCGGATGCGGCTGCACACCGCCGAGTTGCAGGGCACCGTCACCACCTCGGCCGGCACCCTCACGCTCCGCGCCTTCGTGCAGTCGACCGGTGACGTGCTGGCCGTCGAGGTGACCCCGAGCGACGGCGAGAAGGACTTCCGCTGGGTCTTCCACCCGGCCGAGGCGATCAGTCCCCGGGCCGCCTTCAAGCCGCTGCCGGACGGCTACACGGGCAACCCCCCGGCCGTCGTCGAGGAGCACGGCGGGACGACCGCGGCCGTGCAGTCACTGCTCGCGGGCGGAGCCCACGTCACCGCCTGGCGCGAGCGGGCACGCGGCGCCGCCCGCACCCTGTACGTGACCGTCACGCACTCCCACCCCGGGAACACCGCCCGCGCACGCGCGCTGCGTACGGTCACGGCCGCCTCCGCCCTTCCGTACACCCTGCTCGCCGCCCCGCACCGCACCTGGTGGGACCGCTTCTACCGCAAGAGCTTCCTGTCGCTCCCCGATGCACGACTGCAGCGCTTCTACTGGATCCAGCTCTACAAAACGGCCTCGGCCGCGCGCAGGGACGCACCCGTGATGGCCACCTCGGGCCCCTGGCTGGAGCCCACACCGTGGCCCAACACCTGGTGGAACCTCAACGTCCAGCTGGAGTACTGGCTGATCCACGGCTCCAACCACCTGGAGCTCGACGCCGTCACCCGGGCCCTGGGCGAATTCCGCGAGCAGCTCTCCCGCGAGGTCGCCGCCCCCTACCGGGCCGACTCCGCCGGCATCCCCCGCACCACCGACCCGCAGCTGGTCAACGGGGCCGCGGTCGCCGACGGCGGCTACGGCGTCGGCATCCCCGGCCAGGACCCGCCCACCCCCGAGGTCGGCAATCTGACCTGGGCCCTTCACAACGTCTGGCTCTCCTACCGCCACACGATGGACCGGTCCGTCCTGCGCGACACCCTCTTCCCGCTGCTGCGCAAGGCCGTCAACTACTACCTGCACTTCCTCACCCCGGGCGCCGACGGCAAGCTGCACCTCCCGGCCACCTTCTCCCCCGAGTACGGCGTCAACGCCCCCGACTGCAACTACGACCTGATGCTCCTGCGCTGGGGCTGCCGCACCCTGCTCGAATCGGCCCGCGAACTGGACGTCGACGACCCGCTGACCGCCCGCTGGCAGGAGGTGCTGGCCAGGCTCACCCCGTACCCCGTCGACGAGAACGGCTACATGATCGGCGCCGGGGTGCCGTTCGCGAAGTCCCACCGCCACTACTCGCACATGCTCGCCGTCTACCCGCTGTACGAGGTCACCGGCACGACCGGCTCCGAACGCGCCCTGATCGAGAAGTCCCTCGCCCACTGGGTCGGCTTCGAGGGCGCGCTGCAGGGCTACACCTTCACCGGCGCCGCCTCCATGTCGGCACTGCTCGGCAAGGGCGAGGACGCCTTGGCGTACCTGGGACAGCTGATGAGCCGGTTCATCCAGGCCAACACGATGTACAAGGAGTCCGGCCCCGTCATCGAGACCCCGCTGTCGGCCGCCCAGTCGCTCCACGACATGGTCTGCCAGTCCTGGGGCGACACCATCAGGGTCTTCCCCGCCCTGCCCGCCGCCTGGCAGGACCTCACCGTCCACGACTTCCGCACCCAGGGCGCCTTCCTGCTCAGCGCCGTGCGGGAGGGCGGCCGGACGCGCTGGGTCCGCCTCACCAGCGAGGCGGGCGCGCCCTGCGTCGTACGGCACGGCATCGAGGGCGCCATCGAGGTCCGGGACCGGCACGGACGCCCCCTGGCCCACGAGGAGCAGGACGGCGGTGCGGTACGCATCCGGCTCCGCAAGGGCGAATCGGCGCTGATCACCGCAGCCGGCGACCGCCCGGACCTGACCGTCCGCCCGGTCGCGGCGAACGGACCCGCACCGAGCTGGGGCCTGCCGGCCTGATCCCGTTACGCGGGCACCCGGTCCACGGCCTCCGCACGGCGTACGCCGTAGGAGCGCCAGGGCCGCCACCGGTCGGAGCCGGGCGTTCCGTACGGGTCCACATCGGGGTCGCCCAGGCCGCGCATCCGGATCAGCTTCGCGGTGGCCGGGCCGATGCCGGGCAGCCGCAGCAGCGCCTGTTCGGCCGCCTCCCGGTCGGCGCCCGCGTCGAGCCGTACGTCGCCGTCGGCGAGGGCGGTGGCGAGGGCCCGCAGCGCCGGGTCGGACACCGCGCCGGCCAGGACGCCCGGTTCGGGGAACACATGGGTGAGCCCGCCGCAGGAGACGTCCAGGACCTTTCCGTACAGCTCGACCAGCTCAGCGGCTGCCGCCGGACCCACCAGCGCCCGCACGGCGAACTCCTCGGGGTCCGCCGTGCCGGGCGAGCGCACCCCCGGGCGGTCGGCCACCCCGGCCGCGAGCAGCGGATCGGCGCCGAGCAGTTCGTCCACGGCGTACGGGTCGGCGTCCAGGTCGAAGAGGCGGCGCAGCCGCTGCACGGCGGTGGTCAGATCACGCAGGTCCGTGAGGTGGATGCGGGCCTCAAGCCAGGACCCGGCGGACCGCTCGTCGACGGCGGCGATCCCGGTACCGTGCGGCAGGCGCAGAGTGCGGCGGTACGTCCGGGCCCCGGGGTCCCCGCTGACCTCCTCGATCCGGGCGACCGTCTCGGCCGCGAGCAGATCGAAGACCTCGCGGGCCGCGTACGGACCCCGGTGCGCGAGCCGGAGCGGAATGCCGGTGGTGCGGGCCTGCCGGGGTGCGGCGCCGAGCCCGGTGCCGGCCTCGGTACGCAGGTCGCTCGGAGTGCGGGCGTAGATCTGCCGAACCGTGTCGTTGAACTGACGCACCGAGGCGAAACCCGCCGCGAACGCGATCTCGGTGACGGGCAGCCCGGTGGTCTGGAGCAGGACCCGCGCGGTGTGCGCGCGCTGGGCGCGGGCCAGCGCGACCGGCCCGGCGCCCAGTTCCGCGTTGAGCTGGCGCTGGACCTGCCGCGAGCTGTAGCCGAGCCGGTGGGCGAGACCGGGGACGCCTTCCCGGTCCACCACACCGTCGCCGATCATGCGCATGGCACGGCCGACCACGTCCGCCCGGACGTTCCAGTCCGCGGAGCCGGGAACGGCGTCCGGGCGGCAGCGCCTGCACGCCCGGAATCCGTTGCCCTGCGCGGCGGCCGCGGTCGGGTAGAAGCGGACGTTCTTCCGCTTGGGGGTGACGGCGGGGCAGCTCGGCCGGCAGTAGATGCCGGTCGTCTCGACGGCGAAGAAGAACTCCCCGTCGAAACGCGCGTCGCGGCTGCTCACCGCCTCGTATCTGGTCTCTTCGTCCATCACACCGTCCAGTGTGCGCCACCGGACCCGGGCCGCACTCGCGGTTTTCGGACGTCGACCAGGGGTGCTCCGGCTACCGCACGCGGCCCCGCTTCGCCTCCATGGCGGCCCGGCCCTCCGCCCCCTTGCGCTTCCAGTCCCGGCGGATCTCGGACCGGACCCGCGCATCGGTCTTGGCGACGATGCGCTGGTTCTCGCGCAGCAGCTTGCGGTAGCTGTCGTAGCGCCGCTCGGGCAGCGTTCCGTCCTCGATCGCCGCCAGCACCGCGCAGCCCGGTTCGGCCGCGTGGGAGCAGTCCTGGAACCGGCACTGCGCGGCCAGCTCCTCGATTTCGGAGAACACCTGGCCGACGCCTGTCTCCGCGTCCCACAGGCCGACCCCGCGCAGCCCCGGGGTGTCGATCAGGACGCCGCCGGAGGGCAGGACCAGCAGGTTGCGGGTCGTGGTGGTGTGCCGGCCCTTGCCGTCCACGTCACGGGTGGTCCGCACCTCCATCGCGTCCTGCCCGAGCAGGGTGTTGGCGAGCGTGGACTTGCCCGCACCCGAGGCACCGAGCAGCACGCTCGTACCCCCGGAGACGATCGCGGAGAACACATCGACGCCCTCACCGGTCGCGGAGCTGACGGGCAGCACCTGCACGCCAGGCGCGAGGCGCTCGACGTCCTGGACGAGGTGGGACAAGGTCACGGCGTCCGGGACCAGGTCGGCCTTGGTCAGGACGACGAGGGTCTCGGCGACGCCGTCCCCGGCCGATGCCGCGTCCCGCAGCAGCGCGTCGCCGCCGCCACTGGACATGGCCAGGGCGAGGAACCGCTCCACCCTGCCCAGGTCGAGTTCCACCGCCAGCGAGACGCAGATGGCGATGTGGTCGACGTTGGTGGCGAGCACCTGGCCCTCGGAACGCTTGGACGAGGTCGAGCGGACGAAGGCCGTGCGCCGCGGCAGCAGCGTACGGACGAACTGCGGGTCACCGTCGGGGTCGACGGCCGCCCAGTCGCCCGTGCAGACGATCCGCATCGGGTCTCGGGGCACGACGAACGCGGTGTCCGCGCGCACCGTGCCCTGCGGGGTGACGATGTCGCACTGCCCGCGGTCGACCCGCACCACGCGTCCGGGCAGCAGCCCCTGTTCGGCGTACGGGGCGAACTCGGCCGCCCAGTCGTCGTCCCAGCCGTAGGCGGACAGGGGATGCGACGACGAGGAGCCCTGAAGAGTGGAGAAGGAGGAAAGGGAAGAGGAAGACGGGAAAGACAAGGGAAACCCTTCACAGGGTGGCCCCGGCGGTGCGCACTGCGGCGCAGAGGTTCTGAGGAAGGTCAGCCGGTGGCCACGGGGGTGGGAACGATGCTCTTCGGCTTGTGGGCAGCGCCCATCGCGGCGACAGTCATCAATGTCCTCACCTCCGGTTTCACACGGTTCGGCACCGGCGGTCTTCTCCGCCGTCCGTCACGCCGCACACGATAGCCCGCGGTGGCCGGGCGGCGTCAACGGATTTATCAGGGCGCTCCGTTCCGGTGCGCCGGAACGGAGCCCTTCAGCCGGAATATCACCCACCGTCCCTCGATCGGGTGATACGCATGGAGATCAGCCGGTCGCGGACGGTTAGGGTGCCGGACATGACCTCCCCCCAGACAGCCCCCGGCACGTTCACCCAGGCCCAGTTGGGCACGCTCATCCTGATCGGCTGGAGCGGCGAGCACCCCCACGACGGGCACGACGTCGCCTTCCTGCTCGCCTACTCGCTGGGCGACGGATCGGAAGGGCCCGCGGTCGGCGAGGCCGCCATGCGCATCGCCCTGGACCGCTGCGGACTCCCGGCCGGTGGCGGCACGGTGCGCGCCGACGAGACGCCCGGCCTGCCGGTGAAGCTCCTCGTCCAGGCGGGCCAGGCCGTCCTGACACTGCCTCACTTCAAGGCCCAGTACCCCGTGCCGCCCCAGTGGCTGGCGGCCGCCACCGCACAGGGTGAGGTGCACGCGATGTTCGCCACCCGGCCGTGGCCGCAGGGGGCGCCCGGGCTCCCGGTGGGCGAGGAGGAGCTGCGCCTGTTCGCGGGCGACCCGGAGGTCATCGCGAGCTCCGCCCACTGCGTCCTCCCCGTACGCAGCCTGGGCTGACCGCTCCCGGCACGACGATGCCCACCGCCCCCGTGGAGCGGTGGGCATCCTCATGCTCGGCGCCTCACCCACGCACCGCGGGCGGCCCGGTAGCTTCCGGGCCGCCCGCGGTGTGTGTCCGGGATCAGTTGTTGCCGATGCCGTTCCCGGAGAGGACCGGGATGCCGTTCACCAGGTGCGAGAGGGCCTCGTCGCCCTTGGCCTGGGTGGAGTTGTCGGCGCACTGCTGGTTCTGCGGGGAGGACAGGACGTTGATGTCCTGGACCGCGACGGGCACGAGGATGCCCACGAGCGCACCCGCGTTGGCCTTGATCGGGGCCCCGACGCAGAGCTTGTTCAGCGAGCCCTGGACGAGCTGGACCTGCGGGCTGCCGTCGCCCCGGGTCACGCTGTTGCCGAACGAGTCCACGGCGCCGTTGCCGTTGACCGACGTGGTGCCCCCCTCGTTCCCGATCGCCATGGCCGAGGGGGCCGCGGCGGCCGAGATACCGACCAGGGACACGGCCACTGCTGCGCCGGCCATCATCTTCTTCATCACGCTTCACCTTTCGGAGCGTTCCGTTCTGGAACGTACTGATCAACCTCTTACGGAGGCATCGGTTCCGCGGTTCCACTCAAACGGGTTCGATCCGGCGTGAGTTCGTTACCTCTCCCCGGAGGTACGCGCTCCGGGTACGAGGCCGCCGGCGCCGGGATGTCCGGGCTCCGCGCCGCCCGGCGGTGCCGTGTCGCCGCGGGCCGCCGCCTGCCACTCGGCGAGGAGGCGGTCGTAGATCGGTGTGCCGTCCTGCGGGTACCGATGCGGGTCCCGCCGTCGTTGACTGTCGTGCTGGTCCATGAGGGGGCCCTACCCGGTACGGCGGTGAGCCTCCGCCGCCACTACGGCAACCGGCCCAGCGGACCCGTCCTTTCGGGGGAGCTCCCGGCCACGCCTCGGCACACGACGTGGGGCCGACACGTCCGGGCGGCCGGAACTCCGGCTGCCACGAGGACGGGTCGGCCCCACGGGTGATCCAGGAGGCGCGGGCGCCTCGGAACGACTAGTCGTTGGCGACGCCGTTGCCGGACAGGATCGGGATCCCGGACAGGATGTGCGACAGAGCCTCGTCACCCTTGGCCTGGGTGGAGTTCTCGGTGCACTGCTGGTTCTGCGGGGAGGACAGGACGTTGATGTCCTGGACCGCGATCGGGATGGCACCGATCAGCGAACCGACGTTGGCCTTGGCCGGCAGCGCGATGCAGGGCTTGTTGAGCGAGCCCTGGATGAGCGCGAACTGCGGGCTCCAGTCGCCGTGGGTGGCGGAGTTGCCGTACGACTGGACGGCGCCGTTGCCGTTGACCGACGTGGTGCCCCCTTCGTTCCCGATCGCCATCGCCGAGGGGGCGGCCGCGGCGGAGACGCCGACGATCGAAGCAGCGACGGCTGCCGAGGCCATAATCTTCTTGATCATGAAAAAGCCCTTCTGGGGTTTTCTGTTGCCCGCCTGTCCGGAGCGACCTGATCAACTCGCGGTGGCGGAAATGGTTGTGGCGCTTCACTCGAACGGTGTTTCCGCGATCCGTACGGTCACGGAATGCGCGGCACCGGAGATACGCGCGCGCCTCGTGACGAGGCGGGAACCGCCGTCGTGGGGACGGGTCAGCCGCCGAGCGGGAGGCCGCCCATGAGCGGGGCGGCACCCTTGGCGGCACCGGTGGCCTGGCCGGCGACCTTGGTGACCGTGCCGTCCTTCTGCAGCGACTCGGCGGCACCGCCGACGGTGTCGACGACCGGGTCGACGGCCTGCGGGGCCGCGGCCACCACCTGGTTGACACCGCCGTCGAGGCTGAAGCTGGGGGCCGTGGCGTTGGTAACGGCGAAGGCGGGAGCAGCCGTTCCGAGAGCGACCACGGAACCGGCAACGAACGCAGCTGTCTTCGCGTACTTCACTTTCGGGTTCCCTTCTGCAGCGGCATCCGTTTCGGTCGCGTCCCCGCGCCGCACCAGCCTTCTTTAGCTGTGACTTCTGCCGCTTTCCCTCTGGATAACGATCCGATTGCGGCCGGGCAACTGGACAGTCCGTCTTTTTCTTCCGGCCGCTTTCCCGAGACTTCGGAAAGTTGCATGACTAATCACCGATTCGAGTGCGAGGGGGGACAGCGGACACGATTCGGTGGTGCACTGTCGGTACTCCGTCCTGCGCACCCGCCGGATGTCCGCCCCCAGCCGCCGGCGCACCGCGCCCCGGGCCGGCGGAAGGCCCTCGGCCGTTCCGCCGCATCGAGGAGGGCTGCGAACTCCCGGGACGGAACGCAGAAAAGAGGAAAGCCCCGGATCGCATGGAATGCGATCCGGGGCAGACCGGCGCCGAACGGGTTCGGCGAGCGTCGATCAGACGTTGGCGCAGGTGTTGCCGAAGGTCGGGTTCAGCAGCGCGATGACGTTCACGGTGTTGCCGCAGACGTTGACCGGCACGTGGATCGGAACCTGCACGACGTTGCCGGACAGGACGCCCGGGGAGTGCACGGCCGCACCCTCGGCGCCGGAGTCGGCGAAGGCCGGAGCAGCGGCACCCATCGCCATGAGGGTTCCGGCGGCGACGGCGGCGATCTTGGTGTACTTCACTTTCAACCCTTTCTTCGACGGAGTCCGGAGCGGCCACGACTTTCGTGCCGCACGAGCGCGGTCCTGATCACTCGTAACTCCGCCGCTGTAATTCGTAACGATTTCAGACGGTAAGCGAAACTCTTCATCGAGGAGATTCTTCCGAATCCGCCCGAATGACGCAGTTTCGGTCACGTGCTGTTACCGCTGAGGTCGGGCCCGACGTCCCGGGCGAACCCGCGATGGGCAGCAGCAGGCCCGGGCCACCGGACGGGAAACGCCGAAGGCCCGGGCCTGTTGACAGCTGGATCAGCTGTTGCCGGCACCGTTGCCGGAGAGAACCGGAATGCCGGACAGGATGTGCGACAGCGGCTCGTCACCCTTGGCCTGGGTGGAGTTCTCGGTGCACTGCTGGTTCTGCGGGGAGGACAGGACGTTGACGTCCTGGACCGCGATCGGGATGAGGCCGATCAGCGAACCGACGTTGGCCTTGGCCGGCAGGCCGATGCAGGGCTTGTTCAGCGACCCCTGGACCAGGCCGAACTGCGGGCTGCCGTCGCCGTGCGTCTCGGCGTTGCCGAACGACTGCGAGGCACCGTTGCCGTTGACGGAGGTCGTGCCGCCGGCGTCGCCAATGGCCATCGCCTGCGTCGCGCCGAGACCGAGGATGGAGGCGGCGACGGCGCCCGTAGCCAGGACCTTCTTGATCACGATGAACCCTTCTCGTACTGGATGCCCCGTACCGGAGCGCACTGACCAACCGGCTTCCGGACGTTTGGTTATCCCCATTCACCCGAATGCCGGGGGCGCACGGACGCCCGTACGAAAAGGCCCGGTCAACGTGAAACGAAAACTCCGGGCGAACGCGCATTCGTAGTCCGTCCGAGTGATCACAGGATTCTCACTGATTCCACGTTTCCCTCTCGCTTTTGCCTCGTTATGGGTGTCGTCAAGCTCGCCCGACGGGACGCCCACCCAGTACGAATGGCAGGCCCGACGGTTGCTGGACCGCCTGATGAATGAAATGCGGGTCAATACTGCCCGCGCGTAATGTCCTAAGGAAGGGCAACCATGCGAAAAGCCTTGAGTAAAAGCGTGCTCGTCATGGCGGCGGCGTCAGGCATCCTGACCGCCTCCGGCGGCTACGCGTTCGCCGACGCCTCGGCCGACGGTGCCGCGATCGGTTCGCCCGGTGTGGGTTCGGGCAACGCGGTGCAGGTGCCCGTGCACATCCCGGTCAACCTGTGCGGCAACACGGTCAACGTGATCGGTGCCCTGAACCCGGCATTCGGTAACGAGTGCGAGAACGAGAGCGACGGCGCCGAGGCCGGCGACGCCCAGGGCGCGGACGCCGACGGTGTCGCGGCCGGCTCCCCCGGCGTGCTGTCGGGCAACCTGATCCAGGCTCCGGTCGACGTTCCGGTCAACGTCTGCGGCAACACGATCAACGTGATCGGTGCGCTGAACCCCGCCTTCGGCAACGAGTGCGAGAACGAGTCGGGCGGTGTCGACACCCCGAAGCCCCCGCACCCCCACAAGCCCCCGAAGCCGCACAAGCCGCCGACGCACCACCACCACCACGATCACGACTGCGCCTGCGAGCCCGGCCACCACCACCCGCCGAAGCCTCCGAAGCCGCACAAGCCGCCGACGCACCACCACGACCACAACTGCCCGCCCAGCCACCACCACAACCCGCCCACGCACAACCCCCCGACCCACAACCCGCCCACGCACAACCCGCCGACCCACACGTGGCACCCGCACAACCCGCCGACCCACAGCTGGCACCACAACCCGCCGAAGCACCACAAGCCGCCGCAGATGGCGCACACCGGTGCCAACGACAACCTGGGCATCGCGGGTGGCGCCAGTGCCGCCCTCGTGCTCGGTGGCGGCCTGCTGATGCGCCGCAGCCGCGCCGCGCAGAAGTGATGTAGCCCCGCACGCGAAAAGGTCCGGCCGGACAGCACGAAGCTGTCGGCCGGACCTTCTCCTGTCCGGGGGTCAGACCCGGGAGAGCCCCGCGCGGTCGAGGCAGTCGGCGACCGCCGCCGTCTCCGCGGCGTCCAGCCTGCGCATCGGCGGACTCATCACGTTGGTGGTGATGACCCCGCGCAGCATCAGCGCGGTCTTGAAGGCGCCGAGTCCGGCCGCCGTGGCGGACGCGGTGCCGGGGCGGGCGGCCCGGATGATGTCGAAGAGCGCGACGAGACGGTCCTGCTCGGCCTTCGCCGTTGCCCAGTCGCCGGTGACCGCGGCGTGGTGGAGGCGGACGTACCCGTGCGGGTCGACGTTGCCCAGCCCCGGGACCGAGCCGTCGGCGCCGCCGAGCATCATCGCGTCGACGACCAGCTCATGCCCGGTCAGGACGGAGAAGTCCGGCAGTTCGCGGGCACCGATGGCCAGTTGGCGGAACGAGCCGTCGTCCCCGCTGGAGTCCTTCACGCCGGCCAGCACTCCGTCTGCGGCGAGCGGCAGGAGCAGCTCCGGGGTCAGCTTGCTGTGCACGCAGACCGGTACGTCGTACGCCAGGACCGGCAGTTCGACCGCGGCGGCGACGTCGCGGAAGTGCCGGTCGATCTCCTGGTCGCTGGTGCGGGTGTAGAACGGCGCGGTGACGACGACGGCGTCGGCGCCCAGCGTGGCCGCGCTGCGGGCGCGCTCGATCGCACGGTTGGTGGTGGTCTCGATGGCGCCGACGATGACCGGCACCCGGCCGGCTGCCGCCGAGACGATGACCTTGATGACCTCGTCCTGCTGACCGGGCGTCAGGTAGGCGGTCTCACCGGAGCTGCCGAGGGCGAAGAGCCCCGTGACACCGCCGTCGAGGAGGTGCTCCACCACTCGCTCGAGAGAGGGGCGGTCGAGCTCGCCGTCCGCGGTGAGCGGGGTGACGACGGGCGGGATCACTCCTGAGTAGCGGGGGGTTCGGGCGGTCATGCGGTGCTCCTTGCGGACGGTACGGGGGTCGGGTCCCCGGAGGGGGACGCGGGGGTCTGGGGGTGGACGCAGTGCCAGCGGTGTTCGCCGGAACCGAACGTCTCCGCCGGGAAGACCGTGGAGCACGCGTCGTCGGCCTTCCAGCAACGGGTGCTGAAGGGACAACCGGGCGGCGGGTTGGTCGCGGAGGGCACCGGGCCGGTGAGCACGATGCGCTCCGTCGTTTCCAGGAGGCTGGGTGTGGCGGAGAGCAGGGCTTCGGTGTACGGGTGGCGGGGGCTGCCCGCCACGTCGGCGGCGCGCCCCTCCTCGACGATGCGGCCGAGGTAGAGGACGGCGATGCGGTCGGCGAGGTAGCGCACGGTCTGGATGTCGTGCGAGATGAACACCATGCCGAGGCCGAGGCGTTCGCGCAGGTCCACGAGAAGGTTGAGGACCTGGGCGCGGACCGAGACGTCGAGCGCGGAGGTGGGTTCGTCGGCGACGATCAGCTCGGGTTCCAGGGCCAGGGCGCGGGCGATGGCGACGCGCTGGCGCTGGCCGCCGGAGAGCTGTCCGGGCAGCGCGGCGAGGGTGTGTCCGGGGAGGCCGACCAGGTCGAGGAGTTCCTCGACGCGGGCCTCGCGCTCCTCGCGGGTGCCGCGCCGGTGCACGTCGAGCGGGTCGCGCAGGATCTGGCGGACGGTGAGCCGGGGGTTGAGCGCGGTGGACGGGTCCTGGAAGACGACGCCGACGGCGGAGCCGAAGTCCTTGCGGCGCTCGGCGCCCGTCATGTCCCAGAGGTCGCGGCCGTGGAAGAGGACCTCGCCCTCGGTGGGCTTCTGCAGTCCGGTCAGGACCCGCGCCATCGTCGACTTGCCGCAGCCCGACTCGCCGACCAGGCCGACGATCTCGCCGCGCTTGACCTCCAGCGTGGCGTCCGTCAGCGCGTGCACGGCGTCGCGGCTGAAGACGCCTCCGCTGCGTGCCTTGTGGCGTACGTGAACGCCGTTGAGCCTGATCACAGGGCGCTCCCTTCCAGCTTCTTCGCGGCGTCGGCCGGGTGGTGGCAGGCGAAGCCGTGGTCCTTCGCGGTGCCGCGCCCGGCGAGTGCGGGGGTGGTGGTGCGGCAGAGGTCGGTCGCCGCACCGCAGCGGCCGGCGAAGCGGCATCCCGCGCCGAAGCCCTGGGGCGCGGGGACGACGCCGCGGATCTGGTGGAGCCGCTCGGCACCGGCCTCCAGGGAGACGACGGAGCCGAGAAGCCCGCGGCTGTAGTGGTGGGCGGGGTCGGTGAGGACCGACCGGGTCTCGCCGACCTCGGCGAGCCGTCCCGCGTACATCACGGCGACCCGGTGGGAGAGGTCGCCGACGAGGGCGAGGTCGTGCGAGACCAGCACCATGGCGAAGCCGAGTTCGTCGCGGAGCCGGATGAGGAGTTCGACGACCTGGGCCTGGACGGTGACGTCGAGGGCGGTGGTCGGCTCGTCCGCGATCAGCAGGCGCGGGCTGCGGGACAGGGCCATGGCGATGAGCACGCGCTGGCGCTGGCCGCCGGAGAGCTCGTGCGGGTAGCTGCGCAGGGTCCGCTCGGGCGAGAGGCCGACGAGCTCCAGGAGTTCGGCGGGTGTCTTCGTACCCCCGCGCGAGGTCAGCTGCCGCAGCTGGGTGCCGACGAGCACGGAGGGGTTCAGGGAGGAGAGCGCGTCCTGGTAGACCATCGCGATCTCGGGGCCCATCAGGGCACGGCGTTCCCTGGGCGGGAGCTTCAGCAGGTCCCGGCCGCGGTAGAGGATCTCGCCGCTGACCTCGGCGTTGCGGGCGAGGAGGCCCATGACGGCGAGGCTGGTGATGGACTTGCCGCAGCCGGACTCGCCGACCAGGCCGAGGGTCTCGCCCTCGTGGACGGTGAAGTTCAGCTTGTCGACGACGGGGATCTCGCCGTAGCGGTCCGGGAAGCGGATCGCCAGGTCACGGACGACGAGGAGCTCTTCGGCGGCCGCGCGGACCGGGGTGATGGTGGGCTCGGTGGCGTTGATGTGCCGGGCGAGCTTGGTGAGGGCGGCGTCGATGTCGACGGTGGCGGCGGCCTCGACCGGGTCCGGCGCAGTGGTCGCGGTGGGGTCGACGGCCGCGCGGGCGCTCTTGGGCGCGGCGGAGGCGTCGGTGAGGCCCTCGGAGAGGATGTTGAGCGCGAGGACGGTGATCAGCAGGGCGAGGCCGGGGAAGAAGGTGGCCCACCAGCCGCCGGCCAGGAGGATCTGCCGGCCGTAGGCGAGGACGCTGCCCCAGCTGGGGTCGGGGTCCTGCACACCGGCGCCGATGAACGAGAGGCTGGCCTCGAAGATGATGGCCTCGGCGACCATGACGGTCGCGAAGACCATGACCGGGGCCATGCAGTTGACGGCGACGTGCTTGAGCACGATGTAGCCGCGCCGGGCGCCGATCACCTTCTCCGCGGCGACGTAGTCCTCGCCGTACTGGGAGAGGACGTTGGCGCGGACCACACGGGCCAGCGACGGGGTGTACACGAAGGCGATCGTGAAGATGATCACCGGGATGCTGGTGCCGAACACGGCGACGAGGACGGCCGCGAGCGCGATCGGCGGGAACGACATGACGACGTCGAGGGTGCGCATGACGGACTCGTCGCCGAGCTTGCGCGAGGTGGCGGCGAACGAGCCGAGCAGGGCCCCGGCCACCAGCGCGCAGGCGGTCGCGCCGAGGCCGATGACCAGCGAGTAGCGCGAGCCGTGCAGGACGCGGGCGAACACGTCGCGTCCGGCCCGGTCGGTGCCGAACCAGTGCTCGCCGCTCGGGGCCTGGACGGGGGTGCCCGTGGTCAGGGGGTCCTGGGTGAGCAGGGGGGCGAGCACGGCGCCGAGGAGGACGACGATCAGGACGCCGAGAGCGACGCGGGAGGTTACCGGGAGGGCGCGGAAGGCGACGCCCGGTCGGGAGAGCTTCTTGGCCAGACGGCCCGTGGCGAACATGTCACACCGTCCTGATGCGCGGATTGACCAGCAGGTAGAGCAGGTCGACGATGACGTTGACCACCAGGAACGCGATGGCGATGGTCAGTACGGTGCCCTGGACCAGGGCGATGTCGCCTCCGGTGACACCTTCGAGGATGAGTTTGCCCATGCCGGGCAGGTCGAAGATCGCCTCGATGACGACGGCGCCGCTGAGCAGGTAGCCGACCTTGACGCCGAGCACGGTGAGCGGGGTGACGAGCGCGTTGCGCAGCACGGAGCGGATGACCAGGAAGACCGGCAGGCCGTTGCCCCGGGCGGTACGGACGTAGTCCCGGTCCAGTTCGGTGACCATCGAGGTGCGGATCAGGCGGGCGAGCGAGGCGGCGACGGGCACGGCGAGCGAGACGGCGGGCAGGATCATCGTTTCGAGCCACCCGCCGAACGAGTCGGCGATGTTGGTGTATCCGCCGGTCGGGAAGATCTGGGTGTTCAGGGCGAACTGCTGGATGAGCAGGACGCCGAGCCAGAAGGACGGAATGGCGACCCCGGCCATCGACAGGACCCGGAAGAGCTGGTCGGGCCAGCGGTCGCGGTACATCGCGCCCAGGACGCCGCCGAGGACGGCGAGGACGATGGCGATGACGAGCCCGAGGATGGTGAGCTGGAGGGTCAGCGGGAAGGCGGCGGTGATCCGGTCGACCACGGGCTGGCTCGGCGGGACGGTCATCCCGAGATCGAAGTGGAGCAGTTGGCCGAGGAAGTGGAAGTAGCGGACGGGCAGCGGGTCGTTGAGCCCGTTGGCCTCGGCGAAGGCCTCCCGGGCCTCAGGACTGGCGCTCTCCCCGAGCGCGTTGTAGGCCGGGTCGACCGGCGAGAACTGCAGCACCACGAAGACGAGCAACGCGATACCGAGGATCATCACCGGCATCATCGCGACGCGACGCAGCGCGAGCCGGAGAAAAGCAACCATCGTCGGGTTCCTTGCGGTTGGGCGGTCATCCGGTCCGGTGCACCGGGGGTGCCCGGTGTCCCGGACCGGGTTGTCGGGCGCTCTCGGAGAGCGCCGTTCTGTGGCCTCTCGTCCGGATCGGAGCGGTTCGGCCGGCTCGGATCCGGACGAGAGGAGCTGGGTGCCGGGGGTGCTCGCGCGGGACCCGGCGGGTGCGGCCGTCAGGCGCGGCCGACGTCCAGGAAGGAGAGGCCGGTGGTCGGCAGCGGCTTGAAGCCGGTCAGGCCCTTCTCGTTCCAGGCGGTGGGCAGCTTGCGGTGCAGGATCGGGTAGAGCGGGACCTCGTCGGCGAGGACGTCGGTGATCTGGCCCCACAGCTGCTTGCGGGCCGCCTCGTCGCCGGACTGGGCAGCCTTGTCGAGGAGCTGCTTGACCTTCTTGTACTCGGCGGTCTTCGACCAGCCGTAGCGCTTCTCCGGCCAGAAGCCGTAGTAGAACCAGCGCATCAGCAGGTCGACGTCGTTGCCGAAGACCGAGGGGTCACCGGGGGCGACGAGCACCTCGAAGTCGCCGCTGTCGACCTTGGCGTACTGGGCGGCCGACTGGGAGATGCCGAGGGTGGCCTCGATGCCGGCACCGGCCCAGCTCTCCTTGATCAGCGGGGCGATGTCCTTGACCCAGCCGGTGTCGGTGGTCAGGACGGTGAACTTGAGGTCCTTCACCCCTGCTTCGGCGAGCAGCTTCTTCGCCTTGGCCACGTCGTGCGTGTAGACGGTGGCGGCCTTGTGGTAGTCGGGGTGCGTGGTGGGCACGTAGCCCGTGGCGGCCGTGGCGTTGCCGACCATGGCGGTCTTGATGATCTTCTCGGTGTCCAGCGCGTAGTGCAGGGCCTGGCGGACCCGCTTGTCGGCGAACCGCTTGTCGGCGGTGTTGAACATCAGGAAGAGCAGGCCGAAGGACTGCACGGACTCGGTCTTCGCCGAGGCGGAGAGACCCTTGACGTCGATGTAGGGGACGTCCTCGATGGCCTGGACGCGGCCGGACTGCATGGCGCTGACGCGGGCCGACTGGTCCGATATCAGGCGCCAGATCATCTTCTTGGCCTTGGCCGGGTGGGCGCCGTTGTACTTGTCGTACTTCTCGAAGACGATCTTGTCTTCACGGGTCGCCGAGACGAACTTGTACGGGCCCGAGCCGACGGGCTTGGCGTCGAACCCCTTGACGTCCGCCTCGACGATCTTCTTCGGCACGATCCGGGCCACCGCGATGCGGGACGGGAAGAGCGCGAAGGGGTACTTGAGCTTGAACTCGACCGTTCCGGCGTCGACGGCCTTGACGGTGTCGATGAAGGGCACGAACTGTGCCATCAGCGAGGCGTTCTTCTCGTCCAGGATGCGTTCGAAGCTGAACACGACGTCGTCGGCGGTGACGGCCGAGCCGTCGTGGAAGGTCGCGCCCTTGCGGAGAGTGGCGCGGTAGGTGGTCGCGTTGATCTTCTTCGGCATCTCGGTGGCGAGAGCGGGCCGTGCCACGAGTGTTGCCGGATCGAGATCCACCAGCCCCTCGAAGATGTGCATATTGGCCGCGTACGGCGTCGCACCCGAGGTGATCATCGGGTCGAAGCCCGTCGACAGCGGGTAGGACATACCGGCCTCGATGAGAGCGGTGTCGCCGCCCTTGTCCGGCGAGCCGTTGGACGTCGAGGACGGTCCGCCGCACGCGGAAAGGCCGGCCGTGATGGCGGCCGCGGCACCGACGGCACTGGTGTAACGCAGGAAGGTGCGGCGCTCGACACCGGCTGCTCTCAGCTCGGGCACTGGTCCTCCAGGGACTTGAGGTGGGGCGTCAGGGGTAAGAACGGGGGGTTCGGCGCAGGTTCACGGGGACCGTGGAACCTGAAGCATCAGACGTCAGATGTCTGATGCCTTGATAGCGTGGGAACGTAGCTTGACAATCGATGGGGGTCAAGAGGTGGGGAGTTCACATATGTCCGGAACGAGGCCCGGGCGACAGCTGCTCCGGCAGGAAGTCGTCGACGGCATCAAGCGGTACATCCTCGAAAAAAGGCTTCGTCCCGGAGACCCGCTGCCCACGGAGCCCGCCCTCTGCGAGGCGCTCGGCGCCAGCCGCTCCAGCGTCCGTGAGGCCGTGAAGATCCTCAACGCGCTCGACATCGTGGAGGTCCGGCACGGGCACGGCACCTACGTCGGCCGGCTGAGCCTGTCCGCCCTGGTGGAGAGCCTCACCTTCCGCGGGCTGCTCTCGCCCGACGACGACTTCCAGGTGATGTCCGACCTGGTCGACGTGCGCGAGCTCTTCGAGCGCGGGATGGCCGAGCGGATCGTCTCCCTGCTCACCCCGGACCAGCTGGACACCCTGGACGGCCTGGTGACCACCATGCGCGAGACCGGCGCCCAGGAGGGTCACGGATTCGTCGACGCCGACCGCGCCTTCCACGCCCTGCTCGTCGCCCCGCTCGGCAACGACCTGATCGGTCAGCTCTCGATGGCGTTCTGGGACGTCTACACGATCGTCGCGCCGCATCTGGACGGCTTCACGCACAGCGACGAGACGGAGACGATCGCCGCCCACCAGAACATCGTGGACGCGGCCCGGGCCGGCGACAGCGCCGGGTTCATCAAGGCGCTCGGTGAGCACTACGCCCCGGTCCGGCGCCGCATCACCGAGGCCCGCGCCCGGCGCTGAGCCGCGCGCCCGGACCGTCCCGAGCGGGCGTAGCGAGCCGGACGGACCCTTGACGCCCCCTGCGGTGGGTGCCTAGGGTCCGTGTGCCGACAGGACATCTGACGTCATCCGTCTGATGTTCGGTGCACCCTTCGCACCTGGCACTTCCCGCTGCGCCCCAGGAGGGCACCCCCATGCCGTTCACGGACCTCTCGCTCGCGGACTGCCGCGACTACCGGCCGACGCTCCCCGTTCCGGCGGACTTCGACGCCTTCTGGTCGCGGACCCTGGACGAGGCCCGGTCCTGCGCGGCGGACAAGCCCTCGTTCACGGCGGTGGAGACCGGGCTCACCCAGGTCCGTACGTACGACGTGACGGTCCCCGGCTTCGCCGGGCAGCCCGTGCGCGGCTGGCTGCGGATGCCGGCCGGGGCGAGCGAACCGCTCGGCTGCGTCGTGGAGTTCCTGGGCTACGGCCGCGGGCGGGGCCTGGCGCACGAGAACCTGCTGTGGGCGTCGGCCGGTTACGCCCACCTGCTCACGGACACCCGCGGCCAGGGCTGGTCGGCGGCGGGTGGCGACACCGCCGATCCGGACGGCGGCGCGTCCGGAGCCGTACCCGGCTTCCTCACCCGGGGCATCGAGAGCCCCGAAACCTACTACTACCGGCGGCTGTTCACCGATGCCGTGCGCTGCGTCGACGCGGTGCGCACCCGGCCCGAGATCGATCCGGACCGGATCGTGGTGACCGGCGTGAGCCAGGGCGGCGGCATCGCACTGGCCGTCGCCGGGCTCGTTCCCGGACTGGCGGGGGTGATGCCGGACGTGCCGTTCCTCTGCAACTTCCGGCGTGGGGCCGAGATTTCGGCGCGGCCGCCGTTCACCGAGATCGCCGAGTACCTCAAGCTCCACCGCGACCGCACCGAGTCCGTCTTCGCCACCCTGTCGTACTTCGACGCCGCACTGCTCGCCACCCGGGCCACGGCCCCCGCACTGTTCTCCATCGCGATGATGGACGACATCTGCCCGCCCTCCACCTGCTTCACCGCCTACAACGGCTACGCCGGGCCCAAGGACGTGCGGATCTACGCGTTCAACGGGCACGAGGGCGGGGCGGAGTACCAGCAGCGGGAGCAACTGGCCTGGGTGGCCTCCCTGTTCGCAGGCCTGCCGTCGGGGCAGGCCGGCCACTCCTGACCGGAGGCACCTTCCGTGCGAAGACGATCCATGCTTCTTGCCGCCGGCGCGGCAGCCCTGAGCACCCAGCTCGGTGGCCGCGCCTTCGCCGCCCCTTCGGGCAGCGACCCGATCCTGGACCACAACACCCCTGTGGACCTGGACGGGAGCGAGTACGTCGACCTGTCGAACCGGGCCGGCGTACTCGCCCCGCTCACCACGGGAACCATCGTCGTCACCTTCCGCACCACCAGCCACAACCAGGCGATGACCCTGCTCAGCGCCTCGGACCCCACCGCCCCCTCCTCCAACATCACGCTGAACCTGAGCGGCGGCGCCCTTCAGTTCTCCGTACGCGAGAAGGGCACCGTCCTTATAAATGTCATGACCAGGACACGGTACGACGACGGCCTGCGCCACACCGTCGCCGTCACCGTCGACGGGTCGGGCACCAGGCTGTCCGCCGGCGGGCGCCCCGTCTTCGAGACGGCGCAGCACGCCTTCTTCAAGAACGTCACCGGGCCGACCGCCCTCTCCCTGGGGCGCAACACCGACAGCGACCACCCCGGCGGCGAGTGGTTCTTCACCGGCGCCATCGAGCGGGCCGCGGTCTGGGACCGGGTGCTGAGCGAGACCGAGCTGGTCGCGCAGAGCCCGCGCCCCGATCTCGCGGACCTGGGCCGGATCTCCACGATCCTCAACAGCAACACCCCGGCCACCTGGGTCATCACCGGTGACAGCATCACCCACGGCGCACTGCACACCCATGGCCGGCGCAGTTACCCGGAGCACTGGATGGAGCGGGTGCGCTGGGAGCTGGGCAAGCCGAAGAACCGCGATTTCATGGTCGATTCCGGGGTGAGCGGCGCGACCAGCGCCGAACTCGTCGCGCGGTTCGGCGAGCGGGTCACCGCCTTCTCGCCGCACATCGTGTCGATCATGATCGGTACGAACGACATCGCGACGGCCGGCCTCGGCCTCGACGCCTACCGGGCCAACCTCGTCTCGCTCGTGGGCTCGGTGCGGGCGCTGCCCGGCTCCCCGGTGCCGGTGCTCCAGTCACCCAACCCCGTCGATCCGGCGAAGTGGCCGGGCCGGGTGAACCTCTCGCAGTACGCGCGGGTCATGGGCGAGGTCGCGGCACAGCAGAACGCCGTCTTCATCGACCACTACAACGACTGGCTGGACGGCAACGACGGCCAGGTCCCCCTGTCCCTCCTCAGTGACGGACTCCACCCCAACGAGCGCGGCCACCACCGCGTCGCGCTCAGGATGATCAAGGATCTGCGGATCTTCGAGGCAAGCAGCGCGGTCTGTTCCCTGAACATTCCGTAGCCGGGCGCGCCTCCCCCTGTCTCCCACCCTTCGAGAAGCCCCACCCCTTCCGAGAAGAGAGATCGTCCATGAAGAGAACTGTCCCCCTCGCCCTGCTCGGCGCCGCCCTGATGGTGGTCACCACGACCGGCACCGCGCAGGCCGCGTCGCCCGCCCCCGGCACGCTCACGTCCCAGGACCTGACCGTCGCCGGAGTCGGCTCCCCCTACTACCGCATCCCGGCTCTGACCACGTCGGTCAAGGGCACCGTGCTGGCTGCCTACGACGCCCGCCCCACGCTCGGGGACCTGCCGTCCAACATCGGCATCGTGCTGCGGCGCAGCACCGACGGCGGTACGACCTGGCAGGCGCAGCAGGTGGTCCGCAAGGACCCCGCTCCCCAGGGCTACGGGGACCCGAGCCTGCTCGTCGACCGGACCACCGGCCGCATCTTCCTGTTCTACGCGGCGGGGGTGAACCAGGGCTTCTTCGGCTCCGCCACCGGCAACGACGAGTCGGACCCCAACGTCCTGCAGGCGGACTACAGCTACTCGGACGACGACGGGGTGACCTGGACCCACCGCCGGATCACCAAGCAGATCAAGAACCCGGCCTGGGGCGGCATGTTCGCGTCGTCCGGCGAGGGCATCCAGCTGCGCAACGGGCCCTACAAGGGCCGGCTGATCCAGCAGTACGCCATCCGCAACAACGGGGCCAACTACGCGGTCAGCGCCTACAGCGACGACCACGGCGCGACCTGGAAGACGGGCACGCCGGTCGGGCCCGGCGGCGACGAGAACAAGACCGTCGAGCTGAACGACGGCACCATCATGCTCAACAACCGCTCGGCGCCGTACCGGACGATCGCGTACTCCAAGGACGGCGGGGTCACCTACACCCCGTTCGTCCAGGACACCGAGCTCCCCGACCCGGCGAACAACGCCTCGGTCATGCGCTACGCCCCCGACGCCGCGGCTTCGGACCCGCAGTCCTCCTGGCTGCTGTTCAGCAACACCGAGGCCACGTCACGGAAGAACCTCACGGTCAAGATGTCCTGTGACAACGGGAAGACCTGGCCGATCAAGAAGGTGGTCGACGCGGGCGCCGCGGCCTACTCGACGCTGACCCGGCTGCCGGGCGGCCGGCTGGGGCTGCTGTACGAGCGCGGCAGCGTCGACCACATCACGTACGCGTCCTTCGACCTGAAGTGGCTCGGCGGCACCTGCGCCGACATCACGATCACCCCGCCGGCGACCCTCAAGGCGGGGACGAGCGCCACGGTGACGGTCCGGGTCGTCAACCGGATGGACGTGACCCGTAGCGCCGGAACCGTCGACCTGGCCGTGCCGAGCGGCTGGACGTCCGCACGGACCGCGATCCCCGCGATGAGGCCCGGTGAGGGCGCCAACGTCAAGGTCCCGGTCACCGTGGCCGCGGGCGCGTCGGGCAACGCCACGCTCACCGCCACGTACCGGGCGGACGGCAAGCAGGCCTCGGGCAGCGCGACGGTGACGGTCACGCCGTAGCCCCGGTGACGGCCCCGCGTCCGGCCGCCGCATGGCGGTTGGACGCGGACTGCCACCACCGCGTTCAATGGGCGCCACGCACAGTGACCGGAGAGGGCGGTGGCGGACGTGGTGGGAGCCGGGTTACGCATCGGAGTGGTCGGCGGGAGCGTCGCGGGCTGCGCGGCGGCGGTCGCCGCGGCCAGGGCCGGGGCCGAGGTCACGGTGTACGAGCGCAGCGACGGAGCGCTGGAGGACCGGGGTTTCGGCATCGTCGTCCCGCCGCCGCTCCACGCGGAGCTGGTCGCGGCCGGCTATCTGGACGCCGCCATGCCCACGACCCCCGTGCCCTCACGGGTGTGGCTCGCACGGGAACCGGGTCAGCACTCGGCGCGTGAACTGGCGCGCCAGGAGGCCGCGGTGACGCCCTGTCACTGGGGGCTGCTGTGGCGCACCCTGCGTGCGAACGCCGACGGGGCGACGTACCACCGGGGGCGTCCCGTCACCGGGGTGACGCGTCTCCCGTCGGGCGGCGCGGTGATCCGCACGGCGGACTCGGAGGAGCGGTACGACATCGTCGTCGGGGCGGACGGGCCGCGGTCCGTCACCCGGGCGGCTGTCGCCTCGGCGGTGCGACCTGTTCCGGCGGGGTACGTGGTGTGGCGCGGCACCCTCCCGCTCGACGCGCTCGCCGGACATCCGGATCAGCTCCAACTGGTGCGGGCTGCCTGGGTCACCCTGGGATTCCGGGGCGGGCACGGCGTGTTCTACCTGATCCCGGGGGCCGTTGACGGTTCCCGGCTGCTGGCCTACGCCATCTACGGCCCCCCTCCCCCGCCGTCGTGGACCGCCGGGCGCGAGGAGTACGTGCGGCGCGTCGCCGAGGAGCACTTCCCGGCGGGCTGGGCCGAGATCGTCGGCCTCGGCGCGCACACCTCCCTGGCGTGCCACGACGTCGCCGACTTCCATGTGCCCCGGGTCGCGGAGCCGCCCTTCCTGCTGGCGGGCGACGCGGCGAGCATCACCCGCCCGCACACGGCGAGCGGTGCGACGAAGGCGCTGCAGGACGCGCTCTGTCTCGAACGGGTCCTGCGCGCCTCCTCGTCGGCCGCCGAGGCGCTGCACCGGTACGCGGACGAGCGCTCGGACGAGGGCGCCCGCCTGGTCGCCCTGGGCCGGAGACTGGGGCACGCCATGGTCGAACGGACCCCGGACTGGGCGGCGATGGGACCCCCGGAGGTCGCGGAGTGGAGCCGGGCCACGCTGGACGGAGCCGGCAGCTATCTGTACGGCAGCGTCCGGCGGGAGTGAGGTCGCGGAGCGTCTCAGCGGGCGGCCGGTGCCGTGTCCGCGGTCAGTGCGGCCATGTCCACGACCCGGTCGGCGGCCTCCGCCACGGCCGGGTCGTGCGTCGCCACGACCGTGACGCAGTCGTCCTGGTGGGTGCGCTCGGCGAGGAGCGCGGCGAGGTCGCCGGCCTGGGATCGGTCGACGGCCGCCGTCGGTTCGTCGATCAGCAGGAGTTTCGGTGAGAGGAAGAGCGCACGGGCCAGGGCCACGCGCTGGCGTTCGCCGCCGGAGAGCTGTTCGGGGCGGTGGCGCAGCCGTTGGCCCAGCCCCACCCGGTTCAGGGCCTCCTCGGCTCGGGAACGGTGTGCGCGGGGGCGTCCGCCGCTGAGGTACACCGCGGCGAGCAGCTGGTCGGTGGCGGTGAGCCCGGAGAGCAGGTTGCCGCTCTGGAACATGTAGCCGATGCGTTCCCTGCGGGCCTTGGCGCGCTGGGAGTCGGAGAGCCCGGCAAGGTCCTCGCCGTCCAGCAGGACCTGCCCGGCGGTGGGCCGCAGCAGTGCGCCCGCGACGGCGAGCAGCGTGGACTTGCCGGATCCGGACGGGCCCACGAGAGCCGTCATGCGGCCGGGTTCGAAGGTGACGTCCAGGCCGTCGAGGACGGTCGTGCGGGCGTCGGTGCTGCCGAACGTGACGGTGACGTCGCTCAGTTCGAGGCTCATCGGTTGGCTCCCAGCATGGTCAGCGGGTCGGCTCGGGTGACCCGGCGCAGGGTCAGGGCGGTGCCCGCGAGGCCCACGGCCGCGACGGTGCACATGGTCAGGGTGAGGGTGGCGGCGGGCAGGCTGAACGGCACCTGTTCACCGACCAGCAGCCCGACCGCTCCGGCGAGTACGGCGCCCGCCGCGGTGCCCAGGACGACGACCAGGGCCGCCTGGAGGAGGGTGTGGGTGAGGAGCCGCCGGCGGGAGGCGCCCATGGCGCGCAGCAGGGCGAGTTCGGGCTGTCGCTGCACGGTCCACACGGAGAAGAAGGCGCCGACCACGAGCGGGGCGATCAGGTAGAGGAAGACCTGGATCGAGTTCATGGTGAGGCGCTCCCCGGTGTATCCGGGGGCCGCCTCGTACGCCTTCTCCTTGGTGAGTGTGGTGGTGGAGTACCGCGCGTCGAGGGTGGCGGCGGAGGTCCCGTCCGGCGGGGTGCGCAGGGCGAGCGCGCTGAACTGGCCGGGGATCGCGGCTGTCGCGGACGCCGGGGCGCCCGGGGTGCTGAAGCGGATGCGCTGCCAGGTCTTCAACGGGACGTAGGCGACGGGCACATGGCCGTAGCTGGAGCGCTCGGTACTTCCGACGACCCGCAGTTCGATGCCGAGCCGGTCGATGACGAGGGTGTCGCCGACGTGCACGCCCTCGTCGGCGAGCTTGGCGGACATCACCATGCTGTCCGCCGCCGCGCCGGCGAGGCCGTCGCCCTCGGTGACGGACGGGGCGAGAAAGGAGCCGGGTTCGACGCCGAAGGCGGCGAGGTCGACCTCGGCGCCACGATTCGTCGTACCGCGAGTGATGGACACCCCCAGGGGGGTCGTCTCGGTGTCCGCGTCCGCGCTCCACGCGGTGGCGGTCTTCTCGTCGAGGAGGCTGCGGGCGAACTGGTCGGACCGGGCGTCCGAGGAGAAGACGAGCTGCGAGGCGGGCAGACGGCGCAACGCGGAGATGGTGTCGTCACCCAGGCCGGTGGTGAAGCCGGAGACGATGCCGACGAGTGCGGCGACGAGCACCACGACGGATCCCATGAGCAGGAAGCGCCCTCGGGCGGCGCGCAGCTCCAGCAGAGCGAGGAACACGGCGGTTCCCTTCGGTGGATCGATGTTAGGGACGGTGTGTCGCTAACATAGATGATGGGGACGCCCCGTCCCCAAGTGGGGGTCGGTCCCGGGACCGGAGGCTCCTAGACTGACCCCGTGCCCAGGATCCGAGCCGCCACGGTCGCCGAGCACCACGCCCAGCAGCGACTGGCCCTGGTGCGGGCGGCGCGCGAGCTCCTGGAGAGCGGCGACGCCGATGCCGTGACCTTCACCGCGATCGCCAGGGCCACGGGCCTCGCCCGCAACAGCGTGTACAAGTACTTCCCGGGCCGCCCCGAGCTGCTCGCCGCGGTCGTCGAGGACGCGATGCCCCGCTGGACGGACGCCATCCGGTCCGGCATGTCGGCAGCCGGTACGCCCGAGGAGAAGATCGCCGCGTACGTGTCGTCGCAGCTGGACCTGGTGCGCGGCGGGGAGCACCGGATCGCCCAGGCACTGGCGGGGGTACGGGACGCGGCGGTGGTGCGGGAGAGCGCGGTGCGCGCCCACCGGGAGCTGCTCACGCCACTGATCAACGCGCTGTCGGAGCTGGGCGAGGAGGACCCTCGGCGCACCGCGCTGCTCCTCCAGGGAATCGTCAACGCGGCCACGACGGCGATCGAGAACGGCGACGACCCGGCCGCTGTGACGGCCCGGGCCGTACGGATGGCCGTCACCGCGATCACCGGGACGATGCCGGAGCGGTGAGGGCCCCGGGGCGCACCCCCGGGTCAGCGGGCCGGGGCTCAGCGGGCCGGGTCAGCGGGCCGGGGTCGATTCCAGCCGGTCGCGGATGCCGTCGAAGTGCGTACGCATCGCCCGTACGGCCCGTACGCCGTCGGCCGCCGCCACCGCTTCGACGATCTCGCGGTGCTGGGTACACGTGACCCACGGGTCCTGGTGGCCGTCGTCGAAGTCCTCGCGGACCCGGTCCATGGCCGCCCAGAACGCGTCGAGCACCTCACTGAGCAGGTGGTTGTCCAGCGAGGCGTAGAGCGCGAGGTGGAAGGCCCGGTCGGTGGAGCGCGCGACCCGGCCCGAGGCGGACTCCTCCTCCATCTTCGCGACCAGGGCGCGCAGCACCTCGATGTCCTCGTCCGGGACGCCGGCCGCGACGGCCCCGACGAGCCCCGCCTCCAGCGCCTCGCGCACCTTCATCAGCTCGGCGAGCCCGGGCTCGCCCTGGCGGTGGCGGACGGCCGCACGGAAGGCGAGCCCCTCGGCGAACGGTGAGAGGGAGAGGGAACCCACGAAGGTGCCGTAGCCACGGCGGATCTCCACGACGTTCATCGCCTGGAGCGACTTGAGGGCCTCACGCACCGACACCCGGCCGGCCTCGAAGAGGTCCATCAGCTCGGTCTCGGTGGGCAGCGCGTCGCCCGGTGCGAGCCGTCGCTCCAGAATCAGTTCCTTGATCCGGCGCTCGATGTCCTGAGCCATGGTGGGCCGCGCCACAACGTCCTCCTGAGGTGCCGTTGCCCCTTGACCATTCCCAGGAGCATCTGTTTAAGGTGAGCCAGACATAGGACATCTTACGTCTCATGTCTCGATCCGGGTAGCCACTCAGGCCGCGGATCGGTGTCCCGATCAGCTGGAGCCCTCACCATGTCTCTGACCGCACCGCTGCACGGCGTCGTCCCGCCGGTCTGCACCCCGCTCGACTCCCGCGGGGAGATCGACACCATGTCGCTCGTCCGCCTCGTCGAGCACCTCATCGGCGGGGGCGTGCACGGACTCTTCGCGCTCGGGTCCACCAGCGAGGTCGCCTACCTCACCGACGAACAGCGCGCGACGGTCCTGGAGACCGTCGTCAACGCGACCGACGGCCGCGTCCCCGTCCTCGCCGGAGTCATCGACACCACCACGGCCCGGGTCATCGAGCATGCCAAGTCCGCCGCCGCCCTGGGCGCCGACGCGCTGGTCGCGACCGCCCCGTTCTACACCCGCACCCACGCCAAGGAGATCGCCGGGCACTTCCGCCGGCTGCGCGCCGGGGTGGACCTCCCGCTGTTCGCGTACGACATCCCGGTCGCCGTGCACAGCAAGCTGTCCGCCGAACTGATCCGCGAGCTCGCCGAGGACGGCACGCTCGCCGGACTCAAGGACAGCAGCGGCGACGAGGGCGGGCTGCGCCGGCTCATCGTCGAGCTCGGCGGCCGCGAGGGCCGCGGGAACGGCCCGGTCCCGGACTTCAGCATCCTCACCGGCTCCGAGCTGACCGTCGACGCGGCCCTGCTCGCCGGCGCCGACGGTGTCGTCCCCGGCATCGGCAACGTGGACCCGGCCGGATACGTACGGCTCTACGAGGCCGCGCGGGCCGGCGACTGGACGCTGGCCGCCAAGGAGCAGGAGCGGCTGATCGAGCTGTTCGCCATGGTGGACGTCGGCCCCGAGGCGGACATGGGCCGCAGCTCCTCGGCGCTCGGCTCGTTCAAGTCGGCACTCCAGCTGCTCGGCGTCATCGAGTGCGGCGACACCGCGTTCCCGCAGATCCAGCTGTCCGCCGAATCCGTCGCGCTCGTCTCCGGACGGCTGCGCGACGCCGGTCTGCCGCCGGTCCGATGACCTCCTCGGCACAGCCGGCACCGGCCGGGGGGCCCGTCGTCGGCCTCGACCTCGGCGGCACGAAGATCGCCGCCGCGCTCCTCGCGGCGGACGGCACGGTCCTGGCCCGGCACAGCAGGCCCACCCCGGCCCGGGAAGGCGCCGCGGCGGTGCTCGACGCGCTCGCCGCGGCCGCCGCCGAGGTCGACCCCGCCCGCAGCGCGTCGGTGCTCGGCATCGCGGCGGCCGGGGTCATCGACCCCCGTACCGGCATGGTCACCAGCGCCACCGACTCCATCCGCGGCTGGGCGGGCACCCCCCTGGGCGTCGGGCTCGCCAACCGCACGGGATACGCGGTGGCCTGCGACAACGACGTGCGCGCGACCGCCGGGCCGGAACTCGCCGCGCTGAACGCGGAGACGGACGGCCACGGCTCACTGCTCTTCGCCGCCATCGGCACCGGGGTCGGCGGCGCCGTCGCCGCCGACGGACGGATGCTGCACGGGTCGGCCGGCATCGCCGGGCACCTGGGCCATGTGCCCAGCCCCGAGGCCGCCGGCCTGCCCTGCACCTGCGGCGCCACCGGCCACCTGGAGGTCATCGCCTCCGGGCCCGGGATCGCCGCCCACTACGAGCGGTTGACCGGCGCCCCCGTGGACCGCCTCGAAACCGTCGCCGCACGGGCCGCGCAGGGCGACGCCCACGCCGTCACGGCCATCACCACCGGTGCGGCCGCCGCCGGCCATGTCCTCGGCGGGCTCGCCAACGCGCTCGGCCCCGACCGGGTCGTCGTCGGCGGCGGGGTCCCGCGGATAGGCCCGCTGTACGAGGACGCCCTGCGGGCCGCCTTCGCCACGGAGCTGATGGGGCCGCTGCGCAGGCTCGTCCCGCAGGCTCCGCTGCTCGGCCACGACGCGGCCGTGCTCGGCGCGGCCTCCCTCACCACCCTCCTTCCCCTCCACCACCCGGGAGCTCTCCGATGACCGTGCAGGAACTGGCCACCACCCTCCAGGGCAAGCTGATCGTGTCCTGTCAGGCACCCCCCGGCGACCCGATGCGGGAGACGTCCACCCTGGTGCGGCTCGCGCTGTCGGCCGTCGCCGGTGGCGGCGCAGCGATCCGGGCCAACGACCCGGAGGTCGTCGCCGCGATCACCGCCGTCGTCGACCTGCCGGTCATCGGCCTGTGGAAGGACGGCGACACCGGGGTCTTCATCACCCCGACCGTCCGGCACGCCCTGGCGGTGGCCGAGGCAGGAGCGGCCGTCGTCGCCGCGGACGCCACCGACCGGCCGCGCCCCGACGGCTCGACGTTCGCCGAACTCGTCGAGGCGGTCCACGCGGCCGGCGCGCTCGTGATGGCCGACGTCTCCACCCTCGCCGAGGGGGTCGCGGCTGCGGAGCTGGGGGCGGACTTCGTCTCCACGACCCTGTCCGGCTACGTCCCCGGGATGCCGAAGCAGACCGGCCCCGATCTCGATCTGGTCGCGGCCCTCTCCGCAGCCATCGACGTCCCGGTGGTCGCGGAGGGCCGTATCAACACCCCCGAGGAAGCGGCCGAGGCCCTGGCACGCGGCGCCCACAGCGTCGTCGTCGGCACCGCCATCACCGCTCCCACGGCTCTGACCGCCCGCTTCGTGGCAGGCATCACCCGGCCCTGACCTGTCCCCGCACGCGGGACGGCTGTTCAAATGACCGGGCACCGTCCCGCACCCTGGAGTCACCGTGCAGACCTCGACACCCCCCACGCTCCCCTGGTACAGCCAGGTCAGCCGCACCCAGTGGAAGTCGTTCTTCGCCGCCTGGATCGGCTACGTCCTCGACGGCTTCGACTTCGTGCTGATCACCCTCGTCCTGACCGAGATCAGTGACGAGTTCGGCCTGAGCACGGTGCAGGCGGCCAGCCTGATCTCCGGTGCGTTCATCACCCGCTGGCTGGGCGGCGCCGTGCTCGGCGCCATCGGCGACCGCTACGGCCGCAAGCTCTCCATGGTGCTCAGCATCCTGCTGTACTCGGTGGGCACCTTCGCCTGCGGGTTCGCGTGGAACTACACCAGTCTGTTCGCCGCCCGGCTGGCCATCGGCATGGGTATGGCCGGTGAGTACAGCGCCAGCTCCACGTACGTCATGGAGAGCTGGCCCGCCGCGCTGCGCAACCGGGCCAGCGGCTTCCTGATCTCCGGCTTCTCGGTCGGCTCGGTGCTCGCCGCCCAGGTGTACGACTGGGTGGTGCCCTCGCTCGGCTGGCGCTGGATGTTCTATCTGGGTCTCATCCCGATCGCCATCGCGCTGTGGATGCGGCGCGCGCTGCCGGAGGCCGAGGAATGGACGGAGTCCGTGGCGGACAAGGACGCGAAGCCCAATCCGTTCCGGCCGCTGTTCCTGACCCGCGCGCGGGCCACCGTCAACACGGTCCTCGTCGTCGTCGCCACGGTCTCGCTGTTCCTCGTCTTCACCCCGGGCGGAGCGGGCATGGTGCCGGTGCTCTCGGTGATCGCCGGTCTGACGCTCGCCGCGTTCGCCGTGCAACTGGGCGGGAAGCGCGGCTGGGTGCTGTACCTGTCGATGATCGTGACGCTGTTCTTCGCTTTCCTGTACTCCTGGCCGATCCAGGCCCTGCTGCCGACGTACCTGAAGACGGAACTGGGCTACACCACGGACCAGGTCACCGACGTGCTGTACTTCGCGGGCTTCGGCACCATGGTGGGCTGCTGGGTCGCGGGCTTCCTCGGCGACCGGATCGGCACCAAGAAGGCGTACGCGCTGACGCTGCTGGCCTCGCTGGCCTTCGTCTATCCGGTCTTCGCGGTGCAGAACAACCTGATGCTGCTCGGCATCCTGCTCTTCCTGCTCCAGGCGACGAGCTTCGGCATCTCCGGACTGCTGCCCCGCTACATCGGCGGACACTTCCCCACCGCGAGCCGGGGTGCGGCGCTCGGCTTCACGTACAACGTGGGCGCCCTCGGCGGGGCGGTCGCCCCGGTGCTCGGGGCCCATCTCGCCTCCGGAATGGACCTGGGCCGGGCACTGGCGGTGCTGACGTTCGCGGGCACCGTGATCGTGGTGCTGCTGGTCGGCTTCGACGTACCCGCGCGGCTGAACCGGCTGACGGACCCGGACGCGGAACGGGACCACCTGGCGGACGTTACGGCGACGCCGGCGAGCGACGCGCGTGTGCCGGTGGACCGGTAGGTGACGAGGTAATGCCGCCGACGATCGCCTCCCCCGTGGACCGGTAGGCAATTCGGTGGACGGGAGCGCCGGGGCGGCCTAGCTTCCCCCGCGTGGACCTTCCCCGTGCCTTCACCATCCGCGAGAGCGGCCATCGCATTCACAACCCGTTCACCGAGGAGAATCTGGCCACCCTGGGCCGGGCCCTGCGCCTGGCTCCGGGAACCCGGATCCTCGACCTCGCCTGCGGCAGCGGCGAGTTGCTCTGCACCTGGGCACGCATCACGGCGTGACCGGGACCGGGGTCGACATCAACACCGTCTTCCTGGCCGCCGGGGAGCGCGCGGCTGAGCTGGGCGTGGCGGAACGGGTCGGCTTCGTGCACGGCGACGCCTCCGGCCACGTCGCGCCGCAACCCGTGGACCTGGCCGCGTGCGTCGGCGCCACCTGGATCGGCGGCGGCGTGGCCGGCACGGTCGGGAGCGCTCGGTGCGGCCGGGCGGCCTGCTGCTGATCGGTGAGCCGTACTGGCGCCGGGAGCCGCCGGACCTGAAGACCGTCGAGGCGTGCGGCGCGACGGCCCGGGACGACTTCCTCGCCCTGCCGGAACTGCTCGGCCACTTCGGTGAGCTGGGCTGGGACGTGGTGGAGATGGTCCTCGCCGACCAGCAGGGCTGGGACCGGTACGTCGCGGCCCAGTGGCTCAGCATCCGCCGCTGGCTCGACGCGAACCCCGACGACGAACTGGCCGATGCGATGCGCGTCGAGCTGGCCGAGGGGCCGGCGCGGCACGCCCGCTACCAGCGGGAGTACCTGGGATGGGGCGTGTTCGCCCTGATGAAGCGCTGACGCGGCGCTGGTAGGGACCTAGGTCTCCCGCCCTGCTCCCCGTCGGCCCGCGATCATCCGCGAGCCCGATGTCGCCCTCCGGGAGCGGGAGCGACCATGGGGGTGGACCCCTTCCGAAGGAGCGCATCATGTCGTACCCGGAACACCTCGAGTACCCGGAGCCCCGCTATCTCGGCGACAAGGGCGAAGTGAACGCGGTCTTCCGGCCTGCCGGCACTCCGCCGGACATCTCCTCGCCCGGCGGCGGCTCCACCCACTACCTCGCCACCAACGAATCGACCGGCGGCGAGTTCGGCCTGTACAAGGTGGACCTGGCCGCAAGGTCCGCAGGCGCCAGAACCCACTTCCACAAGGCGATGTCGGAGTCGTTCTACGTCCTGTCCGGCGAACTGGAGCTCTACGACGGCGAGAAGTGGGTCACCGGCCGCGAAGGCGACTTCCTGTACGTACCGGTCGGCGGGCTGCACGCCTTCAAGAACGTGACCGACGAGCCGCTGTCCATGCTCATGCTGTTCTCCCCGGGCGCCCCGCGCGAGGAGTACTTCGAGCGGGTCGCGGAGGTCTCGCAGCGCGGGGGCGAGGAACTCAAGCAGTTCCGCATCCGGCACGACAGCTACTTCACCGAGGACTTCGAGCCCGGGGCGGAGTAGGCCGCCCCGAGCCCGGCACGTCTCAGACCGCGATGCGCTCGAAGACCGCGGCGAGGCCCTGGCCGCCGCCGATGCACATGGTCTCCAGGCCGTAGCGGGCCTCGCGGCGGTGCAGTTCCCTGGTGAGGGTGGCGAGGATGCGGGCGCCGGTGGCGCCGACGGGATGGCCGAGGGAGACCCCGGAGCCGTTCACGTTGATCCGCTCCTCGTGGTCCTTCTCGCCGAGGCCCAGTTCGCGGGTGCAGGCCAGCACCTGGGCGGCGAAGGCCTCGTTGAGCTCGATCAGGTCGAGGTCGGCCAGGGTGAGCCCGGCGCGGGCGAGCGCGGTGCGGGTGGCCGGGACGGGGCCGATGCCCATGGTGGCGGCGGGCACGCCCGCGCGCGCGAACGAGACCAGCCGGACCAGCGGGGTGAGGCCGAGGCGCTCCGCGGTGGCCGCGCTCGTCACCAGGCAGGCCGCCGCCGCGTCGTTCTGGCCGCTGGCGTTGCCCGCGGTGACCGTGGCCTCCGGGTCGGACTTGCCCAGGATCGGGCGGAGCCCGGCGAGCTGTTCGGCGGTGGTGTCGGGGCGGGGGTGTTCGTCGGCGGTGACGACCGTCTCGCCCTTGCGGTTCTTCACGGTGACGGGGACGGTCTCCGCCTCGTACCGCCCCTCGGCCATGGCCCGGCCGGCGCGCTGCTGCGAGCGCAGGGCCAGGGCGTCCTGGTCGGCGCGGCTGATGCCGTACTCGCGGCGGAGGTTCTCCGCCGTCTCGATCATGCCGCCGGGCACCGGGTGGTTGACGCCGCCCGCGGTGACCCGGCCGCGCGCCAGCGAGTCGTGGAGCTGGAGGCCGGGGCCCTTGATGCCCCAGCGGCCGTCGTGCGTGTAGTAGGGGGCGGCGCTCATCACGTCGACGCCGCCGGCGATCACGACGTCGCTGAACCCGGCCCTGATCTGCATCGCCGCGTCGAGGACGGCCTGGAGGCCGGAGCCGCAGCGGCGGTCGGTCTGGAGGCCGGTGACGGACTCCGGGAGCCCGGCGTCCAGAGCGGCGACCCGGCCGATGGCGGGGGCGTCGGAGGAGGGGTAGGCGTGCCCGAGGATCACCTCGTCGACCCGGTCGGGAGCGATCCCCGTGCGGGCGACGACCTCGGCGATGACGCGGGCGGCGAGGGCGGCGGGCGTCTGCCCGGCGAACGCCCCGCCGAAGCGGCCGATGGGGGTACGCAGCGGTTCGCAGATCACGACGTCGATCGGGTCGGGCACAGCGGGGCCTTTCCGGGAGCGGGACGGGGTCCGGGAGCGGGGCAGAAGAGGACCAGGGTCTGACACGACCCTGGCACCCGCGACTGAGTCGGTCCAATATCCAGTTCCCCCTGATTCAAGACGCCGTGCGTCTCAATCGGCCGGGCGCGGGGTGGGCAGCGCGTCCTCCGCCACGGCGAGCACCGCGTGCAGGGCGGCGGAAGGGTTGTCGGCCCGCCAGGCCAGTGCGGCCTGCCGCCTGATCGGTGGTCCGGCGAGGGGCCGGTAGACGAGGCCGCTCTGCTGGATGTGCTGGACGGAGGTGACGGTGAGGGTGACCCCGACGCCCGCGGCGACCAGTGCCAGGATCGTGTACGAGTCGGGGGCCTCCTGCACCACCCGCGGGTTGAACCCGGCGGCCTCGCAGGCCCCGACCATCGCGTCGCGCACGGTGGAGCCGGTGTTGGCGGGGAACGAGACGAAGGGCTCACCGGCCAGCACCTCCAGCGGAACGCTGTCGCGGGCGGCGAGCGGATGGTCGGAGGGCAGTGCGCACACCAGCTCCTCCTCGTCGATCACCCGGAAGGTCACGCCGGGCTGCGTCACCGGCAGCCGTACGAACCCCAGGTCCAGCGAGCCGTCCGCAACCCGGGCGAGCGCGACGTTGGCATAGGTCTGGCCGGTCATCACGAGCTCGATCGCGGGGTGGGCCGCGCGGACCGCCCGGGTCAGGCGGGGCAGCGTCTCGTGGCTGGAGGCTCCGGCGAAGCCGATGCTGACCCGCCCGTACTCGCCGCGGCCGGCCGCCTTCACGGCCCGTACGGCGGTGTCGAGGTCCTCGATCACGGTCCGCACCGGCTGGAGGAACGACTCCCCCGCACTGGTCAGCCGCACCGAGCGGGTGTTGCGCTCGAAGAGCTGGACGCCCAGTTCCTTCTCCAGCTGACGGATCTGCTGGCTCAGCGGCGGCTGGGCCATCTGCAGCCGCTTGGCGGCCCGGCCGAAATGCAGTTCCTCGGCCACGGCGACGAACGCGAACAGATGGCGCAGCTCCACGCCGGTACCTCCCTCGGCACCCATTGATTACCCAGTCGTCTTGATCCGAGCATAATTCGGTATTGGACAGCGATCAATGACCGCTGGCACCGTGGGACGACGCGCGCGCCCGCACACGCAGAGGAGCACCGTGGCCCCCACGGACCGGACAGACAAGTCGATGTCGATGAAGGCGGCGATCGCCGCCTTCGTCCATGACGGCTCCACCGTCTGCCTCGAAGGCTTCACCCATCTCATCCCGACCGCCGCGGGTCACGAGATCATCCGTCAGGGCCGCCGCGACCTCACCGTCGTACGGATGACCGCGGACATCGTCGTGGACCAGATGATCGCAGCGGGCTGCGTGACCCGGCTGGTCTCCTCGTTCGTGGGCAACTCCTCGGCAGGATCGCTCGGTGAGCTCCGTCGGCGGGTGGAGCGCGCGGACCCGGCGCCCCTCGCCTTCGAGGAGTACAGCCACTACGGAATGATCTGCCGCTATCTCGCGGGCTCGCAGCGGCTGCCGTTCTACCCGCTGCGCTCCTACGGCGGCAGCGATCTCCCGTCCGTCAACAGCGATCTGCGCAAGGTCACTTCGCCGTACCCCGGGCCGGACGGCGAACCAGAGCAGATCTACGTCGTACCGCCCGTCAACCCGGATGTGACGATCATCCACGCCCAGCGCGCCGACCGCCGGGGCAACACCCAGATATGGGGGCTGACGGGCGTCCAGGCCGAGGCGGTGTACGCGGCGGACAAGGCGGTCGTCGTCGTGGAGGAGATCGTCGACGACGACGTGATCCGCTCGGACCCCAACCGCACGCTCGTCCCCGCGCACGCCGTCGACGCGGTGGTCCACTGCCCGCGCGGGGCGCATCCCTCGTTCGCACAGGGCTACTACGACCGGGACAACGCCTTCTACCGGGCCTGGTCGCACATCAGCAAGGACCCGCAGCGGCTCCAGGACTGGCTGGACGAGTGGGTGCGCGGCACCGCCGACCATGCGGAGTACGTCGACCGGCTCGGCGAGGAGTTCTGGGCGGGGCTCGCGGTCGGCGAGGCACTCAGCGAGCCGGTCGACTACGGGCGCAGGCTGTGAGCGCGTTCGGAGGTACCGCCGCCACGGAACACGAGAAGGAACGGGCCATGCCCCTCGCCGCACCGGACCCGGTCACCTCGTCCGAACTGCTCTCCGTCGTCGCCGCCCGCGAACTGGCCGCGCGCCGCACCGTGTTCGCCGGAATCGGACTGCCGACGCTGGCCACCGAACTGGCTCATCTGACGGTCGCCCCGGACATCGAGGTGGTGTACGAGTCCGGGGTCTGCGGCGCCCATCCCGCGCGGCTGCCGGAGACCATCGCCGACGCGGTCCTGATCACGGGGGCGGAGGCGGTGATCTCGATGCCGATGCTCTTCGGCTGTGTGCTGCAGGGCGGCCATATCGACGTCGGCTTCCTCGGCGCCGCGCAGATCGACCGCTGGGGCAACCTCAACACCTCGGTGATCGGCGACTGGGACAGCCCGTCGGTCCGGCTGCCCGGCTCGGGCGGCGGTGTCGAGGTGATGGCAAACGCCCGGGAGGTCTTCGTGGTGATGCGCCGTCACCATCCGCGCTCCTTCCCGGCGGAGCTCGACTTCTGCACCACTCCGGGGCCCGACCGCGCGCTCGCCGAGGGCATCCGCCCCCTGGGCGCCGGCGTGACCCGGGTCATCACCGAACTGGGCATCATGGCCCGCGGGGGCGTGGGTGAGGAGCTGCGGCTGGTCGCCGTCCAGCCCGGGGTCACCGTGGAGCAGGTGCGGGCCGCGACGGGCTGGGAGCTGCGGGTCGCCGACACGGTCGACGAGGTACCGCCCCCGACCCGGGCGGAGTTGCGGCTGCTGCGCGAGGATGTCGACCCGGACCGCGTGTACCTGCGCTGATCCGCAGTCGACCGTCCGCCACCCGCCCCATCGAGAGGACATGACCACCATGCGTATCAGGATCGTCGGAGCCGGAGCCATGGGCCGCGGCATCGCCCAGTGGGCGGCCGTCGCCGGACACACCGTGGAGCTGTGCGACGTGCGGGCGGAGGCGGTGGCGGAAGCGGCCGGTTTCGTACGGTCCATGCTGGAGCGGGCCGTGCAGAAGGGCCGGATGTCCGCCGAGGACGCGGCCGGCGCCCTGGGCCGGCTGGTCCCGCTGGGCGACCCGTGGGCCGTGGGCCCGGATGTGGAACTGGTCGTCGAGGCCGTACGGGAGGACCTGGCCACCAAGACGGAGGTCTTCGGCAGGCTGGAGCAGGTGCTGCCCGAGTCCGCCGTGTTCGCGACCAACACGTCCTCGCTCTCCGTGACCCGGATCGCCGCGGCGCTGAAGGACCCGACACGTCTGGCCGGACTGCACTTCTTCAACCCGGTCCCGCTGATGCGGATCGTCGAGGTCGTGCCCGGGGCCGCGACGCGGCCCGAGATCCCGCCGCTGCTGACCGCGCTCGTGGAGAGCTGCGGGCACCGCGCCGTCACGGTCGCCGACACCCCCGGTTTCCTCGTCAACCACGCCGGGCGCGGGCTGGTGACGGAGGCGCTCGCGCTGCTGGAGGAGACGGTCGCCGACCCGGCCGGCATCGACCGAATCGCGCGGGACGTACTGGGCCTGCGCATGGGCCCGTTCGAGCTGATGGACCTGACCGGACTCGATGTGACCGCCGCGGTCATCGACTCGATCTGGGACGGGTTCCGCCACGAGGACCGGCTCCGGCCCTCGTACCTGACCCCGAACCGGGTGGCGGCCGGGCTGCACGGGCGCAAGACGGGACGCGGCTGGTTCCCGTACGGCCCCGAGGCCGCCGCGCCCGCACCGGAGGCTCCGGTCACCGGCGACCCGGACCGGCCGGTGCACGTCGTCGCCGGGAACAGCGACGCAGCGCCCGCCACGGCCCTCCGGGAGGCGCTGTCGGCGGCGGGCGCCACGGTGGTGACCGGCACCGAAGTGCCTGCCGGGGCGCTGGTGCTGGTTCCCGTCTGGGGCACCACGGTCGCCTCGGCCGTGGCCGCGCACGGGCTGCCCGCGGCGCGCACCTTCGGTGTGGACCCGCTGCCGCCGGCCGGGCGCCGCCGGGTGCTGGCCGTGACTCCGGCCGTGGAGGCCGCGGCGGCACGGGACGCCCGCGCGGTGCTGGCGCGGGCCTCGGACGGCGACGAGCCGTTCGCGGTGTCGGTGGTCCGGGACACGGCGGGCTCGGTCGCGCAGCGGCTGCTCGCGTCGATCGTGTCGGTCTCGGCGTCGATCGCGGAACGCGCGCTGGCGACGCCGGGCGACATCGATCTGGCGGTGACGACCGGTCTCGGCTATCCGGTGGGCCCGCTGGCCTGGGGCGACCGGATCGGCGCGGCCCGGATGCTGGAGCTGCACCGAGGGCTGCACGCCACGACGGGCGACCCACGCCACCGCCCGACCCGCTGGGTCACCGAACGCGCGGCGCTGGGACTGGCGCTGACGGACCCGGGCACCTCGCCGGCGGACTGCCTGGGCGACGAGGAGAGCGCGGTGTGAGGAAGGCCGGCTGACATGACCGATTCGTTCAAGACCGCGGGCGCTCCCCCGGCCTACGGTCGCCGCATGACTCCACGACTCGACGCCATCTCCATCGTCACGGCGGATCTGGCCGCCTCGCTCGCCTTCTACCGCCGGCTCGGCCTCGACATCCCCGCCGGCGCGGAATCCGCACCCCATGTCGAAGTGACGCTCCCGGGCGGGCAACGGCTCCTGTGGGACACCGAGGACGTCGTCCGCTCCTACGACCCGGAGTGGTCCGGACCCAAGGGCGGCGAACGGCTCGGGCTCGCGTTCCTCTGCGACGACCCGGCGGAGGTCGACGCCGTCTACGCCGGGCTGACCGGCGCCGGATACCGCGGCCATCTGAAGCCGTGGGACGCGGTTTGGGGACAGCGGTACGCGGTGGTCCTGGACCCGGACGGCTGCGCGGTGTCGCTGTTCGCCGCGGCCGCCTCCTGACAGGCGGACCCGAGGGCTCCCGGTCCGCGCCGGGCGGCAACCGCCGGAGCGGCAGAGCACACTGCTTCGGCGGACGGACTGCCGCGTCGGTGTCAGCGGGCCGTGCGACGGTCCAGCGCATGACCGCCTCGCTCGACACCCTGCTGCCGACCGCCGGACGCACGTCTCGGCCCCCTACGCCGACCAGCCGGTCGCCCGTGCGGGCAGCCGGTCGTGGGTGGGCGGCGCGCCGGACGCACGGGCCGTGGAGCAGCTGCGTGCGCGCGGTACTGCCGTGGCGTCCGCCGCGGTACGGGGCGGCGGCTCCCCGTGCTGGTGCGTGGCACCCGCCGCCGCCGACGACCCGGCCGGCGGCCCGGTGCCCGGCGCGCAGGTACGGCAGGTCGGGTGGAGCGGGACGACGCCGCCCGGCTGCGGGCCCCGGTCACGGCGGCCGATGCGCACGGGCCGGTCACGGTCCCGGAGTCGGCCGCCGCGCGCTTCGCCGAGCTGACCCGATCTGGCCGAGGAACCGGACCGGGTGGCGCCGCTGCACGAGGTGTTCGAGGGCGCACGGGCGCGGACGTCCGGCGAGCGCGGGGGTGAGAGGCCCAAGGCCTGTCGTCAACCGCCGTCTGCCGTGCGACGACGGGCCCTACGTCTTCCCGAAGTACTCGGTCAGGGTGGTGCCGCCCAGTTCGCGCATCTCCCGGGCGAGGTGTGCCTGGTCGGCGCAGCCCGCCAGGAGCGCGGCCTCGGCGTACGGCGTCCCCGTCCGGACGAGTGCCAGGGCCCGTTGCAGCCGCAGGACCCGGGCGAGCGTCTTGGGGCCGTAGCCGAAGGCGGCCAGCGAGCGGCGGTGGAGCTGACGGGCGCCGAGACCGACCGCCTGCGCGGTCTGCGCGACGGTGCGGCCGTGGTCCAGTTGCGCGGCGACGAACCGCATCGCCGGGTCCGGTGGCCGGGTGTCCGCGGCCCGGCGCACGGCGATGTCCTCCAGCGCGGCCGCCGGATCGGCGGCGCACGCGACCCGCTCGGTGAGCTCCCTGACCAGGGCCGCCGGCCACAGGTCGGCCAGGGCGATGCGGCGGTCCCGCAGTTCGTGCGCGTCCACGCCGAGCAGGGCGGGCGCCGTGCCGGGGGCGAAGCGGATGCCCGCGTAGCTGCCGCCGTCCGCTCCGGAGGGGGCTTCCGCACGGGTGTCCGGGCCCGCGACGAGGAGCCTGCCACCGATCCAGAGCAGGTCCATGCAGCCGTCGGGGAGCACCGGGTGGAACGATCCCCGCGGCACGGTCAGGGTCCAGACCCTCGCCCCGTCCACCCGTGACGCGCGCTCTTCGTAGCGGTCGCTCATGACACCAGTGTCGGTTGCCGGGGGCGTCCGCGAAGGCTCCCTCTCTCCCCCGACCGCACCGGCCGCGGGCTGACGGCCGCCGTGCCGCGGCTCATTCGCCGTGCGGCTGCGGCTTGTCCGGTTCCTTCTCGCGGCTCGGCTGCAGCCGGGACTTCACGTCGTCCGGCGGCAGGAACCGCGACCAGCGCTCGGGGAACTCGGACGGCATGTACGGGCTGTCGCCGTCGTCCCCGTCCCCTTCGTCGTCCCAGTCTCCGTACCGGCTCTCCGCCTGGGTACGGGCCACGAACTCGGCCGCCTGGGCCGCGCGCACCCGGTCGTTGGCCGCACGGGCCGCCGCCGTCGCGACCGAGGGCCAGACCCGGTCGATGGCCGCGTTGACCGCGGCGCCCACCAGCACCGCGAACGCGGAGATGCCGATCCACAGCAGGACGGCGATCGGGGCGGCCAGGGAGCCGTAGATCGTGGGCCCCTCGACCGTGCTGGTGAGGTAGATCCGCAGCAGGAAGCTGCCGAGCACCCACATGGCCAGCGCCATCAGGGCGCCCGGCATGTCCTCGATCCACGGCGAGCGGACGGGGACGGACACGTGGTAGAGCGTCGTCAGGAAGGCGATGGACAGCAGTATCACCAGCGGCCAGTACAGGACGCTTATGACCTCGGTGCCCCAGGGGATGAACTCCACGACCCGGTCGGGACCGACCACCAGCAGCGGCAGCACGACCGCGCCCAGCAGCAGCGCCACCACGTACAGCAGGAAGGCCAGCATCCGGGTCTTGACGATGCCGCGCTGGCCGTCGAGCCCGTACATGACGGTGATCGTGTCGATGAAGACGTTGACCGCGCGGGAACCGGACCAGAGCGCGATCGCGAAGCCGATCGAGATGACATCGGGCCGGGCCCCGGTGGTCACGTCCGCCAGGAGGGGTTTGGCGAAGTCGTTGACGCCGCGCTCGGAGAGCACCGTATGGGCGGCGCTCAGGATGTTGCGCTCGATGGAGGCGACCGTCGCGGTGCTGGTCCACTCGTCGACGTACCCGAGCAGGCCGATGAGTCCGAGGAGCAGCGGGGGCAGGGACAGCAGGGTGAAGAACGCCGCCTCGGCGGCGAGTCCCAGAATGCGGTACTCCATGCACGAGTTGACGGTGTCCTTCAGCAACTGCCAGGCCAGTTGCCGCTTGGACACGTTGCGGTAGAGCACTCTGGCCCGGTGGAGCCGGCCCGGTGGCCGCTCGGGTGTTTCATTTGCTGCCTGCACGTCCTTACCGTATCGGCATGGCAGCCACCACCCACACAGTGTCCAACCAGGCCCCTCCCCTCCTCGGCTACGACGTCTTCGGCGCGGACCGGGTCCTCACCGAAGCCGTGGAACGGCACCTCCCGGCAGACCTGCTCGACGATGCGCGCGGAGGTCTCACCGAGCTCGGACGGTCCGCCGGATCCGCCCAGGCCGCGGAGTGGGGGGCGCAGGCCAACGAGAATCCGCCGAGGCTGCGCACCCATGACCGCTACGGGAACCGAGTCGACGAGGTGGAGTTCCATCCGGCCTGGCACCGGCTGCTGGGCCACGCCGTCACCGCCGGTCTCACCGACGCCTGGGACCGGCCGGGCGGGCATGTGCGCCGGACCGCCGGCTTCCTGGTGTGGACGCAGGCCGAGGCGGGTCACGGCTGCCCGCTCTCCATGACGCACGCGGCGGTTCCCGCGCTGCGGACCGATCCGGCGGTGGCGGCGGAGTGGGTGCCGCTGCTGACCTCGCGTGTGTACGAGGAGGAGCTGCGGCCGGCCGGGCAGAAGGCCGGGGCCCTCCTCGGGATGGGCATGACGGAGAAGCAGGGCGGCACGGACGTGCGGTCGAACACGACGCGCGCCGAGCCCCTGTCCGGTGAGGGGGAGTATCTGCTCACCGGGCACAAGTGGTTCTGCTCCGCTCCGATGTCCGACGGGTTCCTCGTGCTGGCGCAGGCCCCCGGCGGACTGACGTGTTTCCTGCTGCCCCGGGTGCTGCCCGACGGCACGCGCAACGTGTTCGCGATCCAGCGGCTCAAGGACAAGCTGGGCAACCGGTCCAACGCCTCGGCCGAGGTCGAGTTCGACGGGACGTGGGTGCGCCGGATCGGTGAGGAGGGGCGCGGGGTGCGCACCATCATCGACATGGTGGCGGCGACCCGGCTGGACTGTGTGACCGGTTCGGCGGCGCTGATGCGGCAGGCGGTGGCGCAGGCGGTCCACCACACCACGTACCGCAGCGCGTTCGGCGGCCTGCTGGTCGACAAGCCGCTGATGCGTAACGTGCTGGCCGATCTGGCGCTGGAGTCGGAGGCCGCGACGGTACTGGCGATGCGTCTCGCGGCGGCGTACGACGCGGGGACGGAGAGCGAGTCCGCCTTCCTGCGCATCGCGGTGCCGGCGGCGAAGTACTGGGTGACGAAGCGGTGCGCCCCGCTGGTGGCCGAGGCGCTGGAGTGCCTGGGCGGCAACGGCTACGTGGAGGAGTCGGGGATGCCCAGGCTGCTGCGCGAGGCGCCGCTCAACTCGATCTGGGAGGGCTCGGGGAACGTACAGGCGCTGGATGTGCTCCGTGCCCTGCAGCGCGAGCCGCTGGCGCTGAACGCGTTCCTCCAGGAGGTCGGGCGGGCGCGGGGCGCCGACCACCGGCTCGACCGGGCGATCAGGGACCTGCTCACCGAGCTCGCCGATCTGCAGGGCATCGAGGCGCGGGCCCGCCGGCTCGTGGAGCGGATGGCGCTGGTGCTCCAGGGTTCGCTGCTGGTGCGCTGGGCCCCGCCGGAGGTCGCCGACGCGTTCTGCGCGTCCCGTCTGGGCGGGGAGTGGGGTTCGGCGTTCGGAACACTGCCGCACACCCTGGACCTGGCGTCGGTCGTGGAACGGGCCCGGCCCGTGGAGGTCTGATCCGGGCGGGGCAGCAACAGGGGGTGGTGCTGCGCCGACACGGCACCACCCCCCATGCTGTACACACCGGACTTCGGGGCCGAAACCCCACCGTGCGGTGTACCGCCACTCTCGTACGGCCGGGGGTCCGTCGCCAGAGTTGCAGAGGGTTGCAACCATTGTGTGGAGTTGCGACACCGGGAACCGCGAGGCGGCAGGATGACCCCGTGGCCCTTGGCACGGTCCTGGTACTGGCACTGGCACCTAGGGGGATCCGGACGTGGAGACAAGTCCTGTCGATGTGATGCGCCCTGCCGCGCGGGACTCGGAGCGGGCCACGCGCCTGCTCCACCGCGCCCGGGAGGCGCGGATGGCGGGCCAGCGGATGCCGGTCCAGCCGCGGGCGGAGATCGGGGCCTCGTGGGACCGCGTGCTGCGCAGCGGCATCGATCCGGAGCAGACCACACAGAGCGTGCTGCTGGAGCTGGAGGAGATCGAGCACCGGCGCCGGAGTTCCGCGCTGGGCGAGGTCATGCCGCTGCTCAGTGAGGGTCTGGTGAGCATCGCCGACGCCTCGCAGCAGATCATGGTGGTCACCGACGTGGAGGGCCGGGTGCTGTGGCGCCAGGGCAACACGGGGATCCTGCGCCGGGCCGACGACATCTGTCTGGCCGAGGGCGCCGCCTGGTCGGAGGAGTTCACCGGCACCAACGCGATCGGTACCGCGCTCGCCTCGCGGGCGCCGGTGCAGGTCCACTCCTCGGAGCACTTCGTCCGCAGTCTGCACGGGTGGACGTGCGCGGCGGCCCCCGTGCGCGATCCGCGCGACGGCCGGCTGATGGGGATCGTCGACATCAGCGGCCCGGCGAACACCTTCCATCCCACCACGCTCGCCCTGGTCGGGTCGGTGGCCCGGCTGGCCGAGAGCGAGATCAGGAACCGGCACCTCCAGGCCATCGACCGGCTGCGTTCGGTGGCGGCGCCGATGCTGTGCCGGCTGGGGGGCCGGGCGCTGGCGGTGGACGGCAACGGCTGGCTGGCCGCGGTCAACGGGATGCCGCCGGTGGACCGGCTGCCCCTGCCGAAGTCCGTCCAGCCGGGCCGGGTGTGGCTGCCCTCGCTCGGGATGTGCCGGGTGGAGCCGCTGCCGGGCGGATGGCTGGTGCAGGTGGCCGACGGTGCGATGGACAGCCCGCCGCGCCGGGTCGTGCTGGATCTGAGCATGCCGGGCAGGCTGACGGCGAACGTGGTGAGCCCGGTGGGCACGTGGACGCAGCGGCTGTCCCCGCGCCACGCCGAGCTGCTGTACGCGCTGGCCCGGTACCCCGAGGGGCGTACGGCGTCCGAGCTGGCCGAGGACATCTTCGGCGATCCGACCAGGACGGTGACGGTCCGGGCCGAGATCTCCCGGTTGCGGCGCCATCTCGCGGAGGTGCTGGCCCACCGCCCGTACCGTTTCGGGGAGGGCGTCGAGGTGGAGGTGATCGGTCCGGAGCACCCGGGCGATCTGCTGCCCCGGTCGAAGGCGCCGGTGGTGGTGGCGGCCCGCAGCGCCTCGTGACCCCCTGTTCCCGCAGGTCCGGGGCGCCTCGCCCCGGGTACCGGCTTGGGCCGGGGAGGCAGGGCATGGTTTTCTGGCAGTCATGAGCAACCCCGAGCATCCGTCCGGCACCACCCTCGCCGAGGTGACCATCTGGTCCCTGGAGCAGACCTCGCCCGACGATCTGCAGCCCTCGGCCGTACCCGGCCCGGACGTACGGATCGTCCGGTCCGAGGTGCCACTGCCCGAGTTCAGCCGCTTCCTCTACACGGCCGTCGGCGGCGACATCCAGTGGACGGACCGGCTGTCGATGACGTACGCGCAGTGGCAGGAGGTGCTGGACCGGCCGGGCGTGGAGACCTGGGTGGCGTATGCGGACGGGACGCCGGCCGGGTACGTGGAACTGGACCCGCAGGACGACGGCGCGGTCGAGATCATGTACTTCGGTCTCCTTCCTGCCTTCCGGGGCCGCCGGATCGGCGGGCATCTGCTCTCGTACGGGGTCGCCCGTGCCTGGGACCTGGCGGAGCGGTGGCCCGAGCGGCCCGCGACGAAGCGGGTGTGGGTCCACACCTGCTCCAAGGACGGGCCGCATGCCATGGGCAACTACCTGCGCCGCGGCTTCCGGCTGTTCGACACCAGGACGGTGCTGGAGCCCGAGGCCGCCACCCCGGGCCCGTGGCCCGAGTCCGGCCGGATGCCGCTTCCGTAGGAACGCCCCGCGGGAAACCTCATAAGAAGCGCCCAGAAGAAACACTTGCAGGAAATGCACATGGTTGTCCGGTATTCCGGCCACCCGGCGCCCGTCATTCGCGTGACGGGCGCCACATTGTCTCACCTACCGGGACAGTCTCGTCCACATCATGGATAGTGGTGGACTGCCCGGAGACCTGCGTGACACGCTTCCGTCATGCCTGGAACTGGAATTGCCTTGGTGAGTCGACGCCACGTCGACCTCGGCCGCATGTCCAGCGCCATCTGTCCGGCGAGCTGAGAGTCCCAGCACCGCCGCGATCCCCCTTTCTCTGCAAACCCTGCGCACCGCCGCGCCCAGACGCGAGTGTGCAGTTCAGAGCCGCCCTCCTGCAGTCCCGAAGGACGTACTGTCATGGCCGCTACCCCGGAACAGCCCGCGCCCGCAACGCCCCGCCGCAAAGCGGGACGCCACCGTGGCGAAGGTCAGTGGGCCCTGGGGCACTACACCCCGCTGAACGGCAATGAGCAGTTCAAGAAGGACGACGACAGTCTCAACGTGCGGACACGCATTGAGACGATCTACTCCAAGCGCGGGTTCGACTCGATCGACCCCAACGACCTTCGCGGACGCATGCGCTGGTGGGGCCTGTACACGCAGCGGCGGGCGGGCATCGACGGCGGCAAGACGGCGGTGCTGGAGCCCGAGGAGCTCGAGGACAAGTACTTCATGATGCGGGTCCGCATCGACGGCGGAAGGCTGACCACCGCGCAGCTGCGCGTCATCGGCGAGATCTCCGAGGAGTACGCCCGCGGCAGCGCGGACATCACCGACCGCCAGAACGTCCAGATGCACTGGATCCGCATCGAGGACGTCCCGGCGATCTGGGAGAGGCTGGAGGCCGTCGGCCTTTCCACCACCGAGGCGTGCGGCGACTGCCCCCGCACGATGATCGGTTCACCGGTGGCCGGCATCGCCGCCGACGAGATCATCGACGGCACCCCGGCGCTGGACGAGATCCACGAGCGCTACATCGGCAGCCCGGAGTTCTCCAACCTGCCGCGCAAGTTCAAGACCGCCATCTCCGGCTCCCCGGTGCAGGACGTGGTGCACGAGATCAACGACATCGCCTTCGTCGGAGTCGAGCACCCCGAGCACGGCCCCGGCTTCGACCTCTGGGTCGGCGGCGGCCTCTCCACCAACCCGCGCCTGGCCGAACGCCTGGGCGCCTGGGTGCCGTTGGACGAGGTCGCGGACGTGTGGGCCGGTGTCGTGGGGATCTTCCGCGACTACGGATACCGCCGGCTGCGCAACCGCGCCCGGCTGAAGTTCCTGATCGCTGACTGGGGCGTCGCCAAGTTCCGCCAGGTACTGGAGGACGAGTACCTCAAGCGCCCGCTGCTGGACGGGCCCGCGCCCGCGGAGCCCAGCAGCCGCTGGCGGGACCACATCGGCGTCCACCCGCAGCAGGACGGCCGTTCCTACGTCGGTTTCGCGCCGCGTGTAGGACGCGTGGACGGCTCAACCCTCGCCAAGATCGCGGACCTCGCCGAGGCGCACGGCTCCGGCCGGGTGCGTACCACCGTCGAGCAGAAGATGATCATTCTCGATGTGGAGCAGGACCGGGTCGAGTCCCTGTCCGCCGGCCTCGAAGCGCTCGGATTCCAGGTGAAGCCGTCCTCGTTCCGCCGCGGCACGATGGCCTGCACCGGCATCGAGTACTGCAAGCTGGCGATCGTCGAAACGAAGGCGCGCGGCGCCGCGCTCATCGACGAACTGGAGCGCCGTCTACCGGAGTTCGACGAGCCGCTCACCATCAACATCAACGGCTGCCCCAACGCCTGCGCCCGCATCCAGACCGCGGACATCGGCCTCAAGGGCCAGCTCATGCTGGACGACGAGGGCAACCAGGTGGAGGGCTACCAGGTCCACCTGGGCGGCGCGCTCGGCCTGGAGGCCGGCTTCGGCCGCAAGGTCCGCGGCCTGAAGGTCACTTCGGCCGAACTGCCCGACTACGTCGAGCGGGTCCTGGCCAACTTCCAGAAGGAGCGCGAGGACGACGAGCGCTTCGCGACCTGGGCCGCCCGGGCCAGTGCGGAGTCGCTGTCATGAGCGAGCGCGCCGCACCGTTCCACTGCCCGTACTGCGGCGACGAGGACCTGCGCCCGCACGAGGCCGGGCACGGGGCCTGGGAATGCGCCTCCTGCAACCGGGCGTTCCAGCTGAAGTTCCTGGGCCTGCTGGCCCGGGGACTGGAGCGCAACGACGGTGAAGGGAACGGGACATGACGGACACTCTGCAGGCCGACAAGCTCTCCGCGGACGAACTCAGGGAGCTGGCCGAGCGTGCGGGCCGGGAGCTGGAGAACGCTTCCGCCCTGGAGATCCTCCAGTGGGCCACCCGCACCTTCGGCAAGCGGTTCTGTGTGACGTCGTCGATGGAGGACGCGGTCGTCGCGCACCTCGCCTCCCGGGCACTGCCCGGAGTGGACGTGGTCTTCCTCGACACCGGCTACCACTTCCCCGAGACGATCGGCACCCGTGACGCGGTCGAGGCCGTGATGGACGTCAACGTCATCACGCTGACCCCGCGGCAGACCGTGGCCGAGCAGGACGCCGAGTACGGACCGAAGCTGCACGACCGCGACCCGGACCTCTGCTGCAAGCTGCGCAAGGTCAGGCCCCTCGAAGAGGGCCTGACCGCGTACGCGGCCTGGGCGACCGGGCTGCGCCGCGACGAGTCCGCCACCCGGGCGAACACCCCGGTGGTCGGCTGGGACGAGAAGCGGCAGAAGGTCAAGGTCTCGCCGATCGCCCGCTGGACCCAGGACGACGTCGACGCGTATGTCGCCGAGCACGGAGTCCTCACCAACCCACTGTTGATGGACGGTTACGCCTCCGTAGGCTGTGCCCCCTGTACCCGCCGGGTGCTGGAGGGCGAGGACGCACGGGCCGGCCGCTGGGCCGGACGCGGCAAGACCGAATGCGGGCTGCATGACTGATGACGACTGATCAGGAGACTTCGATGAGCGTGACGGAGACGGGAGCCACCGTCTGGCTGACCGGTCTGCCGAGCGCGGGCAAGACCACCATCGCGTACGAACTCGCCGGGCGGCTGCGCGGCGAGGGCCACCGGGTGGAGGTGCTCGACGGAGACGAGATCCGCGAGTTCCTCTCCGCGGGCCTCGGCTTCACCCGCGAGGACCGCCACACCAACGTCCAGCGGATCGGCTTCGTCGCCGAACTGCTGGCGGCCAACGGCGTGAAGGTGCTGGTCCCGGTCATCGCCCCGTACGCGGACAGCCGTGACGCGGTCCGCAAGCGGCACCAGGCCGAGGGCACCGCCTATCTGGAGGTGCACGTCGCCACTCCGGTCGAGGTGTGCTCCGTGCGCGATGTGAAGGGGCTGTACGCCAAGCAGGCGGCGGGCGAGATCAGCGGGCTGACCGGGGTGGACGACCCCTACGAGGCGCCCGAGTCGCCCGACCTGCGGATCGAGTCGCACCGGCAGACCGTGCAGGAGTCCGCGGCGGAGCTGTACGCGCTGCTGAGCGAGAGGGGTGCAGCGTGACGACCGTCGCGACTGTGTCGGAAGGCACCGCCAACCCGTACGCACTCAGCCACCTGGACTCCCTCGAGTCCGAGGCGGTGCACATCTTCCGTGAGGTGGCGGGAGAGTTCGAGCGGCCGGTGATCCTCTTCTCCGGCGGCAAGGACTCCATCCTGATGCTGCACCTGGCGCTCAAGGCGTTCGCGCCCGCGCCGGTGCCGTTCACGCTGCTGCACGTGGACACCGGGCACAACTTCCCCGAGGTCCTGGAGTACCGCGACCGTACGGTCGCCGAACACGGGCTGCGCCTGCACGTCGCCTCCGTCCAGGAGTACATCGACGCCGGGAAGCTCCGTGAGCGCCCCGACGGCACCCGCAACCCGCTCCAGACCGTGCCGCTGACCGAGGCGATCCAGCAGCACCGCTTCGACGCCGTGTTCGGCGGCGGGCGCCGCGACGAGGAGAAGGCGCGCGCCAAGGAGCGGGTCTTCTCGCTGCGCGACGAGTTCTCCCAGTGGGACCCGCGCCGCCAGCGCCCGGAACTGTGGCAGCTGTACAACGGCCGGCACGCCGCCGGTGAGCACGTCCGGGTCTTCCCGATCTCCAACTGGACCGAGCTCGACGTGTGGCAGTACATCGAGCGCGAGGGCATCGAGCTCCCCCGGATCTACTTCGCCCATGAGCGTGAGGTCTTCAACCGCTCCGGCATGTGGCTGACGGCGGGCGACTGGGGCGGCCCCAAGGAGCACGAGAGGACCGAGACCCGTCAGGTGCGCTACCGCACGGTCGGCGACATGTCCTGCACCGGTGCCGTCGACTCCGACGCCACCACGCTGGACGCCGTGATCACCGAGATCGCCGCCTCCCGGCTCACCGAGCGTGGCGCGACCCGCGCCGACGACAAGATGTCCGAGGCCGCGATGGAAGACCGTAAGCGCGAGGGGTACTTCTAAAATGACCACACCCACCCAGTTGGCCGAGCAGTTGTCGACCACCACCCTGCTGCGGTTCGCCACCGCGGGGTCCGTCGACGACGGCAAGTCCACCCTCGTCGGACGGCTGCTGCACGACTCCAAGTCGGTCCTCACCGACCAGCTGGAGGCCGTCGAGGACGCGTCCCGCAAGCGCGGCCAGGAGGCGCCGGACCTGGCCCTGCTGACCGACGGGCTGCGGGCCGAGCGCGAGCAGGGCATCACCATCGATGTCGCCTACCGCTACTTCGCCACCACCCGGCGCCGGTTCATCCTCGCCGACACCCCGGGCCATGTGCAGTACACCCGCAACATGGTGACGGGCGCCTCCACCGCCGAGCTGGCCGTGGTCCTGGTCGACGCCCGCAACGGCGTGGTGGAGCAGACCCGACGGCACGCCGCCGTCGCGGCCCTGCTGCGCGTCCCGCACGTGGTGCTGGCCGTGAACAAGATGGACCTGGTCGAGTACGCGGAGCCGGTGTTCGCCGCCATCGCCGAGGAGTTCACCGCCTACGCGGCCTCCCTGGGCGTCCCGGAGATCACCGCCATCCCGATCTCCGCGCTGGCCGGCGACAACGTCGTGGAGCCCTCCGCGAACATGGACTGGTACGGCGGCCCGACCGTCCTGGAACACCTGGAGACGGTCCCGGTCAGCCACGACCTCACCGCCTGCCACGCCCGGTTCCCCGTCCAGTACGTGATCCGGCCGCAGACCGCCGAGCATCCCGACTACCGGGGCTACGCCGGCCAGATCGCCGCCGGTGTGTTCCGGGTGGGCGAGCCGGTCACCGTGCTGCCCTCCGGCCGTACGTCGACGATCGCCGGAATCGACCTGCTCGGCGACAGCGTGGACATCGCCTGGGCCCCCCAGTCGGTCACCCTGCGCCTGAGCGACGACATCGACGTGTCGCGCGGTGACCTGATAGCCCCGGCCAACGACTCCCCCGCCGTCACCCAGGACGTCGAGGCGACCGTCTGCCACGTCGCCGACCGGCCGCTCACCGTGGGCCAGCGGGTGCTGCTCAAGCACACCACCCGCACGGTCAAGGCGATCGTCAAGGACATCCCCTCCCGGCTGACTCTGGACGACCTCTCCCAGCACCCGGCCCCCGGGCAGCTCGTCGCCAACGACATAGGCCGCGTCGTGGTCCGTACCGCCGAGCCGCTCGCGCTCGACGCGTACGCCGACTCGCGCCGCACCGGTTCCTTCCTGCTGATCGACCCGGCGGACGGCACCACGCTCTCGGCCGGCATGGCGGGCGCCTCGTTCGCCGCCGTGACCGAGGCGCAGACCCCGTCGGACGACGACGCGGAGTGGGACTTCTGATGAGCACCGACGTCTTCTCGACCTTCGCGAAGGAGGGCGGCCGTGTCGGCAGCGGCGCCCTCGGCAGCGGACAGGGCGGGGTTGCGCGATGTGCGTAGTGACGTACGCGCACTGCCTGCGCGCCCGGCAGCACCAACCGCACCGCCTGCACCGCCAGTTCAGACGAAGACCTGCCGACCTCCCGGCCGCGCCCCCGGACTTCCGAGGGACGTGAGCACCGGGCCTCCGAGAGGAAGACCTCCCGTGTCTGCCCCCCGTACCACGCTTCGCCGCAGCCTCGCCGCTGCCGCCGCTCTGCCGCTGCTCGCCGTGGCGCTCACCGCCTGCGGCTACGGCTCCGAGGCGAAGGACGACGACGCCGAGAAGGCGAACGTCGCCGCCGACGGAAAGAAGCTCTCCGCCGACACCGTGCGGATCGGGTACTTCCCGAACCTCACCCACGCCACCGCGCTCGTGGGCGACCAGGAGGGTCTGTTCCAGAAGGAGCTCGGCGGCACCCAGCTCAAGACCTCGACGTTCAACGCGGGCCCGTCCGAGATCGAGGCGCTGAACGCCGACTCGATCGACATCGGCTTCATCGGCCCGTCGCCGTCGATCAACGGCTTCACCAAGTCCCAGGGCAAGAACCTGCGGATCATCGGTGGTTCGGCCTCCGGCGGCGTGAAGCTCGTCGTCAACCCGAAGAAGATCAAGACCCTGGACGATCTCAAGGGCAAGAAGATCGCCACCCCGCAGCTCGGCAACACCCAGGACGTGGCCTTCCTCAACTGGATCTCCGAGAAGGGCTGGAAGGTCGACGCCCAGAGCGGCAAGGGTGACGTCTCCGTCGTCCGTACGGACAACAAGGTGACCCCGGACGCCTACAAGTCCGGTTCCATCGACGGCGCCTGGGTCCCCGAACCGACCGCCTCCAAGCTGGTCGCCGAGGGCGCCGAGGAGCTGCTGAACGAGTCGACGCTGTGGCCCGACGACAAGTTCGTGATCACGAACATCATCGTGTCGCAGAAGTTCCTCAAGGAGCACCCGGACGTCGTCGAGGCCGTGCTGCGCGGCTCGGTGAACACGAACGCGTGGATCAACGCCAACCCCGACGAGGCGAAGGCCTCCGCGAACGCCGCGCTGAAGAAGCTCACCGGCAAGGCGCTGCCGGCCGAGATCATCGACCCGGCCTGGAAGTCGATCCAGATCACCGACGACCCGCTGGCCGCCACGCTCGACGCGCAGGCCGAGCACGCGGTGAAGGCCGGTCTGCTGGAGGAGCCCGACCTCAAGGGCATCTACGACCTCAAGCCGCTGAACAAGATCCTCAAGGCCGCGGGCAAGCCCGAGGTCGCCGACGCCGGTCTCGGCGTCAAGTAACCAGCCGCTCGAAGACCCCAGGAGGTGACGACCATGGCGAACACCCTCACCAAGGCCGAGGACCGTGTCGAGGTCGGGCACGCCGCCCGCATCGCACATGTCTCGAAGTCCTTCGCCGGACCCACGGGAACGCAGCTGGTCCTGGACGACATCACGCTCGATGTCGCTCCGGGCGAGTTCGTCACCCTCCTGGGAGCCTCCGGGTGCGGAAAGTCGACGCTGCTCAACCTGGTGGCCGGACTCGACCGTCCGACCGGGGGGACCATCGAGACCCCCGGCGGGCGGCCGGCCCTGATGTTCCAGGAGCACGCCCTGTTCCCGTGGCTGACCGCGGGCAAGAACATCGAACTGGCCCTGCGTCTGCGCGGCGTGCCGAAGTCGGAACGCCGTGCGGAGGCGGAGCGGCTGCTGGAGCTGGTGCGCCTGGGCGGGGCGTACGGCAAGCGGGTGCACGAGCTCTCGGGCGGCATGCGGCAGCGGGTGGCGATGGCCCGCGCGCTCGCCCAGGACAGCCAGCTGCTGCTGATGGACGAGCCGTTCGCCGCGCTCGACGCCATCACCCGCGATGTGCTGCACGACGAGCTGACCCGGATCTGGCGGGAGACGAACGTCTCGGTCCTGTTCGTCACGCACAACGTGCGCGAGGCGGTACGTCTCGCCGAGCGCGTGGTGCTGCTCTCCTCCCGCCCCGGGCGGATCGCCCGCGAGTGGACGGTCGACATCGAGCAGCCGCGCCGCATCGAGGACACCGCGGTGGCTGAACTGTCCGTCGAGATCACCGAACAACTGCGTGGGGAGATCCGCCGTCATGGCCAGCACTGATATCAAGTCGGGCGCACCGGGGTCCGGCGGGGCCGGGGCGGATGCGGTGAAGGCGGACGACCTGGCCGGTCTGGAGGCCGGCCTGGACGCGCTGGACGCCGTACAGGTGCACCGCACGCCGGTGCGCGAGGTCCTGCTGCGCAAGGTCCTGCCGCCGCTGCTGGCGGTCGCCCTGGTCGTCGTCGTCTGGCAGTTGCTCGTCTGGGCACAGGTGACCGAGGACTACAAGCTGCCCTCGCCCGCCGCGGTCGCGGAGAGCCTCGGCGACATGTGGCGGCAGGGGACGCTGCTGGAGGTGGTGTGGACCAGCGTCTCGCGCGGTCTGCTCGGCTTCCTGCTCTCGGTCGCCATCGGTACGCCGCTCGGACTGCTGGTGGCCCGGGTGAAGTTCATCCGTGCCGCGATCGGTCCGATCCTGTCCGGGCTGCAGTCCCTGCCGTCCGTGGCGTGGGTGGCGCCGGCCGTGATCTGGCTCGGTCTCAACGACTCGATGATGTTCGCGGTCATCCTGCTGGGCGCGGTGCCGTCGATCGCCAACGGCCTGGTCTCCGGTGTCGACCAGGTGCCGCCGCTCTTCCTCCGGGCGGGCCGGACCCTCGGCGCGACCGGTCTGCGGGGCACCGTCTTCATCGTCATGCCGGCCGCCCTGCCGGGCTATCTGGCCGGCCTGAAGCAGGGCTGGGCCTTCTCCTGGCGCTCGCTGATGGCCGCCGAGATCATCGCCTCGTCGCCCGACCTCGGTCTGGGACTCGGCCAGTTGCTGGAGAACGGCCGCAACAACGCGGACATGCCGGGGATCTTCCTCGCCATCCTCCTGATCCTGTTCGTCGGCATCGCGATCGATCTGCTCATCTTCAGTCCGCTGGAGCGGTGGGTGCTGCGCAGCCGCGGTCTCCTCGTCAAGAACTGAGCTGGTGACATGACTGCCCCGGTCCTCCTCGTCATCGCCCACGGCAGCCGCGATCCGCGGCACGCGGCGACCGTGCACGCGCTCACCGCGCGGGTACGGGCGCTGCGGCCGGGGCTGCGCGTGGAGACCGGGTTCCTGGACTTCAACGCACCGTCGGTGCCGCGGGTCCTGGAACGGCTGGACGCGGAAGGAGCGGGTGAGGTGGTGGCGCTTCCGCTGCTGCTCACCCGCGCCTTCCACGCCAAGTCCGACATCCCGGCGGTCCTGCGCGAGGCGCACGCCCGGCTGCCGCGGCTGCGGGTCCGGCAGGCCGAGGTGCTCGGCCCGTCGCCGCTGCTGAACTCCGCTCTTGAGCGGCGGTTGCACGAAGCCGGGGTCCGCCCCGGTGACCGAAGCTCGACCGGGCTCGTCCTGGCCTCGGCGGGCTCCACAGACCCGGAGGCGAGCGCAGTGATCGCTGAAATCGCGCGGGAGCTGCGGCACACCGGTTGGTGTTCCGTGCGGCCTGCGTTCGCCTCCGCTGTTGTTGCCGGGGGCATCCCCCGTACCGAGGACGCGGTACGGGCCCTGCGGGCCGACGGTGTGCGCCGGGTGGCGGTCGCCCCGTACGTCATCGCGCCCGGCCGCCTCCCGGACCGCATCGCGGCGGGGGCGGCCGAGGCCGGGGCGGATGTGCTGGCCGGTGTGCTGGGCCCGTCGCCGGAGCTGGCGCGGCTGCTGCTCGACCGGTACGACGAGGCACGTGTCCGGGCGGCCGGGACCGCCCGGGTCAGCGCATAGGCGCGGTCCGGTCCGGGCTTTCTCTCAGCCCACGTCCAGGCTGCCCGTACGGGTCCGCTTGAGCTCGAAGAAGTCCTGGTGGCCGGCGAGCACCCGGAAGCTGTCGAACAGCCGCGCCGCCTCCTCGCCGCGCGGCACCGCCCGCAGCACGGGGCCGAACCACACGGTTCCGTCGACGTGGAGGGTGGGCGTGCCCACGTATCCGTCCGCCTCCGGGTCCCTGCCGGCGTCGTGGCTGCGCCGCACCGCCTCGTCGTACGCCGGGTCGTGCGCGGCCGCGGCCAGTTCGGCGGGGAGGCCGAGTTCGGCGAGGGACTGGGCGATCACCTCGTCGAAGTCCTCGTTCTTCTGCTGGTGGATCCGGGTCCCGTAGGCCGTGTACAGGTCGCGCAGCACACCCTCTCCGCGCAGTCCGGCCGCCGCGGCGGCGACGCGTACGGGGCCGATCGACTTGTCGACGAGGGTGCGGTACCAGTCGGGGAGTTCGTTGCCCGTGTTGTGGAGGTAGAGGCTCATCACGTGGAAGCGGAGCTCGATGTCGCGCTGCTGCTCCACCTCCAGCATCCAGCGGGAGGTGATCCAGGCGAACGGGCAGGCCGGGTCGAAGTAGAAGTCGACGACGGCCCTGCCCGTGCCCGGGGTGTGGTGAGAGGTCATGCGAGGAGCCTAGCCAGCCGGTGGCTCATCCCCGGGGGCCATTCGGCACCCGCGGGAATGGGCCATTTCCTATGCGGCGGTCCACTGCGGATCACGGCCGCTCAGGGCCAGGGCGCGGGTGAAGTCGTCGGCCCCCAGGTCGACCGTGACCTCGTCGGCGAAGCCCTCGTACTGGCGGTAGAGCGCGGCGGTGCTCTCGACGATCCCCAGGACGTGGGCGGCCGCCTCGTCGGAGAGGCGGAACTCCTGGCCGGTGGCGCGGGCCACGTCCCAGCCGTGCAGGGCCGTCTCCTCGATGAGCATCGCGGCGGTGTCCGCGGCCGGGGTGGCCGACTCACCGGTGCCGATCTCTCCCTCCCAGACGGCGGGGTCCGACCAGGCGGCGACGGCTCGGTCCAGCTGGGCCGCGTACTGCTCGGCCCAGTCGGCGTCCGCCGTGAAGTCCCGGGTGGTGAGTTCCTCGGGGATCTCCGTGCGCAGGGCGCGGTGCTCCATTCCGTGAGAGGTGTAGAGCACCCAGTGGTTGACGAGGCCGCGGACATCCCAGCCGGCACAGGGAGTGACGGGGGCGTCGAGCTGTTCGGGGCGGATGCCGCGGGCCACACGGGCGGCTTCGGCGGCGCATTCGGTCATGTGGGTGTGCTCGGTCTTCATGCCCCTCACTTTAGGAAGGATCACTGCTCCCGGTCTTGAAAAAACGCGACAGGGCCCGGCCGGAGGGCCCCTGAACGCCGGATTACTGTTTCCTCATGCCTTCATCGCTGCCCTCTCCCGACGGTTCGTTCCTCCTTGGCGGGGAGCTGCCCGTGCGCCGTCTCGGCTACGGCACCGCCCAGCTGACCGGCCCCGGCTACTGGGGCCCGCGCGGCGAGCGCCCGGACGCGCTGGCGGTGCTCCGGTCTGCGGTCGAGCAGGGGGTCACGCTGATCGACACCGCCGACAACTACGGCCCCGGTGTGGCCGAGGAACTGGTGGCCGAAGCGCTGCACCCGTACCGCGACGACCTCGTGATCGCGACGAAGGGCGGGGTCGTACGGACCGGCGACGACGCCTGGCACATCGCTGGGCGGCCCGAGCAGCTGCGTGCGATGTGCGAGGCCAGCCTGCGCCGGCTGCGTACCGACCGGATCGACCTGTACCAGCTGCACCGGCTGGACCCCCAGGTGCCGATGGCGGAGCAGCTGGGCGCCCTGGACGCGCTGCGGCAGGAAGGTAAGATCCGCTACATCGGTCTGGACACCCTCACCGCCGACGAGCTGGAGCAGGCGCTCTCCCTGACCGGGATCGCCTCGGTGCAGAACCGCTTCAACCTCCTCGACCGCGGCTCGGACGCGGTGCTGAGGCTGTGCGAATCCCATGACCTGGCGTTTCTCCCCTGGTTCCCGCTGGCCAATGGCGCGTTGACGGGCGGGGCCGCCGCCGCCCTCGACGAGGTGGCGCGGAGTCACGGTGCCACCCGCGGGCAGATCGCCCTCGCCTGGCTGCTGCACCGCTCCCCCGTGCTGTGCCCGACCCCGGGCACCGGTTCGCCCGTCCATCTCTCGGAGAACCTGGGGGCGCGGGAGATCCGGCTGACGACTGAGGACATGAGCCGCCTGGAGGCGCTCGCACCCGTATGAAGGAGTACCCGCACATGACCATGACCGCCGCCGGCGGCCGCCCCTCCCCGACTGCCGGAGTGCCGGTGATCCGGGCCGACCGCGTCTCGCTCGTGCGCGACGGGAACGTCCTGCTGGACTCGGTCTCGCTGACCGTGCGCGGCGGGGAGCACTGGGCCCTGCTCGGTGCCAACGGTGCGGGCAAGAGCACCCTGCTCAAACTGCTCGGCGCGGTCTCCCACCCGACCCGGGGCACGGTGGAGGTGCTGGGGCGCACGCTCGGCCGGGTGGATCTGCGGGAGCTGCGCACCCTGCTGGGTCATGTCGATCCGCGTCATCCGCTGCGGTCTCCGCTGACCGTGAGCCAGGTGGTGCTGACCGGGCTGACCAACTCGGTCGAGCCGCTGCCGCGCTGGGCGCCCGGGGCGGAGCAGCGGGAGCGGGCCGAGCGGCTGCTGAGGATGCTGGGGATGGGCGGCAAAACGAACTCGCGCTGGCCGGCCCTCTCGCAGGGTGAGCGCGGCCGTACGCTCATCGCACGTGCGCTGATGCCGCAGCCCCGGCTGCTGCTGCTCGACGAGCCGGCCACCGGGCTGGACCTGGCCGCCCGGGAGCAGTTGCTGGACAGTCTGGACGCGTTGCGCGAGGAGCATCCGGAGCTGGCGACGGTGCTGGTCACGCACCATCTGGAGGAGTTGCCGGCCTCCACGACGCACGCGATGCTGCTGCGCGGCGGGCGCTGTACGGCCTCGGGGTCCGCCGACGAGGTACTGACCACGGACCTGGTCAGTGACTGCTTCGGTCATCCGGTGCGGATCGCCCGCTCGGACGGGCGGTGGACGGCGCGGGCGCAGCGGCCGGCCCGTGGCTGACCCCGGTCAGGAGGTCAGCCGCCGGACTCCCGCTCATCGGTGTCCGCCGCGATGTCGAAGGGGGTGGCCTGGTGGTAGTAGAGGAGCCAGCCCGCCTCGGTGAGCCGCCACAACGAACTGCGGTGGGCCCGTTTCCCCTTGGCCTCGGTGTCGAAGGTGACGTGGACGAGCTCGTCGGCGAGCTGGACGCCGCGCATCCGTGAGGCGGTGAGCTGTCCGGGCCGCGGTGCCTCGTCCGAGATCAGCGAGGTGATGACCATCGCGCGGTCCCAGTGGCGGCCGGTCGTGTCGACCTCGTGGAAGTCGGGGTGCAGGACCTGGACGAGGAGTTCGGTGGAGGCCCGGACCATCGGGTCCATGAGGCGGAGTTCGCCCTCGACCGCCGCGGCCACTCCGGGGGTCGGCTCGCTCATGCGCGGCGTCCGGGGGTGGCTGCCGGTCCGGTGGGCAGCGCGTGGGGCCAGGCCGCGACGGGCCTCCGGTGGCCGCTCCGGCTCGTCCCGGGTGACGGCACCGCGTACATCATCATGGGCACACCATAGGACGATCTGCCCGAGCCGTACGGCCGCCGCGCCCCGTGGGGGTGAGCGCGGCGGCCGTAGGTCAGCGGGTGACCGTGCCTACTCGACGATCTTCAGCAGCTTGTTCGCCGTGCCCTCGGTGGCGTTGCTGATGGCGTCGGGAGTGGCTCCGTCGGTGAGCGCCGTGGCGACCTCCGCCGGGGTGGCGTCCGGGTGCCCTGCCAGGTAGACGGCGGCGGCGCCGACGACATGCGGGGTCGCCATGGACGTACCGGAGATGGTGTTGGACCCGTCGTCGCTGTCGTTCCACGACGAGGTGATGTCCGAGCCCGGGGCGTAGATGTCCACGACCGAGCCGTAGTTGGAGAACGACGACTGCTCGTCGTCCACCGTGGAGGAGGCGACCGTGATCGCCTCCGGGACGCGGGAGGGGGAGCCCTCGCCGGCGTCGCTCGACTCGTTCCCGGCGGCCACCGCGAAGGTGACTCCGGAGGCGATGGCCTTCTGAACGGCCGCGTCGAGCGCCTCGTCCGCGCCGCCGCCGAGGCTCATGTTGGCGACGGACGGGCCCTGGTGGTTCTCGGTCACCCAGTCGATGCCGGCGACGACCTGCTCGGTGGTGCCCGAGCCGGAGTCGTCGAGGACACGGACGGCGACGATCTTGGCCTTCTTGGCGACGCCGTACGTCGCCCCGGCTATGGTGCCGGCCACGTGGGTGCCGTGGCCGTTGCCGTCGTCGGCGCTGTCGTCGTTGTCCACGGCGTCGAAGCCCGAGCTCGCCCGGCCCTCGAACTCCTGGTGCGTGGTGCGGACCCCGGTGTCGATGACGTACGCGGTCACACCGTCGCCCGCGCTGTCCGGGTAGGTGTACGCGTTGTCCCCGGCGGTCTCCGCCTGGTCGATGCGGTCCAGGCCCCAGGACGGCGGGTTGTCCTGGGTGGCGTTGACGTGGAACTTCTTGTTCTGGACGACCTTGGAGACGGCCGGGTCGGCGGCCAGGCGCTTGGCCTCGGTCTCCGAAAGCCCGCTGGCGGAGAAGCCGTTGATGGCGGAGCTGTAGTTGCGCTTCAGCTTGCCGCCGTACTCCTCGGCGAGCTTCGCCTTGTCGGCCTTCTGGTCCAGCATCACGATGTAGCTGCCGGAGACGGCGGTCGCCGCGTCGGCACCGTAGATCTTGCCCGTCGCGGGAGCGGGTGCCGCTCCGGCGAACGGGCTTGCCATCAGGGTGACTCCGGCGGCGGCGGCCACCGCGGTGATGGAGGCGGTCAGCTTGAACCGGCGTGCACGCTTGTGAATTGCCATGAAGAGGGATCTCCTCGTCATTCTTTGTGGGGGGATTGGCCCTCGGCCGGAAGATCTCCGGGGGTTGATTCGAAACCCTTACCGATTGACGCGCGCAGATCAAGACCCACTCCGTGCCCCAGCCGTCCGGAGCACGGTTTCGTCACAGGAAGTCGACCACCCGCACTCAACTCCGTCACAATCACTGCCCGTTACCAACCGCGCACCACCGGCTGCTCATCACGGCCACGCTCCTGCCGCGCTCGCGTTCCCGGCGACAGCACTTCGCCCCGTTCAGGACGCTTCGTCATGAACGGGGCGAGCAGGGGCCGCTTCAGCGTCGGACGATCCGCACACCCGTCACACCCATCAGCCCGGCGAGGGGGACGTCGGAGGCCGTCTGCGCGGGGTCCACCGTCAGACCGCCGCCGCGCACCATGTCGAGCAGCATCTCGGCGAGAGGCATCACCATGTGCCGCCCCCAGCAACGCTCGGACTCATGGCCGAAGGGCAGGTAGCCGGGCTGGTCGTCCGGGTCGAGGCTGTCCCAGCGCTCCGGCCGGAACACACCGGGCTCCTCCCAGAGCGCGGGGTCCCGGTGGCTCAGCAGCGGCAGGAGCAGGACGTCGTCGCCGTCGCCGATCCGGGGATCGAGTGCGGGGTACTCCGGGGACGCCCTGCGCAGGATGTTCCAGGAGGGCGGCAGCAGCCGCATGGCCTCGTAGAGGATGTTCCGGTTCGAGGCCGCGTCGTCGAACGGGGCGCCCAGCCAGAGCGCGTTGGCCACGAGGGTCGAGACGGTGAAGCAGACCGGGGCCGCGGCCCTGCGGTACAGGCCCATGGCGTAACGGCGGTCTCCGTACCCCTCGGCCTCGGCGGTGAGTCCCGCTATGGCGGAGACGGCGGCGCCGGGGCGCAGCCTGCCAGGCAGAGCGGCTCCGGCGACGATGACCGACCAGGTGAGTTTGGGCGTCAGCTCCAGGACGCGATCCATGAGGACCCGCAACCGGTAGGGGTCGTCGCCGAGCAGGAGGTCACGCAAGTACACGTGGCCCACGTGCGGCCATTCACCGCGGAGGTCGGCGTCCTCGGGCACGGGCTTCTTCAGGGCCGTCCGCACGTCGCGGCCGATCGCCTGCATGACGGTGGCGGCCTCGGCCCGGGGAATGGACCGCCCGTGAAGAGGTTTGAAGGTGGGGCGCTCGTCCTCGGTGGCCGGCCTGGCGGCGAGGATGCTGTCGGTCAGGGACGCTCCGGCCACGCCGACGGTGCCGGGGTCCAACCTGAATGCCTCCTCACCCCGATGATCCGTCAGGAGCGCCTGGAGTCTCGGCGCGAAGACGACGTCCCGGGCGCGGCTGCCGGTACCGGATATCTGCATCGTGGTCTCCAAGAAGCGAGAGGCGCCCGCGCCCGGCGCGCCGGTGAGGCCACGCCGGGACACGAGCCCTGACCGAGGGGCCGGGCCCCTCGGTCAACTGGACTCACAGGCCGGTCTAGTACCAGTGGTACCAGGCGTACGCCTTCAGGCTCTTCTCCGGCGTCATCTTGTCCTTCAGCAGAAAAAGGAACTTCATCACAGCACCTCCATTTTGCTCTGGATTTACTTTCCTTGGACAGGATTTGGCAGTACTCGCGGTTTGATTCCGTCCGGACGGATAACCCTTACCGCTGACTGCCGACAGGAGTGAAGCCCAGGGCAATTGACGTTGTCAATGAATTCCTTTTCGGCCAAAAGCGTCCACACGTTCAGTTTTGACCCACTCGCAACAGCCCATAGGAAACGGCACGTTCCCCCTGCCCTTACCCGTATGCGCATGTCGGAGCAAGGGCGTGAAGACGCAAATTCAAGCCTCGACGTGTCTGAATCGCCGCCGTTCAGGAATGCCTTGCCTCGGCTGCGGGCAGACGACCGGCGGTCGGCCCGCCCGGCGTGCGACGCAAGAAAGAGACGTACCGGTCGGTAATTGAGTGCTCTGCCCGGTGTCAGCGCTGATATCGCGCCAGGACCCGGTTCCCGTCCTCCACCAGACGCTCCCTCAGTTCGTCCGCCCCGATCGCCCCGCTGTAGTACTCCTGGAGGGCGGGTGTGGCGACCTTGTCCTTCCACTCGGGATAGCCGCGCACCGACTGCGCCGGCGCCGGGCGCAGCGCGGTCGCGAGGGCGGCGCCGGTCGCCCAGCCCAGGTCGGCGGTGTGCAGCGAGGGGTCGGCCAGCGCGGCCGTTCCGGTTGGCAGCATCCAGTCCCCCTTGGCCAGGCGCACCATGTTCGCCGGCCGCAGCAGGAAGTCGATGAACTCCACGGCCTCCTTCTTGTGCGGGCTGTCCTCGGCGACGGACAGGGTCTGCGGGCTCACTCCCTGGGCCAGGCCCTCGCTGCCGGCCGGAGCGGGCAGCACGGTCCACTCGAAGCCCTTCGGGGCCTGTTCGACCACCTGCTGGCGGTAGGAGAACCCGAGCGGCACCATGGCGTACTTCCCGCCGAAGAGGCCGGGCAGCGTGTCGCCACCGCCCATGCCGAGCGCCGTGCGGGCGGCGCTGTGGTCGGTGTTGACCTGGTCGTGGATGGTGCCCGGGACGACCTGGTCGCCCTCGCCCGACTCGACCGTCACCTTTCCGTCGGCGCCGCGGTGGAAGAGCCGGCCGCCCGCCGAGAGGCCCAGATTGAGTGTGACGGAGACCGGCTCCTTGAGGGGCCAGGCGACCCCGTAACGGCCTTCGCCCGTCAGCTCCTTGGTGACCTGGCGGAACTCCGGCCAGCTCCAGGGCTTCTCGGGGGTCGGGATGCGGACACCGGACTCCCTGAGGATCCTGGTGTTGGCGATCAGGACCCGCGGTTCCTGGAGGAACGGGACCCCGTAGACGCCGCCGTCGAAGGTGGCGGTCTGCCAGCTCTGCGCGGGGATGTCGTCGGTGAGCCGGTCCGGGAGGAGCGTGCGGAGATCGGCGAGGTAGCCGCCGTACGCGAAGTCCGCGAGGTCGTCGGACGCGTCGTGGATGACGTCGGGGGCCTCGTCCCCCTCGAAGGAGGTCAGGAGCTGGTCGTGGACGCTGTCCCAGCTGCCCTGGACGTACTGGACCTCGACGTCGGGATGGCTCGCGTTCCACTCCTTCACCAGTTGCCTGTTGATGTCCACGGACTCCTTCTGCCAGGCGAGCGACTGGAAGCGGATCCGGATCCTCCCGTCCGCCCCGTCGTCGCCGTCCCCGGCGCATCCGGTGAGCAGCAGGGCGAGCGCGGTGGCCGCAGCCGCTGCCGTACGTGCCACTGCGCGCATCAGCTCTTCACCGCCCCTGCGAGCATGCCGCCCGTGATCCGCCGCTGGATGACGGCGAAGAGGACGAGTGAGGGGAGGGTGGCGAGGAACGCGGCGGCGGCGAGCGGTCCGAGGTCGCTGGCGCCCTCCGCGCCGAGGAAGTGGGTCAGTACGACCGGCAAGGTCTGCTTCTCCGGTGTCTTGAGCAGGACGAGCGCGAAGAAGAACTCGTTCCATGCGGTGATGAAGGCGAAGAGCGCGGTGGCGACGATCCCGGGAGCCAGCAGGGGTGCGGTGACCGAGACCAGGGTCCGCAGCCGGCCGGCCCCGTCGACCGCCGCCGCCTCCTCCAGTTCGGGCGGTACGGCCCGTACGTAGCCGACCAGCATCCACAGCGCGAACGGCAGGGCCCAGACGACGTACACCATGATCAGCCCCCACAGGGTGTTGATCAGATGCAGGTTCTTGAGGACCAGGAAGAGCGGAATGATCAGCAGGACGAAGGGGAAAGCCTGGCTGATCACGACCCAGCCGGTGGCGGCGGTGGAGAGCCGTGTGCGGTGACGGGCCATCACATAGGCCATCGGCGTCGCGATGACGACGGCGATGACGCCCGCGCTGAGCGCGGCGACGAGCGAGTTCGCGGCGGCCCGGAGCAGCGGCTGCTCGTCGAAGGCCTGCCGGAAGTTGTCCAGCGTCGGGTTCTCGGGGATCCAGGTCGGGTGCAGGGAGCCGAGTTCGGGTGCGGGTTTGAAGGCGGTCGAGATCAGCCACAGGAACGGGAAGGCCAGGAAGACCAGATAGCAGAGCAGTGCGAGGTACTGTCCGGCGCGCGCCGGCCGGCTGGTACGCAGACTCATCGGTCCTCGCCTCCCCTGAGCCGTCCGGCGAGGTACACGGCGAGGATCACGGAGATCACCGCGACCATCACACAGCCCATCGCGGCGGCGTAGCCGAACTGTCCGTACCGGAATGCCTCTTCGTACGCGAAGAGCATCGGCAGCCGGGTACGGCCGCCGGGGCCGCCGTTGGTCAGTACGTAGACCAGGGCGAAGGCGTTGAAGTTCCAGATGAAGTTGAGCGCGGTGATGGAGAGCGCGACGGGTCTGAGCGCGGGCCAGGTGACGGTGCGGAACCGGCGCCAGGCACCCGCGCCGTCCAGGGCGGCGGCCTCGTGGAGTTCGTGCGGGGTGTTCTGCAGTCCGGCCAGCAGGGCGACCGTGGTCTGCGGCATGCCGGCCCAGACACCGACGAGGATCACCGCGGGCAGCGCGGTGGCGAGACCGGTCAGCCAGTCCCGGCCGTCGCCGAGTCCCAGGTCGCGGATGGTCTCGTTGAGGATGCCGGCGTCCGGGTTGTAGACGAGGCGCCACATGATGCCGACGACGACCTCGGGCATCGCCCACGGGATGATCGCCAGGGCCCGGGCCAGCCAGCGCATCCGCAGGTTCTCGTTGAGCAGCAGGGCGAGACCCAGGGCGAGCACGAACTGCGGGACGGTGACGCCGACCGCCCAGACCAGGCCGATCCGGAACGACTCCCAGAACAGCCCGTCGTGGAGCAGGTCCTGGAAGTTCAGTACGCCGACCCACTGGGTGGACCGGGTGCGGCCGGACTGGGCGTCCGTGAAGGCCAGCGCGATGCCGTAGAGCAGGGGACCGACGCTGAGGATCAGGATGGGGATCAGGGCGGGCAGCACCAGGAACCAGGTTCCGGCGTTCCGGTTGGTCCGTCCGGACCGCTTGTCGCCCGGGCCGCCCGGCGGACCATGCCGTCCGGACTGTACGGTTGCGTTCGCCAATGTCATGGATACGACCCCCTTGCGTCATTCGACCGGCTTTATACCGTTCTGGCCGCTCAGGTGGCCTCCGCCATCGTGCTGACGGGCCGTCGGTTCGTCAAGGCAACCTGCACGGATGCGAAAATCGGATCCATGAACGAGATGCGAGCGCGCGAGGTACTGACCGCCGCCGGACTGCCCGGTGACGCGGAGCTGATCGCGCTGGGCGAGAACGCGGTGTTCGCCGTGGGCGACCTGGTCGTCAAGATCGGCCGGGACGCCGTGCGGAGCCCGGAACTGCGGGACCGGGCCGAGCGCGAGGTGGCCGTGGCGCGGTGGCTCGCCGCGTCCGGCGTCCCCGCTGTCCGGGCGGCCGAGCCGGAGGCGCGGCTGGTCGAGGGCCACCCGGTGACGCTGTGGCACCGGCTGCCGGACGCGGTGCGGCCCGCCGAGCCGCGCGATCTGGCGCCGTTGCTGCGCGCGGTGCACGCCCTGCCGGACCCTGCGGGCCTCGGCCTGCCCCGCCGGGAACTGCTGGGCGGCGTCGAGCGCTGGCTGAGCCTGGCGGGCGAGGCGATCGACCCGGCCGACGCCGCGTATCTGCGCGAGCGCCGCGACGGCTTCGCGGCGGCGGCCGCCGGCCTGGTCCCGCAGCTGCCCCCGGGCCCCATCCACGGTGACGCGCTCGCACGCAACGTCCATGTCGGTCCTGACGGGCCGGTCCTGGTGGACCTGGAGACCTTCTCCGCGGATCTGCGCGAGCACGACCTGGTGGTGCTCGCCCTGTCCCGCGACCGGTACGGCCTGGAGGCCGAGGCCTATGACGCGTTCACTTCGGCGTACGGGTGGGACGTGCGGGAGTGGGACGGCTGCGCGGTACTGCGCGGGGCACGGGAGACGGCCAGCTGCGCATGGGTGGCGCAGCACGCCCCGGCCAATCCGAAGGCACTCGCCGAGTTCCGCCGCCGGGTCGCGTCCCTGCGGGACGGTGACACGTCGGTGCGGTGGTACCCGTTCTGAGGGCTTGGCCCTTGGCCCTCAAACGCCGGACGGGCTCGATTTCGCTCCTTGCACCGGCTCCCGGACCGGCCAGCGGCCGTCGATGACCGCGTCCGCCGTCCCCTTGCGGCGCAGGAACTGCTGGAAGTCGGCCGCCCACTCCTCGTACCAGACGATCTGGCGCTCGTGCAGCTCCTGCGCCGACAGCGCGGCCACCGAGCCGTGCCGTGCGGCTATCGCGTACGCCACGCGCACCGCCGCCAGCGCGTCCGCCGCCGCGTCGTGCGCTCCCTGGTGGACCACGCCGTACTCGACGCAGACCGCTTCGAGATTGCGCTTGCCCTTGCGGTAACGGTCGACGGACCGGTCGATCGTGTACGGGTCGATCACCGGTCCGATCCCCGCGCCGTCGAGCCGGTCGCTGAGCGAGGGCAGCCCGTGGCGGTGGAGCTCGGCCGTCAGCAACGTCAGGTCGAAGGCCGCGTTGTACGCGACGACCGGGACGCCCTCGCGCCAGTACCCGGTCAGGGTGTCGGCGATCTCGTCGGCCACCTCGCGCACCGGCCGGCCCTCCGCCGCCGCCCGCTCACTGCTGATGCCGTGGATCGCCGAGGCCTGTGCGGGGATCCTGATCCCCGGATCGGCCAGCCAGGTGTGCCGGCTCACCGGCTCCCCCTCCCGGCCGTCGACACGGATGACCGCGGCCGTCACGATCCGGGCCTCCAGCGGTTCCGTACCCGTCGTCTCCAGGTCGAAGCCGACCAGCGCATGCCGGTGCCAGCTCATCCCGTACCTCCTTCGTGGTGCTCCCCCAGATGACGACCACCCTCGCACGGGGCACTGACAACGAGGAGGGACGGTCCCTCAGGAGACCGGCCGGGAGTCCGTCCACACGGACTCGAACTCCTCGCGGTACGTCTCGAACAGCCCGTGCTCGCTGTCCTGGCCGGCCCGGACGACCGCCCGTCCGCCGCCCCGCAGCACCAGCACGGGCGCCTCCATGCCGCGCGCCCGGCGCAGATACGTCTGGACGACGCCCACGGCGTTGGCGCCGTCGCCGTCCACCAGGTAGGCGGTGAAGCGCGGCGTCTCGTCGAAGACATGGATCTCGAAGGCACCGGGGTCGCGCAGCTTCGAGCGGACCCGGCGCATGTGAAGGATGTTCATCTCCACCGACCGGCTCAGCTCGCCCTTCTTGAGGCCGAGCTCCCGCTCCCGGCGCTTGACCGCGCTGCTGGCCGGGTTGATGAAGAGCAGCCGGACCCGGCAGCCCGACTCGGCGAGCCGGATCAGCCGGCGCCCGGAGAAGTTCTGCACCAGCAGGTTGAGCCCTATGCCGATCGCGTCCAGCCGGCGCGCCCCGCCGAAGAGGTCCTCGGCGGGCAGCTGGCGCTGGAGCCGCACCCGGTCGGGGTGGACGGAGACCACGTCCGCGTACCGGTCGCCGACGAGCTCCTCCACGGCGTCCACCGGAAGCCGGTCGGCGGACGGGACGGCCGCGCCGCTGCCGAGGATCTCCAGCAGCCGGGCGGAGGCCCGCTCCGCCTGGGCCAGCACCGCCTCGTTGAGGGCGCGGTTGCGGGAGACCACGTTGCGGGCGACCTCCAGCTCGTCCAGCGCCAGCTCGACGTCCCGTCGGTCGTCGAAGTAGGGCTCGAAGCAGGGCCAGTGCTGGACCATCAGCTCACGCAGCTGCGGCAGCGTGAGGAAGCTCAGGACGTTGTCGTCGGCCGGGTCGAGCAGATAGCCCTTGCGCCGGGAGACCTCGCGTACGGCGACGGCACGCTGTACCCACTCCTGCCCGGCGGGTCCCGCCGCGGCCACCACCCAGTCCTCCCCGTGGACCGGTTCGTAGATCGGCCGGAGCACCGCGGCGACCACGGCACGCAGCCGCTGTTCGACGAGATTCAGCCAGATGTAGGCGCGCCCGGCCCGCTGGGCGCGCGTGCGCACCTCGCTCCAGGCGTCCGCGCCCCAGTCCAGTTCCGCACCGATCTCCAGAGGCTGCGCCAGCGAGACCGCCCCGGGCGGGACGTCGGCCGGATCCCCCTCGTGACCCGTGTCACCTGGGGGCAGCTCGAACCCTCCCGAGCTCACCCGCGCACCGCCTTCCACTCCCCCACCAACGATCAAGGAAGGGTACTCCGCGAGCGGGAGCCGGTGCAGCCGGATGCACAGGCTCCTTTCCCAACTCCCCTACGGCACACGCATGTTCCTCGCGACGAGATCTGCCGGAGTGAGCGGATTCATAGTGATTAAACACCCCACCTCAAGCCGCATTCCGGACAACCTCCCGGGCGAGGTGCCGGATTCCGGTTCCGGGCGACGCGAAGGGGCCCGATGTTGACCGGACCGGGCGGCGTCCGCGACGCCGCCCCCGTTAACCGGCCGGTCCTAGGTAAGGGCCGCTCTTTCGGGGAAGATCTGCCCCAGGGGGCCCGCAATCCCCAGGCAACCGCATCAGAAGGGGAAGAGTCGAATCCATGCAGGTCTGGCCGGGACAGGCGTACCCCCTCGGTGCCACGTACGACGGCGCCGGGACCAACTTCGCGGTCTTCTCGGAGGCCGCCCACCGAATCGAGTTGTGCCTGCTGCACGACGACGGCTCCGAGACGGCGGTGGAGCTGAGGGAGACCGACGCCTTCGTCCGCCATGCCTATCTCCCCGGGGTGATGCCCGGCCAGCGGTACGGGTTCAGGGTCCACGGGCCGTACGAACCCCAGCGCGGCGCCCGCTGCAACTCCGCCAAGCTGCTCCTGGATCCGTACGCACGGGCGGTCGCCGGGCAGATCCAGTGGGGCGAGGCGGTGTACGGCTATCCGTTCGGCCGGCCCGACGCGCGCAACGACCTCGACTCGGCGCCCCACACGATGTCCTCGGTGGTGGTCAACCCGTACTTCGACTGGGGCGACGACCGGCGGCCCCGTACGGACTATCACCGCACGGTCATCTACGAGGCCCATGTGAAGGGCCTGACGATGCTCCATCCGGGGCTGCCGAAGGAGCTGCGCGGTACGTACGCCGGGCTGGCCCATCCGGAGGTCATCGCGCATCTGACGGAGCTCGGCGTCACGGCCATCGAATTAATGCCGGTGCACCAGTTCGTCCAGGACCACCGGCTGGCGGACGCGGGGCTCGCCAACTACTGGGGCTACAACACCATCGGTTTCTTCGCCCCGCACAACGCCTACGCCTCCTGGGGCGACCGGGGCGAGCAGGTCCTGGAGTTCAAGCAGGCGGTGCGCGCCCTGCACCAGGCCGGCATCGAGGTGATCCTCGACGTGGTCTACAACCACACGGCGGAGGGCAACCACCTGGGGCCGACGCTCTCCTTCCGGGGACTGGACAACGCCTCGTACTACCGGCTCGCCGACGACCAGCGCTACTACATGGACACCACGGGGACCGGGAACTCCCTGCTGATGCGCTCCCCGCACGTGCTCCAGCTGATCATGGACTCGCTGCGCTACTGGGTGACCGAGATGCACGTGGACGGTTTCCGCTTCGATCTGGCGGCCACGCTGGCCCGTCAGTTCCACGAGGTGGACCGGCTGTCGTCGTTCTTCGACCTGGTGCAGCAGGACCCGGTGGTCAGCCAGGTGAAGCTGATCGCCGAGCCGTGGGACGTGGGCGAGGGCGGCTACCAGGTGGGGAACTTCCCGCCGCTGTGGACCGAGTGGAACGGGAAGTACCGGGACACCGTGCGGGACCTGTGGCGCGGCGAGCCGCGGACGCTGGCCGAGTTCGCCGGCCGACTGACGGGCTCCTCCGACCTGTACCAGGACGACGGGCGCAGGCCGCTGGCCTCGATCAACTTCGCCACCTGCCACGACGGATTCACCCTGCACGACCTCGTCTCGTACAACGACAAGCACAACGAGGCCAACGGCGAGGGCAATCGGGACGGCGAGAGTCACAACCGGTCCTGGAACTGTGGTGTGGAGGGTGAGACCGACCGGCCCGAGGTGCTGGAGCTGCGTGAGCGTCAGATGCGCAACTTCATCGCCACGCTGATGCTGTCCCAGGGCGTGCCGATGCTGAGTCACGGCGACGAGTTCGGCCGGACGCAGCGGGGCAACAACAACGGCTACTGCCAGGACAACGAGCTGTCGTGGGTGCACTGGCCCGACCCGGGCCGCACGGCGGACAGCGACGGTGACGGCGAGGAGCGGGCCGGGCAGGACGACGGCGGCCTCGGCAGCAGTCTGCTGGAGTTCACCCGGGCGATGGTGTGGCTGCGCCGCGACCATCCCGTCTTCCGGCGCCGGCGGTTCTTCCACGGCCGTCCCGTGGAGGGGACGCACGACGAGCTCTCGGACATCGCGTGGTTCACGCCCGAGGGCCAGGAGATGACCCAGCGGGACTGGCAGGCGGCGCACGCCAAGGCGCTGACGGTCTTCCTGAACGGGCACGCCATCTCGGAGCCCGGCCCGCGCGGGGAGCGGATCTCCGACGACTCGTTCCTGCTGATGTTCAACGCGAGCGCCGAAACGCTGGAATTCGCCGTTCCGGTCAATCACGGCAGGCAGTGGCTGGCGGTGGTCGACACGGCCCGCCCGGACGGGGTGCTGACCGGGGCCGGTCCGAAGGTGGCGGCGGGCGATCGGGTGACGCTGGTGGGGCGGAGCATGGTGGTGCTGCAGCGGCCGGCATGAGACCGACCGGGCACTCGTGCGGGCCCGGATGACAGAGGCGGCCCGGATCTGGGTACGAACGTTTCCATGACGCCTTCCGCCACGTACCGGCTCCAGCTCCAGCCGGAGTTCCCGTTCTCGGCCGCCGAGGACGCCGTGCCGTATCTCGCCTCGCTCGGCGTCTCCCATCTGCACCTGTCCCCCGTGCTCGAAGCCGTGCCCGGCTCACGGCACGGCTACGACGTCGTCGACCACGGCCGGGTACGCGCCGAGCTGGGCGGCGAGGAGGGGCTGCGCCGGCTGGCCCGCACCGCCCGCGAGCACGGGCTCGGCCTCGTCCTGGACATCGTGCCGAACCACATGGCGGCCGACCCCCGCCACAACCACGCACTGCGCGAGGTCCTGCGCGAAGGGCCCGCCTCCCCGTACGCCCGCTGGTTCGACATCGACTGGGCGGCGGGCGACGGGCGGATCCTGCTGCCCGTCCTCGCCGGACGCATCGGCGAGGAGTCGGACCGGCTGCGGGTCGACGGGGACGTGCTGCGCTACGGCGAGCAGGAGTTCCCGCTGCGGGACGGCACCGCCCACCTCGATCTGCCCGAACTGCTGGACGCCCAGCACTACCGGCTCGGCTGGTGGCGGCTGGCCCGCACCGAGCTGAACTACCGGCGCTTCTTCACCATCTCGGAGCTGATCGGGGTACGGGTCGAGGACCCCGAGGTCTTCGCCGGCTCCCACGCCAAGATCCTGGAGCTGGTCCGGGACGGGGTCGTGGACGGCCTGCGGATCGACCACCCGGACGGGCTCGCCGACCCGGCCGGCTATCTGGAGCGGCTCTCCGTGGCGAGCGGCGGGGTGTGGACGGTGGTGGAGAAGATCCTCACCGGCCCCGAGCCGCTGCCCGCCGGCTGGGCCGTCGCCGGGACGACCGGGTACGACGCGCTGCACCGGATCGACGGGCTCTTCGTGGACCCGGTGGGCGCCGCCGAGCTGCTCGGCGGCTACCGCGAGTCCGCCGCCCCGGCCGGTGACCGGGGCGGCTACTGGACGGCGACGGTGCGCCGGGCCGCGTACCGGGTGGTCACTCATGAACTGGCCGCCGAGACCGAACTGCTGACCCGGATCGCCTCACGCGTCTGCGCCGAGGACCCCGCCCTGCGCGACCACGCCCCCTGGGCGCTGCACACCGCGGTGCGCGAGCTGCTGGTCCGGGTCCCGGTCTACCGCCCGTACGTGACGGCGGGCGGGCCCTGCACCGAGACGGCCGAGGCGACGCTCGACGCGGTCGCGGTGAGCGATGCCAAGGCGGCGTTCGCGGTACGGGAGGAGGCGTCGGCCGTCGACGTGGTGCGGGAGCTGGCCCTGGGCCGGCTCGGACAGGACCTCGGCGGGGGCGTGGACCGGGCGGCGTTCTGCGCGCGGTTCGCCCAGACCGCGTCCGCGCTGCGCGCCAAGGCGGTCGAGGACACGGCGTACTACCGGTACGTGCCGCTGATCTCGGCCAACGAGGTCGGCGGCGATCCGGGGCAGCCGGCGGTGGCACCGGAGGCGTTCCACGCCTTCTGCGCGCGGCTCGCCCGCGACTGGCCCGCCACCGGCACGGCGCTGACGACGCACGACACCAAGCGCAGCGCCGACGTGCGGGCGGGGATCGCGGTGCTGTCGCAGTGCCCCGGCCCCTGGACGGAGCTGGTCGCCGAACTGACGCGGACGGCCCCCGCCGCCCCCGATCCGCAGCTCGCCTGGCAGGCGTGGCAGACCGCGATCGGCTGTGTGGGGTTCCCGCCCGGGGAGCAGGCCGGGCGGCTGGAGCCGGCGCTGCTGAAGGCGGTGCGCGAGTCGGGGCTGTTCACGAGCTGGACCGAGCCCGATCCGGTGTACGAGCGGGTCGCGACGGACTTCGTCGCCGCCGGTCCGGCCGCCCGCACGGGTCCGGTGCGGGCGCTCCTGGAACGGTTCGCGGGAAAGCTGGCCCCGCATGTGCGGGCCAACACGCTGGGCGCGGCGCTGGTGCACCTGACGATGCCGGGGGTGCCGGACCTCTATCAGGGGACGGAGCGGGAGTATCTGGCGCTGGTCGACCCGGACAACCGGCGGCCGTTCCGGCAGCCGCCCGACGGAACGCCCGACGACGAGAAGGGCGAGCTCACCGGGACGGCGCTGAGGCTGCGCCGGGAGCGGCCCGAGGTGTTCGGCGAGTCGGGCACGTACGCCCCGCTGACCGCCTCCGGTCCGGCGGCGGCGCACCTGCTCGCCTTCTGCCGTTCCGGTGAGGTGGTCACCGCGGTGACCCGGCTGTCGCTGCGGCTGGCGGAGTCGGGCGGCTGGCGCGGGACGGAACTGGCGCTGCCGGACGAGGAGGTGTGGCACGACCTGCTGACGCCGGGCCGGAAGTTCTCCGGCGGCGCGGTGCCGGCCGCGGAACTGTTCGCGGAGCGCCCGGTGGCCCTGCTCAGCCGGGCAGCCCCTGGGGCCGGACGAGGAGAGAGCGCGGGCCTCGGGTGAGCAGGCCGGTGGCCGCCGGACGGAAGCCCTCGGCCCAGCGCAGGGCGGGCATCGCGTCGAGCAGGGCGCGCAGCCCCTGTTCGGCCTCCAGCCGGCCGAGCAGCACGGCGGGGCATCCCGCGGGGCCGGGTGTGCCGCGGTCCTGGTCGCGGCGGAAGGGGTCGAAGACGTCCGGTGCGGCGAACCGTTCCGGATCCCGGCCCGCCGAGCCGATCAGGCAGGCGACGGGTGCCCGAGCGGGCAGCGTGCCGCCGCTGAGGGTGACCTCGGCGACGGTGCGGCGCAGCACGATCTGGACGGGTGGGTCGCGGCGCAGCGACTCGGTCCAGGCCCGCCCGGCGAGCGCGGGTTCGATCCGCATGACGGCCATCAGGTCCGGGTCGTCCAGCAGATTGGCGAGGAACGAGGCGAGCGCCGTCTCGCGCAGCGCGGTGCGCCGGGTGCAGGGGGCGTCGGCGGGTGCGCCGGTGGGCAGCCAGCGGCAGAACTCCTCGACGAGATCGGCCTGCGGGCGGGTGGCGATGCGCCGGGCCAGCACGTAGGCGGTCCGCTCGACGCGCTCGGCCAGATGCCCGGGCACGGTGCCGGGCGCGACCGCGTAGGGGTCGCTGGGCAGGCAGCGGAAGTTCCCGTGGCAGAGGCCGAGCGGCGCCGGGCCGCCCCGGGGCGCCCCGTCGTGCGGGAAGCCCGCGAACCGCGGGTCGGTGAGGGCGGTGGCCACGTCGTCGTACCGGCTGACCAGCCAGGCGCCGAGCGGCGCGTCGAAGCAGACCGGGTACTCCTCGCGGAGCACCCGGTAGAGCCGGTACGGGTCGTGGGCCGCGCCGGGTGCGAGGAGACTGGGGCCGCCGCCGGCGCGGGCGGCACGGCGGGGCCGCGTGGACGGGCTCCGGAGGCCGCGTCGTTCGGGCGAGGGTGTCGGGGCCGGTATGTCTCCGGGCGTGTCTGCCTGCATGGCGTAGCCCCCGGGGTGTCAGGTGCGCCGGTGCGCGGCGCGCTCCCTGTCAGGGGATCACCTGAACGGTCCCGTCGCAGCCGGCGGGCGGCCGTCCGGGTGACGGGGCGGTCACCGTTCGGTCCGGGCTCCCGGGGTTCCGGGCGGCCGGCAGACGGTCAGCAGCTCGGTGAACGCGGCTCCCGCGCCGGTCGGCCCGACGCGGGAGAAGACCGCGAGTTCCCGCCGCCGGGGCGGGTCCACGGTGAGCACCGCGCGGTCCTCGCCGACCGCGCCCCGTACGACGTGCGCGGGGGCCGTCGCGAGGCCCACACCTGCCGCCGCCGTCCGTACCGCGGTCGACGTGTGCCCGGTCAGCACCGCAGACCGCATCCGTCGGGCCCTCCGAGGCGCGGGCCCGGGACGCCGGGCACGAGGTCGTGGTCAGCACGATGCCGCTGACGGCCGTCGCCAAGGGGATGGCGCACGGGCAGGGCGGTGCGGTGAAGGTCGTCGCGGAGCGCGGCGGCCGGGTGCTCGGGGTGCACCGGGTCGGGCCGCACGTCTCGGAGATGATCGCCGGGAGCCGGCTGATCGTCGGCCGGGACGCCGAACCCTTCGACGTGGCCCACCACATCCACCCGCACCCGACGTTCTCGGAGGCGGTCGGTGAGGCGTTCGTCACCCTGGCGGGCCGCGGGCCGCACCAGCAGGCGTGACCGCGTCCGGTTACGCGGGCGGCCGGAGTGCCGGCGCGGAGAGCCGGAAGGTCATCCTGCCGAAGCTCACCTGGTCCCCCTCCCGCACGGACACGGCCCCCGTGACGCGCTGCCCGTTGACGCAGGTGCCGTTGGTCGAGCCGAGGTCGCGCAGCAGCCACCGTCCGCCGTGCGCGGTGAGTTCGGCGTGCATCCGGGACACCGTCTCGTGGCTGAGGCGGAGTCCGTTGCCCGGGTCGCGGCCGATGCGCAGGGGGTGCGGGCTCGGTGCCGGGAGCAGCAGCTTGGGCAGCCGCTCGGCCCGCCAGGCCCTGCGTACCCGTTCGGGGAAGCCGGAGACCCCGCTCACGGCCCGGAACAGCTGCCGCGACCAGCGGCCGTCGCGCTCCAGGTCGGCGGTGAGCGCGTCCAGTTGCTCGGAACGGCTGGCGGTCAGGGCCAGTTCCATGCGCCGCATGAAGGTGTCGTGGGAGAGCTTGCCCTGTGCCGCGCCCTCTCTGAGCACACCGAGAACACGGTCGCGCTGGGCGTCGGACAGCCGCGCGGGATACGTGTGGGACTCGAAGGAGGACGTCACAGGGCCAATTGTCGGGCCGACCGCCCCGGGGTGTCCAGAACAACGCCGCTTTCCGCCCTCCTGACCTGCGCGGCCCCGGAGATTTCCGGGGCGCCGCGCGCCGGGCGTTGCTACTGTCGGCCGCCGTGCCGCTCCGGCGACCGCCGGGCGAGCCCGTACACCTGTGGGGGATCCGTGCTCGACGCACCACTCGGCCTGACTGTCCGTCCGATCAGCGGGCCGGAGGAACTCGGTCTCTTCTGCCGGTTGTCCTACGTCCTGGATCACGAGCTCGCGGACGATCTGGCGGCGGGGCGTCGCCGCCCGGAGTGGATGTGGGTGGCCCTGCGGGGCGACCGGGTGGTGGCGCGGATCGCCTGGTGGGGCAAGGACGGCAAGGAGCCGCTGCTCCTCGACTTCTTCGACCTGGACGACACGCTTCCCGAGCCCGAACGCGGGGAGGCGGGAATGCGGCTGCTGGAGACGGCGACGGCCGCCGTCGTCCCGGCCGGTGCCCCGCGCCCCGAGTACGGGCGCTTCGTACCGCCCGACTGGCGTGCGGACCCGGCGGCCCGCGACGTCGTGGAGGCGCGCGTCCGGGTCATGGAACGCAGCGGTGCCCGGATGCTCGTGGAGCGGCTGCGTCTGGAGTGGCGTGCGGGCACCCCCGTTCCGGCCGACGGTGGCCGGCTGCGGTTCCGTCCGGTGGCGGGGCGCGAGGATCTCCTGGCGCTGATGACGCCGGTGATGGAGGGCACGCTCGACGCCCACGGTCAGCAGGACCTGGCGTCCGGCCTGTCGGCGCGCGAGGCCGCGGAGAAGCACTACGACGAGGAGCTCGCCCACTACTCGACCCCGCAGGAGTGGTGGCGCATCGCCGAACTCCCGGACGGCGGACCGGTCGGCTTCGTGATCCCGGCCCGCAACAGCTACAACCCGATCATCGCGTACATCGGCGTCGTGCCCGCGCAGCGCGGGCACGGCTACATCGACGAACTCCTCGCCGAGGGAACCCGGGTGCTCGCCGGGCAGGACGGTGTGGAGCGCATCCGGGCGGCGACGGACGTCGGCAACGTGCCGATGGCGAAGTCCTTCGCACGCCTGGGGTACGTCAACTTCGAGCGTGCCTTCGACATGGTGTGGGACCGCTGACGGACGCACGCGCAGGGCCGCGTACGAGTCGCTGTGAGACGTGCGCCGCATGCCACAGCCACAACAGGGAGTGCGTAGGGCGGAACCGGTCAGGGCAATGATCAGAACCAGACCTTCATCGCCGGTAACGGGCTCGATCCAGTGTCACGGGGTCGAAGATCGCGCCCTCTGCCGAGCATGGGCCGGTACACGGAAACGAGGGAGCGCTGCATGTTGTTCGAGGTATGGGCACCGGACGCGGATGTGGCCGCCCTGCGGCTGTCGGGTGAGCTGCGGACCATGGAGCGCGATCCGGACCGGCCCGGCTGGTGGACCGCGGACGCGGAGGCGACCGACGGCGACCGCTACGGATTCGCCCTGGACGACGGCCCGGTGCGCCCCGACCCCCGCTCGCGCCGCCAGCCGGACGGACCGGACGGCGAGAGCGCCGTCGTCGACCACGACAGGTACGCCTGGCGCACCGACTGGGCGGGACGCGGGCTGACGGGCGCGGTCCTGTACGAGCTGCACATCGGTACGTACACCGGCGAGGGCACCTTCGACGCGGCGGCGGCCCGGCTGGGGCATCTCGCCGAGCTGGGCATCACCCATGTGTCGCTGATGCCGGTCTGCCCGTTCCCCGGGGTCCACGGGTGGGGGTACGAGGGGGTGTCGCTGTGGGCCGTGCACGAGCCGTACGGCGGCCCCGAAGGGCTGAAGCGCTTTGTCGACACGGCGCACGGGCTCGGGCTCGCGGTCGTCCTGGACGTGGTCCACAACCACCTGGGCCCGTCCGGCAACTACCTTCCCGCCTTCGGCCCGTACTTCACCGAGACGCACCACACCCCCTGGGGCGCGGCCGTCAATCTGGACGCGCCGGGCTCCGACGAGGTGCGGGCCTTCCTGCTGGGCAGCGCGCTCGCCTGGCTCCGCGACTACCGGCTGGACGGGCTCCGGCTCGACGCGGTCCACGCACTGGCCGACACCCGGGCGCTGACGTTCCTGGAGGAGCTGTCCGCCGCCACCGACGCGCTCTCGGCCGAACTGGGCCGTCCGCTCTCCCTCATCGCCGAGTCCGACCTCTGCGACCCGCGGACGACGACTCCGCGCGAGTCCGGCGGCATCGGTCTGCACGCCCAGTGGAACGACGACTTCCACCACTGTCTGCACACCGCGCTGACGGGCGAGGCCCAGGGCTACTACGCGGACTTCGCCGCCGCCCCGCTGGCCGGCCTCGCCAAGACCGTGACGAGCGCCTTCTTCCACGACGGCACGTACTCCAGCTTCCGCGGCCGTACGCACGGCCGCCCCGTCGATGTCACGCGCAGCGCCGCCCACCGCTTCGTCGGCTACGCCCAGACCCATGACCAGATCGGCAACCGGGCGCTCGGCGACCGGCTCGCCGCCTCCCTCTCCCCCGGCATGCTGGCCTGCGCGGCGGCGCTCGTGCTCACCGGGCCCTTCACCCCGATGCTGTTCATGGGCGAGGAGTGGGGCGCCCGTACGCCCTGGCAGTTCTTCACGGACCACACCGATCCGGAGCTCGCCGAGGCCGTACGCACCGGCAGACGGCGGGAGTTCGGGGCGCACGGCTGGGCCGAGGAGGACATCCCGGACCCGCAGGACCCCGCCACCCGCGACCGGTCGTGCCTGGACTGGAGCGAGCCGCGACGCGAACCGCACGCCCGCCTGCACGCCTGGTACCGCGAACTGATCGCGCTGCGCCGCTCCCTGCCCGACCTCTGCGACCCGGATCTGGCGACGGTCCGGACGGCGTACGACGACGAGGCCCGCTGGCTGGCGCTGCGCCGGGGCGACCTGCGGATCGCCGTCAACCTCGACGAGAAGCCGGCCACGATCCCGCTGGGCGGCGGCCGGCACCGCGGTGGCGGGGGCCGGGTGCTGGCCGCCTGGCTGCCCGTCGACGCGCCCGGCCCGGACGGGGCGCTGCATCTGCCGCCGGAGTCGTGCGTGGTGCTGGCCGACGACTGAGAAGGCGCTCCTACTCGACGATCGCCAGCTCGCGGGCGGTGGCGTTGAGGCGCCGGCCGCCGTCCTCGGTGACGGTCACGATGTCCTCGATCCGGACGCCGAACCGGCCCGGCAGATAGATGCCCGGCTCCACGGAGAAGCACATACCGGGAACGAGCGGCTGCTCCTCGCCCTCGATCATGTACGGCGGTTCGTGGGTGGTGACGCCGATGCCGTGTCCGGTGCGGTGGATGAAGCGCTCCCCGTAGCCGAACTCGGTGATGACAGCGCGGGCGGCCCGGTCGATCTCCTGGCAGGCGACACCGGGCCGGACGGCCTTGCAGCCCGCGTCCTGTGCTTCCCGCACGATGTCGTGGACCCGCTGCTCCTCGGCGGTGGGTTCGCCGACGTGGACCGTACGGGAGGTGTCGGAGCCGTACCCGTGCTTGAGGCCGCCGAAGTCGAGCACCACCATGTCGCCGCGCTCGATGGTGCGGTCGCCCGCCTCGTGGTGGGGGTTGGCGCCGTTGGGTCCGGAGCCGACCACGGTGAAGTCGACCTGGGAATGCCCGGACTCGGTGAGCAGCCGGGCCAGGTCGGCCGCGACGTCGGTCTCCCTGCGGCCGGAGAACCGGACCTTCAGGATCTCCTCGTACGTGGCGTCGGCAGCGGCCCCGGCGGCGGCCAGCCGGTCCAGCTCAGGGCCGTCCTTCACGGCGCGCAGCATCGGCAGCGCCTCGGTGAGGGAGGCGTACGACGTCCCGGGCAGCAGCTGCTGGAGGCCGAGCAGATGCATGGCCCAGGCGTTGTCGCTGATCCCGAACCGGCCCTGGCCGTCGAGCAGCGGCGCGGTGATGGCGTAGGGGTCCTTGCCGTCGGTCCAGTCGCGCAGGGTCAGCGCGGGCGCGCCGACGGCCTTCTCGGCGTCCGCGGCCTCCAGAGTCGGTACGACCAGGACCGGGTCCTGGCCCGCGGTGAGGACGAGGAGGGTGAGGCGCTCGGTGTCCGCCGTGGGCCGGTAGCCGGTGAGATGGACCATGTCCGGTCCGGGGGCCACCAGTACACCCGCGAGTCCGGCGGCTGCGGCACTCTCGGCGGCCCGCGTCATCCGGGCCCGGTAGTCGTCGGCGGTGAACGGTACGGGCTGCTTCGGGCTGGACATGCGGAACCTCCTGGCGACGCGGAACGGCTCTGTGCATCCTGCCCGCCCGGGGGCCCGGCCGCGAGCGTCAGGGCGGCGTGCCGTCGGTCAGTCGTACGACGAGGTCGGCCCGGTCACGCCCGGCCGCGACGAGCCGCGCGTTGGCCTCGTCGGAACCGGCCACCCAGCGCTCCGCGTGGGGCCGGGGCTTGCCGAACCGCACATGCCGGTCGACGAGCCTGCGGATCCGTACGTCCTGGTCGAGCTCCAGGAACCACGCCTCGTCGAGCAGCTCCCGCACGGGCGCCCAGTCCCCCTCCCCGTGCAGGAGGTAATTGCCCTCGGTGACGACCAGCGGGACGTCCGGCGGTACGGGGACGGATCCCGCGACCGGCTGATCCAGGGACCGGTCGAAGACGGGGGCGTAGACGACGGTCCCCGCTTCGGGCGCCCGCAGCCGCCGGAGCAGGGCCGCGTACCCGGCGGCGTCGAAGGTGTCGGGCGCGCCCTTGCGCCCGGCCCGGCCGAGCCGTTCCAGTTCGGCCCGTGCCAGGTGGAAGCCGTCCATCGGCACGAGGACGGCGAGCGGGCCGAGCGCGGCGACGAGCTGCTCCGCCAGGGTGGACTTCCCGGCACCGGGCGGCCCGGCGATTCCGAGGATGCGGCGGTCCGCGGCCAGGGCGAGGCGGCGGGCGCGGGCCGTCAGCCCGATGAGGTCGCTGGTGTCCATGGCGGATATTGTCCTGCCAGGTCCTGTCTGGAGCCGCCCGTCCCCTTCCGTACCGCGAGGAATCCCATGTCCCACATCGCTCTGGTCACCCTGGTCGTCCGCGACTACGACGAGGCGCTCGGCTTCTACACCGGCGCCCTCGGCTTCGAGCTGGTGGAGGACACCGACCGGGGCGACGGCACCCGCTGGATCGTGGTGCGTCCGCGCGGAACCGAGGGATCCGGGCTGCTGCTGGCCCGGGCCAAGGACGAGGCGCAGAGTGCCAGTGTCGGAGCCCAGACCGGCGGGCGGGTCGGCTTCTTCCTGCACACCGAGGACTTCGCCGGTGACCACGCGCGCATGCGGGCGGCCGGGGTCCGGTTCCTGGAGGAGCCGCGGCACGAGGTCTACGGCTCGGTCGCGGTCTTCGAGGACCTGTACGGCAACCGCTGGGATCTGCTCCAGCCTGCGTGAGCGCACTCAGCGCGCCCCGTTGCCCTCCAGGTACGCCAGGACCGCGAGGACCCTGCGGTGGACCGATCCGTCGTCCGCTTCGAGTCCGAGCTTGGCGAAGATGGAACCGATGTGTTTGCTCACCGCCCGTTCCGTGACGACGAGTTCGGTGGCGATCGTGCCGTTCGCCTTGCCCTGCGCCATCAGTTCCAGCACCTCCCGCTCCCGGGGGGTGAGGCTGAGCAGCGGCTTCGCGGACGCCTTGCGGGTCAGCAACTGGCTGACCACCTCGGGGTCGAGCGCGGTGCCGCCGGACGCCACCCGGTCCAGGGCCTGGAGGAACTGGTCGACGCGGCCCACCCGGTCCTTGAGCAGATAGCCGATGCCCTGCGCGCCCCGGGCCAGCAGCTCGGCGGCGTACGTCTCCTCGACGTACTGGGAGAGGACCAGGATCGGCAGGCCGGGCATCTCCTCGCGGGCGGCGATGGCGGCGCGCAGCCCCTCGTCACGGAACGTGGGCGGCAGCCGTACGTCGAGCACGGCGGCGTCCGGGCGGTGCTCCAGCAGGGCGGGCAGGACCTCGGGGCCGGCCGCGGCGTCGGCGACCACCTCATGGCCCGAGCTGGTGAGGAGCAGGATCAGCCCCTCCCGCAGCAGGGCGTTGTCCTCGGCGATCACGATCCGCACGGCAGCTCCACTTCGATGTCCGTCGGCCCCCCGGTGGGGCTGCTGATGCGGGTGGTGCCGTCCAGGGCGGCGATCCGCCGCCTGATCCCGACCAGCCCGCTGCCGCCGCGTTCGTCCGCGCCGCCGTGCCCATCGTCGCCGATGGCCACGAGCAGGGCGTCACGGGCCCGGCCGACCCGTACATGGGCCGTTGTGGCACCGCTGTGCTTGCCGATGTTGGTGAGTGCCTCGGCGATCACGAAGTAGGCGGCGGCCTCGATGGCCGCCGGCAGCCGGCGCCCGTCCTCGACGCCGTCGAGCACCACCGTGACGGGGACGGCCGAGTCCGCCGCCAACGCCCTTACGGCTCCCGCGAGTCCACGGTCCGTCAGGATGGGCGGGTGGATGCCGCGGACCACGTGCCGCAGCTCCGCGAGCGCCGCGTCGACGCCGTCCTGGGCCTCGTCGAGGCGTTGCCGTGCGGCAGCCGGGTCCCGGTCCAGGAGCTGCTTGGCCAGGCCGATGCGCATCGACAGGGCGACGATCCGCGCCTGCGCGCCGTCGTGCAGGTCCCTTTCGATACGGCGGAGTTCGGCGCCGTGCGCCTCGACCGCGCCCGCCCTGCTCTCCGTCAACTGAGTGATGCGTTCGGTGAGTTCGGCGGAGTGCGGTGCCGTCAGCAGGGCCCTCGTCCAGCTCGCGGAGAGTTCCGCGAGTACGGGGTGCCAGCGCAGGAGCAGGCCCTGGCGCTCGGGCGGCGTCGTGCCGTACTCGTCGCTGCTCCGCCGGTCCAGCAGGTGCGCGGCGCTGAGCACGATCCCGTCCACCAGCAGGCCCACCGGCCACAGCACCATCGTGGCGTAGCCGATGAGGTTGCCCGCCAGCGCCTGGAACGGCAGCCACACCGCCTCGCGCCGGACGACGGGGTCGGTGAGCGCATGCCTGACCCGCGCGGCGAGTTCGCCGCCGTCGAGCGGGAGATACGGCGTGGGCCGGAAGGCCAATCCGAGGTGGGCCGCCGCCCTGCGCCGCTCGAACTCCGCGAACCGGTGCAGCGCCTTGGCCGCCTCGGGAAGCGCCGGCAGCCCGATGACCACGACCGCGAAGAACAGCGCCGCCACCAGCAGGAACGTGGCGACGTACGCGATCAGTGCGATCGGGATGCCGATGAGGACATAGCGCGAGGCGTGCCAGGAACGCCGGACTGCGACGGTCAGCGGGACGGGGGCGGTGCTCATGCCGCACTACGTTACGGGGGCTCGCCCACCCCCGGAGTGGAGCCGTCACCCCGGGCGGTGGTGGTGCCCGCTACACCCCCGGTCCGGGAGCGTGCACCCTCGCCCCCACACCCGCGCACTCATAGCGTTTACACAGGTCAGAAGGTACGCAAGAGGCGAGGGGACCACGGTGGGGACAACCACGGCAGTGCGCACGGCGGCGCTGGAGCTCAAGTCGGTGAGCCGGCGCCACGGGCGGCGCGGCAGCGGCCGGGAGGCGGTCGCGCTGGATGCGGTGAGCTGTGTGATTCCCGTGGGGAGTTTCACCGCGGTGGTCGGCCCCTCGGGGTCGGGCAAGAGCACGTTCCTCCAGTGCGCGGCGGGCCTGGACCGTCCGTCGTCGGGCACGGTACGGATCGCCGGGACCGATCTCGGCACGCTCTCCGAGGCCGCGCTGACCCGGCTGCGCCGGGACAGGATCGGCTTCGTCTTCCAGTCGCACGCGCTGAACCTGGTGGCATCACTGAGCATCGAGGAGAACGTCGTACTGCCGCTCGTCCTGGCCGGTGCCGATCCCGGGGCCACTGACGTGCTGGACCGTGGACGCCGGTTGCTGGAGCGGGTCGGGCTGTCCGGCCGGGGCAGTGGCGGACCGGCGGCCCTGTCGGGCGGTGAGCAGCAACGGGTGGCGGTCGCGAGGGCGTTGGTGACCGAACCCGATGTGGTCTTCGCGGACGAGCCGACGGCCTCCCTGGACCCCGAGTCCGCGGCGCTGGTGCTGGGGCTGCTGCGGGACGCGGTACGGCTCGACGGCCGCACGGTCGTCATGGTCACCCATGACCCGGTGGCGGCGAGCTGGGCGGACACGGTCATGACGATGGACGGGGGCCGGCTGCGATGACGGTCACCAGGGCGGAGAACCCGGTGCGCGCGAGCGTGCGGACCGGGAGCAGGCGGGCCTCGGCGTTCCTGGCCCGCCGCTCGCTGACATCCCATCGCCGGGCCTGGACCGCGGTGTTCGCCGCGACGGCGGCCGCTGCCGCGCTGCTCGGCGCCTTCGCGCTGGTGCTCGGCTCGCTGTTGCTGGCCCTGCCGCCGGTGGAGCGCTACACCGGGGCCGATGCGGTGGTGGTGGCCGATCAGCGGGTGACGTACACGGCGAAGCCGTGGGGCAGCGAACCGCAGACGGCCACCGCCCATCTGCCGGAGCGGGTACGGCTGGAGCGTTCCGTGCTGGCGCGGGCGGCAGCGGCGGACGGCGTGGCGCGAGCCGTCGCGGACGACTCGGTTCCGGTGACGGTGGGCAAGGGGGCGTCGGCGGTGGGCCGTTCCTGGCCGTCCGCCGCACTCACTCCGTACGAGCTGTCCGAGGGGCGTGCGCCCAGGTCCGCATCCGAGGTGGTCGTGGACGCGGCGCTGGCGTCCCCGGGCAGGCGCGTCACGCTTCAAGTGGGCGGCGCGGCGCGGCAGTACACCGTCAGCGGGGTTGCCGCGACCGGTCACCGGGGCGGCACACCCGCCGTGTTCTTCACCGAGCACCGGCTCACGGCACTGGCAGGGCATCCCGGCACGGTGGACGCGATCGGCGTCGTGGCCGAGCGGGGTGTGTCCGCCGACACGCTGCGGGCCTCGCTGGACAGGGCCGTGGCGGGGCTGGGCGGCGGCGAGCGCGGGCCGCGCGTGCTGACCGGGGCCGGGCGCGGCGAGGCGGAGCACATCGACGCGCTCGGCGGCCGCGGCGATCTGCTGGCGATGCTGGCGTCGATCGCCGGGACGGTGGTCATGGTGGCGCTGCTGGTGATCGCCACGACGATCTCCCAGGCCGTGCACCAGCGCTCCGGTGAACTGGCGCTGCTGCGGGCGGTCGGGGCGACGCCCCGGCAGCTCAGGTCGGCGGTCGGCCGTGAGGCAAGCCGGGTCGCGGGCGCCGCCGCGCTACTGGGCGCGGCCGGGGCCGTGCCGCTCGGCCTGCTGATGCGGTCGCTGCTGACCACGGACCCGCTGCCGCTGCCCGTCCCGGTGTGGCTGCCGGTCGCGGCGGGCGTCGTGGGCGCGCTGCTCGTCGCCCTGGCCGCCCGGCCGGTGGCGCTGCTCGCGGCGCGTGCGGTGACCCGGATGCGGCCTGCGGCGGCCCTGAGCGCGGCGCGGGCACCGGAGCCCGGCGAGCCGGGGCGGCTGCGCACGGGCGCGGGTGTGCTGCTCGCGGTCGCGGGGCTGGGGTCGGCCGGTACGGCGGCCACGCAGAGCGGTCAGGCCGCGGCGCTCGCCGCGTCCGGGGCGGCGACCTCACTGATCGTCGCGGTGGCGCTGCTCGGTCCGTGGATCGCCCGGATCTCGATGCGGGTGCTCGGTGCGCCGGCCCGGCGTGCGGGCGGGGCCGCCGGATTCCTTGCCGCCCGGTCCGCCGCCGCACACCATCGCCGGCTGGGTGCGGCGCTCACCCCGATCGTGCTGGTCGTCGCGTTCGTGTGCGTCCAGCTGGCGGCCGGTACGACGCTGGAGCGGGCCGCCGGCCGGCAGGCGGCCGACGCCCTGCGCGCGGACCTGGTGGTGACGGGCCCGGCGGCGGGTATCCCGGCCGAGGCCGCCGAGGCCGTGCGCGGGGCGCCCGGGGTGGCTGCCGCGACGGGCCTGCTGCGGTCGGCCGTCGTCCTCGCCCACCGCGAGACCGGCGAACCGGCGCTGGACCGCTTCCCGGTGCTGGGCGTCACCGCGGACCAGTTGTCCGGCACGCTCGACGCCCGGGTCACGGACGGTGATCCGGCCGCGCTCACGGGCCGGGGCACGGTCGCCGTGGGCGAGGACCGGGCCGACGATCTGGGCGTCGGTGTCGGGGACGACGTCGCGCTGCGCCTCGGGGACGGGACGCGGGCACGGCTCAGGGTGGTGGCGCTCTATGAACGGTCCCTGGGGCTCGGCGAGTTCATGCTTCCCCGCGAGGCCCTGGCCGGTCATGTCTCGGCTCCGCGCGACCGGCAGATCCTGGTCCGCTCGACGGACGGGGACGCCACGTCCGCCGTACGGCGTGCGCTGGCACCGTACAAGGGCCTCGATGTCCGCCCGGCGACCGCGGACGACGTGCGGATCAGCCCGTCGTCCTCGGACCAGGACGACGCCCTGATCGTCATCGGCGTCGGAGTGATCGGCGGCTTCGCGCTGCTCGCCGTGGTCAGCACCCTCGCCCTGATCTCGGTCGGCCGCCGCCCGGAGTTCCGCCTGCTGCGGCTGGTCGGCACGGGACGCGGGCAGCTGCTGCGCATGCGGGTGCTGGAGACGGGCCTGGTGACGGTGGCCGGTCTGACCATCGGAACCGTGGTCGCGGCGGTCCCGCTGCTCGCGTTCGCGCTCCCGGCGACGGGCGGGCTGCCGTACCTGCCGCCCGTGCAGTACGGGGTGCTCGCACTGGCCGTCACGGTGGCGGCGGCCATGGGCACACTGTTCCCGGGGGCTTCACGGCCCGGGCCGGCCGCTACCGCGGGGCGACGGCCTTCAGCCAGTCCTCGACCGTGATGACGTCGCCCCAGCGCGGGAACAGGGTCTCGGTGAGCGCCCGGTGCAACTCCGTCTCGGTGTCGTGGCAGGCGTCCACCAGGACGGTGAGGCCGAGGTCCAGGTCGACGGCGTGGCACAGGGTGGACAGCACCACACCGCTCGTGGCGATACCGGTGACCACGAGGCTGTCGATGTCGCGGGCCCTGAGCACCAGATCGAAATCGCTGCCCGAGAACGCGCTGCCCCGCCTCTTGGTGACGACGGCGTCGCCCGGCCGGGGCGCGACGGCGGGATGGATCGCGGTGCCGGGCTCGCCCTCGGTGAACCAGCCGGCCCGCACGGCGTTCGTGATCACCCGGTTGCGCGGGCTGACCTCGGGATCTCCGGACGGCAACGCGATGACCACGTAGATCACGGGTATGTCCGCCGCCCGGGCACCCTCGATCGCCCGGTTCAGACGCGACAGGTAGCCGGTGCCGGCACCGGTGATGTCCACGATGTCGCGCTGGACGTCCATCACAAGGAGCGCGCTCTTCGCCATGCCTGCTGTCCTCTCGTCACCGGGAAGCGGGAAACAGGAGCAAGTCTGGCCGGTCGGCCGGGAACGCGGTGCGGATTGCGGAGATCCGCGGCGACCCGGTCCTCAGCCCGTCCTGAGGACGTCGTCCCCCGCCGCCCCCGCCAGCGCCTCCAGCACCGGGGCGATCAGCGGATGCGCCTCCGCGCCCCGCCGCACCGCCGCGAAGACCCGGCGGGTGGGCGCACTGCCCTGCACCGGGCGGACCACCACTCCGGCCAGGGCCACCCCGCGCAGCGCGGAACGCGGGACCAGGGCCACTCCGGCGCCGGCCCCGGCGAGCGCGACCACCGCGTGGAAGTCGTCCGAGGAGTGTTCGAGGTTCGGTGCGAAACCGGCGTACTCGCAGGCCAGGACCACCACGTCGTGGCAGGGGTTGCCCGGGTAGGGGCCGATCCACGCGTCCTTCGCCAGGTCGGCGACGGCCACCTGCTCCTGGCCGGCCAGCCGGTGCCCCACCGGGAGCACCGCGTCGAACGGTTCCGAGTACAGCGGTACGCGGGTGAGCCGCCGGTCGTCCTCACCCGGGGCGCCGCGGTACTCGACGGCGACCGCCACATCGACCTGCCGGTCCAGCACCATGGGGACGCTCGCGTCGCCCTCGGCGTCCTGGACGCGGACCTTGATGCCGGGCGCGGTCCGGCCCAGGGCGGCTATCGCGGGGGCGAGGACCAGGCCGATGCCGGTGGCGAAGGCGGCGACCGTGACCGTACCGGCGTCGCCCGCGCCGTACGCGGCCAGTTCGGCCTCCGCCCGTTCCAACTGGGCCAGCACCGCGTTGGCGTGGGTCAGCAGGATCTCCCCGGCCGGGGTGAGCCGGGCGCCGCGGGCGTTCCGTTCGACCAGCCGGTGGCCGGTCTCCTGTTCCAGCGCGGCGAGCTGCTGGGAGACGGCGGAGGGGGTCAGATACAGCGCGGCGGCCGCGGCCGTCACCGTGCGGTGGTCCGCCACCGCACGCAGGATGCGCAGCCGCCGTGCATCGATCATGTGCCCCATTGTCCCAGGTCGCGAAGGGCGACCCCGTCGGGCCTCACTCCCCCAGCGCCGCCCGGGCGTCGACGAAGGCGTCGACCGCCCGGTTCACGTCCGCCGTGGAGTGGGCGGCGGAGAGCTGGACGCGAATACGGGCCGCGCCCTGCGGGACGACCGGGTACGAGAACCCGATCACGTACACACCGCGCTCCAGGAGCAGCTCCGCCATCCGGCCTGCCTTCGCCGCGTCCCCGATCATCACGGGGGCGATGGCGTGGTCGCCGGGCAGGACGTCGAAGCCTTCCTCGGTCATCCGGGTACGGAAGAGCGCGGTGTTGGCGTTGAGCTGCTCGCGCAGGTCGCCGGCGGACTCCAGCAGGTCGATGACCTTGAGGGAGGCCGCCGCGATGACCGGGGCGAGCGAGTTGGAGAAGAGGTACGGGCGCGAGCGCTGGCGCAGCAGCGCCACGATCTCGGCGCGGGCGGCCACGTAGCCGCCGGACGCGCCGCCCAGCGCCTTGCCGAGGGTGCCGGTGATGATGTCGACGCGGTCCATCACGTCGTGCAGTTCGGGCGTGCCGCGACCGCCGGGGCCGACGAAGCCGACGGCGTGCGAGTCGTCGACCATGACCATGGCGTCGTAGCGCTCGGCCAGGTCGCAGATCTCGCGGAGCGGGGCGACGTACCCGTCCATGGAGAAGACGCCGTCGGTGACGACGAGGCGGCGCCGGGCCCCGGACGCCTCCTTGAGCTGCTGCTCCAGGTCCGCCATGTCGCGGTTGGCGTAGCGGAAGCGCTTGGCCTTGCACAGCCGGATGCCGTCGATGATCGAGGCGTGGTTGAGGGCGTCGGAGATGACCGCGTCCTCCGGGCCGAGGACGGTCTCGAAGACTCCGCCGTTGGCGTCGAAGCAGGAGGAGTAGAGGATCGTGTCCTCCTGGCCCAGGAAGGAGGAGAGCCGCTGCTCCAGCTCCTTGTGGACCTCCTGGGTGCCGCAGATGAAGCGGACGGAGGCCATGCCGTAGCCCCAGCGGTCCAGCGCCTCGTGCGCGGCGGCGATCACGTCGGGGTCGTCGGCGAGGCCCAGGTAGTTGTTGGCGCAGAAGTTCAGCACCTCACCGGGGCGGCCGCCCGCGGTGACGGCCACGGTCGCGGACTGCGGGGTACCGATGACGCGCTCGGGCTTGTGCAGCCCGGCGGCCTCGATCTCTTCGAGGGTGGTGCGCAGATCGTCGCGTACGGAGTCGAACATGCGGGATTCCTTAAGAGGTGTGAGGGTCAGACGGTCCAGTCGAGGATGACCTTGCCGCCGAGTCCGCTCGCCGCGTCGTCGAAGGCCGCCTCGAAGTCGCGGTAGCCGTACCGGCCGGTGATCACGGGGGCGAGGTCGAGGCCGCCCTCCAGCAGGACGGACATGGCGTACCAGGTCTCGTACATCTCGCGGCCGTAGATCCCCTTGACCGTGATCATGGAGGTGACGATCCGGGACCAGTCGACGGCGAACTCCTCGGACGGCAGTCCGAGCATCGCGATGCGGCCGCCGTGCGTCATGTTCGCGATCATGTCGCGCATCGCCTCGGGGCGGCCGGACATCTCCAGGCCGATGTCGAAGCCCTCGCGCAGCCCGAGCTCCCGCTGACCGTCGGCGATGGTCTGCTCGCCGACGTTGAGGGCGAGGCTGACGCCGACCTTGCGGGCGAGCTCCAGGCGGGCCTCGCTGACGTCGGTGATCATCACGTTGCGCGCGCCGGCGTGCTTGGCGACGGCGGCCGCCATGATGCCGATCGGGCCGGCGCCGGTGATGAGGACGTCCTCGCCGACCAGCGGGAACGACAGCGCGGTGTGCACGGCGTTGCCGAACGGGTCGAAGATCGCGGCGATGTCCAGGTCGACGGGGACCCGGTGGACCCACACGTTGGACGCGGGCAGGGCGACGTACTCGGCGAAGGCCCCGTCGCGTCCCACGCCGAGCCCCAGCGTGGAGCGGCAGAGGTGGCGGCGTCCGGCCAGGCAGTTGCGGCACTTGCCGCAGACCAGGTGGCCCTCCCCGCTGACCAGGTCGCCGACGGCGATGTCGACGACGTCGGAGCCGATCGCGGCGACCTCGCCGACGAACTCGTGGCCGAGGACGAGCGGGGTACTGATCGCGTTCTGCGCCCATCCGTCGTAGTTACGGATGTGCAGGTCGGTGCCGCAGATGCCGGTGCGGAGCACCTTGATCAGCACGTCCGAGGGGCCGGTCTCCGGCTCGGGCACGTCCATCAGCCAGAGTCCCGGCTCGGCCTTCTGCTTCACGAGTGCCTTCACGGCTGCGGCTCCCTGTACCTGGTGCGGCGTTGATGTCCCCGGGCCGGGGGCATGCCAAAGGAAGCCTGCGGCCCGGGGAAGTATGAGAGGGACTGCGTGGCAGCGCGTTCGACCGGCTGCCGCGCACCATCCTCCGCCGTCACGGAGAAATCTGCCGTACCCCGCGCCCCAGGTCCATCGAGGTTTTCTTAAGCGCGCCCGCAGCTTGGCTTCACACCCGGCCTCACGGCGTGAGGGCAGCCTGCTCCGTTCGGCGGACGGGACGAGGCTGAAGGGGCCCGGCCGGGGCCCGGCCCTGCCGTCACCCTGACCCGATGACCCAGTACCCCATGACGGCCGGGCGGAGGCCCGCGAACCGGGGCCCGAAGGCCGCCGCCGGCAACCGGGCCGCCCTGATCTCCGCCGCCCGGGAGATCTACGCGACGGACGGCCTGGACGCCCCGCTGTCCGGGATCGCGCGCCGGGCCGGGGTGGGGCAGGCCGTTCTGTACCGGCACTTCCCCGACCGGGACGCCATCGCGGCCGCGGTCCTGGAGGAGAACGTGTGCCAGATCGCGGAGGCGCGACCTTGGCGTGCCCGTCCGCGCAGGGAGCGGCTCGCTGCCACCGATCGCACGGATTCCTGCTGCTGAGAGCAGATAGCTGACCGCATCGGCAAGCAGGCGGCCGGCGAAGGCACCGCGCTCGACGGCGTCCTGGGAGTACTGACATGGTCAGCGGCTGGGCCTTTACGCCGTCCGGAGAAACTCCCGCATGTGCCGGGCGAGTTCCTCCGGCCGGTCCTCCGGGATCAGGGTGTAGCTGTCCCCGATCTCCACCAGCTCGCCCTGGGGCAGCATGCCGGCCAGCCGGCGGCCGTGCTCGGGCGGCATGACCCTGTCCTCCGAGGCCCAGGCGACGAGCGCGGGCCGGTCGAAGGTGCGCAGGGCTTCGGCCCAGCGCAGGAGTTCGGCCTTCGGTGGCACGCCCAGGACGTACTTCCGCAGGTCCCGGCGGATATCCGGGGAGGTCCACAGTGGCCGGAACCAGCCGTCCATGACCGCGTCGGGCACCGGCCGCTTGCTCATCCGGCCCCAGGTCATCGGCAGCCGCCGCATCGGCTTGAACCTCAACAGGGTGAAGGCCATGTTCAGGCCGCCGGGCATCTTGGCGGAGGCGTACAGGTTGTTGCCGGGCAGACCGGGCGGGAAGTTGTCGAACGCCTCGCAGGAGGTGATGACCAGCTTGCCGATCCGCTGGTCCCGGCCGTCCGCGACCAGGGCCTGCGCGCCGCCCCAGTCGTTCATGACCAGCGTGACGTCGATGAGATCGAGCGCTTCGAGGAACTCCGCGACCAGCCGTGCCACGCCGAGGACCGAAAGGTCGGCGTCGGGCTTCATCGGCCGCCGGTGACCGCCGAGCGGCAGCGTCGGCACGACGCACCGGTGGCCGTCCCGCAGATCCGCGACGACGTGCCGCCACAGCGAGCCGTCCATCGCCACACCGTGCAGCAGGACCACGACCGGCCCGTCCCCGCCGGTGTCCTCGTACTCCACGACACCTGCGGAGAGCTGCAACTCGGCCATGCGGTACTCCTCTTCGGTGGGTCCGGCACTCGTCGCTCCACCGTACCGAGCGCGGGGAGGGGAGCCTCGGCTCACACCGACGCGGCGGGCCCCAGGAAGCGGACCCGCCCCTTGTCGACCCGATAGAGAAGGATGCCTGTGGCGTTGTCCACCTGGTGGGTGGAACCGCCGAAGGAGAGCTGCCGGGTGATGCCCCGGTAGCTGCTCCGCGAGATCCGTGCGGCCACCCCGTCGCGCGGGGCGTCGGTGGCGCTGGTGGTGCGGCCGGCCTGTGCGATCAGTCCCACGGCGTCGTACGTCTCCGCCGCCCAGGTGGCGGGTGGGGAACCGAACCGTCTGCGGTGCGCGGCACTGAACGCCTGGGCGGAGGACAGGGCCGACGGATCGGTGTACGCCTCGGCGAAGACCCAGCCCTCGGCGGCCTTGCCCGCGTCCCGGAGGAAGGCCCGGGTGAGGACGGGGCCGACCGCCAGGCCGGTTCCGGTGAAGCCGGCAGCGACCAGGTCCTTGGCGCAGCGGGCGCCCCGGGCGGCGGACGATCCGGCGTAGACGACCGCGCCTGCTCCGGCGGCGACGGCGGCCCGGGCGGCCGGGGCGATGGTGCGGGCGCCGGCTGTAACGGTGTGCACGGTGTACGCGGCCCCGTCGGCCGGGGCGCTCGGCAGCAGGTTCCTGATCGCCCAGCTGCTCTGCGGGTCCTCGGGGTCCTCGATGACGACGACCTGCTTGGCCGGCCGGACGCGGGCCAGGTAATGGTTCAGTCCGATGGCCAGGCTCTTGTCGAACAACCGCAGTACGCAAAGGGACTTGGATTCCACCCACTCGGCCGTGGTGGAGCGTGCCGCGACGATGACCTGGGCGAGGCCCGCCTTCTCGTAACGGCTGACGACCTTCGCGTCCGCGACTTCCCCGGTGGGGCCGACGACGGCGAGCACCCGGGGATCGGCGGCGATCCGGTCCGCGACATCGAGGGCGCGCTCCGCGTCACCCGCGTCGTTCTCCGTGCGCAAGGTGAGCGTGAACGCCTTGTCCGTACGGGCGTTGTGGTCGTCGATCGCGAGTCGGGCCCCGCGCTCATGGGCGAGGCCGACGGCCTTCCCCGGTCCGGTCAGGTCCGCGTGCAGGGCGATCCGGTAGGCGGGAAGGGTGCGGGGTGCCGTTCCGGTGCCGCCGCGCCGGGCGGCGGCCACCCAAGCGGCCGTCCCTCCGCCGGCGAGGAGCACGGCACCGGCGGCTCCCGCGGTGAGCACGCGCCGCCGGGTGGGGCGCGGCGCCCCGGGGTCCTGGACGACCGTGGGCGGTTCGGGGTCGGGCAGGGCCAGTGCGGCGGCCGAGCGGGCGGCGACCGTGGCGGACAGGCCCGGCACCTCCCAGCCCGCACCGCTCCCGGCGAGCTCCCGCGCGGCCTCCCGGGCGCCCGGCCGGTCCGCCGGGTCCTTGGCCAGGCAGGCCGTGATCAGGGGCAGCAGGGCGGCCGGCACCCCCTCCAGATCCGGCGCCTCGTGCACCGTGCGGAAGAGCACCCCGGCCGGGGAGCCCTGACCGAACGGGCGCCGCCCGGTCGCCGCGTACACGAGCACGCAGCCGAGGGAGAACACGTCGCAGCCCGGACCCAGCGGCCCCGCCGAAGCCTGTTCGGGGGCGAGGTAGCCCGGCGTGCCGATCACCGAGTCGGTCGCGGTGAGCGCGGTGGCGCCCTCGTGGCGGGCGATGCCGAAGTCGATGAGCCGGGGGCCGTCCAGCGCGAGGAGCACGTTGCCGGGCTTGACGTCGCGGTGCAGGAGGCCCGCGTCGTGCACGGCGGCGAGCGCTTCGGCCAGCCGGGAGCCGAGCGCCCGGACCGTTGCGGTGGGCAACGCCCCCTGCCCCTCCACGACTTCGCCCAGCGAAGGGCCGGGCACGAACACGGTGGCGAGCCAGGGCTCCGGGGCCTCGGTGTCCGCCCCGGTGACCGGGACCACCCACGGCCCGGTGATCCGCGCCGCTGCCTCGGCCTCGCGACGGAACCGCGCGCGGAATCCGGGGTCCGCGGCGTGCTCGGCGCGGATCACCTTCACGGCGGCGAGCGTGCCGCCCAGGGAGCGGGCCAGGTAGACGACACCCATGCCGCCCGCGCCGAGGCGGACGAGCGTGCGGAACTCGCCGATGGTGCGCGGGTCGTCCGAGGTGAGCGGTCGCATGCCGGATCAGGCCGCGGCCTTCGGCGCGGCGCCGAGGTAGACGTAGCGCCCGTTCCGCACCCCGTACAGGTGGGCGTCATCGCCCACGAGCCGGTGGTCCTCGGCGAAGGCGTACGTGCGGGAGACGCCCTTGTACGTGGACGCGGCGATCTTCGCGACGAGTGCGCTGCGCGACGGGCGCCTCGGCCGGCCTGCCGTCACCTTGGCGAGGGCGGTCACGGCGGCGATCACCATCCCGGCCGCGTCGTACCCCTCGGCGGCCCAGTGCGCGGGCGCGGTGCCGAAGGCGGCGCGGTGGGCCGCGGCGAACTTCTTGGCCGCGGGAACCGACGGGTCGACGTAGGGCGCGGTGAACTCCCAGCGTTCGGCGCCCTGTCCGGCGTCCTCGATGAAGCGCGCGTCCATGGCCGTGTGCATGGCCATCCGGGGCCCCTTGAAGGGAGTTGCCGCGAGCGCGCGAGCGGTGCGGGCGGCGCCGGCCGCGTCACCGGCGTAGAAGAAGGCGTCGCTGGCGTGCGCGAGCATGTCCTTGATCACGGGTGCCAGGTCCTGCGTTCCGGACGGGATCACGCGCGGATAGGTGGTCCCGGTGGTGATCTGGCCCGTCACCATATTGGTGAGGTAGCCGACCTGGTAGGCGGACTGGCCGCCGGCCCGGTCGAGCAGCACCCCGAGCCGTTCGACGTCGGGTCGCAGCACGAGTCGTCTGACGATCGGCTGGGCCAGTACGGCGTCGGCGGGGGCCGCCTGGAAGAAGGACTTCCTGGACCGGGCCGCGTAGGTGAGCTGGAGCGAGGACACGGTGATGAGCGGCAGCATCGCCTCGTCGTACACGCCGAGGACGGCCTCCGTGGCGGCGTCTCCGGTCGGGCCGACGACGGCGAGCACGTCGCGGTCGCGGGCGAACCGGTCGGCGGCCTTCGCCGCGCGAGTGGTGTCACCCCCGTCGTCGACGGCCTTGACGGTCAGCGTGAAGGGCTTGTCCTCACGGGCGTTGAACTGCTCGACGGCCAGCCGCACCCCGCGTTCCTGAGCCTGCCCTGCGGCCTTCCGCGGACCCGAGAGGTCGGCCTGGACGCCGATGGTCCAGGCCCGCTCGCCGGACGTGGCGGCGGAGCCCTCCGTCTCGTCGGTCAGCCATTCCCGTACGGCGAATCCGCCACCGGCCGCGACCACGAGGCCGGCACCGGCGAACAGCAGCACCTTGCGCCGCCCCGGTCCGGGCTGCGGGGTGTTCTCGTCGAGCGTCGGGTCGATGTCGGGCAGCTCCAGCATGGCGGCGGACCGGTCGGCGATCAGCGCCACGACGTCGCTGGGCAGCCAGTCGGCGGTGCCGTCCGGCGCGTCCTCGGTGATCAGCGTGTCGAGGTCCGCCGCCGTGGGCCGCGCGCCGGGGTCCTTGGCCAGCAGGGCAGCGAGCAGCGCGGGGAGTTCGGGGTCGTCGACCCCCGCGAGGTCGGGCTCGTCGTGGACGGTGCGGTAGAGCAGGGCGTCGACGGCCCCGCTGCCGAACGGAGGGCGTCCCGTCGCGGCGTATGCCAGGAGGCAGCCGAGCGAGAAGACGTCGCTCGCGGGCCCGGCCTCCGTGCGGCCTCCGGTGGCCTGTTCCGGGGAGAGGAAGCCGGGGGTGCCGACGACGAGGTCGGTGGCGGTGAGCGCCGTGGCGTCGGCGGCCCGCGCGATCCCGAAGTCGATCAGGCGCGGCCCGTCGACGGTGAGCAGCACGTTGCCCGGCTTGACGTCTCGGTGGACAAGTCCCGCCGTGTGTACGGCGGTCAGGGCTCGGGCGAGCAGACGGCCGAGCACCCGGACGCTGCGTGCGGGCAGCGGTCCGCACCGGGCGACGGCTTCGGACAGTGCGGGACCGGGCACGAACGCGGTGGCCAGCCAGGGCTGTTCGCCTTCCGTGTCCGCGCCGGTGACCGGCACGGCCCAGGGGCTGTCCACCCGCCGGGCGGCCTCGGCCTCGCGCCGGAAGCGGGTCCGGAAGGCGTCGTCGGCGGCGTACTCGGGCAGGATCACCTTGATCGCGGCCAGGGCCCCGGTGTCCGTACGGCCGAGGTAGACGACTCCCATGCCGCCGGTGCCGAGCCGCCCGATCAGCCGGTGCCCGCCGATCCGTGGGGGGTCGGAGGGGCGCAGCTTCTCCATCACGCTCTCCGCTCTCTCAGCTCTGTTTCTCGACTGCGGACCCGAGCCGCAGCAGCATGGTGGCGTGGGCCTGGTTCGCCAGCACGTCGATCTCCTCTGCGCTCCAGCCCTTGGCCCCCTTGCCGGTCACGGCGACGGTGAACTGGAGGCTCTGCGACAGGTACCAGGAGTACGGGTACGGACCGCCGCCGAGCTCCGCGTTCTGATACTCACCGGACTCCAGCAGGAAGTCCTCGGCGCTGTCCATGACGCCCTTCTCCTGCCCCAGCGAGGACGCGATCATCGACCCGATCAGCTCGCCCTGCCGCAGTTGCTGGGTGGGACAGCGCATCGTCTCCTCCACCGATTCGGCCATCTCCCAGCGGGCGTCGTCGCGCGTGCGGTGGACGGTGACGACGGCGGAGAGCCGCATCGGCCCCTTGCCGCCCGCGGCGGGCACCTCGAAGGAGCGGCTCACAGTGGCGAGGACACTGCTCACCGGCTTCTCCTGCCGCCAGACGCAGTCGGTGCCGAGGACGGGCCAGGTGGCCGGATCACTCTCGTACGGGCTCCGCTTGACCACGCCGGGGCCGAACGTCGAGGGTTCCGCGATGACGCGGCCGATGAGGTCGAGGGCTTCCTTGCGGGTGGCCGGCAGCCTGGCCGGGTCCGCGTCGATGCCGCCGGAGTCCTCGGGTGTCGAGCTGGGCTCCGCGCTGACGCCGCCGGTCGCGGAGGCGCTCGTCCCCTCGCCGCCCGGACTTCCACCGCTGCTGGAACAGGCCGCCAGCATCAGTGGAGCCAGCACCAGTACTCCGTATCCGCGTATCGCCCTTGCGCACGCCACGACCGACCACCCCGTCTCCCCCGAAGGCCGTCCCGATCCTATGATCGCGGGTCGCCCAGGGGCAGGAGGCGTCAAAACTGTTGCGCCATCCGGACGTTGAGGCACCGGCCACCGGCCGTCGATTGACATGAACAGGTCTTGACCACTGACACCCCGGCTCCCTAATGTGAGCGGGCATCAGACGTCTGCTGTCCGTTTTCAGAATATGGAGTCGTTCCATGACCGGAAGACGAACCCTGCTCCTCTCGGCCCTGTCGCTACCGCTGGCATCCCTTCTGACCGCGGCCCCCGCCACAGCAGCGCAGGCCGCCGCGCAGTCCTTCTACGTCGACTGCGGTGCCGCAGCCGCGGGCGACGGAACCCAGGCCGCACCCTGGAACGCACTGGCTCCGGTGAACTCCCGCACCTTCCGGCCGGGCGACTCCATCCTCCTCAAGCGCGGTTCGACCTGCACCGGCCAGACGCTCTTCCCCAAGGGCTCGGGCGCGGCCGGAGCGCCGGTCGTGGTCGACGCGTACGGCACGGGCGCCAAGCCGGCACTGGCCGGCGCGGGCCTGGTCACCGACGTCGTCCGGCTCGCGGACCAGCAGTACTGGGAGATCCGCAACCTGGACGTCTCCAACAAGGGTGCGGCCGCGGCGACCCGTCGCGGTGTCCACATCACCAGGACCGACTCGGGTACCGGCACCTACTACCGGCTCACCGGTCTCGACATCCATGACGTCAACGGGAACCAGACCAAGAAGGACGACGACGCCAGCGCCGGAATCTTCTTCGAGGTCCTGGGCAACACGACGCCCACGAAGTTCGACGACGTCGTCCTGACGGGCAACACCGTGCGGGCCGTGGACCGTTACGGGATCCATTTCTGGACCCGGTGGATGCAGCGCCCCGAGCTCGCCAACGCCAACTGCGGGACGACCTGCGGGGCATGGACCCCTCAGACACGGGTCGTCATCCGCGGGAACACCGTCTCCGACATCGGTGGCGACGCGATCGTGCCGCATCACACCGAGGGCGCGCTCCTCGAATACAACAAGGTCGACGGATTCCGCGAGCGCGAGCCCGCGCACTGCGCGGCCGGCCTCTGGGGATGGAACACCCAGGACACGCTGTACCAGTTCAACGAGGTGAGCGGCGGCAAGAGCACCTGCGACGGGCAGGGGCTCGACCTCGACGAGGGCAATATCCGCACCATCTACCAGTACAACTACAGCCACGACAACGAGGGTGGCTTCATCCTCCTGTGCAACGGCTCGGGGTCGACGACCGCCGACAACATCGTCCGGTACAACATCAGCCAGAACGACGGCGGCCAGCTCTTCGACATGGTCTGCGCCAAGACGACGAACACGCAGATCCACAACAACACCTTCTACCTCTCGAAGCCGGTCGAGATCATCAGCAACTCGAACGGTTCGACGGCGGCGAACGCCACGTTCACCAACAACATCTTCCACGTGGCGACGGCCGACGCGAGTTACGTCAACGCCGCAGGTCTCGGGTACGACGCGAACGTCTTCTACGGCACCCACCCGGCCGGTGAGCCGGCCGACGCCCACAAGGTGACGACGGACCCGAAGCTGACGGCCCCCGGCACGGCCACCTCACGCACGGACGCCGACGGCTACCGGCTGCGGGCGGGCTCCTCCGCCCTGGCCAACGGCGCGGTCGTGGCGAACGCGGGTGCACGCGACTACTTCGGCGGCCCGGTCGCGGCCGGCTGCGTACCGGACCGCGGCGCCCACCAGTCGTCCACCACCTGCGTGAAGCCGACGGGACCGACGGCCGGGATCAACCGGATCTCCGCCGGCACCCAGGCGATCGACGTACCGGCGCACTCCACGGCCCAGGGCACCCAACTGGTCGGCTGGCTCTGGAACGGCGGCGACAACCAGAAGTGGAACGTCACGGCCAACACCGACGGCACGTACACCCTGAAGAACGTCACGAGCGGCCTGTGCGCGGAGGTCTACCAGAACTCCAAGGCGGCGGGGGCCGCCATCGACCAGTGGGCGTGCAGCGGCGACGCGAACCAGCGCTGGACCGCGACCCCCGCGGCCGGGGGCTACCGGCTGACGAGCAGGTCCAGCGGGCTGCTCCTCACCGCGGCCTCCACCACGAACGGGGCGCCGCTCACCCAGCAGGCGCCCTCCACCACCGCGGTCCAGACCTGGGCCTTCACCAAGCTGTCCTGACCGGACCGCGGTACACAGGGGCGGGGCCGGGTGCCGAGAAGGCACCCGGCCCCGTTCCGCATCCCTGCCGTCCCGCTCAGTCTCTCGGCCAGGGCCGTCCGTCGAGGCGCTCGATGTCGCGGTTGAGGCGTGCGAGGCAGTCCGCGAGCTGGGCCGCCTCCTGCGGGGTCCACTCGGCCAGTACGCGCTGCAGACCGTCCCGGTTCTCGGCGCGGTCCTTGTCCAGCCGGTGCTCGCCCTCGGCCGTGATGGCGAACTTCCGGGCGATCCCGCCGTCCGGGTCGGGGATGCGCTCGACGACTCCGACCCGGAGCATCGCCGCGGTCTGCCGGTTCAGCGTGGATGTGTCGAGGCCGAAGGCGTCCCGGAGCTGCCCGATGGACATCGGGCCCTGGGCCCGGATGCGACTGAGGAGGATGTAGGCACTCCGGTCGAGCCGCCCGCCGCCTCGCGAGGTCAGCAGACTCATATGCCGCCCGAGCAGCATCGTCTCGAACTCGATCCGGTCCACGGGCATGTCCACGCGAGGCTTCCTTCGACTGCCGGGCTCGCCTCCCCACGGGGCGGGCGACCTCTTTTGTACATATATACCACACGTGTGCATCATGCAATTCATGTGCACTCTACATGTCACATGCCACGTGCACATCGCCGGACGCCTGGCTGAAAAGGTTTGAGTGACGCCCCACCACTCGAAACGGTTGTCCTGCTCCTCCCAGGGGCAGGACAACCCGCTTTCCCCTCGTACCACTCACCACCCCCGCCGTAGACTCGCCGGATGGCGAAGTATTTCGACGTACACCCCGAAAATCCCCAGCGGCGCACCATCACCAACGTGGCCGAAAGCATCCGCTCCGGATCACTCGTCGCGTATCCGACGGACTCCTGCTACGCCCTCGGGTGTCAGCTCGGCAGCCGTGACGGCATCTCCCGCATCCGCGCGATCCGCAACCTCGACGACCGTCATCACTTCACGCTCATGTGCCAGAACTTCGCCCAGCTCGGGCAGTTCGTGCAGATCGACAACGACGTGTTCCGCGCCATCAAGGCCGCGACGCCGGGCCAGTACACCTTCATCCTTCCGGCGACGAAGGAGGTGCCGCGCCAGCTGCTGCACCCGAAGAAGAAGACCGTCGGCGTCCGCATCCCCGACCACCCCGTCGTCCAGGCCCTGTTGGAGGAACTCGGCGAGCCGCTGCTCTCCAGCACCCTGCTCCTGCCCGAAGAGGACGAGCCGATGACCCAGGGCTGGGAGATCAAGGAACGCCTCGACCACGAGGTGGACGTCGTCGTCGACTCCGGCGACTGCGGCACGGAGCCGACCACCGTCATCGACTTCTCCAGCGGCGAGCTGGAGATCGTACGACGCGGAGCCGGCGACCCGGCCCGATTCGAGTAGCCGGACGCGCGCGGGCCGGGACCACACCCCGGCCCGCCGGTCCCGATTCCCCTGCCCCCTCACACCGGAGGACCTGACCGACCATGCCCCGTGCCGTCACCCTCATACGCTCCGCCGCCCTGTCGGACGTCGCCGAGTACGCCTACGCCGCCACGGCCCCTGCCGAGGCGCGGCTGATCTTCCTCGCGGGCGCGTGCCCGTTGAACGAGGACGGTTCGACGGCGGCCGTCGGGGACTACGCGGGCCAGGCCGCGAAAGCCGTGGAGAACATGCGGACCGCGCTGAAGGACGCCGGCGCGTCCCTGGAGGACGTCATCAGCACCCGCGTACTCGTCGCCTCCTCCCGCCAGGAGGACCTGGGCACCGCCTGGAAGGTGGTCCGGGAGGCTTTCGGCGACCACGACGTTCCCAGCACGCTGATGGGCGTCACCGTGCTCGGCTACACCGACCAGCTCGTCGAGATCGAAGCCGTCGCCGCCGTCCTCGACGCCTGACACCGGCTCAGCGCAAGAGGTCCCGCTCCGCACGTACCGTGCTTGACCTCGGCACGCAGCGTGCGCGGAGGTCGCCACCTGACCCACCGCCCGGACCCAATTCGTCGCTACCGGGTCGGTCCAGGGCTGAGCACACAACTCCAGGCGCTATAGGAATCCCCTATAGCGCCTGCTGACATTTGGTCTTTGCCTCTCGTTCTCTCCCGGTCGTACCTTCAGAACAACGCGGAAGCGTACGAATTCACCGAGAGGAACAGCGGCAATGAGCACGACGGAAATCGGATCAGGAACGCGGGAACTCGCCGGAAAGCGGGCCCTGGTCACAGGTGGTTCCCGTGGAATCGGCGCGGCCATCGTGCGCCAACTCCGCGACGCGGGCGCCGAGGTGCTCACCACCGCCCGGTCGGCGCCGGACGCGGTGCCGGAGGGCGTCACCTTCATGGAGGCCGACGTGCGGACACGCGCCGGGGCGGAGGCCATCGCCGCAGCCGCGCAGAAGACGCTCGGCGGGGTGGACATCCTGGTCAACAACGCGGGCGGGGCAGGCCCGTTCCGGCAGACCGCGGACATCCCGGACGAGGAGTGGCAGAACCAGCTGGACCTGAACTACCTGGCCTCCGTACGGCTGGACGCACTGCTGGCGCCGGGGATGCGGAAGCGGGGTTCGGGGGCGATCGTGCACGTGTCGTCGGCAGCGACCCCGTTCACACCCCCGCCGTTCCTCCACTACACGGCGGCGAAGGCCGCGTTGGAGAACTACAGCCGGGGGCTGGCCCTGGAGCTGGCACCGTCCGGCATCCGGGTCAACATCGTCAGCCCCGGCAGGACCGAGACTCCCGGCGGCGAAGCGACGCGGGAGGAGTGGGCGCGCATGGTCCCGGGGACGGGCGCGGACGACAGCGGCGTGCCGTTGGGGCGAGTGGGCCGGCCCGATGACATCGCCGACGCGGTGCTGTTCCTTGTTTCCGACCGGGCGAGCTGGGTGACCGGAAACATTCTCACGGTGGACGGCGGCGAATTTCCCAGGAGTTGACGCGGACCGAATTGCGGGGCGCGGAAAACAATGGCAACCATCGGGCTCCCGGGAAGAATGCGAGCTCACTGACCCGAAAGGGAACCGGCCCCGGACACAAGGTGTCCGGGGCCGGGAACGTGACGCCGGTCGATCCCTACTTCAGGCCGTAGGCCCAGTCGATGGTCTCGACCGTGCGGCTGCCGGCAGAGTCCCACAGCTCGGCCCTGATGGTACCGGAGCCGACCACGGGTATGAGGGCTCCGGTAGCGATCACCGTGGCAACGGCGATCAGCCGTCTGCCACGTCTGCCGCGAGAGGGACTGTTCACGTACGTCTCCTTGGGTGGGGAGCAGAGAATCGGCGCACGCCGAACTCCGGGCACGACGCCCTGGAAGCATGGAGATCCGGCCGGATGATCAGCGCATTCGGAGGCTATAGCCCGTCAGGTCCGGTGTTGAGGTTCCTTCGGTGTCGCATCTGCGCCACCTGCGAACCTCGGCGGACGGGGTCCCGGGCGGAAGGGGGTCCGTCACCGCCGTCCTCAGCCCGGTACCTCGATCCATCCGCAGCGCGCCGCGTGCCAGCCCAGTTGCATGCGGGTCGCCACCCCGGCCCGGTCCATGAGGCTGCGGGCCCGGCGCACGACGGTGCGCCGGGCGATCCCCAGGTGGCGGGCGACCGCGTCGTCGGTGAGCCCGCTGAGCAGAAGAGCCAGCAGACGCGTCTCTTCGGGGTTCAGTTCGCCCTCCTGGGCCCCGACGGCGGCACCGGTGGGGTCCAGGGGCACGCTCTCGGCCCAGACTCGTTCGAACAGCTCGATCAGCCCGTCCAGCAGGGGGCCGTTGGTGATGACGACGGAGGCGCCGGGCCGCAGTGCCACTTCGGCGGGAGCGGAGACGACGGCCCGCTCGCGGTCGACGATCATCATCTTCATCGGAAGCCGGGCAGTGACCCGCGCCTTCTCTCCGGCTTCCAGACACTGATCGATGAGGACCATCGCCCCCGGGTACTCGATGGCCCGCTGTCCGTACACGGTCCGGTAGACCACCCCCTGGGCGAGCTGGTCCAGTTGGGTCCCGTTGTCGGTGGACAGGTACGGCGGCACGTCGAAGTGGAGCACCTCGTGCCGCGCCCGGAGCAGCAGGCTGTCGCGCGGTGACATGACGCGCCAGGGCGGCTGCGGGGCCGCGGCGGGTATCACCGCGGCCACCGGCGGACAGGCGCCGTCCTGCCTCATCGCCCGCCCCTGCCGGACGAGTCCCTCCAGCGCCCGGTCGACGCTCTCAAGTGCCGGGCCCAGCCGGGCCGCGAGCCGGGGTAAACCGCTGGGGCCCTCGCGCACCGGTTCGCCGTGAAGGTGTGCTTCCTCGTCCGACGGCCTCATCGCCTCCACGTTCGCACCCTCTTCCGCGTTCGGCCGCAGGCGGCCCGACCCCCGGTGCCTTGCCGGAGACTATTCCGAATCTTGGGAACTTATCCGGCTTCTGGCAATGGGCCGCCGATGGGAACGGACGTGATCGATTGCACGTTTGGGCAGGCTGAGAGGGGTGCAGGCCGGGCTCGTTCCCTTCACTTGGTCGTCTTGCCCCGTCACCTACCGTTGGGAAAATATGTGATCGCGCGCCCGTCGCCGCTGGCGGAGGGCGCGTAGTGAGGGGTGAAACGCGAACCCAGCGAGGTCTGCTCCTCCTGGCCTGTCAGGACACCGGCGCGAAGGAGGCGGACGCGGTCCAGGTTTCCCGGCGCAGCAGATCGAGCAGAGCCGTCTCCCCCGGCCCCGCACCCTGCCGGAGCACGGCGATGACGGGCTGGGACACGGCCGGGAACACCGGGCGGACGAGGTGCTCGTGGCCCCGGGGCACCGCCGAAGCCGGCACGAGGGCCGCCCCCAGCCCGTGGGCGGCCCAGCGGACGGCCGTCGCGGGCTGGGACACGCGGGCGGCCGTGGACGGGGTGAGGCCGTTGTCCCGCAGCACGCCGAGGAGCACGCCGTCGAGCGCGCTGTCACGGTCGAACCTCACCCACGCCTCCCCGTCCAGCTCGCGCAGGCCGACCCGGTCCGCGGCGAGCCGCCGGTCACCGGGGCCGAGCACCACGACGAACTCCTCGTCGCCGAGGCGGTGGGCGTCGTCGGGGGTCTGCTCGCACGCCGCCATCAGGGCCAGGTCCAGCACGCCCCGGCGGCACAGCCGCTCCAGCTCCGCGGAGCTCGGCTCCTCGAAGACGGTCACCTCCAGCCGGGGGAAACGGCGTCGCAGCGCGTCCAGCGCACCCGGCAACTGCCGCGTTCCGAAGCCCATCTGTGCCGCGACCACCAGCTCGCCGACCAGCTCGTCGGCCCCGGCCCGCGCCGTCGCCCTCGCCTTCCGCGCCGCGCTCACCGCGACCTCCGCCTCCCGCAGGAAGGCGCGGCCGACCGCGGTGGCCACGAGTCCCGTCGGGGTGCGGGAGAACAGCTCCACGCCGAGCTCCCGCTCCAGGCCGCGGATCTGCTGGGAGACCGACGGCTGGGCGACGCGCAGCCGCTCCGCGGCCGCCGTCACCGACCCCTCCTCGGCGACGGCCAGGGCGTACTCGAACTGGCGAAGGCTCATGGGTGCCCGTCCCCTCCGTGCGATGGGCTGCGGTCCGCCCCGCGGTGATCGTCGTTCCGACAGCCGTTACATCGCGGGAGGCGGCGCGGATATTCCGCTCCCCGGCCGGGAACGGAACCCGGCGGCCGGGGCAGGACAGCCCGAGGCACGGGTGCCCGCCGCCTGCTCGGCTCGGGACTCCCCGGCCGCCCTACAGTCCTTCGCACTGCGTCAGTTCCGGCTCCTCCACCTTGTACTCGTCCGGCATGAGGGGCCTCAGGTGCTTGTCGTACAGCTCCATCCACGTCGAGGGCCGTCCCCCGCGCCTCTCCATGATCTTCGAAAGGGCGCGGCAGACCTCCGTCTTGAGCCCCTTCTGGCCGGGGGCCATCGCCACGCCGTATCCCTCGACCCCGCCGTCGAAGGTGTCGACCATCCTCGTGTTGCGGAACCTGCTGGCGTATCCGGCGACGATGACGTCGTCCGTGGCCATCGCGTACACGTTGTTGCCCCTGGTGGTGACCTCTCTGGCGCATTCCTCGTAGCCGGACGGATAGTTCTTCTCCGGGGTCATCCCCTCGTCCGTGATCCACTTCTCGTACATCGACCCCGCCGCCGTACAGACCTCGGCGCTCCTGTCGTTCTTCAGGTCCTGCCGGCTGTTGATGTCCTTGAAGTTGTCCTTCTTCACCAGAAGCGCGCCGAGGGGGTTGAAGTACGTGCCGGCGAAGTCCACCCCGTCCTTCTTCTTCCGCTCCTCGCCGACGCTGTACGTCGCCATGACGAGGTCCACCCGGCCCTTCGTCGTCACCATCGCCGCCCGCGTGCCGGACGTCACGGGGTAGAAGCGGATCTCCTTCTTCCGCGGGTCCGCGCTGTATCCCATCCGGCGGCCGATCTCTTTGGCCAGGTCGACCTCGAACCCCTCGTACCCGCCTCCGGTCTTCTGGCTGAGACCGGGCTGATCGGCCTTGACGCCGAACCACAGCTCCTCGTGCGTGTCCTTGAACCTCGGTGCCGGTGTGTTCTTGTCCGCTGCGGCGGCGTCGCGCTTCACGGAGTCGTCGGGCCGCCCCCACACGTACCATCCGGTTCCGACGAGCAATGCCGTGCAGAGAACGGCGACCGGAACCTTCCACCGGCCCCCGGCCCGCCCGCCGGGCGGTTCGGGCGCCGCGGGCACCCCGGCGTGTGCGGGCGCACCCGGTGCCGCCGCCGGGCGGCCCACCGGCTCCGCGGGGGCGGTCGCGACGGGCACGGGGGCGGGTTCGTGCCGCGCCGGTTCCGTGGGCGAGCGGCCGGCCGGGGGCCCGGGTGCGACGAGGTCCCGGGTGACCTCCTGGAGCATCCGTTCGGCTTCGGCGGCGTCCGGGCGCTGCCGTGGGTCCTTGTGCAGCAGCGCCTCGATCAGCGCGGCGAGCGGCCCGGCGTACCGCATGGGAGGCACCGGGGAGTCGCGGACGGCGATCCAGATCTCGTAGCTGCTCCCGCCGTTGAACGGGCGCCTGCCCTCCACCATCTCGTAGAGCGTGACCCCCAGGGCCCACAGGTCGGACGCCGCCGATGCGGGGTGGGGCTGTTCGGCGGTACGGGTGAGCAGTTCGGGTGCGAGGTACTGGGCGGTGCCGATCACCTCGTGCGTCCGGGTCACCTGCACGGCGCCCTCGAAGGTGGCGATCCCGAAGTCCGTGAGGAGGGCGCGTCCGTCGGATCGGAACAGGACGTTGTGCGGCTTCATGTCGCGGTGCAGCACCCCGGCCTCGTGCGCGGCGGTCAGTCCACGCAGCACCTGGAGACCGATCCGGGCCGCGTGCGGTACGGGGAGCTGCTGCCGCTCCTGCAACAGGTCGGCCAGCGAGCGGGGGTCGAGCAGTTCCATGACGATCCAGACCTGATCGCCGTCCTCGATCACGTCGTGCACGGCGACCACGTTCCGGTGCCCGATCCGGGCGATGGCCCGCGCCTCACGGCGTGCCCGGCTCACCCATTCCGACTGGGCGTCGGAGGAAACGGCGCCGGGATGGAGCAGCCCTTTCACGGCGACCTTCCGGTCCAGGCTGGAGTCGAAGGCCTCCCAGACCACACCCATTCCGCCCCGCCCGAGCCGGCGCTGCAAGTGGTAGCGGCCCGCGATGACCGTGCCCGAGCCGTCGCCCGAACCGGGACCGGTCGTTCCCTCGCTGTGCATCCAACCCCCAGAGTGTGCCGTGTAGTCCGCAACAATAGAGGGGGTTCCAGGGGGTTCGGGGTGTGTCGGTGTTGCGTTCCAGCCGCCCTCTCGCGTGGCCGGGGCCGCCGCCGTGCACCCCCCGGCCCCCTCCGTCGCGGATGGGTCCGTGCCCAGTACGCGAAGCTGGAGCGGCCCGTCTTCGCGGTGGCGATGCCGCTGCCGGCCGTAAGTACGGTCACCGGCCAGAGCGACGGGGTGTCCGTGCCGTCACCGAGCTGGGCGTTGGCGGAGACGCGGGCCACGCCTTCGAGGTGGGCGACGTCGCCGGCCACGTTGCTGTCGGCGGTGGAGTCGTTGCCGAGTCCGCCCTCCGTGTTCTTCCCCAAGGACTTGACCGCGAAGGGCGGGCAGCGGCCCTGGCAGTGGTTCAGCACCGACCGGCGGGAGAGCGTGGAGCGGATCCGGCCCGCCGAGGAGAGCTGGGTGGAGAGCCGGCCGAGCCGTGAGCGCGTGGCGGGCTGGTTCCTGGGCAACACGGACGACTACCGGCTCCACGCAGTGATCGACGGTCCGTCACGGGCCGTACCGGACCGCGTTCTTCAGCGCACCGGCCCATGTCCGAGTCGGAGAAGCAGCGGTGCGCCGCCGCCCGGCCGATGACCACCACGCCGGTGGGCGCCGACGCCCCCGCGGGTTCGGCGGACAGGGGGATGGACGACATCCCCGTGCCCACCGCACCGGGCGTCCGCACGCCGAACTGATCCGGCGCGCGAAGGCGGGGCGGGGCACCCGGCCCCGGCCCCGTCTTCGCGACCTCGGGGGCCCCAGTCCTTGATAGCGTCGCCCCAGCGACTGCGGACCACTCCCCGCCGGGGTCGTCGCTCTGCCGGGACGGCGCTGCCACCACGCGACGGCGGGTGCGGGTGGCAGGGGGACCTTCACGGCAGGGACGAAGAGAGCCGACGCATGAGCCTCGCGCAGTTGCACTACACCTCCGCGACCGGCGGGGACGGTCCCGGCACCGGCGAGGCCGAACCGATACCGGCCCGCTTCACCGCAGTTGACGCCGCGATACCCGCGTCCGTGCTCACCGAGGCGGGACCGCTCCTGGCCTACGGGACGCCCACCGGAACGGAACCCCGGCTCGCGGAAGCCGCGTTGCGCGCGCTGCCCGAGGCGTTGAGTTACAGCGTCCTCTCCGACGGCAGCCATCTGCTGGCCAGGACCGTGGCGGTCCGGCCCGGGCCCGGCTCCGACGTGGGCTTCCACGCACACGCGGTCCATCTCCCCGTCGGCACCCGGCTGCCGGGCGGCGCCCTCCCGATCACCGCCTGCCGGTCCGCCCGCTGGGCCGCCGCGACACCGGACCGTACGCTGCCCGGCCCCCTCGCCGCCCTGCCCGCCACCGGCCACGCCCGGGACCGCGAGGGGCTCAACGACTTCGCCGTCTCCCGGGGCCCCTGGCTCGCCGGTGTGCTGGCCGACCTGCGCCGGCTGTACGGACAGGACGGCGACGGCCGGGTCGTGCTCGTCGAGCGGCAGAGCGCGGACGTGGCCCGGTGGATCGCGCTGGCCTGCGTCGCGCTGCCCGACGAACTCGCCGAACGGCTGACCTTCACCACGTACGCCCGCCACCCGCGGCGCGCCCCGCAGCAGATCGTCGGAACGCTGCCGCAGGACGCGCACGAGCTGACGGGCCCCGGTTTCCACGTGCACACCTGCACCGGCCCGCGCCCGGAAGGGACCGTGGCCGACACCTGGGCGGAGACGGCCGCCCGGATCTGGCGCAGCCGCGCACCGGAACTGTTCCGGGAGGCCGCCGAGCTGCCCGGGGAGCCGTTCGCCGCGGGGCCGGTGGCCGTGACGGCCCTGTGCGCGGGCATCACGCTGGGCACGGGCGGGCGCGCCGCCGCGGCCGGCTGGGCCGCCGAGCGGCCCTACGCGCTGGACGCCAAGCGCACCCGGCAGCTCGTCGACGCGCTGACCGCGCCCGGGGTCGACGACCGCACCGGTCCCGAGTTCGACGCCGCGGGACGGCTGTTCGCCGCACTCGACGGCCGCTCCCCCGCGACGACCACGGCACCGCTGGCCGCGATGCTGGTCACGGAGGCGGTCCGCGGCGGCAACGGCTCCGTGGAGCTGCCCGGCCGTACCGCCTTCAGCGGTCCCGAGGGTGCGGCCGTCGCCTCGGTGCTGGGCCCGGAGATCCTGACCGAGCTGAGCGGCGCGGGCGTCGGTCTCGACGTGGCGAGGACGGTGCAGCTGCTGCGGGTGGCCCGGCTGCTCGGCGTGGACTGCGCGGAGCTGCTGCCCGCGGTCGTCCGCCGGCTCGCGCCCGCGCTGCTGGAGCCCGGGGACGGTGAGCCGGGCTGGGCGCCCGCGCTGCTGGAACTGATGGATGAGCAGTTCGACGTCCGTACGGCCCTGCTCGGTGCGCTGGACCGGATCGCGCCGCAGGACCCGTCGGGCGTCGAGCGGCTGCTGGGCCGGGTCCCGCTGCCCTTCACCGGCACCCAGTCGCTGCCGCATCTACGGATGTGCGCCGAGGCGCCGGAGGCCAAGGCCGGCTGCGGGGCGGACCGGGTGGGCGCGGTGCACCGGGTGCTCCGGGCCGCCGGGATGTCGCCGTTCGCGGAGCCGCTGGTGCTGCGGACGGCCGTGGGGCTGGTGTGGGAGGAGAACGCGGAGAAGGACACGATGACGGCGGGCGAGGGCCGGCTGCTGCTGGAGGCCGCCACGTCGGACGCCCATCGGACGGCCGGCACCTGGTCGCACCTGGTGGCCGCGGCGCTCGGCGCGCCCGCCACCGACGAGGAGGCGCCGGAGCTCGCCCACGACCTGCTGCGCGGCTTCCCGCAGGAGATCGCGGGCCGGGAACGCGCGGCCCTGCTGCTCCTGGAGTTCGCCCGCGAGATCCGGTCGGACGCGGCGGCGCCGGAGTGGGCGGAGCGGGCCCGCGCACTGCGCGAGGGCGCCGAGCCGGTGGAACCGGAGGTGCTGGACCATGCGTACGGGGCGCTCGCCGCACGGCTGCTCGCGCCGGACCGGCCGGAGGCCGAGCTGTACGCCCTGGTGCACAGCGGCGACCCGGATCTCGTCGCCGCGTACGACCGGGCCGCGCGCGAGGCCGGTGTCCTTTCCCGGCTGAAGGCGGAACCGGCGTACACCGCGGACTGCTTCGCCGTCTGGACCGCTCATCCGCACGCCGGAGCGGCGTGGAGCCGGACCGCGGACGCCCTGCTGGAGGAGGTGCTGCGCCCCGCCGTGCGCACGCTCTCCGCCGACGGGGTCGCCGCGGTGGAGGAGGCCGTGGGACGCTCGGGGAGCAGCGGCCGGGCGGAGGCCTTCCACGACTGGAACCGCCGGGGCCGGGGCACCCTGGGGCGGATCGGGCGGCGGATCGCGGGGCGGGTGCGCCGGGGCTGAACGCGCGAGTCGTCGGGGGCACCGTCCGCCGGGTACCTTTGGGGCACAACGATCTCGTGGGCTCCTGGCGGGCTGCGTGAACCCCAGGAGGAACAGATGACGACGAACCGTGGGCGCAAGGACGTGATCCGCGACCGGATGGCGGCGACCGGTGAGTCGTACAACGTGGCCGCCCGCAACCTCAAGGCGATGAAGGACATGGGCGCCACCCGTGACGCCGTCCTCACGCAGCGCTGGCGCCCGGCCGAGTCCCTCGACGTGCCGTGTCCCTGCGGGGGCACGTGCGAGCCGGGCGAGCGTTGCGAGCGCTGCCACGCGCTGCACCGGCACGTGGCCCGCTACCCGGGCAGTGCCACGGACGTGGAGACGTGGGTCGACCGGTACGAGTGCCTGGGCTGCCCCGCTTCGTACACGCTGATCGTCCGGCTGCCCGGCCGTCCCTGGGGTGTCGCGGAGACCGTGATCCAGGGCGGTTCGGCCGAGTCTGTCGTGCGGGCCCGGGTCTTCCCCGGTGTGGTGCACCCGCTGCTGAAGCCGGAGACGCCGGAAGGGGACTGACGGGCCGCGTCAGTCCCCTTCCTGGCCGGTTCTCAGGCGTCGGGCGTCAGTCGCAGCGAGATCGAGTTGATGCAGTACCGCTGGTCCGTCGGGGTGGGGTAACCCTCTCCCTCGAAGACGTGGCCCAGGTGCGAGCCGCAGCGGGCGCAGCGGACCTCGGTGCGGACCATGCCGTGGCTGCGGTCCTGGATCAGTTCGACCGCGTCCGTGTCCTTCGGGTCGTAGAAGGACGGCCAGCCGCAGTGCGACTCGAACTTCGTGTCGGAGCGGAACAGCTCCGCGTCACAGGCGCGGCAGGAGTAGACGCCGGTGGTCTTGGTGTCGGTGTACTCGCCGACGAACGCCGGCTCGGTGCCCGCCTTGCGCAGGACGGCGTACTCGGCGGGGGACAGTTCCTCCCGCCACTGCTCGTCCGGCTTCTCGATGTCGTACGGCACGGTGGCTCCCTCAGCTCGACAGGTGGTCCAGGATCTGCGGGCCGAGGTCCGTGACATCGCCCGCCCCCATGGTGAGAACGAGGTCGCCGGGCTTCGCCATTCCCGCGATGACCTCGGGGACCGTCGCCTTGTCGTGCACGGCGGTGACGTCGGCGCCGGCGGCCTTCGCGGCGTCGATGATCAGGGTGCTGGTGATGCCGGGGATCGGGTCCTCGCGGGCCGGGTAGATGTCCAGGACCACGGAGGCGTCGGCCAGCGCCAGGGCCTGGCCCATCTCGGTGCCGAGCTCCTGGGTGCGGGAGAAGAGGTGGGGCTGGAAGACGACCAGGATCCGGGCGTCGGTGGCGCCGCGCATCGCTTCGAGGTCGGCCGTCATCTCGGTCGGGTGGTGGGCGTAGCTGTCGATGACCTGGACGCCGGCCGCCTCGCCCTTGAGCTGGAGGCGTCGCTTGACCCCGGTGTACTTGCCGAGGGCCGAGGCGAGGTTGTGGGCGGGGATCCCGAGGGCGACGCCCGCGGCCAGGGCGGCCACGGCGTTCAGCGCGTAGTGGCGGCCGGGGACGGAGACGGTGAAGGTGAGGTACTTGCCGTTCAGGACGACCGTGACCTCGCTGGTCAGACCGCGCGGGGTGATCTTGTGGACGCGGACGTCCGCGGTCTCGGCCTCACCGTAGGTGACGACCTTGAGGGCGGACAGGTCGCGCACCCGGCGGGTCAGCTCGACGGCGCCGGACTGGTCGGCGGAGATCACCAGGGTGCCGTCGGGGACGATCTTGCCGGCGAAGGTCTCGAAGGAGTCGTAGATCTCGTCCATCGAGGCGTAGTTCGCGTGGTGGTCCAGCTCGACGTTGAGGACGATCGCGACCTCGGGGTCGTACTTCTGGAAGCTCCGGTCGCTCTCGTCGGCCTCGGCCACGAAGATCGCGCCCTCGCCGTGCGTGGCGTTGGTGCCGGGGCCGGCGAGGTCGCCGCCGATCGCGTACGAGGGGTCGAGGCCCAGCTCGGTGAGGGCGACGGCCAGCATCGACGTGGTGGTCGTCTTGCCGTGGGTGCCCGCGACGGCGATGGGCCGCAGCCCCTGCATGAGGGAGGCGAGCGCGTCGGAGCGGTGCACGACGGGGATCGAGAGCTCCCCGGCGCGCACCAGCTCCGGGTTGTCGGCGCGGATGGCACTGGAGACGACCACGCAGGTGGCGTCGTCCGCCAGGTGGCCGGCGGCGTGCCCGATGTGGACGGTCGCCCCCAGCGCGCGCAGCGCCTCGGCCGTGGCGGACTCCTTGGAGTCACTGCCCGCGACCTTCGCACCCCGCCGGGTGAGGATCTTCGCGATGCCCGACATTCCGGCGCCGCCGATGCCGATGAAGTGCGGCCGTTCCATGGCGGCAGGAATACCGGGTGCCATGCGTGTGTCTCCCAGGGTGGTACGGGTAGGGGCTCCCAGCCTATTCGCTGTGCGCGAAGAGCTTGAGCACCGGTACGCCGACCTTGTGCCGGGCGCGGGACGCCCAGTCGCGGTGGAAGAACTCCTCCACGTAGTGCGGCGCGGTCAGGACGATGACCTCGTCGGCCTCCGCCTCGTCGACGACGGACTTGAGCTTGTCCAGGGGGTGGTCCTCGATCACCTGTCCGACGGCTTCCGAGCCGGCCTGGCGCAGGGCCTCCAGGGACACTTCGAGCGCGAGTTCGGCGGACTGTCTGGCGTTCTTGCCCTCCGGCTCCTCGCTCTCCCTGGCCGCTTCCTTCAGTTCGCCCATCGCCAGGTCGTCGATGGCCCGCAACAGCACATCCGCCTGGTCACCACGCGGCTGCATGAGCACGACGAAGGAGATCTGCTCCTCCCCGTGCAGGGTGGTGACGAACTCGACGTCCTCGGAAGTGAGGGGCTTCTCGATCATCAAAACGCTGGTGAACACCACAGGGCCCTTCTGCTTCAGTGACCGTCGCCGATCACTGCGGAAACCATCCTTCCCCGTGCTCGCACGGGGTCTGCGAGATCCATTCTGCCCACCGAACGCTAAGCGGAACGGTAAATTCCGCTCATTGTCGGATCCGACGGTACCGAGCGAACAGGAAACCGGCCTCTTCCAGCAGTGATGCCAGGGAGAATCGTTCCGGCACGGCCACCGACGGACCGCCCGCGATCCGCTGCGCGTCACCGGCCGTGAGCATGGGTGCCAGGGTCAGGCACATCTCGTCCAGCACGTCCGCCGCCACGAACTGACCGAGCAGCCGGGGCCCGCCCTCCGTCAGCAGCCGACGGTGCCCGCGGTCGGCCAGCTCCCGCACGGCACGGGCGGGATCCACCCGGGAGCCCTCCCCCGCGATCACCACCTCGGCGCCTGCCTTCCGGGCCGTCTCGATCCGGTCGGGCGGCGCCCCCGCACCGGTGAGCACGAGCGTCGGGACCAGCGGCGAGACGAAGAGCGGCAGCGAGAAGTCCAGGTCCAGGCTGCCGCTCACCACGGCGACCGCGGGCGCGGGCCCCTGCCCGGCGGCCTCCCGGCGCGCCGCGAAGGCCTCCCGGGCCCGGGCAGGGCGGTAGCCCTCCAGCCTCACCGTCTCCGCACCAGCGATCACCACGTCGGCCAGGCCCCTCAGGGTGCCGAAGATCCGCATGTCGCCGTCGCAGGAGATCGGCCGCGAACGGCCGTCGTGCTGAGCGGCGCCGTCGAGGGTCGACACCATGTTGGCGCGCAGCCAGGAGCCGTCCGTCTCGGGGTAGGCGTAGGCGTCGGCGAGGGCGTCCAGGCTCCACTCGCCTCGGTCGTCGGCCGCTGTCAGGTCGGTCACAGGGAACAGGCGTCGCATGGTCCGCAGTCTGGCACGGCCTAAGCTGGGTGGTTGTGTCCTCCTCCACTGCCGTGCCGGGGTCCAGCCCCATAGCCGAAACGGCCCCGCTGTCCCTGTGCGCCCTTGAGCCGCACGTCCCCGCCGACCGTCTGGTCGCCGAGATGGTGCCGCCGCCGCGCTTCGACTCGGTGCGCTTCGACACCTACGTCCCCGACCCGAACCAGCCGAGCCAGATCGAGGCCGTCAAGGTCCTCTCCGACTTCGCGGCCGGGCTCGGCGGAGCGCACGCGACGGGCGCCGGCAAGCGCAAGTGGTTCGGCGGTAAGAAGACCGTGGCGCCCAGTGGCCCGCGCGGGGTCTATCTCGACGGCGGCTACGGCGTCGGCAAGACCCATCTGCTCGCCTCGCTCTGGCACGCCACGCCCGCCGCGCCCTCCCTGAAGGCGTTCGGCACCTTCGTGGAGCTGACCAACCTCGTGGGCGCGCTGGGCTTCCAGCAGACCGTGCGGACGCTGAGCGGGCACCGGCTGCTGTGCATCGACGAGTTCGAGCTCGACGACCCGGGCGACACCGTACTGGTCTCCTCGCTGCTGAGCCGGCTGGTCGAGGCGGGGGTGGCGCTCGCCGCGACCTCCAACACGCTGCCGGGCAAGCTCGGCGAGGGCCGGTTCGCCGCGGCCGACTTCCTGCGGGAGATCCAGGGGCTGTCCTCGCACTTCCGCCCGCTGCGCATCGACGGCGAGGACTACCGCCACCGCGGCCTGCCCGACGCCCCGCCGCCCTACTCCGAGGAGCAGGTCACCAGGGCCGCGTACGCGACCGAGGGTGCCAGCCTGGACGACTTCCCCGCGCTGCTCGACCACCTGGCCCGCGTCCATCCGAGCCGGTACGGCGCGCTGACGGACGGCGTCCGGGCGGTGTGCCTCACCGAGGTGCAGCCGGTGCCCGACCAGTCGACCGCGCTGCGGCTCGTGGTGCTCGCGGACCGGCTGTACGACCGGGAGGTTCCGGTGCTCGCCTCGGGGCTGCCCTTCGACCGCCTGTTCAGCGAGGAGATGCTGAACGGCGGGTACCGGAAGAAGTACTTCCGGGCAATCTCCCGGCTGACGGCTCTGGCGCGTGACGCAAAGGGGCTGGTGGCGCAGTAGGTTCGGGGGCGTAACACCGGGGAGGCACGACGGAGTGCCTCGCCACCCCCGTACAACCGCGCATTCCGTTTGAAGGGAACCAGCATGGCTACCACGCGTCAGGCGCACACGGTCTGGGAAGGCAACCTGATCGAGGGCAAGGGTGTCGTCACCCTCGACTCCTCCGGGATCGGGGAGTACCCGGTCTCCTGGCCGTCCCGCGCGGAGAAGGCGAACGGCAAGACCAGCCCGGAGGAGCTGATCGCGGCCGCGCACTCCAGCTGCTTCTCGATGGCGCTCTCCAACGGTCTCGCCACGGCCGGCACCCCGCCGACCCGGCTGAACACCCAGGCCGAGGTCACCTTCCAGCCGGGCACCGGCATCACCGGGATCCACCTCACCGTCCAGGGCGAGGTGCCGGGTCTCGACGAGGCGGGCTTCGTCAAGGCCGCCGAGGACGCGAAGGCGAACTGCCCGGTCAGCCAGGCGCTGACGGGCACGACGATCACCCTGAGCGCCTCGCTCGCCTGAGCAGTTCCTCGACGCCCCCGGGGCCGGCCGCGGCCGGCCCCGGGGGCATCGCCGTTCCCGCGCGGCGCCGCGTCCACCTGTCGGGCATCTTGAATCCTCCTGAAATACACCCGCGTTTCTCATCGCTTCGCGAGGCGCTCGTCGGGCGCGGCTCGGCCACCGCTCTGCGCGTGACCTCGACCGGCGCATCCGGTCACACCCGGCCGGGCGCGGGATCGGCCTTCCGTCTGCTTCTGCCCCGGAGCGTCGGGACCGGACCGGCCGGTCGGCCGTGACAACGTTCACCGAGGGCCTCGAACGGGCAGGCCTGCTTTTGACAATGCCATGTCACCTGTCCGCCAACAGGGAGTTGCCACATGTCAACCGCATCCCGACCTTTCGCGACACGCCGTCAGGTCCTGGCCACCAGCGGCGCAGCCGCCGCAATCGCCTTCACCGGGGCCTTCGGTGAACTCTTCGCGGGAACGGCCGCCGCCCGCGGCCACGCGGGCTACGGCCCACTGGTGCCCGACCCGGACGGGCTCCTCGACCTCCCGAGGGGCTTCCGCTACCGGGTGCTTTCCCGGGAGGGCGACCCGCTGCGCTCCGGCGAGGGCCCGGTGCCCAGCAACCACGACGGCATGGCCGCGTTCGCCGGCCGCCGCGGGCACGTGACCCTCGTGCGCAACCACGAGAACCGGGTCACCGCGAAGATCGCCGTGCCGACCGTCAAGGGGCTCACGTACGACCCGATGGGCAAGGGCGGCTGTACGGCCCTGGAGCTCGACGGGCGTAACAACGTCCTCGGCGAACACGTCGCGATCGCCGGTACCGCGGTCAACTGCGCCGGTGGCCGCACCCCGTGGGACACCTGGCTCACCTGCGAGGAGACCGAGGACAAGGCCGGCACCAACGGCTACACCAAGGACCACGGCTTCATCTTCGAGGTGGACGGCGCGAATCCGCACCGTACCGGCGCCGTACCGCTGACCGCGATGGGCCGCTTCCAGCACGAGGCGATCGCGATCGATCCGCGGAACGGGATCGTGTACGAGACCGAGGACGCGTTCGAGAAGCCGTTCGGGCTCTTCTACCGCTTCCTTCCGGAGAAGCCCCTCGGCGGCACGGGCTCGCTGCGGGCCGGCGGCCGGCTGGAGGCCATGCGGGTGCCGGGGGTCCCCGACCTCTCGGCGGTCCAGGAGACCGGGACGAGCTTCGAGGGCATCGAGTGGGTTCCCGTACCGGATCCGCTGGCCGCCGAAACGGCCATCCGCTTCCAGGACTTCGGGCCGAAGGGCATCACCCACGGCCAGAAACTGGAGGGCTGTTACTGGGGCGGCTCCTCGGTCTACTTCGTCTCCAGCTTCGCGCACAGCGCGGAGGGCTCGGCCGCCGATCACTTCGGACAGGTCTGGCGTTACGAGCCGAAGCGGCGCCGGCTGACGCTGGTCATCGCCTTCGGTCCGGACACGGACATCCAGCTGCCGGGCGAGTCCCCGGACAACATCTGCCTCGCCTCCGACGGCGGACTGATGGTCTGCGAGGACGGCGGCGGGGCGCAGCACGTGTTCGGTCTGACGCGGGGCGGCGAGGTGTACGCCATGGCACGCGGCCGGCAGAACATCGGGACGGCCGAGGAGCCGGAGTGGGGCGAGTTCGCCGGGGTCACGTTCGCGCCGGACCGGGAGACGATGTTCGTCAACTGCTACACGCCGGGGACGACGTTCGCGGTGACGGGCCCGTGGCGTTGACGCACTGACACACCGGCACCGGCCGGCTGAGCACAGCGGCGGCGCGCCCCGTTCCCGATGCGGACGGCATCGTGGACTCGACCGGGTTCGACGGACGCGGGCGCGCCGGTGCCGCCGCGCGGCGCCACCCACCCGGCCGAACGCGTCACGGCGCAGGCCGTTCCCGGTCAGTTGATCAGCTATTTTCCGTGAGTGACAAACTTTGCACGGAAAATGACGGTTATGACCGTTCTGGGAGCGGTCCTCGGTGGTGGGCTTGTCGCCTGCTCGGCCTCCGGCGACTCCCGTGGCGACCGGCACCCGGGCGCGGACCGTACGACCGCCGCCGCACGCGCCTCGGCCCACGCGCCCGCGGCAACGCCCGGGGTCGCGGAGAAGCCGCCCACGATGGCGCCCGGCCCCGCCGGCCTCACCCCCGTTCTCGAGCGCGGGCCGAACCGTTCGGACAAGGTCGTGGCGCTCACCTTCGACGCCGACATGACCGCCGACGAGGGGCCGCGCGCGGCCGCCGGCGAGCACTTCGACAATCCGGAACTGATCGCGCTGCTGCGTCGGCTGAAGGTACCGGCGACCGTCTTCATGACCGGCCGGTGGGCCGAGGAGTACCCCGCCCAGGCCCGCTCCATCGGCACGGACCCGCTCTTCGAGATCGCCAACCACTCGTACAGCCACTACGCCTTCACCTCACCCTGCTACGGGCTGCCGGCCGTGGAGAAGGACGCGATGCACCACGAGGTGAAGCGGGCCTTCGACGCGATCCGCAGGACCGGTGCCCGCAATGTGGTGCCGTACTTCCGCTTCCCCGGTGGCTGTTACGACGACGCCACCCTGCGCGCGCTCGCGCCTGAGAAGGTGACCGCGGTGCAGTGGGACGTCGTCAGTGGTGACGCCTTCGCGACGGATGCGGACGCCGTGGCGCAGCAGGTGCTGGACGGGGTGAAACCCGGTTCGCTGGTCGTCATGCACTGCACCCGCAGCGCGGCACCGGTCACGGACGAGGCGGTGGACCGGGTGGTGCCGGAACTGCGGAAGCGTGGATACCGCTTCGTGAAGGTGTCGGAGCTGATGGCCGGCTGACACCGAACGGCATGCGTCAGCCGGAGCAGGCCGTGCGCTGGGCCTCCTGCCATTCGCAGACCGGACAGAGCGTGATGCCCTTGACGGAAGCGGCGTACTCGGTCGGCTTCCGGCACAGCACGCACTCGGCGTACGGCTGCCCTGCGGCGGCACCGGGCGTCGGAACGTCCGGCGTCTCGCAGTACGACTCGCTCACGGGTTCGTCCATGCCTACGAGCCTACTCAGCCCCGCACGGACGTGAGTCGGCAGGCGACCGCGGCAGCCGCCGCTGCCACGGCCCCCGCCCCGAGGAGCGGGAGGACGGGCACATGGACCGCCCCGGTGAGCGAGCCGGTGACCAGCCCCGTCACCGCGTACTTCGCGGGCGACCCACTGGTCACCAGGGCCAGCAGCGCCGCGAGCGCGGTCGCGGCGATGGACCAGCCGCGCCGGTGCAGCAGCGGCCGGGTGCACAGCGCCCCGACCGCCACCCCCAGCAGGACGCAGCAGACCGCGGCGAGCAGCCCGGCGAGCCCGGCGGACGGCAGCGGGACCTCGACCGTGTGGTCCGTGCTCGCCGGCTCGCTGATCAGCAGCACGACCGCGGTGGCGGCCGCGCCCAGGAGCCCTGCGCACCCCAGCGCGGCGAGCAGGGCCGCCAGATGGGCCCGTGGCTGTCCGCCCACGGCTGCGGCGACGACCGTCCGGGCAGCGGGCGGTTCCTGCGTGACGCAGACCTGCACGAGCCACGCGGTGACGGGGAGCAGGCCGGCCGCGGTGTAGCCGAGCGAGTCCAGGACCGGCTGTCCGGAGCGGACTCCGACGCCGAGGAACGCCACGTACAGCAGGACGGGGGCGAGCCAGCGCTGGGAGCGCAGCAGGAGGGCGGCCTGGTAGCGGATCAGTGCGGTCATGCCACCTCGTCGGGGCGGGGGCCGGAGGCCGAGAGGTGTCTGATGTGCCACGGCGGGCGGGCCGCGAGCAGGGCGCCCAGCAGGGCGTCCGAGTGCGCGGCGGCGACGGTCAGCCGCAGCGCCCCGTCCCCGGCCGCGGTCGGTACGGGGGCGCCTGGCAGCCCGGCGGGGAGCGGGGTGCCGGGCGGGCCCGTGACCTCGATCCGTACCCGGGGGCCGTCCGTCGCCCCGACGGGGGCCGGGGGCGCCACGACGAGTCCGGTCCCCTCGACGCGCAGAGCCGTGTCGACCGCGCCCGCCAGCCGACGCGGGTCGTGGTCGACGAAGACGACAGCGGAGCCGGCGGCAACGCGCTCGGCCACGGCCCGGTCCAGTTCGTCCCGGGCCGAGGTGTCCAGGCCGGTCCATGCCTCGTCCAGGACCAGCAACTCCGGCTCGGCCAGGAGTGCCTGGGCGACGGCGACCTTCTGGCTGGTGCCCTTGGAGAGCTCCGCGAGCGGAGTGCGGGCGTGTTCCGCGGCACCGAAGCGGGTCAGCCACTCCCCCGCCCGGCCGGCCGCCTCGGTCCGGCGCAGTCCCTGGATCCGGCCGAGGTGAACGAGGTACCCGACTGCGGTGAAGGGCAGCGCCGCCGGGAACCGCTCGGGGACGTACGCCGTACGCGGCCGGCGGCCGGTGATCCGGCCCTCGGTGGGGGCGTCGATCCCGGCGAGGAGCCGCAACAGGGTGGACTTGCCGGTGCCGTTGGCCCCTTCGACGCGGACGAGGGCGCGCGCGGGCAGCGCGAGGTCGACTCCGCGCAGCACCCAGGGGCCGGTGAGGCCGTACCGCCGGCCCACCCCCCCGCAACCGCAGGACCTCGGTGCTCAGTTGGACGACGCCTTCTCGGTCTTGAGCTCGCTGGGACGTACGATCACGAACCCTTCGCCTTCCAGGCGCAGTTGGACGGCCTCTCCCGAACCGCCGCGCAGCATCGAGCCGACGCTCTGCGAGCGGTGCAGTGACGTGTTCAGATGGGCGCTCCAGCCGACGACCGCGTCCGTGTCGACGCACACCGGCTGCTGGGACGTGACGGGGATCACGATGGGGTGCCCCTCGCACATCAGGCCGAGCTTCCCGTAGCCGGTGAAGACGCTGTTGAAGAGTCCGCCGCCGGTCATCCCGGCGCCCTTCACGGTCTTGATCTCGTACGCGAGCGTGGCGTCGAAGCACAGGACGTTGCGGCCGTTGATGGTGAGGACGTCGCCCTGTTCCATCTCCACGATGAAGCAGTTGGCCGCCTCGTGCGCGAACCACGCCTCACCCTGGCCGCGCACCGCCATCAAGGGCAGGCCCTCACCGGTGACGGCACGCTTGAGCATGCCGCCGAGCCCTTGGCCCTTGCGCTCGAACTGGAGATCACCGCGGAAGGCGATCATCGATCCCTGGCGCGCGTGCATCTCGCCGTTGACCGCGTACTTGATGGATTTGGCGTTCTGCAGGGTCATTCCGGGGGCGGTGGCCTGCTGTGCCATGTGCTCGCTGGAAAAGAGATCGCTCTTCATGCACCGCATCCTCACCCGGAGGGTCACGTTCCGCCAAGGAGTGGACTCGGGGCGGCTGGCAGACTGGACGGGTGAGCAGCAACGACACCCCCGCATCCCCGTCCGTTCCCGTAGGCATGCCCTCGGACAGCCCGTTCCGTTCCGAGCGGACAAGCCGGGACGAAGCACCTCAGTACGTACTGCCGTTGGTGGTGCACATCGAGAAGACGGCGCCCCCGGCCCGTACGGACGCCCTGCGCACGGCCGCCCGGGCGGTACTGGTGATGCTCTCCGACGAGCGGTCGACGGGCGAGGGCGAGTGGGCGCAGGTGATGCGCGACTGGCAGGACGCCCGGATCCGGAAGGTGGTGCGCCGGGCGCGCGGCGCGGAGTGGCGGAAGGCCTCCGCGCTGCCCGGGATCACGGTCACGGGAGAGAGCGCCGAGGTGCGGGCCTATCCGCCGGTGCCGCTCGACGGCTGGCCGAAGGAGCTCGCCAAGCTCCAGGTCTCGGGGACGGATCTGGACGACCCCGAGCCCCCCGCCGCCCCCGACCTCACCGGCCCGGTCCTCTGGCTGAACCCGGACCTCGGCATGTCGGCGGGCAAGGAGATGGCGCAGGCGGGGCACGGGGCCCAGCTCGCCTGGTGGGAACTGTCGGAGACGGAGCGCAAGGCATGGCGCGAGGCAGGCTTCCCGCTCTCGGTCGCCACCCCTGACGCGGACCGCTGGCGGGACCTCACGGTGAGCGGGCTGCCGGTGGTGCGGGACGCGGGGTTCACCGAGATCGCCCCGGGCTCGTGCACGGTGGTCGCCGACCATCCGGCCCTGCGCCGCTGACGGCCCTGCGCCGCTGACGGCCGGGCGCCACTGGCGGCCCTGCGCCGCTGACGGCCGGGCGCCACTGGCGGCCCTGCGCCGCTGACGGCCGGGCGCCACTGGCGGCCCTGCGCCGCTGACGGCCGGGCGCCACTGGCGGCCCTGCGCCGCTGACGGCCGGGCGCCACTGGCGGCCCTGCGCCGCTGGCGGCGGGGCGCCGCGTCGCGCCAGTGCTGCGGCAGCCAGGTTCGCCCGCGGATTCCTCCCGGCGCCCTGAACAACCCGGTCCGCCGATACGTACCTCCTGACGCCGCCGCTCTGGCAATACTGCCCGGTAGCTCGCAACGGCCGTTCAGTCCGCGGCCGTTGCGACCGGCGGTTGATTGGACGCCGTCACGCCTCGGCCCGGGAGAATCCTCTGTGCGACGCATCAACGGAACGGCCCTCATCATCGCGGCGCTCGTCGCCACGCTCGGCGCCCTCGCCTACCCGGTCTGGTCGTACGCCGACCGCTCCGGCACCGGGGAGGCCAACCTCGACGCATCGTCCACCTCGACCCAGTGGGGTCCGCTCTCCGCGACCGACCGCGACTTCCTGGTGAAGGTCCGCCTGGCCGGGCTCTGGGAACTGCCGGCCGGGCAACAGGCGATCGAGCGGGCGCCGACCGAGGCGATCAAGGCGGCCGGGGACCATCTGGTCGTCGGGCACACCGATCTGGACCGCAGGTCGCGTGATGTCGCCGCCAAGCTGGGTGTGGAGCTGCCCAACCAGCCGACCGAGCAGCAGCAGGGCTGGCTGCGGGAGATGACGGCGGCGAGCGGCCAGGAGTACGAGCGGAAGTTCGCCAATCTGCTGCGGGCCGCGCACGGCAAGGTCTTCGCGTTGATCGCCCAGGTTCGGCACACCACCCGGAACTCGCTGATCCGGCAACTGGCGACCGACGCCAACGTGACCGTGCTCGACCACATCACCATGCTGGAGGGCACCGGGTTGGTGGACTTCGACGCCTTGGCCCGTGAGGCCGCGGGAGCCGCGACGGCCAGCCCGACCGGCCCTCCGGTGGCGCCCCGTGACTCCGTGCTGCCGCAGCCGGTTCCGGCGGAACCGACCGGGGACCAGTCGTTCACCTCACGGCCCTCCACGGCGCCGATGCCCTGAAAGACGGCTCCCGCCCGGCGGAGCGGCGGGAACCTCAAATCGAGCTCTGAACGTCCCCCACTTCGGGTTCACCGCTGTGCGGCGGGGTCATGACCCCTGCACGGAGCGGCGAAGGGGGACACCATGGAGCTGGGAATCGGGATCGGCTGGCGGCCGGAGATCGCCGACGCGGTGGAGGCGCTGCCGGGGATCGACTGGGTGGAAGCGGTCGCGGAGAACCTCTGCGCCGATCATCTGCCCGCCTCCCTGGTACGCCTGAGGGAGCGCGGTGTCACCGTGGTGCCGCACGGCGTCTCGCTGGGCCTCGGCGGGGCCGACCGCCCCGACGTCGGCCGGCTCGCCGGCCTCGCGGCGCGGGCCACCCTGCTGGGCACGCCCCTGGTGACCGAGCACATCGCGTTCGTCCGGGCGGGCGGGGCGCGCACCGCCTCGCCCGTGCTGGAGGCCGGACACCTGCTGCCCGTGCCGCGTACCTGGGCGGCGCTGGACGTGCTGTGCGAGAACGTGCGCGTGGCGCAGGACTCGCTGCCGGTGCCCCTGGCGCTGGAGAACATCGCGGCGCTGATCTCCTGGCCCGACGAGGAGCTGACCGAGGGGCAGTTCCTGGCGGAGCTGGTCGAGCGCACGGGGGTGCGGCTGCTCATCGACGTGGCCAATCTGCACACGAACCACGTGAACCGGGGCGAGGACCCGGCCGCGGCCCTCGACGAACTGCCCGTGGAGGCCATCGCGTACGTCCACGTGGCGGGCGGCGTGGAGAAGGACGGCGTCTGGCACGACACACACGCCCATCCGGTCACCGCTCCGGTGCTGGGCGTCCTCGCCGAGCTCCGCTCCCGTATCGCGCCGCCCGGCGTCCTGCTGGAGCGCGACGACGACTTCCCGCCGGCTGCCGAGCTGGCGGGCGAACTGGACACGATCCGCGCCACGCTCGAAACGGACGCGGACCGGGACGGCGTGCGCAAGCCCGTCCGCCGCACGCCGAGGACCGCGTCCCCGGCGCCCGGCCCCGGGGACCCGGAGGCGCTGCGTGACGGGCTCGCGGTCGCGCAGACCTCCCTGCTGTCCGCCCTCGTCGCGGGCACCCCCGCCCCCGAGGGGTTCGACCACCGCAGGCTCGGCGTACAGAGCCGGGCCCTGGCCGCCAAGCGCGCCGACGTCGTCGCCAAGGTGGCCCCCGAGCTCCCGCAGATCCTGGGCCATGGCTACCGGGACGCGTTCCTCGCGTACGCCAGGAGCCGCCCGATGTCCGCCGGATACCGGCGCGACGCCCTGGACTTCGCCGAGCAGCTGCTCATCGCCGGCCGCCCCTCGGACGAGGCGGCCCGCCGCCGTCTGACCCATTGGTGGCAGGACCGGACGGCTCCCCGGCCACCCCGCCGCATCACCCGGCTGGGGCGGGCGGCCCGTTCCGTACTCGCGGGGAGGTGACGGGGCATGAACATCTTCGCCCTGGTCCTGACACTGGCCGTGGTGGTGTCCTCGACGTTGCTGATCGTGGGGGCGGGCCGCGCCCGTCCCCGTACGGACGGCGCCGTCCACGACCTGTCCGAGGTCGCGTTCCTGAACGGCGGGCCCGGCCGCGTGGTGGACACCGCACTCGCCGCGATGCTGGAGGACGGCCGGCTGCTCCTCGGCGGTCCGGGGATCGTCGTGGTCCAGCGGCCGGTCGCCCACGACCCGGTGGAGCGGGCCGTGCTCCATGAGCAGGCCGCCGCTCCGAGCGGCGCCCTGCACACCCTGCGGAACGCGGTGATGCGCCATCCCGCCGTGCAGGAGGTCGGGGACGGCCTGGCCGCGCGCGGTCTGCTGAACGTGCCCGGGGCGAACCGGACGTGGCGTCGCTGGGGCACGACGCAGGCAGTGACCTGCCTGCTCGGCCTGCCGCTCTCCTTCGCGCTGACCATCGCCGAGTTCACCTCGTCCGACAGCCTCGGACAGACGCCGGCGCCGTTCATCGTCAAGGTGCTCCCGGCGCTGCTCGGCGGAGCCGTCGTCGGGCTGGTCGTCGCGGGCGCCGCCCGCGCCCGGATCACCAAGGCGGGCCGCAGAGCAGCGGCGGCGTTCCGGATCGCCTGCGGGCACGGCACGGGCGCGGCTCATCTGGTGGCCACGGCGGGGCCGCGGGCGCTCCGTGACCCGGAGCTGCGGACGCATCTCGTCACGGCGGCCCGGATGCGGCCGGTGGGACCGATGCCCTCGCACCACTCGTCCGACTCCTCGGGGCTGCTGCTCGTGCCGACGGTGTGGTGCGCCGGGTCGAGCCCTGGCGACGGTGGCTGCGGCAGCTCGGCCGGGAACAGCGGCGGAGGCGGGGGCGGCTCCGGGTGCGGGTCCGGGTCCAGTTGCGGTTCGGGGTCCAGTTGCGGTTCCGGATCGAGCTGCGGGAGCAGTTCGGGCTCCAGCTGCGGCTCCAGCTGCGGCAGCAGTTCCTGAGCAGTCGCTGTCCGCATCGTGAAATCCCCTGGCGCTCCCGGCCCGGGCAGCATAGAAATCCGGCATGCTCTGGGTTCTGTTCCTGCTGGTCGCATGGGGTGCGGCGGCCGTCTCCTGTGTCAGGCTCTGCCTCGCCGCCGCCCGCCTGGCTCCGCCGCGAAGCGGGCTGTCGCAGGAGACCCGGCGCGCGGCGGACGGTCCTGAACTCACGCTGTACGAGACCGCGTTCCTGGCCGGCGGCCCGCACCGGGTCGCCGATCTCGCACTCGTCACCATGCACCTGCGCCGCCGGCTGCTGCTCGCGCACACCGGCTGGGCGACGGTCGTCGACCCGGACGGCCGCGACGACGTGGAGCGCACGGTGATCCGTGCCATCGGCCCGCAGGGCCAGTCCCCCATCCCGCCGGTCCGCGCTGCCGCGGCCGCCGCCGACGCCGTGCGCGCCCTCGCCGACCGGCTGGTCGCCGCTGGACTGGCGCTGCCGGGCGGGGCGGGGACGGACCTCGTGTCGGCGGTGCGGGCGGTGCGCGGGGCCACGTTGCTGGTGGCCGCGACGGGCGCCGCGGCCCTGCTCACACCAGGCCGGGAGCAGGGACCGGGCGGCTCGGGGGTACCCGTTCTCGTCTGGTTCGGGCTGCCGCTCGTGCTGACCCTGGGCTGTCTGGCCATCGCCCGGATGGAGGTGCACCCGTACAGCTCCTGGGCCTCCCCCGCCGGACAGCGGCTGCTGGATGTGCGCACGGCCGCCGCGGACGGCCCGGAGGGCGATGTGCTGGTGGCGGTCGCCGTGCGGGGTGTGCGCGCGGTGGCCGACCCGGCGCTGCGGGCCGCGCTCGGCGGCGCACGGAACGTCCGGTAGAAGAACACCTCGGCGGCGCACGGAACGTCCGGTGGAAAAACACCGGTGCGGCGCGCTTGGAAGCGCGCCGCACCGGGAGCCGAACCCGGTGTCGCTGGAACGGCGGCCGGCACAGGGTGCCGGGGGTTCCGCCGTCTGATCTTCCGGGTTGGGGTGGTCGGAACCCGCTCGCTACGCGAGCCCGGCCACCAGGTCTGCGACCGACTTGCGCCGGCCGGTGTAGAAGGGGACCTCTTCGCGGACGTGCATCCGCGCCTCGGAGGCCCGCAGGTGACGCATGAGGTCGACGATGCGGTGCAGCTCGTCGGCCTCGAAGGCCAGCACCCACTCGTAGTCGCCGAGCGAGAAGGAGGCCACGGTGTTGGCGCGCACGTCGGGGAAGCCGCGGGCCATCTTGCCGTGGTCGGCGAGCATGCGGCGGCGGTCCTCGTCCGGCAGCAGGTACCAGTCGTAGGAGCGCACGAAGGGGTACACGCTGATGTAGTCGCGCGGCGTCTCGTCGGCGAGGAACGCCGGGACGTGCGACTTGTTGAACTCGGCGGGGCGGTGCAGCGCCATGTTCGACCAGACCGGGTCGAGGCTCTTGCCGAGGCGGGTGCGGCGGAAGAGGTTGTACGCCTCCTGCAGCGCGTCCGACGTCTCCGCGTGCCACCAGATCATGACGTCGGCGTCGGCGCGCAGGCCGGAGACGTCATAGGTGCCGCGCACGGTGGTGTCCTTGGCCGCGAGCTGGTCGAACAGCTCCTGGACCTCACCGGAGTACGCCGCACGGTCCGTGTCCGCGGGCAGCACGTCGCGCAGCTTGAAGACGGACCACAGCGTGTAGCGGACAACGTCGTTGAGGTCCTTCGCCTTCTTGCCGGCGTTGGGGGCCTTGCTTGATGTCACAGTCTCAGGAGCACTCATACGGCTATTGTCCCGCCTCGCTCCGTGTGCCCTGAACCAGGGTCCCAGTGGCGATGATCTCTCCGTCGTTCTCCCCGCCGCTCCCTCCCGCGACGTCCCCGACGATCTCGTCCGCGGCCCGGTGCGCGCTCGCGATGCAGGCGGGGATGCCAACCCCGTCGTAGACCGCGCCGCAGACGCGCAGCGCGGGCATCTTCGCGACCTCCTCGCGGATCCGGGCAACGCGGCCGAGATGGCCCACGGGGTACTGGGGCAGTCCGCCGATCCACCGGGTGACCTCGGTGGCGACGGGCTTCGCGGCCAGTCCGGTCGCCGCGGCGAGGTCGCTCAGCGACACGTCGACGAGTTCGGCGTCCTCGCGGTGCAGATGGTCCTCCTCGCCGTAGCGGCCCACCGAGGTCCGCAGGACGAACAGGTCCGGTGCCGCGTCGGCGACCCACTGCCACTTGTGGGTGGAGAAGGTGGCGGCCTTGATGGTGCGGCCGTCGACCGGGGGCACGAGAAAGCCGGAGCGGCCGTCGAAGGCCCGGGAGCCCGTCATGTCGGAGCGCCGGAAGGCCATGGTGACCAGGGCCATCGACGCGTACTCGACCCCGGCGAGCTCGGCGGAGGCGGCCGGGGACTCGGCGGCGAGCAGGGTGGAGGCGGACCAGGCGGGGGTGGCGAGGACGATGCCGTCGGCGGTGATCACCCGGGCGTCCGTGCGCACGTCCCAGCCTTCGGCGCTGCGGGTCAGGCCCAGCACGGGGGTCTCGGTGAGGATCTCGCCGCCCCCGGCGCGTACGGCGTCGGCCACCGCGCCCGGCAGGGTGCCCAGGCCGCCGGCGATCCCCTGGAAGACCGGTCCGGTCTGCTGCCGGGCGGCGGCCTGCTCCTGGATCCGGGTGACGCCGTCGAGCAGGGAGCCCGCCTGCCGGGCGACCTCGAAGAGCTGCGGTACGGCGGCGCGCATCGAGATCCGGTAGGCGTCACCCGCGTACACCCCGCCCAGGAGCGGCTCGACCAGCCGGTCCACGACCTCGCGGCCGAGCCGGTCCGCCACGTACGCGCCGACGGCCACGTCGTCACCCACGGCGGTCGGGGTCAGATCGCGTTCCTGGGCGATACGTGCGAGGCCTTCGGGCGACAGCACCTCTCCGAGGACCGACGGGTCGCCCGGTACGCCCATCACATGGCCCTTGGGCATGGGGCGCAGCACGTCGCGCGTCCACAGCGAGGCGGCAGCGGTGGCGGGCGGCTGGAGCCGGTCACCGAGGCCGACGGCGCGGGCCAGGGCGACCGCCTCGGGCCGGCGGGCGAGCATCGACTCGGCGCCGAGGTCGACCTGCACGCCCGCGACCTCACCGGTCATGAGCTTGCCGCCGAGCCGGTCGGTGGCCTCCAGGAGGGTGACCCTCAGACCGGCGCCGAGGAGCCGGTGGGCGGCCGCGAGTCCGGCGATGCCGCCGCCGATGACGACGACGTGGCCGGGGGCCCTGTCCGCACGGTGTGTTGAACGCTGCATGCCCCCACTCTCTCAAACCTCGTCCGAGTCCTGACCGTGACCGCTTCGAAACCGGGATTCAGCAACCCGTTCCACCACCCCGTACGTCGAACCGGAGCCATCGATCACCCGTCCTGGGGGGACAGTTATGCAGGCAGCACCCATCACCCGACACCACAGACGCACAGCCCGCCGCACTCGCATCGCGCTCGCCGCCGGGCTGCTCACCGCAGTCCTGGCACTGAGCGGCTGCGGCGCGGCCAGTGACAGCGGCGACTCCGGCACGGCCGCCGACGAACACGCCCTGTCCGCCGGCCGGAACAAGTCGGACGCCGCCGCCGGGGAGGCGGCCGCGGACAGCAAGGAAGGCGCGGCCGATTCGGGCACGCGGAAGAAGCCGAATCCGGTGACCGCCACGCACGTCATCCGTACCGCCTCCCTGTCCGTGGAGGTGAGGAGCGCGTCCCGGGCGGCGGCAGCCGCGCGTACGGTCGTGCAGAACGCGGGCGGTCTGGTCGCCAACGAGTCGACCGAGCAGGTGGACGACACCCACGACTCCTCGCATCTCGTCCTGCGCGTGCCCCAGGCCGAGTACGACGGTGTGCTGCGGGAGCTCTCCGGGGCGGGGAAGCTCGTCTCCCGCTCGTCGACCGCGAAGGACGTCACCGACCAGGTCGTCGACGTGGAGAGCAGGATCGCCACGCAGCGGGCGAGTGTGACGCGGGTGCGCAAGCTGATGGACCAGGCCGAGAAGCTGGCCGATGTGGTGACCCTGGAAGGCGAACTGAGCAGCCGTCAGGCCTCACTGGAGTCCCTGCTCGCCCAGCAGGCCTCGCTCAAGGACCGTACGACGCTGGCCACGATCACGCTCGACCTGATGGAACCGGAGACCGCGCCCGAGGCCGATGAGGATCCGGGGTTCGTGGACGCGCTCAGCGGCGGCTGGCACGCCTTCGTGACGATGCTGCGGTGGCTGGCCATGGCCGTGGGCGCGGCGGCCCCGTTCCTGGCCGCGGCGGCCGTCCTGCTGGTCGTGTGGCGGGTGCTGCGGCGCAGAGGCGGGAAGACACCGGCCGGCGAATAGCAGACCCCCGGGGGCGCCGCCGCGCCCCCGGGGTTCACGGCGCCGTAGCGTGGGCCTTTCGCAGGGACGTCGAAGGGACCTGGCATGGCGGCGGAACGACTGGTGGTCATCGGCGGTGACGCGGCGGGCATGTCCGCCGCGTCCCAGGCACGGCGGCTCAAGGCCCCCGACGAACTGAGCATCACCGCCTTCGAGCGGGGCCACTTCGCGTCGTACTCCGCCTGCGGCATCCCGTACTGGGTCGGCGGCGACGTCGAGCAGCGGGACGACCTGGTCGCCCGCACCCCCGAGGAGCACCGGGCCCGCGCCATCGACCTGCGGATGCGCACCGAGGTGACGGAGATCGATGTCGCGGGGCAGCGGGTACGCACCCTGGACCGGGACTCGGGCGAGACCTCCTGGACCGGCTTCGACAAGCTGGTGATCGCGACGGGAGCCCGCCCGGTGCGGCCCGCGCTGCCCGGGATGGACGCGGCCGGGGTGCACGGTGTGCAGACCCTGGACGACGGGCAGGCACTGCTGGACACCCTGGACCGGGCGACCGGGCGGCGTGCGGTCGTCGTCGGCGCCGGCTACATCGGCGTCGAGATGGCCGAGGCGATGCTGAAGCGCGGCTTCGAGGTGACGGTGCTCAACCGCGGCGAGCAGCCGATGGCGACGCTCGACCCGGACATGGGGCGTCTCGTCCACGACGCGATGGACGGGCTCGGGATCACGACGGTGAACGGGGCCGCGGTCACCGCGATCCGTACCGGGGCGGACGGCCGGGTCGCCGCCGTCGAGACGGCCGGCGCGTCCTACCCGGCGGACGTGGTGGTGCTCGGCATCGGTGTCGAGCCGGAGACGACACTGGCCCGGGCGGTCGGGCTGCCGGTCGGCCCGCACGGCGGGCTGCTCACCGATCTGTCGATGCGGGTCGTGGGCCACGACAACATCTGGGCGGGCGGCGACTGCGTCGAGGTCCTCGACCTGGTGGCGGGCCGCACCCGCCACATCGCACTGGGCACCCATGCCAACAAGCACGGCCAGATCATCGGGTCCAACGTCGGCGGCGGCTACGGGACGTTCCCGGGCGTGGTCGGCACGGCGGTGAGCAAGGTCTGCGATCTGGAGATCGCCCGCACGGGTCTGCGCGAGAAGGACGCCCGTGCGGTGGGCCTGCGCTTCGTCACGGCGACGATCGAGTCGACGGGCCGGGCGGGCTACTACCCGGGGGCGCGGCCGATGACGGTGAAGATGCTGGCGGAGTACCGCACGGGGCGGCTGCTGGGCGTGCAGATCGTCGGCCGGGACGGGGCGGCGAAGCGGGTCGACGTGGCGGCCGTGGCGCTCACCGCCGGAATGACGGTCGAGCAGATGACGGCGCTCGACCTGGGCTACGCGCCGCCGTTCTCCCCGGTCTGGGACCCGGTCCTGGTGGCCGCCCGCAAGACCGTCACGGTGCTGCGGAAGGCGGGCACCGCCTGAGAGGCTGTCGGGTGACCTGACAGCCTCTGAACGGCGCCCGCCTTCCGGCCGGTGTCAGCGGGCGGTGCTGGTGTGCACGTACTCGACGAGGCGGGTCAGTGCGTCCGCGGACATGTTCGGCATTACACCGTGGCCGAGGTTGAAGATGTGGCCCTCCAGCCCGGCGGCGGCGTCCAGCACCTCCTGGGTCTTGGCCTCCACGACGGAGGTCGGGGCGAACAGGACGGCGGGGTCGAGGTTGCCCTGGAGCGCCTTGCCGGGACCGACGCGGCGCGCGGCCTCGTCCAGCGGGACGCGCCAGTCGACGCCGACGACGTCCGCGCCGGCCTCGCCCATCAGGCCGAGCAGTTCGCCGGTGCCGACACCGAAGTGGATGCGCGGGACGTCGTACGGGGCGACGGCGTCGAAGACCTTCGCGGAGGCGGGCAGCACCGAGCGGCGGTAGTCGGCGGGGGCCAGGGCGCCGACCCAGGAGTCGAAGAGCTGCACGGCGGAGGCGCCGGCGTCGATCTGGACCTTGAGGAAGGCGCCGGTGATCTCGGCGAGGCGGTCGAGCAGGTCGGCCCAGAGCTCCGGGTCGCCGTACATCAGGGCCTTGGTGTGCTCGTGGTTGCGGGACGGGCCGCCCTCCACGAGGTAGCTCGCGAGGGTGAACGGCGCGCCCGCGAAACCGATCAGCGGGGTGGACCCGAGTTCGGCGGTGAGCAGGCCGATGGCCTCGGTGACGTACGGGACGTCCTCGGGCGTGAGGTCGCGCAGCCGGGCGAGGTCGGCGCGGGTGCGGATCGGCTCGGCGATCACCGGTCCGACGCCGGGCTTGATGTCGAGGTCGATGCCGATGGCCTTGAGCGGGACGACGATGTCGCTGTAGTAGACCGCGGCGTCGACCTTGTGGCGGCGGACGGGCTGCATCGTGATCTCGGCGACGAGCTCCGGCATCGTGCAGGACTGGAGCATCGGGATGCCTTCGCGCACCTTCAGGTACTCCGGCAGCGAGCGCCCCGCCTGGCGCATGAACCAGACCGGCGTGTGCGGCACGGGCTCGCGGCGGCACGCCTTCAGGAACACCGAGTCCTGGGTGGCGGAGGTCTTCGTCTGGTGGCCCGAGGGGCGGTCAATGGCACTCACGCACCGAATCTTCGCATGCGCGCGGAATGAGCCCTGCCCCGCACGGGTGTCCTTCCGCGCGTGAGGCTCCGGTTCCGCCTACTCTTCCCCGCATGGCTCCGGCGCAGGGACACTTCTCCGATCAATCCGATGGTGCTGACGGCACGGACAGTGCGGAGGGTGGTTCCGTCCCGCCCGCGTTCCGTTCGGCGGTGGACGCGCTGCGCTCGGCGCGGCTCCGGACCGAGCTGGAGGTGGAGCCGACGCGGCCACCGAAGCGCCTGGCCCCGTACGCGTACGCCCTGGAGGCGGCGGTCGTCGACGGCGATGACGATCTTGCCGACGGGCGGCTCGTCCTGCTCCACGACCCGGCCGGGCACGAGGCCTGGCAGGGCAATTTCCGGCTGGTGACGCTGGTGCGCGCCGAACTGGAGCCGGAGATGGCCTCCGACCCGCTGCTGCCGGAGGTGTGCTGGTCATGGCTGACCGGTGCGCTGGAGGCGCGCGGCCTGTCGTACGGGGAGGCGGGCGGCACGGTCACCCGGGCGAGTTCGCACTCCTTCGGTGAGCTGGCGACCAGGCGCCCGGCGACGCAGATCGAGATCCGGGCGTCGTGGACCCCGCGCGAGGGCCGCGGCGGTGTGCCGGACACGGCGGCGCATCTGATGGCGTGGGGCGACCTGCTGTGCCAGATCGCCGGTCTGCCGCCTTCGGAGCCGGTGGACGCGGCGGTGGTGACGCTGCCGCAGCGGCGCGGACCCCAGGTGTCGTAGGCCGCTTCCCCGCGCGTGCCACCGGCCGCCAGGTTCCGTGACGCTGCGTCACACCACCTCGTACAGCCACCGGCTCTCTTTTCGTACAATCGATCGCGCGTCCTATTTGCCCGAATTGTTACTCACCAAATCGTGATCTTCCCCTAAAGGAGCAGGGGTCTGCTGCCGAAGGAGTCAATGACCCTTCAAGCACGGTTCGCCCCGGCTTCATCCCCGAGCCGGCCCGTCCCGCCACTCCCCAGGAGGCCTGGTGTCCGTTCTCCTCGAGCAGCCCGCAAGCCTGGTCGCCTACCGCCCGAACAAGCCGACGGCCATGGTCGTCGTGGCCGACCCGCGCGTCCGTTCCACCGTCACCCGCCATCTGTGGGCACTCGGAGTACGTGACGTCATCGAGGCGTCGTCCATCGCGGAGGCCCGCCCCCGCGTCGGCAACCCGCGCGACATCTGCGTAGCCGACGTCCACCTGCCCGACGGTTCCGGGCTGACCCTGCTGTCCGAAACCCGAGCCGCCGGCTGGCCGAACGGCCTCGCCCTCTCCGCCGCCGATGACATCGGCGCGGTGCGCAACGCCCTCGCGGGCGGCGTGAAGGGCTACGTCGTCACCGGCACCCGTACCAACATCGGCCATCCCACCCGTCCCGGCGTCGCACCCATCGGCGCCACCGCCGCCCGTATGCACCGCCGGCCCCCCGGCACCCCGAGCCACCCGGGCGGCTACCGCGAACTGTCCGGCCGCGAGGTGGAGGTCCTGCGGCTCGTCGCCGAAGGGCAGTCCAACAAGGCCATCGGCGTCTCCATGGGGCTGTCCGCCCTCACCGTCAAGAGCCACCTCGCCCGAATCGCCCGCAAGCTCGGCACCGGAGACCGCGCAGGCATGGTCGCCGTCGCCCTGCGGACGGGCATCATCCACTGAATCCCGACGAATCGACACCCCCGCCGGTGTGCAGAGATGCGGATCCGGCTGGATTACATGCATCGGCGCCCGCCGGCGGATCATTCCGTCGACGGGCGCCGCGCATACACAGATACCCTTTACACGTGACCGACGCCCAAGAGACCGCAGCAGACACTTCACTGCGAACCACCGGGGGCGCCCCCCCGGACGACGTCGCCCCGGCGCCGATCCCCTTGCTCGAACCTCGCGAGGGCATTCCACCGGTGGTGGCCTCCGACGATGCCCTGGCCGGGGTGATCGCCGCCTTCGCCGCGGGCTCGGGCCCGGTGGCCGTGGACGCCGAGCGCGCCTCCGGCTATCGGTACGGACAGCGCGCCTATCTCGTACAGCTGCGCCGCGAGGGCGCGGGCAGCGCGCTCGTCGACCCGGTGGGCTGCCCGGACCTGTCCGGGCTCGGCGAGGCACTGCGCGGCACCGAGTGGATCCTGCACGCGGCGACGCAGGACCTGCCCTGCCTGCGCGAGATAGGGATGACGCCGACCGGGCTCTTCGACACCGAGCTGGCCGGGCGGCTCGCCGGATTCCCGCGGGTCGGCCTCGGCGCGATGGTCGAGAGCGTGCTCGGCTACTCCCTGGAGAAGGGTCACTCGGCCGTCGACTGGTCGACCCGCCCGCTGCCCGACCCCTGGCTGCGCTACGCGGCACTCGACGTCGAGCTGCTGATCGACCTCCGCAACGCCCTGGAGGAGGAGCTCGACCGGCAGGGCAAACTGGACTGGGCGCAGGAGGAGTTCTCCTCCATCGCCGCAGCCCCGCCCGCTCCCCCGCGCCAGGACCCGTGGCGCCGCACGTCCGGCATGCACAAAGTCCGCAGGCGCCGGCAGATGGCAGTGGTCAGGGAGCTGTGGACCATGCGCGACCAGATCGCCCAGCGCCGCGACATCTCGCCCGGCAAGGTGCTCGGGGACGCCGCGATCGTGGAGGCCGCCCTCGCGCTCCCCGCCAACACCCACGCGCTGACCGCACTGCCCGGCTTCGGCCACCGCATGGGCCGGCGCCAGCTGGAGCAGTGGCAGGCCGCAGTGGACCGGGCCAAGGAACTGCCCGAGACGGAGCTCCCGCAGCCCGGCCAGCCGCTGGCCGGACCGCCGCCTCCCCGCGCCTGGGCGGACAAGGACCCGGCCGCCGCGGCCCGGCTGTCGGCCGCCCGCACGGCCGTGTCCGAGCTCGCGGAGCGGCTGAACATGCCGCAGGAGAACCTCATCACCCCCGACACCGTGCGCCGGGTTTGCTGGGAACCGCCGAAGAGGCTGACCCCGGAAACGGTCGAGAGTGCGCTCTCCGGATACGGGGCGCGGCACTGGCAGATCGAACAGGTGTCCCCGATTCTGCTGCGCGCGCTCGCTTCGGAGGCCTGAGAAGGCATGTGACAGGGTCGTATTCACGCCAGGTTCACGCGGCCCGCAGCCACTCGCCTCGTTCTTTCATGGCCCGGACGGCCCCCTTTCGGGGCCGTCCGGGCCATTTCGCGCATGTGACCTTCGCCGCTCCCGCCACAAGGGGTGGGCAGTCTGGTTACCCGCAAGTAGCATGAGGGTGGCGGCGCGCTCATGGGCGTGCCCCGCAGCAGTGCCATCCCGCACCCTGGAGGAGAGCCACCGTGCCTCGTACCATCCGGGACGTCGTCTTCGTCGACGGCGTCCGCACCCCGTTCGGCAAAGCGGGCCCGAAGGGCATCTACCACGAGACCCGCGCCGACGATCTCGTCGTGAAGGCCATCCGGGAGCTGCTGCGCCGCAACCCGGACCTGGACCCCGCATTGATCGACGAGGTCGCCATCGCCGCGACCACCCAGATCGGCGACCAGGGCCTCACGCTCGGCCGCACCGCCGGCATCCTGGCCGGGCTGCCGCAGTCCGTCCCCGGTTACTCCATCGACCGCATGTGTGCGGGCGCCCTGACCGCCGTCACCTCGACGGCCGGCTCCATCGCCTTCGGCGCGTACGACGTCGTCGTCGCCGGTGGCGTCGAGCACATGGGCCGCCACCCCATGGGTGAGGGCGTGGACCCGAACCCGCGCTTCGTATCGGAGAAGCTGGTCGACGAGTCCGCCCTGTTCATGGGCATGACCGCGGAGAACCTGCACGACCGGTACCCCACGATCACCAAGCAGCGCGCCGACGCGTACGCGGTGCGTTCGCAGGAGAAGGCCGCCAAGGCGTACGCCAACGGCAAGATCCAGCAGGACCTGGTGCCGGTCTCCGTGCGCCGCACCAACCCGGAGGCCGGTGAGACGGGCTGGGGCCTGGTCACCGCCGACGAGCCGATGCGTCCGGGCACCACGATGGAGTCCCTGGCCGGTCTGAAGACCCCGTTCCGCGCCCACGGCCGCGTGACGGCCGGTAACGCCGCTGGTCTCAACGACGGCGCCACCGCCTCGCTGCTCGCCGCCGAGGACGTCGCCCGCGAGCTGGGCCTCCCGGTCAGGATGCGCCTCGTCTCCTACGCCTTCGCGGGCGTCGAGCCGGAGGTCATGGGCTACGGCCCGATCCCGGCCACCGAGAAGGCCCTGTCGAAGGCCGGCCTGTCCATCTCGGACATCGGTCTGTTCGAGATCAACGAGGCGTTCGCCGTGCAGGTGCTCGCCTTCCTGGAGCACTACGGCATCGCCGACGACGACGCCCGCGTCAACCAGTTCGGCGGCGCGATCGCGTACGGCCACCCGCTGGCCTCCTCCGGTGTACGGCTGATGACCCAGCTGGCCCGCCAGTTCGAGGAGCAGCCGGAGGTCCGCTACGGCCTGACGACGATGTGCGTCGGCTTCGGCATGGGCGCCACGGTCATCTGGGAGAACCCGAATTTCGACGGAGGCAACAAGTGAGCTCCACCACTGAGCTTCTGAAGGGCGCGGCCGAGCTGTTCCCCGGCGAGGTCGTCACCCAGGCGCACGTCCGCCACCTGGACCTTCCGGCCGGTGCGGGCAACTTCGCCCTCATCACGCTGGACAACGGCCTGGACCACACCAAGCCGACCACCTTCGGACCGCAGTCGCTGGCGAACCTGAACGCCGCGATCGACCAGGTCGAGAAGGAGGCCGCCGAGGGTGCGATCACCGGGATCGGGATCACCGGCAAGCCGTTCATCTTCGCGGTCGGCGCCGACCTCAAGGGCGTCGAGCTGCTGAAGGAGCACAAGGACGCGCTCGCCATCGGCAAGGGCGGCCACGACGTCTTCCGCCGGCTGTCCGGCCTCGCGGTCCCGACGTTCGCGTACTACAACGGCGCGGCGATGGGCGGCGGTGTCGAGGTCGGTCTGCACTGCTCGTACCGCACCGTCTCCAAGGCGCTGCCCGCGTTCTCGCTGCCCGAGGTCTTCCTCGGTCTGGTCCCCGGCTGGGGCGGCTGCGCACTGCTGCCGAACCTGATCGGCGCCGACCGCGCGGTCTCCGTCATCATCGAGAACTCGCTGAACCAGAACCGTCAGCTCAAGGGCAAGCAGGTCTTCGAGCTCGGGATCGCCGACGCCCTCTTCGAGGGTGCGGACTTCCTGGAGCAGTCGCTGATCTGGACCGCGAACGTGCTCAACGGCACAGTCACGGTGGAGCGCCCCGAGGTCGACCGCGGTGACGCCTGGGACCAGGCCGTCGCCCGCGGCAAGGCCATCGCCGACTCCAAGGTGCACGGCGCCGCCCCGGCCGCGTACCGCGCGCTGGAGATCATCGCGGCGGCCAAGGACGGCGACCTGGGCGCCGGCTTCGACCGCGAGGACCAGGCCCTGGCGGACCTGATCATGGGCGGCGAGCTGCGCTCCGGGATCTACTCCTTCAACCTGGTCCAGAAGCGCGCCAAGCGCCCGGCCGGTGCCCCGGACAAGGCCCTGGCCCGTCCGGTCACCAAGGTCGGCGTGGTGGGCGCGGGCCTGATGGCCAGCCAGCTCGCCCTGCTGTTCCTGCGCCGCCTCGAAGTGCCGGTCGTGCTGACCGACATCGACCAGGCACGCGTCGACAAGGGCGTGGGCTACGTCCACGCCGAGATCGAGAAGCTGCTCGGCAAGGGCCGCATCAACCAGGACAAGGCCAACCGCCTGAAGGCCCTGGTCTCCGGTGTGCTGGACAAGGCGGAGGGCTTCTCCGACGCCGACTTCATCATCGAGGCCGTCTTCGAGGAGATCGGTGTCAAGCAGCAGGTGTTCGCGGAGGTCGAGGCGGTCGCCCCGGCGCACGCGATCCTCGCCACCAACACCTCGTCCCTCTCGGTCACCGAGATGGCGTCGAAGCTGAAGAACCCCGAGCGGGTCGTCGGCTTCCACTTCTTCAACCCGGTCGCGATCCTCCCGCTGCTGGAGATCGTCCGCGGCGAGCAGACCGACGACGCCTCGCTGGCCACGGCCTTCGGTGTCGCGCGGAAGCTGAAGAAGACCGCGGTGCTGGTGAAGGACGCCCCGGCGTTCGTCGTCAACCGCATCCTGACCCGCTTCATGGGCGAGATCCAGAACATCATCGACGAGGGCACCCCGGTCGCCGTCGCCGAGAAGGCCGTCGAACCCCTCGGCCTGCCGATGTCCCCGCTGGTCCTCCTGGAGCTGGTCGGCCCGGCCATCGGCCTGCACGTCTCCGAGACCCTGAACCGCGCCTTCCCGGAGCGCTTCACCGTCTCCGAGAACCTGGCGGCCGTGGTGAAGGCCGGCAAGCGCGGCTTCTACGTCTACGACTCCGGCAAGCCGGAGCTGGACCCGGAGGTCGCCGCGCTCCTGAAGCAGGGCGACACCGTCCTGTCCGAGGAGCAGGCCCGTGACCGCGTCCTGGACGCGGTGGCGCAGGAGATCGGCCTGATGCTGGACGAGGGCGTCGTCGCCGAGGCCCAGGACATCGACCTCTGCCTGATCACCGGCGCGGGCTGGCCCTTCCACCTGGGCGGCATCACTCCGTACCTGGACCGCGAGGGCGTCTCGGAGCGGGTGAACGGGAAGAAGTTCCTGGCACCGGGCGTGGCTAGCGTTCCCGCGTAGCACTCGTTGTCGCGCAGCCGGGCCGTACGGAAGTCGCTTCCGTACGGCCCGTGCGCGTATCCGGTGACCGGGCATCGCGCCCTGACCTGCGCGGCAAGCCCGTAGGCTGCCTCCACCGAAGACTTCAACAGCCTCCGCCGGACGACCCGAACAACACCGATGCCTGGGTGTGGCCTGCCGGCCTCTATTCCTCCGGACCCGGCACACGGGCTATCAGGAGTGCTACCAGACGGGAACGGTACGAGCGGGGCGGCCGACGCACGGATTCGGCGGGAAGATCGACTACCTCTTCAGCAGCGAGACCAGGCTCTGGTGCGTGGTGGCCGACTCTGCGTACTCGGACCACCACGTGATGATCGAGAGCGTCAGCGTCGCCTGAGGGACTTGTGGGCGCCGTGCCGTCCCGTCTCGCAGCCGGGCGGTACGGGATCCTTCCCGTACGGCCCGGGTCAGCGGGCCCGTCAGGAAGCGTCTTCCCGGACGAACTCCTTCAGCCAGCTCCGGAAGTCCGGGCCGAGGTCCTCACGTTCGCAGGCCAGCCGGACGACCGCGCGCAGGTAGTCGCCGCGGTCGCCGGTGTCGTAGCGGCGGCCACCGAAGACCACCGCGTGGACAGGACCGCCGAGGGCCGGGTCGAGGGCCAACTGACGGAGGGCGTCGGTGAGCTGGATCTCGCCGCCGCGACCCGGCGGGGTCTTGCGCAGAATCTCGAAGATCTGCGGGGCGAGGACGTACCGCCCGATCACGGCGAGTTTGCTGGGCGCGGTGCCGGGTTCCGGCTTCTCCACGAGGTCGGTGACGGCCAGTACGTCGCCCGCCTCGTTGTCCAAGGGGGCCACGGCCGCACATCCGTACAGGTGTGTCCGGTCCTCCTCGACCTCCATCAGCGCCACGACGCTGCCGCCGTACTGCTCTTGGACCTCCAGCATTCTGGCCAGCAGCGGATCGCGCTCGTCGATGAGGTCGTCGCCGAGCAACACCGCGAACGGAGCGTCACCGACGTGCGGTTCGGCGCAGAGGACGGCGTGGCCCAGCCCGAGCGGGTTGCCCTGCCGCACGTAGTGGACGTCGGCCAGTTCGCTCGACTCGCGGACCTGGCGCAGCTTGCCGGAGTCCCCCTTCAGCTCCAGCAGGTGCTCCAGTTCGTAGGCACGGTCGAAGTGGTCCTCCAGGGCTCGCTTGTTGCGGCCGGTGACCATGAGCACGTCATCGAGTCCGCTGCGTACGGCCTCCGCCACCACGTACTCGATGGCGGGCCGGTCCACGACCGGGAGCATCTCCTTGGGAGTCGCCTTGGTCGCGGGGAGGAATCGGGTGCCAAGACCCGCGGCCGGGATGACGGCCTTGCGGGTGCGGCGGTGGTGCGTAGGCATGAACGTGCGCTCCAGCGGGTTACTGATATGACGATGCGACAGAGCAGGGTTCGGGGGCGGTGTCAGCCCTTGTCCGGGCTGACCGTGAAGGACAACTCGTTGCCGGGCGTGAAGAAGACCCTTCCGCGGGCCGGGCCCTTCGTCGGGTGATGCCAACGCTGAGTGGGATAGACATCGATCCGCTTGCGCTCCAAGAGGTCGTCGAAGAAGCGCGCGAGGCGGATACGCGGTTGCCCGGGTTCACGCTCCAGCCACAGGTCCCAGTCGTCATGACCGCCCGAAGAGGCGGCCACGACCCCGGCGAATGGCAGATGCGCCTCGAACGCACCGTCGTGGCCCACGGAAACCTGGCCTGCCACAGTGGACGCGGCTCCTCCCTTACGGGGCACGGCGCCCAGCCGCAGCCCGGAGATGTCGGTGGCCGGCGGAACGATCAGCGCGCCGCGCATGAGCCAGCCGTCCTGTCCCACCAGCACGGCATGCACCTCGGCATGTTCCACGCGATGGCGCACGAAGACGGACAGGTGGCCGTCCGCGGTGCGGTAGGGAACGGGCCAGTACGCAGGGCCTCCCGCAGGTATCCGGCGGACCAGCAGGCCACCGGTGTGGACGCCGTCCACGGCGAGCGGTGTGCGACGGCCGTCCGGCAGCTCCAGGTCGATGTCGTAGCGGCCCTCGGCGAGGACGGGCGGTTCGGCGGGGACCGCGTACACCGCCCGCAATACGCCCGTCGCCTCGTCCACAGCCGTGCCGAGTGCTGCCAGCCTGATCAGCGTCTCGCCCCTGCGCGGGGTGACGCACAGAGCGGGAGGCTCCGCGCCGGGCTGCAGCGCGGCGCGGACCTCGATCGCACCGTCGCCTCGGACCAGCACCTCCGCCGGAACTCCGGAGGGGACGACCGACGGGGTGGGGTCGGCGGTCTCCTTCGGTACCGAGGCCACGACATCCCGCAGGAACGCGTCGTAGCGGAAGGCGATGCGCTCGGCGCTGAAGAGCGGGGCTGTGGCGTAGGCGCCCTGCGACAGCTTCTCCCGCTCGGCCGGCTGCTCGATGAGGTAGCGCATCGCCTGGGCCAGGGCGTCCTCGTCACCGATCGGGACGAGGATGCCGTTGCTGCCGGGGACGACGATCTCACCGGGGCCGAAGGGAGCGTCGGCGGCGAGAACAGGAAGCCCGTGGTGCATGGCCTCCACCAGGGTCAGGCCGAAGGACTCCCGGCGGGCCGCGCTCACCGAGAACGCGGCCTTGTCCCACTCCGCCGTGAGGTCGGGCAGCGCGCCCATGAGGCGGACGGCGTCGCTGAGCCCGTGCGCGTGCACGAGGTCCTGCAACCGTGCCTGCTCGGGCCCGCGGCCGTAGATGCGCAGCCGCCACTGCGGGTGGTGCGGTGCCACCTGGGCGAACGCGTTGATCAGCGTGTCGAACCCCTTGAGCGGCACGAGCCGCCCCGCGGCGGCGATCAACGGCAGTCCGCGCACCGGGACATGCCGTGCCGGCGGCGGCACGATGTTGCCGATACCCGCGAGCAGGGGCGCCCGGTCGCCCAGCTGTCGCTGGTAGTTGTTCATGTCGGCCTGGGTGAGGCAGACGACGCCGTCCATCTCGCGGTACAGCTCCAGAGTGCGCTCGCGCAGCGCCTGGGAGGGCACCATCGAGCTCTCGTGGTCGATGACCACGCGCCCGTAGCCGTGCCGTCCATGGGCGATGAAGTACGCGGCGAACCCGGGCCGGGCAGCGATGACGACGTCGGCACCGCTCCTGCCGAGGTGACCGAGGATCAGGTCATCGACTTCCGGGGTGTACTGGTCGGACCAACTGTCCTCCCGCGGCATGATCCGGGGCGGCTTGCCGCCAGGGATCTTCACCTGGCCCTCGCGCCGGTCGGCCAGGTAGCGCAGGGTCACGCTGCTGGAGGGTCTGAAGGACGGCTGGTCCGCCGTACGGAAGACCGAGACGATCTCCACGTCGTGGTGGACCGCCAGCGCTGAGGCCAGGCTGCTGGTCGCCCGCGGCACTCCGCCGAAATTGTCGATGCTGTGGAGCAGGAAGGAGATCCGCACAAGTGTCCTTCGGGATTCTCGGGGTCCGTGAAAGGCCGCGGTCAGTGATGCTCGGTCACTACGAGCGAGAGTTCGTTGTCCGCCGTAAAGTAAGGGCGGAGTCCGACGACGGCACGGCCGACATCGGGACCGAACAGGTCCGTCGGTTCCTCCTGCACCAGCTCGGGAAAACGCTGCACATCACGTCTCACCACCTGGTCGTCGGCGATGCGTGCCACTCTGACCGGCTCGCTGCCGCTGCTGTCCGTCAGCAGCACGTCCCAGTTCTCGCGCATGAGCAGCCGGGCCCGCATAGCCTCATCCATCTTCAGTTCCGCACCGAACCAGCCGCCTTCGAACCGCACCCGGCCGGCCGCCAGCGTGCGTGAAGGTTCCTGGCGCCGCCGAAGCAGCAACAAGAGGTCTCCGCCGAGCTGCCAGTCCCCCTGCAGCCAGCCTGTCAGCCACAGGCTCGTGTCGCCGTAGTCGATGGTCACCAGTTCGGCGTGGTTCTGCCGGGACCAGATGCGCAGGCGCAGATAGCCGCCTTCGCTCGCGTACGGCAGCACCCAGTGGAAGTGGTCCAGGTCGCTCAGGTGTCCGACGTCACGTGCCCCGCCCAGCGTGCAGAGCCCGTAGCGCAGGCGGCTCTCCTTGCCCCTGCCGTCCACCGTGTAGAGATCGGCGCGGCCTTCGCCCAGCACGGCCAGCGCGCGGGCGTCGATCCGGGCGCGTGACCCGCCGCTCGCGACGGCGAAGTCGACCACTTCCTTGCGGCCCTTGCCCTGTCCCTTGACTCGCACGGTGCGGGCGCCGGACACTCCTCGCAAGGTGATCTCCCAGGCGCCGTCCGCCAGCACCTGGCAGTCAGCGGTGGGGAGAGTGCGTTCCTCGGCGGGCGCGCCGCCGCCCTTCCGCCGCCCCTTGCTCCAACGGCCGCGTACCCCGGCCTTGACCGTCCGGAACAGTTCCTCGTACGCGTCGCCGACCTGCTCCATGCCAGCGGGCTGCGCGGTCCGCAGGGCCTGGGCCCGATGCTCGGAGCGCAGTCGCTCGTCCGCCATGTAGTGCTCCAGGGCGCGGGCCGTGGCATCGACGTCACCGACCGGCACCAGCAGCCCGCACCGGCCCTCGGCCAGCACTTCCGGAGCTCCGAAGGGCGCGTCCGTGGCGACCACGGGCGTGGCCTGGGCGAGCGCCTCCACCACCGGGCGGGCGCTGTCCATGCGCTCCGCGGTCAGTAGAGCGATGTCGGCGTCGTAGAAGTCCTCTTCGCCGGCTTCCCGGTCGAACAGCAGCACATGGTCATGGAGTCCCAGTGCCATGACCAGTTCTCGGATCTCACGACGTAGCGGACCGGTCCCGACCACCCTCATTTGCCAGCCCGGTTGTGCCTCACGGGTCCGCGCGAAGGCGTGCAGCGCCAGCTCGACGCGCCGGTGCGAGACCAGCCGGCCGGCGCTGATCACCACACCCGTCGTCGGCTTGTCCGGGCTCTCGGCGAGCTGCACAGGCTCGGCGATGTGGCGTACCTCGACGCCGGCGGTGTGCAGTGCCCGGTACTCGGGGGCGGCGGCGTCGCCCTGTGTGAGCGGGATGACCGCGTCCAGTTCGCGGTAGAGCTCCGTCCAGCGGGCGCGCACCGATTCCGGGAGCCGCTCGACAGGAACCGGCTGGCGGGCGATGCGCCGCGCGTGGGGTACGCGGCACTGAGCCAGGGCGGCACCGAGCGCGGAGCTGAGGGCGATCACCACGTCGGCTTCGCTCGCGGACAGGTGCTTGCGGAGCCTTCCGTCGTCGGCGCGGTTGTAACGCCGGAACTCGGGGTCGCCGGCGATGACGAGCTGGGAGGTCTCGTCGTCGTCCCGGTCGCCGGCAGCGACCGAGGGCGCCAGAGCCAGGACGTCGATGTTCGCCGGCAGCCTCAGTGCCGGATTCGGTGCGGCGGCGCCGCGCACGGTGACGACGGTGACACGGTGCCTGGCGACGAGGGACTGGGCGAGCCGGGCGGCCGCCCGCGCGCCAAGGGAATCGGTGGCCAGGGTGTGGACCAGGATCTCGATGTTCACGGCTCAGGACCCCGTCTTCTCGTACGGGCTCGGCACCGGGTAGAAGTCCTCGAGGAATCGGTGGAGAAGCTGGCTCTGGTGCTCGATCTCGGCGGGGTCGCTCGCGGAGTCGTTGAGGCAGAAGGTGTCCCTGTCCCGGCGCAGCAGCAGCAGTTGCAGCTTGTGCTCCAGCTCGGGATCGTCCAGCGCGAAGTATCCGTACCTGAGGTCGCCGGGCAGGCTGCACCCGGAGTAGTAGCTGTAGTAGTGGTGCAGCGAGGAGGCTATGGACAGGTCGGTGACGCTCCGCACGGGACTGGCGGAGGTACGGCGGTGGTCTTCGGGGAAATCCCGTTCGATGGCGGCGAGGATGTCCCGGTTGAGCGCGTACGGAACGTGCTTCATCTTCTGTACGAGCGTGCGGCCGAACCGCTGCTGGATGAGCCGTCGGTTGTTCTTCGCGGCGACCGAGGTGGGCACCTCGTCGGGCTCCGGGGGGCCGTGGGGGACCTGTGCCGGGGACGGAAAGAACTTGGCGATGCCGTTCGGGTGGAAGAACGCGGAAGGGGTGAGAGTTCGCCCGATGAACATGTCGTCGTTGAAGTAGACGAAGTGGCGCGACAGTCCCGGGATGTGGTGCAGCCTGGACTCGATCGCATGACTGTTGAAGGTGGGCAGGTGGGAGGGATCGTCGAAGATCTCCCGGTGGTCCACCACGCGTGCCCTGCCGTCACCGGCCGCCCACCAGTGGGGGGTCTGCTGGTCGGTGACGATGTAAATGTTCCGCACCCACGGCATGAACATCCGCACGGAGCGAAGGCTGTACTTCAGCTCGTCACGAGAGACATAGCGGGCCAGGCTTGCCGCCTCCGCGTGGAAGACCTCGCCTCGGCTTTCGGCGCGGCGCCGCTGCCAGGCCGGGTCGTCGCCGTCCACCCAGGTGTACACGACGTCGATGGGGAAGGGGTGCTCGTCGGGGAAGGGGATGTCCAGTTCCGGACGGGTGCGGGTCGGCCGCAGCTGCGGCACTTCGGACCCGTGGGCCCGCCCCACGAGCCTGGTCATCTGTTCCCCGGGGACGACGAGCTGCTCGTGCCCGAGGAAGACGTGCTCGCTGGCGCGGTTGCGGCGGGGGGCGACCAGGCGGTCGACTCCCTGGCCGGGCACGCTCTCCCCGGGCTCCCAGAACTCGATGTCACAGCCCGTGTCGGCACCGTGCGTCAGGTGCCCCTCCTGCGTGGTGCGGAACCAGAAGGCGCGCACGACGGACAGGCCGTTCGCCCGCTCCCAGGTCTTGGCCGAGGAACCCTCCCACGCACCGTCGCCGGGGGCCATGCCTGCCTTGGGGCGGGCGATGTAGCCCTTGCTGTGGGACAGCCGGGCGCGCAGCGCCGCCAAGGCCTGGGGACGTCGACGAGCGTCGACGCCTACGGCGGACGCGGTGTCGTCCAGTCCCGGCACCGCGAACCAGTCGATCCCCTCGGCTTCCAGCGCGCGCCGGACTTCCAGGTTGTTCAACTCCCGCGCGGCAAGCGGCGTGAGCCGGTCGTGCACCAGCGCGACACGCTTGTGCATGTCCACGACGACCTGCCGTTCCGTGCGGCCCCTGCGCAGCTGCGCAGGTGCGGGCTCCGGGCGAGGGCCGGTGCCCATGGAGGTCTCGCCAGCCGTTTCTCGGCTGGAGGTGTCAAACACGCGGTTCACTTTCGTTACGGGGGACGGGAGCTGCGGCAGGAGGAGCGGTGTGCTCACCGCCTGATTTCGGCCTTCTGGGACCGGATCGGCCGGTTCGCATTGCGGTACTCGTCCGAGTCCACCCGCTCGAAACGGCTGGGGACGGGGAAGTACGCGTCGAGGAAGTTCCTGACCATCTGTTCCTGAGCCTCCGGGTCGGGATGCTCGACGGTGTCGTTCAGGCAGAACGTGTCGAAGTTCCGATGCGCGAGGAGGCTGTTCAGGCGGCGCCGGGCCTGGTCTGCGGCGAGGTCGATGTACTGATAGCGCAGGTTCCCGGAGGTCGTACGGCCCGTGTGGAAGCCGTAGTAGTGGTGCAGGGACGAGGCGATCGGCACGTCGTCGGGTGACCGGAAGCGGGAGTGCTGCGTGCGGTGGTGCTCCTCGCTGTAGACGAGCTCGATGTCGGCGAGGATGCTGCGGCGCAGGGGATGAGGGGTGTGCTTCATCTTCTGTGCGATACGTGTGCCGAAGGACCGCTCGATCAGGGCCCGGCTGTTCTTCCCCGCAGCGTTCACCGGCAGGTCGTCCTTGCCTGCGGGGCCGCTCGGGATGAGTGCCTTGGACTGGAAGAACTTGGTCAGGCCATTGGTGTGGAAGAAGCGGTCGGCGCCGACCGGGCGGCCGAGGAACACATCGTCGTTGAGGTAGAGGAAGTGCTCGGACAGGCCCTCGATGTGGTGCAGCTGGCTCTCGATGGCATGCGAGTTGAACGTGGGCAACGCCTCGGGGTCCGAGAAGATGTCGCGGTGGTCGACCACCTGGATGCCCGGTGCGTCGGTGTCCAGCCAGCGGGGCACCTGTCCGGCGGTGACCAGGTAGACGGTGCGGACCCAGGGTGCGTACTGGTGCAGGGAGCGCAGGGAGTAGCGCAGTTCGTCCCGGCTGGTGAAGCGCGCGTCGTTGGCTGCCTGTGCGTGCAGGGTCTGCGGCGGGCCGCCCATGCGCCCTGAGCGGACGGCGTCGCGTTCGGCGCTCCATCGGGGGTCGGAGTCGTCGACCCAGGTGTAGACCACATCGATGGGGAAGAGGTGGTCCTCGGCCAGGGGTTGGGTGAATTCGGCCACGGTCTGTGCGCTGCCCGTCGTATAGGCGCCGGGCACCAGGGCGAACAGGGCTTGCGGGACGGTGTGCCGAGGTGCGTCGACCGGCACCTCCTCGACCACCCGGTTGGGGCGGGGCGCCACCAGCCGGCCGTGCTCCTCCGCCCAGAACTCCAGGTCGCACCCCTGATCAGCTCCGAAGACGAGCTCCTGACTGGGATCAGTGACATACCAGGCGACGCGGAGCGCGTCCTGCCTGCGCAGCTGGCGCCAGGACCTGTCGTCCTCGCCGGGCCGCATCGCCGATTCCAACGCGGTGGCCGCACCCACGTAGCCCGGGGTCTGATCGAAGGCGATCTGGAGCATCTCCTCTGCCGACTCGCGCTGTCCGGCAGGCACAGCGACCGTCGGGACATCGCTCGTGGCACCGCGGAGACAGAAGTACTCGATCCCCCCGGCCTCCAGCGCGGCGATGAGGATGTGCAGATTGCGGGCCCGTGCGGCCCAGGCCGTGGCGCCGTCGACGAGCAGGGCGTGCATGTGCCGGCCCTTGACGCGTACCACCCGGCGCATGGACGCGGCGCTGTGCCGGGGCGCGTTGCGACGTCCGCCCATCGCCCAGACGACCGTCGCCGACCGGATCGCCTCGACGGAGGTGAACGAGGACTTCACGACGGAACGCAGCGGTGCCGGAACCTTCCGGACGATGCCCCTCCGCGCGCCTGCCGGCACCACGGACCGGTACGCCGAAACCAGCGATCCCGCCTCCGGATTCCCGGAACCGACCACGAGGCATCCACCACCCACGCCACTGCGGTCCAGCGTCTGTCACGACCGGGCACCACCTCGTGCCCGGTCGACGGACGGCACGAGACCGAAACCTGTCATCCCCGTTAAAACCGCCCTACAGAACGGTCGCACTCGCTCACCCAGCGAGCAAGTCACAGAACCTTCACATAAAGAAGGGATCAACGTCCAGCTATCGAGGTGGATATATCCGACATATGCCCGTGATGAATCCCACCAACTATTCGTACAACCTTTTACAGATTCACGGAAACAGCACATGAACGCGCGGCGACAAAGCGATGTCGCCCAGCACTCCGGAAGGTGCCGTCAGATCACAGCCGCTGCCAGCGCGGCGAGAGCGTGAGCCCTGGGCCCGGCTCCTGCCGGGCGACGGACAGCACCCCGTCCCGCCCGGGAACCGCCACGACGACGCGGCCGAGTCCGTCGAGGGCGAGCGTGGGATCACCGACGCATTCCTCGGCGCTGTCCGACCACCAGACGCCACCCTGCTCCGCCTCGGTCCCGCAGACCCCGATCAGCAGGGTGCCGCCGGCCCCGCGCTGGGCGAGAACCGTGCAGTCGTAACCGTCGAGCGGGGCGCGCAGCGCCACGACGGCACCGTCTCCCGGCTGCCCGCCCACCGGCACAGGCCAGGCGCCGGCACGATAGGAGACGACCCCAGACCGGTTCGTATCGGTCCAGTAGTACGTGAAGCGGTCGGGTGCCGTCTCCAGAGCCGTCACGGAACCGTCGAAAACGTGGAACGGCACGGGCGGAGCGATGAGCGGCTTGCCGTTCGGCTCCTCCTGACGCCACTGCTGCACCCCTCGCTCGCTGGACGCGAAGACCTCGACGAGCCCGCTCGAGGTCACCGACGGCACGATCTCGGCGGCGAGTCCGGCACCCTTGAGGTCCTGCCACGCCTCCCACTTGCCGCCCTTGCCCTCACGGCGCATCTGCAGGCCGCGACCCGCGTTCCGTACGAAGACGAAGACCGTCCCCTTCGCGTCGACGACCCCGGCCGGCGGACCGACCTTCCGGCCCGTCTCCGCGTCACGGTAGAAGTTGCCGAGGGAGCGCCACTCGGCGACGGGGCGGCCGGTCTGGTACTGGACGGCGTGGACGAAGTCCACACTCGGCCCGTCGGAGCCCCGGCGCTCACGCCGCCCGAGGAAGTGCACGTACGAGTCGGCTCCCTGGACGATGGTGAGGTCCGTCAGGTCCGCGATCGGCACGAAGTCCGGGCCGTCCCAGCGGTCCCCGCCCGGGCTCCGCTGCGTCCAGCGCAGGAGACCGTCGTCCGTGCGGGCGTAGAGCGTGAGCCTGCCGTCCTTGCCGAGCGGCATCCAGCGTCCGCGCGGCGTTCCGGAGACCTGGTGGCGTCCGGCCGGCGCGAGAGGGGGCCTGCTGCCCGCGGAGTCCGATCCTCTTCTCCGCATGACCCGTAACACCCTCTCCACTTCACCGGTTCTTCCTCGCGCCCGCACGGGGCCGACAACATCATATGGCTCAGCGCCGGGCGGCCCCACGGCAGGTTGTCGGCGCTCCGCACTCCCACGCGAAGACGCCCTCTCCACGGCCGGAACGCCCGTGCGTACGATCCTCTGTTCTATAGTGCACGCTCAGTCATGCACACACGGACCGGCCACACCCCCCACCCGAGTCCCACGCACTCCACAGCCCACCGGGGCCCACGAGATTTGAGGACTCGACCACGATGAGCGACGACGTCATGTCCCAGGGCACAGACGAAGGCCGTCCGGCTTCCCGGAGCGGCGGACGACGCAGAGGAGGCCCGCGCAAGCGCCGTCGCGGTCTCAAGATCACCCTCGGTGTCCTGCTCGTCCTCCTGCTCGCGGGCGGCGGCACGGTCTACTGGCTGTACAGCCAGCTGGACGGAAACATCAAGGGCGTCGACATCAACAAGGCGCTGGGCGAGGACCGGCCCGAGAAGCTCCCGACCAGCGGGCAGAACCTCCTGGTCCTCGGCTCGGACTCGCGTGCCGGGGCCGAGAACAAGGAGCTGGGCGGCGGGGGCAGCGTGAGCGGGGCGCGGTCCGACACCGCGATGGTCGTGCACATTCCCGAGGGCCGCAGCAAGGCCGTCGCCATCTCCATCCCCCGCGACACCCTGGTGACCCGGCCCGAGTGCACCAAGGCCGACGGGACCAAGGTGCCCTCCGCGGAACGCAAGATGTTCAACTCCGTCTACTCCCAGGTCGGTCCGGCCTGTGTGGTCAAGACCGTCGAGAAGATGTCCGGCGTGCGCATCGACCATTACCTGGAGATCAACTTCGCCGGGTTCAAGGGTCTCGTCGACGCCATCGGCGGCGTCACCGTCGACGTCCCGCAGGACATCCACGACGCGTCCTCCGGCCTCGACCTCACCGCTGGGCCCCACAAGCTCGACGGCACCCAGTCCCTCGCCTACGTACGCACCCGGCACGGCATCGGTGACGGAAGTGACCTCGGACGCATCGGGCTCCAGCAGCAGTTCCTGTTCGCGCTCCTCAGCGAGGTCAAGAAGCAGGATCTGCTGGGCAGTCCGACCAGCGCCTACAAGATCGCCAACTCCGCGACCAAGTCCCTCACCACCGACGAGGGTCTCGCCTCGCTCACCTCGCTGACCAGCTTCGCCCGTTCGATGAACGGCGTCGACCCGGCCTCGATGGAGACCATCATGCTCCCCGTCGCCTACGACAAGATCGACCCGAACCGCGTGATATCCGCGCAGCCGCAGGCCGACACGCTCTGGAAGGCGATCCGCACGGACTCCGCCATTCCGGAGGACGCCAAGAAGTCCCCCGCCACCGGCGGCTGACGCGGCGACAGACCACACGGCCCCGCCTGCCCGTACGGGCAGGCGGGGCCGTCGTCGTCACACCCGGGGGCGGTTCATCGGCTGTGCCCCCGCGTCCGTACGCATATGCGAAGCCGTCACACCCGGGTGCGGTTCACCCGGCTGTGCCCGCGTCCGTACGCGAAGTAGATGATCACGCCGATGACCATCCAGATGCCGAACCGCAGCCAGGTCTCCGCCGGCAGGTTGAGCATCAGCCAGACGGAAGCGGCGACCGAGACGATCGGGATCACCGGAACCCATGGCGTGCGGAAGGCGCGGTGGAGGTCGGGGCGGGTGCGGCGCAGGACGATGACGCCCAGGGCGACGACCACGAAGGCGAAGAGCGTGCCGATGTTCACCAGCGTCGCGAGTTCGTTGATGCTGGTGAAGCCTGCGATGACCGCGATGAGCACGCCGAGCAGGATGGTCGGGCGGTACGGGGTGCGGAACCGCGGGTGGGTCTTGGAGAAGAACCGCGGGAGCAGGCCGTCACGGCTCATCGCGAAGAACACCCGGGTCTGGCCCAGCAGCAGGATCATGCAGACCGTGGTGAGGCCGACGGCCGCGCCGAAGCTGATGACGCCCGCGTAGAAGGGGTGCCCCACGGCCTTGAAGGCGTCGGCGAGCGGGGCGCTCACGGAAAGCTCGGTGTAGTGCTGCATTCCGGTGACGACGATCGATACGGCGACGTAGAGCGCCGTGCAGATGAAGAGCGAGGCCATGATTCCGCGGGGCATGTCACGCTGCGGGAGCTTGGTCTCCTCGGCGGCCGTGGCCACGACGTCGAAGCCGATGAAGGCGAAGAAGACGACCGAGGCGGCGGTGAAGATGCCCATGACGCCGAAGTTCGTGGGCGCGTAGCCGAAGATCAGCTGGACCAGCGGGGCGTCCAGGCCCGATCCGGAGGGCTGGGGCTGGGCCTCGGGGATGAAGGGCGAGTAGTTCGCGGTGTCGATGAAGAACAGCCCCGCGATGATCACGATCAGGACGACCGCCACCTTGATGGCGACCACGACCGTCGTGACCCGGGCGGAGAGCTTCATGCCGAGCACCAGGATGACGGTCAGCACCAGCACCAGGACGAAGGCGAGGATGTCGAAGCCGAAGCCGTCCGCCACATCGGGGCCGGAGAGCGCGTCGGGCAGATGCCAGCCGGCGTTGTCCATCAGGGAACGGACGTAGCCGGACCAGCCGACCGCCACCACCGCCGTGCCCAGCGCGAATTCCAGGACCAGGTCCCAGCCGATGATCCAGGCGACGAGTTCGCCCAGCGAGGCGTAGGAGAAGGTGTACGCCGAGCCGGCCACCGGGACCGTGGAGGCGAATTCCGCATAGCAGAGAGCGGCCAGCGCGCAGACGACGCCCGCGACCACGAAGGCGATGGCAGTGGCGGGACCCGCCGTCTCCTTGGCCACCTTGCCGGTGAGCACGAAGATTCCGGTTCCGATGATGACGCCCACTCCGAAGACCGTGAGGTCCAGGGCGGAGAGCGACTTCTTGAGGGCGTGCTCCGGCTCCTCGGTGTCGCGGATCGACTGTTCGACCGTCTTGGTCCTGAACAGTCCGTCTCCGCTGGGGGGCAGGTCCTGCTGGGTGCTCACCGGCGTACCTCCACGCACTCGTCGTGTACGCCATGATTCGGACCCGCCGACCCCCTGAACGCCCGCAGCACGCCGCGTACGGCCGCAATTCACGCGAATGGGCCGGTCGGACCACCCGTACGGGGTGGGCGACCGGCCCAATCGGAGAGCGGCGACAGCCGGGTCAGTCCCGGACCGGCTCCACCACGGAGCGGCTCTCCGCGTCCGTGTCGTAGCGGCCGTCGAGCCTGGCGACCAGACCGGTGACCTGGCGGGCGATGTCCGGCGCGGTCAGCCCGATCTCGGCCATGACCTCCTTGCGGGAGGCGTGGTCGAGGAAGACCGGCGGGATGCCGAAGTCGCGCAGCGGTACGTCGACGTCGGCGTCGCGCAGCGCCTGGGCGACCGCGGAGCCGACGCCGCCGGCCCTGCTGTTGTCCTCGACGGTGACGACGACCCGGTGCTTCGCCGCGAGCGGGGCCATGGCCTCGTCCACCGGCTTGACCCAGCGCGGGTCGACGACGGTGGTCGAGATGCCCTGGGCGTCGAGCAGATCCGCGATCTCCAGGCACATCGGGGCGAGCGCCCCGATGGAGACGAGCAGGACGTCCGGCCGGGCGGCGGCCGGCTCGCGGAGCACGTCCATGCCGCCGACCGTGGAGACGGCCTTGACCGACGGGCCGACCGCGCCCTTCGAGAAGCGGACGACCGTCGGGGCGTCGTCGACCTCGACGGCCTCGCGCAGCTGGGCGCGGACCTGGTCGGCGTCGCGCGGGGCGGCGATCCGGAGCGTCGGCACGCACTGGAGGATCGACATGTCCCACATGCCGTTGTGCGAGGCGCCGTCCGTACCGGTGACTCCGGCCCGGTCGAGGACGAACGTCACACCGCACTTGTGCAGGGCGACGTCCATCAGGACCTGGTCGAAGGCGCGGTTGAGGAACGTGGCGTACACCGCGAAGACCGGGTGCAGGCCGCCGGTGGCGAGGCCCGCCGCGGAGACCGCGCCGTGCTGCTCGGCGATGCCCACGTCGTAGATGCGGTCCGGGAAGGCCTTCTCGAACTTGGTCAGGCCGACCGGCTGGAGCATGGCCGCGGTGATCGCGACGATGTCCTCGCGCTCGTGGCCGAGCTTGACCATCTCCTCGCCGAACACGGAGGTCCAGTCGAGGCCGGAGGTGGCGACGGGGAGGCCGGTGTCGGGGTGGATCTTGCCGACGGCGTGGAAGCGGTCGGCCTCGTCGAGCAGCGCCGGGGTGTAGCCGCGGCCCTTCTCCGTGAGGCAGTGCACGATGACGGGCCCGCCGAAGCGCTTGGCGCGCTGGAGGGCCGACTCCAGTGCCTCCAGGTCGTGGCCGTCGATCGGGCCGACGTACTTCAGACCGAGGTCCTCGAACATGCCCTGCGGGGCGATGAAGTCCTTCAGCCCCTTCTTGGCGCCGTGCAGCGTCTCGTACAGCGGCTTCCCGACGACAGGGGTGCGCTCCAGGAGGTCCTTGCCGCGGGCCAGGAAGCGCTCGTAGCCGTCCGTGGTGCGCAGGGTCGCCAGGTGGTTGGCGAGGCCGCCGATGGTCGGGGCGTAGGAACGCTCGTTGTCGTTGACGACGATGACGAGGGGCCGGTCCTTGGCGGCGGCGATGTTGTTCAGCGCCTCCCAGGCCATACCGCCGGTGAGGGCGCCGTCACCGATGACCGCGACGACGTGGTCGTCCTTGCCCAGCACCTCGTTGGCCTTGGCGAGGCCGTCGGCCCAGCCGAGCACGGTGGAGGCGTGCGAGTTCTCGATGATGTCGTGCTCGGACTCGGCACGCGAGGGGTAGCCGGAGAGGCCCCCCTTGCTCTTGAGCTTCGAGAAGTCCTGGCGGCCGGTGAGGAGCTTGTGCACATAGCTCTGGTGGCCGGTGTCGAAGAGGACCTTGTCCTTCGGGGAGTCGAAGACCCGGTGCAGGGCGATGGTCAGCTCGACCACACCCAGGTTGGGTCCGAGGTGTCCGCCGGTCTTGGAGACGGCGTCGACGAGGAAGGTCCGGATCTCTTCGGCGAGCTGCTCCAGCTGCTCGGGGGCGAGACGGTCCAGGTCACGTGGTCCGCCGATGCGGGCCAGCAGATCCCATCCCTCGCCCGTCACCGCCTGACGCGCTTCGCGCGGCTGTGTCACCGTGCCTCCTTGCGATTGTGCTGGTCGAGCATGCCGATCCGATGAGTCTAATGTTCCGCCCGCCCTGTCGGACATCGGGCGTGCGTGTCCCGGCCCACCCCGGACCGGTACGTGACAGTGCCCGGCGCCCCGGAAAGGGGCGTCGGGCACTGTCGGGCGTTGCGTGTCACCGGGCCCCGCCGGGCCCGGTGAGGCCGGGGCCCCTCGTGTGGATCAGGCCTGATCCACACGCAAGACCCTACGCGCGGCCTGCGGTCTTCTGGGTCTTGCGCGAGACCGAGTCGATGATCACGGCGATGAGGAGTACTCCACCGGTGATCATGTACTGGATCGCGTTCGACGACAGGTTCATCTGGTTGAGGCCCTGGACGATCGACTGGATGACCAGGATGCCCAGCAGCGCGGACCAGACCTTGCCGCGTCCGCCGAACAGGGACGTACCGCCGATGACGGCTGCGGCGATGCACATCATGAGCTGGTTGCCGCCACCGAGCGAACGGTCGGCGCCACCGGTCGCGGAGGCCAGGAAGAGACCGCCGACCGCACCGAGCGTGCCGGAGATCATGAACACCGAGATGCGGATCCAGGACACGTTGATACCGGCACGACGCGCTGCCTCGATGCCGCCGCCGACCGCGAAGATCTGGCGGCCGTAGGTGGTGCGGCGCAGCACGAAGTCGGTGAGGACCAGGATCGCGAGGAAGATCACCAGGGAGAGCGGGAGGCCCTGCTCCTGGTTGAACGCGTACGCGGCGAGGAGGCACAGGACGGCGAGCAGCACGGTGCGCAGGATGATCTCGCTCTGCGGGCGGTGCGGCAGCTCTGCGGCCTTGCGGCGGCGCGAGTCGCGCAGCTGCGCGAGGTAGAAGGCGATGATCACGAACACGGCGAGACCGTAGGCTGCGGCGACGTCGGCGAAGTAGTAGCTGGTCAGGTCGCGGACGAAGCTGCCGAGCGGGGTCGTGATGGTGGACTTGTCGCCCATCACCCAGGTCTGCAGACCGGCCCAGCCCAGGAAGCCCGCCAGCGTCACGACGAACGCGGGCACGCCGATCTTGGCGAAGACGATGCCGTGGAAGGCGCCGATGACCGTGCCGGACAGGATGCCGACCACGATGGCGAGGGAGTCGGGAATGTCCGTGCCGACCACGGCCCACATCGCGCCCGCGAGACCCGCGACGGAACCGACCGCGAGGTCGATCTCGCCGAGCAGCAGGACGAAGACGATGCCCACGGCCATGATGCCGGGGCCCGCCGCGTACAGCGTGATCTGGTCGAGGTTGTACGAGGTGAGGAAGTTGCCGGTCTCGAGCTGGAAGACGATCCCGATGATGATCAGGCCCACCATGACAGGCAGCGAGCCGATCTCGCCCGAGCGCACCTTGCGCTTGAACTCGGTCCAGTAGCCCTTGAATCCCTGCTCACGGATGAGCAGGCGGGGGTCGACGACCCTGACTGCGCCGGCGGCTGCCGCGGGAGCCTCGGGGGCCTCCGCCTGGGCCGGGACCGTGGCCGAAGTCTCGTTGATCTTGCTCACTTGGATGCCTCCGCGCTGCGGGACTTGCGGCGGGTCACGGCGTTGTCCGTGGCGCCCGTGATCGCGGCGATGATCTCTTCGTGGCTGGTCGTCGCCACAGGGAAGATGCCGTTGTTGTGGCCGAGTCGCAGCACGGCGACCTTGTCGGCGACAGCCTTCACATCGGCCATGTTGTGGCTGATGAGGATGACGCCGAGGTTCTGCTCGCGCAGCCGCTCCACCAGGTCGAGCACCTGTGCGGTCTGCTCGACGCCGAGGGCCGCGGTGGGCTCGTCCAGGATCACGATCTTGGGGTTGCCGACCAGGGCGCGGGCGATGGCCACGACCTGGCGCTGGCCGCCGGAGAGCGCGGCAACCGGGATACGGACGCTGGGGATACGGATGGAGAGCGTGGACAGGAGGTCCTGTGCCCGCTTCTCCATGGCGACCTCGTCGAGGACGCCACCCTTCTTGATCTCGCGACCGAGGAAGAGGTTGGCGACGACATCCAGGTTGTCGCAGAGCGCGAGGTCCTGGTAGACGGTGGCGACGCCGAGGTTCTGGGCGTCGTGCGGACGGTTGATGTCCACCTTCTCGCCCTCCCACTCGATGACGCCCTCATCGATGGGGTGCACGCCGGCAATCGTCTTGACCAGCGTGGACTTTCCTGCACCGTTGTCGCCGACCAGGGCGACCACTTCTCCGGCGTGGACTTCGAGATCGACACCGGAGAGGACCTGGACCGCTCCGAATCGCTTGAAGACTCCACGCAACGCCAGCACGGGCGTCTGTGACACGTGAACCATCTCCTTCGCCGCCTGACCGGCGGGGATGTGCCGCCTGACCGGCGGGCTGTGCCGCCTGACCGGCGGAGACGCCGCGCCACGAGGGGCAGCGTCGACGTACTGGAAGTACTGGGGAAAATGTCCGGCACCCGGGCGGCAGCGGGGTGTGGGCCGACCGGGGCCGGACAGTCATGGGCGGGCGGACCCCCGCCGTGCGGCGCGGCTCAGACCCGCACGCGCCAGGGCCCGTTGGCCCTGGCGCGAGGAGGGACTACTTGATGCCCAGCGCGGTGCACTTGGCGGCGATGTCCTTGACGCAGATCGCGGAGGCCTGGTAGATGCCGTCCTTGACCACGGTGGACTGGATGTTGTCCTTGTTCACCACGGTCGGCTCGAGCAGCGTGGAGGGAACGCCGTCCGTCTTGCCCTGGGCGCCGATGTCCTTGCCCTGGAGCAGGTTGACGGCGAACTGAGCGGCCGTCGGGGCGAGCTGCTTCGGCGACTTGTAGATCGTGAAGGTCTGCGTACCGGCGATGATCCGCTGGACACCGGGGAGCTCGGCGTCCTGGCCACCCACCGGGATGTCCTTGATGCCGGCGTTGTCCAGGGACGTGATGATGCCGCCCGCCATGCCGTCGTTGGCGGAGTAGACGGCGTCGATCTTGTCCTTGCCGACCGAGGAGATCGCGGCGGTCATCTTCTCGCCGGCGATCTTCGGGTCCCACTCGCCGGACGCCTCGTAGGCAATCTTGATCTTGCCGTCGAGGGACGCGTGGGCGCCCTTCTTGAACAGGCCGGCGTTCGGGTCCTTCTCGTCACCGTTGATCATGACGAGGTTGGCGCCTGCCGCCTTCGAGCCGAGCGCGTCGAGGACGGCCTGGCCCTGGAGCTTGCCGATCTTCTCGTTGTCGTGGCTGACGTAGGCGTCGGCACCGACGATGGCGCGGTCGTACGCGACGACCTTGACGCCCTTCTTGTGCGCGGCGGCGATCCAGCCGGCGGACTTCTCGGAGTCGACCGAGGAGATCGCGATGACCTTGATGCCGTCGGCGATCTGCTGCTCGAACTGCTGCTTCTGCTGGCCGACGTCGCCGCCCGCGTTGTTGTAGACGACCTCGCAGTCCGCGCAGTCCTTCTTGACCGCTTCGATGAACAGCGGCTTGTCCAGCGTCTCGTAGCGAGCGGTCTTGTTCTCCGGGAGGAGCAGGCCGATCTTGGTCTTGCTGCCCGAGTCCGCCGAGTCCTTCTTGTCGTCGCCCGCCTTGCCACAAGCGGCGAGGGAGACGGCCATCGAAACGGCGGCCGTGCCTATGACGATGCGTCGCGTCATTGCGTTCATTGGGGGTGTGCCTCCCTGACGAGGCCGCAGCGTTGCGGCCGAGGTGGACTGGAGTCAACTCGGCCCCAGGCTTGGCGTCAAGGAGTAAATTCTTAACGAGATGACAACGGTGCCATTCGTTATCTAAGTGAAGGCAGGTGTCGCTGCGGGGAGGGTGCTCTCCAAAAGGGTCGAATCTCCCATCTCGTTCAGGACGAGGGCCAGGGCACCCAGCACCTCCGCCCGTCCGCCGAGGGCGCCGGGGAGCACCGAGAGCTGTCGTGCGGCGCTGGGGATGGCGTAGCGCGACACGGAGTCGCGGATGGGCCCCAGGACCAGTTCGCCGGCCTCCGCGAGCGAGCCCCCGAGCACGACCCGGCTCGGGTTGAGCAGATTGCAGAGGTTGGCCACTCCGCTGCCGATGTGCCGCCCGACGTCGCCGATCACCCGGCGGCAGCCCGGGTCGCCCTCGCGGGCCAGCTGGACCACCCGCTCCATGGTGAGATCGGGCCCGTGGCCGGGCTGGAGCAGGGGCAGGACGTACCGCGCGGCAGCGAAGGTCTCCAGGCAGCCGCGGTTGCCGCAGCGGCAGACAGGGCCCGATTCGTCGAGGGTGATGTGGCCGATCTCGCCGGCGGTGCCGCCGGGCCCCCGGTAGATGTGCCCGTCGATCACCAGACCTGCGCCGACACCGCTCGCGACCTTGATGTACGCGAGGTCCCGGACGCCCCGGCCGCTCCCCCACACCAGCTCGCCCAGGGCCCCGAGGTTGGCGTCGTTGTCGACGTACACCGGCACGCCGAGGCGTCCGGCGAGCTCATCGCTGGGATTGATGCCCGTCCAGCCCGGCAGGATCGACGTGGAGCCCAGCGTGCCGGACTCGACATCGATCGGGCCGGGAACACCGAGGCCCACCCCGATGACCTTGCCGGGGCTGATCCCGGTGGTCTCGATCAGCCGGTTCACCAGCTGCTCCGCCCGTCCGAAGCCCTCGGCCGAGGAGGCGTCCACGTCCAGCGGCTCGGACTCCTCGGCGAGTACTTGATGGGCCAGGTTGCCGACCGCCACCCGTAGGTGCGTATGTCCGAAATCGACGCCGATGACAATGCCCGCGTCCCCGCTGAGCGAGACGCTGCGGGCCCGGCGGCCGCCGGCCGAGGTGGGGGTCACCTCGACGGTGCCGCCCTCCTTCAGTTCACGAACGATATTGGAGACGGTGGCCGCGGAAAGGCCCGTACTCCTGGCGATCTCCGCCTGGGTGAGCGAGCCCGCCATACGTACGGCGCGCACGACCCGCTCAAGGTTGGCGCGATGCAGAGATGTCTGCGACCCCGGAGTCTCCATCGACTCATCCACTCCCGCCTCCGGCAGACGGCACGACGGCCGCCTCCGCGCGGGGTCGTAGCAATGAGACCCCGCCCTATCTCCAACATGTGAACTCTAAGCTGAGCCTTTGGGGTTCCTATCCGTCAAGACCTTGAGCAGGGGAAGGCACGAATGAGCGGCCCTGTCTCTGCTCACAGGTGAGACAGAAGCGCAGGTCAGACAGGCGTGACGGGCGCAGAAGCCGAGAGGGGCGGATTGCCGCCGGTAAATTTTGCGTGGAGTGAGGCGTGCATGACCGCCTCCGCCGGGTTCACAACCTCACCCGCCGCCATCCAGGCGGCCGCCCCGGCGCCGCTTCCCGCCGTACGGACCGGTCCGTCTCCCTGCGCGGCAAGGAGTTCCCGTACCGCCGAGCGAAGGATCCCTTCGCTGGTCAGCACGGATCCGGCGAGCACGATCGGGCCCTCGGCGCGGTGTACGCGTGCTGCCGTCGCGACGAGGTGGCGCGCTCCTTCTCGTACGATCTCCAGCGCCGTCGGATCGCCCGCCTCGGCCGCCCGGTTCACCACCGGAGCCAGACGGGTCAGAGACTGCGGGGCACTCTGGGCGCGCTCCACCAGAGCGATGGCCTGATCGTTCAGGTCACGAAATGGTTGCGGTGAGCCGAGCAGCTCCGCGGTGACCAGTTTCCCGAGCAGCCCCGGATCCCTGCTGTCCGGCTGCGCGAGGGTGTGCACGACGGCTTTGGCCGCCTCCCGCCCGAGCCAGAATCCGGAACCCTCGTCACCGAGGAGCCAGCCGAGCCCGTCCGAGACGGCCTCGACCGAACCGTCCCTGACCCGACAGGCGATCGCGCCCGTGCCGCTGAGCAGGAGTGTCCCCGACGACTCAGGGGTGCCGGCCACGAAGGCGATCAGCGCGTCGCCCACGAAGCGGGGCACACAGCCGAGTCCGGCCCCCTGCCATACCTCTTCGAGCACGGCGGGCGCGAAGGCCCGGCCGCCCGCGATGCCCGCCACGCCGGCGACCACGGCGGCCGGGTCCACCGCGCTCAGCGCCTGCGCGAGCGCGGCAGCCAACTGGGCGCCGGCGGCGACCTGTCCATGACTGGCCGGATTTCCGCCGCCGGCCTCTCCTCGGCCCAGGAGCTCTCCGTCGATTCGTGTGACGACCGCACGGGTCGACGTGCCGCCCGCGTCGATCCCCAGGACGAGCCGGTGATCCGTCATGCCGACATGGTGGGTCTTGACGAGAACTCGTGGCAAGAATAATTTTCATACCGCTGGCACTTCGATGAAAAGAGTTACCTTGACAGCGGGGACCGTTGGGCGCATTGCGGATGAACTACCCGAATTGCCGGGCGCGTTGCACAGGATCGCGCAAGCCGTTCTCGCCGACCCCGCCGCGGCCGCACGCTCGACCATCATCGAGCTGGCCGCCCGCGGCGCGGCCTCCCCCGCGACGGTGACGCGCTTCGCCAGGACCTTCGGATTCGCCGGGTACACGGAGCTCCGCTACGCCCTGGCCGCCGACACCGGGCGCACGGAACAGGCGAGTTGGCAGAGCACGACGACGGCAACGATCTCGCGGGACGACTCACTCGCCGTCATGGTCCAGTCGCTGCTGACCACCGACACCGAGCTGCTGCGCGAGACCGGCGAACAGCTCGATCTCGACGCCGTCGCGCAGGCGGCGGCCGCCATGGTCGCGGCCCGGCGCGTGCTGTTCTACGGTACGTCGGTCAGCGGGGCCGTCGCGGCTCTGATGGCCGGGCAGTTCAACCGCATCAGGCTGCCCTGCTGGAGCTCCACGGACCCGCACGAGGCCCTGCCGAACGCGGCCCTGCTCCAGCCCGGCGACGTCGTCGTCGGGGTCTCGCACCGGGGGCGTACGCGCGAGGTCCTGGAGGTCCTGACCGAGGGGGCCGACAACGGCGCGGTCTCCGTCGCCGTCACCTCGTCCGCCCGCTCGCCGCTGGCGGAGACCGCGGACCACGTCCTGCTCACGGCCGGCCGGGAGGGCGTACTGAGCGCTCGCGGCATGGCCACGGTCCACTCCCAGCTCTTCGCTCTCAACGCCCTCTACATGGCGGTCACCCAACTGACGTACGAACACACCACGCACGCCCTGGAGATCACCAGCCAGGCCACCGCGAGCCACCGCACAGAGAAGAGACGGTCATGACCATCGACGCTCAGTCCTTCGTCGGACACATCGAGAAGCTGATCCCCTCGGTCGCCACCAGCCAGACCGCGGCCGTCGGCCGGGCCGCCCGCCTGATCAGCGCCTCCCTCCTGGACGGCGGGGTAATTCAGGCCTTCGGCTCCGGGCACTCCGAATCCATCTCCATGGAGATAGCGGGCCGCGCGGGCGGGCTGGTCCCGACCAACAAGATCGCGCTGCGTGACCTGGTGCTGTACGGCGGCGAGCCCGCCTCGCTGCTCGGCTCCCCGGAGCTGGAGCGCGATCCCGCGATCGCCCAGAAGCTGTACGACCTGATTCCCGTCCAGCCTCAGGACGCGTTCGTGATCACGTCCAACTCCGGTGTCAACGGAACCATCGTGGAATTCGCCACGATCGTGAAGGAGAAGGGCCACGCCCTCATCGCCATCACCTCGTTGAAGCACACCCATGAGATGACCTCGCGCCACCCTTCGGGCCACAAGCTGATCGACCTGGCCGATGTGGTGCTGGACAATGGCGCACCGTACGGGGACTCGATGATGGACCTGCCCGGCGGCGGCACCTTCGGCGCCGTCTCCACCATCACCTCCGCACTGCTCGCTCAGATGACGGTCGCCGAGGTGGTCAAGGACCTGCTGGCCGCGGGCCAGGTTCCGCCGGTCTATCTCTCCGCCAACATGGCGGGCGGCGACGAGCACAACCGCGAACTCGAGGCACGGTACGCGGGACGGATCCGCCGCGGCGCCTGATCCGCACGGCGAAGTGCCCCGGCGGAGTGATCCGCCGGGGCACTTCGTCTGTCGGACAGCAGGTGTCAGCGGAAGGTGCCCTGCGACACCGAACCGGCGATCCGGCGCTGGAAGATCACGTACACGACCAGTACAGGCACCACCGTGATCACGATCGCCGCGAACAGCGCACCGTAGTCGACGTCGTAGACCTGCGAGGACGCGTAGGCGGCCATTCCCTGAGTCAGGACCCACTTGTCCTGATCGGTGTTGAGCGCCACCGGCAGCAGGAACTGATTCCACAGCCCCAGGAAGTTGAAGATCGCCACCGCGGCCATCCCCGGACTGGCCATCGGCAGCATTACCTGGAAGAACGCCCGCCAGTCTCCGGCACCGTCGATCAACGCGGCCTCGTAGACGTCATGCGGCAGCGACCGGAAGAACGAATAGAGGAAGAACATCGTGAACGGCAGCGCGAACGCGACGTAGGTGAGGATCAACCCCAGACGCGTGTTCAGCAGACCGAGGTTCTGCAGCTGGAAGAACAGCGGCACGATCGCCAGGAATACCGGGAAGGTCAATCCCGCCAGCATCACGTAGTAGATCAGCCGGCGTCCGGGGAATTCGAACCGCGCCAGGATGTAGGCACACATCGAACCCAACAACATCACCAGGAACAGCGCGGAGACAACGATGACCACCGAATTCAGGAAGTACTTCCCGATGTTCGCGTCGCTCCACGCGTGTGCGTAGTTCTCGAGCCTCCAGTGATCCGGCAGCGTGAACGGCGACGAAAGGATCTCGCCGGTCGACTTGAACGACGAGATCAGTACCCACACCATGGGCACGATCACGATCACGGACCACAGGATCAGCAAGAAGTGCGAGACCACCGCAAACCTGCGGTCACTGCTTGCGGTACCTCTCCTCAGCTTCCGGTCGGCGGCTACGGCGCTCACTGAGCACCTCCCTTGGCTCCCGCACGCCGAGCCTTGGACCCACGCGCTTTCGTCTTTTCCTCGCCACCGCCGGTCAGGCGATTGACGATGAACACCAGCAACGCGAACACCAGGGTGACCACGGCCAGGACGACCCCCATCGCCGTGGCATATCCGAACTGCCCCTGGCGGAACGCGACATTGAACAGACGCTGACTGATCGTCAGGGTCGAGTTGTTCGGTCCGCCGTTCGGCAACAGCGCCTGTACGTAGACGAACGCGTCCAGCGCGGCAATACCCAGGTAGATGTACGCCGTCTGCACGGTGTCACGGATCGCCGGCAGGGTGATCGAGACCGTTGTGCGCAAGCGGCCGGCCCCATCGATCTTGGCCGCCTCGTACAGCTCGGCAGGAACTCCCTTGATCGCAGCGATGAAGAGCACCGCGTAGAACCCGACGAGCCCCCAGACGAAGACGAACATCAGAGCCGGCATCGCCGTCGACTCCTCACCCAGCCAGGCGAACTCCTTGAAGCCGCCCAGTCCGAGCTTGGTCAGCATGCCGTTGAGCAGGCCGGCGTTCGGGTCGAACATCTGCGCCCAGATCAGGCCGACGATGATCGCCGGCACGACGTAGGGGAAGAACGAGATGACTCGATAGAACGACGCTCCACGGATTCCCCGGACAGGTCCCTTGCTGGGACCACCCAGGGTGATGGCCACCGCGACCCCGAGCGCGAGCGTCAACGTCACCAACGGTACGAAGGCCGCCAGCAACGCGACATTGCGCAACGCCTTCATGAAGACGTCGTCCTGGAACATCTTGGTGAAGTTGTCCAGCCCGATGAACTTGTAGTCCGGACTGAACCCGCGCCAGTTGGTCATCGCCCAGAAGATCGCCTGAACGAACGGGATCAGGACGAAGGTCACGAAGACGGCCAACGGGACACCGAGGAACGCGAGGAAGAACGTCACCCGGTCGAAGGTGAGCTTGCGGCGTCGGGGACGCCCGCCGCGAGCGGCCGGTGTCGACCGGCCGCTTACGGTCTCGGGTTTGGTGATCATGTCACTCATCGTGATGCTAGCTGACCTCGAACTTCGTGATGGAGTCGTCTTCCCGGACCTTGTCGGAGATCTTCTGCAGCGCCTTGGTCAGGCCCGCGGCGTCAAGGTCACCGGCGAGGAACGAGTTCCACGGCACCAGCATGTCGGTGTTGAGTCCGTAGGCGTTGACGAACTTGTAGTCGAAGATGTTCTCGCCCGCGTCAGCGAGCATCTTCGACTGCGAGACCAGCGCCGTGGATCCGTAGCCGTCGGCGGGCACGGTGTCCTTGACGATGGTCGGGGCCAGCTTCGTCTTGGAGAAGTTGGAGGCACCCTCCTTGGACAGCAGCGCCCGCAGGACCTCCTTGCCGCCGGCCGCGTTCTTGGCCTTCTTGGGAACGATGAACGGCTCGCCCGCGGCGGCACGAACCGCCTCGTAGGGCATCTTCGGGCTGGCGCTGAGCACCATCTCCGGGATACCTGTCATCTGGAAGTCGGCCTTGGTGGCCTTCTTCATCTCGTTCTCGATCCAGCCACCGGTCGGGTACAGCAGAGCCTTCTGGTCGTTGCTCCAGGACGCCTGCGCCTTCTGGAACTGGGTGCCGGAACCACCGGGGACGAACATGCCCTCCTTGACCATCTTCTCCATGATCTTGAAGATGTCCTGGATGGGCTTCTGCGACCAGGAGTCCGCCTCCAGCTTCTCGAGGGAGATCCGGACCTCTTCGCCGCCCTCCTTGATCGCGGAGTCGATGGCCAGCGTCTGGTAGTACGTCGCGGCTTCCTTGCCGTGGACGAAGAGGTACTTGCCCTTCGCCTTGGCCTTCTTGCCGAGCTCGTACGCCTCGTCCCAGGTCTTCGGCGCGGTCCAGCCGTTCGCCTCGAACAGCGTCTTCGAGTACCAGACGCCGTACACCGTCATCACGTAGTTGAGCCCGACGAACTTGCCGTTGAACGTTCCGGGCTCCTTGACGCCGGCGTAGACCGTGTCGGCGATCTTCTTGCCCTCGTAGTTGTTGGCCTCGAAGACGTCATCCAGGGTCTCGAGCTGGTCGAGAATGCTGAGGAAGCCGATCTGGTCCTCACCGGAGTTGTCGATGAGGTCCGGCGGGTTGCCGCCGACGAACCGGGGCTGGAGCTCCGGGGCGATGTCGACGACCGGCTTGACCTTGACGCTGACGCCGGCGATCTGGCTGCCCATGACCTTGTTGGCGTATCCGACATAGTCAGTGCCGTAGCCGCCGTTGAAGATGCAGGCTTCGACCTTGGAGTTCTTGGCGACACCGAACGGGTTCTTGGCCGAGGTCTCGCCCTTCGTGCCGCCCTCGTCACCCTTTTCGGAGGAGGGAGAACTGCACGCAGTCGCCATCGATGCCACTGCCGCTGCCGCGATCGCCCCTCTCAGGAACGTCCGCCTGTCAAGAGATCCGATACGAGTCGTCATCTCTGCATCCTCACTGATCGATTCGATCTTGATGGGTTTCACTGTGTGTTCGGCCCTCAGGGCCACGTCGGCGACGCGCTTGCCGCACTTCTCCGTGAGCGCGACTTCGGGTGAGCCTCCGCGCGGGATGTCGGCGGAGAGGCGCATCCGGGGTGTTTCGCCGTCGGTACGGAGCCGCTCAGCGGCGCCTGTGGTGATCAGCTGCGAGATGTGTGGCGCGGTGATCGACGCTCCTGATCAGACCACGATGGCCTACGCCGGGGGTGGATCCCATGCTCAAGTCCTCGCCTTCTCCAGGACTCAGGCGGTGTGTACCGGTCGCCCGTCGATATTCGCCTCAGGCGAAGGGCCCCGCCACCGCGGTCAGTTGCGCTTGGGTGGTACAGATTTCAGGCTAGCCATTGCAGTGGGGGGCACGGAGAGACCGAACAGCGGACGCACCTGCGGCGCCCCGTTGCCCTGCCCCCGTGTCTCCCTCGACCGCACAGTTGGAAAGAAGCTGTGCAGACGCCGACAGGTATAGTCCACTTGTCGCCAACTGAGCAAGATCGAATGCAGGTTTGGACGGCAGTCTTTCCCGAGTTGAGACCTCGCGGATACCTCGGCACCGCACGGCCTCCTTCGGATGTAACGATTTCCGCATTCCGGTCGATTCGAACACCGGCTCTGATCCAACACCCTTGACACCAACCGCCACTTCACTCCCTACTGGTTCCTGCGCCCCCCTCTGACAACGTTGTCCAAGCGCACTTCCTCGGGAGGAATGGCTCGGCATGCAGCCCCGACATGGTTCTCGCAAGAGACAAAGCAGCTCGGCCGCACTGATAGCGGCCTCACTCGTCCTGCTCGTGACAGCCCCCACCGCTGCCGCGGCCACCTCGGCCGGACCGGTTGCAGACGGCCAAAAGGCCACCGGCGAACGGACATTCAGCTCATCCTTCGAGGCGGACGAAAAGCAGCCGGACTGGCGCAATACCGTTGAAGAAGGCCCTGACGGCAAGAAGCGGTCATCGGGTATCGATGGCGGCTTCTCCGCCGGAATACCGGGCAATGTCACCGACAAGGTCACAGATGTCCGAGCCAGTGAGGAGAACACCGGCGGCGGCGAGGTGAAGGAAAACCTCGTCGACGGACAGTCCGGCACGAAGTGGCTGTCGTTCAAGTCCACCGCCTGGATCGAGTTCGACCTCGTCGAGCCGGTCAAGGTCGTCACGTACGCGCTGACTTCGGCCGACGACCACGACGAGCGGGACCCCAAGGACTGGACCCTTCAGGGCTCCGAGGACGGCAAGACCTGGACGGACCTGGACACCCGGACCGGCCAGACCTTCAGTGAGCGCTTCCAGACCAAGTCGTACGACTTCACGGCGGACAAGGCCTACCAGCACTTCCGCCTGGACATCACGAAGAACAACGGCGCCTCGGACGCGACCCAGCTCGCCGACGTCCAGTTCTCCGACGGGGACACCTCCGCCCCCGCCCCCGACGACATGCGCAGCCAGATCGACCGCGGCCCCTCCGGCTCCCCCACCGCCAAGGCCGGCGCGGGCTTCACCGGAAAGAAGGCGCTGCGGTACGCGGGCACGCACAAGGCGGACGGCCGGGCGTACTCGTACAACAAGATCTTCGACGTCAACACGGCCGTCACCCGGGACACCGAACTTTCCTACCTGGTGTACCCCCAGATGGGCGAGACGGACCTGTCCTACCCGGCCACGCACGTCGCGGTGGACCTCGCGTTCACGGACGGCACCTACCTCAGCGATCTGCGCGCCACCGACACCAACGGCGGACTGCTGACCCCCGGCGGCCAGGCCGACGCCAAGCGGCTGTACGTCAACCAGTGGAACAAGGTCGACGCGCGCATCGGCACGGTGGCGGCCGGCAAGACCGTCGACCGGATCCTCGTCGCGTACGACTCCCCCAAGGGCCCGTCGAAGTTCCAGGGCTGGATCGACGACGTCACGATCGCGCCGAAGGCTCCCGAGAAGCGCAAGAAGCACCTCTCGGACTACGCCTCGACCGTCCGCGGGACCAACTCCAGCGGCGGCTTCTCGCGCGGCAACAACTTCCCCGCCACCGCGGTGCCCAACGGTTTCAACTTCTGGACGCCGGTCACCAACGCCGGATCGACCAGCTGGCTGTACGACTACGCGCGCGGCAACAACGACGACAACCTGCCCACGCTGCAGGCCTTCAGCGCGAGCCACGAGCCGAGCCCGTGGATGGGCGACCGGCAGACCTTCCAGATGATGCCGTCGGCGGTCTCCGGCACCCCGGACGCCTCGCGCACGGCGCGCGCGCTGCCGTTCAGGCACGAGAACGAGACGGCGAGGCCCCACTACTACGGGGTGACGTTCGAGAACGGTCTCAAGGCCGAGATGACGCCGACCGACCACGCGGCACGGATGCGGTTCACGTATCCGGGCAAGGACGCGAGCATGGTCTTCGACAACGTCTCCAACGACGGCAGTCTGACCCTGGACCCGGGGACGAGCTCCTTCACGGGCTTCTCCGACGTGAAGAGCGGCGGCTCGACCGGTGCCACCCGGCTCTTCGTCTACGGCGTCTTCGACTCCCCCGTCACCGGCAGCGGCAAGCTCTCCGGCGGCGGTGGCGCGGACGTCACGGGCTACCTGCGCTTCGACGCGGGCAAGGACCGCACCGTCAACCTGCGGCTCGCCACCTCACTGATCAGCATCGACCAGGCCAAGCAGAACCTGGCCGCCGAGATCCCTGCCTCGCGCTCCTTCGACCGGGTCGAGGACAAGGCGCAGGACGCCTGGGACGACCTGCTGGGCAAGATCGAGGTCGAGGGCGCGTCCGCCGACCAGCTGACGACGCTGTACTCCAGCATGTACCGGCTGTACCTCTACCCGAACTCGGGCTTCGAGAAGGTCGGGGGGAAGGACAAGTACGCCTCCCCGTTCTCCCCGCAGGTCGGCTCGGACACCCCGACGCACACCGGCGCGAAGATCGTCGACGGCAAGGTGTACGTCAACAACGGCTTCTGGGACACCTACCGGACGACGTGGCCGGCGTACTCCTTCCTCACCCCGAAGAAGGCCGGCGAGATGGTCGACGGCTTCGTCCAGCAGTACAAGGACGGCGGCTGGATCTCCCGCTGGTCCTCCCCCGGCTACTCGGACCTGATGACGGGCACCTCCTCGGACGTCGCGTTCGCCGACGCGTACGTCAAGGGCGTGAAGTTCGACGCGGAGGCCGCGTACGACGCCGCCCTGAAGAACGCCACGGTCGTCCCGCCGTCCTCGGGCGTGGGCCGCAAGGGCATGGAGACGTCCCCGTTCGCCGGGTACGCCAACACCTCGACCCACGAGGGCCTGTCCTGGTCCCTTGAGGGCTACCTCAACGACTACGGCATCGCGCAGATGGGCCAGGCGCTCTACAAGAAGACGCACAAGCAGCACTACAAGGACGAGTCCGAGTACTTCCTGAACCGGGCCCGCAACTACGTCGAGCTCTTCGACGACAAGGCCGGCTTCTTCCAGGGCAAGAACGCCAAGGGCGACTGGCGGCTCCCGTCCGACCAGTACGACCCGCGGGTGTGGGGCTACGACTACACGGAGACCAACGGCTGGGGCTACGCCTTCACCGCCCCGCAGGACAGCAAGGGCCTCGCCAACCTCTACGGCGGCCGGGACGGCCTGGCCAAGAAGCTGGACACGTACTTCTCCACCCCCGAGACGGCCGGCCCGGAGTTCGTCGGCTCGTACGGCGGCGTCATCCACGAGATGACGGAGGCCCGTGACGTACGGATGGGCCAGTACGGCCACAGCAACCAGGTCGCGCACCACGTCACGTACATGTACGACGCGGCCTCGCAGCCGTACAAGACGCAGGAGAAGGTCCGCGAGGTCCTCGGCCGCCTGTACACGGGCAGCGAGATCGGCCAGGGGTACCACGGCGACGAGGACAACGGCGAGCAGTCGGCCTGGTTCCTCTTCTCCTCCCTCGGCTTCTACCCGCTGGTCATGGGCAGTGGCGAGTACGCGATCGGCTCCCCGCTGTTCACCAAGACGACCGTGCACCTGGAGAACGGCCACGACCTGGTCGTCAAGGCGCCGAAGAACAGCGCGAAGAACATCTACGTGCAGGGCCTGAAGGTCAACGGCAAGAAGTGGACCTCCACCTCGCTGCCGCACGACCTGCTGGCCAAGGGCGGGGTGCTGGAGTTCGACATGGGCTCCGAGCCGTCCGCCTGGGGCACCGGCAAGGACGCCGCCCCGGTCTCCATCACCAAGGACGACAAGGTGCCGGCGCCGAAGAAGGACGTTCTGAAGGGCGAGGGCGCCCTGTTCGACAACACCTCGGCCACGACGGCCGCCGTCTCCACGGTGGAACTGCCGGTCCCCTCGGCGACGAACGCGGTGCAGTACACGCTGACGTCGGGCGAGGCGGCCAAGGCGCCGAGCGGCTGGACGCTCCAGGGTTCGTCGGACGGCACGACGTGGAAGGACCTCGACAAGCGGTCCGGCCAGTCGTTCGCCTGGAACAAGCAGACGGGGGCGTTCACGGTGAACTCCCCCGGCTCGTACACGCATTACCGGCTGGTGCTCGACGGTGAGTCGACGCTCGCGGAGGTGGAGCTGATCTCCTGATCCCGCACCGCTTCACACGACCGGCCGGTACCTCCTCGCGGGGTACCGGCCGGTCGCGGTTCTCCCGTGCGGGTGGATCCGCGTCGATCAGGGGTATGGGGCCCTGGGCGGCAACCGCTGCATCCCGCGCCATGCCGCAGCCGAAGGACCTGGACCCGTACACCGATCCCCGCGCCTTCTACGGCGCCGAGTTACGCCGGCTGCGCGAGGCGGCGGGGCTGTCCCGGGGCGAGTTGGGATCCCGGGCGTTCTGTTCCGGGACGTCGCAACGGGGACGGCGGCGACTGCGTCGAGAGCGCCGACGGCCTGCCCGGCATCGTCCCCGTGCACGACGGCGAGGCGGGCCCCGAGGTGTCCGCGCTCACCTTCGCGCGGGAGCCCTGGGCGCCCTTCGTCGCGGCCCTCGGGGACGGCTCGCCCTGAGCCGCCCTCAGATGTGTTCCGGGGTCTCCGGGACGGCGGTGGGGAACAGGCTCTCCGGCAGGGTCACGTTCCAGGCCGTGATGACCGGCTGGCCGTGCTCCCTGCCGAGCCGGGACACGGCACCCGTGGCGAGCTGGAAGAGCGTGCCCTCGGCCGGGGTGAGCCCCAGGTATCGGGCCGTCAGTACGCGCAGGAAGTGGGAGTGCGCGACAAGCACGATGTCCTCGTCCCCGGCCCGTCCGGCGGCCTCCCTGACCTCGGCCAGGATCCGGTCGGCCCGTTCGCCGACCGCTTCGGGGGTTTCGCCCGGGTGCGCCTCGGGGCCCGCCGTGACGCCGTCCGTCCAGAGGTTCCAGCCGGGGCGGGTCAGGTGGATGTCGTGGGTGGTGATGCCCTCGTAGCCGCCGTAGTCCCACTCGCGCAGCTCCGGGGTGATGCGGGGCGCGGCAAGTCCCGCGAGCTCGGCGGTGCGCCGGGCCCGTACCGAGGGGCTGACCAGGGTGAGGGCGATGTGCCGGTCGGCGAGCAGCGGGGCGAGGGCGCGGGCCTGGCGTTCGCCGAGGGGCGTCAGGGGCAGATCGGTGTGGCTCGTGTGCTGTCCGTTGCGGGACCACTCGGTCTCGCCGTGCCGGATCAGGATCAACTCGCCCATGTGAAGGCCATCCGCTCTCGGTGCTGTTACCGCTCGTGCTGTCGGTGGTGTGAACCTCCTGGTCCACGATCGCATTCCGGCCGTGGCGAAACAGGCGGGCGCGCCCGGGCATGACCGGATGCGGCTACGCGCTCCGCCGCTGATCGGCCAGGATCTCCGCGATGACGTGCCGTGCGGTGTCGGCCATGAACGCGTTGGTCTGCCGGTAGTACCGGAGCTCCATCAGCGCGATCGACAGCGCCCAGCCGATGCCTCGCGCCCAGGCGGCGTCGTCCGCCTCCGCCGCGGCGCGGAAGGTGTCGCGCGCTGCGGCGGGCAGTACGTACCAGGCCGCGATCAGGTCGACGGCCGGGTCGCCGAGGCCGAGGCAGCCGAAGTCGATGACGGCGGTGAGCCGCCGGTCGGCCGTGAGCACGTTGCCCGGTTGCAGATCCGCGTGGATCCAGACGGGCGGGCCGGTCGGTGCGGGTGCGCGCAGGGCCGTCTGCCAGATCTCGGCGGCCGCCCCGGTGTCGAGGTCGGCGCGCAGGTCCGCGAGGGCCTCGCGGACTGCGGAGGTCCGGGCGGCCAAGGGCTCGCTGCGGTACGACGGGGGGCCGCCGGCGGGGTCGATGCGGTGGAGCGCGGTGACGAAGCCGGCCAGGTCCCGGGCGAACGGGGCCGCTTCGGAGGCGTCGCCGACTTTCGGGCAGTCCCCGTCGAGCCAGCCGTAGACCGACCAGGGGTAGGGGTAGCCCTCACCCGGCACGCCCGCGACCAGCGGGGCGGGGATGGCGACCGGGAGCGAGGGCGCAAGGCGCGGCAGCCAGTGGTGCTCGCCGGCCATGTCTTCGGCCGACCCGGCAGTACGCGGGAGGCGCACGACCATGTCATCACCGAGGCGATACATCGCGTTGGCGGTTCCGGCGGCGCCGACGCGTTCGACGGGGAGGCCGGACCAGTGGGGGAACTGCGCGGCGATCAGACGGTGCACCAGTGCGGCATCGGTTCCGGGCTCGTCGGCGTGCATCACTACCGTCCTGGGAGGTGATCATCGGTCGCCCGCCATACGACCTCGGCAGTGGCAGCCGGGTCAACCGTTTTCCCGTCCGGGGCCGGGCCCCGGACGGGAAAGGGATCAGCCCTTGACGACCTCCAGCGTCGCGTCGCCGACGACCACGACCTCGTACGGCCGGTCCGTGTCCGCCGTGACGCGGAGCGTGCCGCCCTCGCGGACCAGTTCGTACGTGGCGGCCGGGGCGCCCGTGAGGTCGGGGACCGTCACCGTGCGGGTGAAGTCGCCGAGGCCCTCGGGGGCGTACACGCGCAGTTCGAGGTTCTGCGTCCAGTCGCTGTCGGGGCGCGAGGCGTCCGCGCCGAGCGGCAGGACCGCGCCGGGGCGGACCAGGAGCGGGAGGCTGTCGAAGCCGTAGGTGTCCTGGCGCCAGGCCGGGCCGGTGACCGTCTCGCCGGTCAGGAAGTGGGTCCAGGTGCCCTCGGGGACGTAGTACTCGACGTGGCCGTCCTCGCTGAAGACCGGCGCCACGAGGAGGTCGGGGCCCAGCAGGTACTGGCGGTCCACCGTGCGGGTGGCCGGGTCGTCGGGGAACTCCAGCAGCATCGGGCGCATGGTGGGGACGCCGGTGCGGTGGGCCTCGACGGCGGCGCCGTACAGGTACGGCATCAGGCGGTGCTTCTGCTCGGTGAACTGCTTGGCGACCGCGACGGCCTCGTCGCCGAACTCCCACGGCACGCGGTACGACGAGGAGCCGTGCAGGCGGCTGTGCGAGGAGAGCAGGCCGAAGGCGAGCCAGCGCTTGAAGACCGCCGGGTCGGGCGTGCCCTCGAAGCCGCCGATGTCATGGCTCCAGAAACCGAAGCCGGACAGGGACAGGGAGAGACCGCCGCGCAGGGACTCGGCCATCGCCTCGAAGGAGGACCAGCAGTCGCCGCCCCAGTGGACCGGGAACTGCTGGCCGCCGGCGGTGGCGGAGCGGGCGAAGAGGACCGCCTCGCCCTGGCCGCGCTCCTTCTCCAGGAGCTCGAAGACCGACTTGTTGAACAGGTGCGTGTAGTAGTTGTGCATCCGCTCCGGGTCGGAGCCGTCGTGCCAGACGACGTCGGTGGGGATGCGCTCGCCGAAGTCCGTCTTGAAGCCGTCGACGCCCTGGTCGAGGAGGGGCTTCAGCTTGGACTGGAACCAGGCGGTGGCCTCGGGGTTGGTGAAGTCGACCAGCGCCATGCCGGCCTGCCACTTGTCCCACTGCCAGACGTCGCCCCCGGGGGTGAGGACGAAGTAGCCCTTCTCCGCGCCCTCCGCGTACAGGGCGCTCTTCTGCGCGATGTACGGGTTGATCCAGACGCAGATCTTCAGGCCCTTCGCCTTGAGCCGGGCGAGCATGCCGTCCGGGTCGGGGAACGTGTCCGGGTCCCACTCGAAGTCGCACCACTGGTACTCGCGCATCCAGAAGCAGTCGAAGTGGAAGACGGAGAGCGGGATGCCGCGCTCGGCCATGCCGTCGACGAACGAGGTGACGGTCGCCTCGTCGTAGTTGGTGGTGAACGAGGTGGTCAGCCAGAGGCCGAACGACCAGGCCGGCGGCAGGGCCGGGCGGCCGGTGAGCGCGGTGTAGCGGGTGAGGACGTCCTTGGGCGTGGGGCCGGCGACGACGAAATACTCCATCGTCTGGTCCTCGACGCTGAACTGCACCTGGCCGACGGCCTCGGAGCCGACCTCGAACGAGACCTTGCCGGGGTGGTTGACGAAGACGCCGTAGCCGCGTGAGGAGAGGTAGAACGGGATGTTCTTGTAGGCCTGTTCGCTGCTGGTGCCGCCGTCGGCCTGCCACATGTCGACGACCTGGCCGTTCTTGACGTACGGGGTGAACCGCTCGCCGAGGCCGTGGATCGTCTCGCCGACGCCGATGGCCAGCTGGGCGAACATGTGGTGCCCGCCGTCCTGGACCGTGGCGAAGGCGGTGCCCTTGGGTCCGGCGGTGGTCAGCACGCGACCGTCCGCGTCGAGGAACTCCAGGCCGAAGCCGCCCTCGGTGGGGAGCCGGAGGGTGAGCGGTCCGCTGGTGAGTTCGGCGGTGGGGCCGTCGTTACGGGTGGTGGCCGTGGTGTCCCCGGTGGCGCCGGGGAGACCGAAGTCGGGGCCGGGGTGGCGCTTGCCCGCGAGGTGGGTGACGCGGACGCCGATGACGCCTTCGGCGGCGGCGTACGCCTCCACCGTGATCAGGGGGGCGTTGAGCGTGTCCCCGCGCCGCGTCACGCGCTTGACGGCGGCGTGGGCGGTGAGGCGGTCGGCGTCGAGGCGGAGGGCGCGGGTTTCGGTGGCGTACGAGGCGTTCACACCGTCTCGCATCTGCCAGAAGCCGTCGGTGAACTTCATGGGGGGTCTTCCTTGGCCGGTGGTACGGGGATGTGCGGGGTACGTCGTCAGGGGTGCGTCGTCAGGAGTGCGGGCGTCGCCCGGTCCAGGACCGAGGTCACCCGGTCCCAGGTGGCCGTGTCCCGGGGCACGGCGGGCAGCACGCGCCCCTCGCCGGTGCCCCAGTCCGTCGCCAGGGCCACCGGGTCGCGGCCGGTGGCGGCGCCCGCGGCGAGGGCGGCCGCTCCCAGGGCCACCAGCTCGCCGGAGTCCGGAAGGATCACCGCCCGCCCGGACAGGCGGCGCACGGTCTCCACCCACATCGTGCCGCGCGCTCCCCCGCCGATGAGGCGCAGCGGCGCGTCGGGGGCGTCGAGCGGCAGTTCGTCCAGGGCGCGCAGGACGGCGACGACGGCGCCCTCGTAGGCGGCGCCGAGGATCTGCTGCCGGGTCGTGTCGTGCCGCAGCCCGTGCAGGAGCCCGGAGGCGGCCGGGAGGTCCGGGGTGCGCTCGCCGTCCAGGAAGGGCAGCAGCACGGCCTCGCCGCCGGGTACCGCGTCCTCGCGTTCCAGGCCGAGCAGCTCGGCGACCTTGTCCACGGCGAGGGTGCAGTTCAGGGTGCAGCCCAGCGGGAGGCGGGTGCCGTCGGCGGCGGCGAATCCGGCGAGGAGCGCGGAGTGCGGACGGTTGCGGGTGGCGGCGAAGACGGTGCCCGAGGTGCCGAGGCTGACGACGGGGTGGTCGAGGAGACCTTCGGCGCCGAGGCCCAGGCCCACCGCGGCCGCCATGTTGTCGCCGGTTCCGGCGGCGACGGGGATGCCGACGGGCAGGCCGAGGGCGGCGGCGGCCCGGGTGGTGAGGTGTCCGGCGACGGTGGCTCCGGTGGCGGCGACCGTGGACAGCATGTCCGCGCGGATGCCGGTGAGGGCGAGCAGCTCGGGGTCGTAACCCTGAGCGGCGGGGTCGTACCAGCACGTGCCGGACGCGTCGCCCGGGTCGGTGACGGCGGCGCCGGTCAGCCGTTCGGTGAGGAAGTCGTGCGGGAGGCGGACGGCGGCGGCCCTGGCGGCGGCGGCCGGTTCGTTCTCGCGGAGCCACATCCACTTGGCGGCGGTCATCGAGGCGACGGGCACCGATCCGGTGCGGTCCAGCCAGGCCTCACGGCCGAGTGCGGCGGTGAGGGCGGCGGCCTGGGGAGCGGAGCGGGTGTCGTTCCACAGGAGGGCGGGGCGCAGGGGGTTACCGTCGGCGTCCAGGGTGACGAGTCCGTGCTGCTGGCCGGCCACGGCGATCCCGGTGACGGCGGCCGGGTCCAGCCCCGATTCGGCGAGTGCTGCGGCGACGGCCGTGCGCAGGGCCTGCCACCACTGTTCGGGGTCGCTCTCGCGGGCGCCGCCCTGACCGGTCACGGTGTGCGGGGCCCGGCCCACGGCGAGCAGCCGGCCGGTCGCGGTGTCGACGACGACGGCCTTGGTGGACTGGGTGGAGCTGTCCACGCCGATGACGGCCGATACCGGGGCGGTGGCCGGGTTCTGGGCTGGTCGCGACGGCATGTCGTACCTCGTTCCTGTGGGTCCCGGTTTTGATCGTACACAAAACAAATAAATCTTCGAAGCGCTTCGACAGCCCCCGAAGCCGCTCCCACCCCGCCATGCGCGGGACACAAGACCCGCAACACGCAGCCACGTTGCCCCTATGTGACCGGCATGTCACTGGGATGGTCTAGAAACAAACGCCGAGATGCCGTATTAGTACTGGGAGCAAACAAATCGGTCGGACGGCAGAGCAGCCGCCCGGGCCATGTCGACAAGAGGCAGCAGAATGTCGAATCGCTTCACCCCCACCCCCGCCGACCGGTTCACCTTCGGGCTCTGGACCGTCGGCTGGCGAGGCAACGACCCCTTCGGTGACGCCACCCGCCCCGCCCTGGACCCGGTCGAGTCCGTCGAGCGCCTCGCGGAGCTCGGTGCGCACGGTGTGACGTTCCACGACGACGACCTGATTCCGTTCGGGTCCTCGGACAGCGAGCGCGCCGCGATCATCACGCGTTTCAAGGCCGCCCTGGACCGCACCGGTCTCAAGGTCCCCATGGCCACCACCAACCTCTTCACGCACCCCGTCTTCAAGGACGGCGGCTTCACGTCCAACGACCGCGATGTCCGCCGCTTCGCGCTGCGCAAGGTCATCCGCAACATCGACCTCGCCGTCGAGCTGGGCGCCGAGACGTATGTCGCCTGGGGCGGCCGCGAAGGCGCCGAGTCGGGTGGCGCCAAGGACGTGCGGAACGCGCTGGACCGGATGAAGGAAGCGTTCGACCTCCTCGGCGACTACGTCGTCGACCAGGGCTACGACCTGAAGTTCGCGATCGAGCCCAAGCCGAACGAGCCGCGCGGCGACATCCTGCTGCCCACCGTCGGCCACGCCCTCGCCTTCATCGAGCGCCTGGAGCGCCCGGAGATGTACGGCGTGAACCCCGAGGTCGGCCACGAGCAGATGGCCGGGCTGAACTTCGCGCACGGCATCGCGCAGGCCCTGTGGGCCGGCAAGCTCTTCCACATCGACCTCAACGGCCAGTCCGGCATCAAGTACGACCAGGACCTCCGCTTCGGCGCCGGCGACCTGCGCCAGGCCTTCTGGCTCGTCGACCTCCTGGAGAGCTCGGACTACGCGGGCCCGCTGCACTTCGACTTCAAGCCGGTGCGCACCGACGGCATCGACGGGGTCTGGGAGTCCGCGAAGAACTGCATGCGCAACTACCTGATCCTCAAGGAGCGCGCGCTGGCGTTCCGCGCCGACCCGGCCGTCCAGGAGGCGCTGGCCGCCTCGCGCCTGGACGAGCTGGCACAGCCGACCGCCGCCGACGGCGTCAAGGCCCTGCTCGCGGACCGTACCGCGTTCGAGGACTTCGACGTGGACGGCGCCGCCCAGCGCTCGATGGCCTTCGAGGCCCTCGACCAGCTCGCCATGGAGCACCTGCTCGGCGTCAGCTGACACCCCGGGGTGTCCGGCGGAGCGCCGTCGGACACCCCACTTCCCCGGGCACGGGACTGCCGGACCTGTGCCCGGGCTGATGGATCCACCCCGCCGGGACACAGTGGTCCCCTCGGGCCGGCACCCCTCTTCACGCAAGGGCACCATCGTGACTGCACCTTCTCCGGACGGCATGCGCCAGCCGCGCCGCCGTCATCACCGGCGGGTCATCGTCCCGCTCACCGCCGTCTCCGCGTTGCTCGGCGGAGTCGTCCTTTCCGGCTGCGGGCAGCAGGCCGACCCGAACGTGTACACCGTCATGAACTCGTCGACCGACGAGTCCTACCACCGCTGGGACGCCCAGACGCTGGCCCGGTGCAGCAAGGCGCTCGGGGTGAAGATCGAGCAGCAGAGCGTCCCCGCCTCGCAGGTGATGACGAAGGCCCTGCGGATGGCGTCCTCGAAGTCACTGCCCGACGTGCTCCAGCTGGACGCCTCGGAGATGCCGACGTTCGCCGAGGCCGGCGGGCTGATCCCGCTGAAGGACCTCGGTCTGACGACGCAGGACATCCCCGAGGGGATCGTCAACTTCGGCTCGTACCAGGGCAAGTACTACGGCGCGGCCCGCACCGTGAACACCCTGGCGCTGTTCTACAACAAGGACACCCTCGACAAGGCCGGCCTGGAGGTGCCCACCACCTGGGCCGAGATGCAGGCGACCGCGAAGAAGCTCACCCAGGGCAAGCGGTACGGCCTCGCGCTCAGCGCGGGCGGTGCGGAGGACGGCGTCTTCCAGTTCACCCCGTTCATGTGGTCCAACGGCGGCGACGAGACGAAGCTCGACACCCCCGAGGTCGCCGGGGCGCTGGACTACTGGAAGGCCCTCCTCAAGGACGGCTCGCTGTCCAAGTCCACGGTCAACTGGACCCAGGCCGATGTCAACGACCAGTTCATGGCCGGCAACGCCGCGATGATGATCAACGGCCCGTGGCAGGTCGAGAGCCTCAACGCCAAGAAGGGGCTCAACTGGGGCATCGCCCGGATCCCCGTCCCGAAGGCGGGCGACGAGTCGGTGGGACCGCTGGGCGGCGGAATCCTGACCGTGCCCAACACCGGTGACGAGGCGCGCGAGAAGATGGCCGCCCGGATCATCGGCTGCATGTCGGGTGAGCAGGAGGAGATCACCTACGCGATCAACAGCTGGATGGTCCCGGCCAACGAGAAGGCCGCCGAACTGTGGCGCAAGAAGACCCCGGAGCTGGCCGCTCTCGCCGACCAGGTCGCCACGGCCCGTTCGCGTACCGCCAAGGTCGGCGCGCAGTGGTCGTCCGTGTCGCTGGCCCTGCAGAGCGCCTTCCAGTCCGCGCTCACCGGTGAGTCCAGCGAGGCCGCTCTGAAGCGTGCCCAGCAGCAGGTCACGAGCGGGAACTGAGGTATACGAACCATGTCATCCACCACAGCCTCGGCCGCCGCGCTGCCGGCCGACCCGAAGGCCGCCTCGGCCGGTGCGGTCAAGAAGCCGGTGAACCCGCGGAGCGCCAAGCGGCGCAGGACGCTCGCCCAGTGGGGGTTCATCGCCCCCGCCGTGATCTTCATGGCGCTGTTCTTCGGCTACCCGCTCGTCCGCAACATCGTGATGAGCTTCCAGGACTACTCGCCGTCCACCTTCTTCACCGGCGACGCGCCGTTCAACGGCTTCGACAACTGGACCAACGTCTTCGAGGACGGACTGTTCGGCAAGGCCCTGTGGCAGACGATCCTCTTCACGATCGGATCGCTCGTCGGCCAGTTCTGCATCGGTCTGGCCCTCGCCGTCTTCTTCACCCGCCGCTTCCCGCTGAACGGCATCCTGCGCTCGCTGATCCTGCTGCCGTGGCTCGTCCCGATGGTCGTCTCCGGCATCGTGTGGCGGCGCATCTTCGACCAGGACACCGGTGTCCTCAACTCCTTCCTGGGCACCGTCGGCCTTCCCGGTGACACGCCCTGGCTGACGAGCACCAGCATGGCGCTGATCTCGGTGATCCTGGTGAACATCTGGATCGGCATCCCGTTCAACATGGTGATCCTCTACGGCGGCCTCCAGGAGGTCCCCAAGGAGCTGAACGAGGCCGCCGCACTCGACGGCGCGTCCGCCTGGCGCACGTTCCGCTCGGTCACCCTGCCGATGCTCAAGCCCGTCATCACCGTGGTGCTGGTGCTCGGCTTCATGTCGACGGTGAAGATCCTCGACCTGGTCCTCGCCCTCACCGACGGCGGGCCCGCCGACTCCACCCAGACGCTCGGCACGCTCACGTACCAGAACTCCTTCGTCCAGATGGACTTCGGGGCCGGTGCCGTGGTCGGCAACATCCTGATCCTGATCTCCGCCGTCTTCGCGGTGTTCTACCTGCGGGTCAACCGCAACGAGGGGAAGTGACCGGCATGGCGACCACCACCCAGATCCCCGCCGCCCCGGCTCCCGCCGTCCACCGGCCGAAGCGCCGCTGGGGAGCGACCGTCCTCGGCGTCGTCATCCTCGCGGTGATGCTGTTCCCGCTGTACTGGATGATCAACACCGCGCTGCAGCCGGACGCGAGCCTGGTCGACGTCGGCCCGGTCCCGACCGGCGTGGACTTCTCCGGCTTCACCTCCGCCTTCACCGAGCAGGGCGGCAACCTGCTGACCTCGCTGGCCGTGGCGCTCGGCGCCGTGGCCATCTGTCTGGCCATCTCCGCACCGGCGGCGTACGGTCTGGCCCAGTTCAACCTGCGCGGCGGCAAGACGATCGTCTTCGGCACGCTCATCACCCAGATGGTGCCCGGCATCGTCATCGCGAACGCCCTGTACAGCGCGTACGTGGACCTCGGCCTGGTCAACTCCTACTTCGGCCTGATGCTGGCGGACGCCTCGCTGGGCATCCCCTTCGCGATCGTACTGATGCGCTCGTTCATGGTGTCCATCCCGCGCGAGGTCATCGAGGCCGCCGAGGTCGACGGCGCCGGCCGCATCCGTACGTTCATCCAGGTCGTCCTGCCGATGAGCCGCAACTCGCTGATCACCGCCGGGCTGTTCTCGTTCCTGTACGCGTGGAGCGACTTCATGTTCGCGCTGACCCTGAACACCACGGACGAAGTAAAGCCGATCACACTGGGCATCTACCAGTACATCGGCGCCCACGTCGGTGACTGGGGTTCCGTCATGGCGGCGTCGGTCCTCTCGGCCGTGCCCGCCGCGGTCCTGCTCGTCCTGTCCCAGAAGTACATCGCCGCCGGGATCACCGGCGGATCCGTCAAGTAAGGGTCTGTTTCATGAGTGAGTTCCCGGTCTTCCCGCCCGGCTTCGTCTTCGGCGCGGCCACGGCCTCGTACCAGATCGAGGGTGCCGTGGAGGAGGACGGCCGCGGGCCGTCCATCTGGGACACCTACAGCCACACCCCGGGGAAGACCGACGGCGGTGACACGGGTGACGTGGCCTGCGACCACTACCACCGCTACCCCGAGGACGTGGCGCTGCTGCGTGACCTCGGCGTGGACTCGTACCGGTTCTCGATAGCCTGGTCGCGCATCCAGCCCGAGGGCAGCGGGGCGGTCAACGCCAAGGGCCTGGACTTCTACTCCCGGCTGGTCGACGAGCTCCTCGAAGCGGGCATCGAGCCGGCCGCCACCCTCTACCACTGGGACCTGCCGCAGGCCCTGGAGGACAAGGGCGGCTGGCGGGTACGCGAGACCGCGGAGCGCTTCGGTGAGTACACGGCGATCATGGCGGAGCACCTGGGCGACCGGGTGCCGCGCTGGATCACGCTGAACGAGCCGTGGTGCAGCGCGTTCCTCGGCTACTCGGTCGGCCGTCACGCACCTGGTGCGAAGGAGGGACGCGGGGCCCTGGCCGCCGCGCACCACCTGCTCGTCGGCCACGGCCACGCGATGACCGCGCTGCGCGCGGCGGGCGTCCGCGAGGCGGGCATCACGCTCAACCTGGACCGCAACGTCCCGGCCACCGAGTCGGACGCCGATCTCGCCGCGGTCGTCCGCGCGGACACCCAGCACAACCTCGTGTGGACCGAGCCGATCCTGGCGGGCCGCTACCCGGCCACCGAGGAGGAGACCTGGGGCGAGCTCATCACCGCGCAGGACTTCCGGCGCGAGGGCGACCTGGAGCTCATCTCCGAGCCGATGGACTTCCTGGGCATCAACTACTACCGCCCCATCGTGGTCGCCGCCGCCCCGCACCGCGAGGCCGACCCGGCCCTGCGGGTCGCCACCGACAACCGGTACAGCGAGGGCGAGTACCGGGGCGTCCGCAAGACGGCGATGAACTGGCCGGTCGTGCCCGAGTCCTTCACCGACCTGCTGACCGCGCTGAAGCAGACGTACGGCGACGCGCTGCCGCCGGTGCACATCACGGAGAACGGCTCGGCGGAGTTCGACTCCGTGGACGCCGACGGCTCGGTGCACGACGCGGACCGCGTCGAGTACCTGCAGACGCATCTGACGGCGCTGCGGGCGGCGATGGACGCGGGCGTCGACGTGCGCGGCTACTACGTGTGGTCGCTGCTGGACAACTTCGAGTGGGCGCTCGGGTACGCGAAGCGGTTCGGGATCATCCGGGTCGACTACGACACGCTGGAGCGCACGCCGAAGGACAGCTACCGCTGGTATCAGGAGCTGATCGCGGCCCACCGGAAGTAGTCCGGTCCTGCCTCATCCGGTCCTGCCCCCGTTCGCCCTGCTGCGGACGGGGGCTGTTCCTTGCCCGGGCCCCTCAGCGCGCCGCGTACGCCGCCGGGTCCGCCAGGACCTCGCGCACGACACGGGCCGCCGCGCCCCGTGCCGCGTCGCCGGAGAGCGAGGAGGCCCGCAGCCCGCCGCCGTCGCTGCGCCACCGCCCCGAGACGACCCGGTCCGCGAGCTGTGCCTGGGCCGCCCCGGCGAGCCACGGCATCAGGTCGCGGTAGACGCCGCCGAGCACGACGGTGTCCAGGTCGAAGAGGTTGACCGCCCCGGCCAGCACCACGCCCATGCGGTCCCCGGCCGCCCGCAGCACCTCCAGCGTATCCGGGTCGTCCGACCTCGCCCGCTTCTCCAGCTCCCCCAGTCCGCGCACCCCCGCGGCCGGGTCGATGCCGGCAGCCCGTAGCAGGGCCGCCTGACCGGCGTACTGCTCAAGACAGCCCCGGGCGCCGCACCCGCACAGCGGCCCGTCCGGGTCGACGACCACGTGCCCGACCTCCCCCGCGAAACCGTGGGCACCCCGCAGCAGTTCGCCCCGGAGCACCAGCGCACCGCCGACGCCGATCTCGCCGGTGAGGTAGAGGAAGCTGCGGGCGTCGCCGAGGCCGCCGAACCACAGCTCGGCCAGCGCCGCCAGGTTGGCCTCGTTGTCGGAGCTGACCGCCAGCGCCCGGCCCGCCGGCCTCAGCGTGCTGAGTGCCTGGCCGAAGATGCCTTCAGCCGCGACGCGGTACCAGCCCAGGTTGGGCGCCTGGCGGACCATGCCGCCGGAGACGAGGCCGGGCAGGGCCAGTTCGACGCCGACGGCGCGCAGCCCCTGCTCGCCGGTCGCGGTGATGACCCGGTTGGTGAGCCGGGCCGCGTGGGCGAGGACCTCGGCCGGCGGGGTGTTCCGGTTGTCGATGTGCTCGGTGACGCGGACCCGGTCGGTCCCGGTGAGCCCGACCGCGCACACCGAGACGTAGTCGATGTTGATCTCGACACCGAGCCCGGCCGGGCCGGTCTCCGACACCTTCAGCACGGTGCCGGGGCGTCCCGCGCTTCCGCTGAACGTCTTGCCGGACTCGGTCAGGTGGCCGAGCGCCAGCAGTTCCTCGACGAGCGAGGAGACCGCCGCCCGGGTCAGCCCGACGCGGGCCGCCACCCGGGCGCGGGTCACCTCGCCCTCCTCCAGGACGGCACGCAGGACCAGGCCGAGGTTGTTGCGGCGCACGGACTCGGCTCCGGCCTTGGTGCCGGGCGAGGGGGGTCGGATCGTCGTCATCAGACCTTCGAGCGTAGGGCCTCGGCGCTCCGCGCCGCACGCGCACCCGCGGACGACCTGCGGGTTTCGTCCGACGCCGCTCCCTGTCCGGCAGGATCACACGCCCGAAACATCACCGCATCCCTCCCGACAAGTCCCCCTGTTACGTTCGGTGTACGCGGCCGCCGTTGCCCGCTCCACCCGCCCCCGGACCCATGGTCCGGCCGGTGAACGAGGAGGCCGACGGTGCACATTCCGGCAGTCCGAGCCGACAGGTCCGGGCCGCGGCGCCCCGCGCCGGCCTGGCTCACCCACGTCCTGCGCCTGCGCCGGGCCCCCGTGCCCCGCACGGCGATGGTGCGCGGCGCGCTCGGCGCGGGCCCCCTCCTCGGCGCGGGGATCGCCCTCGGCCAGCCGGGGCCGGGTGTCCTCGCCGCGCTCGGGGCGATGCTCGCCGGGGTCAACGACCGCCCGGGCACCCGCCGCAAGGGGCTCGTCCACATAGGGCTGCCGGCCGCGGCCGGGTCGCTGGGGCTGCTCGTCGGCGCACTGGTCGCGGACACGACGGGGCGGTGGGCGGCGGTCCCCGTGCTCTTCCTGGTGGGCTGGGCCTCCGGGGCGCTGAGCGCCAGGGGCGCCGTGTGGTCGGCGGCCGCCCTCCAGATGCTGGTCGCCACGACGATCGGCATGGGGATGCCGCTGGCCGGTCCCGCGTGGCTGAAGGCGCTGTGCTTCCTCTCCGGCGCGGGCTGGCTCGTCCTCCTCCGGCTGCTGCCGCGCGCCCCGCGATCGCCGGGCGCGACGCGGTGGAGCGGTGAACGCGAGGCCGTCGCCGCCGTGTTCGACGCGCTCGCGGACGCGCTGGGCGCGCTCGGCGGACCGGGTGCGGCTTCCGCCCGGCGCACCCTGGTCGCCGCACAGCAGCAGGCCGACGAGGCGTTGCGGCTGATGCGGCTGCTGCCGTGGCCCCGCCGGTCCGGGGGAACGGAGCACGCCCTCGTCGAACGCCACGGCTCGGGGGTCGCGCTCTGCGAGGCGAGCATCGCGCTGCTGTGGGAGGGCCGTCCCGTCCCGGACGCGGTGGCCGAGGGCCCCCGGCGACTCGCCGCGGCAGTCCGTTCCGGCGGACCTGCGGGTACGCTGCCGGGCCCGCCGCCGGACACCGTCGAACGGCTCGCCTTCGACCGGGCGGTGCTGGAGGCCGCGGTGGTCTTCGACCGGACGACGGCCGGCGCGCACGCCCGGCAAGACCCGGAACACCCCGGCACGACAGCCGGCACCCACACCCCGCAAGGCCCGGAACACCCCGGCACGACGGGCCTCCGATCCGGGCTCCGCCCGGGTCTGTTCACCTCCGCCGGACGTGAGTACGGGCTGCGGGTGGCGCTCTGCGTCTCGGTCACGGCGGCTGTCGCGCTGCTGCTGCACGAGGACCACTGGTACTGGTTGCCCGCCACCGCCGCGTTCCTGGTGAAGCCCGACATGGGGCCGCTGTTCTCCCGGGTGGTGAACCGGTTCGCCGGGACCGTCGCCGGAGTCCTCGCCTTCGTCGCCCTCATGGCCGCGCTCGGCGGCCTCGGTGCGCCGGTGGTCGTGGCGGCGGTCGTCGTGGCCGGGGCCCTGGTGCCCCTGTCCACCCGCCACTTCGCGTTCCAGACCGCGGTGATCACCGTGCTCGTGCTGTCGTTCGTGCACACCGCGGGCGACACCGAGGCGGCCGCGTCCCGGCTGCTGGAAACGTTCCTGGCCTGCGCGATCGTGCTGCTCGTCGGCCATCTGCCGCTGGTGGCCGACCCCCGGGTACGGGTCGGCCACCGGTTCGCCGTCACGCTGCGCTGCACGGAGCGGTATCTGCGCCACGTCCTGGACACTCCGGACCCGGCAGGGGACGGCGGGCCCAGGGGCCTCGCCCGGGACGGACGGCAGCCGGGCGACGCCGGGGACCGGCAGCGGGACGACGCGCGGGGGCTGGCGCTGCGCGGCGCCGCGTACCGGGCGCTGGCCGAGGCACGGGCCGCCGCGGAGACCGTCGCGGCCGAGCTGCCGGGCCCGTTCGGCGAGCGGCGCCACGACTGGTCTGCGGTGACGGTGGCCGCCGAACTGGTCGTCGACGCGGCGACCGCGTGCGCGCTGCGGGTCGAGAACGGGGTGCCCAGGCCCTCGTCCGGCGAGGCGGAGCGGGTGACGACGGCGCTGTCCGTGCTGGCGGACGCCCTGGAGGACGGCCACCGCACCGCCCGGCCGGCGCCGGGCCCGGGTCCGCGGGACTGCCGGTCGCTGCGGGATGTGATGACGCAGTTGCACGGTATTCACCGGCTGACCACAGAGGGGTTCGCCGAACCCGCGGCCGCCGGATCCTCGGCCCATCGCTGACCTGGGGGTCCTGCGCAACGCCCGGCCGGACGGGCGGAGATGTCGCTTTGACGCCTTTCCGTCAAACCCTTGGAGCCGTGAGGGACTCGTGAAAGGATCACCCTCAATTCCGTGGCGTGTCCCCGTATCCCGCGGCGCGTCACGCCTCGACCCACCACCCATGGAGAACACACGTGGCCAAGATCTCCGGCCGTCTGCCCGGGCGGGCAGCCACCCGCGTCGCCGCCGCCGCGATAACCGCGGCCCTCGTCGGCACCGGCACCTCCGCCTTCGCGGCGGACATGGGCGACGCGCCCCTGTACGGCATCACGGGCGTGGACAGCACGGGCGCCTCGTACTACTACGCGCCGAACGGCGAGGGCGGCCTGCAGGCCCGGGTCCCGTTCGACACGGGCTGGAAGGACACCAAGTTCCTCGGCCACGTGGACAGCAACGCGGACAGCCTCCCCGACGGCCGCTGGCAGACCAACGCGGCGGGCGTGCTCAACTACGCCGCCAACGACAACTCCGACCTCAAGAACGTCGGTCACGGCTGGGGCATCTACAACAAGCTCGTCTCCGCGGGCAACCTCGGCGGCGGCGAAGCCGGTGACCTCCTCGGCCGCGACTCCGCCGGATACCTGTACCTGTACCTGGGCTACGGCGACGGCACCGTCACCAAGCGGTACAAGGTCGGCGGCGGCTGGAACGCGTACACGCAGCTCGCGGGCAACGGCGACCTGACCGGCGACGGCAAGAACGACATCGTCGCCGTCGACAAGTCCGGCGTCCTGTGGCTCTACAAGGGCACCGGCGACTACAAGTCCCCGTTCACCGCCCGCACCAAGGTGGGCGGTGGCTGGAACACGTACAACACCGTCTTCGCCCCCGGCGACATCGACCTGGACGGCACGACCGACCTCATCGGCCGGGACGCCAAGGGCGCGCTGTACCTCTACAAGGGCACGGGCAACGCCGCGGCGCCGTACGGGTACCGCACGCAGATCGGTACCGGTGGCTGGAACACCTACCGTCTTGTCTTCTGACGAAAAAGTGAAGGTTTCGCAACCGAAGTCATGACAGGATTCGGATGAAACCCGTGGCCTGTCCTCCCCTTGGGGCGGACAGGCCACCCTTCATCTCGATCCATGGAGTACTTCGTGGCCAAAACCTCTGGCCGTAAGCACAGACGCATAGCCGCCCGCGTGGCAGCTGCGGCGATCACCGCCGCCCTCGTCGGCACCGGCACCTCCGCCGTCGCCGCCGACTCCCCGAGCCCGGTGGCTCCGAGCTCGGCCAACGCCGCTCAGCAGCCCGCCGCGGCAGCAGCCGCCGCCACCGCCACCGTGTCGTCCGCCCTGTACGGGATCGACAAGGCGGGCAACTCGTACGGCTATATGCAGGACCAGAAGGGCGGCTTCCTCGCCCGCGATTCGAACAGCGATGACGACTGGTCTGACATCAAGGAACTGGGGCAGGTCAACAACGCCTCGGACACCCAGACCGACGGCCTGTGGGCACGGGACACCTCCGGCTCGCTCCTGTACCTCCCCTGGAACTCCGTGGGATTCCGGGTCGGCGGCGGCTGGAACATCTACAACAAGATGGTCTCCGCGGGCAACTTCGGCGGCGCCGGGGCCGGCGACCTGCTGGCCCGCGACGGCTCGGGCGTGCTCTACCTCTACCTGGGTACGGGCAACGGCAAGCTGACGACCCGCTACAAGGTCGGCAGCGGCTGGAACGCGTACACGCAGCTCGCCGGCAACGGCGACCTGAGCGGCGACGGCAAGCACGACCTCGTCGCCCAGGACAAGTCCGGCGTCCTGTGGCTCTACAAGGGCACCGGCAACTACAAGGCCCCGTTCGCCGCGCGCACCAAGATCGGCGGTGGCTGGGGCGCGTACAACTTCCTCATCTCCACGGGTGACCTCGACTACGACGGCAAGGCCGACCTGCTTGCCCGTGGTAAGGACGGCATCCTGTGGCGCTACTCCGGCACCGGTAACGCGTCTTCGCCGTACAAGGCGCGCGTGAAGATCGGTGGCGGCTGGAGCACCTACCGGCTGCTCTACTGAGCTCGTTCAGGATTTTCTGACGCTTGAAGAGAGGGCCGCACCCCCACGAGGGGGTGCGGCCCTTCCTCATGTCCAGGAAGTCCCCCCTGGATGCCGGCCCAGCTGCGCCATCTCGCAGCGGCAGACCACCAGACATTCACCAGCACATCACATTTCTCTTGGACCAGAAACGCATTGAAAGCACCCCAAGCCTCCCATTGGAGTCCACTCGAAGAACGCGGGCAGCAAACCATTTCATTACGGCACAGCACTCCCAGAGGATGTCAAACCAGATTGGCATCATCCCCTCCCAAAAGAACCAATCGGACGGCCATTGACCACTCTTCGGGCCCCAAGTAGGATTCAGCGAACTCTTTTCTTGTTCATTACATGCCAGTGGAGTCCACTAGATACGCAGGCTCCACATCCGGAAGGGCTTCTGTCATTTTTACAACAAAGGCCATCGGACTCAAAAGGAGCGGCGGATATATCCTGCTGCCCGAATGCAACCCGGCGCACGCGGCCCCTCCCCCGAGGCTGCAGCCCTCCTTCAGCCCAACCCTCACCGACTGACCATGCATCGCCGCAGCGTTTCACATCAACCTATCGACTCCCGGGAAATCCCCTCATTCGCACCCACCGGACAGCCGAAATCAAAATTCCTGCACCCACCAATCGTCAGGTGATGAGATGAAGCAACCCCTACAAAGACATGCAATCTTTAAGATTGTCATGATCAAGACACAACGCGCCATTCGCATCGTTGGCCTTAGCCTCCTACCCCTTATGCTCGTTTCCGGACTGCTCGGCACCTCACCTGCCGCAGCCAAGGAATCCACACTTGATCCGCACACGGAACTCGCCTCGGCGGAGCCGAACGACCGTGGACGCGTCCTCAATTTCTGGAAAATAGGCGGTCCTGGCGTAAAAGCAGCCGCAGAGGTAGCACTGTCCGGCGATGATGCAGATGTTCAGAACTTTCTCGCCGAGTTGTCGAACAACGCGCATCAAGACAACCGGGTCTACGCCGCCCAAATTGCAAGTGTCGGTGGTCAGAACACCATCGAAGCAGCCCGAAAAGCGCTGAGTGGGACACCGGGAGATCTCAAGCTGTTCCTGGATTTCGGCTGGAAGGACCCACTCGAGCAGGACGAGCGAGTGCGTACTGCTCAGATAATCAACGAGGGCGGGCCCGGTGTACAGGAAGCTGGTCGGGCCGCCCTCAACGGCACAGCCGACGACGTAAGAAAGTTCTTGACCGACGGGCAGTACGCACAGCGCGATCAAGATCAGCGAGTACAGGTCGCTCAGATCCTGAGCACGGGCGGGCCCGCTGTCCAAGCAGCGGGCCGACTCGCCCTGAGTGGTTCCGCTGATGAGATTCGGGAATTCCTTGAAGTCGGCCAGCACGTAGCCCGAGCACGCGATCAGGAGCACCTGACTGTTTCCCAGTTGGCTGAAATGGCCCGAGAGGCAGGTCGCCAGGCTGCGGCCGAAACCGTAGCGGCCACGGACGCCGCGGCACGTGCAGTCGAGTCATCGAAACTGGCCAAGGCGGCAGCGATTCAAGCAGCCGCCGAGGCCGCCATGGCCGGGAGCGACGCCAACAAGGCTGCGAGCGCAGCCGCACGCGCGGCTACAACCGCCAGCCAAGCAGCCGCCGCCGCGCAGCAGGCGATTTCCTCCGCGCAAGCAGCGAACAGCTCTGCGCGCATCGCTGCCAATGCGGCGTCGCAGGCAGCCTCAGCGGCCGCCGGCGCAGCCCAGGCGTCTGCACGCGCACGTGGTGCCGCTGCCGCCGCTGCTACCGACGCCACCAAGGCCGCGGCAGCTCGAAAGTCCGCGGAGGAAGCCAATGCCGCTGCGAAGAGCGCGGAAGTGGGCGCTGAGGCAGCCGACCAAGCCACGATCGCTGCCACAGCTGCCGGTGACGCTGCCCAGGCTGCTGCCGGCGCCGGGGCCAACGCGATGGCTGCGGCCAACGCGGCAACGGAGGCGAGCAGTTACGCGAATCAGAGCGACAGCCGAGCCATTGCGGCCCGAGCAGCTGCAGCAGCAGCGCGTCGTCACGCGCAGGAAGCGAGCCGCGCGGCCAACGCAGCTGTGACACTGGCCCGCAAATCTGCCGTCGCTGCCGGCCAGGCAAGGGATGCAGCCAGATCCGCAGCAAAGCACGCTCGCGCTTCGGCAACGGCAGCCAATGAAGCGGCGGACCACGCGGGCGACGCTGCCACCGCGGCAACGGAGTCCACCGCACATGCCACAGCGGCCCAGGTGGCTGCTGATGCCGCACTTGCGGCAGTCGAAGAAGCGAAGTCCGTGACCGCTCTGGCGCGCGAAGTCGAGGCTGCTGAGCTCCTCTCACGAACGAACGCCGGTATCGAGCGGGCCAAGGACCTCAAGGAAGAGGACGAGGCCCGCGAGGTTGCTCGCGCCGCAAGTATTCAGCGGGGCAAGGATCGTGTGGCCGAGGCACAGCGCCTGGCCACAGAAGCGGCCGAGCCTGACGCCGACCCCACCGTAGTGGTGAGGGGTGGTCGCAAGCTGGCTGTTCTGGTGATGCAGGACGGCGGCCCGTGGAGCCGGGCAGCGGCGGAAGCAGCCGTGGCCGGAACGGATCAGGACGTTACGGAATACGTTCGCACAGGCTGGAAGGAAGCAGCCGAGGCGGACGACCGGTCCCAGGTCGAGCGCCTGTCCGTGGACAGCCCGCTCACATCAGTGAGTGACGCTGCGGAGGAGGCGCTCAAGGGCGACGCCACTACAATCTCCGCCTTCCTCGCCTCTGGTCAGTACGAAGCCGGCAGAGAAGACTTCCGTGTCAGCATCGCGCAAGTGGCTTCAGTCGGGGGACCCGTACTCAAGGAGGCCGGGCAGACCGCGCTCAGTGCAGGGACTCTCCAGGCGTACCGCGACTTCTTGGGTAGTGGGCAAACAGTCGCCCGTCAGCAGGACGAGCGCGTTCGAGCCGCCCAGCTCATTTCCAGTGGCGGGTCCGAACTGAAGGCGGCTGCCCGCATCGCATTGGAAGGGCCGGCGGAACTTCTGCACAACTTCGTCGAATCCGGCCAGTACATGGCTGCTCGCAAGGACCTCTTGAGCGCCACACACGTAGCTCAGATTCAGGGGTTGATCTTCGGAGCGACCAGCGTGGCAGCGACCGCCCAGGCGGACGCTTCCGAGGCAAATCGGGTCGCGGCACTGGCGCGCAAGGCGGCGCAGGATGCCCAGAAGTACAAAGACGCAGCCGACGCTTCGTCAAAACTTGCTGACTATTACGACGATCAGGCCAGTAAGTCGGCAGCGGATGCGACCGCCTCGGCTGCTCAAGCCGCCGAGTCTGCGAGCATCGCCCGAGGTGCCGCAGCCTCCGCGCAGCAAGCTGCGACAAAGGCTGCGGTCTCGGCTGCCGATGCGACGGTCTCCTCGGAGCTGGCACACGTTTCGGCAGCCAGTGCATGGACCGAAGCCAAAAACGCACGTACCTCTGCGATCGCCGCTGGAAAAGACGCCGAAGCCGCCCGCACAGCCGGCACGGAGGCATTGCAGGCCGCTATCGCAAAGATAAAGGAGGAGGCAAGAGCCGAACGCGCGAAACTCCGCCAGGACACACCGGCCGAGCGCATGCGCAAGTGCGGAATTCTGGGATGTCCGCCAGAGAATGACCCGTTCTACTGCGACAAGAAGCCCCCGACCGACGTGTTCTGCACCACGCTTGCACTGTCGAAAAAGCTCGAACCTACCATCACAGCCTTGTTTGAGCTCGGCAAGGCAATTTCCGGTCTCAATGACCTGGAAGATTGCATCAACCACGATCTGTGGGCTTGTGCCGAGCTGATGAAGGATGTGACCATCAGCTCCAAACTTCGCTTGTTGAAGGTTTCGTACGAAACCATCCGAGCCCTTACCGCAGTGTGCGAGACATGCTTCCCGGCAGGTACGAAGGTCCTCATGGGGAACGGCAAGCTGCGAAATATCGAGGACGTCAAGCTCGGAGACAGGGTCATGGCGGCCGACCCTCTCAGCGGAAGAAAGGGCCCGCGGCATGTCACCCGCCTCGTAGTCACCGAACACGACAAGCTTTTCAACACGCTGACGATGGGCGCGGGGAGGGGTACGGAAAAGGTCACAGCAACCTACGAGCACCCCTTCTGGAATTCTTCCGCGGGAAAGTGGACCCGGGCAGCCGATCTCAAGCCCGGCACCGCCTTGCTGAGTGCCGACGGATCCCGCGTCACAGTGCGGAAGAATGTTTCGTCCGCGAGGTATGCACGCACCTATAACCTCACGGTCAACGATCTGCACACCTATTACGTCATGGCCGACCAGACGTCGATCTTGGTCCATAATTCTGGATGCTCCCATATAGCACTGGGGCGGACCGAGACGTCGACCAATCCATACGAATTGGAAGAATTCGCAATGGATCATGGCGCAGAAATGTACAAGCACTGGCCGGATAATAAGCAATGGTATAATCACGTAAAGGAGTTCCTCAAGCCAGAAAGCACCACTCGCATATCGTTCAACCTCAACGGGATCGGTTCCAAAAACGCCCGAGCGGCGGCAGCCCGAGGGGAAAGTGTCGATCCGGCAAGAGATTTCGAGGGCCTTACTGACTGGGAGCTCTACCAAATCAGCCAGTCGCCCGGCGCCTGGAACAGAATAACCTGGTACGAGGGAGGTATTAAGGTTGACAACCCCTTTGAGTAACAGCAGCCAGTCGTCGGTTCACTTCAAGTCCGAGCACACCTTCAGGGTCTGGCGGTACGGTGTGGGACATTCACAGCTGCTGCTCCGCGCCGTCGGAGACGACGATACGGATTTTCATGGAATCGACCTCCTTTTCGAAGGTGTTGATTTCATGCAGCTTGCCACCAGGTACGAAGGCCTTGAGGTACATGCGGCTGACGTTGGCGAATCCCAGAAGATCTATAGGGCATCCGGACTGGATCCAAAATGGCGGCCGCATCGCCTCGTGGTGGCTCTCAGGTCAGCGAGCGTCGAGGGATATGTCCAGTGTCAGCGAGTAACCGCGGTGCGGGGAATCGAGGATGCTTTCTCCTCGGAAGATCTGTCACAACACCGAGACGTCATGTGGAGCATGCGTTGCCCGCGATGAGGGCTGTCTCCCGGACCGACTGACATGAGAGAGGGCCGCACCCCCGTCGCCGGGGGTGCGGCCCTCTCGCCGTACTGCCGCTGATGCCTACTTGCGGATCAGGCTGCGGAGCACGTACTGCAGGATGCCGCCGTTGCGGTAGTAGTCCGCCTCGCCGGGGGTGTCGATGCGGACGACGCCGTCGAACTCCACACCGGTGTCGGTGGTGACCTTGACGGTGCGCGGGGTGGTGCCGTCGTTCAGCTCGGTCACGCCGGTGAAGGAGAAGGTCTCCTCGCCGGTGAGGCCGAGGGTCTCGGCGGTGTGGCCCTCCGGGAACTGGAGCGGGAGGACGCCCATGCCGATGAGGTTCGAGCGGTGGATGCGCTCGTAGGACTCGGCGATGACGGCCTTGACGCCCAGGAGCGCGGTGCCCTTGGCCGCCCAGTCGCGGGACGAACCGGAGCCGTACTCCTTGCCCGCCAGGATGACCAGCGGGGTGCCGGCGGCCTGGTAGTTCTGCGAGGCGTCGTAGATGAACGACACGGGGGCATCGGCCTGCGTGAAGTCGCGGGTGAAGCCGCCCTCGGTGCCCGGCGCGATCTGGTTGCGCAGGCGGATGTTGGCGAACGTGCCGCGGATCATGACCTCGTGGTTACCACGGCGCGAGCCGTAGGAGTTGAAGTCACGGCGCTCGATGCCGTGCTCCGTGAGGTACTTGCCGGCCGGGGTGTCGGCCTTGATCGCACCGGCCGGGGAGATGTGGTCGGTGGTGACCGAGTCGCCCAGCTTGGCGAGGACGCGGGCGCCGGTGATGTCCTCGACCGGGGTCGTCTCCATCGTCATGCCCTCGAAGTACGGGGGCTTCCGGACGTAGGTGGACTCGGAGTCCCACTCGAAGGTGTTGCCGGTGGGGATCGAGAGCGCCTGCCACTGGGCGTCGCCCGCGAAGACGTCCTGGTAGGACTTGTTGAACATGTCCTCGCCGATGGAGTTGGCGACGACGTCGTTCACCTCGGCCTCGGACGGCCAGATGTCGGCGAGGAAGACGGGCTTGCCGTCCTGGTCGACGCCGAGCGCGTCCTTGGTGATGTCGACCTTCATCGAACCGGCGATGGCGTACGCGACGACCAGCGGCGGCGACGCCAGGTAGTTCATCTTGACGTCGGGGTTGATCCGGCCCTCGAAGTTACGGTTGCCGGAGAGCACCGAGGTGACGGCCAGGTCGTGGTCGTTGACCGCCTTGGAGACCTCTTCCGGCAGCGGGCCGGAGTTGCCGATGCAGGTGGTGCAGCCGTAGCCGACGAGGTTGAAGCCGACCTTGTCGAGGTACGGGGTCAGACCCGCCTTGTCGAAGTAGTCGGTGACGACCTTCGAGCCCGGGGCGAGGGTGGTCTTGACCCACGGCTTGCGGGTCAGGCCCTTCTCGACGGCCTTCTTCGCCACGAGCGCCGCGGCGACCATGACGTAGGGGTTCGAGGTGTTGGTGCAGGAGGTGATCGCGGCGACGGTGACGGCGCCGTGGTCCAGCTCGTACGTGGTGCCGTCGGGGGCGGTCACGGTGACCGGGTTCGACGGGACGCCGTTGGTGGCGGCCGGCGAGTCGGAGGCAGGGAAGGACTCCTTGCCCGCCTCCTCGTCGTCCGAGACGTAGTTGCGCACGTCCTGGGCGAACTGCGCCTTGGCGTTCGCGAGGACGATGCGGTCCTGCGGGCGCTTCGGGCCGGCGATGGAGGGGACGACCGTGGAGAGGTCGAGCTCCAGCTTCTCGGAGAAGTCGGGCTCGGCGGCCGGGTCGAGCCAGAGGCCCTGCTCCTTGGCGTACGCCTCGACGAGCGCGACCTGCTGGGCGTCGCGGCCGGTCAGACGCAGGTACTTCAGCGTCTCGTCGTCGATCGGGAAGATCGCGGCGGTGGAGCCGAACTCCGGCGACATGTTGCCGATGGTGGCGCGGTTCGCGAGGGAGGTGGCGGCGACGCCCTCACCGTAGAACTCGACGAACTTGCCGACGACGCCGTGCTTGCGGAGCATCTCGGTGATGGTCAGCACGAGGTCGGTGGCGGTGGTGCCGGCCGGGAGCTCGCCGGTCAGCTTGAAGCCGACGACGCGCGGGATGAGCATGGAGACCGGCTGTCCGAGCATCGCGGCCTCGGCCTCGATGCCGCCGACGCCCCAGCCCAGCACGCCCAGGCCGTTGACCATGGTGGTGTGCGAGTCGGTGCCGACGAGGGTGTCGGGGTACGCCTGGCCGTTGCGGACCATGACCGTGCGGGCCAGGTGCTCGATGTTGACCTGGTGGACGATGCCCGTGCCCGGGGGGACGACCTTGAACTCGTCGAAGGCGGTCTGGCCCCAGCGCAGGAACTGGTAGCGCTCCTTGTTGCGGCCGTACTCCAGCTCGACGTTCTGCGCGAACGCGTCGTTCGTGCCGAACTTGTCGGCGATCACGGAGTGGTCGATGACCAGCTCGGCCGGAGCGAGGGGATTGATCTTCGTCGCGTCACCGCCGAGCTCCTTGACGGCCTCACGCATGGTGGCGAGGTCCACGACACAGGGCACACCGGTGAAGTCCTGCATGATCACGCGAGCCGGCGTGAACTGGATCTCCTGGCTGGGCTGGGCCTGGGAGTCCCAGCCGCCGAGCGCCCGGATGTGGTCGGCGGTGATGTTCGCGCCGTCCTCCGTGCGGAGCAGGTTCTCCAGCAGCACCTTCAGGCTGTAAGGGAGGCGCGCGGAGCCCTCGACCTTGTCCAGCTTGAAGATCTCGTACGACTCGTCGCCCACGCGCAGCGTGCTGCGGGCGTCGAAGCTGTTCGCCGACACGACAGTCTCCTTCATCAATGTGCGCGTAACTCCGCGCCGCGCCTCACTTCGGCGGGCGCCGCGTGGTGCCGCCTTCGGCGAGCCGGACATCCGCTAAGGTAAGGCTTAGTTAGGTAACCCTTACCGCACGGTGGCCCGCTGTGCGCCTTCGGCATATATCTCGATGTCGAGATAACTCTAGTACATGACCGGGGAAGGGTCATGTCAGGGCGTGCTTGACCGCTGTCATCCAATCGAGGCGTTTGACAGCGAACCCAGTCGTTTCGACTTTCTTGCCAGCGAACCTAGTCGTACGAGGTGACGCGCTGGGGGTGCTGGGTGGCCGTACCGGTCGAGGTGGATCTTGCAGAGCCGTACGTCGAGCTGTCGTACGTAGATGCTGTACGCGAGCGTCGGCGGCGTCCACTGCTGGACTGTGTGACGGCCCGGTTCGAGGACGTGGCTGCCGTACGACCGTTTCGCTGGTCGCGTGGTGAGCGTCACTTCTCCGGCTGGTACTGGGCGGCAACGGTCGGGCAGCACGTCGGTTTCGAGTCTTGGCTGGAGCGGGACCGGCTTTTGCTGATGGACTTCGATCCCGAGGTGGCAGGGATCGCCTCGCAGCCGTTCTGGCTGCACTGGCACGACGGCAAACGGGAGCGTCGGCATGCTCCGGACTACTTCGTACGCCGCAGGGACGGCTCGGCAGTGGTCGTCGACGTCCGCGCCGATGAACGGATCGAGCCGAAGGACGTAGAGGCGTTCGACGTCACCCGCCTGGCCTGCGTCCAGGCGGGGTGGAGCTTCGAGCGGGTCGGGGTGCCGGAGGCGGTGCTACTGGCAAATGTCCGGTGGCTGTCGCGCTATCGGCACCCGCGGTGCCTGCGCGGACCAGTCGTGGACCGGCTCCGGGAGGGTTTCGCGTTCCCGGCCCCGCTGATGGTCGGCGCCGATGCCGCCGGCGATCGGTTGGAGACGCTCCCTGTCTTGTTCCATCTCCTCTGGCTCCAGGAGATGACCGCCGAGGGACTGGCGATCGAGTTGCTGGGGCCGTCCACCATCGTGCGCCTGGCGGATGAAGGTGACCTGTGACGGGTAAAGGGCGGCGGGTGCCTCCGACGGGCAGGATCGCGGAGTTCCCGGAGACCGCGGCTGAACAGGCCCGCTGGTGGGAGAGGCACATTCTGGAGGTTTTGGACGGCTTACCGTCGGATGCTCCTGTGGGGACGGCGCCGCGGCCAGAGTTCGATCCGGCACGGAACTCGCTGGCTCAGCGTGAGCGGGCCAAGGCTGCCGAGCTGACCGCGGCCGGGCACGCGATGACGGCCAGCGGCGTCAAGCAGCGGCGCCAGCGCTACCAGCGCGACGGGCTGGTAGGACTGGCCGATGGCCGGTCGGCCAAACAGATGCCGTCGTTCGGCCGGGTCAACCCGGCGGTGGTCGAGGCGATGCGAGAGGCGATCGAGGAAACCGCCGAGGCGTCGTCCAAGACGATCGGCTTCGTGGTCTGGCGGGCGACACAGATCCTGAACGCACGCGACGACGCGGAAGGTGTCGAGGTGCCGTCCGAGCGCACGCTCTACCGGCTGTTCGACAGGCTGGCGGCCGGCACCCACGCCACAGGCTCGGCGACCACGCGCCGTTCGGTGAACGCGCGTCCGACCGGTCCGTTCGGGGAGGTGCCCGCCTGCGCGCCAGGGGAATGGATACAGATCGACTCCACTCCGCTGGATGTCCTGGTGCGGCTGGACAACGGGATTGCCGAGAAGGTCGAGTTGACGGCCATGATCGACCTGGCGACCAGGTCACTGGCCGCTGTGGTGCTGCGACCGACGACGAAGGCGGCCGACGCTTCTGCTCTCCTGGCCCGGAGCGTCACCCCAGAGGCGATGCGTCCTGGCTGGTCGGAGGCCCTTCGGATGTCGAGGTCGGCGATGCCGCACCGGCGGCTGCTGGCTTTGGACGAGCGGCTGGAGCACGCAGCTGCGAAGCCTGTGATCGTGCCGGACACGATCGTCTGCGACCACGGGAAGGCCTTCATCTCGAACAACTTCCGTGCCTCTTGCCGCTACCTGGGCATCAGTCTTCAGCCGACTCACAAGGCGTCCCCCTTCGAGAAGGGCGCGATCGAGAAGACGCTGGGGTCGGTGGCGACGCTGTTCGCGCAGTTCGTCGCGGGCTACACCGGCCGGTCGGTGGACCGTCGGGGCCGGGGGCTGGAGAACGGGCCGCTGTGGTCCTTGTCCGAGCTGCAGAGTTTGTTGGAGGAGTGGACCGTCGCCGTCTGGCAGAACCGTCCGCACGATGCACTGCGGGACCCGGACTCCCCGAAGCGGGCGTTCTCGCCAAACGAGAAGTACGCGACGCTGCTGGAGTCGTGCGGCTACGTTCCGGCTCCGCTCAGCGGCGAGGACTACATCGAGTTGCTGCCCGAACGGTGGCAGGCGATCAACGCCTACGGCATCCGGATCAACCACCGCACATATGACGCCCGCGAGTTGACTCCCTTGCGCCGTCAGCACTCCGGGGTGGCGGCGAAGAAGGGGTTATGGGAGATCCACTACGACCTCTACGACGTCTCCCGCATCTGGGTACGGGACCGCCGCGACGAGTCCAACCGGTGGATCACGGTGTTCTGGAAGCACCTGCACCGCGTCGGCGTCCCGTTCGGCGAGATGGCCTGGGACCACGCCCGTGAACAGGTGCCCGGCGGGAGTGAGGAACAGATCGCCGATGCCGCCGCTGCCCTTCTGCAGCGAGCCCACGACGGCCCCGCAGAGGAGAACGGCCGTCCGGCCAGGGCTTCCCGGCGAGACCGCCGCGTCGCTGCCCGCACCCGGGCCACCACGACCGACCGGTCGAATCCTGACCCGCCGGTCACCGGGGCGCCGCCAGAGGACGATGCGGACTTTGGCCTGGCCAAGGTCGTCCCGCTGGGCTTGTTCGACCCGCTCGCCAATCCCTGGAGGCGTTCGTGACCACCCCTGAACTAGCGGCCCGACACACCGCGTTGCTGGAGGTCGATGCCGATGCCAACCGGCAGCTCACCACATTGGACGGATGGCGGAGGTTCATCGACAGCTCCCCCGCGCCCCCGGTCCTCTTGTCTCCCCGCGACCTGGAACAGCTCTCTCCCACCGCCCGGGACCTTTACGACGACGATCGACTCGGCCATCACGCCCGCATGCTCACGGTCGCCACCTCGTTCGTCGAGAAGACGGTGATCTGCGGCCGCAGGCTGGTCCTGCTCAACCGGCACGCGATCAGCGCCCGCCGCGGCCTGATGGTCTCCGGGCTTCCCGGAACGGGCAAGACCAGCGCCATCACCCAGCTCGGACGGTCCCACGAACTCCTCGACCGGGCCCGGCACCCGAACATCGCCGACCGCATCCCGGTTCTCTACATCACCGTCCCGCCCGCGGCCACCGCCCGCATGGTCGCCGCTGAGTTCGCCCGCTTCCTCGGCCTTCCCGTCCGAGGCCGCTCGAACATGACGGACATCATCGAGGCAGTGGTCGGCGTCTGCACCGACACTCGCACCGGCCTCGTGCTCGTCGACGAGATCCACAATGTCTCGCAGGTCACGCGGGCCGGCGGCGAGGTCTCCGACACCCTGAAGTACTTCTCGGAGCGCATCCCCGCAACGTTCGTTTACGCCGGTATCGGCCTGGAGACCAGTGAACTCCTGGCCGGCACGCGGGGCGCCCAGATCGCGGGCCGGTTCACCCTCGTTCCCACCCGCCCGTTTCCTTACGGAGACGAATGGAAGAGGCTGGTCGCGACCTTGGAAGAGACCTTGCTCCTGCACGAACACCCGCCGGGAAGCCTGGTCAAGCTGGACCGTTACCTCCACAACCGGGCCGACGGCATGATCGGAGCGTTGTCTCACGCGATCCGCGGCGCCGCGATCGACGCAATCCTCAATGGCACCGAGCGTGTGACCAGAGAAGCGATCGACGCGATCCCCCTGGACCACGCCGCGGAGACCGCGACGACGTCCCCGTCCAAGAAGACGGCCCGAAAGTGACCCGCGTGCCAACGGACCGACCTGCCCCGCTGCCCATCCAGGTTCCGCCGCGGCTCGGAGAGACAACCGACTCCTTTATCCGACGCCTGGCTCGCGCCAACCACCTCAAGCCCAGCTACCTGCACCGTTTCCTCTGCGGCCCACCGTTCTGGTTCGGCAAACCCAGTCTCTCCCGCCTCGCAGCAGTCTCCGGCCGCCCCAGACGCTCACTCGAACGAGCCCTGGCCGACGTCGCATCGCCACGCCGACGCACTAAGCCGAACGTCCGCTACCCCAGCAACGTCCCCTTGGCCGACCGCCCGGACCTGGCCCTCCGCATCCACGAGACTGCCCAGTCCGGGACCGCGACCATCCGCGACCTGTCCAGACGCCACCAACTGCCCTCCCAGACCATCCGCACCATCCTGGAAATGCCAGCTCCGAGCCCCTACAGGTCCAGGAAAGGTCCCAAGACGGGGCAGCCAGTCAGACGGCCCGCCCCCGCGATCAACGACTCAACACGAACCCTGATTGACGCCATGCTCGCCCAGCGCCTCGATCTCCGAGAGATCTGGAACCGGCTGATGGACGACCACGACGTCTCCGTGTCCTACTCCTCCATCAACGTCTACTTCCGGTCCCGTCCGCATGTGGAACGTCACGCAATTCCCCATCAGCAGCGCCAGCTTCTCCGCGCAAGCGTTCGCCCCTGAGTCTCTCTCGCCCGCATAGTCACTGAAGCGGCCCCCAGCAACCTCCGTATCTTGGTGCCATGACGGACGAGGAAGAACCGAGGCTCTACGTGAACCGTTGGGGCGACACATCAGATCCAGCCCCGGAGCGGCGGGGGCCCCGCCAGGACGCGTGCTCGTGCTTCGACCAGTCCAGGCCGCAACCGCGAGCCCGCGTCGGGTTCCACACCGAACGGCAGGACACCTCCGCCCCGGGCTGGCAGCACCTGCTAGAGCTGGTCGATGAGGCCATCGCCGACGGGCGCGAAGAGTTCCGTCCCCTCACCGAGCTGAGCCCGGAAGAGCGGCGGCAGGTCATCACCCTGCCCCCGAGCATCGCCATGCTGACGGCGGTCAAACACCTGGTGCTCTACGGCAGCAACTTGGTTCGCATCCCGCCCGAGATCGGATCCATGACCAGCCTGGAGGAGTTCACCCCCTACACCTCATACCGGCTGCACTGGTTCCCCTACGAGATCACCCGATGCTGGAAGCTGACCCGCAGCACAGTGAGCACGCGCGCGTTGTTCGGCAATGAGAAGCTGCGGCCGCCCTTCCCGAGACTTCAGCCTGCCCAGGACTCCGTCACGGACCTCGATCTGGAGAACCTGGATCCCCGGCGATGGGGCGACACCGCCATCCATCGCTGCGGTGTCTGCGACCATCCGATCGCACAAGACGGACTCCATCAGGTGTGGATCTCGCTACGCGTGGCCACCGACGTGCTTCCTTTGCTGGTCAGCGCCTGCTCGTCGGCGTGTGTCGCCGAACTGCCCGACGGTGCGAAGGGCTACATCCCCACACCACACACAGGCGGCCGAGTCGATCAGCCGGCGTCCGACTGGGACTGACCAGCCGACGTGACCGCCAACGCCGCGACCGATCCCACGTGATCGTTTGCCAACCAACTTAGTCGTGGCAGGTCAGCGCGACCCCGGCGACTAACTTCAGTGTCAAAGGACAGTGCTTGTCCGCTGTCATCCCGTCGAGGTGTTCTACGGCGACCCCAGTCGTTTCGGCTTCCTCGCCGGCGAGCCTCCAGCCGTACGCGCCTGGCCGTACCGCCTCTCGAACACGCCGCCTTCTCGGCCGCGCCGCCTTCTCGGCCCGGCCGCACCGCCTCTCGATCGGGCCGGTCGGAGCGGAGGTCAGTCGATGGGGACGTCGGCCGCACGGCGCTTGCCGTCGTTGCGTTCCTGCCAGAGCCTGTACACGTCAACTGCCGTGTCGCGCTCCTCGTAGCGCATGGGCAGGCGCCGCTCGTCCCAGTCCTTGACGATCACGGTCGCACATGGCCGGCCACCCTCCTCGACGTTGAGACGGGCGATGCCGATGGTGCGCTGTGCGAAGTCCATGCGGAGTCCTTTGCGGAACAGGAAGGTCGTACCGTCCGGCGGGAGAAGGAGGTCAAGCCGTCCGGCAGGAGAAGGAGGGGCGGGCCGATGCTGTTGCGGGCCCGCCCCCTGGCGCTGCGGGCTCGGCCGGATCAGAAGGGCTGGGTCGGGAGGTACTTGCCGTCCAGGGTGATGACGGCGCGCTCGCCACCCTCGGGGTCGGCGACCTTCTTCACGTCGAGCTTGAAGTTGATCGCGGAGATGATGCCGTCGCCGAACTGCTCGTGCACCAGAGCCTTGAGCGTGGTGCCGTAGACCTGGAGCATCTCGTAGAAGCGGTAGATGGTCGGGTCGGTCGGGATTCCGCCGGGGACGGAGCCGCGGGTCGGGATGGTCTGCAGCACCGTCGCGTCTGCGGCGTCCAGGCCCAGGAGTTCAGAGACGGCCTCTGCCGACGCCTTCGGCAGTGCGTGCTGACCGAGCACGGCGGCGGTGACGAACGCGACCGACAGCCCCGCGGCGTCGGAGATCTGCTGCCAGGACAGGTCCTTGCGCATCTTGGCGTCGACGGCCTTGGCGGCCAGTGCCTGACGGGCGGTGCTGTCGAACTGGGCGTGGATCATGAGAAGGGCTTCCTTTCGGGTGTGCCGCTCGCCGGGGGAAGACAGGGAAACGGCAGGTACGGGGGTTCAGTGGTGGGGCGCGCCATCGGGCGGCAGAGGATCGGGCCCGGGCGCCGGGTCAGGCTGCGAGGGCGGCCGCACGGGCGGTCAGGGGCGGCCGGGCGGGCGGTCAGGCTGCCAGGGCGGCCGGACGGGCGGTCAGGCTGCCAGGGCGGCCGGACGGGCGGCGTCGAGTTCGTCGACGGTGCCGGTGGGAATGTCATAGACCCAGCCGCGCAAGGTGACCGACCTCGTGCCCAGAGCCCGCGCCACCGAGGGGTGGGTGGCCAGGTTCGCCAGCTGGGCGAGCACGTTCTGCCGCACCAGGTCTTCCACCTTCTGCGCATCCCCCGCGGCGGCGCCGCGGGCAACGGAGGCGTCCGCGTGCCGCAGCCAGTCGGCGATCGCCGGGGCGCCACTGAGGTCGTGGTGTTCGGCGATGGCGGTCATCGCGCCGCAGGCGGAGTGCCCGCACACCACGATGTCGCTCACGCCCAGGACCGCGACGGCGTACTCGACACTGGCTGCCACCCCGTCCGGGCCGGGCGCGTGGGCGGGGACGAGGTTACCGGCGGTGCGGATGACGAACAGCTCACCCGGCTCGCTGTGGGTGATCAGCTCCGGCACGACGCGAGCATCGGAACAGCTGATGAACAGTGTCGACGGCCGGTGAGTCGCGGCCAGGTGGGCGAAAAGCTCCGCTTTGGCCGGGTAGACGTCTCGCTGGAATCGCGCGACTCCCTCGGTGAGGTCATGCATGGTCACTCCCTTCCGTGGATGCCGGCCCCGTGGGGGCTGACGTTCTCCACCGTGCATGACCTGTACCTATAGCGTCCAAGACGTGTTATCCATTACTGCTATCGATGTCACCTATAGTCGTGGGTATGGCTCCGGAACTCCGTCACCTGCGCTACCTGCTCGCCGTCGTCGAGCACGCCAATTTCACCCGCGCCGCCGAAGCCCTGCACATCTCCCAGCCGACGCTCTCCCAGCAGGTCAAACAGCTCGAACGCACCGTCGGCGTCCAGCTGCTGGACCGTACCGGCCGCACCGTCCGGCTCACCGATGCCGGAGAGGCCTATGTTCACTACGCCCGGCGGGCCCTGCGCGACCTGGCGGCAGCCGAACGCGCGGTGCTGGACGTGTCCGACCTCTCCCGGGGCCACCTCCGCCTCGCGGTCACCCCCACGTTCACCGCCTACCTCGTCGGCCCTCTCGTCGCCGAACTCCACGCCCACCACCCCGGCATCACCCTGGACATCAAGGAAATGCCCCAGGACCGCATCGAGGCCGGGCTCCTGGCGGACGAACTCGACCTCGGCATCGCCTTCCAAGGCGCCCACCTGCCGGGCATCACCGCCGCCCCTCTGTATGCCGAAACCCTCAGCCTTGTCGTCGCCGGACACCCGGGCGTCCCCGCCCCGCCGCAGCCCTTGCCTGTGGCCGACCTGTCAGGACGCCAACTCGCGCTGCTCAGCGACGACTTCGCCACTCGTGGCCATATCGACGTCTACTTCACCGCTCACAAGGTGCAGCCACGCATCGCGGTGGAGGCCAACTCCATCCAGGCCCTCACCGAGATTGTCCGGCGTACGGAACTCGCCACCGTTCTGCCCGACGCCATCACCCATGGGCACGCCCTCCTCACCCCCGTTCCCCTCGATCCGGCCCTGCCTGCCCGCACCGTCACCCTGTTGCAGCGGGAAAGCGCCTACCGGAGCGCCGCCGCGCGCGCCTTCACGGTCCTCACTCAGCACCACATCCGCACGCGCGGCTACGTTCCCGCCTGACGTGTAAAGGCGCCTTGCTCAACATTCCGCACGCGCTCGGCTCAGGCCCGCGTAGCGGTGTGCCACTCCGCCGGGAAGCAGGTATTCGGCCAGCAGGTTGCCTGCCCGGCGCGACGGCACCCCCATGTCGTGCAGGAGCTCGTCCGCACAGTGGATGTCGTACGGGCCGAAGTCGTAGCCGCCGGAGCCCGGCAGTACCTGCTCCTGCCAGGCCAGGCGAGCGTCGGTGGCCTCCTCCATCTCCTGTTCGCCCGGGGCGGTGAGCAGCCTCTCCAGGAAATGTCCGGTCAGCCAGTGTGCGGTGAGTTCCATTCCCATGATGTTGTTGAACACCTGCCGGAATCCGACGAACCCCAGCCGGTCGGCGCCGGGGGGCACGATGCCTCGGTAGAGCCGCAGCCGACCGTCGGCATCGTGCACGCGCACCCTCGGGTCCAGGAACGGGAAGGTCTTGTGGTGCCCCGTGGCGAACACGACGACATCCGCCGCCGCTTCCTCGCCCGTCGCCAGTCGCAGCCCCTTGTCGGTGTACGCCTCGACGGCACTGACTCTGGGGGCGATCAGACCGCGGCGGACGGCCCGCACGTAGCCGCGTGGCATCACTCCCGCGTGGGCGAGGTGGAAGGGGAGCGCGTGAGCGGGCCGCAGGTGCTTCGGCAACCGGTACAGCCCGGTGGAGAGCAGCGTGTCGTGGGTGATGAGCCACCACAGGGCCCGCTTGACCCGCTCGTCGATGCGGTCGACCGGAGGGACACAGGCCGGATCGTGGTAGCGGGGCAGGAGCGCCTCACCGAGCCGGGTGAACAGGATCCACTTGTACCCGACCAGGCCGAGCAGATAGCGCTCGGGGATCATCCAGTTCACCTTGCGCTGCACGAGCGTGGCCGAGGCCGCCTCGCGTGCGGCTCGGGTGACCAGGTCCAGTGCGGACTTGCCGCCGCCCACGACAACCACGCGCTGCCCCTTGAACGCCCCGGCCCGCACCTCGTTGGAGTGCAGTACCGTCCCACGGAACAGCTCACGCCCGGGCAGCTCGGGCATGCGCACATGATGATGAGCCCCACTGGCGACCACGACACAGTCGAATGTCTCGCGATGAACGTCCGCCGCCCCGTCCCCGGCGGGCCGGGAGCCGACCGTCCAGCCGCAGGCGCCCATCCGCCCGGGCCCCTCCACCGGCCGGACGGAGACCACTTCGGAACCGGGCCGGACGCGGTCCAGTACACCGAAGGTCTCCGCGTAGCTCGCCAGATAGCGCTGCGTCTCCACCGCGCCGGCGAAGTGCAGGCGGTTCGGCAGGTCGGCGAACTCGAAGATGCGGCGCGCGGACTGGTTCGCCAGCCCGTCGTAGCAGCCCTCTGCTGACCAGACTCCGCCGACCTGCTGGTACTTGTCGAAGACCGTGACGTCGAAGCCGTTCTCCAGCAGCACCTTGGCGGTGGCGATTCCCCCGGGGCCGGCCCCGACCACGCACGCTCTCATCAGCTGTCACTCCCGTTCGGGCGATGGCCGTGTCCAGCCCGCTCATCATCCCGGTTGCGGGCCTCCATGCCCAGGGCGCACGGCGATACCCGGGGCATCGGAGTGGGGCCGGCTGCCCGGCGCCACGGGATTCCTCGCCCACGAGGCACTGGGGAGGGCGCGTCCGAGGCCCGGTTTCAGGGCGCTGAAACCGTCGTGAAACCGCAGTGAATGTGCCCTGCCGCAACCTCCTCGGCATGACGACAACCACTTCGCACTCTCTCGCCATCGCGGCCAAGGGGCTGCACAAGGCCTACGGGGACAAGACAGTCCTCGACGGCATCGACATCGAGGTGCCGGCCGGGACGGTCTTCGCGCTGCTGGGACCGAACGGCGCCGGCAAGACCACCGCCGTGAAGATCCCTCTCCACCCTCGTCACCGCCGACGCCGGCGACCTCCACGTCGGCGGCCACAACCTGACCACCGCCCCCCAGGCCGTACGCGCCACCATCGGCGTCACCGGACAGTTCTCCGCCGTCGACGGACTCATCACCGGCGAGGAGAACATGCTCCTCATGGCCGACCTCCACCACCTCTCCAAGCAGGAAGGACGCCGGGTCGCCGCCGAACTCCTCGAACGCTTCGACCTCACCCACGCCGCGAAAAAACCCGCCTCCACCTACTCCGGCGGCATGAAACGCCGCCTCGACATCGCCATGACCCTCGTCGGCAACCCCCGCATCATCTTCCTCGACGAACCCACCACCGGCCTCGACCCCCGCTCCCGCCACACCATGTGGAACATCATCCGCACCCTCGTCACCCACGGCGTCACCGTCTTCCTCACCACCCAGTACCTCGAAGAAGCCGACGAACTCGCCGACCGCATCGCCGTACTGAACAACGGCACAATCGCCGCCGAAGGCACCGCCGAGGAACTCAAACGACTCGTCCCCGGCGGACACGTCCGCCTCCGCTTCACCGACCCCCACACCTACCGCTCAGCCGCCACCGCCCTGCGCGAGGCCACCCGGAACGACGAGGCACTGTCACTCCACATCCCCAGCGACGGCACCCAGCGCGAACTGCGCGCCATCCTCGACTGGCTGGACTCCGCCGGCATCGAGGCCGACGAACTCACCGTCCACACCCCCGACCTCGACGACGTGTTCTTCGCCCTCACCAGCTCCACCGTGCCGGCCCAGGCCGCCCAGTCCAAGGAGACAGCCCGATGAGTACCCTCGCCCTCGCCGTCCGCGACTCGAACACCATGCTCCGCCGCAACCTCCTGCACGCCCGGCGCTACCCGTCCATGACCCTGAACCTGCTGCTCACGCCGATCATGATGCTGCTGCTCTTCGTCTACATCTTCGGCGACGTCATGAGCGCGGGCATCGGCGGCGGCACCGCGGACCGCTCCGACTACATCGCCTACATCGTCCCGGGCATCTTGATGATGACCATCGGAAGCACCGTGATCGGGGCCGCCGTCTCCGTCTCCACCGATATGACCGAGGGCCTCATCGCCCGCTTCCGCACGATGGCGGTCTACCGCGGCTCGGTGATCGTCGGGCACGTCGTCGGCAGTGTGCTTCAGGTACTCGCCAGCCTGCTCCTCGTCGGCCTGGTCGCCGTGGCCATCGGGTTCCGGTCCACGGACGCCACCGCCCTGGAGTGGCTCGCGGCATTCGGGCTGCTCGCCCTGTTCGCCACCGCGCTCACCTGGATCGCCGTCGGGATGGGCATGGCCAGCCCGAACGCCGAGGCGGCCGGCAACATGGCCATGCCGCTGATCCTTCTCCCGCTCATCTCCAGCGCCTTCATCCCGGCCGACACGATGCCGGGCTGGTTCCGGCCGATCGCCGAGTACCAGCCCTTCACCCCCGCCATCGAAACCCTGCGTGGCCTGCTTCTCGGCACCGAGATCGGCAACGACTGGTGGATCGCGATCGCCTGGTGCCTCGCACTGATCGCGCTCGGCTACCGCTGGTCGATGGCCCAGTTCAACCGCGACCCGAAGTGAGTGCGCGGGCTGCGTCCCGCAGCTCGTCACGCTCCAGGGCGGCATACTCCGACACCGCGTCGGCGTACGCCGCCCGGTCGGCGTTCTCGGCCGCCCGCCTGGCCCGGTCCGCTGACATCGTGGGCTGGAAGTCGCGCATCACCCGCAGTCGTTCGGCCAGCGCGAGCATCCGTATCGCAGTGGCATCGTCATCGCCGGAGGCGAGCCCCGCCAGGCCGAGGGCGTGCAGCACCGTACCGAACACGGGGAGCTGCCAGGGCGCGCCGGGCGGGCCGGAGAGCAGGGTACGCAGCCCGTTCCGCAGCCGGTCGAGCGGCTCCGCGACCAGTTCGAGACGGTCGGCGTACGCGTGCGCCGAGACCGCCACCGCCTGGAGGTGCAGCGCCGACGGGTCGAGCCGGAGTTCGTCGCCCTGCGGCGAACCGGCCTCGGGCATCCACTCCACGACGCCGCGCCACAGGCCGAGGCCGACCTCCGTCAGCCCGCGGGCGAGCGCGATCTCGGCCCGCCCGGCGAGGTCGGGCCGGTAGAAGGAGTCCGGCTCCCGGGTGTTGTCGCGCTCCGCCTGCCGCAGCCAGTACTCGGCCTCCTCCGGATCGCCGCGCTGCAGGCAGGCGAGGACGAGGCTCGTACGGATGAAGAGGTAGTCGTGTCCGTCGCCGAGCCGCGGCACCACGTCCAGGGTCGCCTTGAGGTGCTCGTACGCCTCGTCACCCCGCCCCGTCCGCAGGCACAGCTCGCTGAGCCGGGAGTGCCCCGTGAGCTGCATGGACGGGCTCTCGACCGGGGCCAGCTCGGTGAGTATCCGGCGGGCCGAGGTGAGCGCGCGGTCGATGTCGTGCTCGTACTCCCAGACATACGTGGCGATGGACTCGGCGACTCCGGCGACCAGCGGCTGGTCGCTTTCGCAGAGCCCGCGCAGCACGTCGTGGTCGGGAGGGAGCATCTCGGGGATCGCGCTCAGCACCGCCCCGATGGCGCGAAGGAGCGTGTCCGGCGGGGCCGTCGGCAGCCGCCGGAGGGTGACGAGCTGACGTACGGCGACCGGGCCGTGGGCCATGAACAGACCCGCCGTGCACATCACCGCGGCAGCGCGGGCGACCTCGACGTACGCGGGCTCGGGGTGGTAGTGGGAGAGCGGCGGGCCGGTCTCCGAGGCGAGGGCAGCGAGCCGCGGGAAGCCCGAGTCGGTGGCCCACAGGGCGGCGAGGACGGCGGTGAGGGCGGCGAGGGCGGGTGCGTCCTCGCGCCCCAGGGCATGCCGCAGGGCGAGGACGAGGTTGTCCTGCTCGGGCCTGATGCGCTCCCAGGCGGCCCGTGGTTCCGACCGGAAGAACCAGTCGTGGTACGTGGCCCCGAAGTCCCTCGCCCAGGTGAGGAACCGGCGGACTGCCTCCTCGTCCTCGCCCGCCTCCGCGCGCCGGGCGGCGCTGAACTCCCGTACGGTCTCCAGCATCCGGAACCGTACGCCTGCCGGGGTGTCGGCGACGGTGAGCAGCGACTGATCGGTCAACTGCTCCAGCAGGAACAGCACATCGTCGCCGAGGACGTGCTCCGCCGCTTCGCCGGAGAAGCCGCCGGGGAAGACGGACAGCGTGCGCAGCGCCGCCCGGGCGTCCTCCGCGAGCAGGTTCCAGCTCCAGTCGACGACCGCGTGCAGGGTGCGGTGGCGTTCCGGGGCGTCCCGGGCTCCGCCGCGAAGGAGCGCGAACCTGTCTCCGAGGCGGCGGCCGATCTCCGGCACAGAGAGCACGCGAACCCGCGCCGCGGCCAACTCCACGGCGAGCGGCAGCCCTTCGAGGTCGCGGCAGAGTTCCGCGACCTCGTCCGGCGGCAGTTCCACGCCGGGCCGGGCGGCCCTGGCCCGCTGTGTGAACAGCTCGACCGAGGTGTCGGGGGCCAGCTCCGGCAGTGCGTACAACGCCTCCGAGGTGAGTCCCAGCGGGGCGCGGCTGGTGGCGAGTACCCGCAGGCCCTTCGAGGACGAGACGAGGGCCCGTACGAGGTCGGCGGCGCCCCGGATCACCTGCTCGCAGTTGTCGAGGACCAGGAGCGCGGGTGCGGAGCCGAGCGCACCGAGGATGCCGGCCACCGGGTCGGCCGCCGCCTGGCCGCTCATCGCGCCCGCGCCGAGCGCGGAGGCCACCTCAGCGGCCACGTCCGCGTCCGCGGTGACGCCGGCGAGCGGCACGAAGTACACCACGCGCTGTTCGGCGCGGCGGCTGACGGCGTGCGAGAGCCGGGTCTTGCCGAGGCCGCCGGGGCCGACGACGGTGACGGCTCGGGAGGTACGCAGCAGGCCCTGCACCGCCGCGATGTCCTCGTCCCTGCCGAGCAGCGGATTCGGCTCGTGCGGTACGCCGTGCCTGACCGCGGGCGCCTCGCCGCGCAGCAGCTCGTGCTGTACGGCCTTGAGCCCGGCACCCGGATCCGTGCCGAGTTCGTCGCGGAGCTCACCGCGGTAGGCCTCGTACCGCGTCAGCGCGGCCGACGGGCCCGCCGTCGCGGCCTCGCCGCGCAGCAGCTCGGCGAGCACCTCCTCGTCGCGGGGGTGCTCGGCGGCGGCTGCGGCCAGCGGTCCGGCCGCCTCCGCGTGCCTCCCGAGACGGGCGAGCGCGAGGGCCTGTGCGCGTACGAGCGCGCCGCGGACGGGGGCGCGCTCGGCACGCAGGGCGGCCACGGGGTCGCCGGCGTCGCCTGCCCCGTCGGGCGTGCCCGCCCACAGCGCGAGCCCGGCCTCGGCCGCGGCGAGCGACCCCGCGTGGTCGCCGGCCCTGGCCCGGTCCGCGCTCGCTGTGGCGTGCAGCAGCAGGGCGGAGGTGTCGACCTGTTCCTCGGAGAGCGCGAGCCGGTATCCGGTCGGCGTACTGGCGATGACGTCGGCGCCCAGCAGTGACCGCGCCCGGGACACGAGAACCTGCACCGCCTTGCCCGGCCGCTCCGGCAACTCGTCCGGCCACAGCCCCTCCACGAGCCGCCCGCTGCTGCAGCCCGTGCGCAGGTCGCCCGCGAGCAGCGCGAGTAGACCGCGCAGCCGGGGCGCGGTGAGTTCCTGTCCCCGGTAGGCGACGCGCGGCAGCAGGGTCAGGTCGGTGGTCACCCGTGCAGGTTAGCCAAGGCCCGCCCTTCGCAACCCCCAGGGCCCAACTCCCGCTGTGCGCACGGCCCTGCGCGGCACGTACCCTCCCCACCCGGCCGCCCGTACCGGCGGGTTCCGGTCCGGTACGGGCGGGGCTGCCGTTGCCGCGGAGGATGCCGGGCGCCGGCCCGGCCGCCCGTGGTGCACGTCGTCCCGACTCCTCGACAGGCCCGGGGACGCAGCCCGCGCCGCCTCCTGCCGGATGCCCGATGGGCGCACCCCACGTGCCGAACCGACGGCCCGGGCGGATCCTGGAGGTGGACAGCGCGTCCGTGCTGGGCCGCGCCCTCCTCCCGCGGCTCTGAACCCATTCGTCACTCGAACACCACACCCCCCGAACAGAGTCATCTCATATCTGAGATAGCCTTTCGGCATGTCAGATGATTACCTCGCACGCATCGGCAAGCTCATCCGTGACGCCCGTCAGCACCGGGGCTGGACACAGAGTCAGCTCGCCGAGGCGCTCGCCACCAGCCAGAGCGCCGTGAACCGCATCGAGCGCGGCAATCAAAACATCAGCCTTGAGATGATTGCCCGCATCGGTGAAGCACTCGACAGCGAAATCGTGTCGCTCGGCTACGCCGGCCCCATGCATCTGCGGGTGGTCGGCGGGCGCCGGCTCTCCGGATCCATCGACGTCAAGACCAGCAAGAACGCGTGCGTGGCACTGCTCTGCGCCACGCTGCTCAACAAGGGCCGCACGGTGCTGCGCCGGGTGGCCAGGATCGAGGAGGTCTACCGCCTCCTGGAGGTGCTGAACTCCATCGGGGTACGCGCCCGGTGGATCAACGACGGCACGGACCTGGAGATCATCCCGCCGGCCCGGCTCGACATGGACGCCATCGACGCGGACGCGGCCCGCCGAACCCGGTCGATCATCATGTTCCTCGGTCCGCTGCTCCACCGCATGGACCGGTTCAAGCTGCCGTACGCGGGCGGCTGCGACCTCGGCACCCGCACCATCGAGCCGCACATGATCGCACTGCGCCGCTTCGGTCTGGAGATCGCCGCGACCGAGGGCATCTACCACGCCCAGGTCGACCACTCCGTCGTCCCCGGCCGCCCCATCGTGCTGACCGAGCGCGGCGACACCGTGACCGAGAACGCGCTGCTGGCTGCCGCCCGGCACGACGGCACCACCGTCATCCGCAACGCGTCCTCCAACTACATGGTCCAGGACCTCTGCTTCTTCCTGGAGGCGCTGGGCGTACGGGTGGACGGCGTCGGTACGACGACACTGACCGTGCACGGGGTGCCGAACATCGACGTGGACGTCGACTACTCCCCCTCCGAGGACCCGGTCGAGGCGATGAGCCTGCTCGCCGCCGCCGTCGTCACGGAGTCCGAGCTGACGATCCGCCGGGTGCCGATCGAGTTCCTGGAGATCGAGCTCGCGGTCCTGGAGGAGATGGGCGTCGACTGCGCCCGCACCGCGGAGTACGCCGCCGACAACGGACGCACCCGCCTGGTGGACCTGACGGTCCGGCCCTCCAAACTGGAGGCGCCCATCGACAAGATCCACCCGATGCCGTTCCCGGGCCTCAACATCGACAACGTGCCGTTCTTCGCGGCCATCGCGGCCTCGGCCCACGGCCAGACCCTGATCCACGACTGGGTCTACGACAACCGCGCGATCTACCTCACCGACCTCAACCGCCTCGGCGGCCGGCTCCAACTCCTGGACCCGCACCGGGTGCTGGTCGAGGGCCCGACCCGGTGGCGCGCGGCGGAGATGATGTGCCCGCCGGCATTGCGGCCGGCCGTGGTGGTGCTGCTCGCGATGATGGCGGCCGAGGGAACCTCCGTACTGCGCAACGTGTATGTGATCAACCGCGGTTACGAGGAACTGGCGGAGCGGCTGAACTCGGTGGGGGCGCAGATCGAGATCTTCCGGGACATCTGAGCGGGCGCGGTGTCGTGCCCCTGGAGGACAAGGGGCACGACACCGCGGTCGGCCACGGGCCGAGGGCTGACCGTGGCCGGCCACGGTCAGGGATGAGCGGTGCTCAGCGGTTGAACGTCAGTCGGGGCGCCGCTTGACGGGCGAGGCCGTGGACGTAGTCGGGCCACCAGGTGCCGGCGGGAGGGTCGACGATGCCGTACTCGGGGTCGATGCTGCCCCCGGTGTTGCGCGTGCAGCTGCCGTCCGACTCTCCGGGGACCTTGATCCACAGGTAGGCGTCGGCGAGCGGATTCCCCGTGTCGGCCGTGGGCCGTGGGCCGATGCCGCGGCCGGGGGCGTTGCACCAGGGTTCGGCGTCACCGCTGTACTTGCCGGGCGGCGGGGTCCAGGCGCCCAGGCCGTTGCGGCTGGTGTCGATGACGAAGTGCTCGAGTTCGCCGGCCGGCGGGGTGCCGGTGTTCTGGTCGAACCAGGCATCCGTCCAGCGCCAGGTGGCGGGGTCCGTGGAGGAGACGGAACCGCCGGGGGTGCCGTCGTTGGGGGCGGCGGAGGAGTAGTACTGGTTGGCGCACCAGTCCGCGTGGCCGCGGGCCCAGTCGGGGCCCTTGGTGGCGAACCACATGCACTTGGCTATCCAGGCGCCGTAGCGGGCGTTGTGGTCGGTGGGGTGGGTGTTGGACACGTTCAGAGCGAAGCCGTCGCCGAGTTCGACGCCGGAGTCGAGCAGGCGCTGCGCCATGTCTCCGACGTGGCGCCACTGGACGTTGCCCGCGTCCAGGTAGACCGCGGCGCGGGGCTTGGACTTGAGGGTCTTGACCGCGTACGCGAGGTCGGCGAGACGGGTGGCGGTCAGTTCGCCGGTGGGGTCCGTGGTGGGGCTGCAGTCGCTGGGCAGCAGGGCGAGGCCGTCGGGCTCGACGATGACGACGGCCTTGCTGTCCCCGATGCCGGTGGCGAAGGCGTCGACCCACTGCCGGTACGCGGCGGAGGACGCGGCGCCACCGCTGGAGTACTGGGTGCAGTCCCGGCCGGGCACGTTGTAGGCGACCATGACGGGGGTGGTGCCCGCGGCCCGGGCTTTGCGTGTGAGCGTGGTGACCTCGGCACGGACCTCGGCGGGGGTTCCTTCGGTGAACCACTTCGACTGGGGCCAGCTTGCGAGGCGGGCCATATTGGCCGCGTTCCCGAGGTCGCCGTTCCTGAGGTCGGTCAGGGCCTGCCCGGCGGCCTTGCTGTGCCGGTCGACGTAGAACTTGGTGGACGGTGTGATCACGTCGTGGGATGTCGGCGCGGGCCCGGCCTGAGCCTGTGCCTGGGTCGAGGTGAGGGCGGCGCAGACGCCGAGCGCGGCAATCGCGGCGCCCGCGCGGCGCAGGACAAGGGCTGTTCTCAAGGGTGCTCCTAGCCAAGAGGCGAGTGGGGAAGGCCGCTGCGCGACGGGCGGGCCGGGGCGTGGATGCGGGCCGGCCCGTGCGGCGGTAGTACCTGGGGCCCGGTTGCGCCGCATGGACGGACCGGGCCCCAGGAGCCGGTGGGTCAGTACCCGTAGATCATTTTGTAGGCCACCTCGGGGAGGAACTGTCCGGCCGTGGAACCGGCGCCGACGCCGCAGTTCCCGTCGGACTCCCCCGGCGTCTTGATCCACAGGAGCATCTCGGCACCTCCCCCCTTCTGCGTGGGAGTGCCTGTGCGGCGGCCCGCGGGGTTGCACCACTGGCCGTTGGATCCGTTGCCGTTACGGCTGGTGTCGACGACGAACGGCCGGGTGTAGCCGTAACGGGCGCTGAGCTCGGCGTTGACGGCGTTGCCGAAGGCGGTGTTCTCGGCGGTCGAGTAGTAGTTGGAGATGTTCAGCGAGAAGCCGTGGGCCTGCCGCAGACCGGCGCCGTGCAGCCGCTGGGCCATGGTGGCGGGAGTGCCCCAGCCGGGGTTCCCCGCGTCGAGGTAGACCCACGCGTTGGGCGTCTGGCGCGTGAACTCGCCCAGTGCGCCCTTGATCATGGCCTCGCGCTCGGCGATCTGCGCCTGGTTCATGCAGCCGTAGTCCCCGAGGGAGTCGGGTTCGAGGACGACGACAGCCGGGCGCTGCCCGATCCCGCCGGCGAACTCTGCGATCCATTTCGCGTACGCGGCCGACGAGGAGGCGCCGCCACCGGAGTGCCCGCCGCAGTAGTCACGGTTGTACACGTTGTACGCGACGAGCACGGGCAGCTTGTCCCCGTAGTCCGCCGCCCCCACATAGGCGCCGGCGGCGGTGCCGATGCTGCCGCTCCAGGCACCGAACCACCGGGCCATGGGCGTGTTGGCGATGGACGCGCTGATCGCGGGAGCGCGGCCGTCGGCCGGGTTGGCCGTGACCCACTGCTTCACGCTGGAATTCGGGTCGACGTAGAAACCGCTGGTCATCGTCGTGGGATCGGCGGCGTGTGCGGACGGAGCGATGCTGAGCGTCAGGGGCAGCGCTATCAGGGCTGCCGTGAGCGCACGGATCTGGCGACGCATGAACGTACCTCGGCTTTCTGGCGGGGATACACCGCAGGCGTTCGTCCAGAGGCCCGCGGCGCGCAGAGGAGTGCGGTGGTACTGCGCCCCTGTGCCGGCGGCTCTCCGGCGGGGACGGCACACCTCAGGCATCAGCCACGAAACTTGGGAGCGCTCCCACTGGAAGCGCTTCCAGTCCCATCCAGACGTTCTGAGGTGATGGCCGGTATCGTGTGACGGAGCGCGCTCACTGTCAAGAGGCTCCTTCGCAACGCGCACTTCACACGACCGTCACGAGGTCATACTGTCCATAAAACTGGAAGCGCTCCCAGTCGTTCTACCCTCGTGGTCACAGGTGTTTGGCGGGCAGGCGGGCAGGCGGCCCAGGAGCGCGGGATGAGAAGCTTCCTCTCGTCCGGCCGCGAGGGAAGGCTCGAAGTTCATGGCAGTAGATGGGCCACGTCGGCAGCTCACCCTCGACGAGGTGGCCGAGCTCGCCGGCGTCTCGCGCTCGGTGGCCTCTCGTGTACTCAACAACGCCCCGCATGTCAGCCGCGCCAAGCGCGAGGCGGTCGAACGGGCCGTTCGGGAGCACGGTTACGTCCCGAATCCGAGGGCCCGGGCGCTGGCGACCCGTCAGACGGGGGCGGCGGCCCTCGTCATCTCCGGGGAGAACCCGTCGGTCTTCGCCGATCCGTTCTTCGCCCAGGTCATCGTCGGTGCCACCGGCGCACTGGAGGAGGCCGACCTCAACCTGATGTTGTGCCTGGCCGCCTCCGACCGGGGGCGCAAGCGGGTGGAACACCTGCTGCGGTCGAAAGGTGTGGACGGCGTCATGCTCATGGCCCTGCGCGAGGACGATCCGCTGGCGGGCATGGCCCAGGAAGCCGAGATTCCCGTCGTCTGCGGCGGTCGCCCGATCGGCCCGAAACCGCGCTGGTTCGTGGACGTCGACAATGTCGGCGGAGCCCGTGAGGCGACCGAGCACCTGATCGCGGCGGGCCGGACGCGCGTGGCCACCATCTGCGGACGCCTGGACACCGAGGTCGGACGCGCCCGGCACCGGGGCTACCGCGACGCCATGCTGGCCGCCGGCCTCGAACCGCTGCCGCCTGCGGAGGGAGACTTCACCGAGCCCAGCGGTGCGGACGCGATGGCCGCGCTCCTGAAGAACGAGCCCGGCATCGACGGGGTGTTCGCCGCCAACGACAACATGGGGGCCGGAGCGCTGCGTACCCTCCGGCAGGCTCGTCGGCTCGTCCCCGCCGATGTCGCGGTGATCGGCTTCGACGACCTCGCCGTCGCCCAGATCACCGACCCGCCCCTGACCACGGTCCACCAGCCCATCAGGGCGCTCGGGCAGGAGATGGCACGCATGCTCGTCGCGCTCATCGACGGAGGCGACCCGACCCCTCTGATCCTCCCCACCCACCTGGTCACCCGCTCCACCACCTGAGGAGCCGCGCCCGGCGGCCCTCTCCGGACCGACTCACGGCCCGGCTTCTCCGGGGTCCGGTTCCCGTACCGGGGCACAAGAATCCGTGCGAACGCACATACCACCCGTGCCAGGATTTGGCCCGACTCATGCGAAGTGACAGGAGACTTTCCCCTCGCATCTGCGGCAGTATCATCACGGTCGACGTGTCCGTCAGGACGAGAGGGAGCAGACCCGTGACGACCCGTACCGCACGCCGGACCCGCCGGACGCTTCAGGCGGCCGGTGCAGGTGTCGGCGCACTGCTGGCCCTGAGCGCCTGTTCCTCGTCCGACGACACCTCGTCCTCGACGTCGGGCTCCTCCGCGTCCGGCTCCTCGGGCCAACTGTCCGGCACGGTGACCGTGTTCGCCGCCGCCTCCCTCAAGGAGTCCTTCACGGCTCTGGGCAGGGAGTTCGAGGAGCAGCACCCCGGTACGAAGGTGACCTTCAGCTTCGGGGGCAGTGACTCGCTCGCCGCGAGCATCACCGGCGGTGCCCCGGCCGACGTCTTCGCCTCGGCCAGTCACAAGACGATGAAGATCGTCACCGATGCCGGGGACGCCTCCGGGACACCCGCCACCTTCGTCCGCAACCAGCTGGAGATCGCCACGCTCCCGGGCAACCCCGACGGGATCTCCTCCCTGAAGGACCTCACCGAGTCCGGCCTCAAGGTGGTCCTGTGCGACAAGGAGGTGCCCTGCGGCGCCGCCGCTCAGAAGGCCCTGGACGCCGCCGGGCTCGACCTCACGCCCGTCTCGTACGAGCAGGACGTCAAGTCCGCCCTGACCAAGATCGAGCTGAAGGAGGCCGACGCGGCCGTCGTGTACAAGACCGATGTGCACGCGGCGGGTGACAAGGTGGAGGGCGTGGACTTCCCCGAGTCGGCGAACGCCATCAACGACTACCCGATCGTCCAGCTCAAGGACACGCAGAACACCGGGGCCGCCAAGGCGTTCATCGCCCTGGTGCAGTCCCCCGCAGGCCAGAAGGTCCTGACCGGGGCCGGGTTCCTGAAGCCGTGACGGATCTCGGCAAGTCCGGCGCGGCGACCGGCCCCCTCCGGAGCGGGCCGCGGCGTCGGCGTGTCCGGACGGGCGTCGGCCGGGGTGTTCCGCTGCCTCTCCTGGTCCCCGCGCTGATCGGCCTGGCGTTCCTGATCGTGCCCCTGGTCGCGCTGCTCGTACGGGCCCCGTGGACCAGCATGCCCCAGCTGCTGACCAGCGCCGAGGTATGGCAGGCGCTCCGGCTGTCCCTGGTCTGCGCCACGGCCGCCACCGCGGTGAGTCTGGTCATCGGTGTGCCGCTGGCCTGGCTGCTGGCCCGTGTCGAGTTCCGCGGACGCGGCCTCGTACGGGCCCTGGTGACCCTGCCGCTCGTCCTGCCACCGGTGGTCGGCGGTGTGGCCCTGCTGATGGCACTCGGCCGCAACGGCATCGTCGGGAAGACGCTGGACGACTGGTTCGGGATCACCCTGCCGTTCACCACGGCGGGCGTCGTGATCGCGGAGGCATTCGTCGCGATGCCCTTCCTCGTCATCAGCGTCGAAGGCACCCTGCGCGCCGCCGACCCGCGCTTCGAGGAGGCTGCCGCCACGCTCGGCGCCTCCCGCTTCACCGCGTTCCGCCGGGTCACACTGCCGCTGATCGCGCCGGGCATCGCGGCCGGCGCCGTCCTGGCCTGGGCCCGCGCCCTGGGCGAGTTCGGCGCGACGATCACCTTTGCCGGCAACTTCCCCGGCCGTACCCAGACCATGCCGCTGGCCGTGTACCTGGCCCTGCAGAGCGACCCGGAGGCGGCCATCGCCCTCAGCCTGGTCCTGCTCGCCGTGTCCATCGCGGTGCTGGCCGGCCTGCGCGACCGTTGGATGACAGCAGGATGACCACCGAACCCCCCGCCCGCACCCCGCGCGCCGATGCGCCCCGGGAGGGACTCGACGCCCGCCTCGTCGTCGAGCGCGGCGCCTTCCGCCTCGATGTGACGCTGGCCGTCGCACCCGGTGAGGTCGTCGCCCTGCTCGGCCCCAACGGCGCCGGCAAGACCACGGCCCTGCGCGCCCTCGCCGGCCTGACGCCGCTCACCGACGGGCATCTGCGGCTGGACGGAACGGCGTTGGAGCGTACGCCGCCGGAGTCCCGCCCCGTCGGCGTCGTCTTCCAGGACTACCTGCTCTTCCCCCACCTCACCGCCCTGGACAATGTGGCCTTCGGACCACGCTGCCACGGGACGGCCAAGGCCGCGGCCCGTAGCGAGGCCGCGGAGTGGCTCGGCCGCCTCGGTCTCGCCGAGCACGTCGACGCCAAGCCGCGCAATCTGTCCGGCGGCCAGGCCCAGCGTGTCGCCCTGGCCCGCGCGCTGGCGACCCGGCCGCGCCTGCTGCTCCTGGACGAGCCGCTGGCGGCGCTGGACGCCCGCACCCGCCTGGAGGTCCGTTCGCAGCTCCGGCGGCATCTGGCCGAGTTCGAGGCCGTCGCCGTCCTGGTCACACACGATCCACTGGACGCGATGGTGCTGGCGGACCGACTGGTGGTGGTCGAGGAGGGCCGGGTCGTCCAGGAGGGCGTGCCGTCCCACATCGCCCGTCATCCCCGTACGGACTACATCGCCCGTCTGGTCGGCCTGAACCTCTACCGGGGCCTGGCCGACGGCCACACCGTCCGCCTCGACGACGGCCCTCCCGCCACCACCACGGAGGCCCTGTCCGGTCCGGTCTTCGTGGCCTTCCCGCCGAGCGCCGTCACCCTCCACCGCGACCGCCCCGCGGGCTCCAGCGCCCGCAACCTCTGGCAGTGCGAGATCGCGGGCCTGGAGACCCACGGCGACCAGATCCGCGCCGACCTCACCGGAGAGCTGCGTCTCACCGCGGACCTGACCACCGCCTCCGCCGCCGAACTCGACCTGCACCCGGGTGCGGCGGTCTGGGCGACCGTGAAGGCGGCGCAGACCCACGCCTACCCCGTCTGAGGCGGACGCGTACCCGCGGAGCCTGAACAGGAACGGGGCCCGGGGCGCCCGCAGTTGCCGAGCGGTCACGCTCTATGCTGCAGCGGGCGGGCCAGGCACGGCACACGCGTCGTACCCGTCCGCCACAGCAGGGTGACCCCCTTCCGTATCAGGCACCCGACGAACGACCTGGAGGCTGACCGGTGATCACTCTGGCCGCGATCGGAGGAGTGGCACTGATCGAACTGGGCATGGCCCTGACTCCGGGACCGAACATGATCCACCTCGCCTCCCGGGCGATCACCCAGGGCCGCAGGGCGGGACTGATCAGCCTCGGCGGGACCGCTGTGGGGTTCGTGTGCTATCTCCTGGCCGCGGCTGCGGGGCTGTCCGCGTTGTTCGCCGCCGTGCCGGTGGCGTACACGGTGATCAAGCTTGCCGGGGCCGCCTACCTGGCCTACCTCGCCTGGAGCATGCTCAAGCCGGGCGGCCGCTCGCCCTTCGACCCGGCCGGGGATCTGCCTCCGGTCTCCGACGCCCGCCTGTTCTCCATGGGGCTGCTGACCAACCTGCTCAACCCCAAGATCGCCCTCCTGTACGCCGCCCTGCTGCCCCAGTTCCTGGACCCGCAGGGCGGTCCGGCCTGGGCACAACTGCTCCAGCTCGGTGGCGTGCAGATCGTCGTGGGCGTCACCGTGAACGGCCTGATCATGCTGGGCGCAGCACGGATTTCGGGGTTCCTGGCCACCCGGCCCCGCGCCATGACCGCCCAACGGCTCACGTCGGGCGGTCTGCTCGGCGTCTTCGCGTTGCGCACCGCGCTGTCCCGCGCCGCGGTTTCCGCCTGAGCCACGCCAGGGACAGCCGGAGATGTGCGGGGATGCATGCCGGTGACGGCATGCCTGTCCCCGCCGGACCGGACATGCCCGTTGGCGGACTCCTGATCCCGGGTGGCCGACCCTTGACGCGCGATTGACGTCGCCTGCCTTGGCGGGCCCCGCGTGGCTCAACCACTGGCACGGAATGGCATCACGTGACACCAGGTGGCGTCATTGGATGCTCTTCCGTGCGAACTGAGACCTGCAGGCACACACGACGCCACACCACCACAGCCAAAAGATGCCACGTTTACGCAGGTCAGATGCCATAACTTGGGACACGCACCCGGGAATGATGCCACACGGCTTGCGCGTGGCGCCATTATGGTGCCATCATGGCGTCATGGACCTCACCCCCTATGTCGACACCCTCCGCCGCGAACTCGCGGTGGCTGCCGAGGCCGGCGGCGACGAAGCCCGCGCACTGGCAGAGCGACTCACCGCTCCGCTGGAGTCGGCGACCCGGCTGACCATGCTCAACGTCCTCTCCGCCGCGATGGACGAGATCACCCGCGAGCTCGCCCCCGGTTCGGTCGACGTACGGCTGCGCGGGCTCGACCCCGACTTCGTCGTGACGCTGCCGGCCACCGTCATCGCCCCCGCGGAGCCCGCCTCCGCGCCCGCCGAACCCTTCAGGGCCCCGGCTCCGACGGACAGCGACGAGGGTGGCACCGCCCGCGTCAACCTGCGCCTGCCGGCCCATCTGAAGTCACGCGCCGAAGAAGCCGCGACCCGCGAGGGACTGTCGGTCAACGCGTGGCTGGTACGAGCCGTGTCGGCTGCGGTCGACGGTGGCACCGCACCACGTACGACGGAGAAGAGCCAGACGCTCGGACAGGGCTACACGGGGTGGGTGCGCTAGCCGCACCAGCCACCCGCACCACTTCACCCACACCACGTCCCACCAGTGGGGACGCCACCAAGAGCCAAGAGGACGGGACAGCCATGCCTTCTTTCGACACCTCCGAACCGATCTCGGTCACCGCCCATGTGGAGGCCGGTTCCATCCAGTTCACCGCCGGCGACCGCCCCGACACCGTCGTCGAGGCGCGGCCCCGCGACCCGAAGAAGGACCAGGACATCCGGGCGGCCGAGCAGACCGAGATCACGTACTCGGGCGGCGTGCTGACCGTCCGGACACCCAAGCAGCGCTACCTGATCGGCCGCACCGGCACGGTCGACGTGACGGTCGAACTGCCCACCGGATCGCGTATCGACCTGACCGGCGCCTGGGCCCAGGTGCTCGGCGAGGGCAGGCTCGGCGAGGTCCGCGTGAAGACCTCGTCCGGGGACGTCCGCCTCGACTCGACCGGCCCGCTCCACCTGACCGCGTCGCACGGCTCGATCACCGTGGACCACGTGGACGGCAAGGCCGAGATCACCACCAGCTCCGGCAGCCTGCGTGTCGGGCTCGTCGACGGCCCCGCCGTCCTGAAGAACTCGCACGGCACCACGACCGTCGGCGTCGCGACCGGCGAGCTGCGGGTGAGCGGATCCAACGGCGACATCGACATCACCCGGGCCGAGGACTCGGTCACGGCCAAGACGGCCCACGGCACCCTGCGCGTCGCCGAAGTCGCCAGCGGATCGGTCCAGTTGGAGACGAGCTACGGGGCCATCGAGGTCGGCGTCCGCGAGGGTACGGCCGCCTGGCTCGACGTCAACTCCGGGTCCGGCCAAGTGCGCAACACCCTCACCGCCTCCGAGACCCCCTCGAAGACCGAGGACACCGTCAGCATCCGCGCCCGCACCCGATTCGGCAACATCGACATCCGCCGCGCCAAGGCCTGACCCGGCAGCAGCCCTCGGTTCGCTCAGCCACCAGCCCCAGCCGCCTTCACTCTTCGAACGGGAGGGCTCCATGCCTTCGTCTGTCATGCCCACGTCCAGCAAGGGGGGCGGCCGGTCGTTGCCGGACGCCGTCTCCGCCGTCGGGATGCGCAAGTCCTACGGGGACAAGGTCGTCCTCGACGGGATCGACCTGCACGTCCCCGCAGGCACCGTGTTCGCGCTGCTGGGACCGAACGGCGCCGGCAAGACCACCGCCGTGAAGATCCCTCTCCACCCTCGTCACCGCCGACGCCGGCGACCTCCACGTCGGCGGCCACGACCTGACCACCGACCCGAACGCCGTACGCGCCACCATCGGCGTCACCGGACAGTTCTCCGCCGTCGACGGACTCATCACCGGCGAGGAGAACATGCTCCTCATGGCCGACCTGCACCACCTCTCCAAGCAGGAAGGACGCCTGGTCGCCGCCGAACTCCTCGAACGCTTCGACCTCACCCACGCCGCGAAAAAACCCGCCTCCACCTACTCCGGCGGCATGAAACGCCGCCTCGACATCGCCATGACCCTCGTCGGCAACCCCCGCATCATCTTCCTCGACGAACCCACCACCGGCCTCGACCCCCGCTCCCGCCACACCATGTGGAACATCATCCGCACCCTCGTCACCCACGGCGTCACCGTCTTCCTCACCACCCAGTACCTCGAAGAAGCCGACGAACTCGCCGACCGCATCGCCGTACTGAACAACGGCACAATCGCCGCCGAAGGCACCGCCGAGGAACTCAAACGACTCGTCCCCGGCGGACACGTCCGCCTCCGCTTCACCGACCCCGACACCTACCGGTCAGCCGCCACCGCCCTGCGCGAGGCCACCCGGGACGACGAGGCACTGTCACTCCACATCCCCAGCGACGGCACCCAGCGCGAACTGCGCGCCATCCTCGACTGGCTGGACTCCGCCGGCATCGAGGCCGACGAACTCACCGTCCACACCCCCGACCTCGACGACGTGTTCTTCGCCCTCACCGCCCCGGCCGTAATCCCGGACCAGCCCAAGGAGACTTCCCGATGAGCGCCCTCGCCCTAGCCGTCCGCGACTCGAACACCATGCTCCGCCGCAACCTCCTGCACGCCCGCCGCTACCCCTCCCTCACCCTCAACCTCCTGCTCACACCGATCATGCTGCTCCTGCTCTTCGTCTACATCTTCGGCGACGTCATGAGCGCGGGCATCGGCGGCACGAACGCCACCCGCGCCGGCTACGTCACCTACATCCTCCCCGGCCTCCTCCTCATGACCATCGGCTCCACCACCGTCGGCACCGCCGTCTCCGTCTCCAACGACATGACCGAGGGCATCATCGCCCGCTTCCGCACCATGGCCATCCACCGGGGCTCCGTCCTCGTCGGGCACGTCGTCGGCAGCGTCCTGCAATGCGTCGCCAGCGTCATCCTCGTCGGCGCCGTCGGTGTCGCCATGGGCTTCCGTTCCACCGACGCCACCCCCGTCGAATGGCTCGCCGCCCTCGGAGTCCTCGTCCTCTTCGCCACCGCTTTCACCTGGATCGCCGTCGGCATGGGGCTCATCAGCCCGAGCGTCGAAGCCGCCAGCAACAACGCACTCCCCATGGTCCTGCTCCCGCTCCTCTCCAGCGCCTTCATCCCCGTCGACACCATGCCCGGCTGGTTCCGGCCCATCGCCGAGTACCAGCCCTTCACCCCCGCCATCGAAACCCTCCGCGGCCTCCTCCTCGGCACCGAGATCGGCAACAACGGCTGGCTCACCCTCGCCTGGTGCCTCGCACTCACCGTCCTCGGCTACCTCTGGTCCACCGCCAAGTTCAACAACGACCCGAAGTAGGCCCGTTCAGCAGCTCGAAGGCCACGCCCGGCTCGTCCCGCCCCGGGGCGGCGTACTCCGACACCACGTCGGCGTAGGCCGCCCCGTCGGGCTGGAACGCCTGCCGTCGGCGACTCAGTCACATCGTCCGCTGCCGCTGTAGCAGGGCTGGTAGCCGGCGCTCGGGGTGGGCGCGGGGCGCGGGTGCGACTGTTCGTACTCGTGCTGGCTGAGGACGAGCATCATCGCCACGGCGCCGGCGGCCAGGAGCTGCAGGACCGCTGTCCACGGGGCGCGGGCCAGCGCCGCGAGCACGAAGAGGACGACTACGGCGATGAGGAAGTGCTGCATGAACGCGATGCTCGCCAGCGTCGCCTCGTCGATCTCCTCCCGCCTCCCCTGCGCGGCCCACCCATCCATCCCGTAGCCGAACATCGCCCAAATGAAGACCAGGGTCTCGACGATGAGCAGCATGAGGGCCGCGGGGATGTCCGAACTGCGGGACGTCGTGTTCGACCAGGGCCATCTGCGCCGGGACAGGCGCGTGCGAAGCTCATGAGTCATGGCCCGATGCTGCCGGACCGGCCACCGGTGCGCATGAGTACGCACACTCATTCGACGCAGCCGCTTCCACGAAGCACGACAGTCCGGCAACGGGCGCCAGTCGCTGGTCACTTGGGGGGCCGGGTCCCGCCCTACCCAGATGTCCGACGACCATGCGATCCTGCGGCATCGAGGGCTGAGCGGGGGACCAACGATGAGCATTTGGTCGCGCTCGCGCGGCGGGCGGGAATCGCGGTCGAGTTGCACGGAACGGAGCCCGCCGACGCGGCCGGGGGCGGCCGGCTGGACATGCCGGCACCCATCGGCCCCAGGACCACACCAGAGGCTGTCGCCACCGCCCTGGACGGACGAGCGCGGGAAATGGACCGGCAGATGGCCCGCTGATCCACAGTTCGCTCCTGGCCGGCCCAGAGGCCGCTACTCGGCGGCTCGCTGAGGCCCCTCCACCGGGAAGTGGATCGGGCTCAGCAGGTGCTGCGTACCCGGAAGGGCCGGGCCCGGGCATCGGCACTCAGCGTGCGGCAGAGGGCGCGCCGTCGTCGAGGCACTCGTCGAGGAAGGCCAGGGCCCGCAGATGGTACACCCTGGCGGCCCGGCCGAGGCTGATGTTGTGCCCGGCTCCGGCGAGCCGGTCGACGAGGACCCGGGGCGCCGCCGAGAGCTGTGCGGCGAGATCGGTGAGGTCGGCATCGCTCTGGCACCACCAGGCCTCGTGCTCGGCGAAGGTGAAACGCACCGGCACGGCCACGCGCGGCAACAGGCGGGCGGACAGTCCGCTCCACTCCTGCGCCGACGCGATCTCCTGGTCGGGCATCGGGGCGACGACTGCCGCGGCCTCGCGGAAGGTCCCGTCCGGGTAGAGGCCCAGCGGGCCCCAGTTGAGCCGCCGGAGTCCGGTGCGCGCCCCGGGGCCCAGGAGCGCCACGGAGGCGGCCGGCCGGTGTCCGCAGCCGGAGATGTCCAGGCCGAGGAAGTCGTCGGGCGATGCGTCGGCGGCGAGGGCGAGGGCGAGTTTGCCGCCGAAGGAGTGGGCGAGCAGGAACAGGGGGCCGGGGACGTGGCGGGCCTGTGCGTCGGCGAGCGCGGAGCGGACCGTCGCCACCTGCTCCAGGAGGTGCTGCCCGGTGGGCAGGTGCGGGGCCGAGGCGCCGTAGCCGGGCCGGTCCAGCGCGAGCACGGCGTAGCCGAGGCGGGCGCCGAGCGTCAGCAGGGAGACGTCCGGATGCGCCTGCCCGTCGAAGTACCCGGCGCTCATCCCCCCGCCGTGCAGGGCGACGACGGTCGCGCGCGGTGGGCGGCCGTCGGCGGGTTCGCTCAGCAAGGCGGACAGGGGGATCCCGCCGACGGCCTCGAGGGTGATCCTGCGGACCCCCGGTGACAGACCGCCGGGTGCGGGGGTTCCCTGCGCAGGGTGTGCCGTCGTCGTCAGCATCGCGCGTCCCCGTTCCTCCTCCGCCCGCCCTGGGCGCTGTCCTTCCAGCATCGGGGGCGGCTGCGGAACGGGACAAGGCATGCCAGTCATGGCTCCTTCGGATCTCCGCCTCCTCGGCGTCGGAGAACGCACAGGCCGCGGTCGGGAAGCCGTCACGGGCGGGTCGTCCCAAGGGTTGTGCCCTTCCCCGCCGGGAGGGACACGGCCGTGCGGGCGGATTCCGGGGGCTTCGCCCGCACGGGTGAAGGGGACGTCCCTCCAGGACCTCGTGGCGCGGAACCACGGCACGGGGGCAGCCGCACTCCTCCCCGGCAGTGGCGCCTTCTACGCCACCGCGCCCCGCGCGGCCAACAGTGCGGAGACCTGGTCCAGCGGCAGCGCCGGGACGTGGTGGCCGGCCCGGCCGGTCATCGCGTGCGCACCCGTGAGGACGTTGAGGACCGCCTCCTCCACCGACTCGACCACCGCACCGTAGAAGGGGTCCATCCGGCCCCAGGGCACGAAGCGCATCGACTCGTACGGAGCGCTGCCGTCGTCCTCCGGGAACGTGCTGGTCAGGGCACCTTCGTTGGCCGTGGAGAAAGCCAGGAAGATATCGCCGGAGAAGTGGCTGCCCGTGGTGCCGGTGCGGGCGAGGCCCAGGGTCGCCCGCCGGGCCAGCGCCTCGCACTGGCCGGGCAGCAGGGGTGCGTCCGTGGCCACCACCACGATCACCGAGCCGGCGCCGGGCGGCACCTGACGCTCGCCGTCGGGCTCCGGCGCGGGGCCGTCGGGCAGTTCGCGGCCCACCGGGACGCCGGCCACCACCAGTTCGCGCCGCGCGCCGAAGTTGGCCTGCACGAAGGCGCCGACGGTGTACCGGTCCTCGCCGTACTCCACCACCCGTGAGGCGGTCCCGGAGCCGCCCTTGAAGCCGTAGCAGCGCATGCCAGTACCGCCGCCGACGCATCCCTCCTCGACCGGTCCGGAGGCCGCCGCCTCGATGGCGGCGGCCGCGTGGCGGGACTCCACGGCCGAGCCGTGGATGTCGTTGAGGTGGCCGTCCCAGGTCTCGGTGACGACCGGAAGCAGCCATTCGGGCGCCATGTCCCGGCGGTTGGCGCGTACCCACTCGACGACACCGCGGTGCACCGGGCCGACCGCGTAGGTGTTGGTGATGAGCACCGGAACGGCGAGGGATCCGCTCTCCTCGATCCAGGCGGTGCCGGTCATCTCGCCGTTGCCGTTGAACGAGTGCAGGCCCGCCGCGCAGGGCATGCCCACTCCGTCCCTGCCGCGCGGGAGGAGCGCGGTGACTCCGGTGCGTACGTCGTCGCCCTCGCAGAGGGTCACGTACCCGACCTCGATACCGGGGACGTCCGTGATCGCGTCCCACGGCCCCGGTTCGCCGGTCAGCGGTATGCCCAGTTCGCGTGCCCTCATGCGGTGGTCGTCCACAGGTTCCTCGCGCGTGCCGTCGTCATTCATGCGCCCAGAGGTTACGTGATCATGCGCGGCCGGAGGCGACGAGGGCGGGGCGCCGTCCGTCAGGCCTTCTCGCGCTCGCCGGGTTCGGCGGACGCTTCTCCTCTCCCGCACCCGGCCCCACGACCGGCCCGGAGGCGGGCCCGAACCGCGTCGCACAGTGTTGTCGGAGCCTTGTGCCGGACTTCCTCCATGACGACTACGGGGGCAGCGGCGGCGCGGGGAGGTCGACGGCTGCCTCGGAGGCGGGGCACACGGACCGGACCCGGGGCCAGGTGCACTGGGCGCCGTTCCGGCAGACCGAGCGCTCGGCCGTCGCCGCGATCGACCTGCTGCGGCGCCCGGCGGCGGAAGACGGCGGGGGCCATCCGCCGGCTCCCCGCGACCCGGAGGTCGCCCGGTTCCTCGGTGCCACGCACCGCACCCACCGGCGCCGAGGACGACCGGTAGCCGCGCGGGCGGTTGCTGAGCCGCCGTCACCCTCCGCTTGCCTCACTCGTTCGGACCGTGCCCGGTCGCCTCTGGGCCCCGGCCGTCCGACGATCGGGATTCGGTCGATCGAGGGGAGAGGTCCGGTCATGGACCCACAGGACGGTTACGACTGGCAGCCGCAGCAGACCGGATACGTACCGCCGCAGCACCGGCCGCGCGCCCGGGGCCCCCGCGTCGACGCGGGGCGGCTGTGGGCGGGTGGCGCCATGACGGCCCTGGTCGCCGCGCTCACCGCCGTCGTCGGGCTGCTGCTGATCCGCGGTGTGCTCGGGATCCCGGTCTTCGCCCCGGAGGGTGACGGTGCGATGGGCGACGCGTCGACGGGGGTACTGGCCACGGGGGCGGCGTTCGCCGCTCTGGCGGCCACCGCCCTGCTGCACGTGCTGATGCTGGCGACGCCGCAGCCGGGCACCTTCTTCCTGTGGATCGTCACGCTCGCCACCGCTGTCATGGTGCTGCTGCCCTTCACCACGTCCGCCCCGCTGGACGCCAGGATCGGCTCGGCGGCGCTGTACCTCGTCATCGGGATCGCGATCGGTTCCCTGCTGTCCGCCGCCGGCCGCAGCGCGACGCGCCAGGAGTTCTGACCGCGAGCGGGGTGGTTCCGCGTCAGCTCTCCTCGGTGAGCTGCTCGTCCAGTTCGTCGAAGAGCAGTTCGCCGTGGTCGATCTGGCCCGTGCGGTATGCGGAGCGCGCGACCAGGTGGGCGGCCACCGGACCGGTCATCAGCTGGAAGAAGCCGATCAGCGCCAGCGTCGCGAGGTCCATGCCGCTGCGCAGCCGCAGCGCGACGCCGGCCAGCACCAGCAGCATGCCGAGTGACTGCGGCTTGGTCGCGGCGTGGCTGCGGGACAGGACGTCCGGCAGTCGCAGCATGCCGATCACGCCGAGCAGACAGATGGCCGCGCCGATCAGCAGCAGGACCGCACCCGTCGTGTCCACGATCTGGAGCCAGAGACTCATGGCGCCTCCCTGCCGGTCCGCGGCTCGCCGTCGGTCCGCGCGCGGCCCGGCGGGCGGTCGCGCACCGCGATGAAGCGGGCGATGCCGACCGAACCGGTGAAGCCGAGGAAGGCCAGCACCAGCATGATCGGGAAGTAGAACGGATCCCGCGCGAAGGCGGACTTGGCACCGAGCCCGCAGATGATGAGGGCGGCGCAGACATCGAGCGAGAGCGCCCTGTCCAGCATCGAGGGGCCGCGCCAGATACGGAACAGCAGGCCCGCTCCGGCGATGACGATCAGGACGACGGATGCGGTCAGCAGCACCCGGTCGACGGTCTCCGGCACACTCATGCGCCCTCCTCCTGGTCTCCCGGCCGCTCGCCGGTGTGCGGTGCGGGCGGGGGCGGGCCGGCGACCCGGTCGATCTCGTCGCGGGTGCCGAAGGCCCGGACGGTCAGTTCCTCCATGCGCCAGACGGAACGCCGGGCCGCGTCGAGTTCGGCGGGCCGGTCCGCGTCGAGGACGTGCACGAACACGGTGGCGGTGGCGCGGCGCACCTCGACGATCGATCCGCCCGGCACGTTCGACACCGCGACGGCGGTCGCGGTGAGCATCAGGTCCGAGCGGCAGCGCAGCGGGACGGCGATGACGGCGGCCCGGTGCGGGCGGTCCGCGAAGATCTGCCGGGTGACCCTCACGCCCGAGGTGTACATGTCGTAGAGCAGATAGGTGACCAGCCGCAGGATGCCCCAGGGGTGCAGCCGCAGCCCCAGATCGACCTGAGGCAGCGGGAACGCCAGGCAGACGGCCACCGCGACCACGACTCCGGTCAGCACGTTGGCCCAGTTCAGGCTGGACCAGAGCAACACCCAGATGACGGTGAGCCAGGCGATCAGCGGGAGGTCGAGCACGCGTGGCCTCCGGCCGCCGAACTCCAGGCTGAAGGGGGGCAGGTTCTTGTTCCGGTAGGGGAACGTGATCAGGCGTTTCACCGGCCGAGCACCGCCTCGATATAGGGGACGCGCGCGATGAGCTCGGCGGCCGAGCGGTCCGTGTACGAGGTCAGCGGCCCGGCGAACACGGTGAAGGCGAGGCCGAGCGCGACCGTCGCCGCGGTGGCCCAGGTCATCAGGCGCGGGAGCCTGGTCGTGGTCGTGACGGCATGGCCGTGCAGCGTGGCCGCGACCGCGCGTCCGGCCGGCTCGTGGCGGGGGCGCACCCCTTCGTCCCCGGTGCCGGGCATCCGGTCGGGGCCCTCGTCGGTGTCGTCGTCGCTGTCGTCGTCGGACTCCAGGACCGTGCCGTCCGCCGCCTGGCCGGGAGGCGCCGCCCGCCAGAACGCCAGGTTCCAGACCTTGGCCATCACGTACAGCGTGAGCAGGCTCGTCGCCGTCGACCCGATGACGAGGATCCAGGCCCAGACACTGCCGTCGGCGACACCGGCGCGCATGAGTCCGAGCTTGCCGATGAAGCCTGAGAGCGGCGGAATGCCGGCCAGGTTCATGGCGGGTACGAAGAACAGGACGGCGAGCAGCGGGGCGGCCTTGGCGATGCCGCCGAGCCGGGTCAGCTCGGTGGTGCCGCCCCGCCGCTCGATCAGGCCGGCCACCAGGAACAGCGTGGTCTGGACGGTGATGTGGTGGACGACGTAGACGATCGCGCCGCCGTACGCCTCCCGGGTGGCGAGCCCGATGCCGAAGACCATGTAGCCGATGTGGCTGATGAGGGTGAAGGAGAGCAGCCGCTTCAGGTCGGTCTGGGCGACGGCGCCCAGGATGCCGACGACCATCGAGGCGAGCGCCGCGGCCATCAGCAGGTCGCCGAGCCGGTTGCCGGGGAAGAGCAGGGTCTCGGTGCGCAGCATGCAGTAGACGCCGACCTTGGTGAGGAGTCCGGCGAAGACCGCGGTGACGGGGGCCGGCGCGGTCGGGTAGGAGTCGGGGAGCCAGGCCGCGAGGGGGAAGACTGCGGCCTTGATGGCGAAGACGGTCAGCAGCATCCCCTGGATCAGGGTCTGGACGCCCAGCGGGAGTTCGCCGAGCCGGACGGCCAGCTGGGCGAAGTTGGCGGTGCCGGTGGCCGCGTACGTCATGGCGATGGCGGTGAGGAAGAGCATCGAGGAGAAGAGGGAGATGATCACGTACGTGGAGCCCGCGCGGATCCTGGGGCCGGTGCCGCCGAGCGTGAGCAGGACGAAGCTGGCGACGAGCATGATCTCGAAGCCGACGTACAGGTTGACGAGGTCGCCGGCGAGGAAGGTGCAGGAGACCCCGGCGACCAGGATCAGATAGGCGGGGTGGAAGACGGCGACCGGTGTCTCCTCGTCCCGGTCGGCCATGCCCTGGCCGAGGGAGTAGACGAGGACGCAGAGGGTGACGGCCGAGGAGACGGTCAGCATCAGTCCGGAGAGCCGGTCCGCGACCAGGGTGATGCCGAGCGGCGGGGCGAAGTCGCCGAGGTGCACGCTGAGCGGGCCGCTCGTATCGGCGGCGATCATCAGGGCGACCGAGAGCCCCAGTACGGCGGTGAGGACGGCGACGCTGATGAAGCGCTGGAACTGTTTGAGCCGGGTGCCGAAGGCGAGGCTCAGTCCGGTGGCGCAGAGCGGCAGCAGCACCGGCAGCGGGACGAGTGCGTTCACCCGGTGTCTCCTCGGTTCGTGGGGGTTTCGGACCGCTCCGTGGGCCGCCGGGCCGCGTAGTCCTCCGGGTCCGCGCCCAGGACGTCGTGCCACAGGTCCCCGCTCGCGTCCCGGCCGCGGGCCTGGAGGGCGCGGTCGGCCCGCAGCCTGGCCCGCAGACGGCGGCGCTCCTCGCGGTAGCGGCGGCGGGCCTCGGCGCTGGGTTCGGCCTCGGCCCGGTACTGCTCGCGCAGTTCGTCGCGTTCCCCCAGCACTTCGGCGCGCAGCACGATGCGCCGGTCCTCGTCGTCGTCGTGCACCTCGTCCGTGCCGGTCAGCTGGTGGCTGCGGTAGGCCATGGCGAGGAGGAACGCGGTGGTGGCCAGCGTGATGACGATGGCGGTGAGGGCGATGGCCTGGGGCAGCGGGTCGGTGACCCGGCCCAGTTCGACGCCGTAGAGGAGGGGTTCGCGGCCGGCCGATCCGGTGGCGGACAGGACGAGCAGGTTGATGCCGTTGCCCGCGATGACCGCGCCCAGCAGGATCCGGGTGAGGGGACGGGTGAGCATGAGGATGCCGCCGACCGCGCACAGGACCGCGGCGGTGGCGAGGAGCGAGGCGCTGACGGTCACGGGGCGGTGCCTCCCGTCTCGGGGGCGGCCGGCCCGGGTGCCGGTCCGGTCGTCGTCGCCTGTACGGCCGCCGCCCGCTCGATCTGCCGGTCGACCTTGGCGCCGAGGGCCCGCACGATGTCCAGCACCACGCCCAGGACCAGCAGATAGACACCGCAGTCGAAGATCACCGGAGTGCCGAAGTGGTAGTCGCCGATCAGCGGCAGGTGGCCGTGGTGGGTCCAGGCGTGCAGGACGGTGCCGTCCGCGAGGCCGAGCAGTGCCACCCCGGTGGACAGGAACAGGCCGAGGCCCGTGAAGAGCCCGGGCTGCAGAGGCGCGGCCTCGGCGAGTTCGAAGCGGCCGCCCGCCAGATAGCGGGTGATCAGCGCGACCCCGGCGACCAGTCCGGCGACGAATCCGCCGCCCGGCATGTTCTCGGCGCAGAACAGGAGATAGACCGAGAGCACCAGGATCGGGTGGAACAGCAGCCGTGCCACGACCTCGAAGACGACTGAGCGGTGCTCGGGTGCGAGCGTGGAGCCGGCTGCCAGCCAGCTGCGCTCGGGGGCGCCTTCGTCGCCGTGCGGAACTCCCGTCAGCGGGGGCGTGGTCACCGACCAGGCGGTGTGCCGCCGTGTCTCCGGGGGCGCCGGGTCGCCCTCGGCGCGACGGTGCAGGTAGATCAGGCTCGTCACGCCGATCGCCGCGGCCGCCAGGACGGCGGACTCCCCCATCGTGTCCCAGGCCCTCAGGTCCACCAGGATGGTGGCGACGACGTCCTTGAGGCCGTGGTGCGCGGTCTCCTCGACCATGGCGGCTCCGGCGGGCTCCGCGGTACGCGCGGCCGCCGCGACCCACACCACGACGCTCAGGGTGGCCGCCGCTGCCAGCGCCACCGGGATCCGGACGGCCCGCCGCCAGCTGCTCACCGACTCCTGGAAGTGCACCGGCATCCGCCGCAGCACCAGCACGAACACGATCATCGACACGGTCTCCACGCAGAACTGCGTGAGCGCCAGGTCCGGTGCGCCCTGGACGACGAAGAGCAGCGCGGCCCCGTATCCGGTGAGCCCGGCGAGCACCACGGCCTTCATGCGGCGTCTGACGGTCAGACAGGACAGCGCCGCCGCGCAGGTCAGCGCCGCGACGGCGCCCTGCAGCGGTACGTCCCAGAGCCGCGGCGCCGCTGCCCCGTGCCAGGGCCGGTCGACGCCGAGCACGGTGAGCTGGCCGGCGAGCATCACGAGCAGGGTGGTGGCGAGGTAGACCGACAGGGAGCCCCGCTGGACGAAGCCGGTGATCTGGAGCGAGAGCCGCTCCAGGCCCAGCAGCAGATGGCCGAAGGCGCTGTCGGCGGTCGGCCAGGCGATCCGCCGGGAGAGCCTGATGACCGGGGAGCGCACGGCGAAGAGCACCGCACCGCCCGCCGTGGCGACGGCCGACAGCAGCAGTGCGGTGCCCCAGCCGTGCCAGAGCGCGAGGTGGTACGGGTGGGCGGGGGCGGGGAAGGCGTCCGCGTACGCACTCAGCAGCCGGTCGGTCCAGCCCACGCCGGGTCCCAGCACCAGCCCGCAGGCGGCGAGCAGGGCGGGCGGGGCGAGGAAGGCCGCGCCGACCCGGTGGACCGGGGTGTCGGCGACTCCGGGCTTGCGCCAGAAGGCGCCCCAGACGAACCGGACGGTGTACGCGACGGTCAGTATCGAGCCCGCCACCGTGATGCCCAGCGCCCAGCGGTCCGCCGTGTCGCCGTGCAGCAGGGCGTCGAAGGCGGCCTCCTTCGCGGCGAAGCCGAGCAGCGGGGGCAGTGCGGCCATGGAGGCGGCGGCGGTCACGGCGACGGCGCAGACGTACGGCAGCGACCGTCCGACGCCGGAGAGCCTGCGCAGGTCGCGGGTGCCGGCCGCGTGGTCGACGATGCCGGTGATGAGGAACAGCGGGGCCTTGAACAGGGCGTGCCCGAGGATCATGACGGTGGCGGCCAGCGCCGCGTCCCGGTTGCCAACGCCCGCGAGCAGGGTGAGGAAGCCGAGTTGGCTGACGGTGCCGTAGGCGAGGACGAGCTTCAGGTCGTTGAGCCGCAGGGCCCGCCAGCCGCCCAGCAGCATCGTCGCGGCGCCGAGGACCATCACGACGGGCCGCCAGACGGGGACGTCGGCGAAGCCGGGGGCGAGCCGGGCGACGAGGTAGACGCCGGCCTTGACCATGGCCGCGGCGTGCAGGTACGCGCTGACTGGGGTGGGCGCCGCCATGGCGTTCGGGAGCCAGAGGCTGAAGGGCCAGATCGCCGACTTCGACAGGGCCCCGCACAGGATCAGCACGACGGCCACGGAGACGGCGAGGCTCGTTCGGGGCGGGTCGGCGAGGATCGCCGAGATCCGGTAGGTGCCCGCCGCCTGACCGATGATCAGGAATCCGACGAGCATGGCGAGCCCGCCGAGGGTGGTGACGGTGAGCGCCTGGAGGGCGGAGCGGCGGCTGTGCCTCTGCTCGCTGTCGAATCCGATCAGCAGGTAGGAGAAGACCGTGGTCAGCTCCCAGAAGACGTAGAGCGTGATCAGGTCGTCGCTCAGTACGAGGGCGAGCATGGCCCCGGCGAAGGCGAGCAGGTTCCCGGCGAATCCGGCCAGTTGAGGGGTGTCGTCCTTGAAGTACGAGGCGCAGTAGAGCAGGACGAGCGTCCCGACGCCCGCCGCGAGCAGCACCATGAGTTCGGCGAGGGCGTCCAGGCGCAGGGCGACGGAGACGTCGTACGCCGGGATCCAGTTCCACGACCAGGTGACCGAGGCGCCGGAGGCCGCCGTGTCCCACTGGGCGAACGCCCAGCAGGTGGTGGCGGCGGGGGGCAGCGCGAGAACCACGAAGGCGCGCGCGCCCAGCCATCGCACCAGCGGGCGGGCGCACGCGGCGAGGACGAAGTGGCAGATGACGAGCGCGGTCATACGGCCGGCACGGCAGGTGGGGTCACAGAACAGGCAAAGAGCACTATGTACAGATATATCCCCGGCTGCGCTTCACCCGTACGGCGCGCCGCACGGACGGTGATGGACCGTCATCCCCCGCCCGCGGAGCCTCCCCGAACCGACGCTTCCGCTGCGCGGGACCGCTGTCGCAACGTCACTTTCCGGACAGCTCCGCGCGTTGATGGTGCTTCTGTGGACGATCAGTGATGCACATGTGAGCCCGCTTCCTTTCCTTTTTTGCAGTGTGACTAATATCTATCTGTCGAAGTTTCCAACGGATTTGACCAGTCGTGAGGCTGGCACCATCGTCAAGGAGCATGCCCTGCGCACGCGCGCGTCAAGGCGGAGCGACTCGACCACAATGTCGCTGCGGACGGCCCTGCTCGTACTGGCCATCGTCCCCGGTGTAGCACTGGCCGCCCTCTGGGCCGTCACCAGTGGTCAGACTCTGCTCGACTTCCAAAGGCAAGCGGCCCAGGGGCTGTTGGCCCAGAAGGCCGGCCAGCCGTCCAACATCGTGTACTACAACCTGCAGGAGGAGCGGCGGCTGAGCGCCGACGCTCTGGCCCGCCCCGGAGGTGCCACCGACGCGCTGCGCAAGCAGCGCAAGCTGACCGACGAAGCGATCACCGGCTTCCAGTCCCTTTCGGACATCGCCACCGACGACGCCCCCGGCGAGGTCCGGGACGCGGTCGTCCAGGCACGTTCGGCGATCACCCAACTCCCCGCCCAGCGCTCCCTCGTCGACGCGGGGGACAACGACCAGCAGAAGGCCGTGTACCGCTACTACACGGACCTGATCGCCGTCGACCTGAAGCTCTTCACCGCGCTCAGCCATGTGGACAACGGCGAGATCACCACCATCTCCCAGCCGCTGGTCGACCTGTTCTGGGCCAAGGAGATGATCTCGCGCTCGGACGCCCTGCTGGCCCGCGGCTGGTCCAAGGGCAAACTGAGCACAGGAGACCTCCAGCAACTCCGCGAGGCCGTTTCCGGCCAGTCCTTCCAGTACGCCACCAAGGTCGTCCCCTTCCTTCCGGCGGACGAGAAGGCCATGTGGGAGGAGATCTCCGGCAGCGCGGCCTGGAAGACCAAGACCCAGGTGGAGAACGAGGTGCTGCGCCCCGCCGACCCGGACAAGGCCGGCTTCGTCAGCCTCGGCGCCGAGGAGAAGACCTGGCGCGGTGCGATGGACGAACTCACGCCCCAGCTGATGAAGCTGATGGAGCACCGCACCGACGTCGTCGTGGCGAACGGCAAGGACAGCGTCCTCTCACTGCTGATCAGGGTCATTCTCACCTCGGTCATCGGCCTCCTCGCCGTCATCGCCGTCATCTGGATCACCTGGCGCCTCACCCGCAACCTGCGCCTCCGGATCGGCCGGCTCCAGGAGCGGGCGGAGGAGCTGGAGAAGACCCTGCCCGACGTCGTCGAGCGGCTCGGCAAGGGCGAACGCATCGACATGGAGGCCGAGGCCCGTGCCATCGGTCGCGACCGCAAGGAAGGCAGCAAGGCCGACGAGCTGACCCAGCTCGGTGACGCTCTCGACCTGGCCCGCACCAGTGCGCTCCAGGCGGCCGTCAAACAGGCCGACCAGCACCGCGGCTTCGAGCGGCTGCTTCAGCGCATCGCGCGCCGCACCCAGCAGTTGATCGGCCAGCAGCTGAAGAAGCTGGACGAGCTGGAGCGCAAGCACGAGGACCCCGAGGTGCTCGACGGCCTGTTCGACCTCGACCACCTCACCGCCCGCCTCCGGCGCTACGAGGAGAACCTCGTGATCCTCGCCGGCGGCTCCCCGCACCGGCGCTGGCGCAAGCCCGTACCGCTGCTCGACGTCATGCGCTCCGCCCAGGGCGAGGTGCAGGACTACCAGCGTGTGGTGCTGGATCTGGACGGCGCTCCCTGGCTCACGGAGCGGGCCGTGGGCCCGGTCTCCCATGTGCTGGCGGAGCTGATCGAGAACGCCCTCACCTTCTCCAGGCCGCCCAGCCCCGTCGAGGTCAGGGCGGCCCGGGTCAGCCGGGGCCTGGCCATCGAGGTCGAGGACCGCGGGCTCGGCATGGACGACGACCAGCTCGCCGAGGCCAACGAGCTGATGAGCAGGCCGCCCCGGATGGACGTGCTGGCGCACGCCGACGACATCCGGCTCGGTCTGTACGTGATCGCGCGCCTCGCCGACCAGCACGGCCTGCGGGTGGAGTTCCGCCAGTCGGCCTTCGGCGGCACCCGGGTCGTCCTGCTCGTCCCCGACGCGCTCACCGTCCCCGGCCCGCACTCCGGTCCGGTGGCCGTCCCTTCCCCCGAGGACACGGGCGCCGCACCGGCCCCGGAACCCGCACCGACCCGCGACGCCGACGCACTGCCCAGCCGCGGCCGCGGCCAGGCGCTCGCCGGGGTCACCGCGCTGCACGCCGCGGGCGCCCCGTTCGAGACCACCGGGACGCCCTACACGGTGGCGGACGAGCCCTTCCCCGACCGGGAGGAGCAACCGCAGCCGGCCCCCGCCGACAACCCGTTCGGTGATCCGGTGACTCCGTACACCCCGTATGCCGACAGCACACCGGCAAGTACAGCGGGAAGCCCGTACGGCCACGCCGTACCCACTTCCCCGTACGGCGGTACTACTGACGGGAGCCCGTACGGCAGCGGCAGCCCGGGCGACAGCACCTACGGCGCGTCCCACCAGGACGCGTACGCCGATGCCGAGCAGCCGTACATGAAGGCCGAGGGCCAGTACCCGGTACCGCATCAGCCCTACCAGACGCCCGAGGAGCCGTACATGACTCCGCACCAGCCGTACCCGGGACCGTACGCGGCGGGCGTCCCCGACCGGACCGGCTTCCCGGTGCCCGGGCCCCGGCAGCCGGAACCGGCCGTCGGACACCCGGGACGGCTCCCGGTGGCCGAACCCGACCATCCGGCTCCCCCGGCGGCGGGTACGACCGGCCGGGAGAGCGGGCCGGGACGGCCCGCACTGCCGGCATCGCCCGCCGCGGAACCCCCGTTGCCGCGCCGGGTACGCCAGGCCAGCCTCGTGGACGAACTGCGGATCACGCCGGCCTCCGGTTCTGCCGCGTCCCCGTCCGCGAGCCGGCAGGCGTCCCCGCAGTCCCGTCCGGCCCCGCGCCGCGCCGGGGCTGCCATCGGAGCCTTCCAGCGCCGGTCCCGCGCCGCCCGCGCGACCGACGAGCCGCCGACGCAGCCCGACCCTCCCGCACCCCTCCCCACGAGAGAAGAACGGTCATGACACGCACTACCGCCACTCACCAGGACCTCGACTGGCTGCTCGACGGTCTGGTGGACTCGGTGGCCGAGACCCTGAACGCCGTGCTGCTGTCCGACGACGGTCTGGTGGTGAGCCACTCGCGCACCGTCGAGCGGTCCGACGCCGAGCGGCTGGCCGCCATCTGCACCGGCCAGCAGAGCCTGGCCCGCGGTGTGGGCCAGCTCTTCAACGGCGGCGACGTACACCAGGTGATCGTCGAACTGTCGGATCTGTGGCTCTTCATCATCTCCGCGGCCCAGGGCACGCACCTGGCCGTCGTCGCCTCCCAGGAGGTGGACGCCGAGATCATGTCGCTGGCCATGCACAACCTCGTCCAGCAGGTCGGCCAGAAGCTCAGCACCCCGGTGCGGGGCGACTTCAACGCCTTCGGCGGCGGGGACGGGCCGCGCGCGTGACCCCGCACTGGGAGGACGAGGAGACGGAGGAGGACGGTGCGGGCACCATGGTGCGCCCGTACACCATCACCCGTGGCCGGACCGCCCCCGAGCGGGACGACTTCACCCTCATCACCGTGCTGACGACCGCGCACGACCCGCGGGACGGGCACGGCGCCGCGGTCCATCCGGGCAGGCTCCAGCCGGAGCACCGGATGATCCTGGAGCGCTGCCGGCGTCCCGCCGCGGTCGCCGAGGTCTCCGCGGACCTCAACCTCCCGGTCTCGGTGACCAAGATCCTGCTGGCGGACCTGGTGGCCCAGGGCCTGCTGCTCGCCCGTGCGCCCCTTTCGGTGGCCCGGGCGGCCGGCGGTGCCGACATGGGAATGCTGGCAGCCCTTCGCGACGGACTCGGGAGACTCTGAGCCAAGATGACCATCAGTCAGGCGGCCCCCGCCGCCGTGAAAATCCTCGTCGCCGGCGGCTTCGGCGTCGGCAAGACCACCCTCGTGGGCGCGGTCAGCGAGGTCGCGCCCCTGCGCACCGAGGAGTTCCTGACCAAGGCCAGCATCGGCGTCGACGACCTGGCCGGTGTCGGACAGAAGGACACGACCACCGTGGCCCTGGACTTCGGCCGGATCACGGTCAGTCCGGAGCTCGTCGTCTACCTGTTCGGCACCCCGGGCCAGGAACGCTTCTGGTTCATGTGGAACGACCTGGTCAACGGAGCCCTCGGCGGCGTCGTCATCGCCGACACGCGCCGGCTGGAGACCAGCTTCGCCTCGATCGACTTCTTCGAGAGCCGGGACATCCCGTTCGTCGTGGCGATCAACTGCTTCCACGGTCACAACAGCCGCACCCCGGACGAGATCAGAGCGGCTCTCGACCTCGATCCGCATGTCCCCCTGCTGGTCGGTGACGTACGCGAGCGGTCGTTCGGCCGTGACGTGCTGCTGGCCCTCGTGGACCACCTGATGAGCCTGCCCGTCGCGGCCGGCTGATCGCGCCCCGACACCTCGCACCCTTTCCCCACTGGAGACAACCGATATGGCAACACCCCTGCGCGTCCTGATCCACGGCGGCGGCATCGGCGGGCTGACGCTCGCCACCGCCCTGGCCCGACGCGGCCACACCGTCGAGGTCGCCGAACTCCGCGACGAGCTGGAGGCCCTGGGCGTCGGCATCATCCAGCCGTCCAACGCCCTGCACGTCATGCGGGAGATCGGGGTCCTCGACGACTGCCTCAAGGCGGGCTTCGAGTGGGAGGTCCTGACCATCGCCGACCCGGCCGGCAACACCCTGGCCGAGATCCCGCAGCCCCGGATGGGCGACGCCCCGTCCAACAACGGCATCCCGCGCCCCGCGCTCGCCCGGATCCTCGGTGCCGCGGCCACGGCCGCCGGCGCGACGATCCGCTTCGGCGCGACCATCTCCGAGCTGACCGACGACGGCGAGGGCGTGGACGTCACCCTGTCCGACGGCTCGGCCGGGCGCTGGGACCTGGTCGTCGGCTTCGACGGCATCGGCTCGCCGCTGCGTACCCGGCTGTACGGCGACCGCTACACCCCCGAGTACACCGGATTCGCCAACTGGCGTGTCACCGTGCCCCGCCAGGAGCACGTCAAGGGCGTCGTCATGGGCACCGCGGGCCAGGCCGCCAAGGCGCTGCTCACTCCGATCACGGACGAGCTGATGTACCTGGGCGCGGTGTTCGCCGAGCCCGAGGACTTCCGGCCCGACGCGGAGAAGGCGCACGAGCAGCTCAAGGAGCGGCTGCCGATGTTCTCCGGCCCGGTCGCCGAGGCGCTCGCCGCCGTCACCGGACCGGAAGCGGTGGTGTACTCGCGGATCTCCCAGGTGACCGTGGAGGAGCCGTGGCACGTCGGCCGGGTCGTCCTGGCCGGTGACGCCGCGCACGCGAGCACCCCGCACCTCGCACAGGGTGCGGCCATGGCCGTGGAGGACGCGCTGGTGCTCGCCGAGTCGCTGGACGCCGAGGCGGACCTCGCGGCCGCTCTCGGTGCCTGGGAGGCCCGCCGCCGCCCCCGTGCCATGTGGGTGCAGGCCCTGTCGCGCGCCGTGCTCAAGCAGGAGACGGGCGGGGAGACGACGCCCGAGGAGGACGAGCTGCTGAAGGTCGGCATCCCGGGTGCCGCGCACGTGCTGGTGCAGCCGTACTGATCATGCGCCGATCGCTCTGAGAGTGTTTGAACGCCCTGTGCGGTCCCGGACTCCCGGGCCCGCACAGGGCGTTCGTGCGTCAGGGCAGGACCGCCACCCCGTCGATCTCGACCAGGGCCTGTTCGTCCCAGAGCCGCACCGCCCCGATGACCGCCATCGCCGGGTAGTCGCGGCCCGCCAGCCGCCGCCAGATCCGGCCCAGCTCGGCGGCGTTCGCCCGGTAGTCGGCGACATCGGTGGCGTAGACCGTGACCCGTGCCAGGTCGGCGGGGGCGCCCCCGGCCGCGCGCAGGGCGCCGAGCAGATTGGTGAGCGCGGTGGCGAACTGCTCGGGCAGGGTGCCTCCCACGATGTCGCCCCGCTGGTCGAGGGCGGTCTGCCCGGCGAGGAAGACCAGTTGACTCCCGGTGGCGGTGACCGCGTGCGAGAAGCCCGCGGGCGGGGAGAGTTCGGCGGGGTTGATCCGGTGGATCGGGCTCATGCGGACGGCTCCCGGTTCGCGTACAGCTCCTTGGCGATGATCGTGCGCTGCACCTCGCTGGCGCCCTCGTAGATACGGGGGGCGCGGACCTCGCGGTAGAGGTGTTCGAGCAGATGCCCGCGGCGCAGGGCGCGGGCGCCGTGGAGCTGGACGGCGGTGTCCACGACGTACTGCGCGGTCTCGGTGGCGTACAGCTTCGCCATGGCGGCCCGCCGCGGGACGCCCGGCTCCCCCGCGTCGTACGCGGCGGCGGCCGCGTACACGAGCAGCCGGGCGGCCTCGGTGCGGGTGGCCATCTCCGCGACCTGGTGGGAGACGGCCTGCAGATCGCTCAGCGGCCCGCCGAACGCGGTGCGGGTGGCGGTGTGTTCCACAGTGGCGTCGAGCGCCGCCCGGGCCATGCCGATGGCGAAGGCGCCGACGCTGGGCCGGAAGAGGTTGAGGGTGTTCATGGCGACCCGGAAGCCCCGGTCAGGTTCGCCGAGCACATCGTCCGGGGTGACCGGGACTCCGTCGAAGCGGAGCGCGCCGATCGGATGCGGGGACAGCATGTCCAGCGGGGTGCCGGTCAGGCCGGGGCGGTCGGCGGGGATCAGGAACGCGGTGACGCCCCGCGCTCCGGCGCCCTGCGTCGTCCGGGCGAAGACGGTGTAGAAGTCCGCCTCCGGGGCGTTGGAGATCCAGCACTTCTCGCCGGTCAGCCGCCAGCCCTCCGGCGCGTGCACGGCGTCCAGGGCCAGCGCCGCCGCGTCGGAACCGGCCCCCGGCTCGCTGAGCGCGAAAGCGGCGACGGCGCGGCCCGCGCGGACCTCGGGGAGCCAGCGCTCGCGGTGGGCCGAGGTGCCCGCCTGCACGATCGGGTACGTCCCGAGGCCCTGGAGCGCCAGGGCGGTCTCGGCCTCCGTGCAGCCGCGGGCGAGCGATTCGCGCAGCAGGCACAGATCGAGGGCGCCGGACCCGAGCATCCGGTCCAGCAGCCCGAGCTCGCCGAGCGCCGCCACCAGAGGGCGGTTGACGTGCCCCGGCTCGCCCTTCTCCGCGAGCGGGCGCAGCCGCTCGTCGGCCAGGGTGCGCAGTTCCTCGCACCAGGCGGTCTGTGCCGGATCGAGCGAGAATGCCGTCATACCGGCGCCTCTCTGTCGAACGTCCCGGTGCCGTCCCTTCCGGGACCGGGACTTTATCGCGGACCGTTGACTACCGTCACCCAAACGATACGCTCCAAGGGCGACAAGGGGGCGATCCTTCATGGAACCGAATTCCTCAGCGCACATCGACAGCTTCGCCAGGGAACATCTGCCACCCGCCGACCAGTGGCCGGAACTGGTCTTCGACCTGCCCGAGCTGCACTACCCGGACCGGCTCAACTGCGCCGCGGAGCTCCTGGACCGTACGGCCGAGCGCTTCGGGTCCGGCCGGCCCGCCTTCCGTACGCCCGACGGCGGTGTGCTGAGCTACGGGGAGCTGCGGGACCTGGTCGACCGGATCGCCCACGTCCTCACCTCGGACCTGGGGGTCGTACCCGGCAACCGCGTGCTGCTGCGCGGCCCCACCACGCCCCACCTCGCCGCCTGCTGGCTGGCGGTGCTGAAGGCCGGCGCGGTCGCCGTCACCGTACTGGCCCAGCAGCGGGCGGCCGAACTCGCCACGATCTGCTCGATCGCCCGCGTCAGTCATGCGCTGTGCGATGTCCGGACCGTCGACGACCTGGTGAAGGCCGATGTGCCGGGGCTGCGGATCACGGCCTACGGCGGCGACGCACCCGACGACCTGCTGCGGCTGGCCGAAGCCCGGCCGGGCCCGTACCCGGCCGTGGACACCGCGGCGGACGACGTGGCACTGATCGCCTTCACCTCGGGGACCACCGGGCGCCCCAAGGGCTGTATGCATCTGCACCGCGATGTGCTGGCCATCGCGGACACCTTCTCCCGGCACGTCCTGCGGCCGGTGCCCGACGACGTCTTCGCCGGCAGTCCGCCGCTCGGTTTCACCTTCGGGCTCGGCGGTCTGGTCGTCTTCCCGCTGCGGGCCGGCGCGTCGGCCCTGCTGCTGGAACAGGCGGGCCCCAAGCAACTGCTGCCCGCCCTGGCCGCGCACCGGGTGTCGGTGCTGTTCACCGCCCCGACCGCCTACCGGGTGATGCTCGACCAGCTCGACGGGCACGACCTCTCCGCACTCCGCCGCTGTGTGTCCGCGGGCGAGAACCTGCCCGTCGCGACCTGGCAGTCCTGGTACGAGCGCACCGGCCTGAAGATCATCAACGGCATCGGTGCCACCGAGCTGCTGCACATCTTCGTCTCCGCCGCCGACGACGCCATCCGCCCCGGCACCACGGGCGTCCCGGTCCCCGGCTGGCAGGCCCGGGTGGTGGACGCCGAGGGCGAACCGGTGCCGGACGGCGAGCCGGGGCTGCTCGCGGTGCGCGGTCCGGTCGGCTGCCGCTACCTCGCGGACGAGCGGCAGCGGGAGTACGTGCGGCACGGCTGGAACCTCACCGGCGACACCTACGTGCGCGACGCGGACGGCTACTTCCGCTACGTGGCCCGCGCCGACGACATGATCATCTCCTCCGGCTACAACATCGCGGGCCCCGAGGTCGAGGACGCCCTGCTGCGCCACCCCGACGTGGCGGAAGCCGCGGTGGTGGGCCGTGCGGACGAGCTGCGCGGCCGGATCGTCGCGGCGTACGTGGTGCGCCGGGAGGGCTCGGACCTGACGGCCGACGCGCTGCGCGCCTTCATGCGCTCCGAGCTGGCCCCGCACAAATGCCCCCGCCTCATCACGTTCCTGCCCGCACTCCCCCGTACGGCGACCGGCAAACTGCAGCGGTTCCGGCTTCGCGCGGACGAACCCGGTGCGGACCCCGGCACACCGGGCCGAGAATGATCACATGGTCGAACCGCACACTCCCCGCTCGCTGATCGTCACGCTCTACGGTGCGTACGGCCGCACCCCGGGCGACGCCCCGATACCGGTGGCGGAACTCGTCCGGCTGCTCGGTGCGGTCGGTGTCGAGGCCCCCGCCGTACGGTCCTCCGTCTCCCGGCTGAAGCGGCGTGGCCTGCTCGTCGCGGCCCGGACGCCGGGCGGGGCCGCCGGGTACGCCCTGTCGGCCGACGCGCGCCAGCTGCTCGACGACGGGGACCGGCGGATCTACCGGCATCCGGACCCGCGCATCGAGGACGGCTGGGTGCTCGCCGTGTTCTCCGTACCGGAGGCCGAACGCCACAAGCGGCACCTGCTGCGCTCACGGCTGTCCGGTCTCGGCTTCGGCACGGCCGCCCCCGGCGTGTGGATCGCGCCGGCCGCGCTGTACGAGGAGACGCGGCACACCCTGGAGCGTCTGGACCTCACCCCGTACGTGGAGCTGTTCCGCGGTGACCACCTGGGGTTCGCGGCCACCGGGGAGTCGGTGGCGCGTTGGTGGGACCTGGACGCCGTGGCCCGGCTGCACGAGGGCTTCCTGGAGCGGCACGAGCCGGTGCTGCGGTCCTGGGAGGCGCGCCCGGAGCGGGCGCCGGCTCCGGAGGCGGCGTACCGCGACTACCTGATGGCGCTGGACTCCTGGCGGCAGGTGCCGTACGCGGATCCGGGACTGCCGAAGGAGCTGCTTCCGCCGACGTGGCCGGGCGGGAGGTCGGCGAAGGTGTTCGGGCTGCTGCACGAGCGATTGCGGGATGCCGGGGCGGAGTTCGTCGGCGGATAACCGCGTGCCCCGGTCGCGGTGCGCCCGGCAGAATGCCGATGCATGACCTGGACCTTCACGGACGACGTCGGGCTCTTCCTCGCCACGGCCGGCCCCTCGCTGAGCGCCCGGCCTGCCGAGAGCACGGTCATGCTGACCGTCACCGCTGCCCTGCGCCGCCACGGGCCCCGCGCCTACGGCGGCCACGATCCGGTACTGGGCTGGTGGCGTGGCGTCGACGGCGAGGTGGCGGGCACCCTGCTGCATACGCCGCCCTACCCGGCGACGCTGAACGCGGTCGCCCCGAGGCGATCGCCCCGCTGATGGCCACCCGCCGGCTGACCCGTGTGAACGCCGACCGGGCCACCGCCCGGGCGGTGGCGGCGCATTGGCCGGGGCACCGCGTCGACAAGGAGCAGCGTCTGTACCGGCTGGGCGAGCCGACCCCGCCGTCGCCCGCTCCCGGTGGCCGGGCGAGGCCGGCGACTCCGGCGGACCGGGAGCTGCTCCCTGATCCGGCCTGATCCGAACGAATGACCCTGGCGAAACCCGACGAGCAACGGCGTGTACACCCGCATCGGCTACCGGCCCCTCTCGGACCGGCTGCTGATCAGCGCGGAGGAGAGCGATGGATGACGTACCCGAACCCCAGTGGCTGGTCGCGGCGAACGTCGTACGGTGGCGGCGGTACGGGGATCTGGGGCAGGAGTTCCGGCCCGGCACGAAGGCTTTCCGGGGCGGGGCGAAGGTCTACGTCGTGGACACCCATCCCGGAATGGGCAACGCGCAGCTGACCGCGGTGGGCCACGGCCGGCACACCGGGCGGTGGATCACCATCGACACCGGGACCCGGCATCTGCACACCTTCCGGCCCCGGTTGGTGTACTCCCCCGCCGTCCTCAAGCGGTGCGCCGCCATGCCCGTGCGGACGCGTGAGGAGGCGGCCGAACTGGCGGAGCGGCTGGACAGGACCGCGCGGCTGGGACGCCACACCCATCACGCCGCCCCGCACCCCGATCCCTGCCTCTGCCACGAGTGCCTGCCGCTCAGTCCAGAGTGAGCCGCGGCTTCGGTGCGTCCGTACGGCCCGTCGGCGGGGTACGGCTGCCCGCGCGGTACGGGAGCGGCCAGGGGGCGCCCGGCCCGGTGTAGCCCTGGTCGGCTGCTGCGTGGAGCGTCCAGTGCGGGTCGTACAGATGCGGGCGGGCCAGGGCGCAGAGGTCGGCGCGGCCCGCGAGCAGCAGGGAGTTGACGTCGTCCCAGGAGGAGATGGCGCCGACGGCGATGACGGGCACGCACAGGGTGTTGCGGATCCGGTCGGCGTACGGGGTCTGGTACGAGCGCCCGTACTCGGGCTGTTCGGAGGGGACGACCTGCCCGGTGGAGACGTCGATGGCGTCGGCGCCGTGCGCGACGAAGGCGCGGGCGATCTCGACGGCGTCCTCGCCCGTCGTCCCGCCCTCGGCCCAGTCGGTCGCGGAGATCCGGACGGTCATCGGCCGGTCGTCGGGCCACCGTTCACGGACCGCGTCGAAGACTTCCAGCGGGAAGCGGAGCCGGTTGGCCAGGGTGCCCCCGTAGGCGTCGGTGCGGTGGTTGGTCAGCGGGGAGAGGAAGCCCGAGAGCAGATAGCCGTGGGCGCAGTGCAGTTCGAGGAGGTCGAACCCGCAGGCCTCGGCGCGTCGGGCGGCGGACGCGAACTGCTCGCGGACGGTGTCCATCCCCGCGCGGTCCAGGGCGTGCGGGATCTGGTTGACGCCCGGCGCGTACGGGAGCGCGGAGGCGGCGGTCAGCGGCCAGTTGCCGTCGTCGAGCGGCTGGTCGATGCCCTCCCACATGAGCTTGGTGGAGCCCTTGCGGCCGGAGTGGCCGAGCTGGATCCCGATGGCGGTGCCGGGCGACCCGGTGTGCACGAAGCCGGCGATCCTGGTCCAGGCGGCGGCCTGCTCGTCGGTGTAGAGGCCGGTGCAGCCCGGGGTGATGCGGCCCTCGGGGCTCACGCACACCATCTCCGTCATGACCAGCCCGGCACCTCCCAGCGCCCGCGCACCGAGGTGGACGAGGTGGAAGTCGCCGGGGACGCCGTCGGTAGCGGAGTACATGTCCATGGGCGAGACGACGACGCGATTGCGCAGCTCCAGGGCCCGCAGCCGCAGCGGAGTGAACATCGGCGGGGTGCCGGGCGGGCAGCCGAACTCGTCCTCGACGGCCGCGGTGAACGAGGCGTCGCGCAGCCGCAGGTTGTCGTGGGTGACGCGGCGGCTGCGGGTGAGGAGGTTGAAGGCGAACTGACGGGGCGGCTGGTCGACGTACGTACCCAGCTCCTCGAACCAGCGCAGGCTGGCCGCGGCGGCGCGCTGGGTCGACTCGACGACGGGCCTGCGCTCGCTCTCGTACGCGGCGAGGGCTGTCGGCAGGTCCGGCTGTTCCTCGATGCAGGCGGCGAGGGCGAGTGCGTCCTCGACGGCGAGTTTGGTGCCGGAGCCGATGGAGAAGTGCGCGGTGTGGGCGGCGTCACCGATGAGGACCGTGTTCCCGTGCGACCAGTGCTCGTTGACGACGGTGCGGAAGGTGAGCCAGGAGGAGTTGTGGGAGCGCAGCGGCCGGTGGCCCAGGGCGTCGGCGAAGATCTTGGCGCAGTGCCGGGTCGACTCGGCGGGGTCGCAGGTGTCGAATCCGGCCGCGCGCCAGACCTCTTCGCGCATCTCGACGATGACGGTCGAGGCGTCGGGAGAGAAGGGGTAGGCGTGCAGCTGCATCACGCCGTACGCGGTCTCGGCGGTCTCGAAGCGGAAGGCGTCCAGGGCGAAGTCCGCGGCGAGCCAGATGTACCGGCAGCGGTGGGCGGTGATGTGGGGCCCGAAGAGGTCCGCCTGGGCGTCGCGGGTACGGCTGTGTACGCCGTCGGCCGCGATCACCAGGTCGTGGGAGGCGGCCAGTTCGGCGGCGGGCGGTGCCTCCTCGCGGAAGCGGAGGCGCACCCCGAGACCGGCGCAGCGCTCGTGCAGGATCTCCAGGAGCCGCCGCCGGCCGAGTGCCGCGAAGCCGTGACCGCCGGAGGTCTGGGTGTGGCCGCGGTGGACGATGTCGATGTCGTCCCAGCGGACGAACTCGCGTTGGAGTGCGGCGTGGACGGCGGGGTCGGCGTGCTCGATGCCGCCGAGGGTCTCGTCGGAGAGGACGACGCCGAAGCCGAACGTGTCGTCGGGGGCGTTGCGCTCCCAGAGGGTGATCTCGCGCTGCGGGCCGAGCCGTTTGAGCAGGGCAGCGGCGTAGAGCCCGCCGGGTCCGCCGCCGATGACGGCGATCCTGCGGAGTGGTTCCGCTTCACCGCCGGGGGGTGGAGGGCCGGGGCGCCGGGCTTCGGGGGGTGTCACCCGGATCACCGGCCCTGCCATTTCGGCGGCCGCTTCTCGGTGAACGCCGCGTGGAACTCGGCGTAGTCCTCGCCGTGCATCAGGAGGGCCTGGGTGGCGGCGTCCATCTCCACGGAGGCGGCCAGCGGCATGTCGAGTTCGGCGGTGAGCAGTGCCTTGGTCTGGGCGAGGGCGAGCGCGGGTCCGTCGGCGAGGCGCCGGGCGAGCGCCGCGGCCCGCTCGTCGGCCCCGCCCTCCTCGGCCAGTTCGCTGATCAGCCCGATCCGCTCGGCCTCGGGGGCGCGGACGGGATCGCCCAGCATCAGCAGCCGGGTGGCGTGGCCGAGGCCGACGACCCTGGGCAGCAGGTAGGCCGCGCCCATGTCACCGCCGGAGAGCCCGACCCGGGTGAAGAGGAAGGCGAACTTCGCCGAGGGGTCGGCGACCCGGAAGTCGGCGGCGAGCGCGAGCACGGCGCCCGCCCCGGCGGCGACCCCGTGCACGGCCGCTACGACGGGGAACGGGCACTCCCGCAGGGCCCGTACCACCTGCCCGGTCATCCGGTTGAAGTCCAGCAACTGGGCGGTGTCCATCGCGAGCGTGGCTCCGATGATCTCGTCCACATCGCCGCCCGAGCAGAAGCCGCGCCCCTCTCCGGCCAGCACGAGGGCGCGCACGGAGCGCTCCCTCGACAGCTCGGCCAGGAGGTCGCGCAGATCCGCGTAGGCGCCGAAGGTCAGCGCGTTGAGCTTCTCGGGCCGGGCGAGGGTGACGGTGACGACGCCGTCCTGCGTCGTCACCCGCAGATGGTGCCAGGTCTCCGTACGGGACGCGGAGCTGGGAAACGGACTCATCGAGGGTGGTCCCCTTCGGCCGTCGGGCTGCTGCCTGGCCCCGAATTTATCACTCGTACGTGACTTCCGTCACGAGTACGCGATAGATGGAGTGGGGGTACCAGTGACGAACGTCCTGTTCGCACCGGTCGGCAGGCCCTTGCCCGTGTCGTGGGGATTCGTAAGGTTGAAACCAAGAAGTTCTGAGCTCCCCGAACCCTTGAGCCCCGGACTGTTCACGCTCTCCTGAACGGAAGCCCCGCCGTGCCGTCCGATCCCCCCGCACCCGCCGTCTGGCGCATCACGCTGCCGCACTCCGCGGCCGCCGTGCCGATCGCCCGGGCGCTGATCCGTACGGTGCTGGCGGACCTCGACGCACCCGCCGACAGCGACACCGCCGAACTGCTGACCGCGGAACTGGTCGCCAACGCCGTGGAGCACACCCCGGCCGACGAGCCCGTCGAGCTGGTGGTGGAGCTCCTGCCGAGCGGCTGCCAGGTGGAGGTGCACGACGGTGATCCGTCCCCGCCGGGCGACCTCTCACGCCCGGAGCCGGACGACATCCCCGACCCGTGGCAGGAGCACGGGCGAGGACTGCTGCTGATCCGCACCCTCAGTTCGTCCTGCGGCCACCGCACGACGGAGCGCGGGAAAGCGGTGTGGTTCACCCTGCCGTCACCCGCCCGGCCTGCCTCCTGACCGGGCGGCCCTCAGGCTCCGGTCCGGTGCGCCAGCCGTGAGCGGGAGCGCCCGTAGCCCGCGTACACCGCCGCGCCGACGGCCAGGAACACCGCGAACTGCACCCAGGTCGACCAGCCGGTCCCGTACATCAGATACACGCAGAAGGCGACGCCGAGCAGCGGGCTGAGCGGGTAGAGCGGCACCCGGAACGAGCCCTTCACCTCCGGATTGCGGCGGCGCAGCACGATCACGGCGACGTTGACCGCGACCATCGTGGCCAGCGTCCCGATGGTGGTCAGGTTCACCACCACGTCGAGCGAGGAGAAGGCCGCCGGGACGGCGAAGACGACGGCGACGATCCAGGTGTTGGCGACCGGTGTCGCGGTCCGCGGCGAGACGCGTTCGAAGACCCGCGGAACCAGGCCGTCGCGCGACATCGACATCAGAATGCGGGTCTGTCCGTACATGACCGCGAGAACGACCGAGGCGATGGCGACGACCGCGCCGAACGCGATGATTCCGCCGCCGACGGTCGAGTCGGTGACCTGGTCGACGATGAGGGAGAGCGCGGCCGGCTTGTCGGAGACGGCTTCGGGCCCGAGGGCACCGATCGCGGCGAGGGCCACCGCGCAGTAGAGCAGCGTGACCAGGCCGATGCAGATCATGATCGCGATCGGGATGTTCCGCCGGGGGTTCTTGACCTCCTCGCCCGTCGTGGTGATGGCGTCGAAACCGATGTACGAGAAGAACGCCAGCGACGCTCCCGCGGTGACTCCGCCCGCGCCGTGGGACATGAACGGCGTGAGGTTGCCGTGCTCGAAGGCGGTGAAGGCGATGACGCAGAACATGACCAGGATGGTGATCTTGAGAACCGCCATCGCGGCCGTGGCCCCGGCGCTCTCCCGGATGCCGCGAACCAGCAGCGTCGCGGCCATCATCACCACGAGGACGGCCGGCAGGTTGATCACACCGCCGTCGCCGGGACCGGCGGAGAGCGCGGCCGGAAGCTGCCGTCCGAAGAGGCTGTCGAGCAGTTCGTTGACGTACTGGCTCCAGCCCACCGCCACGGCCGAGACCGACACCCCGTACTCCAGGAGCAGGCACCAGCCGACGAGGAAGGCGGTGCGCTCACCGAGGGTGGCGTAGGCGAAGGAGTACGAACTTCCGGAGACCGGGATCGCGCTGCCCAGCTCGGCGAACGAGAACGCGGTGAAGATGCAGGTGACGGCCGCGAGGACGAAGGACAGCACGACGGCGGGACCGGCCTCGGCGACGCTGTCGGACAGGCCGACGAAGATGCCGGTGCCCACGACGGCACCGATCCCGAAGCACACCAGCTGGAAGAGCCCCATGGTGCGTCTGAGCCCGTGGCCCTCCAGGTCGGCGCCGGACTCGGCGATCAGCTGGTGCGGGTCCTTGACGCGGTGCGGCGGGCCGGGAAGGCGCAGGGGGCTCACGGCGGTGGTCTCATCTCTGGCGGTGCAGGTGGGGGGAGGGTGCGGCGACGGCAGTGGGGGCCGGTCGCCGCACACGAAAATGGGGTTCGAGCGTGCGAGCTCGAACCCCACCAACGGGGACCATATTAGACACCCGTGCGCATGTTCACCCAAGTGGGCGCATGACCATGCGCTTGCATGACCTTCGCCACGATCGTGTCAGCGCGTGGCCATCGTGGCGACCAGCACGGCCTTGATCGTGTGCATCCGGTTCTCCGCCTCGTCGAAGACGACGGAGTGCGCGGACTCGAAGACCTCGTCACTGACCTCCAGCTCGGTGAGGCCGTGCCGGGCGTGGATCTCCCGGCCCACCTTGGTGCCGAGGTCGTGGAATGCCGGGAGGCAGTGCAGGAACTTCACGCCGTCGTTGCCACTGGCCCGCAGGACGTCCATGGTGACGGCGTACGGCGCGAGGGCGGTGATGCGCTCGTCCCAGACCTCCTTGGGCTCGCCCATCGAGACCCAGACGTCGGTGGCGACGAAGTCGGCACCGCGCACGCCCTCGGCGATGTCCTCGGTGAGCGTGACCGTCGCCCCGCTCGCTCCGGCGAGCCGGCGGGCCTGGGCGACGACGGCTTCGGCGGGCCAGTAGGCCTTCGGCGCGACGATCCGCACGTCCATCCCGAGCAGGGCGCCGGTGACGAGGTAGGAGTTGCCCATGTTGAACCGGGCGTCACCGAGGTAGGCGAAGGCGATCCGCTCCAGCGGCTTCTCACTGTGCTCGGTCATCGTGAGGACGTCGGCGAGCATCTGGGTGGGGTGCCAGTCGTCGGTGAGCCCGTTGAAGACGGGCACGCCGCCGTGGGCCGCCAGCGCCTCGACGGCCTCCTGGCTGTCACCGCGGTACTCGATCCCGTCGAACATCCGGCCGAGGACGCGGGCGGTGTCCTTCACGGACTCCTTGTGCCCCATCTGGGAGCCGGAGGGGTCGAGGTAGGTGGTGGAGGCGCCCTGGTCGGCGGCGGCCACCTCGAACGCGCAGCGGGTGCGGGTCGAGGTCTTCTCGAAGATCAGCGCGATGTTCCTGCCGCGCAGCCGCTGGACCTCGGTGCCCGCCTTCTTCGCAGCCTTGAGCTCGGCGGCCAGGGCGATCAGGCCGCGGAACTCCTCGGCCGTGAAGTCCAGCTCCTTGAGGAAGTGGCGGCCTGCGAGGTCTATGGCCATGGTGACTGCTCCTGGGTCGGACGGGGGCGCATACAGTAACCCTGGAAGTCTATACGACGTAATGCATCGCTATACAGAGCCCCCGCTGACTCGTTCCCGGTACCTCACCGGCGGCGCGTGCCGCGTGCCGCGTCTACACCGGGTCCCGGACCACCGGGCAGCTCATGCAGCGCGGGCCACCGCGGCCCCGGCCCAGTTCGCTGCCGCGGATCTCGATGACCTCGATGCCCTCCTTGCGCAGATGGGTGTTGGTGGTGGCGTTGCGCTCGTAGGCGACGACGACGCCCGGCTCGACGGCCAGGACGTTGCAGCCGTCGTCCCACTGCTCGCGCGCGGCCGCGTGCACGTCCTGGGTGGCGGTCAGGACCCGGATCGACTCCAGGCCCAGCGCCTCGGCGATGGCGCGGTGCATGTGCTCGGGCGGATGGTCGGTGACCTTGAGGTCGCGCGGCCCGTCCCCGGGTTCGATGGTGTACGAGCGGAGCATGCCCAGGCCCGCGTACTTGGTGAAGGTGTCCCCGTCGACCATCGTCATCACCGTGTCGAGGTGCATGAACGCCCGGCTCTTGGGCATGTCGAGTGCCACGATCGTCCGGGCGGATCCGGCGTCGAAGAGGCCGCGGGCCAGCATCTCCACCGCCTGCGGAGTCGTGCGTTCGCTCATGCCGATGAGCACGGCCCCCCGGCCGATGACGAGGACGTCACCGCCCTCGATGGTGGAGGGATAGTCGTCCTGCCCCTCCGACCAGTGGTGGAAGGCGCCGGCGTCCGGGCCCGTGAAGAGCGGGTGGTGACGGTAGATCGCCTCGAAGTGAACGGTCTCGCGCTGCCGGGCGGGCCACCGCATGGCGTTGATGGAGACCCCGTCGTAGATCCAGGCCGAGGTGTCCCGGGTGAAGAGGTGGTTGGGCAGCGGCCCGAGCAGGAAGTCGTCCAGGTCCATGACGTGGAAGCGCACGGAGGTCGGCTCGCGGTAACGCTCCAGGAACTCCCGTTTGGTCATCCCGCCGACCAGTGCCTCGCAGAGGTCGGCGGTGGACAGCTCCTCGAAGGCCACCCGCAGATGCTCGGTGGCCAGCGGCCCGTACTCCTTCTCCTCGAAGACCCGGTCCAGCACGAGCCGCCGGGCCACGGGGATCTCCAGCGACTCCCGGAGCAGGTCACCGAAGAGGTGCACCTCCACTCCGCGGTCGCGCAGTACGTCCGCGAAGCCGTCGTGCTCCTCGCGGGCCCGGCGCACCCAGAGCACGTCGTCGAAGAGCAGCGCGCCCCGGTTCTCCGGGGTGAGCCGTTTCAGTTCCAGATCGGGGCGGTGCAGGATGACGCGGCGCAGCCGCCCGGCCTCGGAGTCGACATGGAATCCCATGCCCTCATCCTCACCGCGCGGGAGGTCGTTCACCCGGCGAATCGCCAGCCGGTTCTGTCGGCGGGCCGGGACCCTTCACGGTCCCGGCCCGCCGGCAAGGCACTACAGCCGCGGGTCCACCGGCTCCGACTCCAGTGCCAGGACCGCGAACACCGCCTCGTGGACCCGCCACAGCGGCTCCCCGTCGGCCAGCCGGTCCAGGGCCTCCAGGCCCAGGGCGTACTCGCGTAGAGCGAGCGACCGCTTGTGGCCGAGGAAGCGGCCGCGCAGCCGGTCCAGGTTTTCCGGGCGGGTGTACTCGGGACCGTAGATGATCCGCAGGTACTCCCGGCCACGCACCTTGATTCCGGGCTGGACGAGCCGGCCCTTGCCGTCCCTGACGAGCGCGCCGAGCGGCTTGACGACCATGCCCTCGCCGCCGCGGCCGGTCATCTCCAGCCACCAGTCGACACCCGAGCGGACCGAGGCCTCGTCCGCGGGGTCGACGACGAGCCGCCGGGTGACCTGGAGCAGCCCGGTGGGGTCGTGCTCCACCAGCCGGTCCAGCCAGGCCAGCTGCTCGTCATGGGGTACGGCGGCGAGCGAGCGGCCCTGCACGGCGAGGATCTGGAACGGCGCAAGGCGCACCCCGTCCAGCCCTTCCGTGCTCCAGCAGTAGCGGCGGTAGGCCTCGGTGAACGCCGCCGCGTCCTCGGCCCGCCCCCGCTGCCGCTGCGCGAGCGCGCCGACGTCGACACCGCGTGCCGCCGCTGCCGCCAGCGCCCCGGTGGCCGAGGGGAAGACGGCGCCCGACGCCGCGCCGACCGCCGCGTACTGCGAGCGGAGCAGCCCGGCCGCCTTCAGGGACCAGGGCATCAGCTCGGCGTCGAGCAGCACCCAGTCGGTGTCCCACTCCTCCCACAGCCCGGCAGCGGTGACGGCCTGGCGCAGCCGGTCCAGCACGGTTTCGGTGAGCGCGGGGTCGTCCAGGAACGGCCGTCCGGTGCGGGTGTGCAGCGCGCCCGTCGGGCCGCCCTTGCCCAAGTCGCCGGTCCCGAAGTCAACGGTCCCGGAGTCACCGGTCCCGAACCGTTCCCGTGCCGCTTCCGCGTCACGGCAGACCAGGGCCACGGCCCGGGAGCCCATGTGCTTCTCCTCGCACACGACCCTGTCCACACCGTCCGCCCGGTACTGCGCGAAGGCCTCGGCCGGGTGCTCCAGATAGCCCTCCTCCTTCGAGGTGGCGGTCGGTGCCATGGTCGGCGGAAGGTAGGCGAGCAGCCGGGGGTCGACGGCGAACCGGCTCATGACCTCCAGCGCCGCCGCCGCGTTCTCCTCGCGCACCGCCACCCTGCCCATGTGCCGGGTCTCCACGATCCGGCGGCCCTGCACATCGGCGAGGTCCAGCGGCCGGCCCTCCCGGCCGCCCGGCGCCTCGGTGGTGAGCGGCTTCACCGGCTCGTACCAGACCTGCTCGGCCGGTACGTCGACGAGTTCGCGCTCCGGCCAGCGCAGCGCGGTCATCTTCCCGCCGAACACGGCGCCCGTGTCCAGGCAGATGGTGTTGTTGATCCAGGAGGTGTTCGGCACGGGGGTGTGGCCGTAGACCACGGTGGCCCGGCCCCGGTAGTCCTCCGCCCACGGGTAGCGCACCGGCAGCCCGAACTCGTCGGTCTCGCCGGTGGTGTCGCCGTAGAGGGCGTGCGACCGGACCCGCCCCGAGGTGCGCCCGTGGTACTTCTCGGGCAGCCCGGCGTGGCAGACGACCAGTTTGCCGTCGTCCAGCACGTAGTGGCTGACGAGCCCGTCGATGAACTCCCGGACCCGGCCGCGGAATTCCGGGTCCCTGGTGTCCTCCCGCTCCAACTGCTCGATCGTCTCGGCCAGTCCGTGGGTCTGCTGGACCTTACGGCCCTTGAGGTAACGGGCGAGCTTGTTCTCGTGGTTGCCGGGGACACAGAGCGCGTTGCCGTCCGAGACCATGGACATGACGCGGCGCAGCACGCCGGGGCTGTCGGGCCCGCGGTCGACGAGGTCGCCGACGAACACCGCCGTGCGCCCTTCGGGGTGCGCGCCGTCCACGTAGCCGAGCTTGACGAGCAGCGTCTCCAGCTCGGAGCTGCAGCCGTGGATGTCACCGATGATGTCGAAGGGACCGGTGAGGTGGCGGAGGTCGTTGTAGCGGCGCTCCAGCACCACTTCCGCGTGCTCGGCCTCCTCCTCGGTGCGCAGGATGTGGACCTTGCGGAAGCCCTCACGCTCCAGGCCGCGCAGCGAACGGCGCAGCTCCCGGCGGTGGCGCTGGACCACGTGGCGGGGCATGTCGGCACGGTCCGGCCGGGCCGCGTTGCGCGCGAGGCAGACCTCTTCGGGCAGGTCGAGGACGATCGCGATGGGCAGCACATCGTGCTCCCGGGCCAGCTGCACCAGCTGGCGGCGGCTCTCCGACTGGACGTTGGTGGCGTCGACGACGGTCAGCCGTCCCGCGGCCAGGCGCTTGCCCGCGATGTAGTGAAGGACGTCGAAGGCGTCCCGGCTGGCGCTCTGGTCGTTCTCGTCGTCGGCGACGAGTCCGCGGCAGAAGTCCGAGGAGATGATCTCGGTCGGTTTGAAGTGTCCGCGGGCGAAGGTGGACTTGCCCGAGCCACTCGCCCCGATGAGGACGACGAGGGAGAGGTCGGTCACCGGCAGGACGCGTCCGGTGCGGGTGCTGTCGCTGGTGCGGTCGCTGGGGCTGGTGTTGCTCATGCGGTTTTCGCCTCCTTCTCGGTCGTGGCGGTCGCGTCGGGCGCACCGGCCGTGTCGGTCGTGTCGGTCGTGTCGGTCGCGGCCATCGTGAACACGGCCAGCTGAGTGGGCGGACCCACCTCGGGGTCGTCGGGGCCTACGGGGACGAACTCCACCCCGTACCCGTGCCTGCGGGCCACTTCGCCCGCCCAGTCCCGGAATTCGGCCCTGGTCCACTCGAAACGGTGGTCGCCGTGCCGGACGTGTCCGGCCGGGAGGGACTCCCAGCGGACGTTGTACTCGACGTTCGGCGTGGTCACGAGCACGGTACGGGGACGGGCCACGCCGAACACCGCATACTCCAGGGCCGGCAGCCGCGGCAGGTCGAGGTGCTCGACGACCTCGCTCAGCACCGCCGCGTCGTACCCCTTGAGCTGCTTGTCCGTGTACGTGAGCGAGCCTTGCCGGAGCGTCACCCGGGCGGCCTGGCGCTCCCCCATCCGGTCCAGCTTCAGCCGGCGCGAGGCGATCGTCAGGGCACGCATCGAGACGTCCACGCCGACGATCTCGGTGAAGCGCACGTCCTTCAGCAGTGCCTGCACCAACTGGCCCTGGCCGCAGCCGAGGTCGAGCACCCGGCTCGCCCCCGCAGCGGTCAGCGCCGCCAGGATCGCGGCCCTGCGCTGCTCGGCGAGCGGCACCGGCCGCTCCTCCGTGTCGGCCGTCTCGTCGACGGCGTTGTCGATGCTCTCGACTTCGAGGTCGTCGGACTCGGCGAGCCGCACCAGCTCCAGCCGCTGCATCGCCTGCCGGGTCAGCCCCCAGCGCCGCGACAGATACCGGCTGGTGATCAGCTTCTGTTCGGGGTGGTCGGCCAGCCAGCCCTCACCGGCCCGCAGCAGCTTGTCCACCTCGTCCGGCGCCACCCAGTAGTGCTTGGCGTCGTCGAGCACGGGCAGCAGGACGTACAGCTGGCGCAGGGCGTCCGCGAGCCTCAGCTCACCCTCCAGCACGAGCCGTACGTACCGAGAGTCCCCCCACTCGGGGAACTGCTCGTCCAGCGGCACGGCCACCGCGTCCACGCGGGACCAGCCGAGCGGACCGAAGAGCGCCCGCACCAGCTCGGCACCACCACGGGCCGGGAGGGCGGGAACCTCGATCCGCAACGGCATCGGCTCCGCCGCCCGCTCGGGCATCGCCTTGCAGGTGCCGCTCAGCGCGGACTTGAAGACGGTGCTCATCGCGACGGAGAGCAGCGAGGACGCGGCGTAGGGGCGGTCGTTGACGTACTGCGCGAGTGCCGCGTCGGGGGCACCGCCGCGGCCCTTGCCCTTGCCCCGCCGCACCAGCGCCACGGGATCCACCTCCAGCAGCAGCGCGGCCGTGCACTGCTCCGCGGATGCCTCGGGATAGAAGACATGCGCGGTGCCGTGCGAGGTGGAGAACGTCTGCGCCTTCTCGGGATGCTTGTGCAGCAGGAAGCCGAGATCGGTGGCGGGACGTTCCGGGGTGCCGGTGGTACTGATCGTCAGGAACACACGTCCGAGTATGGTCCGGTCCACTCGCCCTCACCAGGCATTTTCAGCTCTCCCCGGCCCGGGTGCCGTCGCTCCCTCGCCGAGCAGCGCGGCCAGTTCCGCGATGGTGGCCGGGCCGACGCGGCAGCAGCCACCGATCAGCCGCGCACCGGCGTCCTGCCAGGCCCGGACCCGTCCGGGGTCGAACGTGGCGCCCCCGGTCCACGCCCTTCCCTGCGCGTCCCAGCGCTCGCCGCTGTTCGGATAGACGACGACCGGCTTCCCGGTCGTCTCCGCCGCCACCCGGACCGCCCCGTCCACATCGGCCGGATCGCAGCAGTTCACCCCGGCCGCCACCACCTGCTCCTCCCCGGCGACGAGGCCGAACGCCTCCTCCAGCCGCTGCCCGGCCCTGGTCCGGTCACCGGCCACGGTGTAGGAGAGCCAGACCGGCAGCCCGCACTCCCCCGCCACCCGCAGCAACGCCTGCGCCTCGTCCAGGTCCGGCACCGTCTCCATCGCCAGCACATCGGGGCCGGCGGCGGCCAGGGCCTCGATCCGGGGGCGGTGGAAGCGTTCCAGTTCCCGGATCGTGAGCCCGTAGCGGCCCCGGTACTCCGCCCCGTCCGCCGTCACCGCCCCGTACGGGCCGACCGAGGCCGCGACCCAGACGTCCCGGTCCACCGCCCCGGCCGCCCGGCGGGCCAGTTCCACGCTTCGGGCGAAGAGCCCCGCCGCGTCCGCCCGCCCGATCCCGCGCTGCCGGAACCCTTCGAAACTCGCCTGATAGCCGGCCGTGATGAGCACCTGCGCACCCGCCCGCACATACGCCGTGTGCGCGGCCTCGATCTGCTCCGGTCCGTCCACGAGCAGCCGGGCCGACCACAGGTCGTCGGACAGATCACAGCCCTGCGCCTCCAACTGGTTGGAGAGCCCACCGTCGAGCAGGACGGTTCCTGCCGCGAGCGCGGCGGCGAGCGGGCGGGACGGCGCCCCGGCCGGGGCGGCGGGATCGCGGGCGGGTGACACCAGAGGCTCCTTCTTCTCTCGGTCCAGTGCTGCCCTCGGTCCAGTGCTTCGCTCGGCCGAGCTTTCTGCTCATCCGAGGTGCCCTCTCAACCGAGCTTTCCGCTCAGCCGAGCTGCCCTCCCAGCCGAGCTTTCCGCTCAGCCGAGCTGCCCTCCCAGCCGGGAGTCCCCTCGGCCGAGAGTCCCCTCAGTCAAGCTGTGACTGGACCTGCGACGAGATCAGCTCCAAGTGCTCCAGGTCGTCGAGGTCCAGCACCTGGAGGTAGATGCGCGACGCCCCGATCGCCCCGAATCGGCCGATCTTGTCGACGACCTCGGCGGGCGAGCCTGCCAGCCCGTTCGCCTTCAGTTCCGCCACGTCCCGTCCGATGACGGCGGCCCGGCGCGCCACCTCCGCATCGTCCTTGCCTACGCAGACGACCAGGGCGTTGGAGTACACCAGGTCGTCGGGCCCGCGTCCCGCCTCCGCGGCCGCCGCCCGGACCCGGCCGAACTGCTTCTCGCTGTCCTCCAGCGAGGCGAACGGAATGTTGAACTCGTCGGCGTACTGCGCGGCCAGCCGCGGCGTCCGCTTCGCACCGTGCCCGCCGATCAGCACGGGCACCTTGGCCTGAGCGGGCTTGGGCAGCGCGGGCGAGTCGGTGAGCTGATAGTACGTACCGTCATAACTGAACGTCTTGCCGACCTCGGTGGCCCACAGACCGGTGACGATCGCCAGCTGCTCCTCCAGCCGGCCGAACTTCTCCTTGGGGAAGGGAATGCCGTAGGCCTTGTGCTCCTGCTCGAACCAGCCGGCGCCCAGGCCCAGCTCGACGCGGCCGCCGGACATCTGGTCGACCTGTGCCACCTGGATGGCGAGCACTCCGGGAAGGCGGAACGTCCCCGCCGTCATCAGGGTGCCGAGGCGGATCCGCTTGGTCTCGCGCGCCAGCCCGGCCAGCGTGATCCAGGCGTCCGTCGGGCCGGGAAGGCCGTCGCCCTGGCCCATGCGCAGATAGTGGTCGGACCGGTAGAAGGCATCGAAACCGAGGTCCTCGGCCGCCTTCGCGACGGTGAGCAGTGTGTCGTAGCTCGCCCCTTGCTGGGGCTCGGTGAAGATTCGAAGATCCATGCATCCATCCTGCACCTCCGGACGCCTCACCGGTGCCGGACGCTCAGCCGACGTCGGCGGCCGGTCCCACCGGTCCGTGCAGCACACCGTGCGGGCCGTCCCGCTCCCGGCCGCGCTCCAGATCCGCGCGGCGCTCGCGGTCCCGCTCGTCGAGCAGGCGGAGCATGCCGTGCACCCGGTCCGTCGATTCGTCCGCGGCGTCGATCGCCTCCATGCACTGCCAGTACAGGCCCTGTTCATCGGTCTCGCACGCCACCCCGACCAGGGCTATCCCCACCTCCCCGAGCAGCGCGCCGAGACCGGTGAGGGACGCGCGCGGATCGGCGACCTCGGAGAGCTGCGCCGCCCGTGCCACACCCGCCCGGGCCGCCGGGTGCTCCAGCGCGCCGTTACTCCGTCCGCCGATCTCGCTGAGGCCGCTCGCCTCGCCCCGTAACTCCTTGGGGCCGCTCGCCGCCAGCCGGCTCCCGATCGCCTGCGCCAGCGCTTGGGCCTGCCAGGCCTCGGCGATGATGTCCGGCGTGCCCCGGCTCTGCGCCAGTGCCCTCCGGATGACTGCTACAAGCCGCTCCGCTTCCATCCCTTGCCCCCGTTCGACCCGGAAACCCGCTCACCTCTTCATTACCCACAGTGAGGGTGGTGGTACCGAAAGGCCAGGGGAATTCGGAAATCTGTGGACACGAAATCGAATGTGGACAACTCGATCACTCCGAAGAGTGACGGTACGGGGGATCCGTCGGCTGCGGCACCGGGAAACGCCCCTCGTTCCGCTCGATCTTGGCCGCCAGGGCCGCCAGCACATCAATGCCCAGCACCTCGCAGAACTGCAGCAGATAGGCGAGAACGTCGGCGACCTCGTCCGCCACCCTGGGCGCCGTCGCGGCGTCCTCCATCACCCGCGCCGACTGTTCCGGCGTCAGCCACTGGAAGATCTCCACGAGTTCGGCGGCCTCGACGCTCAGCGCCGACGCGAGGTTCTTGGGGGTGTGGTACCGCTCCCAGTCGCGTGCGGCCGCGAATGCGGCGAGCCGTCGCTGGAGCACGTGCACGTCGAGTTCTGTCACGGCCCCAGGTCTACCACCGCCCCGCAGACGGGCAGCCGGCCGGGCAGGCAGGCGGGAGGCAGCCGGACAGACAGACGGGCAGGTGGCCGGACAGTCGGCAGAGGCGCAGGGAGCGGGCCGGGGGCCGCACCCGGTCACGGCGTACCGGATGCGTGGCGGTCCCGGCCGGCACGTCGGCTACGCCCCCGGTACGCCCGCCGCCGTCACTCCCTCGACCTCCATGCCGACGGGAGACAGCAGGAAGACGTTCCGGTCGACCCGGTGCATTCCGCTGCCCAGCCCGAAGACGACCCCACTGGTGAAGTCCAGGATCCGCTTGGCCACATCGCTCTCGGCGCTGGTCAGATCGAGGAGCACCGGAATCTGCGCGACCAGGTACTCGGCGACCTCGCGCGCATCCGCGAAGATCTGGACCCGCAGCACCACCATGCGGCGCTGCTCGGCGCTCTCCTGCTCGTCCGGGACCGTGCGATGGTCCACCCGCGAGGGCCACTCGTTGCGGCTGCGCAGCGGGACGACCTGGGCGAGCCCCTCCCACTGCTCGTCCGTGACGTCATATCTGTCGTACCTGCTCACCGGACCACCCCGTCTGTGCATCGGTTGGCGTTGCGCCGGCTGCGCTCACTGTTCATCGGGCAATTCTCTCGCCCCTCACCCGTTCGGCCTACCAGCGACACGGTTCAGGTGCCGATCGGAACCTCCGGCTGCCGGGCCGGCTCCCGGTCGGGGCCCGCGGACACGTGGGTGTCCAGGGGGGTGAAACGTACCGGAAGATGCACCAGCGCGCGGTGGAACGGCCCCGGTCGCCAGAGCAGTTCGCTCACCGGAACGCTCAGTTCCGCGTCGCACAGCTGACTGGTGAGCTGCTCGATCGCGGTCATCGCGATGAGCAGGGCCGGCTGCTTGGCGGGGCACCGGTGGGGACCGGCCGACCAGGCCAGGTGGGCGCTTCCCCCCGACCGCACCCCGGTGGGCGAACCGGCAGGGCCCGACTGGGTGTTGGCAGCACCGAAGGAGACCAGGACGAGCTGTCCCGCACGCAGCCGGACCCCGTGGAACTCGGTGTCGTGGCGCGGGTAGTGGGCCGCCAGATTGGCGATCGGCGGGTCCTGCCACAGGACCTCGTTGATGGCCTCGTGGGCGGTCATCGCGCCCCCGTGAAGCGATCCCGCGTACCGCTCGTCGGTGAGCATGTGCAGGGTCGCGTTGCCGATCAGGTTGGTCTCGGGGTCGTGGCCCGCACTCATGAGCAACGTGATCTGGCGCACGGTCTCGTCGTTGTCCAGGTGCGCCGGATGCGCCAGGAAGTACGAGGTGAGGTCGCGTCGCGGCCGGGCGCGCCGGTCGGCGACGAGACGGGTGACGACGTCGACGAGGTCGGCGTACGCGGCGGCGGCGCCCTGTTCCGGGTTCATCATCCCGCCGATGCCGTCGACGATCCGGTCGCCGTCCGCGGGATCGACGCCGAACCAGGTGACGAAGACGTGCAGCGGGAGCAGCCGGGCGTACTGGGCGATGAGGTCGCCGCTGCCGGTGGCGGCGAACTCCGCGATGAGCTGCTGGGCGACCCCGGCCACCTGGGCCCGCAGGATGTGCGGTTCGATCAGGGCCAGGGTGTCGTTGATGGCGTCGCGGTAACGGGCGTGCTCCGCGCCGTCGCTGAACAGCGCGGTGGGTCGGTGCCCGAGCACGGGCAGTACCGGGGAGTCCGCGGGGACCGTCGCCTGCCAGGCGCGGGGGTCCTTGCTGAAGGTGTGGGTGTCGCGGAGCAGGTCGACCGCTGCCTGGTAGTCGGTGACGAGCATCGCCTCGATGCCGGGGGCGATCCGGACCGGTGCGAGCGGGCCGTGTTCCCGCAGGGTGCGGTAGTGGCCGTGCGGGTCGGCCGCGAAGTCGGGGCCGTACAGCGCGAGGGGCTGCGGCGGCTGCGGATGCGATGTCATGACGGGTCCTCGGGCTGCGGGTCCTCGGGCTTCGGCAGGCGGGTCAGCACGTGCTCGGCCAGCGCGATCAGGGCGTCGATGCTGCCGCGTCGCTCCCTCGCGTCGCACTGGACCAGCGGAGTCCCGGCGTCGAGGTCGAGGTGTGCGCGCAGGACCTCGTCGCTGTGGGCGGGGGCGTCGGGGAAGCGGTTGACAGCGACGGCGTACGGCAGTCCCTGCTCCTCGACCATGTCCATCACGGCGAAGGAGTCGGCGAGCCTGCGGGTGTCCACCAGGACGAGCGCGCCCAGCGCCCCGCGCGCGATGTCCTCCCACAGCGGCAGGAAGCGGTCCTGGCCGGGCGTGCCGAACATGTACAGCACGAGATCGTCCAGGACGGTGAGGCGTCCGAAGTCGATGGCGACCGTGGTCGTGGTCTTCTCGGGAAGCCCGGCGGTGTCGTCGAGCCGGGTGCTGGACTGCGTCATCGCCTCTTCGGTGTGGAGCGTGGGGATTTCCGAGAGGGTGCGGATCAGGGTCGTCTTGCCCACGCCGAAGGGACCCGTGACGACGAGTTTCATCAGGGTCCGGGCGGCAGCCGGCAGATAGCCGACGTCCGTCCGGTCAGTGGAGGGAGCGGAGTCCAACGAGCAGCCTCTCGACGAGCGACCGGTCGATCTCCCCGGCACTGGGTATCGGCGGTCGCGTGAGCAGAAGTCCGGCGGCCGCGAGATCCGTGGCCAGGAATACGGTGGCGCTGACCGGCAGGTCCAGATGGGCCGCGCACTCGACGACGGTGAGGGCGCCCGGCTCCAGCAGTTCGCACAGCCTGCGCTGCTCCGAACCGGTGTCCTGCGGCAGGGCCTCCTCGGTGCGCACGAGCACGGCGAGCCGGTCGAGCGCGGGGCCGGTGGGCCTGGACCTGCCCCCGGTGACGAGGTAGGCGGGGATCAGACGGCGTCCTGGGCCGGCGGTCATGGCCGGTCGGCGGTGTCCGGTTGGCGGGCCGGGGCGTGCATCGCCCGCGTCAGCGCGGTGACCTGCACCTGCATCTGGTAGGCGATGTCCCCGAGCTTGGCGCCCGGTTCGGCGAACAGGGCGAGCGTCGTGTTCTTCCCCGCCGGTACGACGATGGCGAAGCCCAGGTCCGACTCGACGACCGTCTGGGCCAGTTGCGGGGCCTCGACGTTGGTGAAGGCCGTGGTGAAGGCGCGGGCCGCGGCGTGCAGCGTGGCCGTCATGGCGGCGACCCGTTCACCGGAGGCCCGGTCGAGTCCGGGCGAGGCGCCCTCGACGAGGCCGTCGCCGGTGGCGACCACGGCGTGCTGGACTCCGGGCAGTTCCAGCAGCGGGGTCAGCACCCATGCGAGGTCACCGGTGGTGGGGCTGGGGGCGCTCACTTCTCGTCGTCTCCTTGGTCGTCCTGGTCGCCCAGGTGGTCGTGGCCGTCCGCATCCGGTGCGGGGACCCGCCCGGCAACGCTCCTGCCGATCAGGGTGCCCTGTTGGAGTGCCGCCCAGGAAGACTCCGCCTGCTCGGGTGTACGGGACACCTGTCCGGCGGCCGGGGCGGCGGGGGCCGGGGTGGCGGCCGCGGGGCGCGGCGCACGCCGGCGTCTGCTGGGCAGTCCCGAAGGCGCCTCGGCGGGCGCCGGTTCGGGCCGGGCGGACTGCGCGGGGGCGGCCGGCCGGTCCGGGGCGGGGACGGCCGACACGGGCGCAGGGGCCAGGGCGGAGAGGCTGTGGTCGTCCTCCAGCACCGTCAGCAGATGGGCGGGGACACGCAGGATCGTACGCATGCCGCCGAACGGCGAGGCCTCGATGTGGCAGTGGAAGCCGTACTGCACCACCAGCCTGCCGACGACCGCGAACCCCGTCTGCGGCGGGTCGCCCAGTTCGGTCAGCAGGACCTCGGAGGGCCCGGCCAGCAGGGCGCGGGCCCGGTCGAGCGCGTCGTCGTCCATGCCGATGCCCGCGTCGTCGACCACCAGGAACGCGCCCCGGCCGCCGCTCTGCTGGACGGTCACCTGCACATCGGTGTCGGGGTGCGAGTAGGCGGTGGCGTTGGCGAGCAGTTCGGCGAGCGCGATCGCGAGGGGTTCGGCGGCGCGGGCGGCGAGGCCGAGGCGTTCGTCGCGCAGGTGGTTGGCCACCTTGATCCGCTCGTAGCCGGCGACGCGGGACTGTGCGCCGAGCACGATCTCGACGAGGGGCGAGTTCTGCCGGGCCAGGCCGGGCCACGCGTCGCAGAGCACCGCGGTGGACTGGGTGCGGCGCAGCGCGAGTTCGTTGCGGAAGTCCAGTTGGAGGATGCGCGGGTCGTCGTACTCGTGCTGGAGTTCGTGCAACAGCTGCTGGGACTGGTTGAGCAGGGACTGGATCTTGGCCGAGGTGCCGCGCATCGCCGCGCGGGCGGCCGCGTCGACGCGCTGCCGCTCCTCCATGACCGCTGTCCTGGCCGCCTGTACGGCCTCGGTGAGCAGCCTGGCCGCGCCACCGTCGACCTCGGCCGCCTCGCGCAGTCCGGGGACCTGGGCGCTGGGGTGGGAGAGGGCGAGCGCGGCAGCCGGGATCCGCTTGCGGGCCAGCTGCCTGATCTCGTCGACGAGGGCCGCCGTGCGGGCCTCGGCCGTCTTCGCCTGGCGTTCGGCGAGCTCGGCGTGGGCCACGGCCAGCTGTTCCGAGCGGGCGGCCCGGTAAAAGCGTGCCGTTGCTGCCACGGCGGCTATGACGGCGATCACCGCCACGATCCATGCCATGCCGTTACCGCGTTTCTGTCGTCGGGTGGGTCCTGTGCCCGGGGCGGCGGTGGCCGGCCCCGGGCTCGGGGCGGCGAACGCCGGTTCCGCCGCTGCCGTCCCGGAGGCCGCTTCCGTAGCCGCGGAAACGGAGGCCGGCCCCGTTGCCGCCGCTGCGGCGCAGGACCGGGCGGTCAGTCCGCCGCGCCTGCTGCCGTCTCACGGGCCTGCTCCACTTCTTGCGCGACCGCTGCGACGTCGGTCATGACCTGGAGCACGCCGGGGAGTTCGGATCCGTCGAGTTGCCGGTACTCGCTGCCGATCGTGACCACCAGCCGCTCCGGCAGGCCCAGTTCGGGGTGACGCCCCTCCCCGATCACCCGGCGGGCCGCCTCCACGGCCGGTACGCCGGCGCCGTGGAAGGCGTGGGCGCGCTCGCGCACGTACTCCAGGTAGACGATGTGGTCGCGTACGCCCGCCCGGTCCAGGACCGGTCCGTGGCCCGGCACGACGGTCTCGGCGCCGGTGTCCAGTACCTGTTCGCAGGCCGCGATCACATTGCTCAGCGGGCCGGCCCAGTGGATCGGGTGGTCGCCCGGCTGCTGCGGGGTCGAGGAGAAGATGATGTCGCCGCTGAACACGACGCCCTGCGCGGGCAGGTGGACCATGAGGTCACCCGTGGTGTGCGCGGACGGCAGGGACGTGATGCGTACGGGGTACTCCCCCAGGGTCAGTTCGAGTTCCCCGGTGAAGTAGGTCGTCGGCCGGACGGGATCGGTCTGCGACCAGTCGAAGGGACCGAAGTGCCGCCCGAGGTAGGCGCCCAGCGCGGTGGCCGGATCGCTTCCGTTGACCAGGGCGTGCTGCTGCTGCGGGGTGGGCTCGTAGTGGATGTGCTCCCGGGCCTCACGGGTCGCGATGATCTCCGCGTCCGGGAGGACCCCCGCGCCCCAGAAGTGGTCCCCGTTGGCGTGCGTGACAATCACACGGTCGATGGACACACCGTCGGGCAGCAGCTTCGCGCTCTCGGCCAGGAACTGGCCCGCCAGTACCGTGTCGTACGGGGTGTCGATCCAGAGCGCGCCACGGGGCGAGACGAGCAGGCCGCAGTTGGCCAGCCCCCAGCCCCGTTTCGGCGGGAGCCACGCGTACAGGCCCCGGCCCAGGTCAACGACGTCTCCACCCGTGATCGACATGGACGCGATTATGCCGACCCCGATCCGACCGCGCGTTCGAACCCGTCGACAACGAGACGTTGTTGGCGTGAAATCGCCTGCCGATCACCCCGGGCACGGCCGACCGGTGACCGTACGAGACCAGCCGAGGCGGTCGCGGCAGGGAACGTCCGGAAAATTTCCGCGCAAATACCCCGGCTGCGGGCACCCCGTCATCGACGCACGTCGGACCGTCGTCAAACCGACGGAGGCCGGTTACCCACCGAGCATGGCTGGAAACAGACGCTTGGGCCAGGGGCGAGACCGTCGGAAACGGACACCGAAGCCCTGGGTGAGCCCTCGGGTACGCCGAAGCCCCCGCGCGGGACCGCTGGAAGCGGCCCGCCGGGGGCCCGTGGCTCCCGGCCCGGCGGATCAGTAGGTCGCGGGCACGTTCCACTGCTGGTTGGCACCACCGTGGCAGTCCCAGAGCCCGAGAGCGGTCCCGTTCGTGGTGTCGCTTCCCGGGACGTCCAGACAGCGCCCCGACGCCTTGTTGACGACCGCGTGCGTGGAGGCGTTGTACGTCCACTGCCGGGCCGGGTCGGTGACCGCCCCGCCCGCACCGGTCCCGGCACAGTCACGCACGCGTACCGCGGCCCCGTTGCCGGTGCCCTCCGCGGCGAGGCAGTAGTCGGACGGAAGTCTCAGCGTGCCGTCGGCCGCCCTCACCCAGGCCTGGTTGGCGCCGCCCGAGCACGTGTAGAGGTCGGCGACCACACCGTCCGCGACACCCCCGAAGGCGTCCAGGCACTTCCCGGCGGGCCCGGTCACCGCACCGCGCACCGAGTTGCCGACGGCAAGGTTCTGCGCGGTGGAGCCGGCCGCGACATCGATCCGGGTCATCGGGGCGCAGGCGTTGGCGCTGCTGGACGTGGCGGCGACCGCTCCGGTGACCGTGCCGCCGTTGCCGGTCGGCACGCCGAAGCGGGCGTCGCTGAACGGCTGGTCGTAGCAGGTGGCGCGGGGGTTGTTCCACTCGAAGTACTCGGTCCAGTCGACCATCCCGGAGGGCGATATGGCGGTGGCCGGGGTCTTGATGCTGCCGAGCTTGTACGAGGCGCCCGTGGTGGTGTCCGCGACGGTGGCGCCGAACCAGCCGCTGCCCTCGGCCGCGACCTTGAACGTGTAGCGGTGGCCGGCGGTCCAGTCGAGGTTCATCCGGCAGCTCATGCCTTCGCCCTCGCCGCCGAAGGTCTGGCACCAACTGCCGGCCGAACCGGCTCTGGCCTCGGAGACGTCCCAGACGGAGAAGAGGAGCGTCCGCTTCGACCCTCCGTTGGACTGCATTCCGAAGTACGCGCCGTTGCCCTTGTCGAAGCCGAACTGATGGCTCCAGAAGACGTTCGCCCGGTAGCCGGGATCGTGCAGGACGGTGGTGGACCAGGTGACGTCGGTCAGTACCGGAGCGCCGGAGAAGGAGTAGTTGGTGTACGCGCCGGGAGTCGTGCCGAGCGCGGCGGCCGAACCGGGCTCGGCGGCCTGGGTGGGGGCGGCCGTGCCGAGCAGGGCCAGGGCGGCTGCCGCGGCGGTGGCGGTGATCGTGCCGAACAAGTGGCGCAGAGTCATGCGTTGCACCTGCTTCTGGTGGGGGAATGGGGATCGTTGCGCTTGCGTGCACCGGCTCGGTGCATCTGTTGCGGTGAAACCCGCCGGACAGGGCCGTGGCCCTGTCCGGCCCTTCCCGGGTCAGATCCTTAAGCGCGGACCTGCCCGCGTTCGAAGTACGCGACCAGCTCGGGGTCAAGGGCCGGCACGTCGTACGGCGCACCGCCCTCACGCAGCGAGCGGGTCGCGAGGACACCGGCCGCGACGCTCATCCGGGCGGCGACCGGAGAGGTGTCGGTGACGCCCCCGTCGCGCACGAACCGGCAGAACTCCTCCATGATCCGGGTGTCGCCGCCGCCGTGCGAACCGCCGGCCTCCGGCACCCGGTAGGTGATGTCGGCGTCGGCGCGGTAGCCGCTGGGTCCTGTGTTCCAGACCTTGACCTCGTCACCGGGGCTGTCGCCGAAGTTCTCCAGCCGCCCCTCGGTGCCGATGACGGTGTAGTTGCGCCAGTAGTCGGGGGTGAAGTGGCACTGCTGGTAGGCGGCGACGACGCCGTTGTCGAGCTGCATGTTCATCACCGAGACGTCCTCGACGTCGACGATGTGGTGCAGGTCCTTGCGGGCCGTCGGCGGCCAGTCGAACTCGCGCAGCCAGTTGTCCGGGCGCGGGGTGTCCGCCTCGCGGCGCGGCAGGCCTCCGTAGACGAGCAGGTCACCCAGCGCGTTGACGCGCCGGGTGTAGCCGCCGGCCAGCCAGTGCAGGACGTCGATGTCGTGCGCGGCCTTCTGGAGGAGCAGCCCGGTGGTCCGGGTCCGGTCGGCGTGCCAGTCCTTGAAGTAGTAGTCGCCGCCGTAGCCGACGAAGTGCCGTACCCAGACGGTCCTGGGCTCACCGATGTCGCCGCGGGCGATGATGTCGCGCATCAGCCGTACGACGCCCATGTGCCGCATGTTGTGGCCGACGTAGAGCCGGGTCCCGGTCTCGTACGCGGCGCGCAGGACGTTGTCGCAGCTCTCGACGGTGATCCCCAGCGGCTTCTCCACGAAGACCGCCTTGCCGGCGCGCAGGGCGTCGATCGCGATGACCTCGTGGGTGTCGTCCGGCGTGGCGATGACGATCCCGTCGAGGTCGTCCCGGTCGAGGAGGAGTTTGTAGTCCTCCACCGCGACATCGGTACCGAAGCGCTCGGCCTCGCGTCGGCGCACCTCGGGGTCGAGGTCACAGACGGCGGTGATCGCCGAGCCCTGTCCGGGGTGGTGGGCGGACATCGCGATGGACCGGCGCAGGCCGAGTCCGATGACACCGAGTCGCAGGTCTGACACGGGGCTCCCTTTCTGTATGTACAGGTCGTGCGGGCGGAGACTACTTACCGGCGAGCGAGGCCTCGAACTCGGCACGCATCTTGTCGCCACCGCCGGAGCGCCACTTGCTCAGCTGTTCCTTGAAGGCCGAGAGCGGCTTGCGGCCCGCCATGATGTCCAGCTGGCAGTCGCTCATGGCCGTGGTGAGCGAGGCGCTCTTGCTCGTCGAGGTGTCGGAGAAGTGCCCGCTCGTCGGGTTCGACTGGCTGATCTTGAGGAGTTCCTGCTGCCAGCCGTGGATCTTCCCGGCCAGTTCGGCCTTGCCCGGCAGGTAGACGTACTCGGGTCCCGCCGCGAGGAAGGCCAGCGGCATCGCCGTGGTCACCGCCTCGGAGTTGCCCTTGGGCGTGAGCGCGATGTCGCCCTTCGCCGTACGGGTGAAGTGCTTGCCCTCGATGCCGTTGTCGAGGAAGAGGCGTTCCTCGGTACCGAAGGGGGCGGCCAGGTAGTCCATGACGCCCAGCAGCATCTTCACGCGCTCGGCGTCCGCCTTCTTGTTGATGGCGGTGTAACCGACGGAGCCGTAACCCATGCTGTACCGCGGCTCGGCTCCCGCCCTCGCCGCGAACGGCACGATGACGCCGAACGGGAAGTCGTACGTCTTGGCGTCCACCAGGAAGCTGGGGAAGGACTGCACATAGGCGCCGAGGCTTCCCTGTGCCATCTTCTCCATGGTGGTGCTGAGGTTGGGGTCCGGCCAGAAGAGACCGGCCTTCGCCACCTTGACGCCGAACGCCAGGGCCTCCTGGTACTCCTCCGTCTCGTACATGTGCGTGAGCTTGCCGCCCTCCAGCCGCCAGCCGAGGGGGGCGCCGAACCACTGGCCGAACATGCCGACGTGATTCACGTAGGCCGGCTCCAGGACGTACTTGTTGCGCTTGGCGTCGAGGAGCTCCTTGCCCTTGGCGAGGAAGTCCTCGGCGCTGCTGAACTCGGCGCCGCCGACCGGCTTCCAGAAGTCCTGGTTGACGACGTAGACCTGCCCCATGGAGCCGTACGCCACGGTGACACCGCGGATCCTGCCGTTGATCACGGCGGTCTTCCAGGCTGTGGTCGGCAGGTTCGCCAGGTTCGGGTAGTCCTTCACCGCGTCACCCGACAGGTACGGAGTGAGGTCGTGGAACTTGGCGTCGAGCAGTTCGGGCACGCGCTGGATGCCCTGGTTCGGCGGGAACCAGACCAGGTCGGGTATGTCACCGCCGGCCATCATGGCGTTGAACTTGGTGAGGTACGCGTCCACGCCCTGGTCCACGACGATCGTCATGTCGAACTGCGCCCCGAGGCGCTTGTTCAGCTCCTGCCAGTACGCGTTCTTGCCCTGCGGCGGGGCGGGGGTCGTGAAGGTCTCGGTGAGGGCCGTGATCCGGCTGCCGTCACCGGGTGCCTTCGCCACCGACGTGGTGAGCGCCTTGGGATAGCGCAGATAGGTGGCGTCCAGACCGGCGGCGTTGCCCGCCAGATCCGCCGGGGCGGTCTGCGCGGCCACGTACGTCGGCAGCTTGAGCTCGGCCGACGCCTTGGCGCCGCCCTTGCTGACCGTCGCGCCGCTGCCGCAGGCGCTCAGCGCGGACAGACCGGCCACGGTCAGGCCGGCGATCCCTGCGGCGCCCATGAATCCGCGCCGGGACAAGTTGGTCGACATGGTGCTCCTAGAAGTGAGGGGCCTGCGGGGGCGATGGGGGTGGGCGGACGGATCAGCCCTTGATCGCCCCGGTGAGAACGCCCTTGACGAAGAACTTCTGCAGGAAGGGGTAGACACAGAAGATGGGCACGATGGCGATGATCAGCACGGCCATCTGCAGTGAGGTCGCGGGCGGCACCGCGTGTACACCCATGGCCGACGCGTTGATGCTCTGCCCGTTGAGCACGTAACTGCGCAGGATCACCTGGATGGGGAACTTGCCGGAGTCGCTGAGATACAGCACCGCGTTGAAGAAGCTGTTCCAGTACCCGACCGCGTAGAACAGGCCGACCACGGCGAGGACCGCCTTGGACAGCGGGAGGACGATCCGGAAGAGGACGGTGACCTCACCGGCGCCGTCGATCCGCGCCGCGTCGTACAGCTCCTCGGGAATGCTCTGGAAGAAGGAGCGGACGACCACGATGTTGAACGCGTTGAGCAGGACGGGGAGGATCAGCGCGGCGTAGGTGTCCAGCATCTTGAACTGCTGGACGGCCAGATACGTCGGGATGATGCCGGGTGCGAAGAGGAAGGTGCCCAGCACCAGCAGCAGGATCGGCTTGCCGAGGACCGTGCCGGGGCGCGAGGTCCCGTACGCGATCATCACCGTGCAGGCGAGGCTGAGCGCCGTACCGATCAGCGTGATGCAGATGGAGACCAGGGCCGCCTGGGTGACGACTCCCCCGGAGAGGATGACCCGGTACGCCTCCAGCGTCGGGTGGTGCGGCAGCAGTACGTAACCGCCGTTGGCGTTGAGCTCCTCGCGGCCGGCCAGGCTGGTGCCGATGGCGAGGACGAACGGGTAGAGCACGATCACGGTGAGGACGGCCAGGGCCGCCGCCTTCGCGCCCTGCCCGTACCAGTGGGGACGCTCCATCCACGGCGGCCTGCCGTGGGAGGAGCGGCCGCGCGCACCGCTCCGGGGGCCGGACCGCGCGGTGCGCGGCCGACTCGCTGCGGACTGCTGACTCATCGGTACACTCCCTGCTCGCCGAAGCGGTGGGCCAGCTTGTTGGCCGCGAGGATGAGCGCGAACCCGATGACGCCCTTCATCAGCCCGGCGGCGGTGCTCATGCCCCAGTCGCCGTCCACGACGCCGTGGAAGTAGACGTAGGTGTCCATGACTTCGGAGGCGTCCGGGCCGACGGCGTCGCGCTGCAGGATGATCTGCTCGAAGCCGACGGAGAGGATGTCGCCGAGCCGCAGGATCAGCAGCATCAGGATCACCGGCCGGATGCCCGGCAGGGTGACGTGCCAGATCCTGCGGAGCCAGCCGGCGCCGTCCATCGCTGCGGACTCGTACTGGCCCATGTCGATCGAGGCGATGGCCGCCAGAAAGATGATCGTTCCCCAGCCGCAGTCCTTCCAGATGGCCTGGGCGGTGATCAGCAGCTTGAACGTGCCGGGGTCCGTCATCACGTTGCCGATGCTGACGCCGTGCTCCATGAGCAGCGTGGTGACCGAACCCGCGCCGCCGAGCACCTGCTTGAACATGGCGACGACGACGACCCAGGACAGGAAGTGCGGAAGGTACACGACGGTCTGGATGAACCGCTTGATCTTCTCGCTGATGAGCGAGTTGAGCAGCAGGGCCAGGGCGATCGGCGCGGGGAAGTACAGGAGCAGCTGAATCGCCGTGATCTGCAGCGTGTTGGAGACCGCGCTCCAGAACTCGGGTTCGGCGAGCAGTGCGGTGAAGTTCGCGAGGCCCACGAACGGACTCTGCTTGAAGCCCAGGAACGGCTGGTAGTCCTGGAAGGCGATGACGTTGCCCGCGAGCGGCAGGTAGAAGAAGAGCGCGAAGTACAGCACGCCCGGCAGACAGAGGAGCAGGAGCGTCCTGTCCCGTTTCAGTCGGGACCGGAGCGGCTGCCGTATTCGGTTCTTCCTGCGCTTCTTCCCGGCGGGGCGGTCCGCGTCGTCGGGGTCGCGGGGCTGCGGCACGGGCGGCCGCACGGCTGTGACCGGCACATCTGCCATCGTCACAGGCACCTCCAGGGCTGACGGAGCAAGAGAACGTCCCGCATACGTGGAGGCGACGCACACCCGGCGAACGGGGCGGCCACGACTCCTTCGCGGCGACAGCCACATAGTTCACGACCGCACACCCGCATGGCAAGAGTTGTTCATTTCACAGAGGTAACGAACATCTATTGGCATTCAAAAGTCGCTGCGTGCACGCATGCAGCCGGGACGGGCTCCCAAAATGCACACACAAGAGACACACAATCGCCGCGACGAGGCACGGCGTCGCCTGTGGAACCATCAGAAGCTGATCCACGGTGCTTGATTGTGATCATTGATGCCCAGACACATGCACGTTCCCGCACTCCGGAGCACCACAGGGCGTACGCATGACGGCGGGCCGCCACATCTCGTGTGGCGGCCCGCCGTCATGCGTACGCCCGTCAGGGCCGGTTCCGGTCCGGGTCAGACGGCGACGACCGTGACACCCGCCTCCGTGAAGCGCGCGGCGGCCTCGGGCGTGATGCCCTTGTCCGTGACCAGGAAGTCGACCAGTCCGAGGTCGCAGACCCGGGCGAACGCCCGCTTGCCGATCTTCGACGAGTCGGCCGCCACCACCACCCGCTGGGCCTGCTGGGCGAGCAGCCGGTTGATGCTGGCCTCGCCCTCGTGATGGACGTACGCACCGCGTTCGGTGTCGATCGCGTTGACACCCAGCACCGCGACGTCCAGGGTGATCTCGCCCAGCACCCCGCTGGCCAGCGGTCCCGTCAGCTCGTACGACTGGGGCCTGGCCACACCGCCGGTCACCACGATCTTGATCTGCGGCCGGATCACCAGCTCGTTGGCGATGTTGAGGGCGTTGGTGACCACCGTCAGGGTCGGCTGACCGGACGCGCCGCCCGCACCTTCGCCCACGAGGTCGGAACGCACGGCGAGGGACCGGGCCACCTCCGTGATGGTGGTGCCGCCGGTCAGCCCCACCACCTCGCCGACCGCGACCAGTTCGGCGACGGCCCGGCCGATGGCCTGCTTCTCCGGGGCGTTGCGTCCCGTCTTGTAGCGCAGCGCCAGCTCGTAGCTGACGCCGTGCGCGACCGCGCCACCCCTGGTACGGGTGAGCAGCTGCTGCTCCGCCAGCTGGTCCAGGTCCCGGCGGATGGTCGCGGCCGAGACGTCCAGCGTCCTGGCGGCGTCCTCGACGTCCACCCGGCCGTGTTTACCGACCAGTTCCAGCAGCGCGTTCCACCGGGCATCCCTGGACAAGAGAACTCTCCTTACAGGTCCGGTCTGCGAGCACCCATCCCCTTGGGCACGATCACCGGACACGCGCAAGCGTCGCACAAGGCTCCGGCGAGTCAAGCCACCTGCAAGGCGAATGCTTGATAATGCTCGCACATCGCAGGTAGCGTGCGTTAACGAGCATCCAATCACCAGTACGGAGTGCAAAAGTGTCATTTGTCGAGACCGAGACAGCCAGTCAGCCGGACTGCTGGCGCCGCGCCGCAGACCTCGCTCCGAGCCACGCCGCCGCACTGCCCGCCCCCGGCGAGCGCATCGCCGTGGTCGGCTGCGGCACCTCGTTCTACATGGCTCAGGCATACGCCTCGCTCCGTGAGGAGTCCGGGCAGGGCGAGTCCGACGCCTTCGCCGCCTCGGAGTTCCCCTCCCGCCGCCGCTACGACCGCGTCGTCGCCCTCACCCGCTCCGGCACGACCACGGAGGTGCTCGAACTCCTCGACCGGCTGCGCGGGACCACCCCCACGGTCGCCATCACCGCCGACCCGGACACGCCGGTGATGACCGCCGCCGACGCCGTCGTGGTCCTCGACTTCGCGGACGAGCAGTCCGTCGTGCAGACCCGGTTCGCCACCACCCTCCTGACGCTGCTCCGCGCCCATCTCGGTCTGCACACCGACGCAGTGGTCCGCGACGCGGAGACCGCACTGGCCGAGCCGCTGCCCGAAGGGCTGCTGGACTGCACCCAGTTCACCTTCCTCGGCCGCGGCTGGACTGCCGGTCTCGCCAACGAGGCCGCGCTGAAGATGAAGGAGGCATCCCTGTCCTGGACGGAGGCGTACGCCTCGATGGAGTACCGCCACGGTCCCATCAGCATCGCCACCACCGGCACCGCGACCTGGACGTTCGGCGCCGCCCCCGAGGGGCTGCGCGAGCAGGTCCTCGCCACCGGCGCCCGCTGGGTCGAGAGCGGCCTGGACCCGCTGGCCGAACTGGTCCGCGTCCAGCGCCTGGCAATCGCCCGCGCCGCCGCCCGCGGTCTGGACCCGGACAGCCCCCGCCACCTGACCCGCTCGGTGGTCCTGGCCGACGCCTGAGCCTGATACCGATCGGGACATGGAGATCGCAGAACGCACGGTGCGGGCCGGACCGGTCACCGGCGCGGACGCCTGGACGGGCTTCCTCGCCACCCCCGTGGACGGCAGCACCACAGGTGTGCTCGTCCTCGCCGGGTCCAGCGGACGGATCGAGGACGAGCGGTGCCGGCTGCTGGCCCGGGAGGGCATGGCGGCGCTGTCGGTCCAGTGGTTCGGCGGCCCGGGGCAGCCGCCGGGCATCTGTGAAGTCCCGCTGGAGACCTTCGGCTCCGCGGTCGAGTGGCTGCGCGCGGAGGGCGCCCGGCGCATCGGTGTCCTGGGCACCTCCAAGGGTGCGGAGGCCGCCCTGCACCTGGCCGCTCTCCACGACGGCGTCGACGCCGTCGTGGCACTCTCCCCCACCGCACTCACCTGGGCGAATGTGGGACCCGGCCGCGACGGCAGCACGCGACCCCAACGGTCGTCCTGGACCTGGCGGGGCACGCCGCTGCCGTACGTGCCCTACGACGACACCTGGAAGCCGGCCGAGCCTGCGGGCGCACCCGTCTCGGTTCTCGGCTGGTACGAGCAGAGCCGGCGGTCCGCCGCCGGCCGCGTCCCGGCCGCGGCGGTCCCGGCCGGCGGGCCCGGCACCGATCTCGTGCTGGTCGCGGGCGGCGACGACCTGATGTGGCCCTCGCTGCGGTACGCCCGGGAACTGGCCGCCCGTCGCAGGGCGGCCGGTCTCCCCGTACGCCTGATCACCCGCGCCGACGCGGGACACCGCCCCCGGCTGCCCGGCGAGGGCCCCGCGGCCCCGTCCGACCGCTTCCGGTACGGAGGTTCACCCGCCGCCGACGCCGCGCTCGGGGCGGCCGCCTGGCCGCACCTGCTCGACGCGCTGCTCGGCAGGGACGCTTCCCGGGCGCCCGCCCACGGCTCCCCCGCACCGGACACACCTGCGTAGGCATCGGGGCCCCCCGGCCTCAGGGCTCCCCGACACGGCCGTCCCGGCCCGCGGCCTCGGAGCCCCCGTCACGGGCCTCCCGGCGCCTCGGCGTCAGGACTCCTCGAAGTAGGCGTCCAGGACCGCGTCGAAGCCCTCTGTCCACTCCTTGAGGCTGCTCCTGGCGGCCGCCTCGACCTCGGCGTTGAACCAGCGCCGGGTCGACATGTGGACCGTGATCGTGAACCGGCGGCCGAACCGGGCCGGCTTCAGCTCGACGGCGCCGATCTCGTCCCAGCGGAAGTCGGCCTCCTGGTCGTCCAGCGTGAACCGGATACCCACGCGGTCCGCGGAGATCGAACCGCGTCGGTCGCTCACCTCGAACGACGGGCCGTCCGCGGCCCCGTCCTCGTCCTTCTTCTCGTCCTCCTCGTCGTCCGCCGCCTTCTCGGCGGCGGGCTCGCCGTCGTCCGCCGCGTCCTCGGATGCGGCCTCCACGACGGCATCGTCGGGCGCGGCAGCCTCGGGTGCGGGCTCCTCGGTCTGCTCCGGGTCCTCGTCCGCCTGCGCGGCGGTTCGAGGCGTCGTGAGACCGGGGATGTACGCCGGGTCTGTCCCTGCGGCGTACGCGGGCTGAGTGTTCGGATCTATACGCTGCTCCACGGCGGGCAGTATGGCCGACGAACCTGTACGGGGCCAGTGAGGACGCCGTTCACGCCTCCGGGACCGGGGACAGGACACGGGGCGGGCGGGCGCCCGCCCGGCCCGCCCCTCCCCCGTCCCCGTCCCCGTCCCCGTCGGTCAGCCGGTGGAACAGGCCTTGTCGCCCAGCGCGAACGCGGACGGCGCGGCGTTACCGCCCGTCAGGGTGCCCGTGAAGCCGAAGCCCACCGAAGCCCCCGGCGCCACCTTGCCGTTCCAGGAGATGCTGGCGGCCTTCACCTTCGCACCGTCCTGCGTGGGCGTCGCGTTCCACATCTGGGTGACCTTCTGTCCGTCCGCGAACGTCCAGCCGAGCTGCCAGCCGTCCAGGGCCGTGGTACCGGTGTTGGTGAGTGTCACATCGGCCTGGAAGCCGCCGGACCACTGGTTGGTGACCTTGTACGTCACCGAACAGGCCGCGTTCCCGGGCGGGTTCCCCGGGTCGGTTCCGGGATCCGTGCCCGGGTCCGTGCCCGGGTCCGTGCCCGGGTCCGTGCCGCCCCCGTCACCGTCCGAGGAGTCGCCGTACATGATCCCGCGGCCGTTGGTCGAGACGTACACCCGTCCGTAGACCCGCGGGTCACCGGTGATGGAGGCCCCGATCCAACCCCACTGGTGGGCGTCGTCGTTGATCCGGGTCCAGGTCGTGCCCGCGTCCGTGGAACGGAAGACGCCACGCACGCCGTCGATCTTCGCGGTCACGAAGAGCGTCTGGTACGAGGCTCCCGCGGCCGCCTTGCCGAGGCCGACCGAGTCCGCCTGCTCGATCCCGGACAGCTTCGTGAACGTCGCGCCCGAGTCGGTGGAGTGCCACAGCCCGTAGGCCCCGGTCGCGCTGCCGCCCGCCAGCCACACATCGCCTTCGATGCCCGGCACGGCCCTGAAGCGGACGTTGCCCTCGGTGGGCAGGCCGGTCGACGCCTTCGCGGTGAACGTGGCGCCGCCGTCCGTCGAGACGTAGAAGGTGCCGGCCTTGTACCCGTAGAACTTCTTCGGGTTCTTCCGGTCGGACTCGACGGTCGCCCCGGCCGGTATGCCGGTGGACGCCGACCAGGAGTTCCCGTACCCGGTCGTGCGGTGCACGGCCGCGCCCTCCGGGCTCCACACGAATCCGCTGCCGTCGGCCGCCGCGGCGACCGTGCCGCCGCCGGTGACCCCGGCGGGCTCGGAACCCTGGAACCAGTTGGACCCGTTGTCCGTCGAGAAGCCGATGTGCGGGGCGGCGTCGGCGCTACCGACCCGTACGACGGTGCCGGGGCTCGCCTCCGCGAAGTCGAGGCTGGTCGTCGAGGTGAGGTTGGGCGAGGTGAACATCATGCCCGGCACGGTGTCGAGATCGGTGTGCCGGAAGCCCCCGATGTCGCCGAGCGCGCTGAGCAGCGGGGCACCGGACGGCGGGCTCGCCAGGTCGTTGACGGCCGTCTCCTCCAGGCCCTTCACCATCGGGGTGATCTTGAACTGGCTGCCGGAGTCCCAGTTCCCGAGGTTCTCGGTGCCGTAGATCGTGGCGCCGGTGCCATACATCATCCGGTTGGAGTCGAACGGGTCGATCTCCAGCGCCTCCGTCATCCAGCCCAGCTTGGGCGAGGTCTCCGGCGGCGTCGGGTTGGCGCCCCAGGTCAGCCACGGCACGGAGGAGACGTCCTGCGTGAAGCGGTTGGTGCGGTTCGGGTAACTGCTGTAGTCCCAGGCCTGCGTCCAGGTCGCCCCGCTGTCGGTGGAGCGGAAGATCTGGGTGTCCGGCCACCAGGAGCTGTACGCCGTCGCCATCAGGGTGCCGGGGTGCTGCCGGTCCACGGACAGTCCGCTGAATCCGTAGTACGTGTCCGCCTCGGCGACCGGGCTCACGTCCGTCCACGCACCGGTCGCGGTGGCGTACCGCCAGATCCGTCCCTTGCCGCCGTCGTACGGCCCGCCGGTGTCACTCAGCGTCAGATACAGATAGCCGTTCGCCGAGTCGAGCACCCCCTTATGGGCCAGGTATCCGGTCGGCTGACCGGCGATCCGCGACCAGGTGACGCCGCCGTCGGTGGAGCGGTAGACGGTGTTGTCCTTGTCGGCGACGCCGACGTAGATGTCCTTCGTCGCACTGCCCGCGCTGCCGGTGCGCTCGTCGAAGGTCACCCAGACGATGCCCTGGTTGTCGTTGCCGTATCCGCTGGTGTCGGTCGGGTCCTGGGCGTAGTTGCCCGGGTTCGGGAAGGCCGTCACCTCCGACCAGGTCACCCCCGAATCGGTGGACCGCCACAGGCCGTTGCCGCTGGGAGCGCCCAGGTACAGCACGGAGTTCTTGTTCGGGTCGACCGCGAGGCGCTCACCCATGCCGCGGCCCGGCATGTTCCCGCCGATCTTGAAGGGGAGCTCGGCCGCCTTCCAGCTGGCGCCGCGGTCCGAGGAACGCAGGACAGCGCCGTTGTTCGGGTCCCAGCTGTTGGTGTACGTGCCCACGGCGGCGTACACGTTGTCCGGGTCGGCCGAGTCGGAGGCGAGACTCACCACACCGGTCCAGCCCCAGTGGTCCCAGTCCACCCAGTCGAGCAGCGGGGTCCACTGCTTGCCCGCCTGGTCCCAGCGGTAGGCGCCGCCGATGTCGGTGCGGGCGTAGGCGAGGTTCTTCTCCGAGCGGTTGAAGACGATTCCGGGGACGAAACCACCGCCGTCGATGCGGACGTTCTTCCAGTCGTACGTGTCCGCGGCCAGGGACACATCGGATGCTTCGGCGGCCGGTACGACATCGTTGGCTCGCGCCGACGCCGGGGCGCCGGTGGCGAAGAGCCCGGCGGTAAGAGTGAGTGCTGCCAGGAGGGCGGCAAGGGGTCTAGCGCTTGAGCGCACGGAAACGTCCTCTCCGAACGAGACCGCCGACAGCGGCGGTACGGGGCGGTTATGGATGTGGGAGCGCTCCCATTCGCGTCCCGATGGTAGCGGCGCGAGCCCGCCGGGAGAAGGGTCGGACGCAGGGTTCATCGGATGACTTGACCGGACCCCACATCACCATGGCGGCACCGCCCGGCAATTCGCCCGTAGCACCGGAGCGGTGGTGGCCGGTCCGGGCAGACGGACGCCCCATCGGCCGCGCACCACCGCAGTGGGGGCGCGTCCGGCGAACGGGTCCGCCGGGAAGCCCGGCCGCGCCGGGGCACGCCCCGGCGCGCACCCTGCGGGAAACCGCAGTGCGGACGTACGGAATACCGCACCGCGTGCGGCGGCATTCCGCATACCGCCGCAGGTCAGCGGTTCCTAGCGTGGCCCGGGAGTCGTGGTGGCCCACCTCGGCCGTCGTCCCGTCTGGAGACCCGTATGAATCCCGTGACACTCGCCCTGCCGCAGGAACCAGCCGGCGGCGTCGCCGGCTGGGCCGCGGACCTCGTCGACGCCATGGGCGGGCCGGGGGCCGGCCTCGCCATCGCGCTGGAGAACCTCTTCCCGCCGCTGCCGAGCGAGGTAATTCTGCCGCTGACCGGCTTCGCCGCGGGACAGGGCGTGATCTCCATTCTCGCCAAGGACTCGACCCTGCTGAGGGAAGGGCTGGTCCGTCTGCTCGCCGAGGAGGGCCATGAGGTGCTCGCCTCGGTGGGGGACGCCGGGGCGCTGCTGTCGGAGGTCGCGGCCCACGAGCCGGACCTCGTCGTCACCGACATCCGGATGCCGCCCGCGCACAAGGACGAGGGGCTGCGCGCCGCGGTGGAGATCCGCAGCCGGTGGCCCGGCGTCGGCGTGCTCGTCCTGTCCCAGTACGTGGAGCGTGCCTACGCCGCCCAGTTGCTCGCCTCGAACGCCGAGCGGGTCGGCTATCTCCTCAAGGACCGGGTGGCGCAGGTGGAGGAGTTCCTGGACTCGCTGGAACGGATCCATGCGGGCGGGGCCGTCTTCGACCCGGAGGTCGTACGGCAGTTGGTCATCCGCAGTGCGCACGGCGACCCGCTGTCGCGGCTGACCCCGCGCGAGCGCACCGTCCTGGAGGCACTGGCACAGGGCCACACCAACGCGGCGATCGCGCAGAAGCTGCACATCTCGCTGAGCGCGGTCGAGAAGAACCTGAACGCGGTCTTCGACAAGCTGGGGCTGGCGCACACCACCGGCTACAACCGGCGGATCCTCGCCGTGCTGCGCTATCTGGAGACGTGACTGCGCCGGCTCACGCGCACCAGTCGGCCATTCCGGGCGGGTCGCACAGTTCGAGTACCACTTCGCCCGATTCGGAGGTCTTCCCGCCGACGGGCCGGACCCGGTCGCCGACGCTCACCAGATGGGGAGCCGCGCCCACGATGCGGCAGCGGTACACGAAGCCTTCGGGGAAACGGACCAGGGACTCGTTGCGCATGACCCGGGAGTAGCGGTTCACGACGCTTGATCGCACGACGACGCCGTGTCCGTCGCTCTGCTCCGACTCCAGGTCGCTCGACGCGCATACGGGGCACAGGAGTTTGCGGAAGGATGCGGTGCCGCACCATCGGCACACCTGGTAGACCAGACCCTCCGTGCTGCACGGCTCCACTGCGTCGCGAGCAGTGGGCTCCACGTCGATTCCGGTGATGAACACGTCTCGGCCTCCCGCGCTCGGCTGGGTGCGCCGCACCTCCGGCGACGGCACACCGGCACCGTATGGCACTTAGTTCCACGAAGTAAAGGTACTGAGTGCCGAAGGATGGCGAACCGTCGAGTGAACTACCTCTCAGTGGTGCCGCGTTCCTCGTCGAGAACCGCTTCGACGCGCTGCACGACGCGCCACATCGGGGCGCCCTTCGGCGCGATCATCACGATCACCTCGTCCTCGGCGGCCGGCACGGGGGGCCGCTCGGCGGCCGGTCCCCACACGGCGCGGACGAGTTCGAGCCCCCGGTCGACCTCGGCGCCGGCATCGCCCCGGCCACCCGAACGCAGCCAGGACCGCAGCCCGTTGTTGTGCGCCGCGACCACCGAAGCGGCGATCACCTCCGCACGCAGGGCGGCGTCGGGGGCGCCGGCCCACCGGCGCTCCAGGTACCCGGCCATGGTCCGCTCGTAGCGGCGCACGACGGAGAGCTCGTAGGTACGCAGACCGGGCACCTCCCGGGTGAGCCCGTAGCGCTGCACGGAGAACTCCGGCTTCTCCGCGTACATCCGCAGGACCAGCCGGGCCGCGTCGCACACCGCCTCCACCGGATCGCCCTCCCCGGCGGCCTCCAGGAACGCGGTCATGTCCGCGAGGCACCGCTCGTGGTCGGGGAAGACCGCGTCCTCCTTCGAGGGGAAGTAGCGGAAGAACGACCGGCGCCCGACTCCCGCGCTGGCGACGATGTCGTCCACCGTGGTCCGCTCGAACCCGCGCTCCATGAAGAGCGCGAAGGCCGCCTCGGCGAGCACGTCACGCATGGGGGGCTTCTTGGCCGGCCCGCGGTCATCGGTCATGCCGGAAACGTAGCATCGGAAACGCACATCCGACACTGAGTACCTTTACGAAGGGTACGGGGTGCCATAGGATCGTCTCGGAGACACCACGAAGTACAGGGAGAGCCGGCGTGAGCTTGAGGATCGTTGTCTGTGTGAAGTACGTGCCCGACGCGACCGGTGACCGGCATTTCGCCGATGACCTGACGTTGGATCGTGAGGATGTCGACGGTCTGCTGTCGGAGCTGGATGAGTACGCGGTCGAGCAGGCGTTGCAGATCGCGGACGCGGCGGACGATGCGGAGGTCACCGTGTTGACGGTGGGTCCGGAGGATGCCAAGGACGCGTTGCGCAAGGCGTTGTCGATGGGTGCGGACAAGGCTGTTCACGTCGAGGACGACGATCTGCACGGTACGGACGCGATCGGTACGTCGTTGGTGCTGGCGAAGGCGGTCGAGAAGACGGGTTACGACCTGGTGATCTCGGGGATGGCGTCGACGGACGGCACGATGGGTGTGGTTCCGGCGCTGCTGGCCGAGCGGCTGGGTGTGCCGCAGGTGACGCTGCTGTCCGAGGTCTCCGTGGAGGGCGGTGTCGTGCGCGGCCGCCGGGACGGTGACACGGCGTCCGAGCAGCTGGAGGCGTCGCTGCCGGCGGTGGTGTCGGTGACCGACCAGTCCGGTGAGGCCCGCTACCCGTCGTTCAAGGGGATCATGGCGGCGAAGAAGAAGCCGGTCGAATCGCTGGATCTGGATGATCTGGGCATCGACGCGGACGAGGTGGGTCTGGGCGGTTCCTGGACCGCGGTCGACTCCGCGGCCGCACGTCCGGCCCGTACCGCGGGCACGATCGTCAAGGACGAGGGCGAGGGCGGCGAGGCTCTGGCCGAGTTCCTGGCCGGCCAGAAGTTCATCTGAGCCGCACGCACGTTCCCTTCGTTGTTTCTTCGTTCAATCGCAGGAGATTGAAGTCCCATGGCTGAAGTTCTCGTCTATGTCGACCACGTGGACGGTGCCGTCCGCAAGCCCACGCTGGAGCTGCTGACGCTCGCCCGCCGGATCGGTGAGCCGGTCGCGGTGGCGCTGGGCAACGGTGCGGCCGGTACGGCCGGTGTGCTGGCCGAGCACGGTGCGGTGAAGGTGCTGGTGTCCGAGGCGTCGGAGTATGCCGACTATCTCGTGGTACCGAAGGTGGATGCGCTGCAGGCCGCGTTCGACGCGGTGTCGCCGGTGGCGGTGCTGGTGCCGTCGTCGGCGGAGGGCAAGGAGATCGCTGCCCGCCTCGCGGTGCGGATCGGATCGGGAGTCATCACCGACGCGGTGGACCTGGAGGCCGGTGAGCAGGGGCCGGTGGCGACGCAGTCGGCGTTCGCGGCGTCGTTCACGACGAAGTCCCGTGTCTCGCGCGGTGTTCCGGTGATCACGGTGAAGCCGAACTCGGCGCCGGTGGAGCCGGTCGCGGGTGCGGGTGAGGTCCAGGAGCTGGCGGTGGGGTTCTCCGCCCTGGCCACCGGCACGAAGGTCGTCTCCCGTACCCCGCGTGAGTCGACGGGCCGCCCCGAGCTGACGGAGGCCGCGATCGTGGTCTCGGGCGGCCGTGGCGTCAACGGCGCGGAGAACTTCGCGATCATCGAGGCCCTCGCCGACTCCCTCGGTGCGGCCGTCGGCGCCTCCCGCGCCGCGGTCGACGCCGGCTGGTACCCGCACACCAACCAGGTCGGCCAGACCGGCAAGTCCGTCTCGCCGCAGCTCTACATCGCCTCGGGCATCTCCGGCGCGATCCAGCACCGCGCGGGCATGCAGACCTCGAAGACGATCGTCGCGGTCAACAAGGACGCCGAGGCCCCGATCTTCGACCTCGTCGACTACGGCGTCGTCGGCGACCTCTTCAACGTCGTCCCCCAGCTCACCGACGAGATCACCGCCCGCAAGGGCTGACCCTCGACCGGCACACACGGACAACGGCCCGGGGCCGCACGGTGAGACCCACCGCGCGGCCCCGGGCCGTTCCCGATCTCGGTCAGCCGAGCATTTCCTCGATGAGGTCGGCGGCCCGCGGGGTGCCGCCCTCGGCCCGGGCCTCGGCCCGCAGCCGTGCCGAGCGGCCGGCGACCTCGGGGTCGGCGACGAGTTCGGCCAGTGCCGTACGGAGCGCCTCGGCGGTGGCGTCCGCCGTGTCGATGCGGCGGGCCACGCCCAGTTCCACGAGCCGGTCGGCGTTCATGAACTGGTCGGCGCCCTGCGGGACGGCGATCATCGGCACCCCGGTGTACAGCCCTTCGGCGCTACCGCCCATGCCGGCGTGGGTGACGAAGGCGTCCGCCTGTTCCAGGATCGCGAACTGCGGTACCCAGGAGTGCACTTCGACGTTGTCCGGGATGGTGCCCAGTTCCGCCCGGTCGGTGTGCCGGCCGATCTGGAGGACGACGTGCCAGCCGGGCAGGTCGCCGTACGCGGCCAGGCACTGGCGGTAGAACTCGGGCCGGTCGGTGTACGCCGAACCCAGCGAGACCAGCAGCACGCGCTCCGCGTCCGCGGGGCGGGTCCAGCTCTGCTCGGCACCGCGTCCGCCGAAGCAGGGCCCGACGAACGTCACGGTGTCCGTGTCGACGTCCTCGCCGTGCGGCTGCATCGCCCGGGGGATGAGGGCGAGGGTGTGCTCGGGACGCCCGGCGAAGACGTCCATGTCGGTGGTGGACGCGCCGCAGCCGGCGAGCCATCCGGTGAACCTCGCCCGGTACGCGTCGGCTCCGGGCAGCTCCCACAGGTGAGCCGCCACGTCCTGTTCGTATCCCTCCCAGGCGACCATGGCCGGGGACAGCTGCATCAGCGGGCGCTTCTGCGACTCGGCCAGCGCACGCGCCGCGTACGCCCCGATGTCGTACAGGTACAGGTCCGCCGGGTCGTCGTCGTAGAAGGCCCTCAGCTGCGGGAGCACCTGGACGGCGTCGTCGAGGAAGAGGCCCATCGCGCCGATGGCGTCGGCGGGCCAGTCGTTGTCGGCGACCGGCAGGGTGGAGCGGAAGGGGACGAGCTCGGCACCGGTGGCCTCGATCCGGTCGGCCACCGCCGGGTCGTTGGCGTACGTCACCCGGTGGCCGCGGGCCACCAGTTCACGGATGACCTCGATACTCGGCAGGACGTGGCTGACGGCGGGGATGCCGACCATGGCGATGTGGGCACGGCGACGTGACATGGAAGATCACTCGATTCAGGTCTGCGGCGAGAAGGACACGGCGAACCCGTGCGTCGGCCACTGCGGCCCGGGGTCCGGGTCGTGGGCGTGCACTGGGTGTACCGGACGGAGGCGGGGCGCTGCCCCGTCCCGCGTCAGCCGTAGAGCTGTCGGAAGAACATGCCGGAGACGATAGCCGGTGCCCGGGCCCGCCGCACATGAATTGCGGTGGGCCCCGGCGGAGCCGCCGTCACGCGGGCGGCGCGGCGGCTTCGAGCGCGTCGACGGTGCCCGACATGATCGTGCGCACATGGGTGGTGATGTGTTCGGCCGGCCAGTCCCACCAGGCCAGGGCGAGCAGCCGGGCGATGTCCCGGTCGTCGTAGCGGGTGCGGATGAGACGGGCCGGGTTGCCGCCCACGATGCCGTAGTCGGGTACGTCCTTGGTGACGACGGAGCCGGCTCCGATGATGGCGCCGTTCCCGATCCGTACCCCGGGCATGACGGTCGCGCTGTGGCCGAACCAGACGTCGTGGCCGACGACGGTGTCCCCGCGGTTCGGCAGTCCGGCGAGCAGGTCGAAGTGGTCCGCCCACGATCCGCCCATCGTCGGGAACGGGAAGGTGGAGGGGCCGTCCATGCGGTGGTTGGCGCCGTTCATGATGAACCGCACCCCCGTGCCCAGGGCGCAGAACCGGCCGATGACCAGCTTCTCCGGTCCGTAGTGGTAGAGCACGTTCCGCGTCTCGAACAGCGTCGCGTCGTCCGGGTCGTCGTAGTAGGAGTACTCCCCGACCTCGATCAGCGGGGACTTCACCAGAGGTCTGAGCTGCACGACCCGCGGCTGGCCGGGCATCGGGTGGAGAACGGTCGGGTCGGCCGGTACGGGCATGGCGTGCGGTTCCTCACGGGGCGGCGGGCAGGACCGGTCCATGATCGCGCCCACCGCCCCGCAGTGACAGCGGTTTACCGCATCGGCTCTCCTCGGCGGATCGCTCGTCGGGGCGCCGCAGGTCAGGGCTGGAGGGGCATCGTCCAGCAGTTGGACGATGTCCCCTTGCCCGAGAGCCGGTCGGTCATCCAGGAGATCGCATCGCCCTGGTCGGTGATCAGCGGGACCAGGTGGTTGGTGAGGAGCTTGTCGCCGAGGTTCGGCAGGACGACGGCGTCGTAGGTGACGTCGGCGCCCTTGCGGCACCAGTCCACGGCGAGTTGGCGCGCCTGGGCGTGGGGCACGATGTCGTCCTGCACACCGGTGGCCAGGCGCACCGGGCCGGTGGGCTTCAGCGTGCCGATGCGCTGCCGGTCGAGGGCGGCCTGCGCCTTGGGCTCGGCGGCGATGATGTCACCGAGGGACTTGCCGCTGGTGGTCCATTTGCTGCTCTTGGTGAAGCCGTAGCCGAAGATCGCGTCGCCGACGCACATCGTGGAGGCGTCCTTCAGCGCGGCCCGGCCGGCGTCGTTGACGTTGGCCTCGACGACGTCCTTCAGATCGGCGTCGGACTGGGCGAAGCCGTTGATCGACCAGGCCAGGGCGCCGGCGAGGGCGCTGCCGTCGATACCCTTCATGGTCGCGGTCAGGTCGGCGGGCGGCGCACCGGCGTAGGTGCCGGCGAGCTTGACGTCGGGTGCGTAGGACGACTGGAGTTCGGCCGCCGACGCGCTGGCTCCGCCGCCCTGGCTGTAGCCGTACAGACCGGTGCGCGAGTCGGGCGTGATCGAGGTGCCGGGCAGTTGGTGCGCGGCCCGGACCGCGTCCAGCAGGGCGTGGCCCTGGTCGAGCCGGTTGACGTAGGTATGGAGCCGGTCCGTCGCGCCGAGGCCGACGTAGTCGGTGACCACGACGGCGACGCCCGCGGAGAGCAGTCGGTAGATCGCCAGGGTCTCGTAGCCGACCGACACGGTCTCGGGGGTCAGGGCCAGCGGGTGCTGGAGGCTCAGGGAGGGTGCGCACTGGTCGCCCTGGCCCACGGTTCCCGAGGCCAGCGCCACCAGCGGACGCGGGCCGGAGCCCTTCCAGCCGGCGGACGGTTCGATGTAGGCGCCGGTCACCGCGACGGCCTGTCCGCCCGAGTCGGTCGAGCGGTACATCAGCCGGGTCGCGGTGCCCGGCATCGGGCGGCCGTCCAGACCGGGCAGGCTCAGCCCGAGCGGCAGCGGCTCGTGGCGGATCACCGCGCCGTTGGCGGAGGGCAGTTCGGCCGGAGGGTTGTAGAAGGCGGGGATGGTGACCCCGCGGGAGACGACGGGCTGCGGCCCGTCGGTGGCGGACGCGGGTGCGGCGTACGCCGCCACGCAGGCCGCGGCCGTCACGGCGACGGCCACCGCACGCATGTGTCCGGGGCGTGGCCCGCGGGCGGGGGAAACCATGGGGGACGACGTGGGGAAGGGGGAAAGCGAACGGGTGCTCTTGCGGCTCACAGCTCACTCCTCGCTCTGCTCGGAATGCAGGTGATCGCAAGCTAGCAGCGGCACTTACCGAAGGTAACCCGTCAGTAAGTTACGCGATGGTAACTGTCGGATCGGCGCAGCCGACGGCCGCGGCGCACTACGCCCCAGGACGAGAGGGGCGACCCTCGCCGCCTGTGCACGCGAGAGAAGAGCGGCGCACCCCACCCCGCCGCGAGCAGACCGCCGCACACCGGCGGCCCTGGCATCAGTCGTTCCGTCAACGCGGCGTGAGGGCCGACCGACACGGCCCCCACCGCACCGCCGTTGACACCACCGTGCCTCCGTGCCACTTTCGAAGCGCTTCGACGATCGTGGCGGTGCGGCGGGCAGCTCTTCCGCCACCCGGCCATCCACACCCCTGGGACGAACATGGCACTCTTCGACAACCCCGTGATACCCGGCTTCAGTCCGGACCCGAGCATCTGCCGGGTGGGCGACGACTACTACGTGGCGACGTCCAGCTTCGAGTACGTGCCGGGGGTGCCCCTGTGGCACAGCCGCGACCTGGTGAACTGGCGGCTGATCGGCCACGCGCTGGACCGGCCCGGCCAGTTGGAGCTGCCGGAGTCGGTTCCGGCCTCGTGCGGTGTGTACGCGCCCACCCTGCGGCACCACGACGGACTGTTCTGGATGATCACGACCGTGGTCGGCGACGCCGGCACCGTCCTGGTGACCGCGAAGGACCCCGCGGGCCCCTGGTCGGACCCGGTACCGGTCGGCATACCCGGCATCGACCCCGACCTGGCCTGGGACGAGGACGGCACCTGCTGGTGCGTGTACTCGGACGACGGGATCCGCGCGGTGCGCATCGATCCGGAGACGGGCCGGGCACTGGGTGAGCCGGTGGCACTGTGGTCCGGGACCGGACTGCAGTACCCCGAAGGACCGCATCTGTACCGGATCGGCGACTGGTGGTACCTGCTGCTGTCGGAGGGCGGCACCGAGCGCGGCCATGCGATGTCGGTGGCCCGGGCCCGCAGTCTGCCGGGGCCCTTCGAACCGCACCCGGACAACCCCGTGCTCTCCCACCGCAGCACCGGTCACCCCGTGCAGAACATCGGCCACGGAGACCTCGTACAGGCGCAGGACGACAGCTGGTGGATGGTGCTGCTGGGCACCCGGCCCCGCGGGGACACCCCGAAGTACCACGGCCTGGGCCGGGAGACGTTCCTGGCGCCGGTCCGCTGGGAGGACGGTTGGCCGCTGCCCGGCCCGGTGGAGCTGCGGGCCGAGGCCCCGGCCCTGTCGCCGCACCCGTGGCCGGAGGAGACGGAGCGGGACGACTTCGACTCCCCCGCGCTCGCACCGCGCTGGGTGTCGCCGAGGCGGCACGACCCGGCCGCCGTCCGCCTGGACGAGCGACCGGGGCACCTGGTGCTGCACGCCCGCGCGGACAGCCTCGACGCGCCGGGCGCGCTCGTCGTGGGGCGGCGCCAGCAGGACCCCGACTGCACCGCCCGTACGCGGATCGACGTCGCGCCGGGAGGCCTGGGCGGGCTCGTCGTCCGGCTCGACGAGGCGCACCACTACCGGGTGGAGACGGACGGCGCCGGGACGGTCCACGTCGTCGCCAGGATCGGCCCGCTGTGCCACAGCGTGGCTGAACGCACGGTGGAGCCGGGCCCGTTGACCCTGCGGATCGACGTCACCACCGACGTGACCCTGCCCCCGTCCGTCACGGACCCGCAGGCGGCGGCCAGGCCCGGCCTCCGGATCGGCGGACCCGACACCCTCCACCTGGGCTACGAGACGGACGGGGGCGACTTCGAGATCCTGGCCGCACTCGACGGCCGCTACCTCACCACGGAGGTGGCCGGGGGCTTCACCGGCCGGGTCGTCGGCATGTACGCGACCCGTGGCAGCGCGGCCTTCGACTGGTTCGGCCTGCGCCCGGCCTGACGCCGGGGGCGGGGGCGGGCGTTCCGCTCCCGCCCCCGCTGCCCGGCTCAGTAATGCTGGACCTCCGGCCAGACCGCCGCCGGGTCGCAGTGGGCCGGGCACGCCATCAGGTAGACCTCGTTGCCGAGGAACATCCCGTAGGTGTCGGCCCCCACGCTGTAGGGCTGCTCCGGCAGGCCGGGACGGACGGCGAACTCCGTGTTCTCCGGCACCTGGCAGAGGTACTCCAGTTCGGCGCCGCACGCGCAGGTGAAGGACACGGGGCCCTGCGCCCAGGACGGCGTACCGCCCAGCTTGAACGCCAGGGCGCCGATGCCGCGCGAGTCGGGGACGTCATCGAAGGGCCGCAGCGTCAACGGCAGGGCGCATACGGAAGGTTCGGGCTCGGCAGCCGGAAGATCAGCCCGCCGCTGGAGCAAGATGCGCCAGAACGGGCCCGGGTAGGGCGATTGCGGGGCGTCCCAGTACCGGGGCACGAGCCGCCCGTCGGCGTACTCGGCATCGGACGCCTCGTTGTGCGCTCCGCAGTGGAACACCAGCAGGTGGTCCCCGCCGAAGGGGCCAAGGTCCGCGGGCACGTCGAGCTGGAAGAACAGCGCCAGCCTCTCCCCGCAGAAGCACACGGGCCACTCCTGCCCGGGATCGAGGTACGGCCAGCCGCCCAGCGAGTCACGCACCGGCCTGTCCAGCGGTCCGGCTCCGATCTCGATGGCGTGCGCGGGCAGCGCCGCCCGGGAATTCCCTGCATCCTGTCCAGTCATCCGCTCACCCTAGAACCGCCCTGCGACAGTCCGATCACGGATGATCGGGCTGACGGGGACGGGCCTGGGCACGATGTCCGGGCTGTCCTGGATGGCCGGAACGGGCGGCATCCCGAGCCTGTTCCGGCCCTGGATTTCGCAGCCGCCGCTCCGGCCGACGCGATATGCTGATGCAGATAGTGCAAGCGACTTGCAAAATGAGGAGGGTCATGGCTACTCGGGCGACCGACGCCGGGACGAACCAGAGCGTCGAACGAGCCGTCTCGGTGCTGCGCGCACTCGACTCCGGCCGCGCCGAGCTACGCGTCTCCGACGTCGCCGAACTCACCGGGCTGGGATCCTCCACCACCTCCCGTCTGCTGTCCACCCTCGAACGCCTCGACATGGTCGAGCGCGACCCGGTCAGCAACCTCTACCGGCTCAGCCTCGGCATCCTGCCCCTCGCCGCCACCGCCACCAACCGGCACCCGGTCCACCGTGCCGCCCGCATGGTGCTCCAGGACCTCGCCACCCGCACCGGGCTGGGGGCCAACGTCGCGATCCGCCGCGACACCGAGCTGATGTTCCTGTGCAACTTCGAAGGGACGCGCGCCCCGAAGTCGTACACCCAGGCCGGACACACCGCCCCGCTGCACGCCACCAGCATCGGCAAGTGCCTCCTCACGGGGCTCACGCCCAAGGAGCGCCGCACGCTGCTGCCCGAGCCGCTGGCGGCCCACACGGACTACACGACCACCAGCCACGATCTCCTCGACGCCGAGATCGACACCGTCCGCCGCACCGGCTACGCCGTCGAAGCCGAGGAACGGGCGCTGGGCCGGGCCTCCCTGGCCGCTCCGGTCCGTGACGCCTCGGGCGACGTCGTGGCCGCCATCTCCCTGTGGGGTCCCACCTCCCTCCTCGGCGGGCACGCCGAGGAGGAAGGACAGCGGCTCGCACTGACCCGTGAGGTCATCGAGGCCGCCGACGCCATCAGCCAGGCGCTGGGCGCCGTCTGAGTCACCCGCCGGACAAACCGTCCGAGTCACCGCCGAAGAGAAGGGGCCCGTACAGGTCGGCCGACCTGTACGGGCCCCTTCTCGCCGCGCGCCCTATGCGCCGTACGCCTTGAACGCGATCACATGTGCGTGCCGCGCTCCGTGCGTCGCGTCCACCACGAGCCGCAGCGCGTCGGTGCTCACGGGTCCGCCGTCCGCACCGCGCAGACCGTGCACGCGGTGGCGGCGGCGGTTGTCCGTCACCGTCAGCAGGGTGTGCCAGGTGCCGTCGGGCTCACGGCTCTGGACGCGGTAGTCGCGCACCAGTTCCGGCATGACCTCGAACGGAGTGCGGTGCCGGTGCAGGTTGTTGAGGTACTCGTCGACGTCGTCGTCGAACACCACGCGCACCTCGGTGAGCTGTCGCGCTCCGTCCCAGTCCAGGCGCAGCCACTGCCCGGCCCGTTCCGGGTCCGCCAGCGGCTCGGACGACCACATCTGCGGCCCGCCGTAGGGCCGCTGGAATCCGCCGACGGCCCGCTCGGGCAGGAACGCCTCGGTGTCCGGGGTGGCGCGGAAGCCGAAGCTCCGGCGGCGGAGGCCACGGGCCTGCCACTCCAGGACCAGCTGACCGTCCTCCTCGGGGATGTCGTGGTCGACGGCCACATCGCCCTCGGCCCGGCTGCGCAGCGCGAGAACGCCGTCGGTGCGCACGGGGACGAGGACCAGCGCCGCGCCCGGGCAGGCGCGCACGATCAGGACGACGTTCTCCGGGGCGTCCGGGCGGTGGCCGAGGTGGGCGGCGACCCAGTGGGGACCGCCGGCCGGCACGGTCACCGTGGTGGTCAGCAGCTGGTCGGCCGGGACGGCGTTCTCGGGGCGGCCGGTGCTCCACAGCTCCACCGTGAGTTCGCCGGGCCCGTCCGGGGCGCCGTGGACCAGCAGGTCGACCGTGTCGAGCACGGGGTCGACCGGCAGCAGCAGCGCGAGGTCACGGGTGAGCGGGTACGGCTCGCCGGGCGCGGTCGCAGTCGGCTCCGCGGCCAGCCGGTTCAGGTACGAGGAGGCGCTGACCCGGGCCGTGAGCGCCAGGTTGCCGGGGTCGTCGTCGGACAGGCCGATCACCGAGGCGTCCTGCCGGAGCAGGGTGCGGCGCACCAGCTCGGGGTGGTCGGCGGCGAGTTCACGCGGGCCGATGCCCTCGGCCACACACAGTGCGGCGGCCGTGCCCGCGGCCTCGCCGAGGGTGGCGCAGGTGGCCATCACGCGGGTGGCGCCGAACGCGATGTGGGTCGCGGATATGTTGCGCCCGGCGAACATCAGGTTCGTGACGTTCACCGAGTACAGGGAACGCAGCGGGATGTGGAAGATGCCGTCCGCGTAGCGCTGGCGGGCGCCGGGCTCGTCGGCGTACATCCCCTGCACGGGGTGGAGGTCGACGGACCAGCCGCCGAACGCGATGCGGTCGTCGAACTGCCGCTGCTCCAGGACGTCCTGCTGACTCAGCACGTGGTCGCCGAGGAAGCGGCGGTACTCGCGTTTGCCCGGGAGGCTGCCGACCCACTCCAGCGTCAGGTTCTCGGCGTCCGGGAACTCGCCGGAGTTCTTGATGTGGTCCCAGATGCCCATGACCACGGCCTGGAGTTCGTCGCGGATGCGCTCGTTGTCGTGGACGGTGTCGAGTTCGCCGCCCCACTCGACCCACCAGTAGTCGCAGCCGTTGTCGCCGGTGCGCAGCACACGGTTGCGCAGGATGGGGGTGGTGGTGAGGTCGCGGGCGGAGGCGGGCGGGACGAACTTCACGGGCCGGCCCAGGTCCTTGGTGTGGAAGAGGATCGTCGACCCGAGCAGCGCCTCGTCCTCCTCCTCGGGTGCCCAGGGCTCGCCGAACTCCGCGCGCGCCTCGCGGCCGATGCGGTAGCGGGCACCCGCGAGGTGGCCGAGCAGGCCGTCGCCTGTGCAGTCGAGGAACTGCCGGGCGTGGAAGGTGATGCGCCGCTCGGAGCCCATCATCCAGCCGGTGCAGGAGCGCACCTCGCGCGCGTCGTCCGGGCCGCTCGCGTCGACCTCCCGTACGTCGGTGTTGAGGTAGAGGTCGATGCCCGGTTCGGCCCGGACCGCGTCGAGGACCACCTGGTCCCAGTAGTACGGGTTTCCCTCGGGGTTGCGGTACTGGTTCTCGGTGTACAGCTCGCCCATGATGCCGGTCTCCCGGGCCCAGCGGTGCACGCCGTGGGCGGAGGCTCCGCAGACCCAGACCCGGACCTCGCTGCTGGCGTTGCCGCCCAGCACGGTCCTGTTGTTGACCAGGGCGACGCGCCGGCCGAGCCGGGCCGCGGCGATGGCCGCGCAGGTCCCCGCCAGGCCACCGCCGATGACGGCGATGTCGTAATGGACCTCTTCTTCCCGCACGGGGCGGCCTCCTCGGTGTGAAGCACGGATTCTCTCCGCCGTAGCGGAGCGACCACGAACGTACATCACATCCATATTGTGCAACCACTGTTCAGCCAGTGGGATGTGTTGTAAGTTTCCGGCGCAGCCAACGATGCCGTCGGCGAGGGCTACCGTTCGAGTTCACGGCAGGTCAACAGCCTCGTAGGTTCTGCACAGAACCGGCGATTCACCGACCAAAAGGGTTGACGTCTTCGCACGATATGGAGAACGATCCCGCATGCTGCAACTTGTGTTCAGTGCAGCAGCATGACCTTCACACAGGGCCTCGGCCGACGCACGGGACGGCGCGGCTCACGGCTCACGTCCGGCCACTGCGCCTCCGGCCCTTCGGAGCGCAGCCACCGAGGCGCGCCCCGCACCACCGCTCCCGCACCGTTCGAGAGGACTGATCCATGAGTACGGCCGCACCTCCACGGAAGGCCGCTCCACGTCGTGAGCGGACCGGTGGACGACTCTCCAACGGCGCGTTCGCACTGCTGCTGACCGCACCGGGGATCGCGCTCTTCGCGACGATCATCATCTATCCGCTGGTGTCGGCCCTGTTCACCGGCTTCTTCAAGCAGGACCTGCGCCTGCCGGGACGGGAGTTCGTCGGCCTCGACAACTTCACCTACTGGCTGGACGGCGACTTCCTCACCATCCTCAAGCAGACCCTGGTCTTCACCGTCGGGGCGACAATCGTCCCCTTCGTCATCGGGTTCGCGCTCGCGCTCGCACTGAACTCGGGCCTGAAGGGCAGCGGCTTCATGCGCGGCCTGTTCCTGTTCCCGTGGGTGATCCCGGGCGTGGTGGTCTCCTTCCTGTGGATGTGGATCTTCAACGCGAACTACGGCGTGCTGAACGGCGTCCTCATGGACACCGGGATCATCGACGAGTCGGTGTCCTGGCTCGGCCAACCGGGCACCGCGATGCTCGCCGTCATCGTCACCAAGACCTGGGCGAGCTTCCCCTGGATGATGGTGATGCTCCTGGCCGGTCTGCAGACCGTGCCCAAGGAACTGCACGAGGCCGCCTCCATCGACGGGGCCGGTTCGATCCGGCGCTTCTTCGCCGTCACCTGGCCCCAGGTGCGTGGGGTCGCCTCGATCGTGCTGCTCCTGGAGTTCATCTGGAACTTCCAGCACTTCGACACCATCTACGTGCTCACCGGCGGCGGGCCGGCCGGCGCCACGGAGACCTTCGCCACCGCGGTGTACCAGACCGCTTTCAAGGGCTTCGACATCGGCCGGGCGACCGCGCTGGGCGGCCTGTGGATGCTGCTCCTGCTCCTCCTGGTCGTCGTCTACCTCAGGATCACCGACCGGAAGGGCGACGACGCCTGATGACCTCCACGACCTCCACCCCGCTGTCCGGCACCGGCCGGCTGAAGCAGGCCGCCACGTCCGCCGGGAACACCTCGCGGCGCCGGATGCGCAAGGACCTGCTCCGCTCCAGGATCGCCGCCTGGACCGCGGTCCTGGTGATCGGCGCCTTCGGCCTCCTGCCGGTCTACTGGCTGCTGGCCACCGCCCTGAGCAGCCCCGAGGACGCGTTCCGGTTCCCGCCGAAGCTGATACCCACGCACCTCACCCTCAGCAACTTCACCGCGCTCGCCGAGAACGACCAGCTGATCAAGTACATGGTCAACTCGCTCGTCGTGGCCTCGATCACCGCCGTGCTGAGCGTGGTCGTCGCCACGTACATGGGCTACTCGTTCTCCAAGTTCCGCTACCGCGGGCGTCGCTCGCTGATGCACATGGTGCTGGCCTCCCAGATGTTCCCCCAGGCACTCCTGCTGGTGACGCTGTACGCCGTGTTCTCCAGCTTCGGCCTGCTGAACACGTACACCGCGCTGGTGCTGTCCTTCACCACCTTCACGATGCCGCTGTGCGTCTGGATGCTGAAGGGAATCTTCGACACCATCCCGGACGCGCTCCTGGAGGCCGCGTCCATCGACGGCGCCTCCCGGTGGCGGACGCTGCACTCGATCGTGGCGCCGCTGGCCGCACCCGGGATGATCGCGGCCGGGCTGTTCGCCTTCGTCCGCGGCTGGAACGACTTCATCTTCGCCGTGACGCTGGCCGACAAGGAGAAGCAGACGCTGCCGCCCGGCCTCGTCTCCACCTACATCGGCGAGTTCCAGGCCGCCTGGCCCGAGCTGATGGCCGCCTCGCTCGTGGTGTCCATCCCGGTGGTCGTCGCCTTCATGTTCCTGCAGCGCTACCTCGTCGGCGGCATGACCGCCGGCTCGGTCAAGTAGCCCCCGCACTCCCCCTTGCCGCTCCCTCCCCTTCCGCTTCCTCCCATGGAGACACCATGACCACCTCTGGCATCAGCCGCCGCGGCGCGCTGCGCATGTTCGGTATCGGCGCGCTCGGTATGGCCGGCGTCGGCGCGCTGGGTGCCTGCGCGCCGTCCCCGTCCAACTCCGGCAGCGCCTCCAACGGAGGCGACACGAAGTCCAAGGACTTCGACTTCACCTCCTGGTCGCTCAACGAAGAAGCCGCCAGACCGGCGATCGAGAAGATCATCGCCGCCTGGGAGAAGGCCGAGAAGTCCAAGGTCCGCGCGGTCTCGTACCCGTACAACGAGTACCTCAGCCAGCTCACCCTCAAGCTCGGCGGCGGTGAGACCACCGGCGCGATACACCTCGACATCGCGTGGCTCGCCGCGGTGGCGCAGATGGGCAAGCTCGCCGACCTCGGCTCCGTCGCCCCGAAGGGCGGCTACACGGACGTGGCACTGAAGAGCGGTGTGTACGACGGCAAGCAGTACGGCCTGCCGTGGAACACCGGCTCGATCGGTGTGATCGCCAACTCCAAGCTCCTGGAGAAGGCCGGCATCAAGAAGCACCCCACCACCGTCGAGGAGTTCGAGGACGCGCTGCGGGCGCTGAAGGGGCTCGGCGGCGGGGTCGTTCCGTACGCAGCGGCCACGAAGGTCGCGCAGCTCAAGGACATCTTCCCGTGGATGCAGACCTTCGGCTGCACGCTCATGGACGGCGAGAAGGTCACCATCGGCGACGACGCCTCCGTCGACGCGGTCACCTGGTACAAGAAGCTGCACGACGCGAAGCTGATCGCCGCGGATGTGGACCGCTTCGACGCCCGCGCCCTGTTCGGGCAGGGCAAGGCCGCCTTCTACGACGACGCCGTCATCGGCAAGGGCGTGACCGCGGCCCAGTCCAAGGACAAGACGCTGGCCGACGCCATGCAGCCGATGCAGCGCCCGGTGCTGCACTCCGGTGACACACCGCAGGCGCTGCTGTGGGGCGGCGTGATCGCGATCGTCAACGGCAAGGGCCAGGACGCGGCGACGCAGTTCGCCCTGCACACCACGTCCGACCTCGCCACCACCTCCGAGTACTTCACCTCCCGTGCCCTGCCGCCGTCGACCACGGCGGGCCTGGCGGACCCGAAGGTCGCCGAGGACACGTTCACCACCGAGTGGACCGAGAAGATCACCAAGACGGCGACCGGCAGCCCGTTCTGGCAGTTCGCACAGAACGCCCAGATCGAGGAGGCCGTGGCGAAGCAGGTCCAGGCCGTCCTGGTCGGCAAGTCGAAGCCGAAGGACGCGATGAAGAAGGCCAACGAGGAGATCACCGCGCTCATCAAGCGCTGAGGCAACGCACGGCGGCCCGGGGCCCGGTGAAGGATGAACAGCCTTCACCGGGCCCTTCGTCATGCCGCATACGACTTCCCTCTGGAGTACCTCAAATCCTCATTGTGCATTCTCTATTCACGATGTGGGATCTGTTGTAAATTTCCGGCGCAGCGAGGGGACGGAACGACCCTCTGGGCCCTCTTCCGGACCCCATCACCCCACCCGCGAAGGAGCTCACCTTGCGACGTCCCACGGCACGCGCGTACGCCGCCTCGGCCGCTGCCCTGGCCGCCCTGCTCACGCCCGGCCCTGCCGCCCAGGCCGCCGACCCGGACCGCGCGGCGGCCGCGACGACGGTGATCGAGAAGGTCCCGTACGCGATGGACTCGTCGAACCAGGCCGCCTGGTGGACGCCCGCAGCGACGTACAAGGGCCGCGGCCAGTACACGTACTTCGCCTTCAACGAGCCCGGCGCGACGGCCGCGACGCACCGCCCGGCCATCGCCCGCCGCGACCCGGACGGCGTGTGGAGCCGACTGCCGCTGCTCGCCGCGAACGGACAGCAGGCCGAGTTCCCCGACGACAACGGCCACAACCAGCCGTCGGTCGCACGCGACGGCAACGGCCGCCTCCACGTGTTCACCTCCATGCACGCCAACCCCTGGCGCTACTTCCGCACCGAGGCCCCCGGCGGGGCCGTCACGGACCACGCGGCCGAACTGCCCGACCAGGGCGAGGCGATCACCTACCCGGTCGTGACCACCGCCCCCAACGGCGACCTGTACCTGGCCGCCCGCGTCGGCGCCGGCTCCGACCAGCGCCCCGGCAAGCTGTACCGCTGGGACAACGCCGCATCACGCTGGAGCGTGGTCGCCACGTTCGCCGGCGCGCTGAACCGTTCCGTGTACCCCGACGACCTGACGGTCGACGCCGCCGGGCGCGTACACCTCCTCTACGAGTGGGCCAAGGCACCCGCGACCGCGTTCCGGCACCAGCTCTCCTACCTCCGCTACGACCCGGCGACCGGCGCCTTCGCGGACAGCGCGGGCGCGGCCGTCAGCACTCCGGTGACGCCGGCCACGTCCGACGTGATCCAGGAGCTCACCACGGGTGAGGAGTGGAGCATCGACAACACCTACCCGGGCCCGGCGGTGCAGAGCGCCAAGCTCACCCTCGACGGCTCCACCCCGAAGGTCGCCTATCGCTACCGCTCGGCCGACAGCGGCGGCGACTTCCGCGTGTACTACGCGTACCCGAGCGGCAGCAGCTGGCTCCGCCAGACCGTGTACGCCGACGGCCAGACCGCCGCGGCCCTCGGCATCACCTGGGACGAGACGGACGCGGGCCGCGTCTACTACGTGACCACCTCCGGCACCGACCGCGTCTTCGCCGCGACCCGGCCGGGCACCACATGGACCTCGCAGTCCGCCGCACCGGGCGTGAGCGCGGACCGGCTCGCGGTGCGGCGGGACTCGGACGGGAACGACGTGCTGTACCTGCCGGACACCGCACACAACTCGCTCTATTACGGGCTGCGTTGAGCCACAGGAGGTAGCCGGTCGGCTCGGCCGCAGACTCCCGGGGCGCGAGGCGTGGTGGTGGGTGCCTGTGCTCACCGCTGCCGGAGCCGTCCCGCTGTCCCTGACCATGACCGTGCGCGCCGGGGCCGGTCCGTCGGCGGGCCTCGGCAGTTGGCTCATCCTGACAGCGGCCCTCACGCCCGCGGCCCTGGTCACCCGAAGGCTCCTGCTGCCGGACCGCCGACGTCTCACCGGCGCGGCCATGTTCGGGCGGGTGGCGATGTACGGGACGCTCGCCGTCATCGCCACCTGCACGCTCTCCGGCATCGCGCTTGCCGCCGGGCTCGGCTACGAGCCTCCGCGACTGAACGCGGAACAGGTCGCCGGGGCATGGTCCGACGGAGAGGGCGGCACCCTCGCTCTAGCAACGGACGGCACGGCCACGGCGACCCGCCTCAGGACGTTCGGCGTGGACGATTCCTCCGAACCCGCGGTGAACCGGTGCACCGGCACCGGAACCTGGGAGTACGTACCCGGTGACGGCCCCCGGGCGCAGGAGCTGAACGTGTCCGCCGACGCGTGCTCCACGGATGTCTGGCATGTCCTCGGTACCCCCGAGCACCCGAAGCTCTACGTCTTCATCGGCGACCCCGACGCCGCGGACCTCTACATCCTGGAGCGCCGGAGCACGGAGTAGGGAGCCGGTTCGCGCCACTGCCTGTTCGCGCCACGGACCCCGACCCTTGCCGGGAAACTATGAATGATGGTTCACTTCTTACATGGCCTACCGGAAGACCCCAGCCGAAATTCAGCGTCTCGAATCGGCCCGCGAGCATCTGGTCAGCCGGGCGACCGACGTCGTCGCCGAAGTGGGCTGGTCAGGGGCGTCCGTGACCGCGGTCGCCGACGCCGCGGGCATCGCGGCGGGCTCGGTGTACCAGCACTTCGCGTCGAAGGCCGCTCTCGCGGTCGAGGTCTTCCGGCGGGCGGCGGGGCACGAGGTGGACGTCCTCGAATCCGTGCTGAACGGTTCGGGGACCCCGGTCGAGCGGCTCGCCGACGGCGTGCGGGTCTTCGCCGGTCGCGCCCTCGAAAGCCGTGGCCTGGCCCACGCCCTGCTCGCCGCGCCGGCCGACGCGGCGGTCGGCGCGGAACGGCTCGTCTTCCGTCGCCGCTACCGGGCGCTGTTCGCCGAAGTGATCCGCGAGGGCATGGCGCAGGGACTGCTGCCGCCCCAGAACGGGGAGGTCACCGCCGCCGCGCTCACCGGCGCGATCGGCGAGGTCCTCGTGGCGCCGCTCGGCGCACCGAAGAACGACGACCAGGACATCCTCGCCGAGCTGACCGCCATGGCGCTGCGCTGCGCGGGCGCGGCCCCCGCGTCCGCGCACCCCTGATCCGTCACCCGTCCCACCGAGGAGGGCTCTTCATGCCTGCGTCGCCCGCACCCCACAGCCGTCCCACCGCCACCACTCACGAGGTGACGAACCAGCCGCCGCCGCTGACCGGCCACGATGTCGCCGACGACCCGGTGCTGATCGAGGGCGTCCGCCGCGAGGGTGCCGAGTGGTATCTGGACGACCTGCACCGGCTGGGCCGCCGTGCCGGCAGCGAGGAGGTGCAGCGCTGGGCGGACGAGGCGAACCGCCAGGAGCCGAGGCTGCGCACCCACGACCGCTACGGCAACCGGATCGACGAGGTCGAGTTCCACCCCTCGTACCACGCCCTCATGGACGTGGCGATCAGCGAGGGCCTCGGCGGAGCCGCCTGGGCGGACGAGCGACGCGGTGCGCACGTGGCGCGCGCGGCCGGCTTCATGGTGTGGAGCAGCGCGGAAGCGGGCCACGGCTGCCCCGTCTCGATGACTTACGCGGCGGTCCCCGCCCTGCGTCACGCCCCGGACCTCGCCAAGACGTACGAACCCCTGCTGACCAGCCGTGTGTACGAGTCCGGTCTGCGCACCCCCGCCGAGAAGCCCGGGCTGCTCGCAGGCATGGGCATGACGGAGAAGCAGGGCGGCACCGATGTGCGCGCCAACACCACCGCCGCCGTACAACAGGCGGACGGCACCTGGCGGTTGCGCGGGCACAAGTGGTTCACGAGCGCCCCGATGAACGACCTCTTCCTCGTGCTCGCCCAGGCCCCGGCGGGTCTGTCCTGCTTCCTGGTCCCCCGGGTCCTGCCGGACGGCAGCCGCAACACGTTCCGTATCCAGCGCCTCAAGGACAAGCTCGGCAACCGCTCGAACGCCAGCAGCGAGCCCGAGTTCGACGACACGGTGGCCTGGCTCGTCGGCGACGAGGGCCGGGGCGTGCGCACCATCATCGACATGGTCACCATGACGCGCCTGGACTGCGTCCTCGGTTCCGCCGCCGGCACCCGTGCTGCCCTCGCCCAGGCGACGCACCACGTACGTCACCGGGCCGTGTTCGGGGCGAAGCTCATCGACCAGCCCCTGATGCGCAACGTCATCGGAGATCTGGCGCTGGAGTCCGAGGCGGCGACCACGCTGGCCCTGCGCCTGGCCGGGGCGGCGGACCGCGCGCAGCAGGGCGACACACAGGAGCGCGCCTTCCTGCGGCTGGCCACCGCGGTCGGCAAGTACTGGGTGTGCAAGCGCCAGCCGGCCGCAGTCGCCGAGGCCCTCGAATGCCTGGGCGGCAACGGGTACGACGAGGAGTCCGGCATGCCCCGCCTCTACCGCGAGGCCCCGCTCAACGGCATCTGGGAAGGCTCCGGCAACGTCAACGCCCTGGACATGCTGCGCGCCCTTTCCCGTGAGCCGGAGTCGCTCCAGGCCCTGCGCACGGAGATCGAGGCCGCCGCCGGGGGCGACCGCCGTCTGGACTCCGCCTGGCAGGAGCTCCGGGGCGAGCTCGCCCTCACCGAGGACGCCCCGCTCCGCGCCCGCCGGGTCATCGAGCGGGCGGCGCTCGTCCTCCAGGGCTCCTTGCTCGTCCGCCACGCACCGGCCGCCGTCGCCGACGCATTCTGCGCGTCGCGGCTGGCCGGTGACCGCGGACTGGCCTTCGGGACGCTGCCGCCCGGGACGGACTTCACGGGGCTGCTCGCCCGGCTGCCCGTCTGACCGGTCTTCCGCGGCCGGCTCCACGTCACGAGCCGGCCGCGGCTCGCCACGCACCCGCTTCTCTTACGTTCCCGTCTCTTACGTTCCCGTGACGTGCCGCGTCATCGACGCCCGGCCGGTCCCCCGCGGCCTACCGTGGGCGGCATGCGTGTACTGGTCACCGGCGGCGCCGGGTTCATCGGTTCGGACATCGTGCGGACCCTCGTGTCGGCCGGGCACGAGGCGGTGGTGCTCGACGCCCTGCTCCCCTCGGCGCACGGCGCGGGCGCCACCGTGCCGCCCGGCGCCGGCAGCGGGTTCGTCGTGGCGGACGTGCGCGACCGCGAGGCCGTGGACCGTGCGCTGTACGGCATCGACGCGGTCTGCCACCAGGCGGCGATGGTCGGCCTCGGCAAGGACTTCGCGGACGCGCCGGACTACGTCGGGTGCAACGACCTCGGAACGGCCGTGCTGCTCGCCGCGATGGCGGGCGCGGGGGTGCGGAACCTGGTCCTCGCCGGATCGATGGTGGTCTACGGAGAGGGCCGGTACGACTGCCGGCTCCACGGCCCGGTCCGGCCGGGCCCCCGCGCGGAGGCCGATCTGGCCGAGGGCCGCTTCGAGCCCCGCTGCCCTTCCTGCGGCACGGAACTGGCCCCCGGGCTGGTCGGGGAGGACGCGCCCGTGGACCCGCGCAACGTGTACGCGACGACCAAGCTCGCCCAGGAACACCTCGCCTCCTCCTGGGCCCGGGCGACGGGCGGCCGCGCCGTGTCGCTGCGCTACCACAACGTGTACGGGCCGGGCATGCCGCGCGACACCCCGTACGCCGGTGTCGCCTCCTTCTTCCGTTCGGCCCTGGCCCGGGGCGAGGCGCCGCGCGTCTTCGAGGACGGCGGTCAGCGCCGGGACTTCGTCCATGTGCGGGACGTGGCCGCCGCGAACGCGGTCGCGCTGGAGGCGGTCGCGGGACGCGGGCCCGGCACCTTCACCGCGTACAACACCGGGAGCGGGCAGCCGCACACCATCGGCGAGATGGCCGCCGCCCTGGCCTCGGCCCACGGGGGCCCGGCACCGGTGGTCACCGGTGAGTACCGGCTCGGGGACGTACGCCATGTCACGGCGGACTCGCGGCGGCTGCGCGACGAGCTGGGCTGGAAGCCGGCGGTGGGATTCGCCGAGGGGATGGCGGGGTTCGCGGCGGCACCGCTGCGGGAGGGGGCCGGGGTGGCAGCGGGGTGAGGCTCACGCCACCGGCAGCGTCACCTCGAAGCAGCAGCCTCCGGTGACGTTGCGGACGTCCGCTCGGCCGGCGTGCGCCTCGACGATCCCACGCACGATGGCGAGTCCGAGTCCCGCCCCGGCCGGAGGTGTACGGGCATGGGTGCCGCGCCAGCCGGTGTCGAAGACCCTGGGCAGATCCTCCTCCGGAATGCCGCCGCAGCCGTCGGTCACCGAGAGCACCACTCCGCCGCCCGTGCGGTGGGCGGCCACCGCGACGGTGCCGTCGGCGGGGGTGCGGCGGATGGCGTTGATCAGGAGGTTGCCCAGGACCCGGCTCATCTCCTTGCCGTCGACCTCGACGGGCACGGCCTCGATCCGGTCGCCGACCAGCCGGACCCCGTGCTCGCGCGCCAGCGGATCGGCTCCGGCGAGCGCATCGCCCACCAGGTCGTAGACGGAGATCCGGGTGGGGCTCAGGGTGAGCGAGCCGGCGTGGATGCGGGAGAGTTCGAAGAGGTCGCCGACCATGTCGTTCATCCGCTCCACCTCGGTGCGTATCTGCCGCAGATAGCGCCGTGAGTCGACGGCCATGCCGTCCTCCAGCGCCTCGGACATCGCACGCAGACCGGCGAGCGGGGTGCGCAGGTCGTGCGAGATCCAGGCGACGAGCTCCCGCCGCGAGGTCTCCAGAGCGCGCTCCCGCTCGCGCGAACTGTCGAGCTTGGCACTGGTGGCGGCCAGTTCGCGGGTGAGTGCGGCAAGTTCGGCGGTGGCCGGTGCCTCGGGGGCCGCGAAGGTCCCGCCGTCACCGAAGGAACGGGCGGCGAGCGTCAGATCGCGGCTCCTCGCCGCGACCCAGCGGCCCAGCAGCATCGCGGTGACGAGCGAGACGACGGCGGCCATGGCGACGACGGTGGTGACCACGGTGAGGTCGTGCGGCGACAGGAACATCGCCCAGGCGACGGTCAGGGTGCCGGCGAGCATCGCGGTGACGGCAACGGCGGCGACGACGGTCAGCGAGACGACGAGCGAACGGTGCCGGGAGATCCGCAGCACGACGGCGCCGAGCAGGCCGGCCGCGGCGGCGCCCAGGAAGGCGAAGAGCGCGATGAGAAGGATGTCGGTCATGCCGGCGCTCCGAAACCCGCATCCGTGGGAGCGGCGGGAGGGGTGGGTGCCACAGGCACGTCCGGATCAGCCGGCCGGTCCGGAGGCAGGTCGAGCCGGTAGCCGACGCCCCAGACGGTACGGATCAGCTCCGGGCGGGCCGGGTCGGCCTCGACCTTCCCGCGCAGCCGGCGGACGTGGACGGTCACGGTCGACAGGTCCCCGAAGTCCCAGCCCCAGACCCCGCGCATCAGCTCCTCCCGGGTGAAGACCCGGCCCGGATGGCGCAGGAGGAAGGCGAGCAGGTCGAACTCCCGCAGGGTGAGGGCCAGCGCCCGGCCCGCGAACGTCGCGCTCCGGGCCGCCGGGTCCAGGACGAGGCCCGCGCCCTCCAGCAGTGCCGGGCGGCCGGGAGGCGTCGCGGCCGCCCGGGCGCGGCGCAGCACGGAGTCGACGCGCAGGACGAGTTCACGAGGGCTGAACGGCTTGGTGACGTAGTCGTCCGCCCCTGTCTCCAGACCGAGGATGCGGTCGTCCTCGTCGCCGCGCGCGGTGAGCATGATGACCGGCACGGGGCCCTGCGCCCGCATGCGGCGGCAGACCTCGAATCCGTCCATGCCCGGCAGCATCAGATCCAGGACGGCCAGGTCCGGGCGCCGGGCGGCGTACTGTTCGAGCGCGGCCGGGCCGTCCGACGCCCGGGCCACCTCGTATCCGGCCCCGGTCAGGTAGCCGGTGACCACTTCCGCGACCGTGGGGTCGTCGTCCACGACGAGTACGTGGCCGCGGGCGGCGGGGCGGGGCGGTGAGGGGTCCGGGGTCGGCTGCATGCCACCACCTTGGCACCTGCGGAGAGGGAGCGCGGACCCTCCTGGTCCGCCACCCGCCGACGTCCATATTTCGTAAGAATCTGGAACCCGATTTGTCGGTTTTCCCTCCGTAGGGTGAGCCGCGTGATTCCTCCCTCCGATACTTCCGGCCCCCGCGCCGACCTCGTCCTCCCCTGTCTGGACGAGGCCGCCGCCCTGCCCGCGGTGCTGGCCTCGGTCCCTCCCGGCTGGCGGGCGATCGTCGTGGACAACGGTTCGACCGACGGCTCGGCGGAGCTGGCCCGGTCCCTCGGCGCGACGGTGGTGTCCGAACCGCGGCGGGGCTTCGGCGCGGCCTGTCACGCCGGTCTGCTCGCCTCCGAGGCGGAGTTCGTCTGCTTCTGCGACTGCGACGGCTCGCTGGATCCCGGGCTGCTGGCGGGCTTCGTCCGCCGGGTGGCCGACGGCGAGAGCGACCTGCTGCTCGGCCGCCGGCGCCCCCAGGAGCGTGGCGCGTGGCCGCTGCACGCACGGGCGGGCAACGCGGCACTGGCCCGGATGTTGCGCCGTCGCACCGGGCTGCGGCTGCACGACCTGGGGCCGATGCGGGCGGCGCGCCGGGCCGATCTGCTGGCACTCGGTCTCACCGACCGTCGCAGCGGCTACCCGTTGCAGATGGTGGTGCGCGCGGCCGACGCGGGACTGCGCGTCACCGAGACGGACGTCCCCTACCTCGCCCGGACGGGGAAGTCGAAGGTCACCGGCACCTGGCGGGGCACCTGGCACGCGGTGCGTGACATGCGCGCCGTACTGGCGGAGCCACCCGTCCGGATGGGGGCCCTGCGATGAACGCACCCGAGTCCGGCACGCCCCGCCCGGCCCCGGCCGGGGCGACGGCCCTCCTCGTCATCGCGAAGGAGCCGCTGCCCGGCCGGGTGAAGACCCGGCTCACCCCGCCCTTCTCCCCCACCGAGGCCGCGCGCCTCGCCGAAGCGGCGCTGGCCGACACGCTGCGCACCGTCCTGGCTCTGCCCGCCGCGCGGCGGGTGGTCGTCCTCGACGGGAGGCCCGGGCCGTGGCTGCCGCCCGGCATCGAGGTCGTGGAGCAGGGCCCGGGACGTCTCGACGAACGGCTGGCCGCCGCGTTCGCCGCCTGCACCGGGCCGACCCTCCTGATCGGGATGGACACCCCGCAGATCACGGCAGCCGATCTGGCCCCCGCCCTCACCCCCACCGCCTGGGACGGCTGCGACGCCTGGTTCGGCCCCGCCGAGGACGGCGGGTTCTGGGCGCTGGGCCTGGCCGAACCCGACCCCGGACTCCTGCGTGGCGTGCCGATGTCCGTACCCGAGACCGGTGCGGTGCAGCGGCGTCGGCTCGTCGACGCCGGACTGACCGTCCGCGACCTCCCCCTCCTGCGGGACGTGGACACCGCGGCCGACGGCGCGGTCGTCGCCGCACTCGCACCGGACGGACGGTTCGCCGCCGAATTCGCCCGGCTGACCCGGGCGGCGGTCCGATGAACCGCACAGGCCGCGATCAAGGTGTGCTGAGCCCTCCGCACGAGGACGCCACCGCGTGGGACACCGGCTCGTGGGGCACCGACCCCTACGCCAACGCCCTGCGCAACGGACACGGTCCGCTGTTCCTTCGCCGTACGGACGGCTGGCTGCTGCCGCTGGACGTGGAGCGCTGGTGTGCCGGAGCGGACGCCGCCGACCTGTCGGCACTGCGCCGTTGCGAGGGCCCCGTCCTGGACATCGGCTGCGGGCCGGGGAGGCTGGTGGCCGCGCTGGCGGCCCGCGGCCACCGCGCGCTCGGCATCGACGTCAGCGCGGCCGCGGTCGACCGCACCCTGCGGCTCGGCGGTTCCGCGCTGCGCCGCTCCGTCTTCGAACCGCTCCCGGGTGAGGGCCGCTGGGGCACCGTGCTGCTCCTCGACGGCAACGTCGGAATCGGCGGCGACCCGTCCGGCCTGCTGCGGCGCACGGCGGACCTGCTGGCCCCGGGCGGACTCCTCATCGCCGAGACCGCGCCGCAGGACATCGACGAGCGGGTCCGTGTGCAGTTGGACGACGGCCGGGCCCCCGCCGCCGGTCCGGCACCGGCCGCCCCCTTCCCGTGGGCCCGGCTCGGCACCTCCGCGCTGCTGCGGTACGCCCGCCCGCACGGCCTGCGCTCCGTCGATCAGTGGGACGCGGACGGCCGCTCGTTCGTCTCCCTGCGGCGCGGCCGGAGCATCCGCGCGACGAGCCAGACACCCGACAGCAGGAACAGCGCGGCCGTGATCAGCAGCCAGTTCCCGAGGAACACGTCGGGGGACAGCCCGCTCGCCCCTTCGTAACGTTCCGACTGCCGGGTGATCAGCGGGAACCACACGAGCAGCAGCAGACCGGAGAGGAAGACCGGCACCCGGACGAAGTTGACCAGCTCCGGGCGCCGGCCGGCCGCTCGGCACAGCAGCCGGTCCGCACCCGCGTACAGCGGGACCAGCACCAGGTCGTGCACGAGCGCGGCGCCGGCGAACCACACGACCACGCCCCAGGTGTCGCCCGCGAGCAGCCGTACGCCAGCGTAGCCGGCCAGGGCGAAGGAGGCGGCCGTCAGTACCAGGTGCAGCGGCCCCTCCCCGTACCACCGTCGCACGACCGCTCGCGGGTCCGCCCTGTTCACAGCTCTCCGAACGTCAGCCGGGACACCCATTTGGTGTTGAGTACGCCGGGGGCGGCCGGGACGATGATCCGTGCCGGATAACCGTGGTCGGGTGTCAGGTCCTCGCCGTTGACCTGGAGGGCCAGCAGCGAGCGCGGGTCGCGCACCTGGTTGTCACGGAGGGCGGCCCGGCGGAACGGCCCGCGTCGCTGTACGGACTCCACGAGCACCCCCGGGGCATCGTCCGGGTATCCGGCGAGCGCCGCCAGATCCCTCAGCCTGACGCCGCGCCACCACTGGTCCGAGGTGGACCAGCCCTCCACGCACGCGATCGGCAGCGCCGCGCTGTACTGGTCCATGGCAAGGAGCTGTTCCCGGGTGAACCGTTGGTTCCCGGCCGGACCGCTGACGGTGAGCCACCAGCCCACCCCCGTATCGGTAGGGGTCACGCCGACCGCGGCGGCCGTTTTGTTGATCTGGAAGCCGCCCGGTCCGGACCCCGGCTCGGCCGCGCCGTGCGGAGTGAGCGCGGCGAGCCGCCGCAGCGGTCCGTCGAAGCTGCGTCCTGCCGAGGTGATCAGCAGGACCAGCGAACCTGCCCCCACCATCGCCAGGGCCCCGCGGCGCGACAGGGTCGGCGGCGCGGGTGCGGGCGCCTCCAACGGATCGTCCGGCACCTTCCGGCTGAGACCGCCCGACCTGAGGACGCGTACGGCCTGCGGCGCCCGGAGCACTGCATGGGCGAGGAACGCGGCGAAGAACACCCACGCCCCGTAGAAGTGGAGCGGGTAGAACGAACCCGGGAACAGGTATTCCAGCTGGATGTTCAGCAGCCCGGTGACGAACTCGAACAGCGCCCCGCCCACCAGGAGGAGCAACGAGATCCGCTCCAGCGCATGGCCCAGGGAACGGGCCGGCGGCAGCGCGAAGAGTCTCGGCACGACCGACCAGAGCTTGGCCAGCAGAACCGGGACGAGCACGATTCCGAGGGTGACGTGCAGCCCCTGCGTCAGCCGGTACAGCCAGTGCGGCCCGGTCGGCCAGGCGAAGAGGTATAAGCCCAGCAGGCCCTTGTCCGGGGTCTTGTCGTTGACCGGATTCAGGTCCGGGTTGTACGCCGCGTAGGACAGCAGCCCGGTCACGAACAGCACCGTGATGCCGACGAGCAGCACGAGGCCGAGCACCGCGGTGAACGGCACGCCTCGCACCGGGCTGCGCCAGAACCCCGGCGCGGAGGGTGAGCGTTCGAGGATGGTGGTCGCACGTCCGCCGAGAAGACGGGAGCGGAACGCGGGTGGGGTCGGACTCTGCCGACGGCTGTCGCCCATGCCCCGACGCTATGCCGAAGGTGCGGGCGTGAGGGGGTGACGACTCCTGACGAAACGATGACGTCACCCCTGCGAGGACCTGGGCCGCCATGCCTCGGACGGCCGCGAATCTGACGGTTCGGTGACGCGCCCCGGCAGGGGACGTGCGCGGCGCCCGGTCGTGCGTACGGTGCCTGCGTGAAGACCGTGGACCGCACCGAACAGACCACCGAACCGCTCCCCGTACGGCGCTCCGGGCACCGGCGAGACCTGGCCGCCGTCGGTGCGGGCCTCGTGCTGGTGGCCGCCGCCGTGCTCGTCGGCCGGGCGTTCGACGATCCCCTGCGCACTCTCGTGGTCCACTGGCCGCCGCTGCTCGCACACTGGTATCCGCACGTCGGTCCCGGCACCTGGGCAGCACCCGTCGTCGCCGTCGCCGTCATCGCCTACGGCCCGGTCCTCGCCGACCGGCTGCGCTGGCGTGCGCTGCTTCTCAGCTGCTACGCCGCCTCCCTCGCCTGGGTCTTCTCGCTCGCACTCGTCGACGGCTGGGGCCGCGGCATCGCGGAACGGCTCACCACGAAGCACGAGTACCTGCGGGTCATCGGCCGCTTCGACGACATCGGTGCCGCGCTGCGCGGTTTCAACGGGCACATCCTGGCCGGGCAGCCGGACAACTGGCCCGCCCATGTCGCCGGACACCCGCCGGGCGCCACGCTCACCTTCGTCCTGCTGGACCGCGTCGGGCTGGGCGGCGGTGCCTGGGCCGGGGTCTGGTGCATCGTGACCGGTGCCTCCGCCGTCGTGGCCGTCCTCGTCACCGTCCGCACCCTGGCCGACGAGCACACCGCCCGCCGCGCCGCCCCGTTCGTCGTCCTCGCACCGGTCGCGATCTGGGCGGGCACCTCAGCGGACGGCTACTTCACCGCGGTGGCGGCCTGGACCGTCGCTCTGCTGGCCCTGGCCGCGACCCGCACGGCCCGCAGCCCCGCGGCCGCCGCACTGGGCGCCGGTCTTCTCTACGGGCTGACCTGCTACCTGAGTTACGGTCTGACGCTCATCGCGCTCCCGCTCCTCGCCGTCCTCGTCCTCACCCGCACCGCCCGGCCGCTCCCCCACTTCGTCCTGGGGGCTCTCGTGGTGCCGGTGGCCTTCACCCTCGCGGGCTTCAACTGGTGGGAGGCGTACCACCTGCTCGTCGAGCGCTACTACCAGGGAGCCGGTGGCGTCCGTCCCTACTGGTACTGGGTCTGGGCCAACCTCGCCTGCACGGCGATCGCCGTCGGACCGGCGACTCTTGCGGGCCTGCGCCGCAGTGCGGCGGGTGCTCCCGGGGCGGTACGCGCGCTGCGCTCCGGGACGGCGGCCCCGTCGCAGCGGCTGGTCCTGCTGGTCTCCGCGGCGCTCCTGGCACTGCTCGCGGCCGACCTGTCCGGGATGAGCAAGGCGGAGACGGAACGGATCTGGCAGCCGTTCATGCTCTGGCTGCTCCCGGCGGCCGCTCTCCTGCCCGCCCGGGGCCGGCGCTTCTGGCAGGCCGCGCAGGCGGTCGTGGCACTGGCCGTCAACCACCTGCTCTGGACGGGCTGGTAGCCGGTGGAGCGTACGAGACCGGCTGCGTCCAGGACCGGGTCACGGGCACGCCGCCGGCGTCCTCGCTTCACTCGGCGGAGTGGAGTCCGCAGCCCACGGGGGTTGTTTCGGCCTCGCCGCGCTCAGGTTCCCGTGGTGGTGTGCCGAACGATGAGCGCATGTCACTGAACAGTCTGCGTTCGCTGGCCCGCCGCGTGGTCCCCACCCTGCTGGTCGCCCAAGTCGTCCTCCTCCCCCTTCAGCCCGCCTCCGCCGCGCCGGCAACCCAGCCGTGCCGGTCGGCCGCCGCCTGCGGTTCGGTGATCGTCGCCCCTGTCTCCCAGGCCGCCCCGGACCACGGCGACTGCACCAGCCCGGAGCCGGTCGTGTGCCTGATCCGGAGCGAGACGCCGGAGGAGCGCGAGATCGCCCGCGACCAGCGGATGCGCTATCACCAGCTCCTCGTGGACATGGAGCGCACGGAGTGCGCCATGCGCGCCGAAGGGCGCTCGGAGGAGGACATCGCGCGCGCTCTGGTCCAGATGCGCAACGACGCCAAGGACGTCATCCGCGCCGGCATGACCCCGGAACAGGTCGCGGAGCTGGAGGCACGCAACGAGAAGAAGTACGGCAACCCGCTCGGCCCGACAGCGGACCAGCTCTACATGAAGTACGGCTCGTGGGAGAAGGTCGCCGACGCCGCCACCCGTTCGAGCGCGGCCGTGGACCAGGAGCTCGGTCTGGAGTTCCGCCACTGTTCCTGTGAGGTTCTCCGGTCGGCCTGACCCGACGCCGGGCCGGGCCGCCTGCCTGCGCAGACGGACCGGCCCGGTCACCGCTGTCGGCCGTCAGCCGTCCGCGCCGCTGCCCGGGACGACGCAGGAACGGCTGTTCTCCCAGCCCCACCCGTCACCGTCCGGGTCCGACGAGCTCCCGTTGACGCAGTACGGGTACCCGTTGGGCGCCGTGCCACCGCCCGTGCCGCCGCTGTCGGCGCCGCTGCCCGGGACGACGCAGGAACGGCTGTTCTCCCAGCCCCACCCGTCACCGTCCGGGTCCGACGAGCTCCCGTTGACGCAGTACGGGTACCCGTTGGGCGCCGTGCCGCCGCCCGTGCCGCCCCCGCCACCGGGCTCGCCCCCGCCGCCGTAGACGGTCGCGGGCTCGGAGGTGGCGGCGATGCCGTTGGCGCCGTTGATGAAGCGGTTGCCCCAGCTCGTCAGGGAGTTCGCGTCGAAGCCGTTGACCATGTCGAGGTACTCGACGCCGCTGCCGTTGCCGCTCCAGGACCAGCCGATGTAACCGACGCCCAGGGACTGCGCGGTCGCCATGATGGCGTCCTCGTTCGGGTTGCCGTCGCTGTGCTGGTCCCCGAACTCGCCCACGACGATGGGAAGTTTGTTGTCGGTGAAGTGGTGCAGGTAGTCCTGCACCTCGGCGGCGGTGTCGTACACGCCGTACATGTGGATCGAGAAGATGGTGTTGCGGTCGGGGTCGGACGCGAAGACCGAGGCCGCGTTGTCCCTCATGGTCCCGGACCAGTCCTGGCCCCAGTTGGGGGCGTCCACCATCAGGGCGTGGTCGATACCGGCGTTCCGCAGTTTGCCGATCGCGCTCTTGGTGGCCCCGGTCCAGGCCGCGGCGTTCGTGTTGCCGTACGGCTCGTTGCCGATGTTGACGACGACGTAGTCCTCCTGCCCCTCCAGTGCGCTCTTCACCCCGATCCAGTAGTCGGCGGCCTTGTCCAGGGTGGTGGCGGCGCCGTCCTCGCCGTAGCCGGTGGTGTCGTGCACCTCCAGCACACAGATGACCTTGCTGGCCTTGCACTGGCCGATGAGGGCGGAGACCTGCGAGGCGCTCGTCTTCGTCCACCGGTCGCCGCTGCCGAGGACGACGCGGACGGTGTTGGCGCCCTTGGCCGCTATGTCGGCGATGGCGGTCGTCCGCTCGGGGTACCAGGCGTAGGCGTGGTTGACGCCACGCATGACGAACTCGTTCCCGTTCGCCTCGACCACGTGTCCGTTACTGACACGGATGCCGGTGGGCGCGGCCTCGGCCTCGCCGACGGAAGGGCCGGCGATCGAACCCAGCAGACCCAGGGCGGCGGCGAACGCCATGCCTGCCGTGGTGATCAGGGTGCTTCTCGGCTTTCGCATTTCTCTCCTCGGTACCCATGCGGGTGGGTGGGGGTGGGGTGCGGGAAGGAACACGGAGCTGGACGACGTCACCGAACGCACAGCACCCTCATGACAACGATGTCCGACGATCGCGCCGACCCCGAAGGGCACGCTGGGTGAGCGCCGCACACACATCGGCGGGAGTGTCGCCGAAGGCAGGCTTCGCGGGCGTCGTGATGGTGGGGGCAGCTCGGGCAACTGACGTCGACCAACTGCGACTTCGGCCGGATGTGGCTCGAACGGGCCGTCGCCACACCATGAGGCACCGGGCGTTACACCCGTGTCAAGAGCGAGTTCACGATCCGTCCGCAGCGCGCGGAATGCCTCGTTGAACTAAACCGCTAAACCCCCTGGCCAGGCAGGGGGAAGCCCAAGATGTGGTCATCTACCAGCAAAAACATGATCGACGCGATTGATTGACAGTCACACGACACACCCCTACGTTCCTCATCGATAAACCGGTACAGGGCCCGAGTCCACTCCGTCGAGCCGCCGAAGCCGACCCCCTCCACCCGCCGCGCCCTGCGAGGCCGCGGATCGCTCCCTCAGGACGAAAGAGACGCCATGCGCAGTCAGTCACTCCCGCACTCGGGGCAGGCGTCGCCGACCCCAGGTGCGCCTGCCTCCGGCCTCTTCCGGCGCACCTGTCCGTCGCGCGCGAAAGGCGCCGGCCGGCGCGACGACTCCGTACGCGGCGAGCGAGCACACACGGATCGGACAGCGGCCCCCCACGGCGCCCGGATCAGGGGGGCAGCACCACAGAAGGCGGCGACCCTCGGCACACGCGCAAGGCCCCCGGCGAGGGCGCGGGCGCGGGGTGCGCCGCGCACGAGGACGATCGGACTTCGGACTTCGGGTCTCGGTCTCGGATCGCGGTCCGAGACCGCGCGGATCGCGGTCTCGGATCGCGCGGATCGCGGATGCGTGGTGGTCCGTTCGCCGCTGGCGGGCCCGTCAGGCCGAGGACCCGCTGTCGACCACCAGATCGGCGCCGACCACCGAGCCGGCCGCGGGCGAGGCGAGGTAGAGCACCGCAGCCGCCACTTCCCCGGCCTCCGCGAGCCGGCCGAGCGGGTTCTCCGTCTTCACCCGCTCGGCCCGGTCCGCCTCGGTCTCGCCCGGACGCAGCGACATCGGGGCGGCGGAGGCGCCGGGACTGACCGCGTTGATGCGGATGCCCTGGTGGATGTGGTCGAGTGCGGCGGCGCGGGTCAGCGCGGAGACCGCCGCCTTCGAGGTGATGTACGCGGCGGCGTTGGGGATCCTCAGGTGGGCGCCCAGATTGGAGGAGATGTTGACGATGGTGCCGCCGCCGTTCTCCTTCATGTGGGCGATCTCGTGCTTCATGGCCAGCCAGACGCCGGTGACATTGGTCCGCAGCACCGCGTTCCAGTCCTCCTCGCTGACCTCACCGACGGGTGCGGCGCCGCGCAGTATCCCGGCGTTGTTGACCGCGATGTCCAGTCCGCCGAAACGGGTGACGGTCTCGCGTACGAGGTTCTGGAGCCGGCCCGAGTCGGTGACGTCGACGGTCACGGCGGCAGCCGTGCCGCCGGCCGCCCCGATGAGGCCGACCGTCTCGTCCAGAGAGGCCGCGGTGCGTCCCGCGACGACCACGGACGCGCCTTCGGCGGCGAAGGCGAGCGCGATGGCGCGGCCGAGGCCGGAGCCCGCACCGGTGACGAGGACGGTCCTGCCGGTGAAGCGGTTCATTTCGGTGACTCCCTGAGTGATGGGTTACGGGGTGCGGTGGTTCAGGAAGGCCACGACGAGGAGGGCGGCCCCTGTCGCGGCCAGGGCGGCGGCGTCGCTGCCGAGCGTGAGCAGGACGGCGAGGAGGAAGGTCGGGCCGCATTCCATCGCGGTGTTCAGCACACCGCCCGCAAGCCCGGTCTGCCCCGGCGGTACGCCTTCGGTGGCAAGGACGGAGGCACCGGCGAAGGACGCCGCGGTGCCGACCGGCAGCAGCACGAGGCCCGGCAGCAGGCCGTACACGTAGCCGGTGTGCGCGCCGACCCCGGTGACCGCGAGGAGGATGAGCCCGGCCGCACCCGTGCCCATCCCGGTGACCGTGACAGCGCGCGGCCCGTACCGCCTGATCAGCGGCCCCGCCGCCCGCCCCGAAACAATCAGGGCGACGGCGAACGGTACGAAGGCGGCCGAGGTCTGCACCTGTGACCAGTCGCGCACCTGCTGGAGGTGGAGCGACAGGACCACGAAGGTCATCGCCGTCCCGCAGGCGCTCAGCGCGATGGCCAGGAGGGCGAGGGACCGCCGCCGGTCGAGCAGGAACCGGGGAGGCAGCAGCGGATCGCGGGCCCGGAGCTCGGCGTACCGGAACGCGGCCAGAAGCCCGACTCCCCCGAGCAGAGGTACGAGCACGGCGGCCGACGACCAGGGCCGTGCGTCGGTGACGACGAGCCCGTAACTGGTCAGGGTGATCCCGGCGGTGGCGAGCAGGGCTCCCGGCAGGTCGAGACTCCTGCCCCGGTCCGGCGCGGAGTCCGGCAGCAGCCGGCGCGTGAGGGCGAGGGCGACGATCGCGACCACGATGGGCGGAGCGAAGGCCCAACGCCAGGAAAGCAGCGCCGAGATGACACCGGAGAGCAGATTGCCGGCGGTCGCGCCGAGGACGGAGAGCCCGCCCCAGGTGGCCATCGCCCTGCCGTACGCGGGCGGGGAGGGGAAGACGGTGCGGAGCACGGCCATGGCGGCCGGTGCGACGAGGGCCGCGCCCGCGCCCTGGGCGAAGCGCGCCGCGAGCAGGGCCCCGATGCCGGGGGCGAGCAGGGCGGCGGCCGAGGCGACCGCGAAGAGCAACAGGCCCGCGGTGAGGGTGCGCCGCCCGCCGTAGCGGTCGGCCAGGCGTCCGCCGAAGAGCACCAGCCCGGCGAAGGTCAGCCCGTAGGCGGCGCTGAGGAGGATCAGGTCGGCGCGTTCCAGGTCCAGTTCGCGCCCGATGCGGGGCAGCGGGACGGCGATGGCGGCGAGCGTGAAGATCAGTGTGGCCTGCACGACGCCGAGAAGCACGAAGGCGTATCGGTACCGCGTGCCGACGACGTGGGCGGCGCCTGTGGCGGCCATATCTCCCCCTGATATTTGACCGAACGTTCCATTATTCGGCCACACGAAGGCGCCACAGCGGCACCCACCGATCCCGTGACCTTCCCTCGCGTTCCGCGGCTTTCCGTCGCGTTCCGTCGCGCGTGATTCAGTCCAGCAACGTCAGCGCCTGCTCGGCGGCGTCCCGCACCCGGGCCGGATCGTTCGACGCCTTGCCGACGACCCGGATGCCCTGCAGCAGGACGAGCAGCATGCGGGCCAGCGCACGCGGATCACGGTCCCCGGCAAGCTCACCCTGAGCCTGGGCCCGTACGAGTGCGGAGTGCAGCGGGGTCTCCAGACGCTCCCAGCTGATCTCGACCCGGCGAGCCGCCGCGGGGTCGTGCGGGGCCAGTTCCGCCGCGGTATTGGTGACGAAGCAGCCGTTCAGCCGGCCGTTCGGGGAGGCCGCCTCCGCGGCGAAGCGGCGCACCACCGCCCGCACCGCGGGAAGCGCGGGGCCCGGCTGCGACAGTTCGGCCAGGAGCAGCGGGTCGCGCATCTCGGCGTACCGGTCCATGGCCTTCAGATACAGCTCGTTCTTGCCGCCGAAGGTCGCGTAGATACTGGCGCGCCCGATGCCGAGGTGCTCGACGAGGTCCGCCACCGACGTCGCTTCGTAGCCGCGCCGCCAGAACAGCTCAAGGGCCGACTGGAGCGCGGCATCCGGATCGAATTCCTTGGTCCTGGCCACACCGAAGACCCTAGCCCCATCTGGAACGATCGGTCAATTAACCCTGCTCCGGGGCCCGTTCGCGGACCTGCCCGTTGTAGGCGGCGCGAGAATCGAGAATCCCGAAAGTTTCGAAGTCCTGCATGATTCAGATTGGATCATTCCTCTCGCCGCAAGCGACCAGCACGAATTTCCATGCGGTCAGTGTGCGCCTTGAACTGCATGGATAGTGCCGATGCCGCCCTTTCAGTGAGACCGAAGGTTTCGCAACACCTGCCGAAACTATTGACAGCCCTCGGGGGCAGATCAAGACTCCGTGATCGGGCCGGGACAACCACCGCCGGCTGCCGCGTGAGCCCAACCATGCGCCGGAGCCCTCGTGTTGAGGGTGTCGGCAAGGGCCCGTCCGGCATCACTCCTACATAACAGCCCCTGGAGGAAACCGACATGAGCGCACCCGTGCCATCGCCACGCAGACGCAGACCCGGCCGCTTCATGACCCTGCTGAGAAGCTCCTGGGCGATCGCCCTGGCCGCGGTCGCCGTGCTGCTGCTGCCCAACGCCGCCAGCGCCGACACCGTCATCAACTCGAACCAGACCGGCACGAACAATGGTTACTACTACTCGCACTGGAGCGATGGCGGCGGCTCGGTGTCGATGACGCTGGGCTCGGGCGGCAACTACGGCTACCAGTGGAGCAACGTCGGCAACTTCGTCGGCGGCAAGGGGTGGAGCACCGGCGGACGCAAGTCCGTGAACTACTCCGGCAGTTTCAACCCGTCGGGCAACGCCTACCTCGCGCTCTACGGCTGGACCACCAACCCGCTGGTCGAGTACTACGTCGTCGAGAACTTCGGCACGTACCGCCCCACGGGCACCTTCAAGGGCACCGTCACCAGCGACGGAGGCACCTACGACATCTACGAGACGACCCGGGTGAACCAGCCCTCGATCGAGGGCACCAAGACCTTCAAGCAGTACTGGAGCGTCCGCCAGGCGAAGCGGACGGGGGGCACCATCACCACGGGCAACCACTTCGACGCCTGGTCGAGCCACGGCATGAGCATGGGTTCCTTCAACTACATGATCATGGCGACCGAGGGCTACCAGAGCAGCGGCAGTTCCAACATCACCGTCAGTGAGGGCGGCTCCGGCGGCGGCACGGGCGGTGGCGGAACGGGTGGCGGTACCGGCGGAGGCTCAGGCGGCTGCACCGCGACGCTCTCCGCAGGAGACAAGTGGAGCGATCGCTACAACCTGAACGTCTCCGTCTCCGGAGCCGGCACCTGGACCGTCACCATGAAGGTCCCCTCACCCGAGAAGGTGCTGTCCACCTGGAACGTGAGCGCCAGTTATCCGGACAGCCAGACCCTCGTGGCCAAGTCCAACGGCAGCGGAAACAACTGGGGAGCCACCATCCAGACCAACGGCTCCTGGACCTGGCCCACGGTCACCTGCAGCGCCGGCTGATCCACCACCGGGTCCGCAGTGACCCGGCCGGCTGATCCCACCGGTCCGCAGTGACCCCTCCCCTTCACCACGCGTCCGGCCGCGCCCTCGGCGTGGCCGGACCTCCGCCACCAGGAGGACCCCCATGCATCTCCTTCCCCGCCGCCGCCCGGCCGCCCTGGCCGCCGCACTCACCCTCGCCGCAACAGCCACCCTGGGCCTGACCGCCACGGCCGCCGCTCCCGCCCAGGCCGCCGCCTGCAACGGCTACGTGGGCCTGACCTTCGACGACGGCCCGTCCAACGACCACACCCCCGCCCTGCTCAACGCTCTCAAGCAGAACGGCCTGCGGGCCACCATGTTCAACGAGGGTCAGTACGCCGCCTCCGCCCCGAGCCAGGTGCAGGCCGAGATCAATGCCGGCATGTGGGTCGGCAACCACAGCTACACCCACCCGCATCTCATCCAGAAGAGCCAGGCCGAGATCGACTCGGAGATCTCCCGGACCCAGCAGGCCATCGCCAACGCGGGTGGAGGCACGCCGAAGCTGTTCCGGCCGCCGTACGGCGAGACCAACTCCACGCTCAAGGCCGTCGAGGCCAAGTACGGACTGACGGAGGTGATCTGGGACGTCGACTCACAGGACTGGAACGGTGCCAGTAGCGACGCGATCGTGCAGGCCGTGGGACGACTCACCAGCGGTCAGGTCATCCTGATGCACGAGTGGCCCGCCAACACCCTCGCCGCGATCCCGCGCATCGCCCAGTCGCTCGCATCCCGCGGCCTCTGCTCAGGCATGATCTCCCCGCAGACCGGGCGGGCCGTCGCGCCCGACGGCAGCTCCGGCGGAGGCGGAACCGGTGGAGGCGGCTGCACCGCGACGCTCTCCGCCGGGCAGCAGTGGGGCGACCGCTACAACCTCAACGTCTCCGTCACGGGCTCCAGCAACTGGACGGTCACGATGAACGTCCCTGCCCCCGAAAAGATCCTCTCCACGTGGAACGTCAGCACCGCCTTTCCCAGCGCCCAGGTCCTGACCGCGAAGCCCAACGGCAGCGGAAACAACTGGGGGGTGACGATTCAGACCAACGGATCCTGGACCTGGCCGACGGTCTCGTGCACCACGGGCTGACAAGCTGCCGCATCACGGCCGAGTGGCTTCCGCGGCTGAGGGTCACCGGTTCAGGCGTCCCGCTCGCGGAGTCCGGGGGCAGCGGCTCCCGTCGCTCAACGTTGCCAGCGGCTCCCTCGCTCAACGTTGCCAGCGGCTCCCTCGCTCAACGTTGCCAGCGGCTCCCTCGCTCAACGTTGCCAGCGGCTCCCGTCGCTCAGTGTTGTCAGTGGCTCCGTCTAGCGTCTCCGACATGACAAGAAGTGCACACACCTTCGCCTACGCACGCGCCTCCTCGCTGACCGTCGCCGAGACGGGTCAGCTGCTCGGTCTGGAGACTGCGGGAGGGCTCACCCCTGCCGGTGCCGATGCCCACCCGCAGTTCTTCGCCGGGTTCCTGAGCGCGCCTCAGGCGGCCGCGCGAGCACTTCTCGCCGTCGCGGACGTGGCCGCGGCCCGTTACCACCGGCGCACCCTGCGCGCCTCGCTCGATCCGGTGGTGACGGGCAACGGCGACCGGCTCCGTTTCGAGTCCTTCTCCGGGTGCTGCGGCGTGTACGCCCGGCTCGATGTGCTCCCCGACGGGCTGTGCGGCGCCGACACCGGCCACGGAACCACCAACGTCGATGTCAACAACCCGCTGCGTGAGGCGCTGTCCCGGCTGAGCGGAGACGATCCGCTGCACCTGAGGGTGGGCCCCGACGAGATGGCGGTGACCACCCTCGACGGGCCGGTCGTCGAGAAGAAGGTCCCGCTCCCGGAGCGCTGGCTGCGCGGATTCGCCGAGTCCCAGGCCGTGACCGCCGGCTTCGATCTGCGGGGAGAGCTGACCGCCGCAGAGACGACGCGCTTCCTCCGTTCCCTCCCGCGCACCGCGACGGGTGCCGGCGCCACGACCGGCCCCCTGTGGGTGGTTGCCGCAGGTCGCACGCTGCGCCCCACCACCCGACCGGTCCCCGGCGCGGTCTGTCTGCCCGGCCCCGAACGTCTCGCCGCACTCCAGCGGGTGCTGCGGCACGCGACCGGCCTGCGCGTATACGGCCCGGCGCCGGACGGCGCCCACCCCACCGCCTCCGCCTGGGAGGTCGGGCTGCCGGGAATGCGGCTCACACTCACCCTCTCCCCGGAGCCCGACCGCGGGTTCTCCGGTGAAGGCGGTGTCCTGGAAGCCCTTGCCGGCGACGCGGCGGCCCAGGACGCCGATCTGGTCTCCGTCCTGCTCGCGTGGGAGCCACGCATCGATCCTGCAGACCTCGCCCAGCAGTCCGGGCTCACCGTGGACCGCGTCCGGGCCGCTCTCGTCCGCCTCGGTACGGCCGGCCGCGTCGGCTACGACATCGCCGAGGCCGCCTACTTCCACCGCGAACTCCCCTACGACGCCCGGCAGGCAGAGCGGCACAATCCCCGGCTGGTCGCCGCCCGCACCCTGCTGGAGGCGGGCGCGGTCACCGTGGAGCGGCCCGGGACCGCCGTCGTGGTCTCCGGTGAACGCCGCTACCAGGTGCGCGGGTCAGGCGGCGCGTTGAGCTGCACCTGCCAGTGGTGGGCGGACTACCGGGGCCGCCGCGGCCCCTGCAAGCACGCGCTCGCCACCCGGATGGCCTGGAGAGCAGCAAACACCTCCACCAGCGCGACCACCACCACCTCCGGAGCCACACGTTGAACGCTATCGACGACGTCCTCGAAGCCGTACGGGCAGGCCGCACCGCCCAACTGCCGGGACTGCTCGAGCCACTGGAACCCGCGCACCGCCGGGTCCTGCTCACCGGCCTGAAGGAACTGCGCCGCACGCTGCGTTCCTCCCGCTCGGAGCACTGGCAGGACCGGAACCTGATGAACCCGGCCCTGGTGGTTGCGGGAGCAGGCTGCAACTCCGGCGCCGCAGCGGCGGCCGCCTGGATCGGAGCCGCCGATCTGCGCCGTTGGATGCCGCTGCCGCCGACCGCGGCACTGCTCGACGTACTGGCCGGCCGGGACCCGAAGTGGCTGGGCGACCTCGCTCACCGACTGGCCGCCCGGTCCGCCACCGCCGAGGCGGACTACCCGCTGATCCGCGAACTGGTGCGGCTCGCAGGCTGTCCGACGCCCACCACCGACGGCTGCGTCGAGGGCTGGTCGGCGGCCATGGCGTCGACCAGCGCCCCGCTCGTGTTCGCCCTGCGCAAGGACCCGTACGTCGCCACACTCGTCCCGTGCCTCTTCACGACCGCCGAACCGGTCCGTTCCTTCGCCTGGAACCTGGAGCCGGGGCACACCCACCACTGGCCGACCGCGCTGGCCACCCTGGCCGACGAGGGGCACGTGGAGCGCACCGCGCTGTTGGACGGGTGCGTCGCCAGGCTGTTGCGGGGTGGCAAGGCTGCTCAACTACGGCCGTACCAGGCGATCCTGGAGGCTCTTCGCCCGACCACTGAGGAAGAGCAGGAACGGGCCGCCGACTGGATCGCGCTGGCCGCCGACGCCCCCTCCGCCGTGTCCGGGAGCGCCCAGCGCACCCTCGCCCGGCTCGCGGCATCGGGCCTCCTGACCCCGCGCATGCTTGCCGAGATGTCGAGCGCCGTCCTCTTCCGCCCCGAGAAGAAGCTGGTCCGCGCCCAGCTCGTCCTGATCGGCAAGGAACTCGCCCGCTGTCCTGCCGCTGCCCCCGAACTGCTGCCTGAGCTCGCCGAGGCCTTCGGCCACGCGGACACCGAGATCCAGGAGCGGGCGCTGAAGCTGGTTGCCGCGCACCTCACCGACGATCCCGCCCTGCGCGCCGAACTCGGCGACCGCGCCCGGCTGCTGAGCCCGACCCACCGTGCCCGTGCGGTGGAGCTCTTCGGCCCGGACGCCGCCCCCGACGAGGAGACCGGCACCTACGAGGAGATCCTGCCGCCGGCTCCGGTCCCGGTCCGGCTCGCCCCCGCTCCGGAGACGGTCGCCGAGGCCGTCGAGCTCGTCGCGGCCATCGTCCACGGCCGCACCGCCACCGTCGAGGAGTTCGAACGCGCACTGGACGGACTGGTCCGCCACGCCCACCGGGACCGTGCAGCCCTCGCCGAGGCGCTGCGGCCCGCTCTGGCAGGCCGCTTCTGGCTCGATCCTGCGCAGGCTCACTACTACACGCATGAACTGCCCGGCCTGGAGCACGTCGCCGCTGCCGTGCTGGACATGCCGCCGACCGCCGAACCGCCTCCGGCCCTCGTGTCGTGGCGCTCCGACTGCTCCCACACCGCACTGCGTGCCGTCACCCACGCGCGCGTCAAAGAGGCCGCGCTGCGCATCACGTCCCGGCCGCTGCCCTTCCTGCTCGCCACGCCCACCACGGAATCCGGCACCCTGGCCCCCCGCGTGCTGATCGCGCGGCTGGCCGAGTACGACCGCCTGGGCGAGGACCCGGCCCCGGCGGACTTCGGCCAGGCTCTGCTCCGGGTCCAGCGTGACACGACCGCCCTGCCCCTGGCTGCCGCCCTCGGTACGCCCGCGGGCGACCGGCTGGCCTCCTGGCTCGGCGCCGCCGGGCAGCCGGTGCCCCTCACCCGGCGTACTGCCGGAGCGGAGCGGTACGCCTACGGTGGTGGGACCCCCGCCCGGCTCGTGATGGACACCGGCGAACGCACGGCTGTGCTGCGCGGATTCCCGGACGCGTTCCGCGAACTGGCGGGTGCCCGCCAGGCGGTGGACCTCTGCTGGGACGGCGGCGAGGACGCTCCACTGATCGCCGTCCTGCCCGAGGACCGCGAAACCCTGGCCGCCTGGTGGCTGCCGCTCGTCACGGCCGCCGCCGCCCAGGAAGCGCGCGCGGGGGCCACCGCACTCCCGCTGTTGGCGGCGGCCGGTGGACCTGCCGGCCCGGCCCTGCACCTCGCCCTCGCTGCCGGACTCTGTGCCCGGTACCCGGAGGACCGGCTGCGGGCCGTGGACGCGCTCCTCACCCTGGCCGCCCGGGGCGACCTGAACGCCCTGCGCCTCGGCGGCGACCTGGCCGAGCTGATCGGCCTGGGCACGGTCAAGCCCAGCCGGCTCGCCGACTCGCTGCGCACCGCTGCGGCGACGGGAGCCTGCGCGACGACCTGGGCCGTGCTGGCAGCCGTACTGCCGGCCCTCCTCACGAGCACGGCTGATCCGCGCGGCACCGGAGATCTCCTGGCGACGGCTGCCGAGTGCGTGGAGCAGTGCGGAGCCGGTTCACCGGAACCGGCCGGGCTCGCTGCGACAGCGAGCCGCGGCGGCAAGTCCCGCCTGGTGACCCAGGCGGCGCGGCTACGCGACGCCCTCCGACGAAATGAGAAGGAGGCAGCTGCCTGAAGCTGAACGCCCCCTCATGGAGGGCACCCTCGCGGCCCGCCACAGGCTTCGTCCCGTACGCGACGCCCCAAGCGCCTGGAGGTGGCACCTCGCGTCCGCCCGCGGCCGGGGCCATTAGGGTCGGCCTTGGGCCGCCGCGTGCGCGGGCCGGCCGGGGAGACGAAAGCTCGGCCCAGGAGAGGTGTTCGTGAACAACGTCGCGCAACGCGGTGCGATCGCCGCGGTGCAGGTGCTCGGCCTCGCCGTGTGGTTCTCCATGTCGGCGGTGGTTCCCAGCCTCCGGACCGACTGGGGACTCACTGCCGGGGGCGCGGTATGGCTGACGGCCTCGGTACAGATCGGTTTCGTCGTCGGGGCCGTGGTCTCGGCCGCTCTGAACCTGGCCGACCGCATCCCGCCGCAGCGTCTGCTGGCCGCCAGTGCCGCGGCAGCCGCGGTCTGCACCGTGGTGCTGGCGCTCGTCGCCGACCAGTTGGCCGTCGCCATCCCGCTGCGCTTCCTGACGGGCATGTTCCTCGCCGGGGTCTACCCCACCGGCATGAAGCTGATGGTCTCCTGGTCCGGCAGTGCCGGACGGGGCAGGACGATGGGCGTCCTGATCGCCGCCCTCACCCTCGGCTCCGCGCTCCCTCATCTGATCGCCGGGGTGGGATCACTGCGCTGGCGTGACGTTCTGCTCGCTGCCGCAGCGGCCGGCTTCGCGGGTGCCGTCATCGCCCTGCTCTTCGTCCGGCCCGGCCCCTATGCGGCGAAGTCCGCTCCGGCCCGCAATCCCAGGTACGCGCTGACCATGTTCACCGAGCGCGGGCCCCGGCTGGCCAACCTCGGCTACTTCGGGCACATGTGGGAGCTCTACGCCCTGTGGACGTGGATCCCGTCCTTCCTGCTGGCGACGCCTGCCGCAAAGAGCCTTCCGGGCTCGGTGGAGATCACCGTGTTCCTCACCATGGGCCTCGGCGGGGTCGCCGGCTGCCTGCTCGGCGGCTGGGGCGCGGACCGCTACGGCCGCCCACCCGCCGCCATGGCGGCTCTCCTCCTCAGCGGCCTGTGCTGCCTGGTCTCCCCCTTCTTCTTCCCCTCCTCCTCGCTGTTCCTGTTCGCCTTCTGCATGCTGTGGGGCGCGGCGGTGATCGCGGACTCGGGGGTGTTCTCGACCTCACTGAGCGAGGTCGCCGACCACCGCTACATCGGAACGGCCCTCACCGCCCAGACCGCCATCGGCTTCGCCCTGACGGTCATCACCATCCAGCTCACCCCCCTGCTGGCCGAGGCCATCGGCTGGCGCCATGCCTTCCTGCTCCTGGCACCGGGGCCGCTGGCGGGCGCCGTCGCGATGCGGGCGTTCGGCGGATACTCGAGCGGGAAACCCTGACCGCTGCACCGGATCGGGACAGCCCTTGGGCGCTGCCCGACCGCTGTCCCTCAAGCTGCCGGGCCACGCTGCGGACGCCGACCGTGGGGGCAGCTCGTCCCGCAACAGTCCCACCGATGCCCAGGCCTCCCGTCTCCATTCAGCGCCCTGGCCGTCGTGGAAACCGGTCAGCGCACGGGCCCCGGACAGGGCGAGGGTGGCCAACGGTGTGCCGTCATCATGGGCGTGTGCCCAGCCGAGGCCCCTGGCGGCGAAGGCAGGATGCGAGACGACCGGGACGTCGGGGAGTTCACTCAGGAGGGTACACACGCCGACAAGCAGACCGAACGTGACGTCTGGCACGGATGCCCGACCCCAGGAGCTCACGCGGTTCACCCGCGTTCACGAAGGGTGGTCACCGAGAAGGGCCGCGTACGTATCGCGGCCACGCCCGGCGGAGGGCGTCCCGCGCAGCTCCCGGTGAGCTACCGTTGTGCGCTGCCCGGCCGGCGCCAGAGGTCGATGTCCTTCTTCCATGCCTTGTTGCCGCCACCCGTCGGGCACTGGCTGTTGTAGCAGCGCCAGTACCAGTTCTCCTTCGCACCGCGCCTGATCTCGATGTCCTCCTGTCCGCACCGGGGGCACTTCGGCGGGCGGGCGAAGATCTCGGCATGCTCGTGAGTGAGGATCTTGCGGGCGAAATAGGCGCCGCGCATGGTCACCATCACCTCGCGGGTCCAGCTCTGTGACAGGGCGTTGAGGCTGCCGAGCATCACGGTCCTTTCATCCACGACCACGATCTTCTGGTGCATGACGTGCATCGGGACGACCGTATGGACGACCGCACGCAGGTCCTCAACGAGAGACAGGTTCGCCGGCTTCTTCTGAAGCTGGTCGCTGGGGTCGCGGACGAAAACGGTCACCCGTACACCCCGGTCGACCGCCGCGCGCAGCTCCGGAAGGATCATCCGGACGCGCCTGGCCACCCAGGGGGTCCACAGCCACAGTGATGTCCGCGCGCTTCTGATGGCGGCGACGAAGGACGTGTAGAACGTCGTCTCGTCGTCGACATCACTGACCTCCACGTGCCGTGAGAGGACCTCTGCCAGACGGTCGCCGAACTCCCCGCGTGGCACGTTCAGCTCGGGCGGCGTGATCAGAGACTTGGCGGGGAGAACCCGCACTCCGGACGTGCCGATGAGGGCGTCCAGCTGTCCGAACGGGGAGTGCGGCGCCTTCCGTGCCACCTCCCGGATGCGTGTGCCGCTCGCGATGACGTACACGCGAGTCTGTACGCGGGTCATGGCCACGTTGAACAGCCTGATCCCGCTGCGCATCCAATCGCTCGCCTCCGGCGCGCGCGATGCCTTCGCCATCCACAGCGGCCGGCTGTGTTCGCCCTCGACTGTGTCGAAGACGACGATGGGGAACTCCCGGCCCTGAAACCGGTGCGCGGTGCCGACCTCGGCGCTCGGACCACCATCACGTTCGATGTCGCGAAGCGCCTCCAGTGTGGCCTCGGCCTGGTCTCCGTACGGGGTCACGACGCCTGTGGTCTCGCCGTCCCCGCCGTGCAGATCGATCAGGGCCCGGGAGATGAGGGGGCCCGCGGGCCACCAGCCCTTGCTCGGGCCCGTGAGATGGACATGGGCGAGTTCGTGGAGTCCGTCGGTGTCGATGAGGACGATCTCCGGGTCCTCGGGGCTCCTGGGGCTCCGTACGACGGGTCCGGCCTGGAGCACACCGCCGTAGGCCAGGCCGTTCACGAGGCCCATCACGGCACGACCGAACCGGTTCTGGGTCACCAGGGTCGTACAGGCGGGATGTGTCCGCGCTGCCGCCGGGTCGGTGATTCCGCAGTGCCGAAACACGTCCGGAACCAGCCAGCGCTGGATGTCAGGGCGTCTTTTGTCCTTCAACGCCCGGGGAACGACCGGGCCCAGCTGCATGAAGTCGCCGAGAAGCACGGCAGCCTGTTGGGCGTGGGCGACGGCGAGCAGGACCTCGGGCAAGGAGGCGGCGCCGGCCTCGTCGATGAGGACCACGTCGTAGTGGCCGGAGAAGACGTGCCGGTTGGTACGGAAGCGGGCCAGGGTCGTGGCAACGAGACGGGCATTCTTGATGATCTCGCCCTGCGCGTCACGGGCGAGGCGCTCGTACTCCTCCTGAATCTGCCTGTAACGCTCCTCCAGATGACCCTTTCGAGCCGCTTCGGAGGCGACCACGGGACGCAGGGCCACGGCCTTCCCGTGCCGGGCCGGCCAGCCCTGTTCCTCGGCAGTGGCGATGAGCGTCTCGGCGAGGTGCGCGCGCCCGGCTTCGTCCTCGGCCGTGGCGAGAGCCGAGCGAAATTCGCCCAGGGACCGGGTGAGCGTCCGGTGGCGGGTGGCGGCGCCGCGCGCCGCCTTGTCACGCCGGTCGATCTCGGTGCCGGAGACGGGGATCGCCCGAGTCATCTCCTCGGCCTGGACCGCGATCTGGGCCCGGCGGCGATCCGCGATGTCGCGGGCCTTGAGGGCATGGTCGTGTGCCTCTCGGAACTGGACTCCCGCCTCACTGCACGCGGCCTGGGCCTCGGTTCGCTCAGCTCGTGAACGCAGCTTGGCGAGCCCTGTCCGATTCTCGACCTCGCGCAGGGCGCGCTGCGCCTCGCGCAGCCCCTCCTGGCTCTGAAGAGCGGCGGACTCGGCTGCCGTGGCGGCATGTTCCACCCCGTCGGCCTCGTCGAGAAGAGCGTCGACCTGCTTCCAGAGGTGGCGCGAATCCTCGGCGTCGTCCCGGTCCTTCAGCGCCCTGCTCAGGTCCTGTTCGGCCGCTGCCAGGGTCTGGCCGGCCTCCCGGGCGGCCTTCTTCAGCTCCGTCACCCGTACATCACGCGACGCCGCATCACCGAATGGCTCGGCCACCAAGCCCCTGGCCTGCGCATAGGCTTCCGCGTCGAACCGTACGAGGCCAGCCTCCAGCTCCGCCAGATCCTCCGCGCGGCTTCGGATGTCCAGCAGTTCCACTGACACCCGGGCACGCCGGCCCTCGACGTCGGCCAGCCGGGCCCGGACCATGAGAGGAAGGGACACCTGCGGGTCGTCAGCGATCTCCTTCAGCTGGGGCGGTCCCACGCGGACGACGTCTCCGCTGTTGTGGCGGTGTCCCCTCAGGACCCCCTTCAGGGCGTTGTCCACGGCGATGTTGGTCGCGGAGACGAGCAGGACCCTCTTGCCTGCGGCCATCAGATCGCCGATGGCCAGTGTGAGCACCATCGTCTTCCCTGTGCCGGGTGGCCCCCACACGAGGCGTACGCCGGTTCCCAGACAGGCGCGGTACGCCTCCTTCTGCTCGGGGAAGAGGCCGGCCGGTGCCTCGGTCCGGGCCGGCGCTCCGGCGGGGCTGCCGGAAGCAAGCAGGCTGCCGAGCGGAGTGTCCCCCAACCCGGCGATGCCGTCCCTCAAGGCTTCCAGCAGAAAGGTGGGGGGCTGTTGCAGAACCCAAAGGAAAGGGTCGACCGGGTCCGCGAACTCGGCGACTCTGACGGTCAGCGCCGAACCGCTCTGCATGGCTTCGGTGACAGCGAAGCCGGCATCCACACCCGATTCCTCGGGCCCGGCGAGGCGCAGGCTTTCGAGCTGGTCGGGGTTGAGTTCGGTGCCGCGAAGATCCACTGCATAGCGACCCGGCTCGCCGGCCCGGGCCGCGCGGCCGATCCTTCGCCATCGCGGGCGCTGACCTGCTCCCCCTTCCACGGCGATCCATTCGTCGACCGCCGTGGTGATCTCCTCGCGCCAGCCCAAAGTTCCCCCTTGTCAGCTCGCGAATGGTAGATCGTACGGAGGTCCCGGCACCTCTTGTTATGTGAAAGCCGTGGCTTCTACCGCGGGAATGGAAAGCTTCGAGACTCGGATCGGTTCCTATTCGGCCATGTCCCGGTCCTCGTCAACCGGACTACGGGACCGCCTGTCCGAGACGACACATACATTGACGCAGCTCACCGAACCGGCACGAAGTGAAGGAGATCGCCGTGAGGCCCACGCTGGCCGCCGCGCAACTACGGGGCAGTACCTCACGACGACGTACGCGCTCACCGACGAGGACACCCAGCGGGCGCTGGAGCGGTTCCTCGAACACCCCGGGACCGAGTGGCCTCCACGGATTCGATGCCCTGTATCCGCAGGCACACGTCTCGGCCGCGGCCCGGCGAACCCGCACCGACTGGCTCGCCCGAGTCCTGCGAGGCCCCATGCACCTGGCTTTCGCCGCGCCGAGGCGCAGCACCGCCACCGGAGCGGAGCGGGAACGTCGCGGTGCTCAACCTCCACCCGATTCCTGAGAGGGAAGACCGCCCGGCAGTCCGTGCAGTGGGCTTGGCCCTGACCTGCCAACGTGCTCCGACGAAGCGGGGCCGTCGGCGCCCGGCACTCGGCACGCTCGATCAGTGTCGGCATCATGGCGTCGACGCAGGCGGCCATCCGCTCGCCCGCGGCGCCGTCGGCGCTCGCCGTCCACGCCGGCAACTCCGCGTCGACGGCCGTGACGGCGTCGTCGACCTGCGCGTGCTGCGCGTCCATGCGGTGCATCAGCTCCTGGTCGAGGGATGCTCGCTCACGCAGCAGCGGAAAGAGCAGCTCGTCCTCGCCGGTGTGGTGCGTGTGGAGGAAGGACAGCATCTCCCGGGCGTGCGCACCGACGACCTTGGATCGCGCACGGTCACCCGCCGCGGCGCGGAACAACCGCGGTAGCTGACCGAACTCGCGCCGGAGAACACGATGGATCAGCACCATCTCATGCGTGTCGACGCCGGGCCCTGGAGTACTCACCGTGCCCCCTCGACGGCCGTGGCGTTCCGGACGACTTCATGCGCGCTGATCGCCGGCCGGCCGATGAGCTTGACCAGGTCGTCGCTGTCGGTGAACAGCTTTCCGCGGGCCAGCCCGGCATCGGCATCAGCCACCGCGGCAGCCATCTCCGAAGGCAGCCCGGCACCCGCCAACGTCGCGGTGTAGTCGGCGACCGGCATGTCCCGGTAGGCGATGTGCGTGCCCAGGACATCGCTGAACGTTGCGGCGAGTTCGGTCAGTGTGAACGGCGTTCCGGTGCCGGCCTCGGCGGTAACCGGCTTCGCCGCGAAGACCCCGGCCGCCCCGAGTCCAGAAGTGACGGTATTCATCGGGGGCCAACCGGGTGGCAGGCCAACGTGCGGTCAACGGCACCCGGCCGCTCGGCGCCGGCAGAGGCCAACACCTTCGCCTACGACCCGTACGGCGCCCGAGTCCTGAGCGCCGTCACGGGAGGCGCACCCCCGAGCCCCCTTCCTTCACCGGGTGTCGCCGTACGCCGATGCCCGAGCTGACCATGCACGGCCGCCACTGCCGCCGAGCACTCATCCGCAGCCACGGCGCACAGCGACGGCAGCCGGCTCGGGAGATCCACTGCGCGGTCCCGGCACGATCGCCGTCCGGCGTGCTTCGCGATCCGGGCTGGGAGCCGGCGGAGAAACCGCACCCGCCCGTACCGTCGGATCCGGTACGGCGGGTTCGCGTTGGAGCGGCGGGAGACTCGGGGTCCGCGATGCGACGTCGCCCGGTGCGTCTCAGCCGGTGGCCGGGCCGGTCCAGTACGCGGGGACGTGGCCCAGGCGGACCCGCTGCGGGTGGTCGCCGACGGGGATCGAGGTGACCTTCTTGCCAGTGGAGAAGTCGATAGCCGTCACCCGGTCGGTGCCGCTCTCGGACACCACGCAGTGCTTGCCGTCTCCGCTGACGGTGGCCCAGTACGGCTTGGCGGCGGTGACGAGCGGACCCTCCTGAAACGTCTCGCGGTCCACGACGGTGACATAGTCGTCCATGGTTCCGGCGATGCAGAGCTTGTCGCCCCGGGGGCTCATGGACATGCCGTGATGGCGGGAGTCGTTGACGTAGGTGGTGCGGTCGTCGCTGGTTTCCGGGTTCTTCGGCAGCGTCTTCACTCGGGTGATCTTGTCGTTGTGCACGTCGTACTCGACGAAACCGTTGAAGAAGGAGACCTGGAAGTACATCTTCGACTCGTCGGGCGTGAAGGCCACGGGGCGCAGCGCGTCGGACAGGTCCTTGCGGCCGAAGGCGTCGAGCCGCTCGCGCATGTCGATGATCTTCTTGACCTGGAAGGTCTTCGCGTCGGCGACGGTGATGCGGCGGTCGCCCTTGGTGAAGTCCTGCCAGGGCGCGTCCATGTCGGTGTTGACCTCACCGATGGCCATGTTCCAGAGGTACTTGCCGCCGTCGGTGTACACGTTCTCGTGCGGCTTGTCGCCCGTCTTGAAGTTGCCCGCCTCCTTGCCCGTCGCCATGTCCAGGACGTGCACGGTGTTGGAGATGGAGGAAGAGACGGCGACCTGGGTGCCGTCGGGGGTGACCGCCATGTGGTCGGAGCGGAAACCGGACACCGGGAAGCGCCAGTTGATCTTTCCGCTCTCTACGTCGATGGAGACCACATCGGCGAAACTCGGCCGGGAGGCGACGACGGACTTGCCGTCCTTCGTGGTGTACATGTCGTCGACGTACTGGTCGTGCCCCTCGCCCGGGCCGAGCCGGATACCGAGGAAGAAGGCGAGCTTGACGGGGTTGAGGTAGATCTCCAGCAGGCGCTCCTCCTTGTCGGGGATCATGTCGATCCGACCGATCTTGGCGTAATCGCCACGGGAGTTGATGACGTCGGCGGTGCCTTCCCAGTTGTTCCCGACGAAGAACACCTCCTTGAGCTCCTCCGGGGCGGCTTCCCGCGCCTGCCTCGGGACCTCGCTCGCGCCGGCCGGGCCGGAGATGGCCGGCAGTGTTCCTGCGGTCAGTCCCGCGACGACAAGAGTGGCCGCGGCGAAGGTGCGCCGACGGTGAGGACGGGGGGTGGAGGAACGCATCACGGTGAACTCCGGAGGCAGGGAGGGGCGGCGCGCCGTCGGACCGGCCCGCATCGTCTGTTACCAGAGGTAACGTAACCAGGAGATACGGAACTTGAACAGAGCCCCCTCGACATCCCTCCACGCCTGACCATCACTCCCCCGCCGGTTCACCACGGGCGGTACGACTGACCCGCCTCGCCGGACAAGGCACTTCGAAGGACACATCCGATGAAGCTGGTCCCGTGGCGGGCATGGCGGGCGCCATCGCCCCCCCCTGACCAGCCTCCGAACCTTGCTCGTGCAACGAAGGGCATACCCCCTTCTTACGACGCTGCCTGGCGCCAGTCCCGACCGTGTTCCGAACGTTCGGAACACCATCACGCACGATCTGTGGGAGTCGCTTCCCCCACGCCACCAGACGGCGATGGTCTTGTCAGCCGCGTTGGTCCTTCTCCGCGCGGCAACGGTCGGCTCGGCCGGCCCGTTCTGCGGGGCGTACGTGTGCCAACCTGGCTGAGCCGGAAGTACGCTCCTCGAAAAGGCCGACTCGATGCCGAGCGGCGCGGAGCCGGGCCCCCCTGCCGGGGCCCTGCGATGGCCCGCGTTTCGTTCATCCTGGGCTTGCGGGGTGGCGCACGCGCAACTGCGGCGTGCCCCACCCCGCTCCCTGAACCAGCCCGGTCCGAACGAAGGACCCTATCGGTTCTGCAGGGACTTGACGTTGTTGCCGAAGGACCAGCCCTTCGAGCCGTCCCAGTTGAGGGACCACGTCATGAGGCCCTTGAGCGAACCGTTGAACGTGTTCCACGCCTGGCTGACCTGGCTGGGTGCCATATAGCCGCCGCCCGCGCCCGGTTGAGCCGGCAGGCCGGGCACCTGCTTGTCGTACGGCACCTTGATCGTGGTGCCCTGGATGGTCAGGCCGTTGTTGAGGCAGGTGGTCTGAGCGGCGAAGCCCTCCACGGTGCCGGCCTGGTACGAGTCGCCCGAGCAGCCGTACATGCTGCCGTTGTAGTACTGCATGTTGAGCCACCACAACCGGCCGTTGTCGACGTACTTCTTCACGATCGGCAGGTAGGCGCCCCAGATGGACCCGTAGGTGACGCTGCCGCCGGTGACGTACGCGGTCTCGGGCGCCATCGTCAGGCCGAAGCCCGCCGGCATCCTGGCAAGCACGCCGTCGATGATGCGGATCAGGTTGGACTGGGAAGCGGACAGCGTGTTGATGTCCCCGCTGCCGGCCAGACCGGTCTCGATGTCGATGTCGATCCCGTCGAAGTTGTACTTCTTGAGGATCGGGACGACCGTTTCCACGAAGCGGTCGGCGACCTTGCTCGACGACAGGTCGATGCCCGCGGCCGCGCCGCCGATGGACATCAGGATCGTGGCGCCGTTCGCCTTGGCCTCACACATCTCCGCCGGCGTCGACACCTTCACACTCGCGTCCATGCCGTCCTCCCAGAGGACGGTGCCGTCCGAGAGAATCACCGGGAAGGCGGCGTTGATGACGTTGTAGCCGTGCTGGGCGATCCGGCTGTCGGTGATGGGGACCCAGCCCATGCCCGGGTGGACGCCGTTCGAGGCGCCGTCCCAGTTCTCCCAGTACCCCTGCAGCACCTTGCCGGCCGGCTTGGGCTTCGTGGCACAGGTGTCGTCGCCCGGAGGGTCGGTGGGCGGCGGCGTGGTCGGCGGGGGCGTGGTAGGTGGCGGCGTGGTAGGTGGCGGCGTGGTCGGCGGGGGCGTGGTGCCACCGGGGCCGGTGAGCGACACGTCGTCCGCCAGGTACGCGGGCATCCCGTACCAGCCGTGCAGGTAGACCGTCACCGATGTGGTGTTCGCACCGGTGGTGAAGCCGACGCTGAGCTCGCTGTACGACGAGGAGTTGGGCGTCCAGGTCTGCGGCTCGCTGGTGGCACCGGTGCCCCTGGCGCCGAGGTAGACGTAACTGCCCTGGACGAATGCGCTCAGCGTGTACTTCGAATTGGGCTGCACGCTGACCGTCTGGGTGCACTCGGCGTGGCCCGAGCCGGACGGTGTGGCCTTCAGCGCGGACGATCCGGAGTGGGCCGGGCTACTGATCACTGCGCCGGAACCGTTGGCGCAGGACCAGCCGGAAAGGCCGCTCTCGAACCCGGAGTTGGTCACCAGATTGGTAGTGGCAGCCCCGGCCGAGCCGGAACCGGCCAGGGCGACGCAGGCGCCGATGACGGTGACAGCGCTCACCCCGGCGATCGTACGGGTCAGGACGGTCGAGCTGCGCCGAGTCCGGGCGGCGGTCGAATGCCCGTCATCCACCTCGGGCAGAGTACGAATCCTCCGACGGAACATGCTGTGCTCCATTCTCGCCACGTGCCGTGGGCGTGCGTGAGGGGGCGTGGACGCACAGCCCCGGATGAACTGGAGAGACGCAGTTCGGCGATCGACGGGATCGTAGAAGGGGGGACCGGGCCCGTCAATAGGTCTGGACCAAAGACGAACGACCGCCGAGTTTGCCCCACTTGCCAGAACTCGACAGACCGGGCCCCGCCCGGCGAATCGCTTGAACACGAGCCCGACCAGGTGCGAAAGTGCGGCCTGTCCGACAGCACGACATGTCGTTCGTGCGGGCGAGGGCCTGACAACTCCGCCTTGCCTCATGGAAGTTGGGCTTGCCGCACCTCTGACACCTCATGTGCTGAATTGCATCAACTCCCGCAAGGAGCCCCGATGTCGCAGGAGTTGGCGGTGTCCGCAGCGTCCCTGACCATGATCCTGGGCGTGGTGTCGCCGATGTCCCTCGCCTCGGTCTCCTCGCCCGCGGTGAGCAAGCCCAGACCCGAACCCGTCGCAGCGGCGGTGACCGCCGCGGACCGCGCCACGGGCAGCGACGTGGACGCGCCGGCGAGGGAACCGGCCGAACGCCACGACCGGCGCCAGGCCGTCCCCAGGACCGAGAACCTGTACGCGGTCGCCCACGAACGCGCCTACAACGGCCTGCCGACCGTGGGCGGGGACGCCGTGGTGCCGGCCGACGGCGACGGCACGGTGCGCTCGCCGCAGTCCGCGCCCACAGCCACAGCCTGGATCTCGGTACCGGCCACGGGCACGGTCGCCACAAGGCAGGCCGCCGCGACCAGCGGGCCCCGGCCGGCGAAGGTCAAGAAGGCCGACGCCCCCGTGCTCCTGGTCCGGGTCGAGAACGACCACCCCGTCCTCGTCCGGGAACCGCGCCGACGGGCCGGACGAAAATGGGCCTACCCAGCATGCTGCACGTCTTCCTCGACGCGCAGACCGGTCGTAGCGTCGGAAACCGGCTGCTGACACGGGACACGAGAGGGCCATGCACCCGTCCGTGCGCCTGGTGGCACATGCGCGCATCGTGAACGCCTGTGTGCAGGCCCAGACCTTGATCCACCCAGCCGCAGCGCTACTTCACGGGCTCCAGAATCGCCACGCACTCCACATGGTGCGTCATCGGGAACAGGTCGAACGCCCGCAGCGTCCGCACCTTGTACCCGCCCTCCGCGAAGTACGCCAGGTCCCGCGCCAGCGCCGCCGGGTCGCACGCCACGTACGCGATCTTGCGCGCCCCCAGGCCGACCAGCTGCTTCACCGTGGCCTTGCCCGCGCCCGCGCGCGGCGGGTCCAGGACGATCAGGTCGCACTCGGTGATGCCCGTGCGGGGCAGGACCTGGTCGACCTTGCCGTGCTCGATGCGGACCCGCTCCAGGTCCTTGAGGTTGTGGCGGGCGTCCTCGACCGCGCGCTTGCCGGACTCGATGCCGAGCACCGCGCCCTTCTCGCCGATGCGCTGGCCGATGGCGCCGGCGAAGAGGCCGACGCCGCAGTAGAGGTCGAGCGCCGTGTCGTTCTTGCGCGGCAGCAGGCCCTGCATGACCGCGCGGACCAGGGTGTCCGCGGCCTGCGGGTGGACCTGCCAGAAGCCGCCGGAGCCGACGCGGTACGTGCGGTCGTCGGCGCGCTCGCGGACGAAGCCGCGGCCGTGGACGCGGTGCACTCCGCCGTCGCGCTCGTCGACGCGCAGGACCGAGACGGGCTTGTCGAGCTCGACCAGCGGGAGGCGGCCGCCCTCGCGCGGGGTGAGGATGACCTGGCGGTCGTGGGAGCCGGTGGCGGCGATGGCCTCCACCGTGGCCATCTGGGGCCAGTCCTGCTTCTCGATGCCGAGCTCGCTGACGCCGGGCGCGGCGATCAGGCACTGGTCGATGATCTCGATGTCGTGCGAGCGGTGCTTGCGCAGGCCGACGCGGCCGTCCGCGTCGATGGCGTACTGGACGCGGGTGCGCCAGGCGGGCACCTCGCCCGGCGGGAGCTTGTCGCCCTCGGCCGGCATGACGGTGCCGTCCCAGCCCGCTTCCTCGGGGGTGAGGCCCGCGAGGCGCTGGAGCTGTTCGGCGATCACTTCGCCCTTGAGCCGGCGCTGGGCACCCGGCTTGGCGTGCTGCCAGTCGCAGCCGCCGCACTTGCCGGGGCCGGCGAACGGGCACGGGGCCTTCACCCGGTCCTTGGACTCCTCGATGATCCGTACCGCGTCGGCGCGCAGGAAGCGGGAGTCGGTGGCGCCGTCGGTGACCTTGGCGACGACCTTCTCGCCGGGCAGGGCGTGGCGTACGAACAGGACCTGGCCCTCGGCCGTACGGGCGATGCAGTGGCCGCCGTGGGCGACCGGGCCGACCTCGACCTCGTACTCCTGCCCCACGAGCGATTCCCCGGACTGCGGTTCCCCGGTCTGCGGCGGAGTGGATTCGTTCTGCATGAGGGGAGGGCTCCAGAGATCAAGGGAGGACGGCGAACGGCCGGACAACAACCTACGAGTCTACGTGGGTGCCGTCCGGCCGCTTACCAGGTGCCGCTACGGAGCGTCAGCTCTTGTTCGTCGGATCCTTGTGCCTGCGCTCCACGGGGCCGCGCCGCACCGAGCCGGGGGCGTTCCAGTCCGCGCGCTTGCGGGCCCGCTTCTTGGCCGCTTCGGAGGACTCCAGCTGGTACGGGACGGAGGTGACCATCACACCCGGGGTGAAGAGCAGCCGGCCCTTGAGCCTGAGGGCGCTCTGGTTGTGGAGCAGGTGCTCGTACCAGTGGCCGACGACGTACTCCGGGATGTAGACGCTCACGACGTCGCGCGGGCTCTCCCGGCGCAGGCCCTTGACGTACTCGATGACCGGGCGGGTCACCTCGCGGTACGGCGAGTCGAGGATCTTCAGCGGGACGTTGATGCCGCGCCGCTCCCAGTCCTCCTTGAGCGCCTTCGTCTCGGCCGGGTCGACGCTGATGGAGAGCGCCTCCAGGTGGTCCGTGCGGATCAGCTTCGCGTACGCGAGGGCGCGCAGGGTCGGGCGGTGCAGCTTGGAGACCAGGACGATCGAGTGGACCCGGGAGGGGCGGACGGTCTCGTCGGACGGCGTCTCGTCGGCGGCGATCTCCGCGGCGACCCGGTCGTAGTGCTTACGGATCGCGGTCATCGTGCCGTAGAAGATCACCATGCCGAGCAGCGCGACCCAGGCGCCGTGGGTGAACTTGGTGGCGAGGACGACCACGAGCACCAGGCCGGTGAAGAAGGCCCCGAAGGTGTTGATCGCGCGGGAGCGGATCATGTGACGCCGCTTGAGCGGGTCCTTCTCGGTGCGCAGGTGCCGGTTCCAGTGCCGGACCATGCCGGTCTGGCTGAGGGTGAAGGAGACGAACACGCCGACGATGTAGAGCTGGATCAGCCGGGTCGAGTCGGCCCCGTAGATCCAGACCAGCAGGATCGCCGCGCCGGCCAGCAGCACGATGCCGTTGGAGAAGGCGAGCCGGTCACCGCGGGTGTGCAGCTGGCGGGGCAGGTAGCGGTCCTGGGCCAGGATCGAGCCGAGCAGCGGGAAGCCGTTGTACGCGGTGTTGGCGGCCAGGAAGAGGACGAGGGCGGTGGCCGCGGCGAGGATGACGAAGAAGAACGTGCCGTCGCCGAAGACCGCGGCCGCGACCTGGGAGATCACCGGGTCCTGGACGAAGGACGAGCCGACCGGGGTGCCGTTGTTGATCAGGTCCTTCGCCGGGTTCTCGGCCATCTTCACGTCGGTGGCCATGGCCAGCCCGATGATGCCGCAGAACATGGTGACGGCCAGCAGGCCCATCATCGCGAGGGTGGTGGCGGCGTTCTTGCTCTTGGGCTTCCGGAAGGCGGGGACGCCGTTACTGATGGCCTCGACACCGGTGAGGGCCGCACAGCCGGAGGAGAACGCCCGCAGGAGCAGGAAGACCAGGGCGAAGCCCGCCAGGCCCCCGTGCTCGGCCTTGATCGTGTAGTCGGAGGTCGGGGCGTGCATGGTGTCGCCGAGGACCAGTCCGCGGAAGGCACCCCACGCGATCATGATGAAGACGCCGGCCACGAAGAGGTAGGTGGGGATGGCGAAGAGTTTGCCGGACTCCTTGACGCCGCGCAGGTTCATCACGGTCAGCAGCACGATGGCGGCGATGGCGCACGTCGTCTTGTGCTCGACGACGAACGGGATCGCGGAGCCGAGGTTCTCCACCCCGGAGGAGATGGACACGGCGACGGTCAGGACGTAGTCGACCAGCAGGGCGCTGGCCACGGTCAGTCCGGCCTTCGGGCCGAGGTTGGTGTTGGCGACCTCGTAGTCGCCGCCACCACTCGGGTACGCGTGCACGTTCTGCCGGTAGGAGGCGACGACGGTGAACATCAGGACCACGACGGCGACCGCGATCCACGGGCTGAAGTGGTACGCCGACACGCCCGCGATGGAGAGCACCAGGAGGACTTCTCCGGGTGCGTACGCCACCGAGGACAGCGGGTCGGATGCGAAGACGGGAAGGGCGATGCGCTTGGGGAGGAGCGTCTCCCCCAGCTTGTCGCTGCGCAGGGCCCGTCCGATCAGGATCCGTTTGGGCACGTCGGTCAGTTTGGACACGCTGAGGATCGTAAGGGTTCCGTATGGGAGCGACCCACGCACCACCCCCGTGGCCCCGCAATCTCCTGCACTCGGACGGAATGGCCGCGGAATCCTTAACGGAATCCTTGCACCGCGCCCACTCGAAAGCCCTCTCGGAGCGCATTCGAAGCACTTTCGACCGCCCCCCTCGAACATCTCCCGAACGCGCGTCGGAAGTCCGTCCGAACACTTCGGGGAACGTCGGCTTTGCCACAGTGCCCCCGGGATGAGCACACTCGAATGAGGCAACGCACCCGCCGCCGCTTAAGCTCAATCCTGGGCAACGGGACGAACCGTTGCCCCATTGTTTGCCCGGCCAGCCGAGGAATGAGTGTGAGCAGGGTGTTTTCGCAGGTCAGCCGGACGACCAGGACTGCGAGGTAGGCGCAAGGTGCACATCGTCATCATGGGCTGCGGGCGAGTGGGAGCCGCTCTCGCGCAGACCCTGGAGCAGCAGGGGCACACGGTCGCCGTCATCGACCAGGACCCCACGGCGTTCCGGCGCCTCGGCTCCGGCTTCGGCGGCCGTCGCGTCACGGGGGTCGGGTTCGACCAGGACACCCTCCGCGAGGCGGGGATCGAGGAAGCCGGCGCGTTCGCCGCGGTGAGCAGCGGCGACAACTCCAACATCATCGCGGCCCGCGTGGCGCGCGAGATGTTCGGCATCGAGAACGTCGCGGCCCGGATCTACGACCCCCGGCGTGCCGAGGTGTACCAGCGCCTCGGCATTCCCACGGTCGCCACCGTGCGCTGGACCGCGGACCAGATGCTGCGCCGGCTGCTGCCTTCGGGCGCGGAGCCGCTGTGGCGGGATCCGAGCGGCGGTGTGCAGCTCGCCGAGGTGCACACCACTCCGTCCTGGATCGGCCACAAGATCAGCACCCTCCAGGAGGAGACGGGCGTGCGCGTGGCCTTCCTCACCCGGTTGGGCGAAGCCATACTGCCGTCGTCGCAGACGGTGCTGCAGGAGGGCGACCTCGTCCACGTGATGATGCGTACGGACGAGATCGCGAAGGTCGAGGCGGCCTTCGCCGAGGGCCCCGAGGAGGGCGGTCACTGATGCGTGTCGCGATTGCCGGGGCCGGCGCGGTGGGACGTTCCATCGCGGCCGAGCTGCTGGAGAACGGGCACGAGGTGCTGCTCGTCGACAAGGCGCCGACCGCCATCTCGGTGGAGCGGGTGCCGATGGCCGAGTGGCTGCTGGCGGACGCCTGCGAGATCACCTCGCTGGACGAGGCGGCGCTGCAGCGGTGCAACGTCGTGATCGCGGCGACGGGTGACGACAAGGTGAACCTGGTCGTCTCGCTGCTCGCCAAGACGGAGTACGGCGTGCCGCGCGTCGTCGCCCGGGTGAACAACCCGAAGAACGAGTGGCTGTTCAACGAGTCCTGGGGCGTCGACGTGGCGGTCTCCACGCCGCGTCTGATGTCGGCCCTGGTCGAGGAGGCGGTGAGTGTCGGCGATCTCGTCCGGCTACTGCGCTTCAGCCACGGTGACGCGAACCTGGTCGAGCTGACGCTGCCGCCGGAGTCGGCGCTGGCGGGCACGCAGGTCGGGGCGGTCGCCTGGCCGGAGGACACCTCGCTGGTCACGATCATCCGCGGGCAGCGCGTGCTGACGCCGAGCACGGAGGAGACCCTGGAGGCCGGGGACGAGCTGCTGTTCGTCGCCGCCCAGGCACGCGAGGAGCAGCTGGAGGACCTGCTGTCGGTGCGCCAGGGCGACCCGGAGAGCTGAGACACGAGAAGAGGGGCCCGTTACCGCCGGTGGCGGTAACGGGCCCCTCTTCTTTGCTCAGCGTCAGAATTCCTGGCCGCGTGCCGCTTCCGCGGCGGCCGCCTTGCGGGCCTTCTCGGCCTGCTCCTCGGCCTCCATCTCGGCGAAGACGTCGATGGGCGGCGGCGCCTTGGCGAGGAAGACCCAGGTGAGGTAGACCGCCAGCAGGAACGGCGGGATCTTCAGGGCGATCAGGACCCAGCCGAACTGGGTGGTGTCGGCCCACCAGTACAGCGGGAAGAGGATCGCGCACTTGGCGAGCAGGATCAGTCCCCAGGCGTAGCTGGCCTTGGCGTAGGCCTTCTTCCGGCCGGGGTTCCGGGTGCGCCAGGAGAGGTTCTCCTTGAACACCGGGCCCAGGATCAGTCCGATCAGCGGGAGACCCGCGAGCGTGCTGACCAGGTAGGCGACGGCCAGTCCAAGCGTGTAGATCATGCCCGGGAGGTAGAAGTCCTTGGCGTTGCCGGTCATCTTCGCGAAGACGACGCCGAAGGCCACACCGAAGACACCGCTGAAGGCGTGCTTGACGGTGTCCCTGCGGATCAGCCGGACGGCCACGAGCACCAGCGACACCGCGACGGCCGCGATGGCCGAGTTCGTGAGGTTCTTGTCGATGGTGAAGATCGTGACGAAGAGCAGTCCGGGCAGGACCGTCTCCACCATGCCCCGGATGCCGCCGAAGGCCTCGAAGAGGGCGGCCTCGGTGACCGCCTTCGCGTCGGCCTCCTGCTGGTCTGTGGTGCGGTCCGTGTCGGACGTCGGCTTGTCGAGAGACGTCACCGGCTACTCCTTGCCGAGCGGTCGGAGTTCGTATTTGGGGTTGAACAGCACCCGGCGCCCGTGGCTCATGGCGATGCGGCCGGAGGCGATGAGCTTGCGGCCCGGCTCTATGCCCACGATGGAGCGGCGGCCGAGCCAGACCACGTCGAGCGGCGCGGTGCCGTCGAAGAGCTCCGCCTCCAGGGCGGGCACTCCGGCACGCGGTCGCAGGGTGACCGTCCGCAAGGTACCAGTGACCTTCACGATCTGGCGGTCGGTGCACTCGGAGATCCGGGTGCACCCCGATGCCTGCGAGTCCTCCTCCAGCTCCTCGCACTCCAGGTCCTCCTGGGAGCTGGAGAGCCGGTCGAGCATGCGCCGGAAGCGCCCGGACGGCCGCTCGGCCTTCTGGGACTTCTCGAATCGAGGTACGGCACTCATACCCGAAGGGTACCGGTCTCCGGAGGTCCTGGAGGGTGGCCGCCGTCTCACTCGAACAGGTGACGCGGCACCCCGGTCGCGGGTCCTCAGGCACGCTCGAAGCGGTAGCCCATCCCGGGTTCGGTGACGAAGTGGCGGGGGTGCGAGGGGTCGGTCTCCAGCTTGCGCCTCAGCTGGGCCATGTAGACCCGCAGATAGTTGGTCTCGGTGCCGTACGAGGGCCCCCAGACCTCCTGGAGCAGCTGCTTCTGACTGACCAGCCGGCCGCTGTTGCGGACCAGGACCTCCAGCAGGTGCCACTCGGTGGGAGTGAGCCGCACGTCTCGCCCCTCGCGGTGGACCTTCTTGGCGGCGAGGTCCACGGTGAAGCCCTCGGTCTCCACGAGCACGACCTCGTCGCCGCCGTCCTGGCCGACGGGCTCGGCACGGCGCACCGAGGCGCGCAGCCGGGCCAGCAGCTCGTCCATGCCGAACGGCTTGGTGACGTAGTCGTCGGCCCCCGCGTCCAGTGCCTCGACCTTCTCGTCAGAGGTGTGCCGGGCCGAGAGCACCAGGATCGGCACCCGGGTCCAGCCCCGCAGGCCCCTGATCACCTCGACACCGTCCATGTCGGGCAGTCCGAGGTCGAGGACGACGACGTCGGGGTGGCGCGCGGCGGCCAGCTGGAGCGCGGTGGCCCCGTCGGGCGCGGCGTCCACCTCGTACTTGCGCGCCTTCAGGTTGATCACGAGGGCGCGTACGATCTGCGGCTCGTCGTCGACCACAAGCACCCGGGTCATCGCGGTCCTGCCTTTCTGCTGTACGTCTGATCTGCTGTACGTCTGAGCGGTGGGCGGGCCGGGAAGGTCTTCCCGGATCATGAGGTGACCCGTGCGGGCAGGTCGGGGCTGACCGGAACGTATCCCGAGGCCGCCTGGAGGGTCAGCACCATGGTGAGGCCTCCGCCGGGGGTGTCCTCGGCGTCCAGCGTGCCGCCCATGGACTCGACGAAGCCGCGGGCCACCGCCAGGCCCAGGCCCACTCCCGCGCCACGCGGGGCGTCGCCGTAGCGCTGGAAGGGCTCGAAGATGCGTTCCTTGGCCTCGTCGGGGACTCCCCGGCCGCCGTCGGCCACCCGTAGCTCGACCCTCGCGCCCAGCGCGCTGGCGGCCACGGTGACGCGTTCTCCGTCGGGGCTGTACTTGACGGCGTTCTCGACGATGTTGGCGACGGCCCGCTCCAGCAGTCCCGGGTCGACGGCGACCATGGGCAGCGTCTCGGGGATGTCCAGCTCGACGCTGTCCTCGGGGACGCCGCCGAGGGCCATCGGCACGACCTCGTCGAGGTCGATCTCGCGGATCAGCGGGGTGACGGTGCCGGTCTGCAGACGGGACATGTCGAGGAGGTTGCCGACGAGGTGGTCGAGGCGGTCGGCGCCGTTCTCGATGCCTTCGAGGAGTTCGGCCTCGTCGTCGTCGGACCAGGCGACGTCGTCGGAGCGCAGGGAGCTGACGGCGGCCTTGATGGCTGCGAGGGGCGTCCGCAGGTCGTGGCTGACGGCGGCCAGCAGTGCGGTCCTGATCCGGTTGCCCTCGGCGAGCCTGCGGGCCTCCTCCGCCTCACCGACCAGTCGCTGACGGTCCAGGACGACGGCGGCCTGCGCGGCGAAGGCGCCGAGCACCCGGCGGTCCTCGGCGGGCAGCACCCGGCCGGAGAGGGCCAGGGCCATGTGGTCGCCGACGGGCATGTCCACATCGGCGTCCTCGGGCCGGGCGACCGGCGCCGGGCCGACGCTGCCGGCGCACGTCCACGGGTCGACGTCGCTCTGCCGCTCCAGCAGGGCGACGGACTCCATCCCGAAGGTCTCGCGGACCCGGTCCAGGAGCGCGGCCAGGGTCGTCTCGCCGCGCAGCACGCTGCCGGCCAGGAACGAGAGGATCTCGGACTCGGCGCGCAGCCTGGCGGCCTGATGGGTGCGGCGGGCCGCGAGGTCCACCACGGAGGCCACCGCGACGGCCACCGCGAAGAAGATCACGATGGCGACGAAGTTCTCGGGGTCCTGCACGGTCAGGGTGTGGGTCGGCGGGGTGAACCAGTAGTTCAGCAGCAGCGAGCCCGCGGCGGCCGACGCCAGGGCCGGGCGCAGCCCGCCGAGCAGGGCCGCGCCGACGGTCAGGAAGAGGAAGAGCAGGACGTCGTTGGCGAGCCCGGGGCCGTTCTCCAGGCCCTTGAGCAGCAGGGAGAGGAGCACCGGTCCGCCGACGCCGACGAGCCAGCCCCAGATGATGCGGGCCCGGCCGAGCCGTGCGCCGCGGGCGATGGGGAGGCCGCGGCCCTTGGCGACCTCGTCGTGGGTGACGATGTGGACGTCGAGGTCGGTGCCGGACTCACGGGCGACGGTGGCGCCGACCCCGGGACCGTAGATGTACTGCCAGGCCTTGCGGCGGCTGGAGCCGAGGACGATCTGGGTGGCGTTGACGCCCCGGGCGAACTCGAGGAGCGCGGAGGGTATGTCGTCGCCGATGACGTGGTGGAAGGTGCCGCCGAGGTCCTCGACGAGCGTGCGCTGGACGGTCAGCTCCTTGGGCGAGGCCGACGTCAGTCCGTCGCTGCGGGCGATGTAGACGGCGAGGATCTCGCTGCCGGAGCCCTTGGCCGCCATCCGGGACGCGCGGCGGATGAGGGTGCGGCCCTCGGGACCGCCGGTGAGCCCGACGACGATGCGTTCGCGGGCCTGCCAGGTGGTGCGGATGTTGTGCTCGCCGCGGTACTGCTGAAGGTACTCGTCGACCCGGTCGGCGACCCAGAGCAGGGCCAGCTCGCGCAGCGCGGTGAGGTTGCCGGGGCGGAAGTAGTTGGAGAGCGAGGCGTCGATCCGGTCCGGCTTGTAGATGTTGCCGTGCGCCATCCGCCGGCGCAGGGCCTGGGGCGACATGTCGACCAGTTCGAGCTGGTCGGCGCGGCGGACCACTTCGTCGGGCACGGTCTCGCGCTGGCGTACGCCGGTTATGGACTCGACGACGTCCCCGAGTGACTCCAGGTGCTGGATGTTGACCGTGGACACCACGTCGATGCCGGCCTGGAGGAGTTCCTCGACGTCCTGCCAGCGCTTGGCGTTGCGGGAGCCCGGCACATTGGTGTGCGCGAGTTCGTCCACCAGGGCGACGGCCGGGGCGCGCTCCAGGACTGCCTCGACGTCCATCTCCGTGAAGAGGGCGGAGCGGTACTCGATCTCGCGGCGCCGGACCTGTTCCAGGCCGTGCAGCATGACCTCGGTGCGCGGGCGGTCGTGGTGCTCGACGAAGCCGACGACACAGTCGGTGCCGCGCTCCACCCGGCGGTGCGCCTCGGAGAGCATCGCGTACGTCTTGCCGACGCCGGGTGCCGCACCCAGGTAGATCCGAAGTTTGCCGCGCGCCATGGCCCCATTGTCTTCCTGAAACCGGTTCTGTTCACCGAGACCGGCGGCGGCCCATGCGGCAGCCACTGTCGAAACTACTCCGTTGATTTCCGGCGTATCGGGCGAGGACTGCGGGTGCGGTCCGTTTTGACGTAATTCTGATGCCCCGGCCCGGTCGACCTCGTTCGTGCCGATGCCCGGGTCCGTCGACGTGCCGTGTCGACGGCATTCTGATGCCCGGGTCCGTCAAACGGCCTTCTGATGCCCGGGTCCGGCCGCCGGGGCCGGACCCGGGCATCGCGGTGCGGTCAGCGCGTTCCCGTGTCGTTCACGAGGTCCCGCAGTGCGATGTTGAGCAGGAGGACGTTGACGCGCGGTTCGCCGACGAAGCCGAGGATGCGGCCCTCGGTGTGCTGGTCGACGAGCTCGCGGACCTGTGCGGTGTCGAGGTGGTTGCGTGCGGCGACCCGGTTGACCTGGAGGTCGGCGTAGGCCGGGGAGATGTCCGGGTCGAGGCCGGAGGCGGAGGAGGTGACGGCGTCGGCCGGGACCTGGGAGGGGCTGACCGGGTGGCCGGGGACGGAGTTGTCCCTGACGACGGCGGCCTTGGCGGTGGTGACCCAGTCGATGAGTTCCTTGTTGTCGCCGGAGCGGTTGGTCGCGCCGGAGAGGATCAGGGAGTACCGGGTGTTGACGCTGTTGGTGCCGAGGCCGTTGGACGGGCGGGGCTGGAACCACTTGAGGTCCGGGGCCGCGGTCTCCTGGCCCTTCTCGACGGGGAGGTCGTAGCGCTGGCCGATGAGTTCGGAGCCGACGACCTTGCCGTTCGCCGTGACCTCGGAGCCGTTGGCGTGTCCGGGCATGAGTCCCTGGGCGACGCCGGTGACGGCGAGGGGGTAGAGGACGCCGCAGACCAGGGTGAGGACGAGCAGGGCGCGCAGGCCTGCCCAGAGCAGGCGGGCGGAGTTTCCTACGGAGTTGTTCATGGCAGGTCAGCCGATTCCGGGGATGAGGGAGATGATCAGGTCGATGATCTTGATGCCGGCGAACGGGGCGATCAACCCGCCGAGCCCGTACACGCAGAGGTTCCGCCGGAGCATCGAGTCCGCGCCGCTGGGCCGGTAGCGGACGCCCTTCAGGGCGAGCGGGACCAGCGCGACGATGATCAGCGCGTTGAAGATCACGGCGGACAGGATCGCGGACCGCGGTGAGGACAGGTCCATGATGTTGAGCTTGTCCAGGCCCGGATAGACCACGGCGAACATCGCGGGAATGATCGCGAAGTACTTCGCGACGTCGTTGGCGATGGAGAACGTGGTGAGGGCGCCGCGGGTGATCAGCAGCTGTTTGCCGATCTCCACGATCTCGATGAGTTTGGTCGGGTTGGAGTCCAGGTCCACCATGTTCCCGGCCTCCTTGGCGGCCGAGGTTCCGGTGTTCATGGCCACGCCGACATCGGCCTGGGCGAGCGCCGGGGCGTCGTTCGTGCCGTCGCCGGTCATCGCGACGAGCTTGCCGCCCGCCTGCTCCCGCTTGATGAGGGCCATCTTGTCCTCGGGCGTGGCCTCGGCGAGGAAGTCGTCGACGCCCGCCTCCTGGGCGATGGCCTTCGCGGTGAGCGGGTTGTCGCCGGTGATCATGACCGTACGGATGCCCATCCGGCGCAGTTCGTCGAACCGTTCCCGCATGCCCTCCTTGACGACGTCCTTGAGGTGGATGACGCCCAGCACCCGGGCCCCGTCCGCGTCCTGGCGGGCCACCAGCAGCGGGGTGCCGCCGGCCGCGGAGATGCGGTCGGTGAGTGCCTGCGCGTCCGGGGAGACACTGCCGCCCCGCTCCCTCACCCAGGCGACGACCGATCCGCTCGCGCCCTTGCGGACCTTGCGTCCGTCGACGTCCACGCCCGACATGCGGGTCTGGGCGGTGAACGCCACCCATTCCGCGTGGGCGAGCTCGCCCTGGTGACGCTCGCGCAGGCCGTACTTCTCCTTGGCGAGGATCACCACGGACCGGCCCTCGGGCGTCTCGTCGGCCAGCGAGGAGAGCTGGGCGGCGTCCGCCAGTTCGGCCTCCGTCACCCCCGCGACGGGGAGGAACTCTGCTGCCTGGCGGTTGCCGAGGGTGATGGTGCCGGTCTTGTCGAGCAGCAGCGTCGAGACGTCACCCGCCGCCTCGACGGCCCGCCCGGACATGGCGAGCACGTTGCGCTGGACGAGGCGGTCCATGCCGGCGATGCCGATCGCGGAGAGCAGCGCGCCGATGGTGGTCGGGATCAGACAGACCAGCAGCGCGGCCAGCACGATCATGGACTGCTCGCTGCCGGCGTAGATCGCGAACGGCTGCAGCGTGACCACGGCCAGCAGGAACACGACGGTGAGGGACGCCAGCAGGATGTTGAGCGCGATCTCGTTGGGTGTCTTCTGCCGGGCCGCGCCCTCGACCAGGGCGATCATCCGGTCGATGAACGTCTCGCCCGGCTTGGTGGTGATCTTGACGACGATGCGGTCGGAGAGCACCTTCGTACCACCGGTGACGGCGCTGCGGTCGCCTCCGGACTCCCGGATGACCGGGGCGGACTCGCCGGTGATCGCGGACTCGTCGACGCTCGCGACGCCCTCGACGACGTCCCCGTCGCCCGGGATGATGTCGCCCGCCTCGCACACCACGAGATCACCGATGCGCAGTTCCGCGCCGGGGATCCGCTCCTCGTCGGTGCCGATGACCCGGCGGGCGACGGTGTCGGTCTTGGCCTTGCGCAGGGTGTCGGCCTGGGCCTTGCCCCGGCCCTCGGCGACCGCCTCCGCCAGGTTGGCGAAGACCGTCGTCAGCCAGAGCCAGACGGCGATCGCCCAGCCGAACCAGTCGGTCGGGTCCAGCACCGCGAGCACCGTGGTCAGCACCGAACCGATCAGCACCACGAACATCACCGGCGACTTGACCATCACCCGTGGGTCGAGCTTGCGTATCGCGTCGGGGAAGGAGGCGATCAGCATCCGGGGATCGAACAGCCCGGCGCCGACGCGCCCTTCGGGAGCGGACCCGGCCGGAGTGTCCTGATGGGGTGCTCGGGCCGGAGTGGCCGTGGACATCGTGTCCTCTTGCTTCGTACGGAGGGTCATGACGCCAGCCCCTCGGCCAGCGGGCCCAGGGCAAGGGCCGGGAAGTAGGTCAGACCGGCGATGATCATGATGGTGGCGACCAGCAGTCCACTGAACAGCGGTTTGTGGGTGCCCAGGGTGCCGACGGTCGCCGGTACGGGCCGCTGCTCGGCGAGCGAGCCGGCCAGGGCCAGGACGAACACCATGGGCAGGAACCGGCCCAGCAGCATCGCGAGCCCGATCGTGGTGTTGAACCACTGGGTGTCCGCGTTGAGCCCGGCGAACGCCGAACCGTTGTTGTTGGCGCCGGAGGTGTAGGCGTACAGGATCTCCGAGAAGCCGTGTGCGCCCGAGTTGGTCATCGAGTTGCCCGGCGTGGGCAGGGCCATTGCCACGGCGGTGAAGCAGAGCACCAGGGCCGGTGTGACGAGGATGTAGCAGGCGGCGAGCTTGATCTCGCGGGTGCCGATCTTCTTGCCCAGGTACTCCGGCGTACGGCCGACCATCAGACCGGCGATGAACACCGCGATGATCGCCATGATCAGCATCCCGTAGAGACCGGACCCGGTACCACCGGGGGCGATCTCGCCCAACTGCATGCCGAGCATCGTGATGCCGCCGCCGAGGCCGGTGAACGAGGAGTGGAACGAGTTCACCGCACCGGTCGAGGTGAGCGTGGTGGCCACCGCGAAGATGGACGAGCCGCCGACGCCGAACCGGTTCTCCTTGCCCTCCATCGCGCCGCCCGCGATCTCGAACGCGGGCCCGTGGTGGGCGAATTCGGTCCACATCATCAGGGCGGTGAACCCGAGCCAGATGACGCCCATGGTGGCGAGGATCGCGTACCCCTGCTTGAGCGAACCGACCATGCGGCCGAAGGTGCGCGTCAGGGCGAAGGGAATGACGAGGATCAGGAAGATCTCGAAGAGGTTGGAGAGCCCATTGGGGTTCTCGAAGGGGTGGGCCGCGTTGGCGTTGAAGTAGCCACCGCCGTTCGTCCCCAGCTCCTTGATGACCTCCTGGGACGCGACCGCGCCGCCGTTCCACTGCTGCGAACCGCCCGTGAACTGCCCGACCTCGTGGATGCCGGAGAAGTTCTGGATGGCCCCGCAGGCGACCAGTACGAGCGCGCCGATCACCGCGATCGGCAGCAGGATCCGTACGGTGCCGCGCACCAGGTCGGCCCAGAAGTTGCCGAGTTCACCGCTGCGGGTGGCGGCGAACCCCCGGACGAGAGCCACCGCGACGGCGATGCCGACGGCGGCCGAGACGAAGTTCTGCACCGCGAGGCCGCCGGTCTGCGCGACGTGGCCCATGGCCTGCTCGCCGTAGTACGACTGCCAGTTGGTGTTGGCGACGAACGAGGCGGCCGTGTTGAACGCCTGGTCGGGGTCGATCGACGCGAAGCCGAGCGAACCGGGCAGGGAGCCCTGGAGCCGCTGCATCAGATACAGGAAGAGGACGCTCACGGCGGAGAAGGCGAGAACACCGCGCAGATAGGCGGGCCAGCGCATCTGCGTGTTCGGGTTGGCGCCGATGGCCTTGTACATCCACTTCTCCACCCGCAGATGCTTCGGGGAGGAGTAGACGCCGGCCATGTAGTCACCGAGCGGGCGGTACGCCAGGCCGAGCGCGACGACGAGCGCGAGGACCTGGAGCACGCCGGCGAGGACGGGGCTCATATCGGGCTCAGAACCTCTCCGGGTACAGAAGGGCGAGGACGAGGTAGCCCAGCAGGGCTACGGCCACGACGAGGCCGGTCACGTTTTCGGCAGTCACAGCTTCGCCACCCCCTTGGCAATGAGTGCCACCAGCGCGAAGACCGCGATCGTGGTGACGACGAAGGCCAGGTCGGCCATCGGGTGCTCCTGGATGAGGTGCGGATTTCTCGGACCTCTTGAGCAAACCCCCCGCTCGCACCCGCATGACCTGCGTTGATGGCTTCCTTACGGGGACGGGCCCGGCCTTGACGGCGCCCGTACGTGCCCGATACGCGCCCCATACGGCCGCCTCGCATCCGGAGACGGAAAAGCCGGTGGCCCGTACCCCGGGAAGGGATACGGGCCACCGGCCGGTGTCTGTGACGTGCGGGTCAGCGCACCTCGGTGATCTCGGGGCCGCGCTGGAGGCCCGCCATGCCGCCGGAGAACTTCGAGCCCTCCTGCTCCTCCTGCTGCACGCCCTCGGGAACCATCTGGGCGTCGTTGGGGAGCTTGAGGACGATCGGGTCGCGCGGGGCCATCGGCCCCTCGCCGCGGACCACGACGGTGTCCCGGAAGACCGTCTCCAGGAGACCGGCCGCCTCAGGCTGCACGGCTCCCTGGCCGGAGATCACGCCGCGCAGGAACCAGCGCGGGCCGTCGATGCCGACGAACCGCACCATCTGCACGCCGTTGGCCCCGTCGGGGAGCTGTACGGGGACCTGCGCACGCAGCTCCCAGCCCAGCGGGCCCTCGACCTCGTCGATGATGCCGCCCTGCTGGGTGATACCGGAGGCGATCTCCTCGCGGACCTCGCCCCAGATGCCCTCCTTCTTGGGGGCGGCGAAGGCCTGCAGCTGGATCGCGCTGTCGCGCAGCACCACCGTGGCGGCGACGATCGCGTCACCGGCGACCTCTACGCGCAGCTCCATGCCCTCGACACCGGGCACGAAGATGCCGCCCAGGTCGACCCGGCCCTCGCCGGGCTGGGAGACCTCGTCGATGTCCCACGGACCGTCCGGCCTCGGTGCCGGCGGAAGGTTCGTCCGGCGCGATCCGCCCTCGGCGTCATCGAGCCCGTCGACGACCTGCTCGGCCTCGCGCGCTTCGTCCGCCGTGTCATCGGCGGAACCACTGTTCTTGCGACGTCCGAACACGTCACTTTCCTTCCCGGTCGGATTCGACCGAAGCGTAGCTGTTCCCGCCCTGGGGAACCCCGCCCCGGACGCCATCAACATCAACGGCGGCATGACCGCCGGTGGACCCGAAGCCCCCTTCGGCCCGCGCCGAACCGGGAAGCTCCGACACTTCGTGGAAGCGCACCTTCTCGACCTGCTGCACGACCAGTTGGGCAATCCGGTCGAACCGCTCGAACCGCACGGACTCGCGCGGGTCGAGATTGATGACGATCACCTTGATCTCTCCACGGTACCCGGCATCCACCGTCCCCGGAGCATTCACCAGAGCGACTCCACACCGTGCGGCGAGGCCGGACCGAGGGTGCACGAACGCGGCGTACCCGTCCGGCAGGGCGATCGAAACCCCGGTGGGGAGTACGGCCCGCTCACCCGGCGCCAGCTCGGCGGCCTCGGTGGTGACCAGGTCGGTTCCGGCGTCGCCCGGGTGCCCGTACGCCGGAATCGGCACCTCCGGGTCGAGCCGGCGGATCAGGACGTCCACGGGACGGCGCATCAGGGGTTCACCTCGAAGGCACGGGCCCGCTTGACCTGGTCGGGGTCGGCCATCGCGGCCTGGATCTCGGCCGGGCGGCCGTTGTCGATGAAGTGGTCGACCTTGACCTCGATGAACAGGGCCTCCGCGCGGACCGCGACGGGCCCGTCCGGGCCGCCGATCCGGCCGGTCGCCCGGGAGTAGATCTTCCGCCCGTGCACGGCGGTGATCTCGGCGTCCAGGAACAGCACGGTGTCCACCGGCACGGGGCGGACGAAGTCCGTCTCCAGCCGTCCGGTCACCGCGATCACGCGCAGCAGCCAGTTCAGCGAGCCGAGCGTCTCGTCCAGCGCGGTGGCCAGCACCCCGCCGTGGGCGAGGCCCGGGGCGCCCTGGTGGGCGGCCTGCACGGTGAACTCGGCGGTGACGCCGACACCCTCACCGGCCCGCGCCTGGAGGTGCAGCCCGTGCGGCTGTCCGTCGCCGCAGCCGAAACAGTGTTCGTAGTGCGCGCCGAGCAGCTCGCCCGGTGCCGGGGCGTCGGGATGCCGGACCGGTTTCACCGCGTCGGCGGGGGGCTTCAGAGCCGCAGATGTTCCACTCACAGCCGCAGACCTTACCCGCGCGGGTACCCGCAGGTCGCGCCGTGCCAAGCTTGGGTTCATGCAGCCTTCCACCCCGCCGTTCGACGAACGTCTCACCGCACCCCGTTCGTGGTGGTTCATCGCCCTCATGGTCGGCATCGCGTGCGCGCTGATGCTGCTGCCGCTGGGCACCCTGCCCCTGCTCGCCGGGCTGGCCGGCGGCACCGTGCTGTCGGCGGTGGCGGTCAGCTCGTACGGCTCCGCGCGGATCCGGGTGGTGGCCGGCGCCCTCGTCGCGGGCGACGCGCGGATCCCGGTGTCGGCGCTCGGCGAGGCCGAGGTGCTGGACGCCGAGGAGGCGCGCGCCTGGCGCTCGCACAAGGCGGACACCCGGGCCTTCATGCTGCTGCGCAGCTACATCCCCACGGCGGTGCGCGTGGAGATCACGGATCCCGATGACCCGACCCCGTACGTGTATCTGTCGACCCGTGAGCCGCAGGCGCTGGCAGCGGCCCTGAAGGCGGCCGGCCCGGCCTAGCGCCTGCCGTCACGCTGCCGTCGTCGCCCGAAGGGCGGCCGCGCGGCGTCAGGCCCTACGGGTCTCTCGGGCCCTCGTGGCCCTCCGCGGTCCCGGGCAGGGCCTTGTACGGGCGCTCGGGCCGTTCCAGCGGCGGCAGGTCGGTCAGGCGGTCCCAGGGGATCTGCCGCTCGCGCAGGTCCTTCCTGACCCGTTCGGCGAGCTTCTTGGTGTCGCGCCGGTTCATCATCGCGCCGACGGCGGCGCCGATCATGAACGGGATGAGGTTGGGCAGATCGCGCACGGTGCGCTTCATGATCTGCTGGCGCAGCTCACGCTTCATCTGGCCGCCGAGCGCCGCGTTCACCGTCGTGGGGTGGGCGACGTCGATACCGCGCTCCTCCGTCCAGGACGTGAGGTAGGCGGTGGAGCGCTGGGCGATGCTGCCGGGCGGGCGCAGTCCGTAGACCTCGTGCAGCTCCGCCACGAGCTTCATCTCGATCGCGGCCACACCGGTGATCTCCGCGGCCAGCTCGGCGAGCATGGCGGGCGGGACGGGCATCATGGCCGCTGCGCCGATTCCGGCGCCGACGGTCGCGGTGGCCCTGCTCGCTCCGGCGATGAGCCGGTCGGCGATCTCGTCGGGCCCCAGGCCCGGGAACTGCTTGCGCAGGGTGGCGAGGTCGCGCACAGGGACGCGGGGAGCGATGTCGATGATCAGGTCGGCGATATGACCGATCGCCGCCTTGGCGCTCTCCCCGCCCTTGCGTACGCCCCGTTTCACAGACTTCAGACGGCCTGCCCCGGTCACGGGCTCCGTCCTGTCGACCTGTCCGGCCCTGTCGGCCGCGTCGACTTCCGCAGCCGCCTCGATGGCTGCGACAGCTGCTTCGACTGCTTCGAGCGAGGCCGACGGGCCTCGCTCGTCGTCGTGTTCGCCCGGCGTGGGTGGCAGGGCGGACCGCTCGGCAGGCGCTGTGACGCCCTCTGCCGAACCTGTACCGCCCTGTTGCGCCTCCGGCTCTTCGTTGCGCCGGCGGCGCCGCTTCCGGAACGGTGAGTCCCCTGCCACGGCCGACCGGACCTCAGTCGCAGTCGCGGCAGATCGGCTGACCGTTCTTCTCGCGGGCCAGCTGACTGCGGTGGTGCACGAGGAAGCAGCTCATGCAGGTGAACTCGTCGGCCTGCTTGGGCAGGACCCTTACGGCCAGTTCTTCGTTGGACAGGTCTGCGCCGGGCAGCTCCAGTCCTTCGGCCGCATCGAATTCGTCGACGTCGACGGCGGACGCCGTCTTGTCGCTCCGGCGAGCCTTGAGCTCTTCAAGGCTGTCCTGATCGACGTCGTCGTCGGTCTTGCGTGGGGTGTCGTAATCCGTTGCCATTGTCGCTCTCCCCCTCTGGGTGTCTGCGGTGTCTCAGCGCACGTAACGCGTGAGAGGCCGGACTTGTGCCCGACCCGAGGCGGAGATTTTGCCTCACATCAAGGTCTGTTACTCAATCGACACCCAAAAGGACCGCTCGAGAGTGATCAGCTTGGGTGGCGATGGGGACCGTACACGGTCCCGGCGGTGCCGTTTACCAGCACCACCCCGTGTACTTCCCGTGATATCGGCCCCCGAAAACCCGACTTTTGCCGGATTTTCGGTAGGATCCCCGATCACGGAGCGTGGGCGGGCGGAAATTCGCTCCTGTGATCGATCACACACGGTTCTCCCGGGATCGAGTCCCGAAAATTCCGCTCAAAGCGAACAAAAATAATCCGCTCACCTCGCGCCCCGCCCCGCTTCTCAGACGGGCAGTGAGACGCGCATCACAAGACCACCGCCTTCGCGGGGCTCCGCGATGATACGGCCTCCGTGAGCGCGCGCGACGGAACGCGCGATCGACAGGCCGAGACCCACCCCCTTGTCGCTGCCCGTTCGCTCCGTACGCAGCCGTCTGAAGGGCTCGAAGAGGTTGTCGATCTCGTAGGCAGGCACCACGGGTCCGGTGTTCGTGACCACCATCAGGGCCTGCCCCGGCATCAGCTCGGTGCTGACCTCGACCCAGCCGTCCGCCGGAACGTTGTAGCGCACGGCGTTCTGTACGAGATTGAGCGCGATCCGCTCCAGCAGGACACCGTTGCCCTGGACCACGGCCGGGGCCAGCTCGCCGCGCATCTCCACGCCCTTGGCCTCCGCCTCGCCCCGCGCCTGGTCCAGCGCGCGGGAGGCCACCTCGGCCAGGTCCACGGGCTTGCGCTCGACGATCTGGTTGTCGCTGCGGGCGAGCAGCAGCAGGCCCTCGACGAGCTGCTCACTGCGTTCGTTGGTGGCCAGCAGCGTCTTGCCCAGCTGTTTGAGCTCGGGGGGTGCCTGTGGATCGGAGAGGTGGACCTCCAGCAGCGTGCGGTTGATGGCCAGGGGGGTGCGCAGCTCGTGCGACGCGTTCCCGACGAACCGCTGCTGCGCGGTGAAGGCCCGCTCCAGCCGTTCCAGCATGTCGTCGAAGGTGTCGGCCAGCTCCTTGAGCTCGTCGTCCGGGCCGTCCAGCTCGATGCGGCGGGACAGGTCGGTTCCGGCCACCCTGCGCGCGATGCGGGTGATCCGGCCCAGCGGCGAGAGCACCCGCCCGGCCATGGCGTATCCGAAGGCGAAGGCGATGACGCTCAGGCCCACGAGGGCCAGCAGCGACCGGTTGAGGAGCGTGTCGAGCGCCTGCTGGCGCTGATGGTTGACGCAGGTGTTCACCGCGGCGTTGAAGTCGTCCGCGGGCGCGTTCTCGGGCAGGTTGCAGATCTCGCTGGTCACCTTGCCGCTGACGATCTTGAACGGCAGCTCGCTGCCCACGTGCAGGGCCTGGGCGGCCAGCATGTAGATGATCGACAGCAGCAGGATGCCGGCGATCAGGAACATGCCGCCGTACAGCAGGGTGAGCCGTATCCGGATGGTCGGGCGCAGCCAGGGGTACGGGGGCTCCTGCTGCTTGGGCTCCCAGGTGGGTTTCGGGGGCGCCGCCGCGGGGGGCGGGACGGTGGGCACCGGCCTCAGATCCGGTAACCGGAGCCGGGCACCGTGACGATCACCGGCGGCTCGCCGAGCTTGCGCCGCAGGGTCATGACGGTCACCCGGACGACGTTGGTGAACGGGTCGGTGTTCTCGTCCCAGGCCTTCTCCAGGAGCTGCTCCGCCGAGACGACGGCGCCCTCGCTGCGCATCAGGACCTCCAGCACCGCGAACTCCTTGGGAGCGAGCTGCACCTCCTGGTCGCCGCGGAAGACCTCACGTCGGTTGGGGTCGAGCTTGATCCCGGCGCGCTCCAGGACGGGCGGCAGGGCGACCGTCGTACGGCGGCCCAGCGCCCGGACCCGGGCGGTCAGCTCACTGAAGGCGAAGGGCTTGGGCAGGTAGTCGTCCGCACCGAGCTCCAGGCCCTCAACCCGGTCGCTGACGTCCCCGGACGCGGTGAGCATGAGCACCCGGGTCGGCATCCCCAGCTCCACGATCCGGCGGCAGACGTCGTCGCCGTGCACCAGGGGGAGGTCCCGGTCGAGCACCACGACGTCGTAGTCGTTGACCTCGATGCGCTCCAGGGCCGCGGCGCCGTCGTACACGACATCGACGGCCATGGCCTCACGGCGCAATCCGGTGGCCACCGCATCGGCGAGCAGCTGCTCGTCCTCCACGACGAGTACGCGCACGGCGCTTCCTTCCTTAGAACTTCACGGCAGAACCGAACTTCACGGCGGGACTCCGCTGTGTGACTCCACAACGTTCCCGACAGACCGGCGGAGCGTCCGGACGGACCCGTGGTCCATGATCCAGAACCTGTCCCGGCACGGTCTGTGCGGCTCCATCCTGCCCGTAACGCGTATAAACCGGCGGTAAGACGGCGCGGCCCGACCTGCGGCTTCCGGGAATTCGAAGGATTCCCGGGCCAGTTGAGGTTTCTCTGAGGGTTGGGCAGGGGAGGACGAATTCACACCCGCGATCACGTCTTGTATGTGGCGTGCCACAGGCCCCTCCGTCCCCCGGAGAGTGCGTGATCACCCGCCCTACCGCCTCGGCGGAGGGAAACCCGGGCACACCCCCGTGCCACCGACCCACGATGAGGGGGCGCTTCATGGACGCTTTCACCGCAGGTCTGCTGCAACGCATCCAGACCACCGAGTCCGACCTCACGAAGGCCCGCGAGACGGGCGACGACTTCCTCGCGGATGTCGAGCAGGGCGAGCTGGACGACCTGCACCGCCTCGCCGCCGAGCACGGTGTTCACATCGGCGCCACAAGCGTCTGAGCCGTCACGAGAAGGCCCCGCGATGCCGCATGCGCATCCGCGGGGCCTTTTCGGTTCCGGTGACGTCCACGGCCCGCCCAGCGGCCCTCCCGGGGGTGTGGACGGCCGGTTCTCAGTCGTGCCAGGCGCCGAGCTCCTCCAGCAGCGCCTGAAGGGGCTCGAAGACCCCGGGCGCCGCGGCCACGGTCAGGCCGCCGTCGGCGGGGAGTCCCGGGCGGCCGCCGGTCAGCGCGCCCGCCTCCCGGGCGATCAGGTCACCGGCCGCGAGGTCCCACGGATGGAGGCCGCGCTCGTAGTAGCCGTCGAGGCGCCCGGCGGCGACGTCACAGAGGTCGATCGCCGCGGAACCGCCGCGCCGGATGTCCCGCAGTCGCGGGATCAGCACACGGGCCACGTCCGCCTGGTGCGCGCGGACGTCGGCGACGTAGTTGAAGCCGGTCGACACGAGCGCCTGGTCGAGCGGCGGGGCCGGCCGGCAGCGGAGCCGGGCACCTTCCCCGTACGCCCCGCCCTTTGCGTACGCACCGCCTCCGAGGACCGCGTGGTAGGTCTCCCCGCGCATCGGGACCTCCACGACGCCCACGATCCGTTCGCCGTCGCGTTCCGCGGCGACGGAGACGGCCCACGTGGGCAGGCCGTAGAGGTAGTTCACGGTGCCGTCGAGCGGGTCGATCACCCAGCGGATGCCGCTGCTGCCCTCGGAACTGGCGCCTTCCTCGCCGAGGAAGCCGTCGTGCGGGCGGCGCTCGGACAGGAAGCCGGTGATCAGCTTCTCGGCGGCGATGTCCATCTCGGTGACGACGTCCACCGGACTGGACTTGGTCGCGGCCACCCCCAGATCGGCCGGGCGGCCGTCGCGCAGCAGCGCTCCGGCGCGCCGGGCGACGTCCAGGGCGAGGTCGAGCAGTTCGGGCAGCAGGGGGTCGGTCACGGCGCTCCCAGAGGGGTGAGGGGTTCGGATCGGATCGCTCTACGCGTACGGGCTGTCGGCACCCGCGGCGGCCGGCTTGAGCGCCCTGGCCGGACAGCAGCCGACCGGGCAGAGGTCGTGGCTCGCCCCGAGGCTCCCGAGCGCGCACCGCTCCCGGCCCAGGCCCTTCTCGGTGGCGGCGCGCTCCAGCACCAGGTCGCGCACGGCCGCCGCGAACCGCGGATCGGCACCGACCGTCGCGGACCGGCGCACCGTGAGCCCGAGCTCGGCCGCCTTCGCGGTGGCCTCGGTGTCGAGGTCGTAGAGGACCTCCATGTGGTCCGAGACGAAGCCGATGGGTGCCATGACCACGGCGGGGACCCCGTCACCGTGCAGCGACTCCAGGTGGTCGCAGATGTCAGGCTCCAGCCACGGGATGTGCGGGGCGCCGCTGCGCGACTGGTAGACGAGCTGCCAGGGGTGCGCGACGCCGGTCCGCTCGGCCACGGCCGCCACGATCAGCCTGGCCACGTCCAGGTGCTCGGCGACGTAGGCGCCGCCGTCGCCGTGTTCCTCCACCGGGCCCGAGGTGTCGGCGGCCGAGGTGGGGATGGAGTGCGTGGTGAAGGCGAGATGCGCGCCCGCCCGCTGCTCCGGCGACAGCTCGGCCAGCGAGGCCAGGACGCCTTCCACCATCGGCTCGACGAAGCCGGGGTGGTTGAAGTAGTGCCGCAGCTTGTCGACGCGCGGCACCGGCAGGCCCTCGGCCTCCAGGACGGCCAGCGACTCGGCGAGGTTCTCGCGGTACTGCCGGCAGCCGGAGTACGAGGCGTAGGCGCTCGTCGCCAGGACGGCGATGCGGCGGTGCCCGGCCCGGGCCATCTCGCGCAGGGTGTCGGTCAGATAGGGCGCCCAGTTGCGGTTGCCCCAGTACACCGGCAGATCCAGTCCGTGCTCCGTGAAGTCCTTGCGCAGCGCGTCGAGCAGCGCCCGGTTCTGGGCATTGATCGGGCTGACGCCGCCGAAGAGGAAGTAGTGCTTGCCGACTTCCTTCAGCCGCTCCTCGGGGATCCCCCGGCCACGGGTCACGTTCGCCAGGAACGGAACCACGTCGTCCGGGCCTTCGGGGCCTCCGAAGGAGAGCAGCAACAGGGCGTCGTAGGGAGCGGGATCGCGCAGATCGGACATGACGTCGATCCTGCCACCCGTCCGCAGCCCGCTTCCCACCGACATCCGCACCGCGGCCACGGCCCGCTTCCCACCGACATCCGCACCGCGGCCACGGCTCGCATCCCGCCGGCGTACGTTCCGTGGCCACGGCTCGCATCCGGCCGGGGTACGTTCCGCAGCGACGGCTCGCATCTGTCGGCCGTCGGGCACCATCCCCGGCGCGCCCGCCGGGAATCCCGCTGTCGGGCACACGGGCGCGCCCGTAAGCTGTATCGGCCACGTTCACCCCTGACACCGCGTGTGATCACGCCGTAGCGGAGCCCCCCTTGCCCAGTCCCTACCGCGCGATCTTCGCTGCCCCCGGCACCAAGGGGTTCTCCTCGGCCGGCTTCTTCGGCCGGATGCCGCTGTCCATGATGGGCATCGGCGTGGTGACCATGATCTCCCAGCTCACCGGCCGGTACGGGCTGGCCGGCGCGCTCTCCGCGACGCTGGCGATGTCGGCCGCGGTCGTCGGACCGCAGGTGTCCAGGCTGGTGGACAGGCACGGGCAGCGCCGGGTGCTGCGTCCCGTGACGCTCGTCGCGCTGGCGGCCGTGGCCGGCCTGCTGGTCTGCGCGCAGCAGCGGCTGCCCGACTGGACCCTGTTCGTCTTCGCCGCGGGGGCGGGCTGCGTGCCCAGTGTCGGGTCGATGGTCCGGGCGCGCTGGGCGGAGATCTACCGCAGCTCGGCACGGCAGCTGCACACCGCGTACGCGTGGGAGTCGATCGTCGACGAGGTCTGCTTCATCTTCGGCCCGATCATCTCCATCGGGCTCTCCACCGCGTGGTTCCCGGAGGCGGGCCCGCTGGTCGCCGCCGGGTTCCTGCTCGTCGGAGTGTTCTGGCTGACCGCCCAGCGGGCCACCGAACCCGTGCCGCACCCGCACGCCCGGCACACCACAGGCTCCGCACTCGGCTCGCGCGGGCTTCAGGTCCTGGTGGTCACCTTCGTGGCGACGGGGGCGATCTTCGGGGCGGTCGACGTGGTGACGGTGGCCTTCGCCGAGGAGCAGGGGCACAAGGCGGCGGCCAGCCTGGTGCTGGCGGTGTACGCGCTGGGGTCCTGTCTGGCCGGGGCCGTGTTCGGCCTGCTGCATCTCAAGGGCAGGTCATCCACCCGGTGGCTGGTGGGAGTGTGTGCGATGGCCGTGAGTATGATCCCCCTCCAACTGGCCGGGAACCTGCCGTTCCTGGCCGTGGCGCTCTTTGTCGCGGGTCTCTCCGTCGCACCGACGATGGTCACGACCATGGCCCTCGTCGAACAGCACGTACCGCGCACCAGACTGACCGAGGGCATGACCTGGACCAGCACCGGGCTCGCCGTAGGCGTGGCGCTCGGCTCCTCGGCCGCCGGCTGGGTGGTCGACGCTTCGGGGGCGAAGGCGGGGTACGCGGTGCCCGCCGTGGCGGGAGCGCTCGCGGCCGCGGTGGCGTTCCTGGGGTACCGCCGGCTCACAGGGCCGGTTCCTACGGAAGGGCGCGGGGAAGATGACCGACACCTACGCACGGACGACGACGAGCGCGTGGCATAACTGGGCGGGGAACGTCACCGCCCGCCCGGCAAGGGCCGTGTCCCCCGCCTCCGTGGACGAACTCGCCGAGGCGCTGCGCAGGGCGTCCGAGGACGGTCTGAAGGTGAAGCCGGTCGGCACCGGCCATTCGTTCACGGCGACCGCCGCCACCGACGGGCTGCTGATCCGTCCCGATCTGCTCACCGGCATCCGCGACATCGACCGCGCGGCGATGACGGTGACCGTCGAGGCAGGCACCCCGCTGAAGCGGCTCAACACCGCACTGGCCCGCGAGGGGCTCTCGCTCACCAACATGGGCGACATCATGGAGCAGACCGTCGCCGGGGCCACCTCGACCGGCACCCACGGCACCGGCCGCGACTCGGCGTCCATATCCGCGCAGATACGTGCCCTGGAAATGGTCACGGCGGACGGCACGGTGCTGACCTGCTCGGAGACGGAGAACCCGGAGATCTTCGCCGTCGCCCGGATCGGGCTCGGCGCGCTGGGGGTCATTACGGCCCTCACGTTCGCCGTGGAGCCGGTCTTCCTGCTGACGGCACGTGAGGAACCGATGGCCTTCGACAAGGTCACGGCGGACTTCGATCAGCTGGTGACCGAGAACGAGCACTTCGAGTTCTACTGGTTCCCGCACACGGGGAACTGCAACACCAAGCGGAACAACCGGAGCGCGGGCCCGGCCGCCCCGCCCGGCAAGGTCAGCGGCTGGATCGAGGACGAGCTCCTCTCCAACGGCGTCTTCCAGGTGGCCTGCTCGCTCGGCCGCGCGGTCCCCGCCACGATCCCCTCGATCGCCAAGCTCTCCAGCCGGGCCCTGTCCGCGCGTACGTACACCGACATCCCCTACAAGGTCTTCACCAGCCCGCGCCGGGTGCGGTTCGTGGAGATGGAGTACGCCCTGCCCCGCGAGGCCGCCGTGGGCGCGCTGCGCGAGGTCAAGGCGATGGTGGACCGTTCCCCGCTGCGGATCAGCTTCCCGGTGGAGGTGCGCACCGCCCCCGCGGACGACATCGCGCTCTCCACGGCCTCGGGCCGGGACAGCGCGTACATCGCGGTCCATCTGTACCGGGGCACGCCCTACCAGGCGTACTTCACGGCGGTCGAGCGGATCATGACCGCGCACGGCGGCCGCCCGCACTGGGGCAAGGTCAACACCCGTGACGCCGAGTACCTCTCCGGGGTGTACCCGCGCTTCGGCGAGTTCACCGCCGTACGGGACCGGCTGGACCCGGACCGGCTCTTCGCCAACGACTACCTGCGCCGGGTCCTGGGCGACTGACCCGGCCCCTTCCTCGGACGCCGTCGGCCTCCGCCCTGATTCAGGGCGGAGGCCGACGGCGTCCGAGGGGATGCGCTGACCGGTTCCTCACTCACTCCCCGGTGTCCGTGCCGGCGGGTGCGTCACCCTCCTGCGCCGGGGCGCTCCCCGTACCTGCCGGATCGGGCGTGGAGCTGCTGCCGTCGCCGGTGCTCGGGCTGGGGGCGGGCGCCGGAGCCGTGCTGCCGCCGGCGGATTCCGACGGGGTGGGCGTGGGCGTCGGGTCGGCGGTGGAGGTGCCGTCGCGGTCCGGATCCGGGTTCGCGCTCCGGCCGTCCTGCGGGTCGGCGCCGGGGGCCGTTCCATGGTCCTCGCCGGGTGCCGTGGCGTCCGGCTCCGGGTCGGTGCCGGTGGACGGTGCCGGGTCGGACGAACCCGAGCCCCGCTCACCGCGCACGACGGAGCCGACCGTGGTTCCGTGGCCGCCGCTCAGGTCGTTGCCGGAGACCAGCTCGAACGTGGTGATCCCGATCATCGACACGACGAACACGACGGCCGCCCCGAGGGCCGAGCGCTTCCAGCCGCGGATCCGGGTGCCGTGCGTCGTCGCCTGTGTGAACGCGTCGTCGGAAGCCGGGGCCGCAGCGAGCTGCCGGGCTCCGGCCGGCGCCTCGACGATCCGCGTACGGTCGGGGTCGGCGGTCGCCCTGCGCAGCACGGTCGTGGCGTCCACCTGCCGCAGGACGGTCGTGGCGTCGGCGTCCTTCGGGGCGCCGCCCCCGGGCATGTCCGCGGGGTCCACCCGCCGGAGCACGGTCGTGGCATCCGGCGGGCGCAGCATCGCGGTGGCGTCGGCGGATCCGGCGGCCTCGCGCAGGGCGACCCGGGTACCGGAGGTCTCCCATCGCGCGTCCGGATCGCCGCCGTCCCGCGTCTGGCGTGTGTGGACCGTCACCTCGCGGCCCGGGTGCTTCACATGGACGGTGACCTCGCGGATCTGCTCGCCCGTACGGCGGAAGAAGTGCTGGAAGACCGAGCCGCCGCAGGTGGCCACGATGCTCATCACCCCGGCGCCGAGAATCGTCCCGTACACGCCCAGTTGGGAGGCCGCCACCGCCGCCGCGACCGCCGCCACCGCACTGCCCGCCACCTGGGGCAGGCTCAGATCTATCCGCCTTTCTCTGGGTTCCGTGTCACTTTCCGGCTTCTGCACCATTTCCAGCCCTTGGTTGACATCTCTCCCACCATGCAACAACAAGGGACATTTGAACGAAGCGGATAGTTCCGCTTAAGTTGATTCTGTGAAGGGGGACACGCATTGCGGGCATCCCGCCTTCAACGGGGTACCTCAACTCCCGTGCCTCACGAGAACTTCGGCGGCGCGGCGGTCCACCCCGATGGCCCGAATGGAGTACTGTGGCGAGCCCTGGGGCCGGACTCCCGCGTGGAAGTCCGGAACCTTCGGGAGGGGGCCGAAGGAGGCACTCGATCCGGCGGCGCCGCGGCATCGCACGGGGGCCAGCTACGCGGAGTGACCATCGGTCACTTTGCGTTGCACAAGAGGTCACCGTGTCATACCGGCGATCAAGGGCTCACGCCCGACACGCCGGGCAACACGGCAATGTTGTGGCAGGCTGCACCCGGGCAGGCCACACTCGACTAGCGGAAGCAGCGACGCACGTGACGTCGGCAGGCACCACCCGGGAGGTCCCCATGCCCGAACTGCGTGTCGTGGCCGTCTCCAACGACGGCACACGACTGGTGCTCAAGGCTGCGGACAGCACGGAGTACACGCTTCCGATCGACGAGCGGCTGCGAGCCGCCGTGCGCAACGACCGCGCGCGGCTCGGCCAGATCGAGATCGAGGTGGAGAGTCACCTCCGACCCCGCGACATCCAGGCCCGGATACGAGCCGGTGCCTCCGCGGAGGAGGTCGCTCAGTTCGCCGGGATTCCGGTCGACCGTGTCCGCCGCTTCGAGGGCCCCGTGCTCGCGGAGCGCGCCTTCATGGCCGAGCGGGCCCGGAAGACTCCCGTGCGCCGTCCCGGCGAGAACACCGGCACCGGCCCGCAACTAGGCGAGGCGGTGCAGGAACGCCTCCTGCTGCGCGGCGCCGACAAGGAAACCGTCCAGTGGGACTCGTGGCGCCGCGACGACGGCACCTGGGAGGTCCTCCTGGTGTACCGGGTCGCCGGCGAGCCGCACTCGGCGAGCTGGACCTACGATCCGCCGCGCCGGCTGGTCCAGGCCGTCGACGACGAGGCACGCTCGCTGATCGGCGAGACCGATGACGTCGCCGCGCCCGAGCCCAGCTTCCCGTTCGTCCCCCGGATCGCCCGGCTGCCGCGCGACCGGCCGCTGGACCGCGCCCTGGACCGGCAGATGGAACGCCCCGCGCCGCCTCCGCCCCCGGAGCCGGAGGAGCGCATCGGCGGGGTCACCGCGAGCGAGCGGGACTCGCTCACCAGCCTGCTGGAGGCGGTACCGAGTTTCCGCGGCGACATGGTCGTTCCGGAACGGCCCGCGCCGCCCGAGCCGCCGGCGCTCGAACCCGCCCCCCACGAGCCGGAGGCGGAGGAGCCGCCGGCCCCCGCGGCCTCGGCGGGCGCGGGTTCCGCTTACGCGGACGTCCTGATGCCGCGTGCGGTCGCGGGGCATCGCGACCGGCTCACCGGTACGACGGACCGGCAGGCCGAGGCGGACGGGGTCCGGCCCGGCCGACGCGCCGCCGTGCCGAGCTGGGACGAGATCGTCTTCGGCACCCGCCGCAAGAAGCAGGACTGAGAGAGTCCGGGTGACAGCAGCATGACGAGGGCCCGTACGCAGCCGCGTACGGGCCCTCGTGCGCTGTCCCGGCGGAGCCGGAGCCTCCGGGACCGCCCCGCGGATCCCCTACCGGGGGTCGGGGCCCGTGGCGACCGGGCGGGACTCGTCGCGCGTCCAGTGCGACCAGGAGCCCGCGTAGAGGGCCGCGTCCGCGAAGCCTGCGATCTCCAGCGCCAGCACCTGGTGGGCGCCGGAGACCCCCGAGCCGCAGTAGACGCCGACCTCCCCGGCGTCCTCGGTGGCACCCAGTTCGAAGAACCGGGAGGCCAGCTGCTCGGCGGGAAGGAAACGTCCGTCCGCTCCGACGTTCTCCACCGTGGGGGCCGACACCGCACCCGGGATATGCCCGCCCACCCGGTCGAGCGGCTCCACTTCGCCCCGGTACCGTTCGGCCGCCCGCGCATCGAGCAGCAGGCCCGAGCGGGCCAGAGCGGCCGCGCCGTCCGCGTCCAGCAGCGGCAGCGCGCCGGGGACCGGGACGAAGTCCCCCTCCGCCGGGCTCGGAATCTCCTTCGACAACTCACCGGTCCACGCGGCGAGACCGCCGTCCAGCACCCGGACATCCCGGTGCCCCGTCCAGCGCAGCAGCCACCAGGCACGGGCCGCCGCCCAGCTCTGGCCGCCGTCGTACACGACGACCGAGCTGTCCCGGTTCACCCCGGCACGGCGCATGACAGCGCCGAATTCCACCGGATCGGGCAGGGGATGGCGTCCGCCGTCACCCGCCGGCCCCGAGAGTTCCGCCTCCAGGTCGACGAAGACCGCGCCGGGAAGGTGCCCGGCCTCGTAATCGGGCCGGCCATGGGGGCCGCCGAGCTGCCAACGTACGTCCAGGAGCACCGGCGGACGTGGCCCCGCCGACTCGCTCGCGCATTCGGATGCGGTGATGATGGGCTTCATGCGTGCCATCCTCGCGCAGAGGTCGGCCCGCCCGTAACAGCGCCGAAATGGATGTATCACCAGAAACCGGACCTCCTTGGTCGAGATCGCGGAAAACGCGGCGCGGCCGGGACGCATCACGTGCCGGGTGGTGCAAGCATCTGCACGGGGCGTACACATCCCGTACCGCACAACGGCGCGCCGGCCCCGTTCCCCCTGTACGGCCACCACGATGGTCGGAGGAGAGTGTGACGATGACCGAGGCTGCCGCTCGGCGAGCGCCCGGAACACCATGCTGGGTGAGCCTGATCGTGCACGGCCTGCACACGACCCAGAACTTCTACGCCGAACTGTTCGGCTGGGAGTTCGGTCCGGGCCCGGAGCAGCTCGGCCCGTACGTCCGGGCGCTGATCGACGGGAAGGAGGTCGCGGGCATCGGCCAGCTGCCGCCCGACCGGCACCTCCCGATCGCCTGGACGACCTATCTGGCCACGGACGACGCCGATCTCACGGCGGAGGCCATCCGCGCCTGCGGCGGCACGGTCGGTGTCGGACCGCTCGACGCCGGGGAGGCGGGCCGGATGGCCATCGCCTCCGACCCGGTCGGCGCCGTGTTCGGGATCTGGCAGGCGGCCGCCCACCTCGGCACCACGCTGGCCGGCGCCCCCGGCACTCCGGTCTGGAACGAGCTGGTGACCCGGGAGACGTCGACGGTCGCCAAGTTCTACCAGGCGGTCTTCGGGTACGACACCGAGGCGGTCGTCTCGGCCGACTTCGACTACCAGACCCTCCACCTGGACGGCCGCCCGGTGGCCTCGCTGCACGGCGTCGGCAACGCCCTGCCGCGCGACCGGGGCCCGCACTGGATGACGTACTTCGAGGTAGCCGACACGGACGAGGCCGCACGGCGCGTGGTGGAACTCGGCGGACACGTCCTGCAGCCGCCCAGGGAGGGATCCAACGGCAGGGTGGCCACCGTCGCGGACCCGGAGGGCGCAGCGTTCACGATCGTGCGGTCGGCGGGGCGCTGAGGCGCTCGCTCACCGGCCCGGGCTGCGCGATACCGACGCCCTGGAAGTGACCAGCAGACCGGCGGCGAGACAGGCGGTGACCAGGCCGCCGGCCGCCCACCGCAGGGCGGACCAGGGCGGGCGCGGCCGGCTGTTCGTCCAGCCGTACGGGGCATGGCGGGCGCCCTCGCTCCCCCACTCGGAACCGGGGTCGGTGTCCGTCGGCTCACGGGCACGTCTGCCGATAGGGAACTCCGGGAAGGTGGGCACTCCATTGGTCGGGAGTGAACTGCCGTCCCGTGCGCCGGCAGACGGCTCGGACCACGGCCGTCACCGACAGATCGTAGGTACGCGGCGGGGCATGGTCGCCGGCCGCGCGCAGCGTGTGGTTGCCGTCGAAGGCAAGGCTGCCGATGGTGTCCCCGGCCGTCGGGAGGGGGCTGCCGATGCGTTGGCGGGTGTTGGTGTCCCACAGCTGGAGGGCCCCTTCGTCACCGGCGACGGCCAGGGTCCGGCTGTCGGGTGTGAAGGCCAGGGCGGACACGTACTGGCGGGTGGGGGTGTCCGGGTCGACGAGTTCGCCCAGCCGTCGGGTGATCCGACCGTCCCACAGCACGATCCGACCGGAGCCCTCACCGACCGCCAGGTACTTCCCGTCGGGGCTGAACGCCATGGCTGTGGCCTGACCAGGGGTCCGTGCCGAGGAAAGCGGTGTGCCGGAGGGCATTCGGAACGCCGAACCGCTCAATGTGGTGAGCAGGGTCCCGTCCGGGCTCAGCACCGGACTGCCGGACGCCTCCGGGATGGACACGGCGATGGCCTTCTGCCCGAGGTCCCAGATCCGGGTGGTGGGCGAGGGGCCCGACGCCCCCGCGACTATCAGCTTCCCGTCGTCCGGGGTGAACGCGGTGTCCTGCCAGTCGCCCCTGCCGAGGTCGGCGCCGGACAGGGCCGTGGTGATACGCCGCCGGGCTGTGTCGTAGAGGGCGATCCGCCCCGGGGCGGACGCGTCGAAGCCTGTCACGCCGTAGGCGAGCGTCCGTCCTGTGGAGTTGAAGGCCAGCGACACGCTGCCGCAGCTGTACCGCCCGACGGCGCCGTCGGGCGGGCAGGACACGCGCGGTGGAGATGCGAGGAGTGCCCCGGTTCGCGCGTCGAGGACGCTGACGCGGAGGCGCCGGCCGTCCGGATCCGCGCGGGCTACGGCCAGCCTGTCGCCCGCGCGGCTGAAGCGTGTCAGAGCGGGAGCCCGGTCCCACCGGGAGCCGAACGCCTCTGCCAGGACGATGCGGCGTGCCTCGACCTCGCGGCTGCGTTGCTCGCTGCTCCGATTCTGCTGCCAGGCGGCCAGGCCGGCGAGGAGGCTGAGGACAAGGAGAGTGGACAGAGCGGTGATTCCGGCCCGGCGGCGGTGGCGCTCCCGTTTCCGGGCGCTGCGACTGGCTTCGAGGAACTCGGCTTCCAGTTCGGTCAGTTCACCCCCCTGCTCCGGGTCGGCGAAATATCCGGTGGCTTCGTCCAGACGCAGTCCCCGGCACAGAGCCCCGGTGTCGCGTTCCAGACTCTGCCAGTTGGCAGCCGCTTCCGTGAGCCGGCGCTGGGCGCGGAGCCGGTCACGGTCCGCGTCGAGCCAGGAACGCAGCAGGGGCCAGCCGGCGAGCACGGCCTCATGGGCGAGATCGACACAGTCTTCGTCAAGGGTGACGAGGCGAGCGCGGGCGAGGCGCTCCAGGACGATTTCGGTGTCCTCGGTGCTGCCGTTGCCCAGCGCGGCGATCTCGGCGCGCGGGGCGGAGCGGCGGGTGTCCGGAGTGCCCTGGCCCGGAGTGATCAGGCGGAGCAGGAGGCGCCGGGCGGCTTCCGCCTGAGCGGGCGACAGGCGCGCGTACAGGTCGTCCGCTGTGCGGGCGATCGCGCCCTGGATGCCGCCCGTCTCGTCGTAGGCCGCCTCGGTCAGCACCCTTCCCCTGCGGCGGCGCCAGATCTCCAGCAGCGCGTGGGACACCAGCGGGAGGCTGCCGTCCTCGTCGGCGGATTCGCTGAGGAGTCGAGCTGTCAGAGCCCGCTCCACGACGAGGCCGGCGTGCGCCGCGGGTTTGATGATCGCCTCGCGCAGCTCGTCCGGGCTCATCGGCGGCACCAGCATGCTCGCCCTGCGGGCCGCATCCGCGAGTGTTCGGTGCTGGGTGAGGTGACCGTAGAAGTCGGCGCGGACAGCGACCACGACGCGTACGCCGCTGCCGGTCCCGGTAGCGGAGCTCAGCAGTTCGACGAAGCGCGCGCTCGCCCGTGTCCGTGCACTGCGTGAAGATCTCCTCGAACTGATCCACCACGATCAGCGTGCCCTTGCTCAGGACCGCGGGATCGAACAGCCCGGCATGGGTGTGCGCAGGCCGCGGACCAGGAGTGAGGACGCGGATCGTGGACGTCCGGTGGCCACGGATCGCACCGTCCCGGATGCGGTGGAGCAGCCCCGCGCGCAGTAAGGAGGACTTGCCGCTGCCCGACGGTCCGACCAACACGACGAACTCGCTTCGGACGAACAGGTCGACCAGTTCGTCGACGAGACGGTCCCGCCCGAAGAAGCGATCGTGGTCCTCGACACCGAAGCGGGCCAGACCCAGATAGGGCGGATCTCCTTCTGCAGAGGCCGCGTTGGCCTCGTCCGCCTCCCGCGACGCGTGCTTCCAGCGCTCTGTCCACTCCTCGGGGTCGCCGTCACAGGCGCGGACGTAGGCGAGTACGACCGCGAGCGTCGGCAGTCGCACGCCGGCGGCAGCCTGTGCGAGCGTCGCGGCCGAGTAGTGTTCCCGGTCCGCCATCGCCCGGTAGGTGCGGCTCCCGGCCTTGTGGCGTAACTCCCTCAAGGCGCAGGCAAATTCGGCGACAGGTCCCTCGGCCGCGTCGAGCGGCCGCTCACGACGTCCCATGACTCCCCCTCATCACGGATGCCGTTCGACGCTACGAAGCCCGGCGGGCCCTCCACAAGGCGGCACACCGCCACCCGCATGCCGTCCCGCAATTGTCCGAAGTGGCGAAAGGGGCCTGCCGGACAATCCTCCGGCCGCGAAAGCTGAGGTCAGGAAGTCCGCGATCGAGGTCGCGGACGGAGCTGCCGGCCGTCGGCAGCCCCAGTCGAAGGAGGCAACACATCATGAGAAGTCATCGGTTGACCCTTGCCGCACTCGGAGCCGCGCTCGCAGTGGGGAGTGCCCTGAGCACCGGATCCGGCGCCATGGCGGCCACCCCTGCCGGCACCCAGGCAGCATGGGGCGGCTGCAGCATCGGGGACATCTGCGTCTACTCGGGCCTCAACGGCACCGGGTCGGTGTGCGCATGGGACGCGGATGACCCCGACTGGCTCGGCGGCGCCATCAGGTGCAGCTGGGCCGGGACGAAGAACGTCAAGTCGATCTGGAACCGTGGGACAGGAGGGGCAGGCGACTACCGGCACGTGGCGTTCTACAAGAAGGCCGACTACCAGGACTACTACGCCTGCGCCGCCCAGGGCTTCCAGGGCAACACCGGTCCGGACGCCGGAGTGCGGCTCAGGTCCCACAAGTGGGTCACCACCTGCCCTGCGTAGGTAGGCAGAGGCGGCGGGTGTCGTGCAGCGGTGGTACGGGGGCTGCTGCACGACAGCCGCGTCGCTGAGCGGCGCGGTGGTCAGGTGCGCCGGGCGGCTCGTGCCGCCGACCGGCGAGTTCGTCGTCGGCCGCATCGGGGGTGCCGCGGCGGCCTGCCCATGGGAAGCCGGCCGGGGCGCCTGTCCACCGGCGGGTCCGAGCGTCGCGTCGTCGGTCACCGCTGCCGCGTTCCCGTGGGACCGGAGCAGCACGGACCGCGACGACCTCAGCCGGAGGCCACCGGCAGGACGTCCGGCGAGAGCGCGCCGGCGCGGGCGGAGCCGCTCGTCATACGGCGCCGATGGTGGCGCCGGCACAGCACCTCGTAACCGGTCTCCGCGGCGGGACTGCTCACATCACCCACGACGACCTGCTCACCCTCCACCACCATCGCGCCGCCCACCGTCCGGGCGTTGTGGGTGGCGCGCGCGCCGCACCAGCACAGCGCCTCCACCTGAAGGGCCTCTATGCGGTCGGCGAGCTCGATCAGCCGCTGGGAGCCCGGGAAGAGCTTGGTGCGGAAGTCCGTGGTGATACCGAAGGCGAAGACGTCCAGGCCCAGGTCGTCGACGACGCGGGCCAACTGGTCGATCTGTTCCGGGGCGAGGAACTGCGCCTCGTCGACGATCACGTAGTCCACCCTGCCGCCCTGGGAGAGCTGATCGACGAGGTGCGCGTACAGGTCCATGCCCTCGGAGGCCTCGACCGCTTCCGTGACCAGGCCCAGCCGGGAGGAGAGCTTCCCCTCCCCCGCCCGGTCGTCTCGGGTGAAGATCACGCCCTGGAGCCCTCGCGCCGACCGGTTGTGTCCGATCTGGAGGGCCAGCGTGCTCTTTCCGCAGTCCATCGTTCCGGAGAAGAACACAAGCTCGGGCATGAGGGGTTGAGCACCTTTCGGGACGGGCGGGGAGGAGAGCGGGACGGGGCGGGAGGGTCTAGGTCCGTACTTCGAGGAGCGGGACGAGCTGCTCGACGGGGGTCATCGAGCCGTGCATGCCGACCATCGCGGACTCGTGCGGCTCGTTGACGGAGGCGGTGATCACCACGTCGTCGTGGGCCGCCGCGACCACGTCGCCGATCCTGCCGAGGACCCGCTCGTCGATCCGCGGGCCGAACCAGCCCGCCTCGACGGCCTCGTCACGGCTCGCCACCCAGAACTGCTCGCCGAGCACCTCGCGCCAGACGGTCAGCACATCGGCCTCGGCACCCGGCACGGCGTAGACATGGCGGGCACGGCCCTCGCCGCCCAGCAGGGCGACGCCGGCGCGCAGCTCCCAGTCCTCGTCGAAGTCGATCCTGGACTGTTCGTCGAACGGGATGTCGATCATGCCGTGGTCGGCGGTGATGTACAGCGCCGAGCGCGGCGGGAGCTGCTCGGCGAGGCGCCGGGCCAGCCCGTCGACGTACATCAGCTGCCCGCGCCAGGCGTCGGAGTCGACACCGAAGCGGTGTCCCTTGCCGTCGACCTCGCTGTAGTACGTGTAGACGAGGGACCGGTCCCCGGCCGCCAGCCGCTGGGCGGCGACGTCCATCCGCTCCTCACCGGTGAGCCGGCCGAGGAACGAGCCGCCGCTGAGCGCGACCTTGGTCAGCGGGGTCTGCTCGAAGGCGGGGGCGGAGACCTGGGCGGTACGCACTCCGGCGGCGTCGGCCAGCTGGAAGACGGTGGGGTACGGCTGCCAGACCTTCGGCGGTGTCCACGGCTTCCAGCGGAGCTGGTTCATCAGCTCGCCGGTCTCCGGATTGCGGGCCGTGTAGCCGGGCAGGCCGTGCTCGCCCGGCGGGAGCCCGGTGCCGACCGAGGCCAGCGAGGTGGCGGTGGTGGCCGGGAAACCCGCGGTGACGGGGCGGCCCGTGCCACCGCGTGAGGTGGGCAGGAGGGAGTACAGGAACGGTGCCTCGTCGGGGTGCGCCTTGATCTGCTCCCAGCCGAGACCGTCGATCAGGAAGACGCAGTTGCGGTCGGCGGGGGTGAGCTCGGGGATCGCCGCGGTGAATCCGGGGACGCCCTGTCCCGCGACGAGAGTGGGGAGCAGGTCCGCGAGCGAGCCGCTGCCGTACTCCGGTACGGGGGCGGTGTCGACTGGCAGCAGCACGGGGTCGTCCTGCCAGGCCGGGTGGGCCATCAGCGGCCGGCCGCCGCGGTCGCGGCCGTGGCCTCGGAGAGCGCCTGGGCGAACGCGAGCGTCTGGCGCACGGTGTCGGGGCCGTCGCCGGCCTCGCTGACCCGCAGGCTCAGGTCGTCGGCGGTGGAGCTGCCCGTGTAGCCGTGGTCGGCCTCGCAGTTGGGGTCGCCGCAGGCGGCGGGCTCCAGGTCGATCCGGGAGACGGCGCCCCAGCCGATGGTCAGGACGACCTCGCGGGGCAGCGTGCCGGGGACGTACTTCTCCGGGTTGGCCACGACCCGGCTGACCACGACCGAGGAGATCCGGTCGAGCTTGACGGACTCGGTGGACGTGGTGGCGTAGGGCGTCGGCGAGCTGGTGTCGGCGTTCTGCTCATCGGTGTGGCTGACGATGAAGCGGGTGTCCGTGAGCACCAGCACCGTGACGTGCCTGCGCACCTCGTTGGAGTCGAAGGTCGTCTCCTGGTGCACCAGGTACGAAGCGACCGGCTCACCGCCGACGGCGGCCTCCACCGCCTCGGCCACGAGGGCCGGGTAGTAGCCGCTGCGCTCGATCGCCGCGCGCAGCCCCTGGGTCGTCGTACCGGTCTTAGCCATACGCACCATCCTACGGGGGGCCGATGGCTGCCGGGGACGGTCCCGCCGTCGCTGCCGGACGGGGCCCGGGGCGGGGCGGGTCAGTAGTTGGACAGGCGCCGGGGGCCGAGGTCGGTGCGGGCCGGGGGCGGCGAGAGCCGGACGCTCGCTCCGAGGACGGTCAGTCCCTGGGTGGCGACCACGACCGGTTCCAGGGCGATCGAGACCACCTCGGGGTGGTCGTCGACCAGTCGCGAGACCCGCAGCAGCAGTTCCTCCAGCGCGGCGGTGTCCACGGGCGCCGAGCCGCGCCAGCCGAAGAGGACCGGGGCCGCCCGGATGGACCGGATCAGTTCGGCCGCGTCGCGGTCCGTGGCGGGGACCAGGCGGTGTGCGGTGTCTCCGAGGAGTTCGGAGGGGGCGCCCGCCAGGCCGAAGGAGAGGACGGCTCCGGCTGCCGGGTCGATGGTGGCCCGCACCACGGTGTCGACGCCGCGCGGGGCCATCGACTGCACGACGGGCCGGAGCTCGGCGGGTTTGCCGAGCAGGTCGGTCAGTTCGCCGTACGCGCGGCGCAGCGCCGGCTCGCCGTCGAGGTCCAGGCGGACCCCGCCGAGGTCGGCCCGGTGGCGCAGATGCGGTGCGGTGGTCTTGAGCGCCACGGGGTAGCCGAGCCGCGCCGCCGCGGCCACGGCCTCCTCGGGGCCGGGGGCCGGGAGGGTGGGGCGGACGGTGATGCCGTAGCAGGCCAGCAGTTCGCGGGCCTCGTCGTGTTCCAGGGGCCTGCCACGCGGATCGGGGTCCTGGCCGAGCAGGGTTTCGATGAGGGCGCCCGCGGCCGGTTCGTCGATGGTGTCGTCGAGGAACTCGGGCACCTTTCCGGGTACGGCGGCCTGGCGTCGCCACTGGGCGTACCGCACGGCTTCGGCGAGCGCCCGGACCGCGCGTTCGGCGGCGGGGTAGGCGGGGATCCGGCCCACCGGGCGGGGGGCGCCGGGTGCGGGGCCGTCGTCGCCGGCCGCCTTGTCGGGGGCGGGGGCGGGGCGGCCGGTGGCGGCACGGCCGGTGTCCGGTCGGCGTGGGGCCGCGGCGGCGGGGCGCCCTGGTACGCCGAGGGCGGGTGACGCCGTCGACGGGCGCTGCTGCGCCACCGTGCTGGTCGCGGCGGCCAGGGCCTCGGCGAGGCCGCCGATCTCCACATGGACCACGGCCACCGGCTTGGCGGGACCGGTGGCGGCCGCCGCGTGCAGGGCCGTGGCGAGGACCTCGCCGTCACCCGACTCCGCCTCGCCGTTCTCGCCGACCCACGGGATCGCCGTCACGACGACCGCGTCGCAGCCGTCGTCGGCCAGGGCCGCGGACAGCGCGTCCCGGAAGTCCTGCGGCGTGGCTGCCGTGGTGAGGTCGACGGGCGGGCGCGGGCGCAGCCCCTCCGCCAGGCAGGCGTCGTACGTGAGCAGCCCGAGGGACTCCGAGTTGCCGAGGATCGCGACCCGCCCGCCGGCCGGGAGGGGCTGGTCGGCGAGGAGCAGGCCCGCGTCGACCATCTCCGTCACCGTGTCGACGCGGATCACGCCCGCCTGCCGCATCAGCGCGGAGACCGTCGCGTCCGGGATCCGGCTGACGGGGACCGCGTGGCCGGGTGGCGTGGAGCCGCTGTGCCGGGCGCCCTTCACCACGACCACCGGCTTCACGGCCGCGGTCCGCCGGGCGAGGCGGGTGAACTTGCGGGGGTTGCCGAGCGACTCCAGGTACAGCAGGGCGACGTCGGTGTCCGGGTCCTCGTACCAGTACTGGAGGAAGTCGTTGCCGGAGATGTCGGCGCGGTTGCCGGCGGAGATGAACGTGGAGAGCCCCGCGCCGCGCCGGTAGAGCCCGGAGAGCAGAGCGATGCCGATCGCGCCGGACTGGGTGAACAGGCCGATGCGCCCGGAGGCGGGCCGCTCGGGCGCGAGGGAGGCGTTGAGCCGGACCGCCTCGGAGTTGTTGATGATGCCGAAGGCGTTCGGACCGATGATCCGCATGCCGTACGAGCGGGCCTGGCGCACCAGTTCGCGCTGGCGTTCGCGGCCCTCGGCCCCCCACTCGGCGTAGCCGGCGGACAGGACGACGAGCCCCTGGACGCCGTGTTCCCCGCAGTCCGCGACGGCTTCGGGCACCCGGTCGGCCGGAACGGCGACGACGGCCAGGTCGACCGGTTCACCGATCTCGCCGAGGGAGCGGTGGGCGGGCACACCGTCGATGGTGGCCTGGTCGGCGGCGAACGCGCTGTTCACGGCATAGGTGCGGCCGGTGAAGCCGGCACCGAGGAGGTTGCGCAGGACCGTTCGGCCGACGCCGCCCGGGGTGCGGCCCGCGCCGATGACGGCGACGGAGCCCGGGGCGAGCAGGCGCTGCACGGAGCGGGCCTCGGCGCGCTGTTCCCGGGCGCGCTGGACGGCGAGCGACTCGGCGGTCGGTTCGAGATCCAGGGTGAGGTGGACGGAGCCGTCCTCGAAGCTGCGCTGCTGGGTGTATCCGGCGTCCCGGAACACCTTGATCATTTTGTTGTTGGCGGGCAGTACCTCGGCGGCGAAGCGCCGGATGCCGCGTTCGCGGGCAACGGCCGCGATGTGTTCGAGCAGGGCCGATGCGACGCCTCGGCCCTGATGGGCGTCCTGGACGAGGAAGGCCACCTCGGCCTCGTCGGCCGGGGCCGATGCGGGCCTGCCCTGCGCGTTGATCCGGTCGTAGCGGACCGTGGCGATGAACTCGCCGCCCACCGTGACGGCCAGCCCCACCCGGTCGACGTAGTCGTGATGGGTGAAGCGGTGGACGTCCTTGGCGGAGAGACGGGGGTAGGGAGCGAAGAAGCGGTAGTACTTCGACTCGTCGGAGACCTGCTCGTAGAAGCTCACCAGCCGGTCGGCATCGTCCGTGGTGATGGGCCTGATGCGGGCGGTGCCGCCGTCGCGGAGCACCACGTCCGCCTCCCAGTGATCGGGGTAGGCGTGATGCGGACTCTGCTCCGGAGAGGGCTGCATGGGCAAAGCGTACGGCTCCGCCAGCGGTCGCGTGGGTGCCGGGGCCGGGGCAGTCTGAGGGGTGCCGGGTGACGGTGCGGCGCGGGTGGAAAGCGGTCCGCGGGTCGGCCGGAGCATCGCGCACTGCATGAGAGACTGGTCTAGACAACCATTGATTCGTGAAGGGCAGAACCATGGCTGAGCGCCGCGTCAACGTCGGTTGGGCCGAGGGCCTGCACGCCCGCCCCGCTTCCATCTTCGTCCGTGCCGCCACGGCTTCCGGCATCCCTGTGACCATCGCCAAGGCCGATGGCAACCCGGTGAACGCGGCCTCCATGCTCGCCGTGCTCGGGCTCGGCGCGCAGGGCGGCGAGGAGATCGTCCTGGCGTCCGAGGCCGACAACGCAGAAGCCGCCCTGGACCGCCTGTCCAAGCTGGTCGCCGAGGGGCTCGACGAGCTTCCGGAGACCGTCTGACCCCGACGGGTCACCACCGCGGGAATTCCTGCGACAGAGCCGCGACACCCTCGACCGGGTGCCGCGGCTCTTTTGTTCAGCTCTTTCGTTCAACTCGTTCGTCCGCCAAAAGGTGCGGGTCATCGAATGGTTCCGCCGAGGCGAATTCGGGCAGCAGAAAGAAAGTCCTCCGGAATCCCACTCTTTGTATACGGCGCAATTGTTAATGCCGGCCGCTCGGGGTGTTTACGGCATGTTGCGAAGTTCTCACCCGGCCGGTCCGGGCCGTGGCGGACTCCGGCCGGCCGGGGCGGCGCAGCCGGTACGCGGCGGCGGCCCGCTCGGCGTGCTGGGCGGTCAGCGCCCGCGCCCTCTCCGCGTCCCCGCGCGCCACGGCGTCCACGATGGCCCCGTGCTCGGCCCATGAATCGGCCGGACGGGCCGGGGACTCGATCGCGTACATCCAGGTGGTCTTGTGCCGCAGCTGGGTGAGCAGCGCGATCAGGCCGGGGCTGCCGGAGGCCTGCGCGAGCGTCTCGTGGAACCAGGCGCCAAGGGAGCGCAGGTCCTCGCCCTCACCCCGGCGGGCGCGCTCCTGACCGAGCCTGACCAGGCCGCGCAGCACCTTGAGGTGCGCGTCCGAGCGGCGGTGGGCGGCGCGGGCCGCGCCGAGCGGCTCCAGCAGCATGCGGACCTCCAGGAGGTCGGCAGCCTCCTGCTCGGTGGGCTCGGCCACGCAGGCTCCGGCGTGTCTGCGGGTGACCACGAATCCTTCGGACTCCAGGGTGCGCAGCGCTTCCCGAACCGGCACCCGGGAGACCCCGTAACGCCGTGCGAGTACCTCCTCGGTGAGTCGGCTGCCGCGTTCGAAGACACCCGAGACGATGTCTTCACGGATTGCCGTGCATACCGAATGCGCCGGAATGCGCATGTCCGAACCTCCGCCTTAATCCCCGCGAAACGCAGCCGATCGACACCTGTCCTGCGACTCTATTGCAATGCGGTCGCATTTCCGACGGCGGGTGGAAATTCATGAATATCTTTTGGTCACCGGGCCGTTCCGGCGCCACCGCTGCGGAAGGCCGGGACACACGGACACGACGAAGGCCCCGGCGTGGTGCCGGGGCCTTCACCGAGGGGTCGTCGGCCGGTCAGACGGAGACGCCGTGGGAGCGCAGGTAGGCGACCGGGTCCATGTCGGAGCCGTACGAGGGCGTGGTGCGGGCCTCGAAGTGCAGGTGCGGGCCGGTCGAGTTGCCGGTGGAGCCGGAGAGGCCGATCTGCTGGCCGGCACCGACGCTCTGGCCGACGGACACGCCGATCGAGGAGAGGTGGCCGTACTGGGTGTACGTGCCGTCCGTCATCCGCAGCACGATGTTGTTGCCGTACGCCCCGCCCCAGCCGGCCTCGACGACCGTGCCGGCGCCGACGGCGACGACGGAACTGCCGGAAGCGGCGTGGAAGTCGATGCCGGAGTGGCTGCCGGAGGACCACATGGAGCCGCTGGACTTGTAGCCGGTGCTCACGTACGAGCCGGCGACGGGGAGCTGGAAGGAGCCGAGCCGGGTGCGCTCGGCGGAACGGGCGGCACGGGCCGCACTCTCGCGGGCCTTCTCTGCCCGGGCGGCCTTCGCCTTCGCGGCGGCCTCGGCCTTCGCGGCAGCCTTGGCCTTGGCTTCGGTCTTCTTCTTGGCCTCGGCCTTCTTCTTCGCGGCGGCCTTCGCCTCGGCCTTCTTCTCGGCGACGTCGGCCTGGTGCTGCTGCGCGTCCGCCTGGGCGTCGATCTGCTCGGCGAGGACGTTCTCGATGGCGATGACCTGGGTGAGGCCGGTGTCGCCGACGGAGGGGGTCCCGGTGTCCGAGGCGAGGGCCGGGGAGGCCAGTCCTCCGATGACGCCGGTGGTGGCCAGGGTCGCGATGCCGACGGCCTTCGCGCCGGTGCGCGTCAGACGGCCCGGGGCACGATGCTTCCCGGTGGCACGGGTGAACGCCATGAAGTGGCTGGTCCTTTCCTTCCTTCTCGCCTACCGGGTTAGCTGACGGGTTCGGAGCAGGAAGGTCTCCTACGGATCCCCGGTCCCGTACGGGACACGGCCATCCGATTCACCCCAGGGACTGCGTGGGTCCCCGGCTCCCCAGGCTCGCGCCTGACGGGGACTCGGCGATGGCTGCCCGGTACGTCACGGATGCGGCATACGAGTGACGGACAGCGGAGCCGACGCTAAGCGGGGGCACTTCCCGTCACCAAACGGACAGGCCGTTTTGTAGCGCATCCCACAGGGCAGAAAGGCAACCAACCCCCCAAAAAGGGGCAAAACGGAAGGTCCCGGCGGAGATCGCTCCGCCGGGACCTTCACCACTGTTCTGTTTGCCCTGATACCGGGCGGGATGACCGTTGTGCTCAGCCGGTCACGATCGACACCTCGCCGATGCCGAGGGCCCGGACCGGGTCGGCGATCTGCGCGGCATCCCCGACGAGAACCGTGACCAGCCGGTCCTCCGGGAAGGCGTTGACCACGGCCGCCGTCGCCTCCACCGTCCCGGTGTCGGCCAGGCGTGCGTAGAGCTGCGCCTGGTAGTCGTCCGGGAGATGCTGCTCGACCTGGTCGGCGAGGGTGCCGGCGACGGAGGCCGCCATCTCGAACTTCAGCGGGGCGACACCCACGAGGTTCTGCACGGCCGTCTCGCGCTCGGCGTCCGTCAGCCCTTCGGCTGCCAGCGTCCGCAGGACCTTCCACAGGTCCTCCAGCGCCGGCCCGGTGGACTCCGTGTCCACGGAACCGCTGATGGCGAGCATCGCGGCGCCCGTGGCCCCGGAGGCGGAGTCCGGAGCCGTCGAGCGCAGCACCTGGGCGAAGGCCCGCACGCCGTAGGTGTAGCCCTTCTCCTCCCGCAGCACCCGGTCGAGCCGGGAGGTGAGCGTGCCACCGAGGCAGTAGGTGCCGAGCACCTGGGCCGCCCAGACGCTGTCGTGCCGGTCGGCGCCGATCCGGCCGATCAGCAGCTGGGTCTGCACCGCGCCGGGGCGGTCCACGATCACCACACGGCCCGTGTCGTCAGCGGTGATCGGCGGGACGGGGCGGGGCTCCGCGGTGTTGCCCGACCAGTCACCGAGGGTGTCGGCGAGCAGCGCGTCCAGGTCGATGCCCGTGAGGTCGCCCACGACCACGGCGGTCGCGGTGGACGGGCGGATGTGGGCGTCGTAGAAGGCGCGCACGGCCGCGGAGTCGATCCGGGCCACGGTCTCCTCGGTGCCCTGGCGCGGGCGCGACATGCGTGCCGTGGCCGGGAACAGCTCCTTGGAGAGCTGCTTGGCGGCACGCCGGGCCGGGTTGGCCTGCTCGTGCGGGATCTCGTCCAGCCGGTTGCCCACGAGTCGCTCGATCTCGCTGTCGGCGAAGGCCGGAGCCCGCAGCGCCTCGGCAACGAGGCCGAGCGCCTTGGCCAGCCGGGAGGCCGGAACCTCCAGGGAGACCCGGACGCCGGGATGGTCGGCGTGGGCGTCCAGCGTGGCGCCGCACCGCTCCAGCTCGGCGGCGAACTCCTCGGCGCTCTGCTTGTCGGTGCCCTCGGACAGCGCGCGGGACATGATCGTGGCGACCCCGTCCAGCCCTTCGGGCTCGGCGTCCAGGGGGGCGTCGAGGAAGATCTCGACGGCGACGACCTGCTGGCCGGGGCGGTGGCAGCGCAGCACCGTGACGCCGTTGGGCAGCGAGCCGCGCTCGGGCGCGGGGAAGGCCCAGGGCCTGGCCACGCCGGGGGCGGGCTGCGGGTGGTACTCCATCGAAACTCCAGTCGCGGCAGCGTCGGTCACTTGTCCGCCCCTTCGTGCGCGTCGGTGTCGGTGGCGGCATCCGCCTCTTCGGCGGCCTCGGCGGCCTCGGCGGGCTCGATCGGCTCGTACACCAGCACCGCCCGGTTGTCCGGTCGCAGCTGGGCCCTGGCGGCCGCCTTGACCTCCTCGGCGGTCACGTCGAGCACCCGGTGCACGGCGGTCAGGGCGAGCTGCGGGTCACCGAACAGCACGGCGAACCGGCACAGTTCGTCGGCGCGGCCCGCGACCGTACCGAGGCGGTCCAGCCACTCGCGCTCCAACTGCGCCTGGGCGCGCTCCATCTCCTCGGGCGTGGGGCCCTCCTCGGCGAACCGGGCCAGCTCCTCGTCGACCGCGGTCTCGATCTGTGCCACCTCGACACCGCCGGACGTCTTGACGTCCAGCCAGCCGAGCGAGGGCGCGCCCGCCAGGCGCAGCAGCCCGAATCCGGCGGCGACGGCCGTCCGGTCCCGGCGCACCAGGCGGTTGTGCAGCCGGGACGACTCGCCGCCGCCCAGCACGGTCAGCGCGAGGTCCGCGGCGTCGCACTCACGGGTGCCGTCGTGGGGCAGCCGGTAGGCGGCCATCAGCGCTCGCGCCGGGACCTCCTCGCGGACCTCCTCGCGCAGCTGGCCACCGATGATCTCCGGCAGGGCGCCGTCGCGCGGCGGCTGCTTGCCGTCGTGCGAAGGGATGCTGCCGAAGTACTTCTCGATCCAGGCGAGCGTGCGCTCGGGGTCGATGTCGCCGACGACGGAGAGCACCGCGTTGTTGGGCGCGTAGTACGTACGGAAGAAGGTCCGCGCGTCCTCGAGCGTCGCCGCGTCCAGGTCGGCCATCGAGCCGATCGGGGTGTGGTGGTACGGGTGGCCCTCCGGGTAGGCGAGTGCCGTCAGCTTCTCGAAGGCGGTGCCGTAGGGGACGTTGTCGTAGCGCTGGCGGCGCTCGTTCTTGACGACGTCGCGCTGGTTCTCCATGGACTCGTCGTCGAGCGCGGCGAGCAGCGAGCCCATCCGGTCGGCCTCGAGCCACAGGGCCAGCTCCAGCTGGTGCGTCGGCATCGTCTCGAAGTAGTTGGTCCGCTCGAAGCTGGTGGTCCCGTTGAGGGAACCGCCGGCGCCCTGCACCAGTTCGAAGTGTCCGTTCCCCTTGACCTGGCCGGAGCCCTGGAACATCAGGTGCTCGAAGAGGTGAGCCAGACCGGTGCGTCCCTTGACCTCGTGGCGCGAACCGACGTCGTACCAGAGGCACACCGCGGCGACCGGGGTCAGATGGTCCTCTGAGAGCACCACGCGCAGGCCGTTGGCCAGACGGTGCTCGGTCGCTGTCAAGCCGCCGGAGCCGGCCTGGGCTGTGGCCGTGTGACCCATGGGCATGTACGTCCCTTCGATCGCGATACTGGTTTTACTGCGAGACCTGCCACTGTAAGCAAGCGCACCAGCACCTGGCGAAGTTCCCGTGCCGCGAAAGTTCGCGGGAAAGAGGGTTCCGAGCGCCTCGGGACGGGTGGAGAAGGCCCTTTGGGACGGGTCGAGGTCCGGGTTGTCAGTGGGGCGGTCCACAATGGTGCGCGTCAGAACCTGAGGTTGCCCGAACAGAATCCGTGAAGGAGTCGCAGCAGCGATGGCCCGCCGCAGCACGAAGACCCCGCCGCCGGTCGACTTCGAGGAGAAGATCCTCGACATCGACGTCGTCGACGAAATGCAGGGCTCCTTCCTCGAGTACGCGTACTCGGTGATCTACTCACGGGCCCTGCCCGACGCCCGTGACGGCCTGAAGCCCGTGCACCGCCGCATCGTGTACCAGATGAACGAGATGGGCCTGCGCCCTGACCGCGGCTTCGTGAAGTGCGCCCGGGTGGTCGGCGAGGTCATGGGTAAGTTGCACCCGCACGGCGACGCGTCGATCTACGACGCGCTGGTGCGGATGGCGCAGCCGTTCTCCATGCGGCTCCCCCTCGTCGACGGGCACGGGAACTTCGGCTCGCTCGGCAACGACGACCCGCCGGCCGCCATGCGGTACACCGAATGCCGGATGGCCGACGCGACGTCGTTGATGACGGAGTCGATCGACGAGGAGACCGTCTCCTTCCAGTCGAACTACGACGGCCAGGAGCAGGAACCGGTCGTCCTCCCGGCCGCCTATCCGAACCTCCTGGTCAACGGCACGACCGGGATCGCGGTCGGCATGGCGACCAACATGCCGCCGCACAACCTGGGCGAGGTCATCGCCGCCGCCCGCCATCTCATCAAGCATCCGGGTGCGGACCTGGAGACCCTGATGCGGTTCGTCCCCGGTCCCGACCTGCCGACCGGCGGCCGGATCGTGGGCCTGGGCGGCATCAAGGACGCCTACACCGCCGGCCGCGGATCGTTCAAGATCCGGTCCACGGTCACCGTGGAGAACGTCACGCCGCGCCGCAAGGGCCTGGTCGTCACCGAACTGCCCTTCACCGTCGGCCCGGAGAAGGTGATCGCCAAGATCAAGGACCTGGTCTCGGCGAAGAAGCTGCAGGGCATCGCCGACGTCAAGGACCTCACCGACCGCTCGCACGGACTGCGCCTGGTCATCGAGATCAAGAACGGCTTCGTCCCCGAGGCCGTGCTGGAGCAGCTCTACAAGCTGACGCCGATGGAGGAGTCCTTCGGTATCAACAACGTGGCACTGGTCGACGGACAGCCGCTCACGCTGGGCCTCAAGGAGCTGCTGGAGGTCTATCTCGACCACCGCTTCGACGTGGTGCGCCGGCGCAGCGAGTTCCGCCGGACCAAGCGCCGCAACCGGCTGCACCTGGTCGAGGGCCTCCTCGTCGCGCTGATCGACATCGACGAGGTCATCCGCCTCATCCGTTCCAGCGACAACTCGGCGCAGGCCAAGGAGCGGCTCATCGAGCACTTCTCCCTGAGCGAGATCCAGACCCAGTACATCCTGGACACCCCGCTGCGCCGGCTGACCCGGTTCGACCGGATCGAGCTGGAGAGCGAGCGCGACCGGCTCAACGCCGAGATCGCCGAGCTGACCGCGATCCTCGAATCGGACACCGAGCTGCGCAAGCTCGTCTCCACGGAACTGGCCTCGGTCGCGAAGAAGTTCGGCACCGACCGGCGCACGGTGCTGCTGGAGTCGGCCGGTTCGCAGGTCGCCTCGGTTCCGCTGGAGGTGGCGGACGACCCCTGCCGGGTGCTGCTGTCCTCGACCGGACTGCTGGCGCGTACGGCCAACGACGACCCGATCGTGTTCGCCGAGGACGCCAAGCGGGCCAAGCACGACGTGATCGTGTCGGCGGTGCCGGCCACGGCGCGCGGCGATGTCGGCGTGGTGACCTCCACCGGGCGGCTGTTGCGGCTCGCGGTGATCGACCTGCCGCAGCTGCCGGACACCCATGCGGCGCCCAACCTGTCGGGCGGGGCCATGGTCGGGGAGTTCCTCACGCTGGAGGCGGACGAGGAGGTCATCTGCCTCACCACGCTCGACGAGTCCTCACCGGGCCTGGCGATCGGCACCCTCCAGGGCGTCGTGAAGCGGGTGGTGCCCGACTACCCCGCCAACAAGGACGAGCTGGAGGTCATCACCCTCAAGGACGGTGACCGGATCGTCGGCGCGGCGGAACTGCGTACCGGTGAGGAGGACCTGGTCTTCATCACGTCGGACGCGCAACTGTTGCGCTACCCGGCGGCTCAGGTGCGCCCGCAGGGGCGTCCGGCCGGCGGTATGGCGGGCGTCAAGCTCACCGAGGGCGCGGTGGTGCTCTCGTTCGCCGCGGTGGATCCGGCGGTGGACGCGGTGGTGTTCACGGTCGCGGGTTCGCACGGCACGCTGGACGATTCGGTGCTGACGTGCAAGCTCACGCCGTTCGACCAGTATCCGCGCAAGGGCCGGGCCACCGGCGGCGTGCGCTGCCAGCGGTTCCTGAAGGGCGAGGACGTGCTGGTGTTCGCCTGGGCGGGTGCGACGCCGGCGCGGGCCGCGCAGAAGAACGGCACACCGGCCTCGCTGCCGGAGGTCGACCCGCGGCGCGACGGTTCGGGTACGCCGCTGGAGAGCCCGGTCGCGGTGATCGCCGGCCCCGTGTAGGCCGCGGGCCCGGCGGATCCGGCGCTACGCGTCGTCGCCGCCGGGCTGTTGCACGTATCGCAGGACGCCCCACATGGCTCGCTCGTGTGGGGCGTCCTGCGCCGTTTCCGGTGCCGGCTCCACCGAGCCCTCCCCCGAGGGCTCTCCTGATGGCGTTCCGGATGGCTTTCCTGATGTGCGACAGCCCTCCAGTTCCTTGAGGAGTGCCTGGGCGTCGATGCCGGAACCGATCAGGACGAGCCGCGTCAGCCGCGGCTCACCGCGCGTCCAGGGCCTCGGCACGAACCGCAGGAACCGGCCGACGGCGTGCACTCCGTACGCGTGGTCCTCGTCGCCCGCGCCGAAGTCGACGTAGCCCTTGATCCGGTAGAGACCCGCGGGCCGCGAGTCGAGGAACTCCATCAGCCGACGGGGGTCCATCGGCACGTCGGAGGTGAAGTCGATGCTCTCGTACGCCGTGTGCAGATGCGCCCCGTGTTCCTCGCCGCTCTCCCGCGCCCGCTCCTCCAGGTACAGGTCCTCGAAGGTGAGCTGGCGCGCCTTCTCCTCGCCGTCGGGCCGCAGCGCAGGATCGAAGAGCAGTTCCGGGTCGATGCGTCCGTACGTGGCGGGGATGACGGCCGCCGTGCTGCCGGACGCCTCGACGGCTTCCCGGATATCCGCCCGCTCCTGCTCACCGGCCCGGTCCGTCTTGTTCAGTACGACGAGGTCGGCGACGGCGAGGTGCCGGTCGATCTCCGGGTGGCGCTCCCTGGTCGCCCCGAACTCGGCGGCGTCCACGACCTCGACCAGTCCCCCGTACACGATGTGCGGGTTGTCGCTGGCCAGGAGCATCCGTACGAGTTCCTGGGGTTCCGCGAGCCCGCTCGCCTCGATGACGATCACGTCGAGGCGGGCGGCGGGACGGGTCAGGGTCTCCAGGTAGGTGTCCAGTTCACTCGCGTCGACCGCGCAGCACAGACAGCCGCCGCCCAGCGAGACGGTGGAGCCGACCTGCCCGGAGACGGTCATGGCGTCGATCTCGATGGACCCGAAGTCGTTGACGATCACCCCGACGCGGTTTCCCGCACGATGGCGCAGGAGGTGGTTGAGCAGCGTCGTCTTGCCGGATCCCAGGAATCCCGCGAGGACGATGACGGGGATCTGCCGGCTGCGGGGCGGGGGCGACGCGTTCAACGGGGGCCTTCCTGCGGTGTCACACGGCCGGGACCGGCTGGGGCGGGGGCGGACCGGCATACCGGGCCGCCGGGCGGATGATCTTCGAGTCCTCCGCCTGCTCCAGGATATTGGCGCTCCAGCCGACGACCCGGGCCGCGCAGAAGGTCGGGGTGAACATCTCACGCGGCAGCCCGCACAGCTCCATGACCACTCCGGCGTAGAACTCCACGTTGGTGTGCAGCTCGCGCCCCGGCTTGAGCTCGGCGAGGATCGCCTCGACCTGCCGTTCCACTTCTACGGCGAAGTCCACGAGCGGGCCGCCGAAGCCCTGGGCGATGGACCTCAGCATGCGTGAACGGGGGTCCTCGGTGCGGTAGACCGGATGCCCGAAGCCCATGATCCGGTCACCGGCGAGCACCCGCTCACGGATCCAGCGGTCGATGCGGTCGGGGGTGGGGATGGCGTCCAGGGTGTCGAGGGCGCGGCTGGGGGCGCCGCCGTGCAGCGGCCCGGACAGAGCGCCGACGGCGGCCACCAGGCAGGCGGCGACGTCCGCTCCGGTGGAGGCCACGACGCGGCCGGTGAAGGTGGAGGCGTTGAAGCCGTGGTCGACGGTGGAGATCAGATACTGCTCGACGGCCCTGACCCGGTCGGCGTCCGGTACGGAACCGGTCAGCATGTAGAGGTAGTTGGCCGCGTGGGGCAGGTCGTCGCGGGGTTCCACCGGTTCGAGGCCCTGGCCCAGCCGGTGGAGGGCGGTGAGCACGGTGGGGACGGCGGCACAGGCGGTCAGCGCGTCGCTGCGGCGCCGGTCGGCGTCGATGTCGTACACGGGCCGGAAGCCCGCCGAGGCGCCGAGCAGGGAGAGTGCCGTGCGCAGCCCTGCGAGGGGGCCGGTGGCCACGCCCGCGCGGGCTATGGCGGGCAGGGCGTCGCGGACCTCGGCCGGCAGCCGGCGGAGCCCGGCGGTGCGGGCGGCGAAGTCGGCGCGGGCCGCCGGGCCGGGCAGCTCGCCCTCGGTCATCAGGTACCAGACGTCCTCGAAGCTGCGGGTCTGCGCCAGCTCGATCGCCGAGTACTGCCGGTAGTGGTAGAAGCCCTCGCGGCCCCGGACGTCACCGAGAGCGGTATCCGTGACGACGACCCCGGCGAGGCCCCGGGGCACGTCGAGCGATGTGGCGGTGGTGGTCGTCATTGCTTCCTCCATGGACATTCCGGCCCTGTTGACATTGATTCGACTGTCCATGCTTGACTGAAGATCTGTCAATGTTGATTGAATCAATATGGATACGGTGGACACCATGACGGATCAAGCAGATGCGGCCGGTTTCACCGAACGCTCGGCGCAGCGGCTCACCACGAGGGAGACGGCCGAGCGCCTGGGCGTGAAGCCCGAGACGGTGTACGCGTACGTGAGCCGGGGGCAGCTCAGCAGCAATCGCGCCCCGGGCGGGCGTGGCAGCACGTTCGACGCGGCGGAGGTCGACGCCCTGGCGCGGCGTACCGGCCGCAGGGAACCCACCGCGGCAGCCGGCGGTCTGTCCTTCCCCACCGGCATCACGCTCATCGCGGGCGACCGGTACTTCTTCCGGGGCGTGGACGCCACGGAGCTGGCCCGGCGTCATACGTACGAGGAGGTCGCGGAGTGGCTCTGGACCGGGGAGCTGCGGCCCGGCATGCGTTTCACGGCGCCGGACGAGACGCTCGCCGCGGCCCGCCGGGCGGTCGGCGCGCTGCCCGTGCACTGCGGCTCGACCGACCGGCTGCGGGTGGCGGTCGTCGCGGCGGCGGCGGCCGATCCGCTCCGTTTCGACCTCTCGCGCGAAGCGGTGCTCGGCGGTGCCCGGAGCCTGATCCCGACCCTGGCCGCCGCGCTGCCGGCCGTTATCGAGGAGGTGGCGGAGGAAGCCGTACCCTCCGGTCTCGCGCGTCAACTCTGGCCGAAACTCACCGGCCGCCCGGCCGACGAGGCGTCACTGGCCGTGCTGGACACCGCTCTGGGACTGCTGATCGACCACGATCTGGCCGCCTCAACCCTGGCGGCGCGGGTCGCCGCCTCCGCCCGTGCTCATCCGTACGCCGTGGTCTCGGCGGGGCTCGGGGTACTGGAGGGTCCTCTGCACGGAGCCGCGAGCGGGCTGGCACACCGCATGCTGACCGAGGTCCTGGAACGGGGCGGGGCGGCTCCGGTGGTCGCGGACCATCTGCGCAGCGGACGCCGGATTCCGGGACTCGGTCACCGCCTCTACGCCGGCGAGGACCCCCGGGCCCGCACGCTGTTCGCACTGCTCGCCGAGGTCCCACGGGCCGCGCCCGCCCTGGCTGCCGCCCGTGACGTCGTCGCCACCACCGCCCGGCACACACCCCTGCACGCCAACGTCGATCTGGCGCTCGCCGTCCTGTCCGTGTCCTCGGGCATGGCCGTGGAGGCGGGCGAGACCGTGTTCGCGATCTCCCGCACGGCGGGCTGGATCGCGCACGCCCTGGAGGAGTACGGGGAGCGTCCGCTGCGGATGCGCCCCAGCGGTCAGTACACCGGCCCCCGGCCGCCCCAGCCGCTCCCCATCGGCCAGGCATCCGCTTCGCAATAGACGATGTCGGCAGTGTAAATTTTCGACGCTCAGCGGGAAGCGCTGCGCGGGGGCTGGGCCGTCGAGCCCCGCACCACCAGTTCCGGCTCGAAGAGCAGCTCGTCGGACGGCACCGTACGGCCTCCGATCTGCACCGAGAGCAGTTCGACGGCGGCCCGCCCCATGGCCTCGATCGGCTGACGCACGGTGGTGAGCGGCGGCTCGGTGCAGTTCATGAACGCCGAGTCGTCGTAGCCCACGACGGAGACGTCCTCGGGCACCGAGAGGCCACGGCGGCGGGCCGCCCGGACCGCTCCCAGGGCGAGCGGGTCGCTGGCGCAGATGAATCCGGTGACCCCCTGCTCCAGCAGCCGCATGGCGGCCGCCTGCCCGCCCTCCAGCGAGAACATCGCCCGGGCCACCCACTCGTCCGGGATGGCCGCGCCGGACGCCTCGGCCAGCGCACGGGCCGCGGTCAGCTTGCGCTGCGAGGGCATGTGGTCCGAGGGGCCGAGCACCAGACCGATGCGCTCGTGGCCCAGCGAGACCAGATGACGCCAGGCCTGCTCCACAGCCACGGAGTCGTCGCAGGAGACGCAGGGGAAGCCGAGGTGGGCGATGGCCGCGTTGATCAGGACGACGGGGATCTTGCGGTCGGCCAGCACCTTGTAGTGGTCGTGCGGGGCGTCGGCCTGGGCGTAGAGGCCACCGGCGAAGACCACGCCCGACACCTGCTGCTGGAGAAGCAGCTCCACGTAGTCCGCCTCGGAGACCCCGCCCTTGGTCTGGGTGCACAGCACCGGGGTCAGGCCCTGCTGAGCGAGGGCGCCGCCGACCACCTCGGCGAAGGCCGGGAAGATCGGGTTCTGCAGCTCGGGCAGGACCAGTCCCACCAGGCGGGCCCGTTCGCCGCGCAGCTGGGTCGGGCGCTCGTAGCCGAGGACGTCCAGGGCGGACAGGACGGCCTGCCGCGTGGCGTCGGAAACGCCCGGCTTGCCGTTGAGTACCCGGCTGACCGTGGCCTCGCTGACTCCAACCTTCTGTGCCACCTGAGCAAGTCGTCGCGTCATGTGCGCAAGATTAGCGCAAGAAGCGCAAGCCGATTGCGTGGAACGGGAAACGAGACGAATTTCGGAAAGCACCGGAACGCCCTCTACCGTTCATACGATGAGCGCCCCACCGCCCACGGCCAGGAGGCCGCGCCGGCTCGGCTGGCCCCAGCGGGTCTTCTCGCAGGTGCTGCTGATGCAGCTGGCCATCGCCACCGGCGTCACCGTACTCGCCACCGGTCTCTTTCTGGCACCCCTCAGCGCACAACTCGACGATCAGGCGATGCGCCGGGCCCTGTCCATCGCGCAGAGCACGGCCGCCCAGCCGCAGATCGCCGAGGCACTGCTCGCCACGGACCCGGCACCCGGCGGCGCCGTCCAGACCGCGGCCGAGCGGATCAGGCGTGCCACGGGCGCCGAGTACGTCGTCGTGATGGACCGCCGCGGGGTGCGCTGGTCGCATCCCGACCGGTCCCGGATCGGGCGGACCGTCTCCACCGATCCCGGCCAGGCGCTCGCGGGCCAGGACGTGATGGAGATCGACAGCGGCACACTCGGACGCTCGGCCCGTGGCAAGGTCCCGCTGCGTGACCGGTCCGGACACATCGCGGGAGCGGTCTCCGTGGGGATCGCGTACGACAGCGTCCGGGCCCGGCTCCTCGCGGCGATTCCCGGCTTGCTCGCCTACGCGGGCGGGGCTCTGGCCGTGGGTGCGCTCGCCGCGTACCTGATCTCCAGGCGCCTGCAACGGCAGACCCATGACCTCGCCTTCTCCGACATCGCCGCGCTGCTGACGGAGCGCGAGGCCATGCTGCACAGCATCCGGGAAGGTGTGGTCGCACTCGACCGCGGCGGCCGTGTCCGGCTGCTGAACGACGAGGCGCAGCGGCTGCTCGGGGTCGGGCCCGAAGCGTCGGGCCGTCCGCTGGCCGAGGTGTTCGGCACCGGGCGGACCGCCGACGTGCTGGCCGGCGACGTGTCCGGCGAGGACCTGCTGACCGTGCGCGGCAGCAGGGTGCTGCTCGCCAACCGGATGCCGACGGCCGACGGAGGAGCCGTCGTCACCCTCCGCGACCGCACCGAGCTCGAACACCTCGGCCGCGAGCTCGACTCCACCCGCGGGCTGATCGACGCCCTGCGCGCCCAGGACCACGAGCACGCCAACCGCCTGCACACGCTCCTGGGCCTGCTGGAGCTCGAGCTGCACGAGGATGCGAGGGAGTTCGTCACCGAGGTGGTCGGCGTCCACCGGGCCACCGCGGAACAGATCACCGAGAAGGTCCGCGACCCGCTCCTCGCCGCACTGCTGGTGGGCAAGGCCACGGTCGCCGCGGAGCGGGGCGTGGCTCTGCGCACGGCACCGGACAGCCTGCTTCCGGACCGGCTCGTCGACCCGCGCGGGCTGGTGACGATCGTCGGCAACCTGGTCGACAACGCTCTGGACGCGGCCGCGGGAACGGCCGGTGCACTGATCGAGGTGGGCCTGCAAGCCGAGGGCCGTACGGTGATGCTGTGGGTCCGCGACAGCGGGCCGGGCATCCCGCCGGAACAGCGCGAAACGATCTTCACCGAGGGCTGGTCGACCAAGGAGGTTCCGGCGCGCGGCAAGCGCGGCCTCGGGCTGGCCCTGGTACGGCGGCTGGCCGAGCGGCAGGGCGGCAGTGTGGCGGTGGACGGGGCGGACGAGGGCGGCGCCGTATTCGCCGTCGTCCTTCCCGAGGCCGTCACGGAATCGGAATCCGACAAGGCGGGAGCGGCTCAGTGATCGAGGTCCTGGTCGTCGACGACGATGTCCGTGTCGCGCGGATCAATGCGGCCTACGTCTCGAAGGTGCCCGGCTTCCGGGTGGCAGCCCAGGTGCACAGCGCCGCCGATGCCCTTGCCGCGGTCGAGGAGCTCCCGGTCGATCTGATCCTGCTGGACCACTACATGCCCGACCGCACGGGGCTGGCCGTGGTGCGGGAACTGCGCAGCCTCGGCCACGGCACCGACGTGATCATGGTGACGGCGGCGCGCGATGTCGCCACCGTCCAGGAGGCCATGCGCCAGGGCGCCCTGCAGTATCTGGTGAAGCCGTTCACGTATGCGCGGCTGCGGACGAAGCTGGAGGCCTATGCCGCGCTGCGCCGCTCCCTGGAGAGCGGCGGCGAGGCCGAGCAGGGCGAGGTGGACCGGCTCTTCGGCGCCCTGTGGGCAGCGGGCGAGCCCGATCTGCCCAAGGGACATTCGGCCACGACGGCCGAACTCGTCCGCCAGGCACTGCGCGGCGCCGGCGGCCCGCTCTCTGCCCAGGAGATCGCGGAGAGCGCCGGGATGAGCCGGCAGACGGCCCAGCGCTATCTGAAGCTGCTGGAACGGTCGGGCCGCGTCAGACTGACCCTGCGGTACGGGGAGACCGGGCGCCCCGAACACCGCTACGCGTGGGTCACCGGCGGCGGCCGGTGACCGCGGGGCCCGGGCACTACGCCTTGGGATGCTCCGCGTCGTAGGTCGTCTGACTCAGTTCGATACCGGGGTTGTTGTCGACGGCCCACTCGGCCAGCTGCACAGCGGGCTCGATCAAGGTGCGTCCCCGCGCGGTGAGTTCGTACTCGACCCGGGGCGGGACCTCGGGGAACACCGTGCGGGACACCAGGCCGTCGCGCTCCAGGTGCCGGACCGTACGGGTGAGCATGCGCTGCGAGATGCCGGGAATGCGCTGCTGGAGCTCGGTGAAGCGCATGCGTTCACCATCGAGGGTGGCGACCACCAGCAAGGTCCACTTGTCGCCGATGCGGTCCAGGATGCCGCGGACGGCCCGGCCCCCGTCACCACGGATGAGGCAGCTGTGGCGGTACTTCGACACCGGCGTCCCCTGTTCGCAAGGCACACCCGTGTGCCTTTTGTAAGCGTTCCGATAGTCACCGATCATGTGCTTGCTTACACATCGTAACCATGACGGAGGACGAGAATGCACATCGCCTACTGGATCGTCGCCGTACTCCTGGCGGCCTTCTATCTGTACGCGGGCGGCAAGAAGGCCGTCCAGAACCAGGAGCAATTGGCGCCCATGATGGGCTGGGTGGACACGGTTCCGATGTGGCTGGTCCGGGTCATCGGCGTCGTCGAGATCCTTGGTGCGGCCGGTCTGGTGCTGCCGCCGCTCACGGGAATCGCGCCCGCCCTCGCGACGGCGGCGGCACTCGGCCTGCTCGTGCTCCAGGTGCTGGCAGGCGCCCTGCACCTGTCCCGGGGCGAGGTCAAGGAGACCGGTCTCAACGCCGCCCTGATCGCGCTGGCCGCAGGGGCGGCGTGGCTCGCCCCGACCTGGTGACACCGGGGGTCCTGAGGCCCGGTCCGGTCCGGGCCGGGCCGGTCGGTCGGTCGGTCGGTCACACCGCGCCGGCTCCTGTCAGCGCACGCACCTCGGTCTCCGCGTGCTTGGCCTCGTCGGGCGGCTCGGTCGAGGTGACCGTGCCGATCCAGCCGGCCAGGAAACCCAGCGGGATGGAGACGAGGCCGGGGTTCTCCAACGGGAAGAGCTGAAAGTCCACTCCGGGGAACAGAGAGGTGGGGCTGCCCGAGACGACCGGGGAGATCAGGACGAGCACAACGGCGGGCAGCAGACCGCCGTAGACCGACCAGACCGCCCCGCGCGTGGTGAACTTCCGCCAGAACAGGGAGAAGAGCAGTACCGGCAGGTTCGCCGATGCGGCGACCGCGAAGGCCAGGCCCACCAGGAACGCCACGTTCAGGTCCTGGGCGAGCAGCCCCAGCCCGATGGCGGCCAGCCCGATCCCGGCCGCTGCGACCCGGGCCACGGCGACCTCGCTGTACTGCCGGGACCCCGGTCGCCTGAGCGAGGCGTACAGGTCGTGGGCGACGGACGCCGAGGACGCGAGGGTGATACCGGCGACGACGGCGAGGATGGTCGCGAAGGCGACTGCGGCGACCACCGCGAACAGAATCGTTCCCCCCCTCGAGCCCTCACCGCCGCCGAGGACCAGGGCAAGCAGCGGAACGGCCGTGTTCCCGGCGGGATTCGACTCCCGTACCTCGGCGGATCCGACCAGAGCCGCCGCTCCGAACCCGAGCACGATCGTCATCAGGTAGAAGCTGCCGATGAGGCCGATGGACCAGACGACGGACCGCCGGGCCGCACGGGCCGTGGGCACGGTGTAGAAGCGGGACAGGATGTGCGGAAGGCCCGCCGTGCCGAGCACCAGGGCCAGCCCCAGGCTGATGAAGTCGATGCGCGCCGTCCAGCTTCCGCCGTAGCGCAGTCCGGGCGAGAGGAACTCCTTGCCGTACCCGCTGCGGTCGGCGGCGGAGTTGAGCAACTCGTTGAAGTTTCCGTGGAAGTGGACCAGGACGAGCACGGTGAGCACCACGGTGCCCGCCATCAGCAGTACGGCCTTGACGATCTGGATCCACGTGGTGGCGCGCATGCCGCCGAGCGACACGTAGACCACCATGAGCGCCCCGACACCGATGACCGTCCAGGACCGTGCGGCGCCGCTCGTCCCGCCGAGGAACAGTGCGACGAGGCTGCCCGCCCCCACCATCTGGGCCACCAGGTAGAGCACGGAGACGGTGACGGACGACGTCCCCGCCGCGATCCGAACCGGGCGCTCCGCCATGCGGGCCGCCACCACGTCGGCGAGGGTGAACCTGCCGCAGTTGCGGACGAGTTCCGCCACGAGCAGGAGCACGACGAGCCAGGCGACCAGGAAGCCGACCGAGTAGAGCATGCCGTCGTAGCCGTAGAGGGCGATCACCCCGGAAATACCGAGGAAGGACGCGGCGGACATGTAGTCGCCGGCGATGGCGAAACCGTTCTCCATGGGGGAGAACAGCCGGCCGCCCGCATAGAACTCCTCGGCCGATCCCTGACGATTGCGGCTGACCCAGGTCGTGATGCCGAGAGTGACAGCGATGAAGGCGCTGAACAGCAGGAGCGCCAGGGTCTGATGGTTCCCGCTCAACGTCCGACCCCCCGCGTCATCTCCTGGGTGTCCCAGCGCAGATCGAGCGCGGCCCGGTCTCTGCGCAGCCGCGCATGCCGTGCGTACGCCCCGGTGAGCAGGAAGGTGGTGAGGAACTGCCCGAGTCCCGCGACCATGGCGACGTTCACCGCGCCCGCCACCGGACGGGCCATCAGGCCGGGTGCGGTGACCGCCGTGACGACGTAGGCGAGGTACCAGACCAGGAAGGCGAGGGTCGCGGGGACGACGAATCGCCGGTACCGGCGGCGCACTTCCTGGAAGGCCTCGCTGCGCTGCACCTCCAGGTAGATCTCCGCCGCGCTGGGACCACGCCCGGGTGTGGTGGGGGCGGGCACCGGAGCGGGCGCAGGACTTCCCGTGCCATCCAGGTCCCCCCATCCGGAGGCCAGCGCGTCGTACCACGGGTCGTCGAGCCGCGTCCCTGCGGCCTCGCGCCCTGCTTCCTTCTCCACCGAACAACTCCCCTTGTCCACGGACCACTTCGGCCGCGTACCCAAGAATGGGCAGATCGGGAAGATCCCGGGCACTTCATCACCCGGACTTCACCTCTTCAGGTGAAGGTTGTCCCGGGCGGCTGTGCGATCCCTCGAACGTACGCATAGCGGACCGCCTGGGCCCGGTCGCGGAGCCCGGCCTTGGCGAACAGGTTGTTGATGTGGCTCTTCACGGTGGCCTGCGAAATGTGGAGGCTCCGGGCGATCTCCGCGTTGGACATCCCGTCGGCGATCAGGACGAGCACCTCCGCCTCGCGGGGAGTCATCCCGTCGGGCAGCTCCAGCACATCGCCCCCCGTCCGCGGCAGGGACCCCTCGGTGACCTGTTCCAGCAGACGGCGCTGAATGGCGGGCGAGAGCCCCGCCTCTCCGGACAGCACGGCGTGGACAGCCCGCACGATCTCGTCACCCCCCGCGTCCTTCGTCAGGTATCCACGGGCCCCCGCCCGGAGCGCCGGGAAGAGCGAGTCGTCGTCGTCGAAGGTCGTCAGCACCACGACCTGTGTGCCGGGGAAATCCTTGCGGATGCGGCGCGTCGCCTCAACCCCGTCGCAGCGGGGCATCCGCAGGTCCATCAGGACAACATCCGGGGCGTGCTCGGCCACAAGGGCGACGGCTTCCTCCCCGTCCTTCGCCGATCCGACCACCTCGATCCCGGGCAGCAGCCCCAGCAGCATGACGATCCCCTCACGCACCACCGACTGATCGTCGGCGACCACCACCCGCGCGGTCACGCGGGCACCCGCAGACTCACCACGAACCCCTCCTCACCGGGACCGGCCTCCAGACTGCCGCCCAGCAGTTCGGCGCGCTCCCTCATCCCCAGCAGACCGTAACCGGAGCCACTGACAGCGAGGTCTCCCCCGGCGCCGTCCCCGCCCGAATCGCTGACGTCCAGGGCAATCGCGTCCGGCTGATACTCCAGCCTGATCAGTACGCTGGCGCCCGGTGCGTGCTTGCGCACATTGGTGAGTGCTTCCTGCGCCACGCGCCGGACCGTCTGCGAGGCCTCGGCGGTCAGCGCCCGCCGCTCACCCTCCACCCTGACCTCGACCGGCTCGGCCGCCACCAGCTGCCGCAGGAATTCCTCCACGGGCGCCACCTCCCCGCGCAGGGCGGAGAGCGCCTGACGGGTCTCCGCAAGCCCCTCACGGGCCATGGAACGGGCCGCGACGACCCGCTGCAGGACCTCGTCCCGGAACTCCCCGGCCGGTTCCCTCTCGATCAACAGCCGCGCTGCCTCCAGGTGCACCAACTGGGCGGAAAGGCTGTGCGCGAGCACGTCATGGATCTCCCGGGCGATTCTGGACCGCTCGTCCAGCGCCGCAGTCTCGGCCTCCGCCATTCGTGCCGCGCGTTCCTGTGCCAGAAGGCGCTGCGCGCTTCCACGAGCCTCTGCGTCCAGACGCAGCACGTACCCCGCAAGGCAGAGCCCGGCCGTGGTCACGGCCGTGGTCAGCCAGTCGTCGGTGTTCACCACCGCGTACGCGATGAGCGCCACCGCCGTGGACGGGACACCTGCACGAAGCGGAAGCCGCTCCAGTGCGGTGACGGCGCAGCCGCACCAGAGCACCGTCGCCGGCACCTCGGCCCCCGCCTGCTGCGCCCCGAACGCCGCAAGCATCAGCAGGAACAGCAGGCCGAGCGAGGGCCACAGACGGTTCTCCAGGCTGGCCCGGAAGAAGGCCACGGCGACTGCGGCGCATGCCGCCACTCCGACGACGCCGGCCACGATCTCCCACGGGCCGAACGGGCCGTCCGTGAAAGTCCCCCAGAGCATCAGGGTGATCAGTCCGACCGTCCGCACCAACCGGCTGACGACGGTCCGCGACCGGGGACGGGTCTCCCGCGCGAGCGCCTCCTTCGACGGCCAGCTCGTCCAGGCAGCGGCAGTCACACACGGTCCTTCCACGTCGGCCGGAAGCTCATGCCCTCGGCAGCTCCACGGCAGGGCTCCGGTATCTCCGCGGCCCGGCGGGCCAGGATGCCGCTGCGCACCAGCAAGGTCGCCGCGAGAGCCATCATCAGGGCGGGCGCACCCTGATGTATGCCCATGGCCGCGGCAAGCCCGTACAAGCCCGCTCGCAGCATCAGGCCTGCGCACCAGACGTAAGCGGTCGCTCTGGTGCCCTTGCCCCAGAGGGTCCCGTCCTCGGCACGCCGCAGCCGGGTGGTCCAGGCCCAGCCTGCACCGGTGACCAGGCCCACGGCCAGTTCGGCGCCCAGGACGACGACGGACAGCACTTCATGGTGCGGATCCACGAGTCCGGGCTCGCGCAGGGCCATGACCAGCAGTACTCCCGGCAGGACCCACCAGCGGCGGTCGCCTGAGATCCGCTGCGCCGAGCACTGGCGCACCACGACGAGAGAGATGATCGCGACGATCACCAGAACGTTGACGAGCCCGGGCATGGGCGCCTCCGAGTTGCGGAAAGTGCTGACAATCCGACGCTACGGAAACGGACCGCCCGGCAGATCGGCCGAGGGGTGGATCACGGGTGGAGCCGTTGTCTCCACCCTCGGGTGGAGACAACGGCTCGATCCGGCGCCTTGCCGGGGAGAACGCGGTCTCAGACGTCGATGCGCGAACGGTCCAGCGTGGCAGCCGAGCTGGTGATGAACTCCTTGCGGGGCGCCACTTCGTTGCCCATCAGCAGGTCGAAGACCTTCTCCGACGATTCCAGGTCGCCGATGTTGATTCGCCGCAGCGTGCGGTGGCGCGGGTCCATCGTCGTCTCCGCCAGCTGGTCGGCGTCCATCTCGCCCAGACCCTTGTAGCGCTGGATCGAGTCCTTGTACCGGACGTTCTTCCGCTGCAGCTCCAGCAGCCGCTGACGCAGCTCGTTGTCCGAGTACGTGTAGATGTACTTGTCCTGGCCCTTCTTCGGCTGGACCAGCTCGATCCGGTGCAGCGGGGGCACCGCAGCGAAGACCCGCCCCGCCTCGACCATGGGACGCATGTACCGCTGGAACAGCGTCAGCAGCAGGATGCGGATATGGGCCCCGTCCACATCGGCGTCGACCAGCAGCACGATCTTGCCGTAGCGGGCGGCGTCGATGTCGAAGGTCCGTCCGGACCCCGCTCCTATGACCTGGATGATCGCCCCGCACTCGGCGTTCTTCAGCATGTCGGAGACGGATGCCTTCTGAACGTTGAGGATCTTGCCGCGGATCGGCAGCAGCGCCTGGAACTCGCTGTTCCGCGCCAGCTTGGCGGTGCCCAGCGCGGAGTCGCCCTCCACGATGAACAGCTCGCTGCGCTCCACGTCGTCACTTCGGCAGTCGGCGAGCTTCGCCGGCAGCGAGGAGGACTCCAGGGCCGTCTTGCGACGCTGCGCGTCCTTGTGCTGGCGGGCGGCGATCCGGGTGCGGGCAGCCGCCACCGCCTTCTCCAGAACGGCCCTGGCCTGGGCCTTCGCGTCCCGCTTGGTGGAGGTCAGGAACGTCTTGAGCTCCTTGGCCACGACGTTGGCGACGATCCGGTTGGCCGCGGAGGTGCCCAGCACCTCCTTGGTCTGCCCCTCGAACTGCGGTTCCGCCAGCCGCACGGTCACGACGGCGGTGAGGCCCTCGAGTGCGTCGTCCTTGACGATGTCGTCCTCGGCGACACGCAGCATCTTCGCGGACCGGAGCACCTCGTTGACCGTCTTGGTCACCGAGCGCTCGAATCCGGACACATGGGTGCCGCCCTTGGGGGTGGCGATGATGTTGACGAAGGACTTGACGACGGTGTCGTAGCCGGTGCCCCAGCGCAGCGCGATGTCCACGCCGAGTTCGCGGGTGACCTCTGTCGGGATCATGTGACCCCGCTCGTCCAGGACCGGCACGGTCTCCTTGAAGCTGCCCTGGCCCGTCAGCCGCTGGACGTCGCAGACCGCCTTGTCCTGGGCCAGGTACTCGCAGAATTCGCTGATGCCGCCGTCGTAGTGGAAGGTCTCCACGCTGACGGGTGCGCCGTCGATCCCCCTCTCGTCGCGGACGACGAGGGTGAGGCCCGGCACCAGGAACGCCGTCTGACGTGCGCGCTGGTACAGCGTGTCCAGGTTGAGCTTGGCTTCCTTCAGGAAGATCTGCCGGTCGGCCCAGTACCTCGTACGGGTGCCGGTACGGGTCTTCGGGATCCGCTTGGTCTTGCGGAGCCCGTTGGCGGGATCGAACGGGCTCTCCGCCCCCTGCTCCGTGAAGATGCCGGGAACGCCGCGGCGGAAGCTGATCGAGTGGGTCGAGCCGTTGCGGTCGACCTCGACGTCCAGCCGCGCGGAGAGCGCGTTGACGACGGAGGCACCCACGCCGTGCAGACCGCCCGAGGCGGCGTACGAGCCGCCGCCGAACTTTCCGCCCGCGTGCAGCTTCGTCATCACGACCTCGACGCCGGAGAGCCCCGTCTTGGGCTCCACGTCGACCGGGATGCCGCGGCCGTTGTCACGGACCTCGACGGAGGCGTCCTCGTGCAGGATCACCTCGATGTGGTCACCGTAACCGCCCAGGGCCTCGTCGACGGAGTTGTCGATGATCTCCCAGAGGCAGTGCATGAGGCCGCGGCTGTCGGTGGACCCGATGTACATGCCGGGGCGCTTGCGAACCGCTTCGAGCCCCTCGAGTACGAGCAGGTGCCGCGCGGTGTAGTTGGAACCGTCTCGGTCTGCTCCGGTCAGCAGCGCAGTGGACGGCACGGACGTATCGGCGGTCACGCGGTTCGCTCCTCGCTGAATTTCATTTGGGGCCCAGTGGGTAACGGGCTCGGCTTCGGTCGCCGCTGAGAGGGTACCGAGGCCTGGTAGAGCGGGTGTAACGCCACCCTCGGAGAACGCTCACACTAGTCCAGCCTCGCATGCACGTTCGATCCCTCCTTGGAGTGACGTGCACATCACGTTCCCTTCCAGGCATGAACCATTTAGGCTCCGGGCACGTCCTCATGAACAACCCGGCAAGCCGGCCGGTGGGACCGACCAAGACAAGCAACGCGAAACCGTAGCGCCACGCAATACGGCACATTCGCCGCGAACCGGCAACAGACAGCCATCCTGAGAAGAAGTTTCGAAGAAATGCCACGAGCGGGAACGTTTTCGGCCTGGTTGGATGTTGACCCTGGTACGACAGCTCGTCGAGCTAGAGAAGAGGCGACGTGACTACTGTTCTGACCCCCGCGAGCCCGCTGACCGCAGCAGACCGCTGTGACCGTTGCGGCGCCCAGGCATACCTGCGCGTCGTCCTGATCAGCGGCGGTGAACTGCTCTTCTGCGCCCACCACGGTCGCAAGTTCGAGCCGGAACTCAAGAAGATCGCCGCGGAAATACAGGATGAGACGGACCGACTGACGGCCGTGCAGGCCCAAGCCGCCGAAGAGGAACAACACTGACACCTCGCATCCACGACGAGCCAGGGGCCGGTCCCGCACCGGCCGACGGGCGGCTCCCCAGCTGGGGAGCCGCCCGTTCTCGCACCCGCTCATTCAGCGCCGGTCAGGCGGCCCCCTCCATCCACTCGATGGCGGCGGAGATCCGCGTGTAGACGCCAGGGCTGCCCGGAAGCCCGCAGCCGTTGCCCCAGGACACGAGGCCGACCAGCTTCCCCTGGGCCACCAGAGGCCCTCCGCTGTCCCCCTGGCAGGCGTCGTAGCCGCCCTGGGGTTCGCCCGCGCAGAGCATCGCCGAGGCGTCGTAGGTGCCGCTGAGGCCTCCGGGGTAGGCCTGCTCGCACGAACTGTCCGGGAGTACGGTCACCTTCGCCGACCGGAGCGACGACGCGTAGTCACCGTTGCCGGTCGTATCGCCCCAGCCGTAGACCACCGCGGCGGTATCCGGGTCGTACGCGGAGTCACCGGACCCGGCCATGGGGATCACGCTCTGTTCGGGCAACGCCTCGGCGAGCGTGAGTACCGCGACGTCCCCGCTGTTGGTGGCGGCGTCGAAACCGGGATTGACCCAGGTCCCGCTCACCGCGATCTCCTTGCCGTCGGTGCCGTTCAGCTCGTCCCGGCCCGAGATGATCCGCAGATCCCGCACCTGGCCGACATCGACGCCCAGCGCCTCCCGGCTCAGACAGTGCGCGGCCGTCAGCGCCTTCTTCGGCCCGACCACGACGGCCCCGCAGAACTGGCCGGCGCGGGTACCACCGAACCGGTCACGGCTGGAGAGCGCCACCACCCACGGACTGTCCTTCACATGAGCGGGCTGGCCGCCGATGACGATGCTGTCGGCGACTGCCGGGGCAGGCGAGACGAGCGGTATCACAGCCGTTGCGGCAGTGAGGGCGAGCGCCCCGGTCATGGTGCGGGCGACGATACGGGACATACGTACTCCTGACTCTGTGATGGACCATGCCCACCCAGAGTCATTCCGCCAGCCGCAAGCCGCACCCGCACACGACCGAGGGCCCGGACCCCTGGGGGGATCCGGGCCCTCGGCCCACTGCGTGACTGAGCGACCTAGTCGAGATAGTCGCGCAGGACCTGAGAACGCGACGGGTGGCGCAGCTTGGACATCGTCTTGGACTCGATCTGACGGATGCGCTCACGCGTCACGCCGTAGACCTTGCCGATCTCGTCCAGCGTCTTCGGCTGCCCGTCGGTGAGGCCGAAGCGCATGGAGACCACGCCCGCCTCACGCTCGGACAGCGTGTCGAGCACCGAGTGCAGCTGCTCCTGGAGGAGCGTGAAGCTGACCGCGTCGGCCGGGACGACCGCCTCGGAGTCCTCGATCAGGTCGCCGAACTCGCTGTCCCCGTCCTCACCCAGCGGGGTGTGGAGGGAGATCGGCTCGCGGCCGTACTTCTGGACCTCGATGACCTTCTCGGGGGTCATGTCGAGTTCCTTGGCCAGCTCCTCCGGGGTGGGCTCACGGCCCAGGTCCTGGAGCATCTGACGCTGCACGCGCGCGAGCTTGTTGATGACCTCGACCATGTGCACCGGGATACGGATGGTGCGGGCCTGGTCGGCCATGGCACGCGTGATCGCCTGACGGATCCACCAGGTGGCGTACGTGGAGAACTTGTAGCCCTTGGTGTAGTCGAACTTCTCGACGGCACGGATCAGACCCAGGTTGCCCTCCTGGATCAGGTCCAGGAAGAGCATGCCGCGGCCGGTGTAACGCTTGGCCAGCGAGACCACGAGACGGAGGTTGGCCTCCAGCAGGTGGTTCTTGGCGCGGCGGCCGTCCTCGGCGATGATCTCCAGCTCGCGCTTGAGCTTGGGAGCGAGCTTGTCGGAGTTCGCCAGCTTGTCCTCGGCGAACAGACCCGCCTCGATGCGCTTGGCGAGCTCGACCTCCTGCTCGGCGTTGAGGAGCGGGACCTTGCCGATCTGCTTCAGGTAGTCCTTGACCGGGTCGGCCGTGGCGCCGGCAACGGCGACCTGCTGCGCAGGTGCGTCGTCCTCGTCGTCGTCGGAGAGGACGAAGCCCTTGTTCTCGCCCTCGCCCTCCTCTTCCTCACCCTTGCCGGCCTTGACTTCCTCGGCTGCGTCGTCGCCGTCGAGGATCTCGTCGTCCTGCTTGCCGGCCTTCTTGGACGCGGTCTTCTTCGCCGCCGTCTTCTTCACGGCGGTCTTCTTGGCAGCCGTCTTCTTGGCTGCCGCCTTCTTCGCAGGTGCGGGCGCAGCGGCGTCATCGGCCACCGCGTCCACGGTTTCGGCCGACGCGGCGGCGGTGGCCGCGACGGTCCGCGTCACGGTCGTCTTGGCCGCGACGGTCTTGGTGGCGGTGCGCTTGACCGGGCTCTTCGCTGCGACGCTGCTCTTGCGGGCGCGCTTCGACGGCTCCGCGGCACTGACCATCAGCGTCACACCCTCTTCCTCGAGGATCTGGTTGAGGCTGCGCAGAACGTTCTTCCACTGGGTTGGCGGAATCTGGTCAGCCTCGAAGGCCCGACGCACGTCATCGCCGGCGATCTGCCCATCAGCCTTTCCCCGCTCGATGAGCGCCATGACAGATTCGGACTCGGCGATCTCCGGCGGGAGCGTACGGGATGTGCTGGCCGACACGAACAACCTCTCGGAACGATGGAAACGGCTTCCGGCCCGGCCCTGAGAGGGCTGGTACCGACGACCGTCGGGCTGGGAATGTACCGACGGCGCGGGCTAGGCCTCAGAACTGCACAGCGCACTGAACGGCTGCTGTATTCCTTCCGCGGCGGTCACCTCTTAAGTCATCGCGCTGTTTCGAGGAGTGTTACGCCCAATCCGCGTGGCCCGAGTCACACCTCATTTGCGATGAACGAGACCAGGAGTGACATCTCGCCACAATTGTGCCGCCGGACCGTGGGGATCCGGCGACACATGGCTCGTACACCCTGAACGCGCTGCGGTCAGTGCTGCTCGCGCGGCCCCGGCACCACTCGTTCCACCTGGACCACGAGCAGCTGCCGCATGGCCGTTTCGGCGCCTGCGGCGTCACCGGTCGCCAGGGCGTCGACGATGCGGGCATGGTGGCCGAGCGAAGCCTCGTTGGGACGGTCACAGCCCGTGACCGGGCCGCCCGAGACCTGGAGCGCGGCCGACACGATGCCGGAGAGGTGCTCCAGCATGCGGTTGCCCGCGGCCTGGATGAGCAAGGAGTGGAACTCCGCATCGGCGCGGGCGCAGGTGATCACGTCCCCCTGTCCGAGTGCGTGCCCCATGATCTCGACCATGTCCCCGAGCCTCTGCTGAAGATCGTCAGGCTTGTGACCGGCGGCCAGCCGGGCGGCAAGGGGTTCGATCGTCCACCGGAGCTCACCGAGTTCGCGACGCTGGTCGTCACGCTGCGGGCCGAACGCGCGCCATTCGATGATGTCGGGGTCGAGCAGATTCCAGTCGCTGACCGGCCGGACCCGGGTGCCCACATTGGGCCGGGCGCTGACCAGACCCTTCGCCTCCAGCACGCGCAGAGATTCCCGGACGACGGTGCGGGAGACCTCGAATCGCTGGCCGATCTCCTCCGGCACCAGGGGCCGGTCCGCGCCGAGGTCACCGGAAACGATCATCTGACCCAGCTGCTGAACAAGTTGGCCGTGCAGGCCTCGGCCCCGGCTGGCCGATCCTCGCCGGCCCACACGGCCCAGTTCGGTATCGGGGTCCCCCCAGGACCGGGCGGCGGCACGCTCGCCGGCCGGCGCATCCGCGTGGGTGTATCGGTCGAGTTCGCCCGGTCCGGCGAGGCCGGTGTCGGCGGTGCGGGCGGCGGTCATCATGGTGTGCGCAAGGGTACTCACGCATCCTTTGTCGGCGCGGCTCAGCCGCCCCTTGAGGTCTTTGGTGAAAAGCACACGAAAGGGTGATCGGCACCCGCCTCCCAATTGACGCCTTAATGGTATAAAACGGGCATTTTTAGTGGAGTTGTGGTTCCCGGCAGGTTCAGATCTCCTTCGTCGATCACCAACGGACTCTGCTGCGAAGGCTCGTGAACAGATACGCGCAGACAAGGACCGACAACGACAGGGTCAGCGCGGTACCCACCGGGTGCGCCACGACCCTCACGAGGGCCAGCACCCACCGGTCCGCCTCACGCGGCCACTGCAGCCAGGTCAGTTCTCTGAGACGGCCCGGAAGTCCGCTCATCGAACGGGCGGTCGGCACCTTCGGCACCGCCTCGATGAGCGGAACCATCAACACGGGAACGGCGAGCACGGCGGCGACGCCCGCCGCTGTCACGCGGAAGATTCCCGCGGCCAGCAACCCCGCCCAGGCACAGCCGACCGTCAGTCCCGACCAACTCACGGCGAGCGACATCACATTCGTAGGCACCTGAACCAAATCCCCTCCGTACACGAGGCGGAGAGATTCGGCCGAGACCAGCACGACGAGCAACCCCAGCGACAGCGCGACGCCCGCCGAGACGGCAAGTTTGGCGAACAGCAGCCCGAACCTGCGGGGAACAGTCCCGCGGCCGGCGGCGAGTGCCGGGTATCGGAACTCGTCGCCGAAGGACAGGGCTCCGAGCAACCCCGCGCCGAGCGCGGCGGGGGGCAGCGGCAACAGCGAAGGCCAGGCGACCAGCACGTTCGGCAGTGGGGCACGGCCACTACGGGCGAGCACGACGGACACCGCGGCGGAGGCGACAAGGGTGACGGCGACGATCAGGGTCGTGGTCCTGACGCCGAAGAGGCGGCGCAGCTCATATCGCACCGGGCGCAGCGGGCCACGGGCCGGGCGCCGCCTGATCCGCGGCGGCAACTGCGCCCCGGCCGGGACGGCGGGGCCGTGCGTGGCGCGCACGCCGGTGGCGGCGACCGCACCGGTTCCCGTGGCGAGGCGGGCATCCGCGGCAGCGCCGCTGCCACCGCCGGGAAGGCGGTTGTCGCGGAGACCGTCGCCGACGAGATCGTTGCCGCGGAGACCGTCTCCCAGAGGGCCGTCGCCGAGGAGGCCGCCGTCACGAGGACGGGATCCGGAGCCGGTGTCGCCCACCTCGTCGGCGAGCTGATGAACGGGAAGCCCGTGGCGGAAAGCCGTGTCCCCGATCTCCGCACAGCTGCTGCCGTAGACGGAGAGCCGGCTGCTGCTCGCCTCGGTGACGACCTCGACGGAGCGCCGGGCGGCGCGGGCCTCTCGGCTGACGATCGCGGCAAGGCGGGCGGCGTGCGGGGAACGGACCGCGACGCGGGGGCGCAGCCGGGTACGGGAGAAGTCCGCGGCTTCCTGATCGGCGACGAGGCGCCCCGAGTCGATGGTCACCACATGACCGGCCGACCGCGCGGCCTCCTTGGGATCCTGCGTGGTGTACAGGACCGTTCCGCCCCTGTCGGCATGGGACCTGAGCATTCCATGCAGCCAGTCCGCCTCCCGTGCGCCGAGGCCTTGTGCAGGTTCGTCGAGGATCAGCGTGTGCGGGTCGGCGAGCAGCGCCGAGGCGAGGGCCAGCCTGCGGTCCATGCCCAGGGAGAGCGTGCCGATGCGCTGGTCCCCCAGCCCGACGAGACCTACGGCGTCCAGCACCTCGTCGGCCCTGGACGCCGGGACTCCCGCAGCGGCGCAGAGCATGCGCAGCTGCCCGCGGACCGTGCGGGCGGGGTGCCCCGGTACGTCCCCGAGCAGTACGCCCACCTCCCGGGCCGGATGAGCCACACGGTGCAGCGGTCTGCCCCGGAAGTACGTGATGCCACGCCCCGGCTCGAGTTCGAGCATCAGACGCAGGGCCGAGGTCTTGCCTGATCCGGGTGGGCCCAGGAGCGCGGTCACGCTGCCGGACCCTGCTTCGAACGTGAGGTCGTCCACGGCGGGCGGAAGTCCGCGGTGGCGGGCGCTGGTGAGTCCGATGGCCTGGAGCATCGCTTCTCTCGCAGGAGGTGAGGCCGCTCGACGGCAGAGGTACCGCAGCACGATAACCCGACATATCGGACTTTTCACTCAAGGCTGGGCCCACGGCGTTCCTCCTGACCCACGCCTACGGCGCCTGCGCAGGAACTACCGGGAACCGCGAGGTCCTACGCAGATCCGCACCAGGGCCGGACCATCCGGTCAGACCTCGGGCCGCAGCATCGGCGGGTTCAGCACCGTGGCCGAACCCGACCGGAACAGCTGGGCGGGACGGCCGCCCTGCCTGGTGGTCGTCCCACCGGCGGGCACCAGGAATCCGGGCGTACCCGTCACCTTGCGATGGAAGTTCCTCGGATCGAGCACCACACCCCACACCGCTTCGTACACCCGGCGCAGCTCGCCGACGGTGAACGCGGGCGGGCAGAACGCGGTGGCCAGGGAGGAGTACTCGATCTTGGAGCGGGCCCGCTCCACGCCGTCGGCCAGGATGCGGGCGTGATCGAAGGCCAGAGGTGCCTGGCTCTCCCCGTCCCGGCCGTAGCCCCCCTCCGGCCCGAGCAGGTCCTCGACGGGTGCCCAGCGCGCGCTGTTCGCATCACCGCCCGCCCGCGGTGCGGGCAGATCAGGGGCCAGCGCGAGATGCGCGACGCTGACGACCCTCATACGCGGATCGCGCGCGGGGTCGCCGTACGTGGCGAGCTGTTCGAGATGGGCCCCGTTACCGACCGCCGGGGTCGCCGGGTCGTGCGCACACAGCCCGGTCTCCTCGACGAGCTCGCGCGCCGCTGCGGCACCGAGGTCCTCATCCGCTCTGACGAATCCGCCGGGCAGCGCCCATCTGCCCTGGAACGGCGTCTCACCTCGGCGTACCACCAGGGCACAGAGCGCGTGACGACGCACCGTGAGCACGACCAGGTCGACGGTGACAGCGAAGGGCGGGAAGGTCGACGGGTCGTAGGGCGGCATGCCGTGATCATAGTCGTCTGCCTGACGATAAACACTCCCTTCGCGACGCTCTTCGTCGGGCACGGCGTCCGGCGGACCGGCGTTGCGGTGCCGGATTCCGGCACCGCAACGCTCTCATCGTCCGGTCCTGGCCCCGCGCCGGCCCTGACCGCGCAGTTGTCCCGGTCGACGTCGGCCGAGGGCCGTGCCCGGACGGGTCGAGCCCGGCCGCGTCCGGCGCCGCCCGGCAGCCTGGACCCGTGCGGAACGGGTCCCCGAGGCCCGTCCCGTACCGCGATCGCGTCGCACTGTCCGTGCGCTGCGCTCACCGCGCAGGCAGCGCCGCAGCGTCTCCGGATCGAGGCCCTGGTTGCAGGCCTCGTGCAGCAGTTGGGCAAAGGTGTATCCGGGATCCAGTCGCAGGGCGAGGCCGAGCGCCACCCGCGCCGCAGGCTCGTCACCTGTCGACCACGAGACCCAGCCCGCCAGGGTGAGCGGAGCCGCCGCATGTTCCTCGTACGGCGCGACACACCGGCGCGCGAGTGCCCGCCACAGCCTCAGCGCGGACTGCGCCTCCGGCCCTTCCATCCATTCCGCGGCCCTGTCCCGGGTCTCCCGGTCCTGGAGCCCGAGGATGACCGCCGCCGCCTCCTCATGACTGATCAGCCGGTCGTCGTTGAGGTCGGACAGCGATGGCGTCGATGCCGGGGCCTGTCCGAGGCGCTCCATGAGCCGCCGGGCAAGGCCCAGGGTCGCGCTGCCCACCTCCTTGCGGCTCTCCTCGTCGAGGAGCTTCGGCACCAGAGCGGACCCGGCCGAGTCCAGCGCCCGTTGCTGCTCACTGCCTGCCCCGCCCGGCTGGGGCGCGAGCCTGGACTCCATCTCGCGCAGCGATCCCCGCACCTGGATGCCCGCGTACGCCGCTGTCGCGGCCATGACCGAGGTGCCCTGCATGGCCAGGGGATTCCCCTCGGCCGGACAGCAGCGGGCGTCGGGGCAGACATAGGACCAGAACCTGTCGCCGGAGATGCAGAGCGCTTCGAGCACCGGCACGTCCAGCGCCCCGCAGGCGGTTCGCAGCCGCTGGGCGAAGGGCCGAAGCCGCTCCATGGTCTGGCTGCCCGTTTCTCCTTCGGCCGGGTCCTGGCAGAGGAAGAGCACGATCGCGTCGGGGCGCCCGCCGCGCCGCTCGCTCCCCTTGATCAGGCACTCGGCGAGCTGCTCGGCGACCGAAGGCCACTCGTGCGCGGACTGCGGGATCCCGAGCCTCAGGCGCCCGCCGAAACGGCCTCGACCGCCGTGCAGCGCGACCATGACCACGCTGTCGTTCGGATGGAATCCCATGAGGTACGGGAGGGCGTCGGCCAGCTCGGCGGGCCCGCGCAAGGTGATCTGCTGCTCGTCGGACGGTCCGGTGGATTCGTGGTGCTTGTTCATGGGATGACCGTCCCCCGGCCGGACAATTTTCGCGACCCCCTGTGGATAACTTATCCACAGGAACCGCCCGGTCGTTCGCGGTTTGTCGTACCCATCGGGTTGCATGGGGGTATGACCAACGCAGACCGTGCAGAGCTCAGAACTTCGGCCGATTCCGTATTGGCACGACTCGTCGGGGACGCCTCCGGCACTGCCCGGCTGCGTGAGGACCAGTGGCGGGCCATCGAAGCCCTCGTCGCCAACAAGCGCAGAGCACTGGTCGTCCAGCGGACCGGCTGGGGAAAGTCGGCCGTCTACTTCGTCGCGACCTCGCTGCTGCGCGCGCAGGGCAGCGGGCCCACCGTGATCGTCTCCCCGTTGCTGGCACTGATGCGCAACCAGGTGGCGGCCGCCGCCCGGGCCGGGATCAGTGCGCGGACGATCAATTCGTCCAACACCGAGGAGTGGGAGACGGTGCAGGCCGAGGTGGCCGCCGGTGAGGTGGATGTGCTGCTCGTCAGCCCCGAGCGGCTCAACAATCCGGATTTCCGGGATCAGGTGCTGCCCAGGCTCGCCGCCGCGACCGGACTGCTCGTGGTCGACGAGGCGCACTGCATCTCCGACTGGGGCCACGACTTCCGGCCCGACTACCGGCGGCTGCGGACCATGCTCGCCGACCTGCCCGCGGGCGTGCCCGTCCTCGCGACCACCGCCACCGCCAACGCCCGTGTGACCGCGGACGTCGCGGAACAGCTGGGCACCGGCGCGGGTACGGACGCGCTCGTCCTGCGCGGTCCGCTGGACCGGGAGAGCCTGAGCCTCGGTGTGCTGCAACTGCCCAATGCCGCACACCGGCTGGCCTGGCTCGGCGACCACCTCAAAGAGCTCCCGGGTTCGGGGATCATCTACACCCTGACGGTCGCGGCGGCCGAGGAGATCACCGCGTATCTCCGTCAGTGCGGGCACACCGTCGCCTCGTACACCGGCCGTACCGAGAACGCCGACCGCCAGCAGGCCGAGGACGATCTGCTGGCCAACCGCGTCAAGGCCCTGGTGGCCACCTCCGCGCTGGGCATGGGGTTCGACAAGCCAGACCTGGGCTTCGTCGTCCACCTGGGCTCGCCCTCCTCCCCCATCGCGTACTACCAGCAGGTCGGCCGTGCGGGCCGCGGCGTCGAACACGCCGAGGTGCTGCTGCTTCCGGGCAAGGAGGACGAGGCGATCTGGCAGTACTTCGCGTCGGTCGCCTTTCCCCCGGAGGAACAGGTCCGGCGCACGATCGACGCGCTCGCCCAGGCAGGGCGCCCGCTCTCGCTGCCCGCTCTGGAGCCCTTGGTCGACCTGCGGCGCACCCGGCTGGAGACCATGCTCAAGGTGCTCGACGTCGACGGGGCGGTCCGCCGCGTCAAGGGCGGCTGGATCGCCACGGGCGAGCCCTGGGTCTACGACGCCGAGCGGTATGCCTGGGTGGCGCGCCAACGGGCGGCCGAGCAGCAGGCGATGCGCGACTACGCGACGACGGGCGGCTGCCGGATGGAGTTCCTGCGCCGCCAGTTGGACGACGAGGAGGCGACGGACTGCGGACGTTGCGACAACTGTGCCGGAGCCCGCTTCGACGAGGCCGTCTCCACGACCGCTCTGGACACCGCGCGGGGCGAGCTCGGCCGGCCCGGCGTCGAGGTGGAGCCCCGCAAGATGTGGCCGACCGGTCTTGCCGCGGTGGGGGTCGACCTCAAGGGCCGGATCCCCGCAGGCGAGTTGTCCGGCACCGGCCGGGCGCTGGGCCGCCTCTCCGACATCGGCTGGGGCAACAGGCTCCGCCCCCTGCTGGCCGCGCAGTCGCCCGACGCTCCGGTGCCGGACGACGTGGCCGAAGCCGTGGTGACCGTGCTGGCCGACTGGGCGCGGGGCCCGGGCGGCTGGGCGCCCGGCGCGGTGAACGCCGTTCCCCGGCCGGTCGGTGTGGTCACCGTGGCCTCCCACAGCAGGCCCCAGCTCATCCAGTCACTCGGCAACCGCATCGCCGAGGTCGGACGAATGCCCCTGCTGGGCAGTGTCGGCCACGCCCCGGGAGCCGAAGGTGCCCGGATCTCGCAGACCAACAGCGCCCAGCGGGTCCGGGCCCTGCACGAGCGGCTCGTCGTGGGGCCCGAGCTGGCCGAGGCCCTGGCAGCGGTGGAAGGTCCCGTCCTGCTCGTGGACGATCGCTCGGACACCGGCTGGACCCTCGCCGTGGCGGCCCGGCTCCTGCGGCGGTCCGGGGTGGGCGGCGTGTTTCCGCTGGTCCTCGCTGTCCAGGCGTGACGGGTGGCGTCATCCGGTGCCGGACTGGGCAGGGATATCCGTGTCATTCCAGCTGATTACCGTCAGCTGTGCCAATTGCTCGTTGCCGCCTGCCGATACGCCAGGAAGAATTGGACTCGCTCCCCGCACGGTCTTTTCGCGGGCCCGGAAGGGCTGTGCCGCGGCGCGCCCTCACCCGACTCTGCCCGCATCGTGGGCGCGTATGCGAAGGGAGGACCGTGACCTTCGGATTCGCTCCGTCCGCAGCCACTTCGATGTCGCCGGCCACAGACTCCGCCAACCGCCTTGCCAGAATGCTCGAACCGGCGGAGTGGGCGGCAGCGGGCATACCGCTGCTGCGCAGCCCGCGCGAGGTGGTCAGCGGCCTGCACTCAAGGCATCGGCCGACCCCGCAGACCGCAGTCGTCGCTGTGCTCGACCACGAGGAACGTCTGACGGCCAGCGCCTCGTTCGCCCGTCGTTCGGTGACGGCGGACGGCTGGGAATTCCGTAACGCCCTGCTGGCCCACCTGCGCCGGGTGATCCCGCACGATCTTCGCCGCCGTACCCCCGTGCGTACCGCGGTACTGCTCTACTGCCGCGAGGGGGACGAGCGTTGGACGGAGGAGGACGGGGCCTGGATGTGGGGGTTGCGGGATGCCTGCACCCTGCATGGGCTGCGGTGCGGCGCGTACATCACGCTGACCCGCGGCGGCTGGCAGGTGCTCGGGGAGGGCCGCGGCGGCCGTCGCCCCAACTCCACGTCACAGCCTGCCTCCCTCTCCGACGCCGCAGTGGACCAGGATCCCGGTCCGGTGCGCACCGGCGGCGGTGCGGCCCAGGCACTGCATCGCACCGCGGCTCGCTGACCCGGGCCGTGGGTGGCTCGCTGACCCGCCCCGTGGCGACCCGGCCACCCTCACGGGCAGCCGGGTCGCCATGGGGCGGCAGGACCGTGGCTCCGGCGTCCGGGCCGGAGCACAACGCACCTGCACGAGCCGGAGCGCATCAGATCATCGACCCGCTCCGGCCGGGCACTTACGCCCGGTGCCACGTCACATCGGCGCCGGCCCGGACACTCGCGCCGGTACCACGTCACATCGGCGCCGGCCCGGACACCCGCGCCGGTGCCACGTCACATCCGCTCGGGCTCAGACACCCGCGCCGAGCACGGCGTTGATCCGCTGCGGATCGCCGCAGACGATCAGCAGGGCTCCGGCACGGCCCTGTGCCGCCGTCAGCACGCGCTCGGCGGTGCCGTCGTCGGCACCGTTGACCGCGATGATCACCACCGGCCGCGGCTTCACCCGGTCCACCGCAGCGGCGCCGGCGAAGAACACGTCCTCGCCCGCTTCGTGCTGGGCCCAGTAGGCAGCCTCGCCGAAGGAGAGCTCGTGCGTCGCCCACGGGTGCTGCTCACCGGTGGTGAGTACCAGGATGTCGCCGGGCGCACGACCGGAGTCGAGCAGCAGATCCACCGCCTCGTCGGCGGCATCCAGCGCACCGTCGGCCGAGGCGGGGATCACCTGGAGCTGGGGTGCGGAACGATTCTCCGGACGGGCCGCCTGGGGCTGGCCGGAGGTGGAGTGCGGGCGCGGCGCCGGGGGCGCGGGCCTCGCGGGGCCGGGACCCGGACGACCGGGGCGCGGCATGGCCGCGGAACGCGGACCGGGTACGGGACGAGGGGTCGACGCGGTACGGCCGGTGGCCGTGGTTGCGCGGGGACCCTGGACGCTCTCGTGAATCTGAGGCTCCTCGGGGATGAGAGGCATGGGTGGTTGTCTATCAAACGCCGATGCGCGAAGCACCGGCGGGTGGGCACATGTGCGCGATCAGAAGTCGAAGCCGAGCTGGCCCCCGCTTTCCAGTGCGGCCGCCTCGGCGGAGAAGCGGACCTTCTTGAGGTGCTGCCACCTGGGCAGCGCGTCGAGGTAGGACCACGAGAGGCGGTGATGGGCCGTGGGGCCCCGCTCCTCCAGCGCGGCCCTGTGCACAGGGGACGGGTAGCCGGCGTTGGCGCCGAAGGCGAAGTCCGCGTACTCACCGGATTCCGCGCCCAGTTCGGCCATCACGGCATCCCTGCGGACCTTCGCGATCACCGAGGCCGCGGCAACCGCGATGCAGGACTGGTCGCCCTTGATGACCGTACGCACCCGCCAGGGCAGGCCCAGGTAGTCGTGTTTGCCGTCCAGGATCACCGCGTCGGGCCGCACCGGCAGCGCTTCCAGGGCCCGCACGGCGGCGAGCCGGAGCGCTGCGGTCATGCCGAGCTCGTCGATCTCCTGCGGTGTGGCGTCACCGAGGGCGTACGCGGTGACCCAGCGCTCCAGCAGCGGCGCGAGTTCCGCGCGGCGCTTCGGGCTGATCAGCTTGGAGTCGGTGAGTCCGGGGGGAGGCTTACGGAGGCCGGTGACCGCGGCACACACGGTGACCGGTCCCGCCCACGCTCCGCGTCCGACCTCGTCGACACCGGCGACGGTCTTGGCACCGGTGGTGGCGCGCAGTGAGCGCTCGACGGTGTGCGTGGGTGGTTCGTACGGCATGGCGCCAGCCAGCGTACGCCGATGGGGACGCCGACAACACCCCGGGGCGTACCTGGACCGTCTCCGTCCGGCTGCGGGTCACCGGACGGAGACGGGAAGCGCTCGCACGAGAGCGGCCGCGCGGCCCGGCGGCGGACGCTCAGCGGGGGCCGGCGCTGAAGAACGGCACCGCGACCTGATCGATCAGGTCGGCGATGTCCCGATCCGTCCATTCGCTTCCGCACACCTTGCTGCGATACATCATCATCGCGGGAATGACGTCGAAGGCGAGCCCGCGCAGCGCATCGGCGCGCACCTCACCGCGGTCGACCCCCCTGCTCACGACTTCTCTGATGAGAGCGGTCGTCGGCCCGATCACTCCGCTCAGGATCACCGACTGGAACCGTTCCGCCGTGTCCGCGTCACATTCGTGAAGGACGGCGCGCAGCGCGGCGCCCGACTTGGAGAGCATGGCGTCACGGAGCCGGCAGCACAGCTGGTAGAGGTCCTCGCGGATGTTCCCGTAGTCCGGCGCGTCACCGATCGCCGGAAGGGCACTGCGCAGCGCTTCCGCGACCAGGTCCTCCTTGGAGGACCATCGCCGGTAGATCGCGGCCTTGCCGGTCTGCGCGCCCGCCGCGACGCCCTCCATCGTCAGCGCGCTCCAGCCGACCGTACTCAGCCGCTCCAGCGCTGCGTCGAGGATCGCGCGTTCCAGTACGGGTCCACGGCGCCTCAGGGACACCACCGGCTGCCGGGCGGCGGCTGCCGATCGCGAAGTAACCATGAGCTTCTCTCTCCATCGGGACAGGTCGGTACGCCCACGCCGGCCGGCCGGCGCTCGGGACCGGGCGGTCAGTGGCAGAGCGGGCGTCGCAACGGATCGGCGCGGGACTGAGCAGGTCCCGGCCGGGACGGCGGATACGGACACGGCACGCCAACGAAGGATTCAGTGAACGCTTGCGTTCACTGAAGGGGACTCACTAACGTTGACGCGACAGTGAACGGATCCGTTCACTAATTCACTTGTGGGGGACCCATAGTGACAACCTCTCAGCTAGAAGCACGGAACGCACCGGGCGCGGCGCGAAGGCAGGGCCGCCCGGGGATCGCCCTGGCCGTTATCGCCGCCTGTCAGTTGATGGTTGTGCTCGATTCCACGATCGTCAACATCGCCCTCCCACACATCCAGGATGCGCTCAGTTTCTCGACCACCGATCTCTCCTGGGTCCTCAGCGCCTACACGCTCACCTTCGGCGGTCTGCTGCTGCTCGGCGGGCGGGCCGGGGACATCCTCGGCCGCCGTCGCGTCTTCATGACGGGCATCCTGGTCTTCACGCTGGCCTCGCTGCTGGGCGGATTCGCCCAGGAGCCCTGGCAATTGCTCGCGGCGCGCGCGCTCCAGGGCATCGGTGGCGCCATCGCCTCACCGACCTCCCTGGCCCTGATCACCACCACGTTCCCGGAAGGTCCGGAGCGCAACCGCGCGTTCGGCGTCTTCGCCGCGGTGTCCGCGGGGGGCGGGGCGATCGGCCTGCTGGCGGGCGGGCTGCTCACCGAATGGCTCGACTGGCGCTGGGTCTTCTTCGTCAACGTGCCGATCGGCGTACTGATCGCCGTCCTGGCGCCGCTGTACATCAACGAGTCCGAGAAGCACCCTGGCCGCTTCGACATCTCGGGGGCCATGACCTCGACCCTTGGCATGGCCTCGCTCGTGTACGGATTCATCCGGGCCTCCGAGGAGGGCTGGCGGGACTCCGTGACCCTGGCTTCGTTCGGCGCCGCGGTGATCCTGCTCGCCTCGTTCGTCCTCATCGAGATGCGCGCCAAGGAACCGATCACTCCGCTGCGGATGTTCGCCGACCGCAACCGTTCCGGCACGTACGTGATCATGCTCAGTCTGGCCGCGGCCATGTTCGGCATGTTCTTCTTCATCGTGCTGTTCGTGCAGAACGTGCTGGCGTACAGCCCCATCGAGTCGGGCCTGGCGTTCCTGCCCGTGACCGTCGCGATCATCATGGGAGCGGGGCTCTCGCAACGGTTCCTTCCGGTGCTCGGCCCCAAGCCGTTCATGGTCACGGGCTCGGCGTTCACCGGCGTGGGCCTGCTCTGGCTCACGTTCATCTCCCCCGACAGCAGCTATCTGTCCGGCGTCCTGGGCCCGATGCTCATCTTCGGCTTCGGCATGGGGCTGAACTTCGTGACCCTCACACTGACCGCGGTCTCCGGAGTCGCCCAGCACGAGGCGGGGGCCGCCTCCAGCCTGCTCAACGCGAGCCAGCAGGTGGGGGGTTCGCTGGGGCTCTCCATTCTGGTCACGGTCTTCGGTACGGCGAGCCGCAACGAGGCGGAGAAGCAGGTTCCGCAGTTCCTGGCGCAGGCGTCTCCGGAACAGAAGGCCGAGTTCGCCAAGACGCAGGAGCTGCCCGGGAGCTGGGGTCACGCGGTTCTCTCCCAGGGCATCTCGACCGCGTTCCTCGCCGCGGTGGCCATGGCAGGACTCGCCCTGCTGACCGCCCTGGTGGTGATCCGGGTTCGGAAGAGCGACCTGGAGGCGCTGAGCGGAAAGGCGGCGGCAGCGGGGCCGGCGGCCTAGTACTGCGTCGGTCAAGGTGTGCCCGACGGCGCGAACCTCGGCTGCCGCAGCGCGTGCCGTCGGCCGCCCCGCAGTGGCTCGCGGGTACGGACGAGCCCCCGCGCCGCCGGGAACGGCGTCACTGGAACCCGTACGTACGGAAGCGGACCACGTACGAACGGAAGCGGACCGTCCCCGAGGGGACGGTCCGCTTCCGGTGCGATGTGCTACGGCGATCAGTACGGGTCGTAGGGGTCGTACGGATCGTCCACGTGGCCGCGTTCACTCCCGTTGTCCCCTGAGTCGAGACCGCTGCAGTCCCTCGTGCGGTAGCCGGGATCCCAGTCCCCGAGGATGTCACGGGCCCTCGCCTCGCCCCAGCTCGTGGCGTACCAGGGCTCGTCCGAGCTCCGCAGCGACCGCTGGATCTCCTCCAGCGCGCAGGAGCGCAGGGGCTCCGGGAGGGTGTCGAGGGCCGGCACCGCATCGGCCGAGAGGCCGCGGAGGTACTCGACGTCGATCGAGTGATGGCGGTCGTAGCGCGCGACGTTCTGCTCCGCGATCAGGCCGTCGGGCGAAATGAGCCCGAACGCCAGGACGCCGACGGCCGCGCTCGCCACGACGGCCCGCGGCAGCATCTTCGCGCCGAAGGCCCCGGCCGCCATGATCAGCACGAGGACCACGCCGAGCCACAGCTCGACCGCCGCCACGGAGATCCGCAGCCTGGTCAGGCCGTACGCGTCGACGTAGAGGTCCATGCGCCGAAGCGCGGAGGCGACGACGACGAGCGTGAGCAGGCACAGGGTACCGAGCACGCCGCGGACGAGCGTACGGTCGCGTGCTCCGCCGCGCGGCGCCCAGCGCAGCGCGAGCGCGATGACCAACAGGGTGAGCAGCGTGGCCCAGAGCAGCTGCCAGAACCCCTCGCGGGCGTACTGGGAGTAGCTGAGGTCGGTCTCGGCCATCACCTTGTCGTACCCGCCGAGCAGCACCGTGAGCTGAATGGCGAGAAAGGCGGCGAAGAGCAGGTTCAGAACGACCAGCGGCAGGGCCCATTCCAGGCGGCCGCGCGCCTTTCCCGGACGGACCGTCAGACCGTCCCAGCGCACGGGGGCGGCTGCGGTGTACGCGGCGGCGAGCGCGCCGACGAGACCGAGCACGCCGAGGAAGAGCCGCCACGGGCTGTCACCGACGGAGACATCGGGCATCAGGCTGCCGAGCACATCCGCGAACGCCGCGTCGGCGCTGGCGAAGAGCGCTCCGAACACAATGAGCAGGACGGCCGCCACGACCGTGGACCGGAAGACCACACCCCAGCGCCCCCGGGAGCCCGCCATCCGGTCACGGACACCCCGGGCGCCCCAGCCGAGCGACTCGGCGACGGATGTGAGCAGCCCCAGTGAACCGAGGAACATCCCGAGCCAGCCGCGGCTGCCGTGCAGCGCGAGTGACCCGAGCGCGAACGCGGACACGATGGCGAGGAAGCTCGGCCAGCCGGCGTCGCGGAGTGCCGGAACGACGAGCAGGGCCAGCCCGCCGACCGCCCAGACTGCGGTCCAGGGGCGCAGCCGTCGGCCCGCCGCACGGGCAGTGAAGTAGGCCGCGAGCGCTGCGGGGACCGCCACGAAGAGCAGATTCAGGCCGATGCCCTCGCCGAGCAGCAGGGCGCTGAGCAGTCCGGTGGCGAGTACGGCCCAGAGCGTGGCTACCGGAATGGCTCCCGGCTTGACCGGGCGGAGCCGAGAGAGTTCCGAGGGCGCCGGCTTGGGGTACCCCCACGGGTTGGCCTGCGGAGGCCTCGCCTGCTGCGCGTAGGCCGGGGTCTTCGGAGGCTGCGGCCCGGTGTCGCGCGGCTGGGGGACCGCGGGTCCCGCAGGCGGCTGCGGGGCTCCGGCGGGTCCATTCGCCGTACCTCCCGGCGAGGCACCACCGGCGTCGTCGGACCGGGAGGCACCTGCCGGCCCGGCACCAGTGACGTCGGGCCGGGACGTACCGGCCGACGGCACCCCGGCAACGTCCTCGGGCCGGGATATACCGGCCGGCTCGGCCTCCCCCGCTGCCGGAGCCTCCGGCACCGGCACCGGCTCGGCAGCGTCCGGTGTCCGGGGCGCAGGCTCCGGCCGGGGTGATTCTGGCGTGTGATCTGACACGGGACCCCTCCCCACCGGGATCCGCTCGCGCGAGCCCTGGGCAGCGCGGCCCCCCGGCGTCTCATTCGGTGCACACCCACCGTGATGATCACCGTGGGCGGCGTGGCCGAAAGAGTAACCCCCGGTGACGACTCTCAGCCGTGCGGGGCAACGCTGTGGCAGTTCCGTGACAGTCGGGCGCCGAAGACAGCCTGCCCGGCCATCCGGCCGGGCGACGGGAAGGCAGCCTCGCGCATCATCCACTGCGGCGCGAAAGGCGGCCCGTCATGTCATCCGGTCCGGAGGGGAAGACCGCCCGTCACGTGATCTACGGAGCCGAAAACGGCCCGTCACGTCATCCGGAGCGGACAGCGGCCTACCGCGTCATCCATTCCGGCAGCTCTTCCGTCCGGGCCGTCCACTCCGCCGGTGGGGCGCCCGCCGCACCCGACGCCACCACTCCGCCGACGATCGCGCACGTCGTGTCGACGTCTCCGCCCGCCTGGGCGGTCACCCAGAAGGCCTGCTCGAAATCGCCGAGACTGCGGGCCGCTGACCAGAGAGCGAAGGGAACCGTGTCGTGCGCGCTCGTGCGGCGCCCGTTGCCGAGGACCGCGGCGACCGTGCCCGCGTCCTTGTAGTCCAGCATGTCGCGGGCCCTGCGCAGCCCGGCGCCGACAGCGCTGCGCGGCACGAGCGCGATCACGCCGTCCAGAAGATCCGCCGGCGTCGGCGGGCCTGTGGGCGACGCCGCTAGCGAGGCGGCCGCCGCGACCGCCATGGCACCGACGACGGCTTCCCGGTGCTGATGCGTGGTGTACGAGGAGATCTCGGCCTGGTGCGTGGCCTGCTCGGGGTCGTCCGCGTACCAGGCGCCGAGCGGTGCGATGCGCATCGACGAGCCGTTGCCCCACGAGCCCTGGCCCTGGAAGAGCGCGGAGGCCAGTTCGCGCCAGTCCCCGCCTTCCCGGACCAGCCTGAGCAGGCGGTTCACGGCGGGGCCGTAGCCCCGGTCGAAATCGTGGTGCACCGCGAAGGAGTGCGCGAGCGCGTCCTGGTCGATACGGCCGTGCTTCCGCAGCACGGCCAGCACCGAGGCGGCCATCTCGGTGTCATCGGTCCACTGCCAGGGCCCGGGGGGCAGGGAGCGGTCCTTCAGGAGCGGATAGTTGGCGGGCACGAAGAACTGGGAGCCCAGGGCGTCCCCCACGGAGAGGCCACGCAGGCTGGCAAGGGCGCGTTCGAAGCGCGGGTCGGAAGCGGATTCGGTCATCGCTTCCACTCTATCCGGTGATGCCGTACGGCTCAGGGGTGCGCCAGCGCTCGAACGGCCTGTCCAGCGTGTAGCGGCCGTCCTTGCCGAGCACCAGCGTCCGGGATTCCCCGTTGCCCGGATTGGACAGCGATTCGAATTCGGCCACGGACCAGTGGAACCAGCGCATACAGAACAGCCGCATGGTCAGTCCGTGCGTGACCAGCAGGACGTTCGGCGGATGGTCGGGGTCCTCGAAGCTCCGGTACAGGCTCTCCAGGAAGGCACCGACCCGGTCGTACACGTCCGCGCCGGACTCGCCCTGCGCGAAGCGGTAGAAGAAGTGTCCGTAGGCGTCCCGGTACGCCTTCTGGAGGCGCACATCGTCCCGGTCCTGCCAGTTTCCCCAGTCCTGCTCGCGCAGCCGGGGCTCCTCGCGCACCCGGACGCGTTCCAGATCCAGCCCGAGGGATCTGAACGTCTCGTGCGTCCGGCGGTAGGGCGAGACGTACACGCTGACCCGCTCCCCGTCGAAGAGCTCGCGCAGCCGAACCCCGGTCTCACGGGACTGCCGCAGTCCGGTCGGGGTGAGCCTCAGCGCATGGTCGGGTTCGCGCTCGTACACGGTGTCGTCGGCGTTGCCCTCGGACTCGCCGTGCCTGACGAGGACAATGCGTTGCGGTCTTGCCATGTACCGACCCTAGATCGAGTCGCGGCCGTTCGAGCAATTGTCCGGAATCCGACGGTGCATGTCGCGCATCACCACCTGGCCGCGCCGGCCGCTCACACCGTCCACGACGGTTCGAGCTGCACGACATCACCGGCGAGCGAGACCACGTCGTCCTCGGTCTGTGCCCGTTGCGAGAGCCGTTCGGCACTCGCCAGGCGGTACTTGCCGCGCTCCGCGCTCGACTGCCACATCGACAGGACCAGGAACTCGTGCCCCGGCGCTTCCCCGAACACACCGCGCAGCATCCCGGGCGATCCGGCCATCGCCGGATTCCACACCCGCTGCTGCATCAGCGCGAAGTGCTCGACCCGGTCCTCGTGCACCCTGCTGTGCGCCACCCTGACCACGTCCGCGTCCGCGAAGTGGGGCTCGAAGCCGGTCTTCACATCGAAGCGGTAGTCGAACAGTTTGACCTGGATGTCGTTGCACGTGCCGACCTGCGCCGCCGCCAGTGCGTCGTGCCCGCGCGCCATGAAGGAGTCGTAGAAGACCCTGTTCTCCCAGAACGCGAAGACATGGGCCACCTCCGGCCGACTGCGGCTCCAGCCGCCGCCCTGCCCCCTGAACCCCGGCTCACCCAGCAGCCCCGCCCATTTCCGCTGTCCCCGCTCAAAACCGCGACGGTCTCCCACACTGCAGCGAATCCACTTGACCAGCACCGCATCATCGTACGGGTGATGGACGTGGCGTGGGTCACGCTCCGACGGAGTGCATCAGAACCGGTCATGGGTGATCGCACAATGATCGCCATGACCTCGCTGCACACCAACCCGCTGTTCGATCGCCTCGATTCCGCGGAACGAATCCTCGTCGCCGGTGCGGGCGGCGGCTTCGACATCTACGCCGGGCTTCCGCTCGCGCTCTCCCTGATCCACCGGAACAAACAGGTGCAGTTCGCCAATCTGTCCTTCAGCGCACTCGAAGGGCTCCCCCTCGACTCCTGGCTCGCCCCCGACGTCGCCGTCATCACCCCCGAAACCTCTCTCCACCAGGTGTACTTCCCGGAGCGGACCCTCGCCCAGTGGCTCGACCTGCACGGCTATCCGGGCCGCGTCCACGCCCTGTCCCGTACGGGCGTCCAGCCACTGCGTGACGCCTACCGCGCGCTGATCGAGCGATACGACATCGACGCCGTCGTGCTGGTCGACGGCGGTACGGACATCCTGATGCGCGGCGACGAATCCGGCCTGGGCACGCCGGAGGAGGATCTGACCAGCGTCGCGGCGCTCGCCGCGATCGAGGGACCGGACCGCCTGGTCGTCTCCATCGGTTTCGGCGTCGACGCCTACCACGGTGTGAGCCACGGCCTCGTCCTGGAGAACATCGCCGCGCTCGACCGCGACGGCGCCTATCTGGGCGCCTTCTCCGTGCCCCGCACGACCCGTGAGGGCGCGCTGTTCGTCGACGCGGTGGCCCACGCCCAGGAGCACACACCCGATCATCCGAGCATCGTCAACGGATCCATCGCCGCAGCGGTCAGGGGAGAGTTCGGGGATGTCCGGTTCACCTCGCGCACCAGCAACAGCGAACTCTTCATCAATCCGCTGATGTCGCTGTACTTCGCATTCGAGCTGGCGGGAGTCGCCCGCAACTGCCTCTATCTCGACCGCATCGAGCACACCCATCTCATACGCCAGGTCAGCAGTGCGATCGAGGCCTTCCGGGACGAGGTTCGCCAACGTCCACCACGGCAGATCCCGCATTGAGACACCGTGTCCCCCGTCGTGGCCCGAATACGCCCCTCGCGCCCAAGGCGGTTGGTTCCGGGGGCCATTACGGACATGATCGGGTGATAGAACCGGAGCGACGGCCCCGAGCGACGGCCCCGCGTGAAGGAGCGAAGCCCGATGAGCACTCCCAACAAGGACATCGAGAAGGTCGAGGTCAGGGTCAAGTGGGATCCCAGTCCCCACGGCGAGCCCGCCAACGACCTCGACATCATCGCGGCGACCTATCCGGCCGAGGAGCCGTACGGCGACCCTGCGTACCTCGTGCACTTCGACAGCCGCGCGCCCGACGGCACCATCACGCTCAACCGCGACAGCAGGACCGGTCAGGGCCTGGGGTACGACGAGGTCATGACGCTGGAGCTGGACCGGCTCTCGGAGACGTACTCCCGGGTCGTCGTCGGTGTCGCCATCCAGCAGCGCGACGGCCACAAGACGTTCGGGGCCATAGAGAACACCGCCGTACAGATCCGTGAGGGTTACACCGTCCTCTCCGAGGACGACTTCTCGGCGGTCGGAGCGGCGACGGCCGCCGTCATCGCCGAGTTCGTGAGGGACTCCTCGGGAGCCTGGAACTTCCACGACACGGTGCGCGGATTCGACGGGGACGCCGACTCGTTCGCCGGGGACATGGGAAGCCGTCCGCCCGGAGCGTGACGCGCCGGGCGGACAGCCAAAGGGGGCGGGCAGGAACTCCACGATCGGAGTCCTGCCCGCCCCCTTCGGCACGTGCCGCAGCCCCTCCCGGGGCTTCCGGTTCGGTCAGCTGCAGCCGCTGGTCGAGCCGCAGCCCTCGCAGATGTAGCAGGAACCGGCGCGCTGCATCTTCGTACCGCAGGAGAAGCAGAGCGGGGCGTCGGCGCTGATGCCGAGCTGCATCTCGACGAGCTCCGCCGACGTGTGCGCCGTCTTCGGGGCCGGCGTCCCGGCCTCCTGCACCGGGGCCACTGCCTTCAGCGGCTCAGGCTGCCGCACCGGGGCGGACTGGGCCAGGTTCTCGGCCTCCAGCTGCTCCTCCTCGAACGACGGCTCGTAGGAACCGGTGTCCAGGTGACGCTGACGCTCCTCGGCGGAGTGGATGCCGAGGGCCGAGCGGGTCTCGAAGGGCAGGAAGTCCAGCGCCAGGCGGCGGAAGATGTAGTCGACGATCGACTGCGCCATCCGCACGTCCGGGTCGTCCGTCATGCCGGCCGGCTCGAAGCGCATGTTGGTGAACTTGGAGACGTACGTCTCCAGCGGAACGCCGTACTGCAGACCGACCGAGACGGCGATGGAGAAGGCGTCCATCATGCCCGCGAGGGTCGAACCCTGCTTGGACATCTTCAGGAAGACCTCACCGAGACCGTCGTCCGGGTAGGAGTTGGCGGTCATGTAACCCTCGGCGCCACCCACCGTGAAGGAGGTGGTGATGCCGGGACGGCCCTTGGGCAGACGCTTGCGGACCGGGCGGTACTCGACGACCTTCTCGACCGCGGTACGGATCGTGTCCTCGGCCTTGGCGGTGACCGCCTCCTTCTCCTTCTCCTTGGTCTTCGCGGAGAGGGGCTGGCCGACCTTGCAGTTGTCGCGGTAGATCGCGAGCGCCTTGACGCCCAGCTTCCACGCCTCGAAGTAGACCTCCTCGACGTCCTCGACGGTGGCCGTCTCCGGCAGGTTCACCGTCTTGGAGAGCGCGCCGGAGATCCACGGCTGGATGGCCGCCATCATGCGGACGTGACCCATCGCGGAGATGGAACGCTCGCCCATCGCGCAGTCGAAGACCTCGTAGTGCTCGGTCTTCAGGCCGGGGGCGTCGATCACGTTGCCGTTCTCGGCGATGTGGGCGACGACGGCCTCGATCTGCTCCTCCTGGTAACCCAGGCGGCGCAGGGCCTGCGGGACGGTGCCGTTGACGATCTGCATCGAGCCGCCGCCGACGAGCTTCTTGAACTTGACCAGGGCGAGGTCGGGCTCGAGACCGGTGGTGTCGCAGGACATCGCGAGACCGATGGTGCCGGTGGGCGCGATGACCGAGGCCTGCGCGTTGCGGAAGCCGTTCTTCGCGCCGAGACGGATGACGTCCTGCCAGGCCTCCGTCGCGGCGGCCCAGATCGGGTTGTCCAGGTCGTCGGCGTGCACGGCCACGGCGTTGGCGTCGGCGTGCTGCTTCATGACGCGCTGGTGCGGCTCGGCGTTGCGGGCGTAACCGTCGTACGGGCCGACGACCGCGGCCAGCTCGGCGGAGCGCTTGTACGAGGTGCCGGTCATCAGCGAGGTGATGGCGCCGGCGAGCGCGCGGCCGCCGTCACTGTCGTACGCGTGACCGGTCGCCATCAGCAGCGCGCCGAGGTTGGCGTAGCCGATGCCCAGCTGGCGGAAGGCGCGGGTGTTCTCACCGATCTTCTCGGTGGGGAAGTCCGCGAAGCAGATGGAGATGTCCATCGCGGTGATGACCAGCTCGACGACCTTGGCGAAGCGCTCGGACTCGAAGGACTGGTTGCCCAGGCCGTCGTCCTTGAGAAACTTCATCAGGTTCAGCGAGGCGAGGTTGCACGAGGTGTTGTCCAGGTGCATGTACTCGCTGCACGGGTTCGAGCCGTTGATCCGGCCGGACTCCGGGCAGGTGTGCCAGGCGTTGATGGTGTCGTCGTACTGGATGCCCGGGTCGGCACAGGCCCACGCGGCCTCGGCCATCTTGCGGAAGAGGGACTTGGCCTCGACCTCTTCGATGACGTCGCCGGTCATCCGGGCGCGCAGCCCGAACTTGCCGCCGGACTCGACGGCCTTCATGAACTCGTCGTTCACGCGGACCGAGTTGTTGGCGTTCTGGTACTGGACGGACGTGATGTCGTCGCCGCCCAGGTCCATGTCGAAGCCCGCGTCGCGCAGGGCGCGGATCTTCTCCTCCTCCTTCACCTTGGTCTCGATGAAGTTCTCGATGTCGGGGTGGTCGACGTCGAGGATGACCATCTTGGCCGCGCGGCGGGTGGCGCCACCGGACTTGATCGTTCCGGCGGACGCGTCGGCGCCCCGCATGAAGGAGACCGGGCCGGAGGCGTTGCCGCCCGAGGAGAGGAGCTCCTTGGAGGAGCGGATGCGGGAGAGGTTCAGGCCGGCACCGGAGCCGCCCTTGAAGATCATTCCCTCTTCCTTGTACCAGTCGAGGATCGACTCCATGGAGTCGTCGACGGCAAGGATGAAGCAGGCGGAGACCTGCTGCGGCTGGGGCGTGCCGACGTTGAACCAGACCGGCGAGTTGAAGCTGAAGATCTGGTGCAGGAGGGCGTACGCCAGCTCGTGCTCGAAGATCTCGGCGTCCGCGGGCGAGGCGAAGTAGTTGTAGTCCTCGCCTGCCTTCCGGTACGTCTTCACGATCCGGTCGATCAGCTGTCGCAGACCGGTCTCGCGCTGGGGGGTGCCGACAGCCCCGCGGAAGTACTTGCTGGTGACGATGTTGACCGCGTTCACCGACCAGAAGTCGGGGAACTCGACGCCACGCTGCTCGAAGTTGATCGAGCCGTCGCGCCAGTTGGTCATGACGACGTCACGGCGTTCCCACGCCACCTCGTCGTACGGATGCACGCCGGGAGTGGTGTGGATGCGCTCGATACGCAGGCCCTGCTTGGTCGCAGTCGACTTGGCTCCCTTGTTGCGGGAACCTCGTGCCGGGCCGCTCGCCGTCTCTGTCATGCCGCCTCCCATATGTGGGCAAAAACGCCCTGAAGTGCCGAGAACTTCCCCGGGCACAGTGTGTGTCTGATGCTTCGGACGCCACGCACAGCATCCGGAGCAGGTCTGCGTGCCGCGCCGCCGCCGATCATCGGATCGGGCGGCAGCCGGCCGGTGCCGCTCAGTCGGCGGCGACGGCGGGAACGGGGACCTCAAGGGTCTCGCCGGTCCCGCATCCTTGTACGGGAGGCCGTCGCTCGCGGAGTTCCACGATGGCGGCCTCGAAGTCTTCGAGGCTGTCGAACGCCCGGTAGACGGACGCGAACCGCAGGTACGCGACGAGGTCGAGTTCCTGCAGGGGGCCGAGGATGGCCAGACCCACGTCGTGAGTGGTCAGCTCGGCGCTGCCGGTGGCGCGCACCGCCTCTTCGACCCGCTGGCCGAGTTTGGCGAGGGCGTCCTCGGTGACCGGCCGCCCCTGGCACGCCTTGCGCACGCCGGAGATGACCTTGGTACGGCTGAAGGGCTCGGTGACGCCGCTGCGCTTGACCACCATGAGCGAGCAGGTCTCCACCGTCGTGAAACGGCGGGAGCAGTCGGGGCACTGGCGACGCCGGCGGATCGAGGTCCCGTCGTCGGTGGTGCGACTGTCGACGACCCGGCTGTCGGGGTGCCTGCAGAAGGGGCAGTGCATGGCTCCCAACCCTCCTTCACAGCACGACTGAATAGCCTCTTCAGGCCCGGTGAGGGGCCCTCGAAGCGATCTCAAGCATAGGCGATGACCACACCCCCGATGGACGGGGACCACAACTTCTGGGTGGCTGTAGCAATCCAACCACTAGATCTTGGGTTTGGTCGCGCATTTGGCCCTGGCGCGTGTCGCGCGTCCGACGTGACCGGAAGGCAGCGTACGACCGACCACGAGGGTACGGGAAGCGCTCGGCGCGACCGAGTGCGGGGCGACGGCGCCGGGGCCGCTCGAGCACCGGTCCGGCCACCCCCGCGCCCGCCCCGGACGACCGGGACCGCTACCCCGCGCGCTCACGCCGCGGGCACGGACGGTAGCGTAATGGTCCGAATTGCCGGAACGTCCGCACGCGCGGAATACCGTCCGGCCCGACGGCGCAACGCCACTCCCGGCTTCGCTCATACACCTGGCACTGAACACTCGGCACACTTTTATTCGTTTTTCACTCGAACGTGTGTTTGGCGCAACCTTTCGAAAGCTACTACCGTTGTCCAGCTAGGGAGACCATTCGAGAGGGGCCGACGTGACCACCACCGCAGACAGTGCCATCATCACTGCCCAGGACCGCTCCCAGAGCCGACTCGAGCCGGTGCATGCCATGAATGACTCAGTCACGAACACGGAGGGGCCGGAGCCCGCGCGCCCAGCGCGCTCGCTGCCCGGACGACCTCCTGGAATCCGGGCGGACAGCTCGGGGCTCACGGACCGGCAGCGGCGAGTGATCGAAGTCATCCGGGACTCCGTACAACGGCGGGGCTACCCCCCGTCGATGCGGGAGATCGGTCAGGCGGTGGGCCTTTCCAGCACGTCCTCCGTCGCACATCAGCTGATGGCCCTGGAGCGCAAGGGCTTCCTGCGCCGCGACCCCCATCGCCCCCGGGCGTACGAGGTGCGCGGCTCGGACCAGCCCAGCACACAGCCCACGGACACCACCGGGAAGCCCGCGGCGTCGTACGTGCCGTTGGTCGGCCGGATCGCGGCCGGTGGGCCGATCCTCGCCGAGGAATCGGTGGAGGACGTGTTCCCCCTCCCCCGCCAGCTGGTCGGGGACGGAGAGCTCTTCGTACTGAAGGTCGTCGGTGACTCGATGATCGAAGCGGCGATCTGCGACGGGGACTGGGTCACCGTACGACGTCAGCCCGTGGCGGAGAACGGCGACATCGTGGCCGCCATGCTGGACGGCGAGGCCACGGTCAAGCGCTTCAAGCGCGAGGACGGCCATGTGTGGCTGCTCCCGCACAACTCCGCGTACCAGCCGATTCCCGGCGACGAGGCGACGATCCTCGGCAAGGTCGTGGCGGTGCTGCGGCGGGTGTGAAGCCCTGTCGTCAACCGCGAGGGCCCCTGGTATCCGCTGTACGGATCCAGGGGCCCTGGCCATGTCTCCACGGCCCGCGCGGGCTACTTCATGTCGGCCTTGGCCGCCGCGTCGATCGCGGCGAGCGAGCGGCGTGCCTGGTTCGGGTCCGTCGTGTACCAGAAGTCGGGCAGCGAGGCGCGCAGATAGCTGCCGTACCTGGCATTGGCCAGGCGCGGGTCGAGCACGGCGACGACGCCCTTGTCCCCCGTGGCCCGGACCAGACGGCCGGCGCCCTGGGCCATCAGCAGCGCCGCGTGGGTGGCGGCCACGGCCATGAAGCCGTTGCCCCCCGCCTCCTCGACGGCCTTCTGCCGGGCGCTCATCAACGGATCGTCGGGCCGAGGGAACGGAATCCGGTCCATGACCACCAGCTGACAGCTCGCACCGGGGACGTCGACACCCTGCCAGAGCGAGAGCGTGCCGAAGAGGCACGTCTCGGGGTCGGCCGCGAAGTTCTTGATCAGCTCCCCCAGGGTCTCCTCGCCCTGGAGCAGGATCGGCTTCTCCAGCCGGCCCCGCAGCTCCTCGGCAGCGGCCTGGGCCGCCCGCATCGAGGAGAACAGTCCGAGTGTGCGCCCGCCCGCGGCTTCCACCAGCTCGGCGAGCTCGTCCAGCATGTCGGTGCGGGAGCCCTCCCGGCCGGGGGTCGCCAGATGCCGGGCGACGTACAGGATCCCCTGCTTCGGGTAGTCGAAGGGCGAGCCGACGTCGAGGCCCTTCCACTGCGGGACGTCATCGCCCGCGGTGCCCTCCGGGGAGAGCCCGAGGGACGCGCCCACACCGTTGAAGTCGCCGCCGAGCTTGAGGGTGGCCGAGGTCAGGACCACGGAGCGCTCGTTGAAGAGCTTCTCGCGCAGCAGCCCGGAGACGGAGAGCGGGGCGACCCGCACGGAGGCGCCGAAGCGGTCGTGGCGCTCGAACCAGACGACGTCGTACTCGGAGCCCTGCGTAATGCGCTCGGCCACACCGTGAATGGTCTCGACCGAGGCGAGCGCCTGCTTCCGGACCGCGTCCTCGTCCGCGACGGACTTGTCACGGGTGGAGCCGAGCGCGGTGATCACCGTACGAGCGGCGTCCCGCAGCGCCATCAGCGCGTATCCGAGGTCCTCGGGCACTTCCTCCAGCCGGCCGGGCAGGGCCAGCTCCATGACCCGCTCGAACCCCTCCGAAGCCGTCTGCAGCGCGTCGGCGGCCTTCTCGTTGACCAGCTTCGCCGCCCGGCGCACCGCACGGTTGACCTGGCCGGGGGTGAGCTCGCCGGTGGCGACCCCCGTGACCCGGGAAACCAGCTCATGGGCCTCGTCGACGATCAGTACCTCGTGGCTCGGGAGCACCGGGGCACCCTCGATGGCGTCGATGGCCAGAAGCGCGTGGTTCGTCACCACCACATCGGCGAGCTTGGCGCGCTCGCGGGCCTGCTCGGCGAAGCACTCGGCCCCGTACGCACACTTGGTGGCGCCCAGGCACTCCCGGGAGGAGACGGAGATCTGCGCCCAGGCCCGGTCCGAGACACCGGGCGTCAGGTCGTCCCGGTCGCCCGTCTCCGTCTCGTCCGCCCAGTCGCGCATGCGCAGCAGGTCCTGGCCGAGCTTGCTCGACGGGGCCGCCGCCTCGAACTGGTCGAAGAGCCCTTCTTCCTCATCCTGCGGCACGCCCTCGTGGAGGCGGTGCAGACAGAGGTAGTTCGACCGGCCCTTGAGCATGGCGAACTGCGGGCGGCGGCGCAGCAGCGGATGCAGGGCGTCGACCGTACGCGGAAGATCGCGCTCCACGAGCTGGCGCTGCAGGGCCAGCGTCGCCGTGGCCACCACGACGCGCTCGCCGTGCGCCAGGGCGGGCACCAGATAGCCGAGCGATTTGCCCGTGCCGGTGCCCGCCTGGACGAGCAGGTGGGATTGGTCGTCTACGGCCTCGGCGACGGCATCGGCCATGGCGGCCTGGCCGGGTCGCTCCGTGCCGCCGACGGCGGTCACGGCGGCGTGCAGGAGCTCGGGGAGAGATGGCTTCGTCATAGCCCGGCCAGCCTACGGGGCGCCGCTGACAACGACGGTCACTCCCGGACTCACGTGGAGGGGTGGAGCGGGTTGGCCACGGTGCCGTGGACCGCCGCGTGCGGGCGCTCCGGCCGGTCGCGGTAGCCGTCGAGGTGCAGGCGGTTGCGGTTCAGACAGAGGCGTTCGATGCGGGGCGTCAGCATGTCGAACATCTCGAACCTCTCCTTCAGCTCGGGGAAGCGGGCTTGGTGGCGCAGGATCTCCGCCCGGACGAGTGACCAGAACACGCTCTCCGGGATCCCGAGCTGTTCCTCGCAGAGCGGGGACAGGAAGCGGAAGACTCCGGTGAAGAGACCGGAGTGGATGAACTGGGTGAGGAAGGCCGGTTCCTCGGTGAGCAGGACGCGGCGCACGTCGGGCGGCATCGTGTCGTGCTCGGGCAGCGGCCGGGCGCTGACGTTCACGTCGTCGACGAAGTCCTTGATCGCCAGGCGCACCGGGACGTCGTGGTCGTCGAAGACGACGATGGCGTTCTCGCCGTGCGGGGAGAAGACGGTGCCGTAGCGGTACAGGAAGTGCAGCAGCGGCGGGAGCAGCGCGGCGAAGAGCCGGGTGAGCCAGACGGTGGGTGTCAGACCTGAGCGGGCGACCAGCTCGGCGGTGAAGGCGCGGCCCTGTGGGTCGGTGTGCAGCAGGGAGGCGAGGGTGCGGGCCCGCTCACCGGGTGCCAGGCGCGGCAGGAGCGGCTCGCGCCAGATCGCGCCGAGGATCTCCTTGAACTGGTACGGCGTCTCGGGGAGGTGGTCGTAGAGCGGGTGCTCGACCGTGACGGAGGCGACCTCGCCGAGGAGGATGACACCGCAGGTGTCGCGCAGGAACGGATCGTTGTCGCGCAGCCCCTGCACCCAGCCGGTGACGGCGGGCGCGGCGAGGGTGCGTTCGGTCGGCAGGCCGCGCCAGACCAGTGTGTTGAGGATGGACAGCGGGAGCTTGACCGTGTGCCGGTCGGGCCGGTCCAGGTTGGCGAAGGTGCGGATGGACTGCTGCGGCAGCCGCAGGTCCGGGTCGGCGTGCAGCGGGACGATGTCGCCGGCGGCGATGGCGGGGGCGAACAGGGGCACGATCCACTCGTCCCACTGCCAGGGGTGAACGGGCAGGCAGTAGTAGCCGTCCGGGTCGAGACCGCGGCCGCGCAGGACGGCGGAGAACGACTCGCGGACCGCGGGGTCCAGCTCCTGGGCGTAGAGGCGGCCGGGATCGGCGAGCTCGCTCACGCCCCGGTAGGCGGCGATCCGGGAGGAGACGGCGATCCAGGGCAGGGTGACCGGTGTGCGGGCCTCGGGAGTGAAGCGGGCCGCGTCGCTGGCGGAGAAGCCGAGCCGCCCCTTGTTGGCGACGATCCAGGGGTGGCCGGTCTGGTGGCCTTCGAGCTCGGCGTAACCGAGGTCGGCCAGCTCGGCGGCGCTGAGTGCGCCGTGGTCGAGGCGGGCATCGGCGGTGAGCGTGGTGGTGAGTTCGCGCACGAGATGGCCGAGGGTGGCACCGTCCAGATCGAGGAGACGGCGGGCGCGGGCGAGGAACAGCAGCGGATCCCCGAAGGGGACACTGTCCGCGACCTGGTCCCGGCCCGGCGCCCCGGATCCGGTTCCCGCCCCACCCTCCGCCTCGGCGGCGGCGTCGGCCTCCGTCGCCTCGCTGCTCGCCTCCCGGATCGAGTCGGGGGCGACGCGCCAGCTGCCGTAGACCCCTCGCCGGGCGGTGAAGCTCAGGCTGCCACCGTCGTCGAGCACGAGGGTGTACGTATCGCCTCCGGCGGATCGTGGGACGGGCCGGACCACCTCCTCGTAGGCGAATTCGCCGAGCATCTTGGCGAGCAGCCGGGCGGCTGCCCGGTCCCAGACCGCACGGTTCAGTTCCGGGGTGCTGAGCAGCGCGGGCGAAGGGACTGCGTCACGGCTCGCGGGATATTTCTGCACGGGGACTCCTCGGGTGGGAACCGACGGGGTTCGAGCGGCGGGGACAGGGCAGCGGATCGTTCACAGCTGGGCGCGGTGGGCTCGGTCGCGGACCATCAGCGCGGCCCGCTTCTCCGGGAGTTCGACCTCGGCGGAGTAGCGGAATCCGGCACTCAGGAAGGCGGAGACGGACGGGGTGTTGCGGACGTCGGGCTCGGCGACCACGCGTGCGCACCGTGGGCGGTTGTCGAGCACAAGGTCGGCGACGGCCCGCAGCAGGGTGCTCCCGATCCCATGGCCCCGCCGGCCCACCTCGCCGATGAGGAGGTGGATCCCGGTGTCGTGCGGCCGGATCGGGCAGTGCCGGGCCAGGGGGTCGAGGTCGGCCCGGTAGATCTCCCAGTAGCTCATGGGGACACCCGAGAGCACCCCCAGACAGGGCACGCTGCGTCCGTCGCCGTCGAGTTGGGGCATCAGATGCCCGGCGGTGACGGTCTCGGCTCCGGCGAGTTCCCAGAAGGCCGCGACGGCGGGGTCGTTCATCCAGCGGCTGATCACCGCGAGGTCGCGTTCCAGTCGCACGGGGACGAGCTGGAACACGCCGGCCGGAGTGGTGACGGGCTTCCACTCGGCCGGCCGGTCGAGCAGACCGGAGTCCTGCGGTCCGTACCCGTCCGCGGGGGTCTCCTCGCCCAGGAGCGCCAGCAGTTCGGCGGTGAGCCGCAGGTCCAGGGTGTCCTCGGCGCCCGGCCCGGCCTGGGGGTCGGTGGGCGCATCGGCAGGAGGCACGGTGACGCTCTCCTCTCTCGACGGTTGGCGTCCGTCTCTCGATGGTCGGCGTCCCGGCGGGGACGGAGTGGTTCCCTCAGCCGCACAGGGGGTTGGCGATGGTGACGTAGACGGACTGGGTGTCCACGGGTCCGACGAGTTCGTCGAGGCCCCGGAGGCGCGTGAGCATATTGGCCTTGCAGCGCAGGCGGGGGGTCTCCAGCAGTTGTGCGGGCAGTGGGGATCCCAGTGCGCCGGCCGTTCCCAGGAACCGCCGGAAGGCGGCAAGGAGCACCCGTTCGTCGGCGAGCTGCTGGGCGCCGAACGCCCCGATCAGTCCGAACACGTTGTTGATGCCGAGGTAGTACGCGAAGCGTTCGTCGGTGACGGCGTCGGAGACGAAGGTGTCGCTGACCGCTCCGATGCCGGGGAGCCTGCGGTCGAGCACGGCGCGGTGGGACTCACGGAAGTAGTAGCCCTGATTGTCGCGGTAGCGGCCGCCGACCGGCCAGCCCTCGGCGTCGAGGAGGACCAGGGTGTTCTGCTGGTGTGCTTCGAGGGCGACTCCGGCGTTGCCGTCGAGCCAGAGGACCGGCTGCACGACGCGGTCCAGGTAGCGCAGGAACCACTCGGCGGCGACGGCGGTCGTGGTCCGGCCGGTGGCGGCGGCGAGGCGGCGGACGATGTCGGCGAGGCGGGAGCGCATCTCCGGCCGGTCCGGCCAGGGGCGCGGGGCGGTGAGCCCGGCGATGCAGACGGCGTCGTCGTACCGGTCGAACGGGTTGTGGCGCAGCATGACGTCGAGGCCGGGAACGGGTTCGCCCTCGGGGGTGTCGACCGCGAGCCAGGCGGGGTCCCGGACGATGTCGAATCCGGGGTGGACGGCGTGCCACTGCCGGGCGAGTCCGGTGCGCAGCAGCCGGTGGACCTCCACGCCGCGGTGGAGTTCCTTGCGGAGGTTCTCCCGGCGGGAGTTGGTGATGCGTACGCCGAGGGAGAGTTTCAGCATGAGGTCGACGCCGGGCCGTTGCACGGTGCGCACCGAGGAGGTGGGGTGCCAGCGCTCGCCGTACGGGCCGAGGTCGTGCAGCAGGCCGGAGTCGGCGAGGGCGGCGACTTCGGGCCGCATCGCCAGTTCGCGGGCCTGCCAGGGGTGGAGCGGGATCGGCGTGGTGTGCGCGGGGATGCGCAGGCCGTCGGCGTGGCGGGCCACGAGTTCCGCGGCGGGGACCGGCCGGCCGTGGTCGGTCCACGCCGAGTCGGTGGCCAGGACGGACCGGTCGACGGCCATCCAGTGGAGCGCGAAGGAGCCGTGCGCCTCGGGTGAGTAGAGGCGGGACTCGGAGTCGGAGAGGCCTTCCCGGCTCTTCGGCGAGGGGTGGAGCGGGTGGCCGAGGAGAAGGGACTGCTCCGCGGTGAGGAAGAGGTCCGCTTCGGCGGGGGCGGTGGGGCGGCGCCGCTGCACCTCGATGAATCCGGCGGTCCGCCGTACCGAGTCGGCCACCCTGGCCACCATGTCGGCGCCCTCGTTGTGGTCCGCCTCCCTGCCCAGGAGTGCGGCGACGGTGACGGCGTCGGCGGTGGGCGCGCCTTCGGGGGCGTGTTCCAGGAGGGGCGGGCCGAAGCGGTGCCAGCCGGTGGCGGACCAGTGCCGGACGGGGACGAGCAGAGCGGTGCCGCTGGCGGGGAGCGGGATGCGGAGTGTCTCCTCCTCCGGGCGGGGCAGGTCGCATTCGCGGACCCAGCAGCGGAGCAGGTTCTCGATGCCCGCCGCATCGGCTGCGCGCAGCGGGTCCGGGTGGTCCAGGGGGTCCGTGGCCGGCGCGGTGCAGCCGGCCGCCGTCCGGTGGCTCTGCCACTGACCGTGCGGTACCTCCTTCTGGCGCGGCACGGTCGACGTCTCGACGGCGAGGTGGCCGGAGGTCCCGGCCTCTCCCCGGTGGTGGCTGGAGGGAGGGCCGTCGGCCTCGGGCGCGGGGGTGGGGTTCACGGCGGTCTTTCCTGTGATGGTTTCCGGGGTCAGCGGATCGACGCGGTCGCGGTCCGTCGATGCGATGAGCGTTCGGCGGCTGCCAGGGCGTCGGCGAGGCGGTCGACGACCGCTGTCGCCTGTTCGTCGGTGAGCGTGAGGGGCGGGAGCAGGCGTACGACGGTGGAGTGACGGCCGCCGAGCTCGACGATGAGCCCACGGCGCAGACACTCCTGCTGGACGGCCGTGGCGAGCACGGGATCCGGCGGTGCCTCGCCGCCCGACCCCACCGGGGCGGCCTCGGGGTCGACGAGTTCCACGCCGATCATCAGGCCCCGCCCGCGGACGTCGCCGATGCAGGGGTGGTGGGGGGCCAGGGCCCGCAGGCTCGCGAGCATCCGGGCACCGAGGTCGGCGGCCCGATCGGCGAGCCGGTTCTCCCGCACGTACGCGAGGGTGGCGGTGCCGGCGGCCATGGCGAGCTGATTGCCGCGGAAGGTACCGGCGTGCGCGCCCGGCTGCCAGGTGTCGAGTTCGGAGCGGTAGACGATCACGGCGAGCGGCAGGGAGCCCCCGATGGCCTTGGACAGCACCATCACGTCGGGCACGATGCCGCTGTGCTCGACGCCCCAGAAGGCTCCGGTCCGGCCGACGCCGGTCTGGACCTCGTCGGCGATCAGGGGGATGGACCGGGCCGCGGTGACCGCCCGCATCCGGCGCATCCAGGCGTCGGGGGCCGGGTTCACCCCGCCCTCGCCCTGGACGGGTTCGAGGATCATGCCGGCCGGTGCGGGTGTTCCGCTCTTGGGGTCGTCGAGCACGCTCTCGGTCCACCGTGCGGCGATTTCCGCGCCGTGTTCGCCTCCGGTGCCGAAGGGGCAGCGGTAATCCTGCGGGAACGGGAGCCGGGTCACCCGTACGTCCTCGGCGCCGCCGGACGCCGCGAGGGCACCCGCCGTCATGCCGTGGTACGCACCGGTGAAGGCGAGCAGGCCGCTGCGGCCGGTGGCGGCACGGACCAGGGTGAAAGCCGCCTCGACCGCGTCGGTCCCGGCCGGTCCGCAGAACTGGATGCGGGCGTTGTCGGCGAACTCCCGCGGCAGCGTGGCGAAGAGCTCCGTGGTGAAGGCGTCCTTGACCGGCGTGGCCAGATCGAGCACGTGCAGGGGCGCACCGGAGTCGAGGACCTTCTTGATCGCCTCCAGGACGACCGGGTGGTTGTGCCCGAGGGCCAGGGTCCCCGCTCCGGACAGGCAGTCGAGATACCGCCGCCCGTCCGCTCCCTCGATGGTGAGCCCCCGTGCCCGTACCGGCACGATCGGCAGTGAGCGCGCATAGGTACGGGCGGCCGATTCACGCAGCGACTGACGGCGCAGGATGCCCTCGTGCGGCGCGAGTGGTGGTGCCGGAGCTGGTTCGGTCACGGCCACGGCTGTTGATCCTCCCGCTGTAACAGTTGCGTTGCACGTCAGCACGATTCCGCAAGGACGGACTGCGGGGGTGAACGCTGTCTCCGTGTCCCCCGTACGTACCAACGACGCCGGGCGCGGCGGATCACGGGTAAATCCGAAGATCCTTGCGGACCCCAACCGGGGCCCTGCCGCATGCCGTCCACGGCCGCACCGGCATAGTGGGGGACCGTGCCGTGGCCCCGGGACAGGCTCCTGGGCGCCGTGGCCTGCCCGGAAAGGCACCCGGACCGTCGTCCGGTGGAGCCGGCCCGTGGGCGTCGGGCAGTGCGGAAGTGCAGTACAGAAGCGTTGGGTTACGAAGTCCCAGGGGGATCACGAGATGCGACTCATTCGACCAGGAACCACCGCACGCCGCGGGGGAAGCGCTCGCCGCGCCCCCTCCACCGTGCTCGCGACGGCGGCGGTCACCGCCGTCCTCGCCCTCACCGCGACGGCCTGCGGGCCCGGCGAGGACGACGCGAGCACCGAGCCGAGCAGCAGTTCCGCGGGCCAGACGTCGGACGGCAAGATCACCATTCCGGATGATCTGAAGGACCGGCTCAAGGAGCACGGGATCGACCTCGACCAGTGGAAGGGCGGCGACTGGAAGAACTGGGACAAGGACAAGTGGCTGCGTGAGGCCAAGGACTACATCAACCCCATCATCGAGGACCTCTGGGACCCGGACCGGATGCGGGACGCCGACAAGGCCCCCGAGCAGCCGGTCGAGAACGACATCTCGGGCGACGCGGGTGTGACGGACCCGACGCCCGCCCCGGTCCGCGCCGTTGGCGTGCAGACGCCCTTCCACGACAACGCCGCCGAGTCCGGGAAGCTGTTCTTCGACGGCCCCGAGGGTTCGATGGTCTGCTCGGCGACCGTGGTGAAGGACCCGGCGCACCCCGGGAAGTCCAACATGGTGTGGACCGCGGGACACTGTGTGCACGCGGGCAAGAAGGGCGGCTGGTACCGCAACATCGCCTTCGTGCCGTCGTACAACAACAGCGGGTTGTCGACCGACGAGCTGCGGAACAACCCGCCCAAGGAGAAGGTCGCCCCGTACGGCGTGTGGTGGGGCTCGTGGGCGCAGACCTCCGAGCAGTGGATCGACCAGGGCGCTTCGGTCGGCGGCCTGGGTGCCCCGTACGACTTCGCCGTGCTGCACGTGACGCCGGAGAAGGGTTCTACGGGCAAGTCCCTGGAGGAGACGGTCGGTTCGGCGCTGCCGGTCGAGTTCAACGCCCCGGCGGTGCCCAAGATCGCCGAGATGACGGCCACCGGCTTCCCGGCCGCTCCGCCGTACGACGGCCAGAAGCTCTACCAGTGCGAGGACAAGCCGGGCCGGCTGTCGCTCACCAAGGACGACCCGACGATGTACCGCATCGGCTGCTCGATGACCGGTGGTTCCTCCGGTGGCGGCTGGGTCGCGGCGGGGCAGGACGGCAAGCCCGCACTGGTCTCGAACACCTCCATCGGCCCGGTGTCGGCCGGCTGGCTCGCCGGTCCGCGCCTGGGCAAGGAAGCCAAGGGCGTCTACGACTCGGTCAGCAAGAAGTACGCGGGACAGTAAGGACGGGTACGGATCGCCTTTCGCTCCGGGGCGGATCGCCTTTCGCGCTCCGGGGCGGATGACGACCCGACAGGGGTCTTCGGCGGGACATCTCGCGCCGGAGGCCCCTGATCCGCTTCGTGGGGTCCGGGCCCCGGTCCCGTACGGCCCTCCGGTGGCAGGGGCGGCCGTCCGGGCCGTCATAGGGTGGTCCCCGCACATCACCGGCAGCCGGCCAGTCCGGCGTGCGGCATGACACGCTCATGCCATTTTCGAAGGTTTCAGGGGGAATCTTTCCATGCGATTCATACGTCCGCTGCTGAGCGCGACCGGTCTGGTCGCCGCACTCGCGCTGACGGCGACGGCCTGCGGTCCGAGCGAGGACGCCGCTGCCGACAAGCCGGCGACCACCGCGTCCGCCGACGGCAAGGACTCCGGCGGCGGCATATCCGCCGATCTGGCCGACACCCTGAAGAAGCACGGTGTCGACCTGGACAAGTGGAAGGGCGGCGACTGGAAGAACTGGGACAAGGACAAGTGGCTGCACGAGGCCAAGGACTTCGTCAACCCGGTCATCGACGGGCTGTGGAAGCCCGACCGGATGAAGACGGCGAAGGACCCGGCCAAGACGATGTCCGCGGGGGACCTCTCCGGTGACCAGGGCGTCAGCGACGCGGAGCCGGCGCCGGTCACGGCCGAGCGCGAGAAGACGCCCTACCACGACTACGCTGCCCCGGTCGGCAAGGTGTTCTTCGACTCCCCCGAGGGCTCCATGGTCTGCTCGGGCACGGTCGTCAAGGACCCGAAGAACCCCGGCAGGTCCAACCTGGTGTGGACGGCCGGTCACTGCGTCCACGCCGGTGCGAAGGGCGGCTGGTACCGCAACATCGTCTTCGTGCCCGCCTACAACGACCAGGGCAAGGACGCCGCTTCGCTGAAGAACGCGCAGCCGCAGGAGATCGCCCCGTACGGTGCCTACTGGGCGGACTGGGCCAGCACCTCGGGCGAGTGGCTGGCCGACGGCGGCCCCACGGGCGGCGAGGGCGCCCCGTACGACTACGCGGTCCTGCATGTGAAGCCCGAGCGGGGCACCAAGTCCCTGGAGGAGACCGTGGGCAACGCGCTGCCGGTCGACTTCGACGCCCCTCAGGTCGCGCAGATCAGCGCGATGGGGGCCTGGGGTTACCCCGCCGCCCCGCCGTACGACGGTCTGATCATGCACAAGTGCGTCGACCGCCCCGGCCGGCTCTCCCTCAGCCCCGCCACCCCCACGATGTACCGCATCGGCTGCACGATGACCGGCGGCTCGTCCGGTGGCGGCTGGTTCAGCGAGACGAGCGACGGCGAACTGGCCCTGGTCTCCAACACGTCCATCGGACCGGTGACCGCGGGCTGGCTCGCCGGACCCCGCCTCGGCGAGGGCGCCCAGCAGATCTTCACGATGATGAGCGACAAGTTCGGAGCCCGGTAGCGGCACCCGCGCCCGGAAACGGCGGAGGGCCCGCACCCATGGGGTGCGGGCCCTCCGCCGTGAGCGCCGTGCTCAGCTCACCGCGGGTACGAACGCGGCGAGGTCCGAAGCGAGCTCCTCGTGCACCCGCGCCTTGAGCAGGGTGCCCTCCGACGTGTGCTCCTCGGAGATCACCTCACCCTCGGCGTGCACCCGGGAGACGAGTCCGCCCTGGGTGTACGGCACGAGTGCCTCGATCTCGACCGAGGGCCTCGGCAGCTCGCTGTCGATGAGAGCGAGCAGCTCGTCGATACCGGCGCCGGTCCGTGCCGACACCGCGATCGCGTGCTTCTCGTTGCGCAGCAGCCGCTGGAGAACCAGCGGATCTGCCGCGTCCGCCTTGTTGATCACCACGATCTCGGGCACGTCGACCGCGCCCACCTCACGGATCACCTCGCGGACCGCGGCGAGCTGCTCCTCCGGCACCGGGTGCGAGCCGTCCACCACGTGCAGGATGAGATCGGACTCGCCGACCTCCTCCATGGTGGAGCGGAACGCCTCGACGAGGTGGTGCGGCAGGTGCCGTACGAACCCGACGGTGTCGGCGAGGGTGTAGACCCGTCCGCTCGGCGTCTCCGCCCGGCGCACGGTCGGGTCGAGGGTGGCGAACAGTGCGTTCTCCACCAGCACACCCGCGCCGGTCAGCCGGTTGAGCAGCGAGGACTTGCCCGCGTTGGTGTAGCCCGCGATGGCGACCGAAGGCACCTTGTTGCGCTTGCGTTCCTGCCGCTTGATCTCGCGGCCGGTCTTCATCTCCGCGATCTCCCGGCGCATCTTCGCCATCTTCTCGCGGATCCGGCGCCGGTCCGTCTCGATCTTGGTCTCACCGGGGCCACGGGTGGCCATGCCGCCACCGCCGCTGGAACCGCCGCCGCCCATCTGACGGGAGAGCGACTGGCCCCAGCCGCGCAGGCGCGGCAGCATGTACTGCATCTGTGCCAGCGAGACCTGCGCCTTGCCCTCACGGGACTTGGCGTGCTGGGCGAAGATGTCGAGGATCAGAGCGGTCCGGTCGACCACCTTGACCTTGACGACGTCTTCCAGGTGGATGAGCTGGCCGGGGCTGAGCTCACCGTCGCAGACGACGGTGTCGGCCCCGGTTTCGAGGACGATGTCGCGCAGTTCGAGCGCCTTGCCGGAACCGATGTAGGTGGCCGGGTCGGGCTTGTCACGCCGCTGGAAGACGGCGTCGAGCACCTGGGCTCCGGCCGTCTCGGCCAGGGCCGCCAGCTCTGCGAGGGAAATCTCCGCATCGTGCACCGTGCCCGAGGTCCAGACACCGACGAGCACCACGCGCTCCAGGCGCAGCTGCCGGTATTCGACCTCGGTGACGTCCTCGAGTTCGGTGGAGAGGCCCGCCACGCGCCGCAGTGCGGCGCGGTCGGAGCGGTCCAGCTGGTCGCCGTCCCGCGCTCCGTCGATCTCGTGGCTCCAGGCGACGTCCTCTTCCATCAGGGCGTCGGCCCGAAGGCTTTCGGTGAGGCTCTCGGTGACGTTCTCCGTGGCACTCTGCGCGTCCTGCGCGTCCTGGGGAAGGGAAGAAGAGGAGGTCATTGGATCCTTACGTCGAGAGGAGTGGGATACATCAGTCACAACGCGTGACCTCCCGGGAAGATTCCCGCAGGGGGGTTTCTCCGGTCCGGCCGCTGCGGGGACTCGTCGATAGTGGCACGGCGGGCCCGGCCCGTCACGCGGGTTTACCGCTCCTCGCGGGTGTCTCACTCGTCCAGTCCGGGTGCCCCGGCATGGGCGGTGTCTTCTTCCCGTGCAGCCAGCCGTCGAAGAAGGACGTCAGGTCGCGTCCGGCCACCCGGGACGCCAGGCCGGTGAAGTCGGCCGTGTCGGCGTTGGAGTCGCGGTGCTTCCTCACCCAGAGCCGCTCCAGCCGGTCGAATGTGCCTTCGCCGATCTCCTGGCGGAGGGCGTACAGGACCAGCGCGCTTCCGTCGTACATCACCGGCCGGAACAGGCTGATCTTCTCGCCGGGCGCCGGCGCGGCGGGGCGGGCCGGCGGACCGCCCTGGGCACGCCAGCCGTCCGAGCGGGTGTAGGCGTCGCGCATCCGGCGCTCCAGCGGCTTGCCGGCGTGCTCCTCGGCATAGCGCGCCTCGTACCAGCTGGCGTGCCCCTCGTTGAGCCAGAGATCGGACCAGGTCCGTGGGGAGACGCTGTCGCCGAACCACTGGTGGGCCAGCTCGTGGACCATGACCGAGTCGACGTACCACTCGGGGTAGCCGCCGTCGGTGAACAGGCGGCGCTCGAAGAGGGAGAGCGTCTGGGTCTCCAGCTCGAACCCGGTCTCCGTGTCGGCGACCAGCACGCCGTAGTTCTCGAACGGGTAGCGGCCGACCTGCCGTTCCATCCATTCCAGCTGGCCGGGCGTCTTCCTCAGCCAGGGTTCCAGCCTCTCCCTGTCGGCGGCCGGTACGACATCGCGCACGGGCAGCCCGTGCGGGCCGGTGCGCTCGACGACGGTGGACCGGCCGATGCTGACCTGCGCCAGTTCGGTGGCCATGGGGTGATCGGTGCGGTAGGTCCAGGTGGTGCGGTCGCCGTGCCGGAACCGCCCCGTCCGCTCGCCGTTGGCCACCACGGTGAGTTCCTGCGGGGCGGTGACACGGAAGGTGAAGTACGCCTTGTCCGCAGGGTGGTCGTTGCTCGGGAAGACCCGGTGCCCGGCGTCGGCCTGGTTGGCCATGGCGAGCCCGTCGGCGGTCCGCACCCAGCCCCCGCTGTCCCGCTCGCCCGAGGGATCGCTGGTGTGGCGGACGGTGATGCGCAGCGGCACGCCTGCCGGGAGGTGGCCCGGCACCTCGATGATCAGGTCCTCGTCCTCGGACGCGAAGTCCGCGCGCAGCCCGTTGACGTCGACGGAGCGAACGGTTCCGCGGGTGAAGTCGAGGTTGATCCGGTCCAGCGGCTCGGTCGTCCGCGCGTCGATCGTGGTGACGGCGTCGAGGGGGTCGGTGTTGCGGCCCCGGTAACCGAGGCCGATGTCGTAGGCCAGTACGTCGTATCCGGGGTTTCCGAGGTGCGGGAAGAGCGGGTCCCCGATGCCGAGGGGCACCGGTGCGGGCAGGGTGGCGGCGACGAGGGTGGCCGATGCGGTGGCCAGCAGGGCGGCCCGCAGACGGCGGGAGAGGAACGGCATGGACTACGGCTACCAGCGCCGCACCCGCCCTACCGGGACGGCGCGCACCGCGCCACCCGAACGAGATCCGCCGTGGCGGAAGTGCGCGGGCCGACAGGGCCGCCGATCAGGGACACGGGGCGGACAGGACCATGGGCCGGAGCCACGGAGCCGAGCGGGGCGGTCCGTCAGAGTGCGGCGGCCGGGTGCTGGGCGCGGCTCACGTCGTACACCCCCGGTACGTCACGCATGGCGCGCATCAGCGCGGGCAGTCCTGCGGCGTCGGGGAGATGCAGGGTGTAGGTGTGGCGAACGCGCTGTTCACTGGGGGGCTCGACGGTGGCGGAGATGACCGCGGCGTCCGCGCCGGCAATCGCCTCGGTGAGGTCGGCGAGGAGCCGGGGCCGTCCGAAGGACTCCGCGACCAGGGTCACCCGGCATTCGGCCGCGTCGCCCCAGCTCACGACGACCGGCACCCGGCCGACGGCCTCCATCCTGGTCACGACCGGACACTCCAGCCGGTGCACGGTGACGGCGCCGCCGCGCACCGTGAAGCCGGTGACCTCGTCGGGAGGTACAGGGGTGCAGCAGCCGGCGAGGCGCACCGTGGTGTCGGGCTGCTCGACCACGGCGCTCACCTTGCGGCCGGCCGTTCCGGCGGATCCGGACCGTGCGGGCCGGGCGGACCGTTCCGGCTGCGGACCGGGCCCGGTGGCGTCGGCCGGGCTTGCGGCGGCGGTCTCCGCGTCCTGGGGGTGGGCGTCGAGCCAGCCGGTGATGGCGATGCGGGCGGTGGGCGTCCGGGCGTGGTCGAGCCAGTCGGGCGAGGGCCCGGACGCGGCGTCCTCGGCGAGGAGCGGCTGGACCGTGTCCCCGTCGCCGAGCACGGTGCTGAGGGTGGCCAGCCGGCCGTTCACCCGGGCGCCGATGCAGTTGTGGGCGGCGTCCCCGTACTGCGCGTAGGCGGCGTCCACGCAGGTGGCCCCTGCGGGCAGGCCGAGCGTGCCGCCGTCGGTGCGGAAGACGGTGATCTCACGGTCCTGGGCGAGGTCGGCACGCAGGGTGGTCCAGAACGTGTCGGGGTCGGGTGCGGACTGCTGCCACTGGAGCAGCCGGGAGAGCCAGCCGGGGCGGGTCGGGTCGGCCCGTTCGCCGTCGCCGGGTTCGGCGCCGGGTGCCGTGCCGTCGGCGGGTTCGGCGCCCGGGGCCGTGCCGTCCGCGGCGTACGGATTGCCGAGCGCGATGACGCCGGCCTCGGCGACCTTGTGCATGCGGTGGGTACGGATGAGGACTTCGGCGACCTCGCCGTCCGGGCCCACCACCGCGGTGTGGAGCGACTGGTACAGGTTGAACTTGGGTGAGGCGATGAAGTCCTTGAACTCGGAGATCACCGGGGTGAAGCAGGTGTGGAGCTCGCCGAGGACGGCATAGCAGTCGGCGTCCTCGCCCACGAGCACCAGCAGGCGTCCGAAGTCGCTGCCGCGCAGCTCACCGCGTTTGATCCGGACGCGGTGCACGGAGACGAAGTGGCGTGGCCGGACGGCCACTTCGGCGGTGATGCCGGCCTCCCGCAGCACCGAGGCCACGTTGTCCGCGATGGCGGTGAGCGGGTCCGCCGTCGAGGTCGCGGCGGCTGCGGCGGAGATCACGGCGCGGGTGTGCGCGTACTCCTCGGGATGGAGGATGGCGAAGACGAGGTCCTCCAGCTCGGTCTTGAGCGCCTGCACGCCGAGCCGTTCGGCGAGGGGGATCAGGACGTCACGGGTGACGTGGGCGATCCTGGCCTGTTTCTCGGGGCGCATCACGCCGAGCGTGCGCATGTTGTGCAGCCGGTCGGCGAGCTTGATCGACATCACCCGGACGTCGTCGCCGGTGGCGACGAGCATCTTGCGGAACGTCTCCGGCTCGGCGGCGGCGCCGTAGTCGACCTTCTCCAGCTTGGTCACACCGTCGACGAGGTAACAGACCTCCTCGCCGAACTGCTCCCGCACCTGGTCGAGGGTCACCTCGGTGTCCTCGACCGTGTCGTGGAGGAGGGACGCCGTCAGGGTGGTGGTCTCGGCGCCGAGCTCGGCGAGGATGAGCGTGACCGCGAGCGGGTGCGTGATGTACGGCTCACCGCTCTTGCGCATCTGCCCGCGGTGCGAGCTCTCCGCGAGGACGTAGGCCCGGTGCAGGACGGAGAGGTCGGCGTCGGGGTGGTGGGCCCGGTGCGCCTCGGCGACATGCCCGATCGCGTCCGGAAGGCGGTCCCGGGAGACCGGGCCGAGCAGGGCGACCCGGCCGAGCCTGCGGAGATCGATCCGGGGACGGCCCCGCCTGCGGATGGGAGCACCTGGGTTGGTGGCCTCTGCGCTCATGGGGCACCTCCGGCAACGTCGACCGGCGGTGGGGAGGCGCGGTCGCGCTTCCGGGCCGGTGCTTGATGCTACCGACCCCACCACGTGGCGGAGTCCGGCTCTCGCCCAGCGTGAAACGGATCACCCATTCGAGCGAAGCTCTGTTCGCTCAGCGTTTCGATCTTTGTCGGCTCAGCGCTTCGAGCGCAGTCCCTTCAGTGTGCCGAGCACCGTCCGCCCAGCGTTTCGAGGGCTATCCGTTCAGCGTTTCCAGCCACGCCGGGTCGATCACGCCCTCGGCAACGATCACGGCCGCTCCGGTCATCTCGATCTCACCGTCCGGGTGCTCGGTGATCACCAGGGTGCCGCCCGGCAGATCGACGGTGTACGTGACCGGGACCCCGGTCTCCGCGGGGTCCGCCGCGTCCCGCCGGGCCGCGGCGACGGCCACGGCGCAGGCGCCGGTGCCGCAGGAGCGGGTCTCGCCCGAGCCGCGCTCGTGAACCCGCATCGCGACGTGCCGGGGGCCGCGGTCCACGACGAACTCGATGTTGACCCCGTCGGGGTAGACGGCGGCGGGCGCGAACGCCGGCTCACTGAACAGGTCGCCGGCGTGCGCCAGGTCGTCGACGAACGCGATGGCGTGCGGATTGCCCATGTTCACGTTGCGGGTGTCCCAGCTGCGGCCGCCGACGGTGACGGTGACCCCGTCGCCGGGGAGCAGGGCGCGGCCCATCGAGACCGTGACGTCGCCGTTCTTGGCGAGGTGCACCTTCTTCACTCCGCCGCGGGTGGCCACCGCGAGGTCGCCCTCCTCCACAGCGCCGACGTGCTGCAGGTAGCGGGCGAAGACCCGCACGCCGTTGCCGCACATCTCGGCGACCGAGCCGTCCGCGTTGCGGTAGTCCATGAACCACTCGGCCTCGTCCGCCATGGCCTGCGCCTCGGGGTGGGCGGCGGACCGCACGACGTGCAGCATGCCGTCACCGCCGATACCGGCGCGACGGTCGCACAACCCGGCGACGAGGGACGCCGGCAGGTCGATGGCGTTGTCCGGATCGGGAACGATCACGAAGTCGTTCTCGGTGCCGTGGCCCTTGAGGAAGGCGATCTGCGAGATGGTCACAGGACAACTGTACGAGCCCGCACCGACAGCGCGGCGAACCGGCCCGCCGGACGGCAGAGGCGCCGGTCCGCTCCCTCAGCCCCGCAGCCGGGCGACGCGCCAGACGGCCAGCGCGACCAGTACGGCGCACACCGCCACGTACAGCGCGACCACCCGCCAGTCGGCCCGCTCCCCGGAACCCCGGGACGGCAGTCCCGGCCAGGTGTGCCCGACGCGGCGGGCGGCCATCATGCCCCAGCCGGCGGCGCAGCAGCTGATGAGAAGCCCCAGCATGGCGACCACCGGGCCGCCGTCGCCCACCTCGAAGGCGAGCGGGAAGGCGAACATCAGCGATCCCAGCGCGGCCAGCATGACGATCGGCGCAAGCTGCCAGATACGCATCCGGCGGGCGGGACGCAGCTCCACCTCGACCTCGGGGGTCACAGCGAGCTCATCGGGCCCGTCGGGGCTCAGCCGCCCTGCCTCGTGCTGCGCGTCCGGTGCGTCTTGTTCTGTGTCGCGAGGGCCGGCCTCCATCGCCACGCGCCCTCCCAACTCGGACTCCACTGGTCGATCGATGCTCGATGATGGCACGCCGCAGGTCGCCGAAATGACGGGCAGGGCTTCCCGATGCCATCACGTGATCAGGCTGTTATAGCCCTGCTCCAGGGTTTACGCAGGTCAGGCGCCTGCTGCTGGTCGGCGAGTCAGCAAGGGGTCAGCAATAGCCCCAGGTCAGCGCCCCGATTGACCGGTCGCGAGCAGCCGAAGAAGGAACCTTCTCAATCATGTCGAACACGCTTGCGCGGGGTAGGGGCGGCTTCTTCGAGCCCGGCGAGTGCCGCCGCCCGTAGAGCTGCCCGCACCTCCCCACGATCCGCTTCCGCAACACCCGGGGCATGCAGGCGGAGGATGCGGCTTCCCCACCCAGGACGCCGCCATCGAGCGCCTGACCGAACTCTGTGCGTCCCGCAGGACCACTCCGAGGACGATCGCCGAACTGCGGGAGCCCCTCGGCGAGATGGCCTTCGAGGAGTACGGAGGCACGGTTCACCCGCAGGCGCGGTCTCACCGGCCGCACGAAAGCCGCGAGCGCGTTCCGGATGCGCACCTACGCCTCTTTCGACCGGCGCCGCAAGGGGGACCACCGCCGCCCTGGGCAGCGCTCAAAGAGCATCCGTCAGCGCGTCCCGACGGCGCTCCGGTCCACGTGATCCTGGACACCAGCTCCGGATCGCCGGGAAGTCTCCTTCTGGACGGCTTCGATGTTGTTGCCGTCCGGGTCGCTGACGAACGCACAGTGGGCGCGGTACCCGCCCCACGTGCGGGGCCCGTGCCGGGAAGCACCCCCGGCCGCTGCCGCAGCCGAGCGGAAGGCATCCGCCGCATCCCGGCTGACCGCTGTGAACGCGATGTGCACCCCCTCGGTGACGGCGTCCTCCGCGCGTTCCAGGGACAGCGACGGTGTGTCCCGCTCCGGGCTCCAGTACTCGGCACCGCCGTCGGCCCGGAACCCGACACCGACCCCCGGAGCTCCCGGCGCAGAGGTACAGAACCGCTCGCCGGCCTCGAAGCCCGAAGCGAACACCCCGAGGTGATGAGGGAAGGACGCCGTTGTCTCCATGGCGACCGAGCCTACGGAACGACGAATCGAGCGACACGCTCCGACGCTCGGCAACGTCCGGCCCCGGTCCGGGGCCGGCGGCCCGTCATCTGCTCCGCTGCGTCGGCCCGGAGATCACACCGCGCGCTCGAGTTTCTCCGCCGCGCCGACGGTGTGTACCTCGGCCGCCTGCGCCGCGCGGCGTCCCCGGTAGGCGAACCGGGGAAGGAAGAACTGGGTGATCGGCCCGACGAGCAGTGCGTAGAGCAGGGTCCCCACCCCTGCCCTGCCGCCCAGGGCCCAGCCCACGAGGAGGACAGTGACCTCCAGCAGAGTACGGACCAGCCGTACGGACCCTCCCGTCCGGTGGGAGAGCCCCGTCATCAGACCATCACGGGGGCCGGGGCCGAACCGCGCCCCGACGTACACGGCGACGGCGAATCCGTTGAGCGCGATCCCGAGGAGCAGCAGCATCATCTGCCCGGCCAGGGTCGTGACGGCCGGAATCAGCGCGAGACCGAGATCCGAGGCCACGGCGAGTACGGCGATGTTGGCGACGGTGCCGAGGGTCGGCTTCTGGCGCAGCGGGATCCACCCGAGCAGCACCAGCAGGCCGACAACCGCGCTGATGGTGCCGAAACTGAGCGACGTCTGATGCTGCAGTCCCTCATAGAGGACACTCCAGGGGTTCACCCCCAGCGCGGCGCGCACCAGCACGGACATGCTGAGCCCGTACAGCACCAGTCCGCCGAGGAGCTGGGCGAGTCGGCGGATCGGGCGCTCGCCGACGGGCAGACAGGTCAGGACGGGCGGGGTGGGGCTGTCCGCGCGACCCGAACGCCTCTGAGAGATCTTCCCGATATTCACCCTCGCCATCACGGCCACTCCCAGAAGCTAGCGTCCACCTTGCCACTTGAGCGATTCTGTAGACTGGTGGCCACAATTAACATGGCCAATTCCACTGGATTGGCTTGCTTGCTTCACACTTCACCGAGGTTGCGCAATGCGAGACGTGGTACAGACGGTCCGTGGGCGGCAGTTGGCCTCGCTCCTGCCGAACCTGGACGGGCTTCGCCCCCTCTACCGGCACCTCGCCGAGGCCATCAGCCGGCTCATCCTCGACGGCCAGGTGGCGCTGCACGTCCGGCTCCCCGCCGAACGGGAACTGGCAACGGCGCTGGGTGTGAGCAGGCCGACCGTCACCGCGACCTACGACCGTCTTCGCGCGACGGGATACGCACACAGTCGGCAGGGCTCCGGCACCTGGACGGCGCTGCCCAAGGACGCGGCACCCACACGGGTGTTGCAGACCATACCGGCCCCGGACACAACGATCGATCTCGCGCGCGCGGCCCCGGCGCTGCCCCGTGAGGTACTGGAGGACGCCCTGTCCCGCGTCGCCGGCCAGCTTGCCCACGAGGACCGCATGACGGGCTACAACCCCTACGGACAGCCGCAGCTCCGAGTCACGATCGCCGAGAGGTTCACCCAGCGCGGTCTGCCCACCCGGCCCGAGCAGATCCTGGTGACCTCCGGAGCCCAGCACGCGCTCTCGCTGGTGCTCGGCCTGCTGACCGCCCCCGGGGACCGGATCCTGGTCGAGAACCCGTCCTACCCGATCGCCCTGGAAGCCATGCGGCGCGCCCACCTGCGCACGCTGACGGTCCCGGTATCGGACCAGGGGTGGAACATGGACGCCGTCGAGTCGGCCTTCCGCCACGCCGTACCCCAACTAGCCTTCCTCATCCCGGACTTCCACAATCCGACCGGTCTCCTGATGCCCGACGACGAACGGGTCCGGGTGCTCGCCGCAGCCAGACGCGCGGACAGCTGGCTCATCGTCGACGAGACGCTGACCGACCTGGCACTCGACGTGTCGCCGCCGGCGCCCTTCGCCTCGTTCGCCGCCCCGGGCGACACGGGAAAGGTCATCGTCCTCGGTTCGATGAGCAAGAGCCACTGGGGTGGGCTGCGCATCGGCTGGCTGCGCGCGACGGCGAACCTGGTGACGGAGCTCGCCGGGCAGCGGATCGCCAACGACCTGGGCGGCTCGGTGATCGACCAACTGGTGGCCGACACCCTTCTGCATGCCGCCCCGGACTGGCTCCCGGCGCACTTGGCACGCATCCGCGGGCAGCGCGCGGCCCTGTCCGAAGCGCTCACGAAGCACTTCCCCCACTGGCAGTGGAACCAGCCGCCCGGCGGCCTGTCCCTCTGGGCCGACCTGGGTGAGCCCGCGGCGGCATGGCTGGCCGAGCGCTCGCTCGGCTTCGGCGTCCGGATCGAGGGCGGTGGCTGTTTCGCGGCAGCACCGGGCATCTTCGAGAACCGCCTGCGCATCCCCTACGCGATGCCGCCCGATGTCCTCCGCGACGCGGTGCAGCGGATGGCTGCGGCGTCCGGGCTGCCGCCCGCCGCGAGCACACACCAGCCGCATTGGATCGTCTGAAGCCCGCCTGTACCGGCACGAGTACCCCGGAACGCCGTCAGGGACCTGCGGGCAGGACGTGCAGCCGAGTGCGGCCCTCGTGCAGCCCGGCGTACGGAGTTGAATCGGTCGTGTCGGACGTGGTGAACACCTCCAGGGTCAGTTCGCGGGGCGCGCCGGCCTCCGCGGTGTCCGAGGCATAGGACAGCAGGAGCGTCGGATCGCTGAGAACGCACTGACCCAGGATGAGGTCGGCGCAGTCGGTTCCCCGGTGCGGGTGGACCGTCTGGGTCGATGCGGCACAGGCGGAGTTCCTGCGCCACCGTCGCGCCCTCGTCGCGCCCTCGTCACGCCGTCAGCCTGTAACCGCTCGTTCGACCAATGCCAGCGCCCGGCCCGGCAGTTCCCCCCGGTGCTCCGCGGCACCGTTCAGCCACTGGACGCGCGGGTCGCGGCGGAACCAGGAGTCCTGGCGGCGCGCGAAACGTTTGGTGGCGCGCACGGTCTCGGTGCGCGCATCGTCCTCCGTGCATTCCCCGGCCAGGGCGGTGAGCACCTGCTGGTAGCCGAGCGCCCGGGAGGCGGTGCGTCCCTCGCGCAGCCCGCGCGCCTCCAGGTCGCGCACCTCGTCCACGAGCCCGGCCTCCCACATCATGTCGACGCGTACGGCAATGCGCTCGTCGAGTTCGGGGCGGGCCACGTCGACGCCGATCTGGACGGCGTCGTAGACCGCATCGTTACCGGGAAGGTTGGCGGTGAACGGTTTGCCGGTGATCTCGATGACCTCCAGGGCCCGCACGATGCGCCGGCCGTTGCTCGGCAGAATGGCGCGGCCCGCCTCCGGGTCGGCCGCGGCCAGCCGTGCGTGCAGAGCGCCCGAGCCGTGCTCGGCCAGCTCCTCCTCCAGGGCGGCGCGGACGCCGGGGTCCGTACCGGGGAACTCCAGGGCGTCGATCGCGCCCTTCACGTACAGACCGGAGCCGCCGACCAGGACGGGCGTGCGGCCCTCGGCGAGCAGCCGGTCGATCTCGGCGCGGGCCAGGCGCTGGTACTCCGCCACGCTGGCGGTCTCGGTGACGTCCCAGATGTCCAGCAGCCGGTGGGGCACGGAGCCGCGCTCGGCGGGTGTCAGTTTGGCGGTGCCGATGTCCATGCCCCGGTAGAGCTGCATGGAGTCGGCATTGACCACTTCGCCCCCGAGCTGCTGAGCGAGGAACACCCCCAGGTCGGACTTTCCGGCTGCGGTGGGACCGACGACGGCGATGACCCGCGGTGCGGGAGCTGGACTTCTCACTGCCACAGTCTCGCAAACCTCGGGCCCGTTCCCGAATGAGCGAGGAACGGACCATGCGGTGTGCGCGTCGTCACGCGCCGCCAAGTAAAATGGTGTCTACATATGGGTGGTTTCTCATGGTTCTGCCGTTTGTCCCCCGAGGCAGCCGATACCGCGGCCGGGAGTACGGGGCGGCGCGGCGGGTATCGGGACCGGAGAGAGCACACGCACGCAGCCCCCAGCAGAGAAGGTGTCCGATGGGCTTCATGGACAATTTGAAGGCGAAGCTGAGCCCTGCGAAGGACAAGGTGAGTGACCTCGCGCAGCAGCACGGGGGCAAGATCGACCAAGGGCTCGACAAGGCCGCGCGGGCGGTGGACGCGAAGACCAAGGGCAAGTACAGCGACAAGATCGTGTCCGGCACGCAGAAGGCCAAGGGAGCGGTGGACAAGCTGGCCCAGAAGGACGGGGGCGGTACGCCGCCCACCTCGGGCAGCACCCCGCCGCCGCCGGCTTCCTGACACCGGGCAGCCAGGAGGGCACGACGGCCGTGGAGCGGTATCGCTCCACGGCCGTCGTGCCCTCCTGGCTCAGGGAGAGCGTCAGGCCCAGGCCGCGACCATGTAGCCCACGCCGTACGGCGCGTCGTCGTAGAGCAGCCGCCCGTCCAGGCCGGCCCCCTCTGCCGCCCCGGCAAGCACCTGCCAGGGCGCGCGTCCCGCAGCCTTGAGTTCGTACGCCAGCGCCTCGTCCAGCGCGATCAGCGCCCCCGTGTCCGCCGCCCCCAGCGCCCGCGCGGCCTCCGCGTCGAACCCGGCGGCGCGCTCGTCCAGGTAGCCGGGCGACTTCACGGTCCGGCAGGCACTGCCGTCACCCATCACCAGCAGCGCGACCCGGTCCGCGCGAGCGGCCAGGGCACGCCCCGTCTCCGCGCAGCGGGCGGTCTCCAGCGGCTCCCCCACACCGAGCGCCTCGACCGGGGTGCCCGCCCATCCGCCGGTGCGGGACAGCAGCCACGCGCCGACCGCGAGCGACGGCGGGAGCCGACGCTCGGCGACGCCGCCCGTGTCACCGGCTCGCCCCAGCCGTACGTCGAGGTCCACACCGAACTCCTGGAAGCCGCCCGTGGCCCCTTCCGGGTGCGTGCCGCGGCCCTCGATGCCGGCCGGACCGATCACGATCAGCAGATCGGGCCGGGAGGCCGCGAGCACCCCCAGGGCGTCGGTGCACGCGGTCCTCGCTCCATCGAGCTCGGGCGCGGCACCGGCGGCGACCTCGGGGACCAGCAGCGGCGGGCAGGGGCAGACTGCGGCGGCGACAAGCATGAGGGGCAGCGTACTGGCCCGCCGCGGGCATGCCGCGCGGGGATCGTACCCGCGCCGTCAGTCGCAGCCGCAGCCCGGTGCCGAGGCGGCGGGCAGCGGCGCCGGGGCGCCGATCCCCGGCAGGCCCAGCATGACACCGGCCGGCTTGGCGGCCGCGGCGGCGGTCCGCTTCTCCCAGGCGTCCCCCGAACGGGTCCGCCGCACCCCGAGGGGCGCGCCCTCGGCCAGCAGGTGGTGCGGGGCGGCGTAGCTGATCTCGACGGTCACCACGTCGCCGGGCCGCACGTCCTCGTCCGGCTTGGTGAAGTGGACCAGGCGGTTGTCGGGAGCGCGGCCGGACAGGCGGTGGGTCGCGCCGTCCTTGCGGCCCTCGCCCTCCGCGACCATGACGTCCAGGGTGCGGCCGACCTGCTTCTTGTTCTCCGACCAGGAGATCTCCTCCTGGAGGACGGACAGGCGCATGTACCGCTCCTGGACGACCTCCTTGGGGATCTGCCCTTCCATGTCGGCGGCGGGGGTTCCGGGGCGCTTGGAGTACTGGAAGGTGAAGGCGTTGGCGAAGCGCGCCTCGCGGACCGCGTGCATGGTCTGCTCGAAGTCCTCCTCGGTCTCCCCCGGGAAGCCGACGATGATGTCGGTGGAGATCGCGGCGTCCGGCATCGCGGCGCGCACCTTGTCGATGATGCCGAGGAAGCGTTCCTGCCGGTACGAGCGCCGCATCGCCTTCAGGATCGTGTCCGAGCCCGACTGCATGGGCATGTGCAGCTGCGGCATCACGTTCGGCGTCTCGGCCATGGCCGCGATCACGTCGTCGGTGAAGTCGCGCGGGTGCGGCGAGGTGAAGCGGACCCGCTCCAGTCCCTCGATCCGCCCGCAGGCCCGCAGCAGCTTGGAGAAGGCCTCGCGGTCGCCGATGTCGGAGCCGTACGCGTTCACGTTCTGGCCGAGCAGGGTGATCTCGGAGACGCCCTCGGCGACCAGGGCCTCGATCTCGGCGAGGATGTCGCCGGTCCGGCGGTCCTTCTCCTTGCCGCGCAGCGCCGGGACGATGCAGAAGGTGCAGGTGTTGTTGCAGCCGACCGAGATCGAGACCCACGCGGCGTACGCGGACTCGCGGCGGGTGGGCAGCGTCGAGGGGAACGCCTCCAGGGACTCGGCGATCTCGATCTGCGCCTCCTCCTGGATCCGGGCGCGCTCCAGCAGCACGGGCAGCTTGCCGATGTTGTGCGTACCGAAGACCACGTCGACCCAGGGGGCCCGCTGGACGATCGTGTCGCGGTCCTTCTGCGCGAGGCAGCCGCCGACCGCGATCTGCATCCCGGGGCGCTTCGTCTTCATCGGGGCGAGCCGGCCGAGGTTGCCGTAGAGCTTGTTGTCGGCGTTCTCCCGCACCGCGCAGGTGTTGAAGACGACGACATCGGCGTCGCCGTCGGATCCCTCGGGCGCCCGTACGTAGCCGGCGTCCTCCAGCAGACCCGACAACCGCTCGGAGTCGTGGACGTTCATCTGGCACCCGTAGGTGCGCACCTCATAGCTTTTTCTGACGTCCACTGCTTCGCTCCGGTTGCCGCTGCTCATGCGACAAGGGTAGGCGCTGCACGGACACCTCCCGCCGCGGGCGGCCCGCGGACCGCGCACCGGGTGCCGCAGCGGGCTGTGAGATCCGACGGCACCCCTGGCCAGGGCCGGGAACCACCTGGCAGGATCGCCGCCATGCTCCCGGCTCTGTCCCGAATCGGCCGGCGTCGCTCACTACGGGCGGGCGCCGCCCTCGTCGTCGTGCTCGGACTGCTGCTCTGGTGGCTGCTCCCCCTCGGGGATCCGGCGCCGAACGGGACGCTGACGTTCAGCACGGGAGTGCGCAGCGGCGTCTACCAGCGCTACGGCGAGCGGCTGGAGGGCGCGCTCGCCAAGGACCTTCCCGAGGTGTCGATACAGCTCCAGACCAGCGAGGGCTCGCAGCAGAACATCGCCCGGGTGGCGACGGGCAAGGCCGACTTCACCATCGCGACCACCGACGCCGTCGCCACCTATCTCCGGGACCGCAAGCCGGGCGCCGACCGGCTGCGCGGCTGTGTCCGCCTGTACGACGACTACATACAGCTGGTCGTGGAGCGGGGCTCGGACATCCGCAAGGTCGCGGATCTGCGGGGCAAGACGGTCGCGGTCGGACAGCCGGGCTCGGGCGTGCGGCTGGTCGCCGACCGGCTGATGACGGCGGCGGGCCTGGATCCCGTCGCGGACGTGACGGCCGTGCCCGCGGGCATCGACACGATGCCGAAGCTGCTGGAGGACGGCCGGCTGGACGCGTTCTTCTGGTCCGGCGGGCTGCCGACCACCGCGGTCGCGGATCTCTCCGCCCGGTTCTCGATCCGGCTGGTTCCGCTGGAGGACCCGCTCATCAGGCAGCTCCAGGCGGCCGGCGGGTCCACCCGCTTCTACCGCTCGGCCGTGATGCCGGCCGACGCCTACCGCGACGCCCAGCAGGGACAGGCCGTTCCCACCGTCGCGGTCGCCAACGTGCTGGTGACCACGGACCGCACCAGCGCCGCGATGACGGAGGCGTTCACGCGCACCGTGATCGACAGCAGGGACCGGATCGGCCGTGAGGTGCACGCCGCGCAGCTGGTGGACCTGCGGACGGCGATCTACACGGATCCGCTGCCGCTGCACGAAGGGGCCAAGCGCTACTACCGCTCGGTGAAGCCCTGACCGACTCCGGACTGGCTCCGGGTGAGGACTTCTCGGCCCTGCTGCCCTTCCGGTGAGGGCTTCTCGGCCCTACCGCCCTCCGGTGAGGGCTGCTCAGCCCTGCGGCCCGGTGCGCGGGACCGAGACCGTCACACGGAGCCCGTGAGGTTCGTTCCGCGTGCAGGACAGTGAGCCGTCGCTCGCGGCGAGGAGGGCCTTGGAGATGGAGAGGCCGAGCCCCGATCCTCGTACGTTCTGATGCTGGGAACTGCGCCAGAACCGGTCGCCCACGCGCTCCATCTCCTGCTCGGTGAGTCCCGGTCCGCCGTCCGCGACGACGACGGTGACGCACGCGCTGTCGGAGGCGACCGTGACCCGGACCTCCTCGTCCCGCGGGGTGAACTTGAGGGCGTTGTCGATGATCGCGTCGAGTGCGCTGGACAGGGCGATGGGGTCCGCCCAGGCGGTGACGGCTCCCATGCCGTCCGCCCGCAGCCGTACGCCCCTCTCCTCGGCCACCGGCCTCCAGGAAGCGACCCGTTCGGCACTGAGGGCGCCGATGTCCGTGAGCTGCAGATCGGCGCCGGTGTGCTCGGCCAGCGCCAGGTCGAGCAGATCGTCGAGCACCTGGCCGAGGCGCTTGCCCTCCGTACGCACGGAGGCGATCTCCTCGTTGCCCTCGGGGAGTTCGAGAGCGAGCAGTTCGATCCGCAGCAGCAGGGCGGCCAGGGGATTGCGCAACTGGTGCGAGGCGTCGGCCACGAAGGCGCGCTGCTGCTCCAGCACGTCCTCGACGTTGTCGGCCATCTCGTTGAACGAACGGGCCAGACGCCTGAGTTCCGGGGGCCCGCCGGAGGCCGCCACCCGGGACCGCATGCGCCCGACGGCGATGTCGTGGGCGGCGGCGTCGAGTGTCCGCACGGGGAGCAGCACCCAGCCGGTGAGCCGGTTCGCGGCGCCCACGGCCACCAGCATCGCGATGACCTCCCCCGCGGCGATCACCAGCCAGCCGCGGAGTGTGGCGGCGCGCATCTGGTCGGTGGGCGAGTCGATCACGACGACGGCGATCACGTCGCCGTCCCGCACGACGGGTGAGGCGACGACCACCCGGCCGTCCTGCCAGGGCCAGACCTGGGGCGGGTCGTGGCTGCGACGGCCGAGCAGCGCCTCCTTGAACGCCTCACGGCCCTCGCCCTCGTCGGGCAGCCGCCAGGACGCGGGCGCCTTGGCCATGGCGGTGTCGTCGCGGTAGAAGACACCGGCCCTGATGCCGTAGACGGAGTCGTACGTCTCCAGCTCGCCCTGGAGCGTGCGGCGCCGTTCGTCGTAGCCGCTGGTGCGTTCGGTGATGAACTGGGCGAGTGCGGCGAAGCGTGCCGTGTCGTCGATGCGGTCGATCACGACGCCCTGTTGCCTGGCCGCCGCCACACTGACGGCCAGCGGGAAGCCGAGGGCGAGCAGGACGCCCGCCATGAGGACGATGAGCAGCGGAAGCAGCCGGGTACGCAACGGGAACGTGCGCCCTCTACGCGGCCGGCGCGACGAGGCGGTAGCCGACCCCGCGCACGGTCTCGATCAGGGCGGGCAGCCGCAGCTTGGAGCGCAGGGAGGCGACGTGCACCTCCAGGGTGCGGCCCGTGCCCTCCCAGCTCGTACGCCACACCTCGCTGATGATCTGTTCACGGCGGAACACCACGCCGGGCCGCTGGGCGAGCAGCGCAAGGAGGTCGAACTCCTTGCGGGTGAGCTGGACCTCGCTCCCGTCGACGCTGACCCGGCGGGTCGGCAGCTCGATGTGCACATGTCCCAGGCGCAGCGCGGCCACGGGCGTGGGCGCGGTGTCCTCGGGGCCCGTCTTGCGCCTGCTGACGGCGTGGATACGGGCGAGGAGTTCGCCGGTGTCGTACGGCTTGGTCACGTAGTCGTCGGCGCCGAGGTTGAGGCCGTGGATCCGTGAGCGGACGTCGGCCCGCGCGGTCACCATGATCACGGGGACGGAACTGCGCTTGCGGATCTTCCCGCAGACCTCGTAGCCGTCCTGGTCGGGCAGGCCGAGGTCGAGGAGTACGACACCGAAGGGTTCCGTCTCGGTGGGCAGGAGCGCCTGGAGGGCCTCCTCGCCGCTGCGGGCGTGCACGACCTGAAAACCGTGCCGGGTGAGGATCGCGGACAGGGCGGCGGCGACGTGGTTGTCGTCCTCGACGAGCAGCAGTCTCATGGCCCCCCTTTTCCTTCCCACTCGGTGTCGGTACGGTCGCGTACCCCTCCCGTTACTTCCCCGTACCGGGGCGTTTCACGTCAGGGTGTACCAGAGCATCCACCCCGATGACGGGGGGCCAGTCAAGTGCCCGCCTGTTGCATCCAGGTTTCCGTTATGCACCCGGTACGCCCCGGGGCACTGAAAGGCGCCCCGTTCACACGGAGTGTCCGGTTGCAGCCGGATCGTTATGCTCAATTTCCGCTCAGATGTAATGACGCTGGTCGCACTGCGTCACTAAGGTCCTTCCCAACCGAGGAGGACGGAGCAAGAAGCCGATGAGCGGAGTTTCAGTGACCAAGGGCGCCGAGGACGCTGCACCCGCGCCCGGCGGCGACCTGGTCGTGCTGAGCAACGTCAACAAGCACTTCGGCGCGCTGCATGTGCTCCAGGACATCGACCTGACGATCGCCCGTGGCGAGGTCGTGGTCGTCATCGGGCCCTCCGGGTCCGGGAAGTCCACGCTGTGCCGCACGATCAACCGCTTGGAGACGATCGACTCGGGCGCGATCTCGATCGACGGAAAGCCGTTGCCCGCGGAGGGCAAGGAGCTGGCGAGGCTGCGTGCCGATGTCGGCATGGTCTTCCAGTCGTTCAATCTCTTCGCGCACAAGACAGTGCTCGAGAACGTGACGCTCGGCCAGCTCAAGGTCCGCAAGACGGACAAGAAGGCTGCCGAGGACAAGGCGCGTTCCCTGCTCGACCGGGTGGGCGTCGGAACCCAGGCCGACAAGTACCCCTCCCAGCTCTCCGGTGGCCAGCAGCAACGTGTGGCGATCGCGCGGGCGTTGGCGATGGACCCGAAGGTCATGCTCTTCGACGAGCCGACCTCCGCGCTCGACCCGGAGATGATCAACGAGGTGCTGGAGGTCATGCAGCAGCTCGCCCGCGACGGCATGACCATGGTCGTCGTCACCCACGAGATGGGCTTCGCCCGCTCCGCGGCGAACCGGGTCGTCTTCATGGCGGACGGAAAGATCGTCGAAGAGGCCACGCCCGACCAGTTCTTCAGCAACCCGCGCAGTGACCGGGCCAAGGACTTCCTGTCGAAGATCCTTCACCACTGATGGAGCCTTCGGCGCCGGTCTCCGGACCGGCCGATCACTCACATCGCGTCAACTCTAGGGAATTTCACCATGCAGCTTCGTAAGGTCACCGCCGCCTCGGCCGCCGTGCTCGCCCTCGCCCTGACCGCCACCGCTTGTGGTTCCGACGACAAGGACGACGCGTCCGGTTCGGGCGGCGGCAAGAAGATCACGATCGGTATCAAGATCGACCAACCGGGTATCGGGCTGAAGACCCCGGACGGCAAGTACACCGGCTTCGACGTCGATGTCGCCACGTACGTAGCCAAGGAACTGGGCTACGACGCCAAGGACATCGAGTTCAAGGAGACCAAGAGCGCCGACCGCGAGACGTCGATCGAGCGCGGTGACGTGAAGTTCATCGCCGCCTCCTACTCGATCAACGACGAGCGGCTGAAGAAGGTCGACTTCGCGGGTCCGTACCTCCTCGCCCACCAGGACATCCTGGTCCGCGCGGATGACACCTCCATCAAGGCGCCGGAGGACCTGAACAACAAGAAGCTCTGCTCGGTCACGGGCTCGACCTCGGCGCAGAACGTCCACGACAAGCTGGCCCCGAAGGCGGACCTCCAGGAGTACGGCGGCTACTCGGAGTGCCTGACCGGCCTGGAGAACAAGGCTGTCGACGCGCTGACCACCGATGACAGCATCCTGGCCGGCTATGCCTCGCAGGACGCCAACAAGGGCAAGTTCAAGCTGGCCGGCTTCAAGATGACCAACGAGAACTACGGCATCGGCCTGAAGAAGGGCGACGCCGACCTCAAGAAGAAGATCAACGACGCGTTGACCAAGATGGTCTCGGACGGTTCGTGGAAGAAGGCCGTGGACGCCAACTTCGGCCCGGCGGGCTACAAGAACGAGGACGCTCCGAAGATCGGCAACGTCGTCAAGTGAAGCAGGGCTGACCGGGCGCGCCGCCACTGAGGGCGGCGCGCCGTGCCCTTCTACACGTGGAAGCGCGGGAGATCGTGTTCGACTTTCTTGATGGTTACGACCTGCTGGGGGCCTTCTGGGTGACGGTGCAACTCACCGTCTACTCCGCCCTCGGCTCCCTCATATGGGGAACGCTGCTGGCCGGCATGAAGGTCAGCCCGGTCCCCCTGATGCGCGGTTTCTCGACCGGCTACGTGAACGTGGTCCGGAACATTCCGTTGACCGTGATCATTCTCTTCGCGTCGCTGGGTCTGTTCTCCACGCTCGGCGTCAAGCTCGGCGCCGACGGTTTCACGGGGATCAACTTCCGGCTCGCGGTGCTCGCCCTGAGCGCCTACACCGCCGCGTTCGTGTGCGAGGCCCTGCGGTCCGGCATCAACACGGTGCCTGTCGGCCAGGCCGAGGCCGCACGCGCCCTCGGTCTGAGCTTCACCCAGGTACTGCGGCTGATCATTCTCCCGCAGGCCTTCCGCTCGGTCGTCAATCCGCTCTCCAACGTGCTGATCGCGCTGACGAAGAACACCACGGTCGCTTCCGCGATCGGGGTGGCGGAGGCCTCCTACCTGATGAAGAAGATGATCGAGAACGAGGCGCAGCTGCTTCTGATCTCGGCCGTCTTCGCGTTCGGCTTCATCGTTCTGACCCTCCCGACCGGCCTCATCCTCGGCTGGGTGAGCAAGAAGGTGGCGGTGAAGCGATGACCTCGGTCCTCTACGACGCCCAGGGGCCCCGCGCCAAGCGTCGGAACATCCTCTACACCGTGCTGTTCGTGCTGGGCGCGGCGGCCGTGGTCTGGTGGGTGTACGACGGTCTCGCCTCCAAGCACCAGCTCGACTGGATCAAGTGGAAGCCGTTCTTCACCAGCTCCCAGCCGTGGGAGACGTACATCTGGCCCGGGCTCCAGAACACGCTCAAGGCGGCATTCTTCGCGCTGATCATCGCACTTCCGCTGGGTGCCCTCTTCGGAATCGGCCGGCTCTCGGACCACCGGTGGATGCGTGGACCATCCGGTGTGGTCGTGGAGTTCTTCCGGGCCATTCCGGTCCTGATCCTGATGCTCATCGCGAACCAGGCGTACTTCGAGTACACCGACCTCGCTCCGGACACCCGCCTGCTCTACGCCGTGATCACGGGGCTGGTGCTCTACAACGCCTCGGTGCTCGCCGAGATCGTGCGGGCCGGCATCCTGACGCTCCCGTCGGGACAGACGGACGCGGCCAAGGCGATCGGTATGCGCAAGGGCCAGACCATGGTCTTCGTGCTGCTGCCGCAGGCGGTCACCGCCATGCTGCCCGCGATCGTCAGCCAGATCGTGGTGATCGTGAAGGACACCGCCCTCGGTGGCGCGGTGCTCAGCTTCCCGGAGCTGCTGGCCTCGGTCCGGCCGATGGCCGCGAACTACGGCGCGAACACCATCGCGTGCTTCACGATCATCGCCGTGATCTACCTCGCGGTGAACTTCGCCCTCACCTCGTTCGCGAGCTGGCTGGAGCAGCGCCTCCGGCGCGGGAAGAAGAGCACGGGCGCCATCGTGGGTACCGGCCCCGGGGGCGACCTGGAGACGATCGATGCGCCGTCGCTCAAAATCGATGGGAATCGCGCCGTCTGACGGTACGTCGGTGAATGCCCGTGAGGGGCGGTGGCGCATCTGCCACCGCCCCTCGCCGCGTTCCGGTGTCACTTGACGCACGCACCCCCAGTAGGTTGCATACGTTCTGTGATCGCGCCCCGAGCCTCCGCCGCCGCATCTCCTTCGACGCCGCCCTCCGCCTCAGGAGCCGTCCAGGCTTCCTCCCTCCGCTCGTGCGCCTCCTCGCGTCCGACCACAGGTGTTCCGGGGGCCGCGCCGTGGACCCGGTGATCGTCGTCGGCGCCGGGCCCGTGGGCCTGGTGCTGTCGCTCGCCCTCGCGGCGCAGGGTGTGCCCTCCGTGCTCCTCGACGAGGACCCGGGCAAGGACGAGACACGTCCGGCCCGCACGGTCGTGCTCCGTGAGGACACCGCCGGCCTGGTGGAACGGCTGGGATGCAAGACGCTCCAGGACGAGGGCCTTCGCTGGACCGGCTGGCGGTCCGTGCGGCGCCGGCAGGTCGTACGGAAGCTGTCGCTCGGCGAGGGCTCCCCCGCCGGCGACCTGCCTGCCGCTCCCGTCCATGTCCCGCAGCACGCGCTGGTGCGGGGGCTGCGGGACGCGGTGGCCGCGCAGGAACTCGTGCAGACGGCGCGGCTCAGCCGGATCGACACGCTGGAGCAGGACGCCGACGGTGTCACGGTGCACACCCGGGAGCCCGGTTCGACCTGGTGGCGAGGGAGTTATCTGGTCGGCTGCGACGGGGCCCGGTCCACCGTCCGCAAGCTCCTCGACATCCGGTTTCCCGGGCGTACGGCGGTGGAGCGGCATGCCGTCGCCGCGCTGCGCACCGAGCTGCCCTGGCCCGGCGAAGCCGTACTGCACCGGTTGCCGCCCTGGCGCACCGGCGGCGCCGAGGTCACGGCGCGGCCGCTGCCGGACGGGGTCTGGCGGCTGGACTGGCTGCTGCCGCCGCGCGGTGAGCTCGTCACGCCGGATGCCCTGGTCACCCGGGTCCGGGACACCCTGGAGGGCTGGTGCGGCGAGACACCCCCGTACGAACTGCTGGACACCGGCGTGTACACGCTCCATCACCGGCTCGCCCGGCGGTGGCGGGTGAAGCGGGCGTTCCTGGCCGGGGACGCCGCGCATCTGCTGGGCGCCCTGGGCACCCAGGGGCTCGACGAAGGGCTGCGGGACGCCGAGAACCTGGCGTGGAAGCTGGCGCTGGCCTGGCATCACGGCGCGTCCGAGGTGCTCCTCGACAGCTACCAGGCCGAGCGACGGGCCGCGGTCGCCTCGCGGCTGCGCGCCGCCGACCAGTCGCTGCCGATACTGCGGGGCGGCGGAGGTCTGCGGACCCTGGTCCCGGGGAGCGCACGGGGGCACGACTCGCTGCTCACCGACGGCCATCTGGGGTGCGGGCCACTCGGTGCGCCCCCGTCCTACTCCCACTCCCCCCTTGCGCCCCCACGCGCGGAGGCGCACACATCGGTGGGTACGCCCCCCGGTGCGCCGGTCGCCGATGTGCGGGTCACCGCGCCTGACGGAACGCCCGTACGGCTCCGGGAGCGGCTGGGGCAGGGGCATCTGCTGGTGCTGCTCGTCGCACCGGGCACGGGCGTCTGGGACCGGCGGCACTGGATGCGGGCCGGAGTCATGCCCCGGCTCGTCGAGACGGTCGACGGCCTCCCGGTGAAGGCCGAGTTGCTGGTCGCCGAGAGCTACCCGGGTGCGTCGGCGCACACCGTGCTGCTGATCAGGCCGGACGGCCATCTCGTGGAGTCGTTCGGCGGCGTCCGGCCGGCGGAGCTCCTCGCGGCGGCGGACGCGGCGCGCGGCGGCGCGGCCCTCACCTCCGTACGCTCCGACCGGACCGCAGACGTCAATTGACCGACGCAGGCGCACATGGTCTACTCCGGAACATGACCGACACCGATGTGCGCCTGTGGCGGAGGGTCCATATGGACCTGCTCCGCTATGCGGGCTGCGTGTGTCGCCCGTCCTGCTGAATCGCCTCCTCCTGCTCCGCCGCGCGCGGTGACGTGCGGCAGGAGCATCCACGCGAACTCTCAGGACGGTCCCCGTGTCTGCCTCTCCCTCCCCTGTCGTGCCCGTACGTACGGCCTCCGGCCCGACCGCCGCGGAACTGCTCGACTTCGTCCGACGTACCGCCGCCGACACCGCACTCATCGCCTCGCTCCCCCTCGACCCCGAGGGCCGCACCTGGATCCGGCTCGACGGGCCCGGGGGCAGCGAGGCCTGGCTGATCGGCTGGCCACCCGGCACCGGCACCGGCTGGCACGACCACGCCGACTCGATCGGCGCCTTCCTCACCGCGGCCGGCACGCTGAAGGAGCACTCACTCGCGGCACGGCTGCCCACCGACGGCTGGAAGACCCTGGAACTGACCGAGGACATCGACCGGTCAAGGGAGTTGACGGCGGGTCAGGGCAAGGCCTTCGGCCGGCACCACGTCCACGAGGTGCTGAACGAGTCCGCCACGGAGCACGCCGTTTCCGTCCACGCGTACTACCCGCCACTGCCGCAGATCCGGCGCTACAGCCGCACCGGCGCGGTGCTCCGCCTTGAGCAGACCGAACGCCCGGAGGACTGGCAGTGAGCGACGATCGGCACGACGGCGGCGACACCCCGCCCGGCATCGACCAGCTGCTGGAGCGGGTGCGGGCCGGATACGAGCGGCTCGGACCGCAGGAGGCGAAGGCGGCCGCCGAGGACGGCGCGCTGCTCGTGGACATCCGCTACGCGGAGCTGCGGGCGCGGGACGGGCTGATCCCGGGGGCCCTGGTCGTCGAACGCAACGAGCTGGAATGGCGGCTGGACCCGCGGGGAAGCCATCGCGCGGCGGAGGCCGTGAGCCACGGCTTGCGTGTGGTGGTGATCTGCAACGAGGGGTACGCGTCGAGCCTCGCCGCCGAGTCGCTGCACCGGCTCGGGCTGTACCGGGCGACGGACCTGGTCGGCGGCTTCCAGGCCTGGCGCGCGGCGGGGCTCCCCGTCGAGGTGTGACCGGGAGCCCCGCCGCGCTCGGCAGCCGGGCACGGCGTGGGAACCCCCGCCGTGCCCGGGGCCATCGGTCATCGGCTCGTGACGGCCTCCACCGGGCGGGCCTTCAGTGTCAGCCTGCCCGGCAACGCCGTGGCGACCAGGGCGAGCACGGCCGCGGCGCCCACCACCGTCGCGTACACCAACGGGACCACGGTGGGCGCGGCGCTGCCCGTCATGCCGATGCTGAAGGCGGTCAGTACGGCCAGCGCGATACCCGTGCCGAGGGCAGCGGCGACGGCCAGGACCGACAGGGTCTCGATGCGGAGCATCCGCAGCACCTGACGGCGCGTCGCCCCGGCCAGTCTCAGGAGCGCGAACTCCTTGAGCCGCTCGGAGACCGACATGGCGAGCGTGTTGACGACGGCGATGGCGGTGAAGGCCAGCACGAGCCCCATGGCCAGCAGGTTGACCTCGGCGTTCTCCTGCTGACGGTCTGCCTGGAGCCGGTCGGCGGTCTCGGGCGCGACGACGGCGACGCCCGGGAACCTCCCCAGAGCGGCCGTCAGTTCGCCGCGGCTCGCGTTCCCTGCGACCAGGACGGTCGCGGCGAGTGGATTGTCCATGTGCCGGGCGAGCAGGTCGTGCGGAAGCGTCAGGTCGCCGAAGCCCAGCCCGCGACGGTAGACGGCCGCGACCGTGAGGGTGGCGGGGGTGCCGTCGCCCAGGTGCAGCTTCAGTTCGCTGCCGGGGCGCAGGCCCAGTTGACCGGCGGCCAGTTCACTGATGGCGGCGGAGCGGGCGTCCGCAGTGAACGCGGCGATCGAACCGCTCGTCACGCCGGGGTCCCAGGTGCGGGCGAGACCCGCTGTGGTGACTCCCTGGGCCTGGTACTTGGCGAGCCCGACCCGGACGGTGGTGCGGACCACCTCCGTGGCGGCGGTGACTCCGGGCGTCCCGCGCACGGCCTCGGCGGCTGCCGACGGCACACCGGGGCCCTGCGCGCCCAGCACCCAGGTGGCGCGGGTGCCCTCACGGGCCTGGGCCAGGGCGGCGTCGCCGAGGGTCGGCTGGACGAAGAGAACCGTGCAGGTCATGCCGATGAGCAGGGTGAGCGGGGTGACGACGGAGGCCATCCGGGTGGAGTTCCCGCGGATGTTCGCCGTGGCCAGGACGCCGACGTGTCCGGCCGTCCGGTTCACGCCCGCCAGGAGGAACGCGGCAGCCCGGACCAAGAGGGGGCCGAGCAGCGACACCGCCGTGGCCAGCACCACCACGGCCAGGAAGGTGACCGGGGTCGAGGCGGCCTCGGTGTGCAGGATGCTCAGCACCGCGACGAGCACCCCGCCGCCGATGAGCAGGACCAGACCGGCGGCGATTCGCCCCCGGGCGGGGCGGCGGCGCTCGACCGCGGACTCGGCCATGGCCTCGGCGGGGCGGAGACGGGCGATGCGACGGCCGGAGATGCGGGCTGCGGCCCAGGCACCGAGGAGGGTGACGGCGAGTGCGGCACCGGCAGGAAGGATTCCGGCCGTCCGCTCCAGCGTCGCCGGGACCACGCCCATGTCGATGAATCGACTGTGCAGCCAGGTGGCCAGCGGCAGACCGGCAAGGGCCCCCAAGACCCCGGCGACGGCACCCACCAGCAGTGCCTCCCGGCCGAGCAGGCGGCGGATCTGCCGCGACGTGGCGGCGATCGTACGCAGCAGCGCGAGTTCGCGTTGGCGTTGCTGGATGGAGAGTGCGAAGGTCCCGACGACCACGAGCACCGCGACCAGCAGCGAGGTTCCGCCCATGGCGCCGCCCATCGAGACCAGCTTGACCCTCGCGCCGGCCGCATCCAGGAACTCGACCTGGCCGCGTTCGTCCCCCGCCGAGACCTGGGCGCCGGTGCCGTCGAGTGCCTGCTCGATCCGTTGTTTCAGCCGGTCGGTGTCCGTACCGGTTGCGGGCAGCACGCCCAGGGCGGAGACCTGGCCCGGGCGGGCGGCAAGGCGTTCGGCCTCCGCCGCGGAGAAGAACAGCGAGGTCTGCTGCCGCAGTTCGCCGGGTCCGCGCGGGGCGGCGATTCCGCTGACACGGTACGTGCGGGGAGCCTGCGTGGACTGCACGGTGAGCCGGTCCCCGGTGGTCAGGCCGGTCCGTTCGGCGAGGCCCCGGTCGATCACCACGTCGCCGGACGAGGCGGGGGCGCGGCCGGCGGTGAGGGCGAACGGGGTGAGGGGGGCGGACTCCCAGGAGTGTCCGTACGAGGGCGTGTCGCCGCTTCCGGCGCGCGCGGGCAGGGAGGACGTGCCGCCGCTCCCGTTCCCCGCACGCGGAGAGCGGACCACCGACAACGGCTCGGCGAGGAAGGTCAGTTCGGGGACGACCGCTCGTACACCCTCCAGGGTACGGAGCCGGTCGGCGGTGGTGACGGGCAGCCAGGCACGCTCGGCAACGGGCTTGGCCTTGTGCTTGACCTTCGTCTTCCCGTTGCCCTTGTGCTTGACGGTGGTCCGGTGGACGTTCTGGTCGGCGGAGACGACGACCGGGCTCGCGGCGTAGCGCTCGGTGGCGATCCGTCCGCGCAGGCCGGTCTCCAGAAGGGTGCCGCAGGCGGTGACGAGGGCTGCGGCGCACATGAGTGCCAACAGCGCGCTGAGGAATCCTCCTCTGCGGTCGCGGACCGTGCGCAGGGCATAGCGCAGCATCATGATGCGTCCGTCTCTCTTCCGTTGTCGTCCGTGCGGGCGCCACGGGGCGCATGGACGCCACGGGGGTCATGGCCGTCTTCGCCCGGCGCCGGGTCATGGCCGTGCTCGCCCGACCTCAGGTCATGGCCGTCCTCGCCCGGCGCCGGGAAGGCCAGCAGCCGGGTGTGGACCGTGCGGGCGCCCGGCGGCGTCTCCGCTTCGGGGCGCTTGTAGCGGTTCATGAGGGCGATGTACTCCTCGAAGAACTGCTGGAGCTCGGGCAGGGTGAGCCGCAGCGAGCCACGTGAGTACGCGTGCGCGTCGGCCCACTCGTCGGGCGCCGCGCCGTCTCCGGAAGCCCCGGCGGCCCCGCTCTCGCGCTGGAGCCGCTCGAAAAGTGCGAGGTCCGCGGCGTACGCGTGACGGTTCAGCTCGTCCATGACGAGCCGCATCCCGGGTGTCCGGCGGGACGGAGGCGGGAACCTGCGGTCACCGGGCACGGCCCGCCACCATCGTGCCCGGCCCCCGCCCGGCGCCTGCGGCACGGTGTCGGTGACGAAGCCGTACCGGGCCAGTTCGCGCAGGTGGTAGCTGGTGGCCCCGGTGTTCAGTCCCAGGGCACGGGCGAGGATCGCGGATGTCGCGGGACCGTGCAGGGTGAGGTGCTGAAGGATCTGCTGGCGTCGCGGCTGGGCGAGGGCCTTGAGGGCGGCCAGCTCGGTGATCTCGGTACCGCCGGGCTTCTCTGGCATGCGTCACACACTGCTCTGTGCACAGATGTCTGTGCACTGGAGTGTTCCGGCGTCTTCGTAGGGGGGTTTTCCCCCGTGCTGCTCCCCGTGCCGGGGGTTCCCCTCCCGCCGGCCTTCCTCTCCCGCCGGGGGTTCCCCTCCCGCCGGGGGTTCCCCTCCCGCCGGGCTGCTCCCGCGCCGCTCTTCCCCGCCCGCCGCGCTTCCCTTGCCGGACTCCCCGTTCAGCGCCTCCCGTTTCACCGCGCCCAGGCACACGCCGGCGGGCCCGGCCGGCCGCTCGCCATCCCCGAAATGCGTTGCGACACACCCGTATGGCCTCGCTCCGGTGGAGCGAACCGCGGACCGGACGGACATTCGCCTCAACGGCGAGGTCCGCCACGGCATCACCATCCCGCCGCCGCGGTACCGCTTCGCCACCGCTACGACGGGGAGCCCGCACCCATGCCGACCACCGCCACCGCCCTCACGCCCGACGAACTCGACGCCCAGGCCGCTCGCCTCCATGACACGGAGGCCTGGCAGCAGATCGTCACGGGCTGGGACCTCACCGTCCCCGAACCGCCGGGACCCGTCTCACCCGGTGCCGAGCAGAACCGTCCCGCTCCGTCGGACGACTGGCGCGATCTGCTGTCCGTACCGGTGGATCAGCTCATCGCCGATACGGTGCGCGCGCTGCCCGCGGCCCTGCCGCGCGAGCGGCCCCTCCCCGGGCGTCTCGGTGCGGTGCTGCCCGACCGGCTCCACGCCTGGCGGCGCATCGGACAGCCGGAGGTGCGGCCCTCCGTCCATCTCGCCCATGCCCGTCAGATCCTGACCGAATGGGGCTGGCAGAACACCCCGTACCGGCTCCGCAACGCCCGGGGCGCCCGCTGTATCTGCGGCGCCATGCTCACGGCACACCGGCTGGGCTACGGATCGGCGCACACCGTCGACCGGGCCGGTGCCTGGCTCATCTCCGAGCTTCGTGCCCAGGGATGGACGGGGCTCATCGGTCCGTGGAACCGCTACCCGGGGCGCACCGCCGCAGACGCCCTCGCCCTGATCGACGCCGCCATCAGCCGCGCGGCCCGCGCCGGGCAGTAACTGCACGGGAGACAACGGCGCACCGGCTCAACGGATGCCGCTGCTCTTGCTGTTGCCGCCGACGCCACCGCCGTCGACACCGCCGTCACCCTTGATGCCACCGTTACCGATACCGCTAACGATGCCGTTCAGAAAGGTTCGTCCAGCCCTTCCGTGTCCTCGCCCTCTTCCTCCAGCGCCCGGCGCACTACGCGCAGGGCCATGCCCTCCCCGTACCCCTTGCGGGCGAGCATGCCCGCAAGACGGCGAAGCCGCTTGTCGCGCTCCAGGCCCCGGGTCGACCGGAGCTTGCGAGCGACGAGCTCACGCGCCGTCTCCTCCTCCTGCTCGGAGTCGAGCTGACCTACGGCCTCGTCGATCACGGCGGAGTCCACCCCCTTGGTCCGCAGCTCACGGACGAGCGCGCGGCGGGCCAGCCCGCGTCCGTGGTGCCGCGATTCCACCCAGGCACCGGCGAACGCGGCATCGTCGATCAGCCCGACGTCCTCGAAGCGCGACAGCACCTCTTCGGCCGCCTCGTCCGGGATCTCCCGCTTGCGCAGAGCGTCCGCGAGCTGCTTGCGCGTGCGCGGGGTCCCGGTGAGCAGTCGCAGGCAGATGTTGCGCGCCTGCTCGACCGGGTCCAGCGGTTCCCCCTTCTCGGCCCTCGACGAGGAGGGGGAACCGCCGTCCCTGGACCGGGAACGGGAACGGCGCCCCGCTCCCTCACCGAATCCGGTGCCCGAGGCCGCGTTTCTCCCACGGCCGGCTCTGGCGGCCGGCCCGTGGGAGACATCGGACTCATGATCGGATCCGGCCGATCGCGCGGCGGCGAATTCGGGGCCGGGGCCCGTACCGGAATCGGCGGCGCTGCCCGGCCACTCCGTACGACGCGTCACGGTCTAGCTCTTGGCCGCCGCCGTCTTGGCCGGCTTGGTCTTGCCGGCCGGAGCGGGCACCGACTTCGCCGCGCCGTCGGCCGGAGCCGTCGCCGCGCCTGCCGCGTCCGCACCGGGTTCGGCGGACTCGGCCTCGGGCCGGACTCCGACGCCCAGCTTCTCGAGGATCTTCTTCTCGATCTCGTTGGCGAGGTCGGGGTTGTCCTTGAGGAAGTTGCGGGCGTTCTCCTTGCCCTGGCCGAGCTGGTCGCCCTCGTACGTGTACCAGGCGCCGGCCTTGCGGACGAAGCCGTGCTCCACGCCCATGTCGATCAGGCCGCCCTCGCGGCTGATGCCCTGGCCGTAGAGGATGTCGAACTCGGCCTGCTTGAACGGCGGCGCGACCTTGTTCTTGACGACCTTGACGCGGGTACGGTTACCGACCGCGTCGGTGCCGTCCTTCAGCGTCTCGATGCGCCGGATGTCCAGGCGCACCGAGGCGTAGAACTTCAGCGCCCGGCCACCGGTGGTGGTCTCCGGCGAGCCGAACATCACACCGATCTTCTCGCGCAGCTGGTTGATGAAGATCGCGGTGGTCTTGGACTGGTTGAGCGCACTGGTGATCTTCCGCAGCGCCTGGCTCATGAGGCGGGCCTGCAGACCCACGTGCGAGTCACCCATCTCGCCCTCGATCTCCGCGCGCGGCACGAGGGCCGCGACGGAGTCGATGACGATCAGGTCGAGCGCACCCGAGCGGACCAGCATGTCCACGATCTCGAGGGCCTGCTCACCGTTGTCCGGCTGGGACAGGATGAGGTTGTCGATGTCGACGCCGAGCTTCTTGGCGTACTCCGGGTCGAGCGCGTGCTCCGCGTCGATGAACGCCACCTGGCCGCCGAGCTTCTGCGCGTTCGCCACGGCGTGCAGTGTCAGCGTCGTCTTACCGGAGGACTCCGGCCCGTACACCTCCACCACACGGCCGCGCGGCAGACCGCCGACGCCGAGCGCCACGTCCAGCGCGGTCGACCCGGTGGGAATCACCTCGATGGGCTCGTTCGGCCGCTCGCCCAGGCGCATCACCGCGCCCTTGCCGAATTGCCGTTCAATCTGTGCGAGTGCGGCGTCCAACGCCTTCTCGCGGTCGGTTCCTGCCATGGGTTCCACCCGATTTGCTTGAGTCGATCGCTTCACGTCAAAGACGCTAACCCCTGCCACTGACAATGGGCCTCGACGTCCTCCCGGCCTGTGGACAACTCCACGGTCGAGCCCGGGAAAACCCGGCCGGAATCCCATGAGAATGGATGTTCGATTTTGGTGTCAAGCGCACCACGCCGCACCGGCTCGCCCTCAGGATAGCGCCGCGAAGTCGGGCATTCAGGGGAAAAGATCACCAACGCGACACCACGCCGCAATTGAGGTGTTCATGGGCAATGTGAACCGGAGGAACGCCGAGCCTCAGGAACGAGGCTGCGGGTCCTGAGGCTCGTCACCCTCCCCCTGGCCGTCCTCGGCCTCGGGGGCGTGCCAGATCCGGCGCAGCCGCACGGCCACCGGTTCACCGCGCCGCCACTGATGGCGTCCGTGCACCCGGGGGTCGTCCGTGACGTCGTAGCGCTTCACGTAGGCGCCGAGGAATGCCTGCAGCGTGGCGACGGCCGGAATGGCGATCAGCGCACCGACCGCGCCCATCAGGGCCGTGCCCGCGATGACCGAGCCGAAGGCGACCGCGGGATGGATGTCCACGGTCTTCGAGGTCAGCTTGGGCTGCAGCACGTAGTTCTCGAACTGCTGGTAGACCACCACGAAGCCGAGGACCCACAGCGCGTACCAGGGGTCGACGGTGAACGCGATCAGCATCGGCAGGGCCCCTGCCAGATACGTACCGATCGTGGGGATGAACTGCGAGACGAGTCCCACCCACACCGCGAGCACCGGCGCGTACGGCACTCCCAGGGCCAGCAGCAGGATGTAGTGCGCGACTCCGGAGACGAGCGCCATCAGCCCGCGCGAGTAGAGGTACCCGCCCGTCTTGTCGACCGCGATCTCCCAGGCCCGCAGCACCTCGGCCTGGCGGGACGGCGGGAGGACGGAGCACAGCGCGCGGCGCAGCCGGGGGCCGTCGGCCGCGAAGTAGAACGAGAACAGGAAGATCGTCAGCAGCCGGAACAGGCCGCCGAGGACCGTGGTGGACACGTCGAGGACACCGCTCGCACTGTTCTGGACGTACTTCTGCAACCAGTCGGAGTGCAGCAGGCTGTCCTGCACCTCGACACGGGAGAGCTCGGTGCGGAAGGTCTGGTTGACCCAGTTGATCACCGAGTCGAGGTACTTCGGGAAGTCCTCCACCATGTCGACGATCTGGCCCGCGAGCATCGAGCTGAGCAGCACGACGAAGCCGGCGCCGGCGATCAGCACGCCGAGGAAGACCAGGAAGGTGGCGAAGCCCCGTCGTACGCCGCGGGCCGACATCCGGCTCACCGCGGGTTCGATCGCGAGTGCCAGGAAGAAGGCGATCAGCACATTGATCAACAGACCGATGAGCTGGTCGAAGGCCCAGCTGCCGAGCCGGAAACAGGCGTAGAGCGCCAGTGCCAGGACCATGGCACGCGGCAGCCAGCCCGGCATGCGGGCGCGCCCGGCGCCGGACTGCGGGGGCGGTGGCGCGGCCGGCGGGACGGGCGGGTCGAGGGGCGGCTGGGTCTGAGCGGTCTCGTCTGTCGGTGCCACGGAGCAAGTCTCGCCTACTGCGCGGGCACGCGGTCGCGCGCCCCGGCTCCGGCCAGGCCGCCGTACCGGCTCGGATCGTGCTTCAGCGCTTGTCCGCGGGCACGTCCACGGCCGTGCACACCCCACGCCAGACGTCCTTGGCCTCCCAGCCCGCGTCCAGCGCCTGCCACACGGTGCGCCCGCCGAGCTCGGCCATCACATGGTCGCGCGCGAAGGAGTCGGCGTACCCCGCGCCGAAGTGGTCCGCCATCCGTTCCCAGAAAATCGTCAACCGCATGCCCCCAGTATCCCGCTCCTGAGAGTGCAGCCTGGCCGCCCGGCCTTGCCGAGAGCGCTTGCCGTCCTACGGTCGGTGCATGGCTGGAACCGGAACAAGTCCCCTCAACCGTGCCGAGCAGTTCATCTGGCTCACGGCCCGCGTCCTGGAACAGCGGCGGTTCGCCCATCACTTCCTGAAAGGAAGTGCGGACGCCGTGGAAACAGCGCTCGCCGCCTTCCTCAACGAGGACGGCGGATACGGTCACGCGCTCGAACCCGATCTGCGAGGTCCCGTGAGTCAGCCGCTCCACACGGCACACGCGCTGAGCGTCCTCGACTCCATCGATCGCTGCGGCGGGCTCCGGGTGGAACGGATCTGCCGATTCCTGACCGCCGTGTCCACCAAGGAGGGCGCCTTACCCGCTCTGCTCCCCTCGCAACGCGGCTACCCGGCCGCGCCGTTCATCCCGGTCGTCGACGATCCACCGGCCGAGCTGCTGGTCACCGGGCCCGTCGTCGGGCTGCTCCACCGCAATTCGGTGTGGCACGCCTGGCTGTTCCGGGCCACGGACTTCTGCTGGGCCGCCGTCGACGCCCTGGAGGTGTCGCATCCCTACGAGGTCGAGGCCGCGGTCGCCTTCCTCGACGGTGCGCCGGACCGTCCGCGGGCCGAGGCCGCGGCCGACCGGCTCGGACGTCTGGTGCGCGAGCAGCGGCTCGCCACCCTGGACCCGGAGCGGCGCGCGGAGTACCCCGTGGCGCCCGGGTACGCACCGGGTGAGCAGCACTTTCCGTACGACTACGCCCGCGCGCCGGAGTCTCTCGCCCGGCGCTGGTTCACCGACGCGGAGATGGATCGAGCGCTGGATCATCTGGCAGCCGCGCAGCAGCCGGACGGCGGGTGGCCGGTGACGTGGCGGCAGTGGGCCCCGGGAACCGCCCTGGAGGGGCGACCGCTGGTCACGCTCAGAGCCCTGCAGACACTTCGGGCGTACGGGCGCTGTCTGGGCTGACCCCCGGGCACCGGCGGCCGCCTCCCGCCCCGGGCTCTCACACACTGCCGTGGCCGTCCTCCTGCTTCCGGGCACGGCGTGCCGGATCGCAGGCAGGGACCGGGTCCATCGGGCGCTCGACGCCACCGCGCGTCTCCTGGACCCGCTGTGCCACCAGACCAGGGCCCTGCCTGTACGCGGGCCACCGCCTCGACACGGTGGTGCACGACGTGCGGGTGCCGCCGGAGCTTCTGCTGTCGAAGCCCTCTCTGCATCCGGCCTACGACAAGCCGGAGTTCGTCGTACGTCGTACGGAATCGGTGGCGGCTGGTACGACCAGAACCCGGCGCGCCTCAAGCCGGCTCCGGACACGGCGGTCACGGCCTGGACCGAGCCCCTTACCCGTCCCGGGCTGTCGTACGCACGGTCAGCCGAGGGCGCGCACTCCGGCGGTGACGGCCACGGCCACGCCCACGACCACGAGGAAGGGCGCACGCAGCACGAAGGCGAGGGCCGCGGCGGCAAGCCCGGCGCCCCTGGCGTCGAGCACCAGGTGCTGGCCGGTGCCGAACGCCTGCTGCGCGGTCAGGGCAGCCAGCAGGGCCACCGGAAGCAGAGCGGCCAGGCGCTGCACGACGGGACGTTCCAGGGCGCCGGCCGGCACCAGAAGGCCCAGGAGCTTGGCGAGATAACAGCCGAGGGCGGTGAGTGCGATGGCGATCCAGACGTTCATCGGCCGTCCTCCTGCGTGGTGGTGCTCGGCTCCCCGGTCTGCGCGGCGGCCCTCTCCGCTTCCTGCCCCTGCCCGGCCGTCCCGGCCGGTTCATCCGGGCTTCCTGTCTTGTCGCGGCCCATCAGCCCGGTCTTGTCGCGGCCCATCAGGAAGAGGACGGCCGGCGCCGCGAGCGCGGCCAGCAGTACGGGCACTCCTGCGGGCAGAACGGGCAGCAGGCCGAGCGCGAGCACGACGGCGAGCGCGGCGGTGACCCGCTCCGTCGTGCTCTTCAGCATCGGTGCAAGCAGGGCGAGGAAGGCGGCAGGACCTGCCGCGTCCAGCCCCCAGGCGGCGGTGTCGCCGAGCGCCTCGGCACCGAGCGCGCCGACCAGCGTGGTGACGTTCCACAGCACGTAGATCGTGAGTCCGGTGACGGTGAAACCGATCCGGGCGGCGCGCCGGGTGGGCTGGGGCAGCGTCACGGCGGTCGTCTCGTCGATGACCCACTGGGCGGCGAGGGGACGCAGGGCGCCCGGGAGCGCGAGCAGCTGCGACAGCCGCAAGCCGTAGAAGGAATTGCGCACGCCGAGAAAGAAGGCACCGGCAGCCGCGGTGTACGGGTTGCCCCCGGCGGCCAGGGCGCCCACCAGGGCGAACTGGGAGGCGCCGGTGAAGACGAGGAGGCTGAGCGCGCAGATCTGCAGCAGGCTCAAGCCTGACCCGGCCGCCGTGACGCCGAAGGCGAAGCCGGAGAGGCCGACGGCTATGCCGACGCCGAGTGCGTCACGTACGACGGCCGCGTCCGGCTTGGCCTCGGCTGTGATGGCGCCGGCGCCGGGCGGGCCGACGACGTTCTCAGGGGGTGCTGTCTGTTCTGCCACGAGCGGGACGCTACCCGGGCACTTCGCGACCGGTCTTGTACGTTCTTGCACGTTCCCGCTGGTAGGCGCCGGGGGGCACACCCACGATCCGGGTGAAATGACGGTTGAGATGCGGCTGGTCGGTGAAGCCGACCGCTGCGGCAGCCGCGGCGGGGGCCGTGCCCGCGTCGAGCATCCGTCGCGCGCGGCGGACGCGCGCGTCGGTGAGCCAGGTGTGCGGCGGCATCCCGTACTGCTTCTTGAAGGCCCGGAGCAGGGCGAACGGACTCGTGCCGAGTTCGGCGGCCAGTGCCTCCAGGGTGGGCGGCTGCGACATCCTGCTCTCCAGTACGGCCCGGGCCCGCGCCGCGTTCCGGGCGCCGGCCGCCCCGGGCACCGGAGTGGGCAGGACGCTGCCGTGCCGGGTGAGCAGACGCGTGACCAGGACCCGCAGCACGCTGTCCGCCGCCAGCGCGTTGCCCTCCTCCGCTGCCCGGTGGACCTCGCCGATGAGCCGCGCCGCGTAGGGATCGGCCACGCTGGTCTCCGTGAAACCGACGGTGCCGCGGAGATTCGTCATGTCGGCCGCGATGGCGTTGACCGCCTGAGCGGACGGATAGAGCGTGGTGTACGCCCAGCCCTCGGGAACACCCGCCCTTGCGGTGTGCGGCACCTCAGGGTTGATCATGACGACGGAGCCGGGCCCCGCGTGGACGGTGCCACCGGGCAGCTCGACGTCCTCGACGCCCTGGGTGACGGCGCCGAACACAAAGCCCTCGTGGCTGTGGCGCGGGAAGGTGTGGCGGATGTAGCGGGCGCGCAGCAGGTCGAGGCCGGGCAGCTCCGCGTACTGCCAGTGCCTCGCCCACTCCTCCGGTCCCGTCGCTCCTGCCATGCTCGAATTCTCGCAGCCCGCGGGCTGCGGGTGCCCCGGGCCCGTGGCCGGCCCAGCCGTCACGCCTCATCCGAGTGCGGACGCGACCCGGCGGGTCCGTTTCCGGGGCCGTTGTCAGTGGCGGGGTGCACGATGGGGGACATGACCGGCTCCGCACTCGATGCGTTCTCCCCCGCGACCCGCAATTGGTTCACGGGGGCCTTCAGCGCGCCGACAGCGGCGCAGGAAGGTGCCTGGCGGGCGATCGGCGAGGGGTCGGACGTCCTGGTCGTCGCGCCGACCGGGTCGGGAAAGACTCTGGCCGCCTTCCTCGCCGCCCTGGACCAGCTGACCGCGGTCCCGCCGCCCGCCGAGGCGAAGAAGCGCTGCCGTGTGCTGTACGTATCGCCGCTCAAGGCGCTCGCCGTCGACGTGGAGCGCAATCTCCGCTCGCCGCTGACCGGTATCCGCCAGGAATCGGCGCGCCTGGGGCTGCCCGAGCCCGAGGTGCGCGTGGGTATCCGTTCCGGCGACACCCCGCCCGCCGAGCGTCGCTCGATGACGACGCGGCCGCCGGACATCCTGATCACCACACCCGAGTCCCTCTTCCTGATGCTGACGTCCTCGGCGCGGGAGGCGCTGGCCGGGATCGAAACGGTGATTCTCGACGAGGTGCACGCGGTCGCGGGCACCAAGCGGGGCGCCCATCTCGCCGTGTCGCTCGAGCGGCTCGACGAGCTGCTGCCCCGCCCGGCCCGCCGCATCGGCCTGTCGGCCACGGTCCGCCCGGTCGACGAGGTCGCGCGTTTCCTCTCACCCCGGCGGAAGGTGGAGATCGTCCAGCCGCCTTCCACCAAGCAGTTCGATCTGTCGGTGGTCGTACCGGTGGAGGATCTGGGTGAGCTCGGCGGCTCCCCCGCCACCGACCCGGACTCCGGGCAGACGGACAAGCCGTCGATCTGGCCCCATGTGGAGGAGCGGATCGCCGATCTCGTGCAGTCCCACCGCTCCACGATCGTCTTCGCCAACTCCCGCCGGCTGGCCGAGCGGCTCTGCAACCGGCTCAACGAGATCGCGTACGAACGGGCCACGGGCGAGACGATGCCCGAGGCCCACTCCCCCGCCGAGGTCATGGCGGAGTCCGGTGCGGCGAAGGGTGCGCCCCCGCTTCTCGCCCGGGCCCATCACGGATCGGTCTCCAAGGAGCAGCGCGCGCAGGTGGAGGAGGACCTCAAGGCGGGCCGGCTGCCCGCGGTGGTCGCCACCTCCAGCCTGGAGCTGGGAATCGACATGGGAGCGGTCGACCTGGTCATCCAGGTCGAGTCGCCGCCGTCGGTCGCTTCCGGGCTTCAGCGGGTCGGCCGTGCCGGGCATCAGGTCGGCGCGGTCTCCACCGGGGTCGTCTTTCCGAAGTACCGCGGCGACCTGGTGCAGGCGGCTGTGGTCACCGAACGCATGCGTGAAGGATCCATCGAGGCGCTGCGGGTCCCTTCCAACCCGCTGGACGTGCTGGCCCAGCAGCTGGTCGCGATGGTCGCCCTGGACAGCTGGCAGGTAGACGACCTGCTGGCGGTGACCCGCCGGGCCGCGCCCTTCGCCTCGCTCCCCGAGTCGGCGTTCACCGCCGTGCTCGACATGCTCGCCGGCCGCTATCCGTCCGACGCCTTCGCCGAGCTGCGTCCCCGTGTCGTCTGGGACCGGATCGCCGGTACGGTCACGGGCCGGCCCGGCGCCCAACGGCTCGCCGTCACCTCCGGGGGCACCATCCCCGATCGCGGCCTCTTCGGGGTCTTCCTCGCCGGCTCCGACCCCAAGAAGGGCGGCGGCCGGGTCGGGGAGCTGGACGAGGAGATGGTGTACGAGTCCCGGGTCGGTGACGTCTTCACCCTGGGCACCACGTCGTGGCGGATCGAGGACATCACCCGCGACCGGGTCCTGGTCTCGCCCGCACCGGGTGTTCCGGGACGGCTGCCGTTCTGGAAGGGCGACCAGCTGGGCCGTCCACTGGAGCTGGGGCGTGCGCTGGGCGCCTTTCTCCGCGAGCTCGGCGGGCTGTCCCCGGACGACGCCCGGCAGCGGCTGCTGGCCGCGGGTCTGGACACGTGGGCCGTCGACAACGTGCTGTCCTACATCGACGAGCAACGCCGGGCCTGCGGCCATGTGCCGGACGACCGGACCATCCTCGTCGAGCGTTTCCGGGACGAGCTGGGCGACTGGCGCGTCGTCGTGCACTCCCCGTTCGGCGCCCAGGTGCACGCCCCGTGGGCGCTCGCCCTCAGCGCCCGCCTCGCCGAGCGGTACGGCATGGACGCCCAGGTCATGCATGCCGACGACGGCATCGTGCTGAGGCTCCCGGACGCGGACATGATGGGCTTGGACCTCCTCGACTTCGACCCCGCCCAGGATCCGTCCCAGGCGCCCGCCGCCGCACCGCTCCCTCCCGCCAACACCTCCCTCGACAGCGACCAGCCCCCGGTGGGTGCCGCCGATGTGGCCTTCGACAAGGGCGAGATCGAGCAGATCGTCACGGACCAGGTCGGCGGTTCCGCCCTGTTCGCCTCGCGGTTCCGCGAGTGCGCGGCCCGCGCGCTGCTGCTGCCGCGGCGCAGCCCCGGCAAGCGCACACCGCTGTGGCAACAGCGTCAGCGGGCCGCTCAGCTCCTTCAGGTGGCCTCCGAGTTCGGCTCCTTCCCCATCGTTCTCGAAGCGGTCCGTGAATGCCTCCAGGACGTCTTCGACGTACCCGGGCTCACCGAGGTGATGGGCGACCTCGAAGCCCGCCGGATCCGTCTGGTCGAGGTGACCACGCCGGAGCCTTCCCCGTTCGCCCGCTCGCTCCTGTTCGGGTATGTCGCGCAGTTCCTGTACGAGGGCGACTCCCCGCTCGCCGAGCGGCGGGCCGCCGCGCTCTCGCTCGACTCCCACCTCCTGGCCGAACTGCTGGGCCGCGCGGAGTTGCGCGAACTCCTCGACGCCGAGGTCCTGACCGAACTGGAGCGTGAGCTCCAGTGGCTGGCCGAGGACCGCCGGATCAAGGACGTCGAAGGGGTCGCCGACCTGCTGCGGGTCCTCGGCCCGCTCACCGATGCGGAACTGGCCGAGCGCGGGGCCGAGCCCCCATGGGCGGACGAACTGGCATCGGCACGCCGCGCCATCCAGGTCCGGATCGGCGGCGTCGATCACTGGGCTGCCATCGAGGACGCGGGCCGGCTGCGCGACGCCCTGGGCACGGCACTCCCGGTCGGCGTCCCCGAGGCGTTCACCGAACCGGTGAAGGACCCCCTCGGCGACCTCCTCGCCCGCTACGCCCGTACGCACGGTCCTTTCACCTCCACCACGGCGGCGGCCCGCTTCGGCCTCGGCACCGCCGTCACCGACGGCGCGCTGCAGCGGCTCGCGGCTTCCGGCCGGATCGTCCAGGGCGAGTTCCACCCCGCCGGTATCGGCCAGGAGTGGTGCGACGCCACGGTGCTGCGGCGGCTGCGGCGCCGCTCGCTCGCCGCGCTCCGCCATGAACTGGAGCCGGTACCTCCCGCCGCGCTGGCGGGGTTCCTCCCCCAGTGGCAGCATCTCGGCGACAACAGCCTGCGTGGCGTCGACGGACTGGCGCGCGCCGTCGAGCAGTTGCAGGGCGCACCCGTCCCCGCGTCCGCGTTGGAGAAGCTCATCCTGCCGAGCCGGGTCAGCGGCTACTCCCCGGCGCTCCTGGACGAACTCACCACCACCGGTGAGGTCGTGTGGGCCGGCGCGGGGGCCCTGCCGGGCAAGGACGGCTGGCTCTCCCTCTACCCGGCCGACAGCGCGCCCCTCCTTCTGCCTCCCCCGCGCCCGCTCGAACTCAGCGCGCTGCACGAATCCGTGCTGACCGCGCTCAGCGCGGGATACGGGCTCTTCTTCCGGCAGATCGCCGATCAGGTCCGCGCCACCACGCACCCGGACTCCACCGATCCCCAGCTCGCGGACGCCCTCTGGGACCTCACCTGGTCGGGCCGCCTCACCAACGACACCCTCGCCCCGCTGCGTGCGCTCCTGGGCTCGGGGCGCACAGCCGGATCGACCGCGCACCGCGCCAAACGCAACGTTCCACGCGGCCGTTACGGTTCTCTTTCCGCCTCGGCCCGTCCTGTCTCGCGCACGGGCCCGCCCACGGTCTCGGGCCGGTGGTCCCTGCTGCCCTCCACCGAACCCGAACCCACACACCGGGCCCACGCCCTGGCCCGCACCCTCCTGGACCGGCACGGTGTGGTGACGCGCGGCGCGGTCCAAGCCGAGGGTGTCGAGGGCGGCTTCTCCGCCGCATACCGCGTGCTGTCCGCCTTCGAGGACAACGGACAGGCGCGCCGCGGCTACGTCGTGGAGGGGCTGGGGGCAGCACAGTTCGCCATGGACGGCGCGGTCGACCGGCTCCGCGCGGCCTCCACCGCCCGCGACCGTACGGAACCGGGCGCGGCCCCCCGGGCGCTGGTCCTCGCCGCGGCCGATCCCGCCAACGCCTACGGGGCGGCCCTGCCGTGGCCCGAGCCACCGGCCGGGGCCGGCCACAAGCCCGGCCGGAAGGCCGGCTCCCTCGTCGTCCTGGTGGACGGTGAGCTGACGCTCTACATGGAGCGCGGCGGCAAGACGCTGCTCGCCTGGCCGACCGACCCGGACGACCCCGCGCTCCGAGCAGCCGCGACGGCCCTCGCAGCCGCGGCCCGGGCCGGAGCCCTCGGCACCGTCACGGTGGAGCGCACCAACGGCGCCTCGTCGCTGACCTCACCGCTCGGCCGCACCCTGGAGTCAGCCGGCTTCCTCGCCACCCCGAGAGGCCTGCGTCTGCGCGCCTGAGCCCGAGGACCACCGCCACCGCCAGGCCAAGGCACCCGCACCCGCACCCGCACCCGCACCCGCAAGCTCACCCGCGCATCATGGGTGTATGCCCGAAGGAGACACCGTCCTGCAGACCGCGAAGCGGCTGCACAGCGCACTGGCCGGCCAGGTCCTCACCCGGTCCGATCTGCGCGTCCCCCGGTTCGCCACCGCCGATCTCACCGGCCGTACCGTTCTGGATGTCTCCGCACGCGGCAAGCATCTGCTGACCCGCGTCGAGGGCGGTCTCACCCTCCACAGCCATCTGCGGATGGACGGCGCCTGGCGTGTCTACGCCCCCGACGAACGCTGGCGGGGCGGCCCCTCCCACCAGATCCGCGCCATCCTGGCCAACGCCACGCACACCGCGGTCGGCTACCGCCTCCCCGTCCTCGAACTCCTGCGTACGAAGGACGAGGAGCAGGCGGTCGGTCACCTCGGTCCGGACCTGCTCGGCCCGGACTGGAACGCCGACACCGCGCTGCGCAATCTGCTCGCCGACCCCGCCCGCCCCCTCGGCGAAGCCCTTCTGGACCAACGCAACCTGGCCGGGATCGGCAACGTCTACAAGTGCGAGCTCTGCTTCCTCGCCCGGGCCACCCCCTGGCTCCCCGTCGGCCGGCTCCCCGAACCCACCGCAGCCCTCATGGTCACCACGGCCAAGCAGCTCCTGGAAGCCAACCGCGACCGTCCGGTCCGCACCACCACTGTCGGTGCCCGCCCCCGGACCGCCGCCGCTCCGGTGTCTCGCGACCGTCGCACCAGCGAGAACCTGTGGGTCTACGGCCGGACCCACCGCCCCTGCCTGCGCTGCGGCACGGCGATCCGCATGGCGGAGCAGGACACCCGCCCCACCTACTGGTGCCCCCACTGCCAGCCGGGCCCCACTCCCTGAGCCGGCCTGGCCCAAACGAAGGACCCGGACGGGCAGTCAGCCACCGCACGATAGTTGACGATCCGTCAGATAGCGCCGTACGGTCCCGTCATGCCACTCGCCGCGTACGACCTCACCGGCCGCTCCGCGTTCGTCACCGGCGCCGCCGGCGGTATCGGCCGCGCCTCGGCCGTCCTGCTGGCGGAGGCGGGTGCCACCGTGCACTGCGCCGATCTCGACGAGAAGGGCCTCCTGGAGACCCTCGGCCTGATCTACTCCGCAGGTGGCGAAGCCCACACCCATCCGCTGGATGTCACCGACCGCAACCAGGTCCGGGCCGCCGTCTCGGCCGCGGGTGAAGTGGACATCCTGGCCGCCGTCGCCGGAATCATGCATACGAGCAGCGTGCTGGAGACCACGGACGAGGACCTCGACCGTGTGCTCTCGGTCAACTTCAAGGGTGTTCTTTACGCCTGCCAGGAGGTGGCTCGCACGATGCTGGCGCGCACCTCGCCCGGCTCGCTGATCACGATGGCCTCGGGGGCGGTCGACTCCGCGAGCCCGGGCCTGCTCTGCTACAGCGCTGCGAAGGCCGCGGTGGTCCAGCTGACCAAGACCCTGGCCACCGAGCTGGGACCCCACGGCATCCGGGTCAACGCGGTCGCCCCCGGATGGATCCGCACCCCCATGACCGCCCGCCACGACGCGGAGCAGCAGCACCGGGCCGAGGCCACGATGGCCCGCATTTCCCCACTGGGCAGGGTCGGCGAGCCCGACGACGTCGCCCACACGGTGCTGCATCTGGCTTCGGACGCGTCGGCCTTCATGACCGGTCAGATCCTCCGCCCGAACGGCGGCGTCGCCATGCCCTGGTAGCGCGCCACACCCTGCCCAGGGACCAGGACCGGCGGCCCTCGCACCGCCAAGGCCCCTTCGCCCGTCCGAACAGGGCAGAAGTTCGTCGAGACCAGGCGGAGGTCCCCCCGGACAGGGCGGCAGGGAGCCGGGTCCAGCCGCTCCCCCGCCACGACGGGCCGGGCATCGAGCCGGGCATCGAGCCGGGTATCGACGAGCCGGATATCAGTGACTGCCAGTGCCGGACCATCTCACGCGCACCTTCGGCACACCGCCGCAGCAGACCGCTCCCCGCGTCGAATATCCCCATCGGCCGGACGGTCTCGGTCACGTGTACGGGCAGGAGGCTGAGCCCCCATCCACCCGCCGCCACCACCCCCTCGACGGGCCCCGCGTGCGCCGGCTCCAGCACCAGCCGCAGCACCGCCCACCACCACACACCGCCGAGCACGAGCGCCGGCACCCATCGCCGCACCATGGCTGCCTCCTTCGGCCGAACCCGGGGCCTGTCGTTCGGAACGTGCCGAGCTCGTGGGCCCGCCCTGATCCGAACGGAAGACCCTAGCCCTGCCCGGTCACCCGGCGGGAGAGCACACCGGCGCAGTACAGGCGCGCACCATGCATCCGCACGCCCCTTTGGCCCGGTCGGTCACATCCCACCGGCCACCCACCCTCGGCCGCCGCCGACCACGCCCGCCCGACCGGCCGGCGAGCCGCAGGCCTCCCCGCCGGATGCCTTCCTCCAGCGGGGAGCCCCCACCGCTTCCGGTGGGGGCTCCGGCCACTTCCGCTCAGTTCTTGTCGTCGCGGGACAGGGAGTCCTTGACGCCCTCAGCACGTTCCTTGGCCTCGCCCATGGCGCCCTTGGCCTTGCCCTTCGCCTGGTCCGCCTTGCCCTCGGACTCCATGCGCTTGTTGCCGGTCATCTTGCCCATGGCTTCCTTGGCCTTGCCGGCCATCTTGTCCTTGGCGCTCTCGTCAGTCATCGCAACTCCTCGCGTCTTGCGGTCCGGCCTTCGCCCGATACCGGGCAGACCGGCTGAGATGGGGCCCGACCGGCGGACAACCGGCCGAGCGGGTCGGAGAACCGGGTCAGGCGCTCTCCGCCTGGAACATCCACGCGTGCTTCTCGAGGTCCGCGGTCAGCGCGATGAGAATGTCCTGGCTGACCGGGTCGGGATCGCCCGTCACGTCGATCCGCTCGCGCATCCGGCCGATCACGATGCCCAGGGCGTCCACCAGCGTCCGCACGGCGTCGACGTCCTTGACCCAGCCCTCAGGCACGGAATCGATGGCCGTGGTCCTGGCGATCGTCCCCGACCGCCCGTCCGGATTGACGCCCACCGCGGAGGCCCGCTCGGCCACCGTGTCGGAGTGCTGACGGGCGGTGTCGACGACCTCGTCGAGCTGGAGGTGAACCGACCTGAAGCGGGGCCCGACCACGTTCCAGTGGACCTGCTTGGCCACCAGAGAAAGATCGACGAGGTCCACCAGGGCTCCCTGGAGAGCCTCACCCACGGACTTGAGGTCGGCCTCGGACAGCGGGCTCTTCACCACAGACATGCACGTCTCCGATCTGATATCCGTTCCGTTCAGCACCAACCACGATGGCACAAACGAAGCAAAACGGTCATCCGGGGAAATGTTCGAAGCGTTCATTCCCCGCTCTCATTGATGCGCCTGCCCGCAAGGAGCACGCCAACACCCCGGACCGGGCAGTCGTCCGGGCCGGCCCGGACCGCCCGAAGGCCACTGGGCCGTCCCGGTCACACCCCCGTCCACGGGCCCGCGGACGCACAGAAGCCCCGGTCCGCCCGCTGAGGGGAGGACCGGGGCTCCGGCGTCACACCGAACCGAGCGGGTCAAGCGGCGACGACATCCACCGCTTCCGCAGGCGCCTTGATGGTCACCCGCCCCGTCGGCACACCCGTCACCGACGAAACGGAGACGGAATTGAGCATGGGGCGCACCGGTACAGGTACCGGATCGCTGGCCGCTGCCGACTCGGCCAGTTCGGCCAGGGACAGCTCATCGCTCACTTCACGCATGAGCTCGGACATCCGTACATCAAGCGCGTCGCAAATGGCGGAGAGCAGTTCGGAGGATGCCTCCTTCTGCCCCCGCTCCACCTCGGAGAGATAGCCGAGCGAAACTCGGGCGGACGAGGAGACTTCGCGCAGAGTACGGCCTTGGCGCTGGCGCTGCCGACGCAGCACGTCACCAAGCAGGCGACGGAGCAGAATCATCGGTGGCTCCCTCCTCGGACCGCGTAGCCGCATCCTTCACGCCCCACCGTACCGCCTAGCGCTGCGGCCGTGCGGGGAGCGATGTCGTGTTCACTCAGGGCTGCAAACATCAATTCCCCCCGTTGTGTTCCGTATCCTGTGCGCTCGCGTACCCGCCGAGTTCGCCGGAGAGCAGTTCGAGCACGCTCCGTACGCTCTTCCTACGGATGTCCGCCCGTCCGCCGTTCAACCGCAACGCGGTCACTTTCCCGGCGTCAAAGGGCCCGCAGACTGCGACGAAGACCGTTCCGACCGGGTGGCCGTCCTGCGTATCGGGACCGGCTACGCCGGTCGTCGCCGCTCCCCAGTCTGCACCGAGCGCCCGGCGTACGCCTGCTGCCATCTGGCGCGCGACCTCGGCGTCCACTGCCCCTCGTGCCGCCAGAAGCTCCGCGTCCACGCCCAGGACTTCACTCTTGAGGGGGGTCGCATAAGCCGTCACGGACCCGCGGAAGGCCTGCGAGGCACCGGGTACGGACGTCAGCTCCGCCGCGACCAGGCCGCCGGTGAGTGACTCGGCGACGGCGAGGGTCTCCCCCCGCCCCACGAGCAGCCGCAGCACCTGGGCCGCGGCTGTCACCGCTCGGCCTCCGCGGCGCCCCGGTTCCCGGACACCCGCTCCGGGTCGCCGGGCCCGTCGGAGGCGGCCCCGGCAGTCTCGGCACCGTGGGAGGAGCCATGAGCATCGCGAGGAGAAGCGTCGCGAGAGGCACCCCGGGAGGCCTTGCGAGTGGCCCGCCCGTCGTCCTTGGCGCTCTCCAGAGCCGCCTCGGCGTTCTCGGCGGCCTCCTGGGCCGCGGCGGCCTTCTCCGCCCTGAGCCCCTGGCGCCGCAGCACGACGGCCTGGCGCACGTAGTCCAGGCCGGTGACGACCGTCAGCACGACCGCCACCGCCATCACCCAGAAGCGCAGCGTGGCCAGCGGACCGGTCAGCGCCAGGACGTACATCCCGACAGCGGTCCCCTGGGCCAGCGTCTTCATCTTCCCGCCGCGACTGGCGGGAATCACACCGTGGCGGATCACCCAGAACCGCATCAGCGTGATGCCGAGTTCCCGGAAGAGGATCACGCCGGTGACCCACCAGGGCAGGTCCCCGAGATAGGACAGGCAGATCAGCGCAGCGCCCATGATCGCCTTGTCCGCGATCGGGTCGGCGATCTTCCCGAAGTCGGTGACCAGGTTGTACTTACGCGCCAGATGCCCGTCGAACACATCGGTGATCATCGCGACGGCGAACGCGGCCCAGGCGATGGAACGCCAGGCCGGGTCGTATCCGCCGTCGTGAAGCAGCAGCACGACGAACCCGGGGACCAGGACCAGCCGAGCCATGGTGAGGAGATTGGCGATGTTCCACAGGCTGGCCTGATTGACGGCCGCAGCACCCAGTTTTCCGCCGCGGGCCGGCGTCGCGCCGGAACCGTCTGCCGCGGATGCCGGGACTCCGGTCATCTGGCTACCTCCGCAAGTTCACAGCTCTCCGCCACCAGGTCCACGCCTTCGGTGCCCACTACCTTCGCCTCGACCATACGGCCCGGGACAAGTCCTTCGCGTGCGGTGAAGAGCACCTGTCCGTCCGTTTCGGGCGCCTGGTGGGCGGCTCGGCCCACGGCACGCGGCTCGTCCTCGGTGGGCTCGACCGACTCGACCAGCACCTGGAGCGACTCGCCGAGGCGCTCCTCGGCCCGCTGCGAGGTCAGCTCCTCGGCCAGCTGCGAGATGTGCGCCAGGCGCTCGGCGATCGTGTCGGCGTCCAGCTTGTTCTCGTAGCCGACCGCCTCCGTACCGTCCTCGTCGGAGTAGCCGAAGACGCCGATGGCGTCGAGGCGGGCGCCGGTGAGGAACCGTTCCAGCTCAGCCAGGTCCGCCTCGGTCTCCCCGGGGAAGCCCACGATGAAGTTGGAGCGGGCACCGGCCTGCGGTGCCTTGCTCCGGATGGTGTGCAGGAGCTCCAGGAAGCTGTCGGTGTCACCGAAGCGCCGCATCGCGCGCAGCACGCCGGGGGCCGAGTGCTGGAAGGACAGGTCGAAGTAGGGCGCGACCTTCGGCGTGGACGTCAGGACGTCGATCAGACCGGGCCGCATCTCGGCGGGCTGCAGATAGCTGACCCGGATGCGCTCGATCCCCTCGACGTCCGCGAGCTCCGGAAGCAGTGTCTCCAGGAGGCGGATGTCGCCCAGGTCCTTGCCGTACGAGGTGTTGTTCTCGGAGACCAGCATGACCTCCTTCACACCCTGCTCCGCCAGCCAGCGCGTCTCGCCCAGGACGTCCGAGGGCCGCCGCGAGATGAAGGAGCCGCGGAAGGACGGGATGGCGCAGAAGGAGCAGCGGCGGTCGCAGCCCGAGGCCAGCTTCACGGAGGCGACGGGGCTGGTGCCCAGCCGTCGGCGCAGGGGCGCCCGGGGACCGGAGACCGGCGCGACGCCGTCCGGGAGGTCGGCGGGCGGCGGCGTGGCCTCCTGGGCGTGGCCGGGCAGGGCCACGGCTGCGTCCTGGCGGTCTGCCGGGCTGATGGGCAGCAGCTTGCGGCGGTCGCGCGGGGTGTGGGAGGCGTGGATGCCGCCGTTGAGGATGGTCTGGAGGCGGTCGGAGATGTCTGCGTAGTCGTCGAATCCGAGGACTCCGTCCGCCTCCGGCAGGGCCTCGGCGAGGTCCTTGCCGTAGCGCTCGGCCATGCAGCCGACGGCGACGACGGCCTGGGTCCGGCCGTGGTCCTTCAGATCATTGGCTTCGAGCAGGGCATCGACGGAGTCCTTCTTGGCGGCCTCGACGAATCCACAGGTGTTGACGACGGCGACATCGGCATCGGAGGCATCCTCGACGAGCTCCCAGCCGTCCGCTGCCAAGCGGCCTGCGAGCTCCTCCGAGTCCACCTCGTTACGGGCGCAGCCAAGAGTGACAAGGGCGACGGTACGGCGTTCGGGCATGGGCTCAAGACTACTTTGTCCCGGCACTGGCCCCGCCGTGCAGGGTTCGACCGTTACAGGGAGTGACAAAGGCGGCGGGCGCCCGGCACGATGGCCGGGCGCCCGCCGCCCTGTGAACTGCCGGATCCGGGGTCAGCCGACCTCGGGGTCGCCCTTGGTGTAGGAGAGCCGCTCGACCTGTCCGGGCTGGAACTGGTCCTCGACCTTCTTGCCGTTGACGAAGAGTTCGATCGAACCGGCGTCGCCGAGGACGAGGTCGACCCGCTCCTTGTCCTGGAAGGTCTTCGTCTCGCCCTGCTGGAGGGTTCCGTCGAAGAGGGACCGGCCGTTGTGGTCCTTGGCGGAGATCCAGCTCTTGCCCTGGCTCGCACTGAGCTTGACCGTCACCTTGTCCTGGGGCGCTGCCGCGATGGCACTGTCCGAGGGGGCCGGCTTGGGGTCGACGGGCTTGCTGGAGGCCGGTTTGGGGGTGATCTTGTCGGATGTCGGGCCTTCGGCGACCTGGCCGGCGGTCGAGGGCTCGTCACCGCCCTTGAAGAAGGTGAAGCCGACGAATCCGACGACGGCCACGATGGCCGCGACCATGGCCGCGGTCCAGTTGGGCCGCCGGGGTTCGGAACGGATCCGCTCGGCCTCGAACAGCGGGGCCGCGGGCGTGGGCGCGGGACGGCCGCCGTGCTCGGCGTCGTACTGCGAAACCAGCGGTTCCGGTTCGGTGCCTACGGCACGTGCGAGCGTTCGGATATGGCCGCGGGCGTACACGTCGCCGCCGCAGCGGGAGAAGTCGTCCTCCTCGATCGCGTGCACGATGGGGATGCGCACCCGGGTGGACGTGCTGACCTCTTCGACCGTGAGACCTGCGGCGATGCGAGCCTGCTGAAGCACTCGACCGATCGAAGGCCGGTCGTCTTCGGGGGAGTTGCCGATGGACACGGGGGCGCCTTTCGAGCGTGAGCCACCTGCTGGGTGTTCAGTCTAGGGGGGGTACGAAAGGGTGGGGCAACCGGGAGGGAGGACTTTGTACGCCATCAGATTCGAACAGAGTCGGATTCGCCGGACCGCCCCGGGAGGAAACATCATGCTGTCCCTCCCTTCAACTTGACGTACGGCCCGGCGAAACGGTTGCCCGCAAAACCCTTACGAACCGGTTTCCCCACGGATCAGTGCCAACACCCCGTCGAGTTCGTCCGGTTTCACCATGACATCGCGCGCCTTGGAGCCCTCGCTCGGGCCGACGATGTTGCGCGACTCCATCAGGTCCATCAGCCGTCCGGCCTTCGCGAACCCCACCCGCAGCTTGCGCTGGAGCATCGAGGTGGACCCGAACTGAGTGGAGACGACCAGCTCAGCGGCCTGGCACAGCAGATCCAGATCGTCGCCGATGTCCTCGTCGATCTCCTTCTTCTGCTTCGTCCCGACCACCACGTCGTCCCGGAAGACGGGGGCCATCTGGTCCTTGCAGTGCTGCACGACCGCCGCGACCTCGTCCTCGGTGACGAAGGCGCCCTGCATGCGGGTCGGCTTGTTCGCCCCCATCGGCAGGAACAGTCCGTCACCCTTTCCGATGAGCTTTTCGGCTCCGGGCTGGTCGAGGATGACGCGGCTGTCGGCCAGCGACGAGGTGGCGAAGGCGAGCCGGGAGGGCACGTTCGCCTTGATCAGACCGGTGACGACGTCCACCGAGGGACGCTGGGTGGCGAGCACCAGATGGATTCCGGCCGCGCGGGCCAGCTGGGTGATGCGGACGATCGAGTCCTCGACGTCGCGGGGGGCCACCATCATGAGGTCGGCCAGCTCGTCGACGATCACCAGCAGGTACGGGTACGGCGACAGCTCCCGCTCGCTGCCCTCCGGCGTCTTGAGCTTGCCGGTGCGCACCGCGTGGTTGAAGTCGTCGATGTGCCGGTAGCCGAACGCGGCGAGGTCGTCGTAGCGCAGGTCCATCTCGCGCACGACCCACTGGAGCGCCTCGGCCGCCTTCTTGGGATTGGTGATGATCGGCGTGATCAGGTGCGGAATGCCCTCGTAGGCGGTCAGCTCCACGCGCTTGGGGTCGACCAGCACCATCCGGACGTCCTCCGGAGTCGCCCTTATCATCACCGAGGTGATCAGGCAGTTGATGCAGGAGGACTTACCGGAACCGGTGGCACCGGCCACCAGGACGTGCGGCATCTTCGCGAGATTGGCCATCTCGTAACCGCCCTCGACGTTCTTGCCGAGTGCGACCAGCATCGGGTGGTCGTCCTCCGCCGCGTCCGCGAGCCGCAGCACGTCACCGAGGTTGACCATCTCCCGGTCGGAGTTGGGGATCTCGATGCCGACGGCCGACTTCCCCGGGATCGGGGAGATGATCCGGACGTCCGGACTGGCGACGGCGTACGCGATGTTCTTGGCGAGCGCGGTGATCCGCTCCACCTTCACGGCGGGCCCGAGCTCCACCTCGTACCGCGTGACCGTGGGACCGCGGGTGAACCCGGTGACGGCGGCGTCCACCTTGAACTCGGTGAAGACGTTGGTCAGTGACGCGACGATCGCGTCGTTGGCGGCGCTGCGGGTCTTGCCCGGGCCGCCGCGCTCCAGCAGGTCGAGGGAGGGCAGCGAGTAGGTGATGTCGCCCGAGAGCTGGAGCTGCTCCGCGCGGGGCGGCAGCGGCTGCGACTCCGAGCGGTCGGGTACCGGCTTCGTCAGGTCGGGCACGCCCCCGGCGGGCGAGCCGGACCTCTCCCCCGGCCTCCGGCCCGGCTCCGCCTCCCTGGCGCCGGGCACCGGCGTGCCCGCGCGCTCGCGGTCCACCGAGACGCCCTGGGTGAGGTCGGCGACGACCGGCGACGGCGGCATGCCGTTGAGCACCGCCCCGTCGAGTGCGGCAGCCGCGGCGGCGGCGACGTCCACGGCGTCCATGGTGCGGTTCATGGCCGGCTGCACGGAGGGCCTGCGCGGCCTGCGGCGCTTGGAGAGCGCGTCGGTCTCCGCCCGGTCCGGGTCGTACTCCTCGGGCGTCTCGGAGCGGCGGGCCGACGAGCGGCGTGAACGGGCCGGCAGCGACTCGCGCCACTGCTCGTCGTACCGCTCGTCGTCGTCCTCGTCCAGCGCCTCGGGGTCGTACACCGGATCGATGATTCCCAGCTTGGCGCCGAGCAGTCGCAGCCGCTGCGGAATGGCGTTCACCGGGGTGGCCGTCACGACCAGCAGTCCGAAGACGGTCAGCAGCAGGAGCAGCGGTACGGCGAGCACCTCGCCCATGGTGAAGATCAGCGGCTTGGACGCGGCCCAGCCGATGAGGCCCCCCGCGTCCTGCATGGCCTCGGTGCCGTCCTCGCGTCCCGGCGAGCCGCACGCGATGTGGACCTGCCCGAGCACCCCGATGACGAGTGCGGAGAGCCCGATGACGATCCGGCCGTTGGCTTCGGGCTTCTCCGGATACAGGATCAGCCGTACGGCGACGGAGCCCAGCAGTATCGGTACGAGGAGGTCGAGCCGGCCGAAGGCTCCGGTGACGAGCATCTCGACGAGGTCACCGACCGGGCCACGCAGGTTCGACCACGTACCCGCGGCCACGATCAGCGCGAGGCCGAGCAGCAGCAGCGCGACGCCGTCCTTGCGGTGAGCGGGGTCGAGCCCCTTGGCGCCGCGCCCTATGCCGCGGAACATCGCGCCGACGGCGTGGGCCGCTCCGAGCCAGACGGCGCGCACCAGGCGGTACACACCACCGGTGGGCGACGGCGCCGGTTTGGGCGCGGCGGCCTTCTTGGCCACCGCCTTCTTCGCGGGTGCCTTCTTGGCTGGTGCGGTCTTCTTCGCCGCGGTCTTCTTGGCGGGCGCGGCTTTCTTCGCCGGGCCCGGGGCACGGCCGGCGCGCTTCGCGGTGCCCGCGGTGCCCTGGGAACCCTTGCCGGACGTACGTGAGGCCATGGGGCCGAGGTTACCGGTGTCTGCGGCAGTGAACACGTGCGCGTGCCGGTTCACCCGACCGTGTCGCCCTACAACGGCCGCAAACTGACGCGCACTCACCGGCCGGGCGACGCGACACCGGCACCGGGCGAGGTGGCCCCGAGCAGGGCCACCACCGCCGAACCGCCTCGTTCACCGGCCAGTTGGCGCATTGCCGACCCGAGGCATCCGCTCAGGAGCGGCGGTGCGGTCGGCGGACGTTACGAGGGGAGGCCGGCCGGCCCGCCCGCCGTACCGGGTTCCAGCGCGTCCAACGCCCGGCGCAGCCCGGTCAGCTTCCGTTCGAGATGAGCGGCGGTGGCCACGGCTCCGGCGTCCGCCGACTCGTCGTCGAGCTGCTTGGAGAGGGCCTCGGCCTGCTCCTCGACTGCCGCAAGCCGTGCGGAAAGTTCGGCCAGCAGTCCGGCCGGCTCCTTCTCCCGGTTCGCGCCCGCCTGCCCGCCACCCTCCAGCTGGAGGCGCAGCAGCGCCGCCTGCTCACGCAGCTGGCAGTTCTTCATGTACAGCTCGACGAAGACGGAGACCTTGGCACGCAGCACCCAGGGATCGAACGGCTTCGAGATGTAGTCCACCGCGCCGGCCGCATAGCCCCGGAAGGTGTGATGCGGACCATGGTTGATCGCGGTGAGAAAGATGATCGGGATGTCCCGGGTCCGTTCCCGCCGCTTGATGTGCGCCGCGGTTTCGAAACCGTCCATGCCCGGCATCTGGACGTCCAGCAGAATCACCGCGAAGTCGTCCGTGAGCAGCGCTTTGAGCGCTTCCTCCCCTGACGATGCCCGCACCAGTGTCTGATCGAGCGCAGAGAGGATGGCCTCCAGCGCCAGCAGATTCTCCGGCCGGTCATCGACCAGGAGGATCTTGGCCTTCTGCACCATGGCCCGTCCTCCTCGCCCCGGAATTGCACCGGGCGCCGCCCCAGGGGACGGCACCCTTACGCCGTCCGTCCTTGTGCCGGTCATGGTAGCCGCACCCCGGCTGCCACCACACCCTGTCACCGCGATGTCACTGTGCACACAGGGAAAACGCGGCGAGAGACCAGAAGGTTCCCCGAAATCCGCGTTCCCACACTCCTTCCGACACGGCGAGTCAACACATCACGATCGATTCGCTCAACTCACGATCACTCTCCGCGCATCCACTGCTCCATTACCGAGAGAAGATGATCGGAATCGACCGGCTTGGTGACGTAGTCGGATGCGCCGGATTCGATGGCCTTCTCGCGGTCGCCCTTCATCGCCTTCGCCGTCAACGCGATGATCGGCAGACCGGCGAACTGCGGCATCCTGCGGATCGCCGAGGTCGTCGCGTATCCGTCCATCTCCGGCATCATGATGTCCATCAGCACGACCGTCACATCGTCGTGCTGCTCCAGGACTTCGATCCCCTCACGCCCGTTCTCCGCGTACAGCACCGAAAGGCCGTGCTGCTCCAGCACGCTGGTGAGCGCGAAGACGTTACGGATGTCGTCATCGACGATCAGTACCTTCTCGCCACCGAACCGGAACGTCCTGCGGACCTCGGGCTCCTCCTGGCCGCCGAGCGTCCACGGCTCCTGCGGAGCCGGCCGCTCCATGGAGGAGGAGGCCCGGGGCGGCAGTGCGGGCTGCTGCTGCGTCCCGCCCAGCGCCTTGCGCCGACGCCTGGACAGCCCTGCCGCGCCACCCTGGTCGTACGCGTTGCCCGGCACCCCTGAGGCCTCCCCGAAGGTCTGGAAGCCGGGTCCGTGGCCCTGCCCCGCCTCGGGCAGCCGGCCGCTCTCGACCGCCGCGCCGTGCACCTCGATGGGCCCGGGGCCGATCTGCGGGTAGCCCTGCGGCGGGAGTTCGCTCGGGTGCAGCGGCAGGTACAGCGTGAACGTCGAGCCGCGGCCCGGCTCGCTCGCCGCATGGATCTCGCCGCCCAGCAGCCGGGCGATCTCCCGGCTGATGGAGAGACCCAGGCCGGTACCGCCGTACTTGCGGCTGGTCGTCCCGTCCGCCTGCTTGAACGCCTCGAAGATCACCAGCATCTTGCTGGACGCGATCCCGATACCGGTGTCGGTCACCGAGAAGGCGATCAGATCGGCGTCGGCGTCCCGCAGCGAACCGGCTTCCAGCAACTGCTCACGGATGGCGTTCGGCACCTCGGCACCCGCGTGCCGGATCACCAGCTCGACGGCGCCGCTGTCGGTGAACTTCACCGCGTTGGAGAGCAGATTGCGCAGCACCTGCAGCAGCCGCTGTTCGTCGGTGTGCAGCGTGGCCGGAAGTTCCGGCGACACCCGTACGGAGAAATCCAGCCCCTTTTCCGCGGTGAGCGGCCGGAACGTCGCCTCCACGTAATCGACCAGCTGAACCAGCGCGATCCGGGTCGGACTGACGTCCATCTTGCCCGCCTCGACCTTCGACAGATCGAGGATGTCGTTGATCAGCTGGAGCAGATCGGAACCCGCCCCGTGGATCGTCTCGGCGAATTCCACCTGCTTCGGCGACAGGTTGCCCTCGGCGTTGTCCGCCAGGAGTTTGGCCAGAATGAGCAGCGAGTTGAGCGGTGTCCGCAGCTCGTGGGACATGTTCGCCAGGAACTCCGACTTGTACCGCATGGAGACAGCGAGCTGTTCGGCGCGTTCCTCCAGGACCTGGCGCGCCTCCTCGATCTCGGTGTTCTTGACCTCGATGTCGCGGTTCTGCTGGGCCAGCAGCTCGGCCTTCTCCTCCAGTTCGGCATTGGACGCCTGGAGCGCCTTCTGCCGGTTCTCCAACTCCTGCGACCGGTCACGCAATTGCTCGGTGAGCTCCTGCGACTGCTCCAGCAGTTTCTCCGTCGTGGTGTTGACGCTGATCGTGTTGACACTGGTCGCGATCATCTCGGCGAGTTGGTTGAGGAAGTCCCGCTGGATGTGGGTGAACGGCTGGAAGGAGGCCAGTTCGATCACCCCGAGGACCTTCCCCTCGAAGAGCACCGGCAGCACGATGACATGCGCGGGAGGCGCCTCACCCAGACCGGAGGAGATCTTCAGGTACCCCGGCGGCACGTTGTCCACCTGGATCGTCCGCTTCTCCTCGGCCGCCGTGCCGATGAGCGTCTCGCCGGGCCGGAAGGACGTCGGCATGGAACCCGCCGAATAGCCGTAGCTGCCGCGCATGCGGAGCTCGTAGGCACCCTCCCTGTCGCCCTCCGCGCCCAGCGCGTCGGTTTCCCCGGTCGCCATCGCGAGGAAGAAGGCACCGTGCTGCGCGGAGACGACGGGCGTTAGCTCACTCATGATCAGCGAGGCCACGTCGTCCAGATCGCGCCGGCCCTGCATCAGGCCGGAGATCCGCGCGAGGTTGCCCTTGAGCCAGTCCTGCTCCTTGTTGGTGGCTGTCGTGTCGCGCAGGTTGGCGATCATCGTGTTGATGTTGTCCTGCAGGGCCTGGATCTCGCCCGCGGCATCCACATCGATCTTGAGATTGAGATCGCCGCGGGTCACCGCGGTGGCGACGGCCGCGATGGCACGCACCTGACGGGTCAGGTTCCCGGCCATCTCGTTCACGGACTCCGTGAGGTCGCGCCAGGTGCCGTCCACGTCCCTGACCCGCGCCTGGCCGCCCAGCTGCCCCTCGGTTCCCACCTCGCGGGCCACCCGGGTCACCTGCTCGGCGAACGAGGACAGCTGGTCGACCATCGTGTTGATGGTGTTCTTCAGCTCCAGGATCTCGCCGCGCGCGTCAATATCGATCTTCTTGGTGAGATCGCCCTTCGCGATGGCCGTGGTGACGGTGGCGATCTGGCGCACCTGCCCGGTCAGGTTGGACGCCATCGAGTTCACGGACTCCGTGAGGTCCTTCCACGTACCGGAGACCCCGGGGACGCGCGCCTGGCCGCCCAGCTCGCCCTCCGTGCCCACCTCGCGGGCCACCCGGGTCACCTCGTCGGCGAACGAGGACAGGGTCGTCACCATCGTGTTGACGGTGTCGGCCAGCTCGGCGACCTCGCCGCGCGCCTCGACCGTGACCTTCTTCGTCAGGTCCCCGTTGGCGACCGCGGACGAGACCCGGGAGATGTTCCGCACCTGACTGGTCAGGTTGTTGGCCATCAGGTTGACGTTCTCGCTGAGGTCCTTCCAGATGCCCGTCGCACCGCGCACCCGGGCCTGGCCGCCGAGGATGCCCTCGGTGCCCACCTCCCGGGCGACCCGCGTCACCTCGTCACCGAAGTTCATCAGCTGGTCGACCATCGTGTTGACGGTCGTCACCAGTTCGAGGATCTCGCCCTTGGCGTCGACGGTGATCTTCTTGGAGAGATCACCGTTGGCGACCGCGGTGGTGACCTCGGCGATGTTGCGGACCTGGAGGGTCAGGTTGTTCGCCATGCCGTTGACGGACTGGGTGAGGTCCTTCCACGTACCGGACACCCCCTGCACCTCGGCCTGACCACCGAGAATGCCCTCCGTACCCACCTCACGCGCGACCCGGGTCACCTGCTCCGCGAAGTTCGAGAGCTGGTCGACCATCGTGTTGAGGGTGTTCTTCAGCTCCAGGATCTCGCCGCGCGCGTCCACGTCGATCTTCTGCGACAGGTCACCCCGCGCCACCGCCGTGGCGACCTGGGCGATGTTACGGACCTGAGCGGTGAGGTTCCCCGCCATGCCGTTCACCGAGTCGGTCAGATCGCGCCACACACCGGCCACGCCGGGCACCTGGGCCTGACCGCCGAGACGCCCGTCCGTGCCCACCTCGCGCGCCACCCGGGTCACCTGCTCGGCGAAGGCGGACAACTGGTCGACCATCGTGTTGATGGTGTTCTTCAGCTCCAGGATCTCGCCGCGCGCGTCCACGTCGATCTTCTGCGACAGGTCACCCCGCGCCACCGCAGTGGTCACCTGCGCGATCTGGCGCACCTGGGAGGTCAGGTTCCCCGCCATGAAGTTGACGGAGTCGGTGAGCTCCTTCCACGTACCGGAGACGCCGTCGACCCGTGCCTGACCGCCGAGGCGGCCCTCCGTGCCCACGTCCCGCGCCATGCGCGTCACCTGGTCGGCGAAGGAGGACAACTGCGCGACCATCGTGTTGACGGTGTTCTTCAGCTCCAGCATCTCGCCGGCCACATCGACCGTGACCTTCTGCGACAGGTCGCCGTTGGCGACCGCCGTCGTCACCTGCGCGATGTCACGCACCTGACCCGTCAGGTTCCGGAACGCCGTATTGACGGAGTCCGTGAGGTCCTTCCACGTACCCGCCGCGCCCGGCACCTCGGCCTGGCCGCCCAGCCGGCCCTCGACGCCGACCTCCCGGGCCACCCGGGTCACTTCCGAACCGAACGACTGAAGCTGGTCGACCATCGTGTTGACGGTGTTCTTCAGTTCCAGCATCTCGCCGGCCACGTCGACGGTGACCTTCTGCGTCATGTCACCGCTGGCGACCGCCGTCGTCACCTGCGCGATGTCCCGCACCTGGGTCGTCAGGTTGCGGAAGACGGTGTTCACCGAGTCGGTGAGGTCCTTCCAGGTGCCCGCGGCACCCGGCACCTGCGCCTGGCCGCCGAGCAGACCCTCGCCACCGACCTCGCTGGCCACGCGTGTGACCTCGTCCGCGAAGGTCCGCAGCGTCTCCGTCATCTGGTTGATCGTCTCGGCGAGCTGCGCGACCTCGCCGCGCGCGCTCACCCGGACCTTCTGCGACAGGTCACCGTTGGCGACCGCCGTCGTCACCTCCGCGATGCCGCGCACCTGGGAGGTGAGGTTTCCGGCCATCGTGTTGACGGAGTCCGTGAGGTCCTTCCACACCCCGGCCACACCCGGAACCGTCGCCTGCCCGCCCAGCTCACCCTCGGTACCCACCTCGCGGGCGACGCGGGTCACCTCCGAGGAGAACGAGGACAACTGGTCGACCATCGTGTTCACGGTGTTCTTGAGCTGAGCCATCTCGCCGGCCACGTGGACGGTGACCTTCCGCGACAGATCACCCTTGGCCACCGCCGTCGTCACCAGGGCGATGTCGCGCACCTGCGCGGTCAGCCGGTACGCCATGGTGTTCACGGAGTCCGTCAGGTCCTTCCAGGACCCGGACATCCCGCGCACCTGGGCCTGGCCGCCCAGCTTGCCCTCGGTGCCCACCTCGACCGCGACCCGCGTCACCTGCTCGGTGAACGCCGACAGCTGGTCGACGAGGTTGTTGACCGTACGCGCGACCTTCAGGAACTCGCCGCGCAGCGGCCGTACCGTCTCGTCCGCCGTATGCGAACGCAGCTCCATCCGCTGCTCGAGGTCACCGTCGGCCACCGCCGACAGCACGCGTCCGACCTCCGAGACAGGACGCGCGAGATCATCGACCAGTTCGTTGGACGCGTCGATCGCGGCGGCCCAGGAGCCCTCGCAGGCCCCCGTCTCCAGCCGCTCGGTGAGCTTGCCCTCCCGGCCGACCACGCGCCGCACACGCGCGAGCTCACCCGTGAGATGCACGTTGCGGTCGGCGACCTCGTTGAAGACCGCCGCGAGCTCCGCCATGACACCGTCACCGGACACGGTCACCCGCCGGCGGAAGTTCCCGTCACGCATGGCCACCAGACCGGACAGCAGTCTGTTGAGTGCCGCGGCGTCGACTTCGACGGTTCCATTGCGCTGCTTCTTCACGGACTGTCCGCCTTTACTGCGCGTACCTGATCCCCGCGCCGCCACGTCAGACTCCACCGTGTCCCTCCCGCAGGGGTTGACCGAATCGCTCGGGCCTTGTCCGAGAGCTTGCCCAGATCCTCTGGGACTCACCGCCACAGCCCACCGTCGACGGGTGACCATGCGGACGTCAAATCGTTGAAACGTACCAGGCCGGAACAGGTCGGGGTGGAACCTCCCATGGTTGTCCCACATCCCTCCGAGGGGAAGCCCACACTTGTCCGGTCACAGGCCTGTTCCTGCCCGTCCCTGCCCGAACCCGGCCCTCGTGTATCCGGCACCTGCACGGAGCGTCTAGCCTGGCAGGCGAATCGAAGCGGCGAGAAACGGGCACAGGACTCGGGGAAGCGACGAGACACCATATGGGGAGTGCTGTGATCACGGCGCGCGCGGCTGCCACCTTCGACCCGGTGGGGCGTTCCGTCGCGACGGCCCGCGCCTTCGTCCGGGACACCCTCCAGGGGTGGGGGTACACCGACGTCGTCGACGACGCCGTCGTCCTCACCAGCGAGCTCGTCACGAACGCGGTGGTCCACGCGGGCACCACAGCGGACGTGCTGTGCCTGCGCACGGAGGACGGTGTCCGGGTCGAGGTCTCCGACCACTATCCGGAACGCGAGATCCCGCTCCAGTCCACCGGGCTGGACTTCGGCAGCCCCGACCGGGAGGGCGGCCGCGGCCTCCTCCTGTGCGCGGCGCTCGCTTCCCGCTGGGGGGTCGAGTACTCCCCGGCACACAAACACGTCTGGTTCCAGCTCGATCTCCCCGACCGTCCGGTGGGCATCCGCTCCGCGGGTCCGCTGCTCCCCGTCGGTCTGCTCCCCGTCACCGACGAACGGGTCAGGGTCGCCGTCGTCCAGATCGACAGCACGGGCTCCATCGCGGCGTGGAACGACGACGCCTCGTACCTGTTCGGGCACACGGCGGAACAGGTCACCGGCAAACAGTTCACCGACTTCACCGCCTGGCCACAGACGCCGGGCACCAACACCGGCATCGCCGACGCGCTGCGCCTCTCGCGCTGGGAGGGCAGCTACGGCATCCGGGCCGCCGACGGCCGCACGATCCAGGTCTACGGCTCCCATCTGCGCGTGCGGGACACCGAGGGCGAGCCCTCGACGGTGTGCCTGCTGGTGCGCGACTACGAGCGGGCCGTGCTCCAGTCGCCGGTACGCACTCCGGTCTCCGACGCGAACACGGAGAGCCGCACGACGGACCCCTTCGAGGTCTTCATCGGCTCCCCCGCCCCCGACGACCTCGACGGACTGCTCCAGCGCACCGTCGAGCGGGCCCGCGACATGCTCGACGCCGACGCGGCCTTCCTGCTGCTGGCGACGGACGACGAGACCGAACTGGAGGTACGGGCCACGACCGGCCTGCCCTCCGCCCGCCAGCGCTTCGCCCGCGTTCCCGTCGAGGCCGGCACGGGACGGTACGGTTCCGCCCGCATGCCCGCCGTGCACGAGGATCTCGACGCGGTACCCGGCGCCGTCCCGCTGCTCAGCGACACGGGCATGCGCTCGGTGGTCACGGTCCCCCTGAAGGTCGAGGGCCGGCTCACCGGCTCCCTCGGCGTCGCGGCCGAAGCCGCCGGCCGGTACTCCAACGAGGAGGCCCTGCGCCTCCAGTTCGCCGCCGACCGCATCGCCCTGGCCGTCGAGTCCGCCCGCCTGGGAGAGCTGGAACGGCTGCGCCGCGGCTCGCTCTCCTTCCTCGTCGAGGCGTCCGACCTGCTGGCCGGCACGCTCGACCGGGACCAGACACTGGCGCTGATGGCGCAGATGACCGTCCCCACCCTGGCCACGTGGTGCGCCGTCTACACGATCGCCGACCAGTCCTCGGACCCGTACCTCTCGTACGTCCTGCACGAGGACGAGGAGCTCATCGACGGCCTCAAGGCCCTGCTCTCCAAGATCTCCCCGCCCGACCCGGTGCCGACGCCGGGTGCCCGTGTCTGGTCCGCACCGTCCGAGGCCGCCCATGAGGCGGCCCTGCGCACCTCGATGCGCAGCATCGGCCTCGGTGACCCCGGCGCGCTCGGCGCGGGCATCCGTACGACGCTCGCCACCGCGGCCGCGGTCGGCGGCGAGACCGTGGTCCTTCCCCTTGTCGCCCGCAACCGGGTCATCGGCATGCTGACGCTCGGCAAGCCGTCCGACGACCACTTCCGACAGGAGATCCTGGAACTGGCCGAGGACCTCTCCCGCCGCGCGGCCCTCGCCCTGGACAACGCCCGCCTCTACTCGGAGCGCATGGCGATCAGCCAGTCCCTGCAGCGCAGCCTGCTGCCCCCGGGCCTTCCCGACGTCCCCAACGTCGAGATCGAGGTCATCTACCGGGCAGCCGGTGAGGGCAACGAGGTGGGCGGCGACTTCTACGACGTCTTCCCGATCCGTGACGGTGCCTACGGCTTCGCCATCGGCGACGTCTGCGGTACGGGCCCGGAGGCCGCGGCCGTGACAGGCCTGGCCCGGCACGCCCTGCGCCTGCTCGCCCGCGAGGGCTTCGGCGGCCCCGCCGTCCTGGAGCGGCTCAACGCCGCCATCCTCGACGAGGGAGCCCGCAGTCGCTTCCTGACCCTGCTGTACGGAGAGTTGTGGCCACAGGAGGACGGCAGCGCCCTTCTGAAGGTGGTCTGTGCCGGCCACCCGTTGCCGCTGCGCCTGCGCCAGGACGGCTCGGTCGAGGCGGCGGCGGATCCGCAGCCGCTGCTGGGTGTCATCGAGGACCTGGAGCTGTACGAGCAGACGGTGACGCTCGACCCGGGCGACGTCCTGCTGTGTGTGACCGACGGTGTCACCGAACGCCGGGAAGGCGCCCGCATGCTCGGCGACGACGGCCTCGCGGACGTGCTGGCCAACTGCACGGGCCTGACCGCCGGGGCGGTGGCCGCGCGCATCCTTCGGGCCGTGGAGCGATTTGCCGCCGAGCCGGCCTCGGACGACATGGCCATTCTCGCGATGCGTGTCCCCGAGCCGCAGGCCGCTCCGTAGCCCCTGCCGACCGGGCCCCGCTCAGAACGACTCCGGACACGCGAAAGGCCCCCGCCGTATGGCGGGGGCCTTTCGTCTGTACGAGCCCCAATGCGGAATCGAACCGCAGACCTTCTCCTTACCATGGAGACGCTCTACCGACTGAGCTATTGGGGCCTTGCTGCCCTGCGGCAACGAGCTAAAGCATACCCTGAACCAGGGGGTGTGCAAAACCGCCTGTCGCACCGTCACGGACCCGCCCACCAGGGGCGTTCCGAAGCCGCCGCCCCTCGGCACGAGCGACGCGTTCCCCCCTGACGGTGCGCCGGCGAACGGGTCCGGAACGCAGAAAAGCCCCGTGCCACAAGGGCACGGGGCTTAACTATTCAAAAGGAGTTCGGCGGCGTCCTACTCTCCCACAGGGTCCCCCCTGCAGTACCATCGGCGCTGAAAGGCTTAGCTTCCGGGTTCGGAATGTAACCGGGCGTTTCCCTAACGCAATGACCACCGAAACACTATGAAATTAACCAACACCGGAAATAAACACGGCCGTTCGTTATTTCAGAACTAACACAGTGGACGCGAGCAACTGAGGACAAGCCCTCGGCCTATTAGTACCAGTCAGCTCCACCCGTTACCGGGCTTCCACATCTGGCCTATCAACCCAGTCGTCTACTGGGAGCCTTAACCCTTCAAGAGGGTGGGAATACTCATCTCGAAGCAGGCTTCCCGCTTAGATGCTTTCAGCGGTTATCCTTTCCGAACGTAGCCAACCAGCCATGCCCTTGGCAGGACAACTGGCACACCAGAGGTTCGTCCGTCCCGGTCCTCTCGTACTAGGGACAGCCCTTCTCAATATTCCTACGCGCACAGCGGATAGGGACCGAACTGTCTCACGACGTTCTAAACCCAGCTCGCGTACCGCTTTAATGGGCGAACAGCCCAACCCTTGGGACCGACTCCAGCCCCAGGATGCGACGAGCCGACATCGAGGTGCCAAACCATCCCGTCGATATGGACTCTTGGGGAAGATCAGCCTGTTATCCCCGGGGTACCTTTTATCCGTTGAGCGACAGCGCTTCCACAAGCCACTGCCGGATCACTAGTCCCGACTTTCGTCCCTGCTCGACCCGTCGGTCTCACAGTCAAGCTCCCTTGTGCACTTACACTCAACACCTGATTGCCAACCAGGCTGAGGGAACCTTTGGGCGCCTCCGTTACTCTTTAGGAGGCAACCGCCCCAGTTAAACTACCCATCAGACACTGTCCCTGATCCGGATCACGGACCCAGGTTAGACATCCAGCACGACCAGAGTGGTATTTCAACGACGACTCCACAACCACTGGCGTGGCCGCTTCAAAGTCTCCCACCTATCCTACACAAGCCGAACCGAACACCAATATCAAACTATAGTAAAGGTCCCGGGGTCTTTCCGTCCTGCTGCGCGAAACGAGCATCTTTACTCGTAGTGCAATTTCACCGGGCCTATGGTTGAGACAGTCGAGAAGTCGTTACGCCATTCGTGCAGGTCGGAACTTACCCGACAAGGAATTTCGCTACCTTAGGATGGTTATAGTTACCACCGCCGTTTACTGGCGCTTAAGTTCTCAGCTTCGCCGACCCGAAAGTCAGCTAACCGGTCCCCTTAACGTTCCAGCACCGGGCAGGCGTCAGTCCGTATACATCGCCTTACGGCTTCGCACGGACCTGTGTTTTTAGTAAACAGTCGCTTCTCGCTGGTCTCTGCGGCCACCCCCAGCTCACCGAGTAAATCGGATCACCAGTGATGGCCCCCCTTCTCCCGAAGTTACGGGGGCATTTTGCCGAGTTCCTTAACCATAGTTCACCCGAACGCCTCGGTATTCTCTACCTGACCACCTGAGTCGGTTTAGGGTACGGGCCGCCATGAAACTCGCTAGAGGCTTTTCTCGACAGCATAGGATCATCCACTTCACCACAATCGGCTCGGCATCAGGTCTCAGCCTTAATGTGTGACGGATTTACCTACCACACGGCCTACACCCTTACCCCGGGACTACCACCGCCCGGGCTGGACTACCTTCCTGCGTCACCCCATCGCTTACCTAGTACAAGTCTGGTTCGTCGGCTCCACCACTACCCTCAACTCCGAAGAGATCGGGCCGGCTTCACGGACTTAGCATCGCCTGATTCAGTATTGGGCGTTTCAAAGCGGGTACCGGAATATCAACCGGTTGTCCATCGACTACGCCTGTCGGCCTCGCCTTAGGTCCCGACTTACCCTGGGCAGATCAGCTTGACCCAGGAACCCTTAGTCAATCGGCGCACACGTTTCTCACGTGTGTATCGCTACTCATGCCTGCATTCTCACTCGTGAACCGTCCACAACTCGCTTCCGCGGCTGCTTCACCCGGCACACGACGCTCCCCTACCCATCCCAGCCCCCGTTGGGGGTACATGCTGGAATGACACGACTTCGGCGGTACGCTTGAGCCCCGCTACATTGTCGGCGCGGAATCACTTGACCAGTGAGCTATTACGCACTCTTTCAAGGGTGGCTGCTTCTAAGCCAACCTCCTGGTTGTCTCTGCGACTCCACATCCTTTCCCACTTAGCGTACGCTTAGGGGCCTTAGTCGATGCTCTGGGCTGTTTCCCTCTCGACCATGGAGCTTATCCCCCACAGTCTCACTGCCGTGCTCTCACTTACCGGCATTCGGAGTTTGGCTAAGGTCAGTAACCCGGTAGGGCCCATCGCCTATCCAGTGCTCTACCTCCGGCAAGAAACACACGACGCTGCACCTAAATGCATTTCGGGGAGAACCAGCTATCACGGAGTTTGATTGGCCTTTCACCCCTAACCACAGGTCATCCCCCAGGTTTTCAACCCTGGTGGGTTCGGTCCTCCACGAAGTCTTACCTCCGCTTCAACCTGCCCATGGCTAGATCACTCCGCTTCGGGTCTTGAGCGCGCTACTAAATCGCCCTATTCGGACTCGCTTTCGCTACGGCTTCCCCACACGGGTTAACCTCGCAACACACCGCAAACTCGCAGGCTCATTCTTCAAAAGGCACGCAGTCACGACTGCATGTGCAAGCACATACAGCGACGCTCCCACGGCTTGTAGGCACACGGTTTCAGGTACTATTTCACTCCGCTCCCGCGGTACTTTTCACCATTCCCTCACGGTACTATCCGCTATCGGTCACCAGGGAATATTTAGGCTTAACGGGTGGTCCCGCCAGATTCACACGGGATTTCTCGGGCCCCGTGCTACTTGGGTGTCTCTTAAACGAGCCGTTAATGTTTCAGCTACGGGGGTCTTACCCTCTACGCCGGACCTTTCGCATGTCCTTCGCCTACATCAACGGTTTCTGACTCGTCTCACGGCCGGCAGACCATGAAAAAGAGATCCCACAACCCCGCATGCGCAACCCCTGCCGGGTATCACACGCATACGGTTTGGCCTGATCCAGTTTCGCTCGCCACTACTCCCGGAATCACGGTTGTTTTCTCTTCCTGAGGGTACTGAGATGTTTCACTTCCCCTCGTTCCCTCCACACTGCCTATGTGTTCAGCAGCGGGTGACAGCCCATGACGACTGCCGGGTTTCCCCATTCGGAAACCCCCGGATCAAAGCTTGGTTGACAGCTCCCCGGGGACTATCGTGGCCTCCCACGTCCTTCATCGGTTCCTGGTGCCAAGGCATCCACCGTGCGCCCTTAAAAACTTGGCCACAGATGCTCGCGTCCACTGTGCAGTTCTCAAACAACGACCAGCCACCCATCACCCCACCCTTACAGGCGAGTTCACTGGGGCCGGCAACCGAAGGACGACCATGACGGCCGTACCTTCAGATACCCAACAGCGTGCCCGACCCGACCGATCACCCTCACGTTCCACGCCGAAGCAGTACTAGTGAAAACAACCTGTCGTGCCGAATAGTCAACGTTCCACCCATGAGCTAACCACCGCCGAACATTTGCCGGCGTAGTGGCTCTGGATTCCTTGCGGAATCTAGATGCTCCTTAGAAAGGAGGTGATCCAGCCGCACCTTCCGGTACGGCTACCTTGTTACGACTTCGTCCCAATCGCCAGTCCCACCTTCGACAGCTCCCTCCCACAAGGGGTTGGGCCACCGGCTTCGGGTGTTACCGACTTTCGTGACGTGACGGGCGGTGTGTACAAGGCCCGGGAACGTATTCACCGCAGCAATGCTGATCTGCGATTACTAGCAACTCCGACTTCATGGGGTCGAGTTGCAGACCCCAATCCGAACTGAGACCGGCTTTTTGAGATTCGCTCCGCCTCGCGGCATCGCAGCTCATTGTACCGGCCATTGTAGCACGTGTGCAGCCCAAGACATAAGGGGCATGATGACTTGACGTCGTCCCCACCTTCCTCCGAGTTGACCCCGGCAGTCTCCTGTGAGTCCCCATCACCCCGAAGGGCATGCTGGCAACACAGAACAAGGGTTGCGCTCGTTGCGGGACTTAACCCAACATCTCACGACACGAGCTGACGACAGCCATGCACCACCTGTCACCCGACCACAAGGGGGGCCGTATCTCTACGGCTTTCCGGGCGATGTCAAGCCTTGGTAAGGTTCTTCGCGTTGCGTCGAATTAAGCCACATGCTCCGCTGCTTGTGCGGGCCCCCGTCAATTCCTTTGAGTTTTAGCCTTGCGGCCGTACTCCCCAGGCGGGGAACTTAATGCGTTAGCTGCGGCACCGACGACGTGGAATGTCGCCAACACCTAGTTCCCAACGTTTACGGCGTGGACTACCAGGGTATCTAATCCTGTTCGCTCCCCACGCTTTCGCTCCTCAGCGTCAGTAATGGCCCAGAGATCCGCCTTCGCCACCGGTGTTCCTCCTGATATCTGCGCATTTCACCGCTACACCAGGAATTCCGATCTCCCCTACCACACTCTAGCCTGCCCGTATCGACTGCAGACCCGGGGTTAAGCCCCGGGCTTTCACAACCGACGCAACAAGCCGCCTACGAGCTCTTTACGCCCAATAATTCCGGACAACGCTTGCGCCCTACGTATTACCGCGGCTGCTGGCACGTAGTTAGCCGGCGCTTCTTCTGCAGGTACCGTCACTTTCGCTTCTTCCCTGCTGAAAGAGGTTTACAACCCGAAGGCCGTCATCCCTCACGCGGCGTCGCTGCATCAGGCTTTCGCCCATTGTGCAATATTCCCCACTGCTGCCTCCCGTAGGAGTCTGGGCCGTGTCTCAGTCCCAGTGTGGCCGGTCGCCCTCTCAGGCCGGCTACCCGTCGTCGCCTTGGTAGGCCATTACCCCACCAACTAGCTGATAGGCCGCGGGCTCATCCTTCACCGCCGGAGCTTTTAACCTTCCCCCATGAGAGGGAAAGTGTTATCCGGTATTAGACCCCGTTTCCAGGGCTTGTCCCAGAGTGAAGGGCAGATTGCCCACGTGTTACTCACCCGTTCGCCACTAATCCACCCCGAAAGGCTTCATCGTTCGACTTGCATGTGTTAAGCACGCCGCCAGCGTTCGTCCTGAGCCAGGATCAAACTCTCCGTGAATGTTTTCCCGTAATCGGGTAGACACCACGAGAGCGGAACGACCAAGTCGGAATATGACCGGCCGTTCGCTATGTCCTCGCTGTGTGCATTGCCTACCAAGCCCGAAGACTTGTTAGGACTTTCAAAGGAACCTCGAACCTGCCGAAGCAGGTCGGGGTATCAACATATCTGGCGTTGACTTTTGGCACGCTGTTGAGTTCTCAAGGAACGGACGCTTCCTTCGTACTCACCCTCAGAACATTTTCTGGGGCTTTCCTCCGGGCGCTTCCCTTCGGTCTTGCGTTTCCGACTCTATCAGACTCTTTCGTGTCCGATTCCCGGTCGAAGCGGGTTTCGCATTTCACTTTCCAGTTCTTCGCTTTCGCGCTTTCCCTTTCCAGCGGTTTCAACCTTACCAGAACCCGTGCGTACCGTTTCCGGTCCGAATTTGAATTCTGATGGCCGTTGAAGTGGCCTTGCCTTTCGGCGGATCCGACGTTATCAGAAGTTCTGAGTCGGAATTTCCACCCTCGGGATCACGGCGCACACGTGTGCGCGGTGGTTCCCGGCGGGGTGGAGACGTAAACGTACTGGAGCGGGGCGCCCCGATGCAAATCGGGGGCCCCGCTCCGGAGTTCGCGCCTGTCGAGGGTCAGACCTCGACGACGACGGGAAGGATCATCGGGCGCCGGCGGTAGGTGTCGGAGACCCACTTGCCCACCGTGCGACGGACGAGCTGCTGGAGCTGGTGCGGCTCCATGACGCCGTCCTGCGCCGACTTGTTGAGGGCCTCTTCGACCTTCGGTACGACCGCGCTGAACGCCGAGTCGTCGATGCCGGAGCCCCGGGCCTGGAAGTGGGGGCCGCCCACGATCTTGCCGGAGGAGCTGTCCACCACGATGAAGACCGAGATGATGCCCTCGTCGCCGAGGATGCGGCGGTCCTTGAGCGAGGTCTCGGTGACATCGCCGACCGAGAGGCCGTCGACGTACACATAGCCGGCCTGGACCTTGCCGACGATCTTGGCCTTGCCGTCGATCAGGTCGACGACCACGCCGTCCTCGGCGATCACGATGTGGTCCTTCGGAACGCCGGTGAGGGCGCCGAGCTCGGCATTGGCCCTGAGGTGGCGCCATTCGCCGTGGACCGGCATCAGGTTCTTCGGCTTGCAGATGTTGTAGAAGTACAACAGCTCGCCGGCCGAGGCGTGACCGGAGACGTGCACCTTGGCGTTGCCCTTGTGGACGACGTTGGCGCCCCAGCGGGTCAGACCGTTGATCACGCGGTAGACCGCGTTCTCGTTACCCGGGATCAGCGACGAGGCCAGGATGACGGTGTCACCCTGCACGATGCGGATCTGGTGGTCACGGTTGGCCATCCGGGACAGGGCCGCCATCGGCTCGCCCTGCGAACCCGTGCAGACGAGCACCACCTCGTCGTCCGGCAGGTCGTCGAGCGTCTTGACGTCGACGACCAGGCCCGCGGGAACCTTCAGATAGCCCAGGTCACGGGCGATACCCATGTTCCGGACCATCGAACGTCCGACGAAGGCGACCCTGCGGCCGTACTCGTGCGCCGTGTCGAGGATCTGCTGGATGCGGTGCACGTGACTGGCGAAGCTCGCCACGATGATGCGCTTCTGCGCATTGGCGAAGACCGTGCGCAGCACGTTCTGGATGTCCCGCTCGGGCGGTACGAAGCCGGGCACCTCCGCGTTCGTCGAGTCGGAGAGCAGAAGGTCGATGCCTTCCTCGCTCAGCCGGGCGAAGGCGTGCAGGTCGGTGAGCCGGCCGTCCAGCGGCAGCTGGTCCATCTTGAAGTCGCCGGTGGCGACCGCCATGCCCGCAGGTGTGCGGATGGCGACCGCGAGAGCGTCCGGGATGGAGTGGTTGACCGCGATGAACTCGCAGTCGAAGACTCCGATGCGCTCGCGCTGCCCCTCCTTGACCTCAAGGGTGTACGGGCGGATGCGGTGCTCCTGGAGCTTGGCCTCGATGAGCGCGAGGGTCAGCTTGGAGCCGATGAGCGGGATGTCCGGCTTCAATCGCAGCAGATACGGGACACCACCGATGTGGTCCTCGTGTCCGTGCGTGAGGACGATGCCCTCGATGTCGTCGAGACGGTCCCGGATGGTGGTGAAGTCCGGAAGGATCAGGTCGATTCCCGGCTGCTCCTCTTCGGGGAAGAGGACGCCGCAGTCGACGATGAGCAGGCGGCCGCCGTACTCGAAGACCGTCATGTTGCGGCCGATTTCGCCGAGGCCGCCGAGGGGCGTGACCCGCAGGCCGCCCTTCGGGAGCTTCGGCGGGGTGCCGAGTTCAGGATGCGGATGACTCAAAAGACTCTCCTTACCACACGCGCCACGTACCGCTTGGGCACGTGGCGCGCATGTCATTCGTGCACTTGCTGTTGTCTTTGGTGTTGCTCTGTTGCGAACGTTCTTCGCGTATTCAGTTGTGAAGTCTGTGGTTACAGCTGTACCCCACCGGCGGCGAGATCGATCTTGAGCTGTGCCGTTTCCTGTGCGGTGAGTTCCACCAGGGGCAGGCGCAGCGGGCCCGCCGGGAGGCCCTGAAGGGTCAGCGCCGCCTTGGTGGTGATCACGCCCTGGGTGCGGAACATGCCCGTGAACACCGGAAGCAGCTTCTGGTGGATCTCCGTGGCCTTCTGTACGTCTCCGCCGAGGTAGGCCTCGATGAGGGCCCGCAGGTCCGGGGTGACGACATGGCCCACGACGGAGACGAGACCGACCGCACCGACCGACAGGAGCGGCAGGTTCAGCATGTCGTCACCCGAGTACCAGGCCAGGCCGGACTGTGCGATGGCCCAGCTCGCGCGGCCGAGGTCGCCCTTGGCGTCCTTGTTCGCCACGATGCGCGGGTGCTCGGACAGCCGGACCAGGGTCTCCGTGTCGATCGGGACACCGCTGCGGCCGGGAATGTCGTAGAGCATCACCGGCAGGCCGGTGGCGTCCGCGATCGCGCTGAAGTGCCGGAGGAGGCCCTCCTGCGGCGGCTTGTTGTAGTACGGCGTGACCGCGAGGAGGCCGTGGGCGCCGGTGCGCTCCGCAGTGCGGGCGAGTTCGACGCTGTGGCGGGTGTCGTTGGTCCCGATGCCGGCGACCACGTGCGCCCGGTCTCCGACCGCCTCCAGCACAGCCCGTACGAGCTGGTCTTTCTCCGCGTCGCTGGTGGTCGGGGACTCGCCGGTGGTGCCGTTGATGATCAGGCCGTCGTTGCCTGCGTCCACCAGATGGGTGGCGAGCCGCTGGGCGCCGTCGAGGTCGAGTGCGCCGTCCGCCGTGAAGGGCGTGACCATAGCGGTGAGGACCCGCCCGAAGGGGGTCTGCGGAGTGGAGATCGGAGCCATGGGTAACACGCTACTCGTTGCTCGGCGCTCAATGTCCCCTCGGGGGGACAAGCAAGAGGAGCCCGGCACTGCCTGCTCGGGGGTTCAAGCAGTGCCGGGTCCGTTTGATCAGCCTAGATGAACTTCACGAAACGCCGCAATACGGACACCGCTTACGGGGCAACGCGTCCATTTTTGTTGAAGGCTGCATGGGTGAGCGGCATGAGCTCCGCCCAGTGCGCCTCCATCTGTTCGCCGACCATCTCGATCTCCCGCTGCGGGAACGAAGGAACCTTCGCAAGCTCGTGCTGCGTACGCAGGCCGAGGAAGTGCATCAGCGAGCGGGCGTTGCACGTCGCGTACATCGAGGAGAACAGGCCGACCGGGAGGACCGCACGGGCGACCTCGCGGGCCACTCCCGCCGCGAGCATCTCCTGGTAGGCCTCGTACGCCTGGCGGTACGAGTCCTCCATGACCCGGCCGGTGAGCTCGGCCTGGGCCTCGGTGCCTTCGACGAACTCGTACTTTCCGGGACGGCCCTGCTGGACGAGCTTGCGGGACTCGCCCGGGACGTAGAAGACCGGTTCCAGCTCCCTGTAGCGGCCCGATTCCTCGTTGTACGACCAGCCCACGCGGTGCCGCATGAACTCGCGGAACACGAAGATCGGGGCACTGATGAAGAAGGTCATCGAGTTGTGCTCGAACGGGCTGCCGTGCCGGTCCCGCATCAGGTAGTTGATGAGCCCCTTGGAGCGCTCAGGATCCTTGGTGACCTCTTCGAGGGACTGCTCTCCGGCCGTCGAAACACGGGCGGCGAACAGCACATCGGAGTCACCGGCGGCGTGTTTCACCAGGTCAACGGTGACATCGCTGCGGAAGCTGGGCTTTGCGGGCTCGGGGGTCTCGGTCACCGGCGGGGTCCTTCCAATGGCGTCGCTCGGGCGGCGCCCACTCTACGGGCCACCACTGACAACGCGGTCCGCACCGCCCGTCCGGGGATTTCTTCGGCCAATCCGGCGATTCGGGGCACCGATCGGGCTCGCCGTGCGTCTGACTCATTAGCACCACCCGAATCAGACTTCAAGGAGAGCTACCTCATGTTCCGCCGGCGTGAACCCGTCCCGTTCTCGTTCGTAGCCGAGGCCGACCGGTTCCGCAGTAACGTCACACCGCCCCCGCGGGAGCGCGCCTCCCTCTCCGAGAGGGCGGGCAGCATCCTGATCGGCCTCGTCGTGGTCGCCGGGCTCGCCGGATCACTGCTCCTCGGACTGCCCGCCCTGGCTCCCGAGCAGTCGCCGCAGCACAGTCAGCAGACCGAGGCCGCACACGGGCGCTGACTCGTACGGGCCCCCTGGGGTGGTCCGGCCGGTAGCCTCCTCGGTAGCCTCACCGGGCACAGCAATCGAGCGTGCTTGTGAGTGAGGATCAGTCGTGCCCCTGCCCTTCCTGACGGCCGACCGCGCATTTGACGCGAGCGCTGAGGATGTCGCGCTGCCGTTCGACGACCACGACAGCTGGCGGCGCCCCTACCGCCCCGGGCCCTGGCGTGTCGCGGCCGCGGCCGGGCTGCTGCTGCTCGCCTCGTTCGTCCTGTTCGCCGGGATGATCACGGCGTTCGCCGGGGCGATGCCCGGGGCCGGAGCGTGTCTCGCCCTGGCCCTCGCGGTGATCATCTGCGCCCTGCGGATGCTGCGGATCGGCGCGTGGGTGAGCCGGCACGGTGTGCGCCGGGTGGGTTTCTTCCGGACGACGACGGTGCCGTGGAACCGCGCCGCCGCGGTGCGTACGGTGCAGCAGCCGGTGAAGTGGCTCGGGTTCCCGCGCACGGTGCAGGGCCAGGCGCTGATCGTCGTGCGCAAGGGTGGGGACGCGATGCCGCCGCTGCTCACGGACTCCAACGCGGACTTCCTGGCGCGCGGTGAGGCGTTCGACCGTGCCGCCGACACGATCGAGGCGTGGGGGGACGAGTACCGGCAGCGCTGAGGGCCCGCCTGCCCCCGGCCGGAAAAACGAGACCGTCCGGCGTTCGCGATGAACGCCGGACGGTCTCGTCGTGTGCGGGAGAACCGCGCCCTAGTTGCCGGACGGGGCCGCTGAGGCCGGTGTGCGGCCTCTGTGCAGCGCGATGGCCCGCTGCATGGCCTTCCTGGCCCTGGGGGTGTCCCGGGCGTCCTGGTAGGCCACAGCGAGGCGGAACCAGCAGCGCCAGTCGTCCGGCGCGTCCTCCGTCTCCTCCTTGCGGCGGGTGAACACCGCGTCGGCGGCGTCCCGGTCGATCCTGCCGCTCGGAGTACGGGCCAGGTCGTCGACGGGCAGGCCGCCCTCGGCATCGAGTTCGGCGGCGAGGGCGTTGGCCCTCCGGACGAACTGGGTGTTCTTCCAGAGGAACCAGATGCCGATGACCGGAAGGATCAGCACGGCGACCCCGAAGGTCACCGTCAGCAGCGTGCCGTGCCTGATGAGCAGGACACCTCGGCTGCCGACCAGGAGGAAGTAGAAGACCAGGACGGCAGCGGTGACGGCGTAAGTGATCTTTGCGCGCATGGCGGTGGACTCAGTCAGTTCAGGTCGAGGAAGTTTTCCAGGCCGAACGTCAGGCCCGGAGTGGTCGCCACGCGGCGTGCTCCGAGCAGGATGCCCGGCATGAAGCTGCTGTGGTGCAGGGAGTCGTGCCGGATGGTGAGGGTCTCGCCCTCGCCCCCGAGCAGCACCTCCTGGTGGGCCAGGAGACCGCGGAGCCGGACCGAGTGGACCGGGATCCCGTCGACGTCCGCGCCGCGTGCTCCGTCCAGTGCCGTCGCGGTGGCGTCCGGCTGGGGCGCGCAGCCCGCCTCCCGGCGGGCCTCGGCGATCAGCTGGGCGGTGCGCGCGGCGGTGCCGGAGGGGGCGTCGGCCTTGTTGGGATGGTGCAGCTCGATGACCTCGACGGACTCGAAGTAGCGGGCGGCCTGCTGCGCGAACTTCATGGTGAGGACCGCGCCGATGGAGAAGTTCGGCGCGATGAGCACACCGGTCCCCGGGGAACCGGAGAGCCAGGTGTTCAGCTGCGCGAGCCGTTCGTCGGTCCAGCCGGTGGTGCCGACCACGGCGTGGATGCCGTGCCGGACGCAGAAGTCGAGGTTGTCCATCACCGACGTGGGGGTGGTGAGCTCGACGGCGACCTGGGCGCCGGAGTCCGTCAGGGACTCCAGCCTGTCGTCGCGGCCGAGCGCGGCCACCAGTTCCATGTCGTCGGCGGCCTCGACCGCTCGTACCGCTTCCGAGCCGATACGGCCCCGGGCACCGAGAACGGCCACGCGCAGCTTGCTCATTGCTCTGCTTCCTTACAAAGGGATTTAGGAGACCGCTTCGTCGAGGCGGTCGGCCTGCTTGTCCTTGAGCGGGCCGATGACGGAGAGCGAGGGGCGGTGTCCGAGGACCTCGCCCGCCACCGCGCGGACGTCGTCCGGGGTGACCTGCGCGATGCGGGCCAGCATGTCGTCGACCGACATCTGCTCGCCCCAGCACAGTTCGCTCTTGCCGATCCGGTTCATCAGGGCGCCGGTGTCCTCCAGGCCGAGGACCGTGGAGCCGGAGAGCTGGCCGATGGCACGGCTGATCTCCTCGTCGTCGAGCCCGTCCGACGCGACGCGGTCGAGCTCGTCGCGGCAGATCTTGAGGACGTCGTGCACCTGGCTGGGCCGGCAGCCCGCGTACACGCCGAACAGTCCGCAGTCGGCGAAGCCCGAGGTGTACGAGTAGACGCTGTAGGCGAGGCCGCGCTTCTCCCGTACCTCCTGGAAGAGGCGGGAGCTCATGCCGCCGCCGAGTGCGGTGTTGAGTACGCCGAGCGCCCAGCGGCGCTCGTCGGTGCGGGCCAGTCCCGGCATGCCGAGGACCACGTGGGCCTGCTCGGTCTTCCGGTTCTGCAGTTCGACCCGGCCCGCGGTGCGCAGCGTGCGGGAGCCCTCGCGGGGGGCCGTCGGGACGGCGTCGGTGCGGGACAGCGCACCGGCGCGCTCGAAGGCCTTGCGGACCTGGCGTACGACCGTGGCGTGGTCGACGTTGCCTGCTGCGGCGACGACCAGGTGCGTGGGGTCGTAGTGCTTCTTGTAGAAGCGGGCGATCTGGCCGCGGTTCAGGGCGTTGATCGTGTCCACGGTGCCGAGGACCGGGCGGCCGAGCGGGGTGTCGCCGAGCATGGTGTGCGCGAACAGGTCGTGCACGCAGTCGCCCGGGTCGTCCTCCGTCATCGCGATCTCTTCGAGGATGACGCCGCGCTCGGCGTCGACGTCCTCGGAGGCGATCAGGGAGCCGGTCAGCATGTCGCAGACGACGTCGATGGCCAGCGGCAGGTCGGTGTCCAGGACCCGCGCGTAGTAGCAGGTGTACTCCTTCGCCGTGAAGGCGTTCATCTCGCCGCCGACCGCGTCGATCGCGGAGGAGATGTCGAGGGCGCTGCGCTTGGCGGTGCCCTTGAAGAGGAGGTGTTCGAGGTAGTGCGTCGCGCCGTTCAGCGTCGGGGTCTCGTCGCGTGATCCGACGTTGGCCCAGATGCCGAAGGTGGCGGAGCGTACGGAGGGCAGTGTCTCGGTGACGATGCGCAGGCCGCCGGGGAGGACCGTGCGGCGGACCGTGCCGATGCCGTTGGTGCCCTTGAGGAGTGTTTGGGTACGGGCGACGGCCCGCCCCTCCGAAGAGGGGCGGGCCGTCGTCACGGAACTACGGGACGTCACTTGTCGGTGTCGTCCTTCGTCTCGTCCTCTTCGCCCTCGATGACGGGGATGAGGGAGAGCTTGCCGCGGGAGTCGATCTCCGCGATCTCGACCTGGACCTTGGCACCGACGCCGAGCACGTCCTCGACGTTCTCCACGCGCTTGCCACCGGCGAGCTTGCGGATCTGCGAGATGTGCAGCAGGCCGTCCTTGCCGGGCATCAGGGAGACGAACGCACCGAAGGTGGTGGTCTTGACGACCGTACCCAGGTAGCGCTCGCCGACCTCCGGCATGGTCGGGTTGGCGATCGCGTTGATCGTGGCGCGCGCGGCCTCGGCCTGCGAGCCCTGCTGGGCACCGATGTAGATGGTGCCGTCGTCCTCGATCGTGATGTCGGCGCCGGTGTCCTCCTGGATCTGGTTGATCATCTTGCCCTTGGGGCCGATGACCTCACCGATCTTGTCCACCGGGATCTTGACGGTGATGATCCGCGGGGCGTTCGGGGACATCTCGTCCGGGACGTCGATGGCCTCGTTCATCACGTCGAGGATGTGGAGGCGGGCGTCACGGGCCTGCTTCAGCGCGGCGGCCAGGACCGAGGCGGGGATGCCGTCGAGCTTGGTGTCGAGCTGGAGCGCGGTCACGAACTGCTTCGTACCGGCGACCTTGAAGTCCATGTCACCGAACGCGTCCTCGGCACCGAGGATGTCGGTGAGGGCGACGTAGTGGGTCTTGCCGTCGATCTCCTGCGAGATCAGACCCATGGCGATACCGGCGACGGCGGCCTTGAGGGGCACACCGGCGTTCAGCAGCGACATGGTGGAGGCGCAGACCGATCCCATGGACGTCGAGCCGTTGGAGCCCAGCGCCTCGGAGACCTGGCGGATCGCGTAGGGGAACTCCTCGCGCGACGGCAGCACCGGCACGATGGCGCGCTCGGCGAGCGCACCGTGGCCGATCTCGCGGCGCTTGGGCGAGCCCACGCGGCCGGTCTCACCGACGGAGTACGGCGGGAAGTTGTAGTTGTGCATGTAGCGCTTGCGGGTCACCGGGGAGAGGGTGTCCAGCTGCTGCTCCATCCGGAGCATGTTGAGGGTGGTGACGCCCAGGATCTGGGTCTCGCCACGCTCGAACAGCGCCGAGCCGTGCACGCGCGGGATGGCCTCGACCTCGGCGGCGAGCGTACGGATGTCCGTGACGCCACGGCCGTCGATGCGGACCTTGTCCTTGATGACGCGCTCGCGGACCAGCTTCTTGGTCAGCGCGCGGTAGGCACCGGAGATCTCCTTCTCGCGGCCCTCGAAGGCCGGGAGGAGCTTCTCGCCCGCGATCTCCTTGATGCGGTCGAGCTCCGCCTCGCGCTCCTGCTTGCCGGCGATGGTGAGCGCCTTGGCGAGCTCGGTGCTGACGGCCTTGGTGAGGGCCTCCAGGACGTCGTCCTGGTAGTCGAGGAAGACCGGGAACTCACCGGTGGGCTTGGCGGCCTTGGCGGCGAGGTCGGACTGGGCCTTGCAGAGCGCCTTGATGAAGGGCTTCGCGGCTTCCAGACCGGCGGCGACGACCTCTTCGGTCGGGGCCTCGGCGCCGTCCTTGACCAGCTGGATGGTCTTCTCGGTGGCCTCGGCCTCGACCATCATGATCGCGACGTCGCCGTCCTCCAGGACGCGACCGGCGACCACCATGTCGAAGACGGCGTCCTCGAGCTCGGTGTGCGTCGGGAAGGCGACCCACTGGCCCTTGATCAGGGCGACGCGGGTGGCGCCGATGGGGCCGGAGAAGGGCAGGCCCGCCAGGATCGTGGAAGCGGACGCGGCGTTGATCGCGACCACGTCGTACAGGTGGTCGGGGTTGAGCGCCATGATCGTCTCGACGATCTGGATCTCGTTGCGCAGGCCCTTCTTGAAGGAGGGGCGCAGCGGGCGGTCGATCAGGCGGCAGGTGAGGATCGCGTCCTCGGAGGGGCGGCCCTCCCGGCGGAAGAAGGAGCCGGGGATCTTGCCGGCGGCGTACTGCCGCTCCTCGACGTCCACCGTGAGGGGGAAGAAGTCGAGCTGGTCCTTGGGCCGCTTGGAAGCGGTGGTGGCCGACAGCACCATGGTGTCGTCGTCCAGGTACGCGACGGCGGAGCCTGCGGCCTGCTTGGCCAGGCGGCCCGTCTCGAAGCGGATGGTGCGGGTGCCGAAGGTTCCGTTGTCGATAACGGCCTCGGCGTAGTGGGTCTCGTTCTCCACTAGTGATTTCTCCATACTCGTCGTCTTTCGTCCTTGCGCCCGTGTGGCGCAGGACGGTGCGGAGAAGCGCACCGTGTGTGCGGGGCCGGTCTTCGATCGAAGCCCACGGGCGTTGTCCCGGGGGCCACTACCGAGGACCGGCGGCGGCCGTGGCGCGCCTCTCCTCGTCTGTTGTTGTACGTCCAGGTTACTGAGGTTGCCCCCGGTACCGCACGTACGGCAAAGGGAGCGGCCCCCTAGAAGTGGGAACCGCTCCCTTTCACAGCGTCCTTACTTGGCGCCGCCGGCCGCGCCACGGCGGATGCCGAGGCGGTCGACGAGCGCACGGAAGCGCTGGATGTCCTTCTTGGCCAGGTACTGCAGGAGGCGGCGACGCTGGCCGACCAGGATCAGCAGACCACGACGGGAGTGGTGGTCGTGCTTGTGCGTCTTGAGGTGCTCCGTCAGGTCCGAGATCCGGCGCGAAAGCATGGCGACCTGAACCTCGGGGGAACCGGTGTCGCCCTCCTTCTGCGCGAACTCGGTCATGATCTGCTTCTTCGTAGCGGCGTCGAGCGGCACGCGGTACTCCTCTTGGTGTTCGATGCGCTCACGAGTGCCCCTGGTCTGGATCTCAGGGGAGCTTGGACGACTCGGGAGCGAAGGTCCGATGAGCGCAGTCCCCAGAATCAACCGGGAACGCGTACACAAACGGCCACAGCCAGACTACCAGCCGCCCGGAGCGGCCCCGACAGCCTCAGCCCGTGAGGGCCCTGGCGCGCGCGAAGACGTCGAGGACCGCCAGGCAGAGCGGGACGAGGGAGAGCAGGAGCGCGCTCTCCGCCAGGTCCAGGATCCGGCCCCAGAACGGGGAGAGTCCCTTGCGGGGAACGATCAGGCCGGCCGCGGTCAGCAGGGTCACGCCGGCGACGACGGCCGCGCAGAGCCACACCGTACGGAGGTCCAGGTCGCCGCGGTCCCCGTACCGGGCGAGCTCCGCCACCGGGCCGGCGGGCGGATTCAGCGCGAGGCCGAGGATCAGCAGGGCGAGGGCGCCGAGGCCCGCCGCGAGCACGCAGACGACCTGCGAGGTGTAGCGGAAGAGCCGGGCCCGCAGCAGCATGGCCGCGCCCGTGGCCAGGGCGAGAAGCCGGGCCCAGGTGTCGCCGGAGAAGCCGAGCACCGCTGCGGACAGGGCGACGAGGGCCGCGCAGCCGCCGACGAGGCCGAGGAGGAGTTCGTGGCCGCGCCGCGCCCGCTCCGCGATGCGCGCGGCATCGACGGGGGCGTCGCGGTGGCCGGCGTCCGGATCGGCGAAGGGGTCGTCGTAGCCGGCCCGGGCGGTGCGCTGCGGGGTGTATCCGATGGGGAGCCGGGCGAAGCGGGCCGAGAGGCCGGGCAGGAAGGCGACGAGCCCGATGGCGGCCGGGGAGCAGACGGCGGCCGCCGCGGCGGGCGAGGACTCGGTGAGGATCACGGCGAAGGAGGCCAGGGTGCCCGCGGTGGCGAGGAGGGCCGCCGCGACGAACGGCGCGTCGCCCCCCGGGGTGACGGCGACCAGGACCACGGAGGCGAGGAGCACGGCGACACAGCCGAGCAGGAGCTGGAGCCTGCCCGGTCCCTGGCCGGTGTCCGGGCCGATGATGCCGGAGCCGGCGAGCAGGACGAGGGGCAGCGCGCCGAGGCCGAGGGCGACGGCCGTGACCCGGTCCCCGTAGACCCGGGCGCGCACCCCGGCGAAGGCGGTGAGCAGCACGCCGGCGGCGCCCGCGATGATGCCGGGCAGGCCGTGCATGTCGTGGCGGACCGGGTCGGCGAACCAGAGGACGAAGCCCATCAGGACGAGCAGCAGTGCGGCGCCCGCCGGGCCTGCGCCGCGCAGCAGGTCGTCGCTCCACAGGTGGCGGTCGCGGGCGACGGCGGAGGCGACGGCGTCCGAGACGTCGTCGAACACGGCGGGCGGCAGCGATTCGGCGAACGGTCGCAGGGCCAGGATCTCGCCGTCGAGCACCTGCTGGGCGGCGAGGGTGCGGGCACCGTCGAGGACCGTGCCGTCGCTCCGTACGAGGTGGTGGCCGGTGGGAGTGGCGACGGCCTGGGTCCGGCCGGTGAGGCGGAGGATCTCCGGGCAGATGTCGGCGACGGCGAGGTCCTCGGGCAGCGCGACGTCGATCCGGCTGTCGGGCGCCACGACAGTGACGCGGCAGAAGCCCGTCGCTGCGGTCGTACTCACGTGTCTGGATCCCCCCGGTCGGCGGCTGCGCGCGGTCACGGGTCCGGTCCCCCGGTTCCGCGGTCGCGCACGATGCGCGCGCAACCCTACCGGGACGGGTGAATCCCGGATTCTGCGTCGGTGTCCGGGAAGTTAGGATCGCCGTCGCGCGGAGGCCAGTCCGTGGGCGGAGGCAGCCACGGGGGCGCCGGTGCGGGTCCGCCCGGCCTCCGGCCCGTCCGTACCGAGGGATTTGATGCACCGGTGAGCCAGATCGTCGTGAAGCGTCCGCCGCGGGCCCTGCCGCCGGAACCGCCCGCGGACGGGCTGACGTTGAAGGCCCCTCCCGCGTTGCCGCGCGGGCAGCGCGAGGGCTTGCTGATGCAGGTGCTGCCGGTGCTCGGCATGGGTTCGTCGGTGGTCTTCTTCTTCTCGCCGCAGGCACCGCCGTTCATGCGGATCATGGGTGTGCTGATGCTGGTCTCGACGGTCGCCATGGCGGTCGCCCAGGTGGTCCGTCACCGGCGCGGTACGCAGGGGCAGTTGGCGGATGCCCGGCGCGACTACCTCGCGTACCTGGCGCAGACGCGGCGCACGGTGCGCCGGACGGCGCGCGCCCAGCGTGATGCGCAGTGGTATCTGCATCCCGGCCCCGACCAGCTGTGGTCGGTGGTGGCGGAGGGCGTCCGGGTCTGGGAACGGCGGTCCGGTGACGAGGACTTCGGGCAGGTGCGGGTCGGGCTCGGGGTGCAGGCGCTGTCGACGCCCCTGTCGGCGCCGGACACCGATCCGGCCGACGATCCCGAGCCGGTGTGCGCGGGGGCGCTGCGGCGGTTCCTGGCGGTGCACGGCTCGCTGGACGGCCTGCCGGTCGCGTTCCCGGTGCGGGCGTTCCACCGGGTGACGGTGTGCGGTCTGCCGGAGTCGGCGCAGTCGCTGGCGCGGGCGGTGGTGGCCCAGTTGGTGACGTTGCACGCGCCGGACGATCTGGTGGTCGCGGTCGTGGCGGGGCCGGATGCGGTGGCGCGCTGGGACTGGACGAAGTGGCTGCCGCACACACAGGTGCCCGGTGAGGTCGACGGGGCTGGTTCGAAGCGGCTGTTCGCGGCGGACCTGGCCGCTCTCGAACCGTTGCTGGCCGGGCGGCTGGAGGGGCGGCCGCGGTTCGGCCGGGAGAGCGCCCCGCTGCCGGACCAGCCGCACATCGTGGTGGTCGTCGACGGTGGCCGGGTGGCGCCGGACTCGGGGCTCGCGGCGGCGGAGGGGCTGCAGGGGGTGACCGTCGTCGAGGTGGCGGAGGGTGAGCCCGCCGCCGTCCGCGGCGGGCTCACGGTGATGGTCCGGCCGGGGCTGCTGCGGTTGGAGCCGGCCGGGGGCGCGGTGTTCGAGGGCGTACCGGACGGCATCTCGCTGCCCGTGGCCGAGGCGCTGGCGCGGCAGCTGGCGCCCTTGCGGACGGGGGGCGGCAAGGACGGTGAACCGCTGCTGTCCGACGTGGACTTCACCGAACTGCTGGGCCTCGGCGACGCGGACACGGTCGATGTGGCGCGCACCTGGCGGCCGCGGCCGGTCTCCGAGCGGCTGCGGGTGCCGATCGGTGTCGGCGAGGACGGCCTGCCGGTGATGCTGGACCTCAAGGAGGCGGCGCAGGACGGCATGGGGCCGCACGGGCTGTGCGTCGGCGCGACGGGTTCCGGCAAGTCGGAGCTGCTGCGGACGCTGGTGCTGGGGCTCGCGGTCACGCACCCCTCCGAGACGCTGAACTTCGTGCTCGCGGACTTCAAGGGCGGGGCGACGTTCAGCGGTATGGCGCAGCTGCCGCACGTGGCCGCGGTCATCACCAACCTGGCCGACGACCTGGCCCTCGTCGACCGGATGGGCGACGCCATCCGTGGAGAGCTCCAGCGCCGGCAGGAGCTGCTGCGCTCGGCGGGCAACTACGCCAACATCCATGACTACGAGAGGGCCCGGGCGGCGGGGGCGGCGCTGGAGCCGCTGGCCTCGCTGGTGCTGGTCATCGACGAGTTCTCCGAACTGCTCACCGCCAAGCCCGACTTCATCGACATGTTCATCCAGATCGGCCGCATCGGCCGTTCGCTGGGTGTGCATCTGCTGCTGGCCTCGCAACGGCTGGAGGAGGGAAAGCTGCGCGGTCTGGACACGTATCTCTCGTACCGGATCGGGCTGCGGACCTTCTCGGCCGCCGAGTCGCGGACCGCGCTGGGGGTGCCGGACGCGTACCACCTGCCGTCGGTGCCGGGCTCGGGCCTTCTCAAGTCCGGTACGGAGGAGATGACGCGGTTCAAGGCGGCGTACGTGTCGGGGGCGTACCGCCGGGGTGGTGCGGGGCCCGCCGCGGGGCAGTTGCCGGCCGCGCGGCGGGCGGCGCTGTTCCGTGCGATGCCGGTGCCGCCGGGGGGTGCGGGGCCCGGGGGGAGTGTCCCGCCGCCGGTGCCGGTGCGGGCTCATCAGGACGCGTTCGCCGACACCGTGCTCGACGTGGTCGTGCGGCGGCTGGAGGGGCAGGGGGTGCCTGCGCATCAGGTGTGGCTGCCGCCGCTGGACCGGGCTCCGGCGCTGGACCAGTTGCTGCCGGGGCTCGCGCCGGCCGAGGGGCGCGGGTTCACCGCCACGGGGTACAGCCGGCCCGGCGGGCTGACGGTCCCGCTCGGCCTGGTCGACAAGCCGTTCGAGCAGCGGCGCGAGGTGCTGTACCTCGACTTCTCCGGGGCTGCGGGGCATCTGATGGTGGTCGGCGGTCCGCAGTCGGGGAAGTCGACGCTGCTGCGGACGCTGATCGCCTCGTTCGCGCTCACGCACACCCCGCAGGAGGTGCAGTTCTACGGCCTCGACTTCGGTGGCGGCGGGCTCGCGCCGCTGGCGGAGCTGCCGCATGTGGGGCAGGTCGCCTCACGGCTGGATCCCGAGCGGGTGCGGCGCACGGTCGCGGAGGTGGCGGGGGTACTGGCCCGGCGCGAGGAGCTGTTCCGCGCCCGGGGCATCGACTCCGTCGCCACGTACCGGCGCGGGCGCGCGCTCGGCGAGCTCCCCGGTGAGGCGTGGGGGGACGTGTTCCTGGTCATCGACGGCTGGGACGGCTTCCGGACCGCGTACGAGTCGCTGGAACCGGTCGTCACGGACATCGCCGCACGCGGTCTCGGTTACGGGGTCCACGTGGTGCTCTCGGCCGCGCGGTACATGGAGGTGCGTGCCGGGCTGAAGGACCAGGTCCTCGGGCGGCTCGAACTGCGGCTCGGTGACGTCATGGACTCCGAGTTCGACCGGAAGGTCGCCGGCCGGGTGCCCGCCGGTGTGCCGGGCCGCGGCCAGGTGGCGGAGAAGCTGCACTTCATGGGCGCGCTGCCGCGCATCGACTCCGTCACCGACGCGTCGGGCCTCGCCGACGCGACCGCCGCGCTCGTGGGGGCGGTGCGGGCGAACTGGGCGGGCGCCCCGGCACCCTCCGTACGGCTGCTGCCGCTGAAGCTGCCCGCGGAGCGGTTGCCGAAGGGGTTCGAGTTCCCGGACCGCGGGATCGCGATCGGGATCGCCGAGACGGATCTTGAACCGGTGTTCGTCGACTTCGACACCGATCCGTTCTTCCTGGTCTTCGGCGAGAGCGAATCGGGCAAGACCAATCTGCTGCGGCTGATCGCGAAGCAGATCGCGGAGCGGTACTCCCCCGAGGAGGCGAAGCTCGTCGTCGGGGACTACCGGCGGGGCCTGCTGGGCGCACTGCCGGAGAGCCATCTCCTGGAGTACGCGCCGACGGCGGACGCGCTGGGGACGCATATGGAGGCGCTGGCCGGGGTGTTCGCCCGGCGGCAGCCGCCGGCGGACGTGACTCCGCGGCAGTTGCGGGACCGGAGCTGGTGGACCGGCCCGCGGATCTTCATCGTGGTTGACGACTACGACCTGGTGGCGACGGGCGCGGGCGGTCCGCTGGCACCGCTGGCGGAGTACCTCCCGTTCGCCCGGGACACCGGCGTGCGCTTCGTCATCGCGCGCAGTTCGGCGGGGGCGTCGCGTGCGATGTACGAGACGTTCATGCAGCGGATCAAGGAGCTGGGGGCCCAAGGGGTGGTGCTGTCCGGCAGTCCGGCCGAGGGCGACCTCATCGGGGCGGTGCGCGGGCATCCCATGCCGCCGGGGCGCGGGTACTTCGCCACCAGACGGCGCGGCAACCCCCTGGTGCAGACGGGAAGGCTTCCGGAGCGGCCCTGAACGACGGCACGGATGCACAGGAAGGCTGCTCTCCGCAGGGGAACTCCGGACAGGACTTGATGGCCGCGGAGGTCCCTGTACGGTGCCGTGCAGAGCCACGTACGGAGAGGAAGCTTGACCATGGGCACGCAGGCGGAGAAGGACGAGCTGTACGCACTCGACATCTCGGGGGTGGAATGGCTGAGTGCGCCCGGGACCGAGGAGGCGGAGGAGCGCGTCGAGATCGCGCATCTGCCGGGCGGGGCCGTGGCGATGAGGTCCTCGCTGGACCCGGACACCGTGCTGCGGTACACGGAGGCCGAGTGGCGTGCGTTCGTCCTGGGCGCCCGGGACGGCGAGTTCGACCTCACGTAGGGCGGGGCGGAGTGCGTTCACCGGGACGTGCTTCCCCGGACATCGGGAGGGGCACGTTCGGGTGAACGTGCCCCTCCTGCCGTACGCGGTGCCTGCCGGGTGTTCAGTACGCCTCGGTGAACAGGCGTGAGGCCCTGAGGTCCGTGGCGCGGTAGTTGTCCTTGCCGTTCTCGATGATCCTCGCGACGTGCTCCAGCCGGCCCTTCATGTCGTCGGCCTTGCCGCGGTACTTGTTCTGGAGCAACACGTAGGCGGTGTGGGCCTCGCCGTCCCAGGTGTCGGTGACCACCTTGAGCGCGCCGTCCATCTCCTCCAGGTCACGGCAGATGTTCTGCGACACCACGCGGATGCGGTTCGCCATCTCCTGGACGCTTTCGTACCTGACCTTGGTGTGCGGGTCGTGGCCCATCCGGGTTCTCCTCTGGCTCGGCTGCGGGGGAAGGAAGAGGGTCGGTTCAGACGCCGTTGAGCCCCGAGGCGCTGCCCGCCGAGGCCGGTGTCCTGACCGCGTTGAAGGCCGCACGGACCTCCTCGTCGTTGGCGTTGCTGAGGTTTCTGGTGCTGCCCACCGCGTGGAGCAGCACGTTCAGCAGCCGGCGGATCTCGTCGTGGTCCTCGTTGATCAGGAGCTGCGCGGAGGTGAATCCCGAGGCTCCGACTCCGGTCCACCCGGCCCCGGCCGTCGCGAGGATGTCGGCCAGTTCCCTGGACTGTGCGGAGACCGCCTCGGCGGTTTTGACGATCTTGTTCCTGGCCTGGATGACCGGCTCGTCGGCAAGTCCGAAACCGCCCGCGGGGTTGGTCATGCGGAGGTCCTCTCTCGGTTCGCGAAGGGGCGTGAAGGGGTACGAAGGAATGCGGGGCAGGGGTGTTGGCACCGGCACCGGCGGAGCCTCCGGCCGGTTCCTGATCCCCCGTCACTCTTGTGAAGTCCTTGATCACCCTAGCCACTTCGGCACCGCGCCCCGGGACGCCTCAGCGGCGGGAAATGCCTTCCGCGCGGGTCAGCGGTGGCGCGGAACGCGGCGTCGGCGGAGGTCGCGTGCCACGGTCGCCGCGCCCGCCACCACCCCCACGAGCACAGCGGCCGAAGCCAGTGCATAGGTCGCGTACCGCTTGCTGCGCTGCTGCGAGGTCTCCGACATCGCCAGGTGCGCGGGCTCGGGAGCCCGGGCGCCGGCGGGTGGTGCGTCGGGGTGGGGGGCGTCCTGCGGGACGTCGTCGCCGGACAGTGCGCGGACCGGGTCGACTACACCCCATCCGACGAAGGCGTCACGTCCGTTGACGGAGCGTTCCGCCGTCTGTTCGATACGGGCGATGATCTGGGCCGCCGTCCAGTCCGGGTACTTGGCGCGCATCAGCGCGACGACTCCGGCGACGTAGGGCGCGGCGAAGCTGGTGCCGTTGTCGGTGCACTGGCCGTCGCCCGGGACGGTGGAGACGATGTCGACCCCGGGTGCGGCGATCCCCACGAACTCCCCCGCCTGGGAGAACGGCGCGCGTTCGTTGTTGCGGTCGGACGCGGCGACGGCGAGGACACCGTCGAAGGCGGCGGGATAGGTCTTCCTCAGCCGGCCGTCCATGCCGTCGTTGCCTGCGGCGGCGACCACCACGACGTCCTCGGCGACCGCCCGCGCCACCGCCCGGCCGAGCAGCGAGTCGTCGGCCAGGGGCCTGGTGGTGTCCTGGGAGATGTTGATGACCTGGGCGCCCTTGGCGATCGCGTGGTCGATCGCGGCGGCCATCGCACGGTCCAGACCGCCCCGCCGCCCGTCGTTCTGACGGATCGGGATGACGGTGGCCTCGGGCGCCAGGCCGACGAACCCGGTGCCGGTGCGGGGGCGGGCGGCGATGATGCCCGCGACCTTGGTGCCGTGACCGACCTCGTCCACGGTCCCGTCGCTCCCGCCGCCCCCTGTGTAGTCGATGCCCGCGGAGGCGTCCACGGCGTCCCTGAGCTGCGGGTTGGTGTCGTCCACTCCGGTGTCGATGACGGCGACACGGATGCCCTTGCCCCGCGTGTCCTGCCACAACTCGTCGAGCAGCACCCGCTGGAGCGGCCACGGGCGCCCCTCGAACTGCTCCTTCATCGGGAAGTCGCACGCTCCGACGCCGTCGAGGCGCAGACCGTCCGGGCGGGAGACGGTGTACGCGGCCTGCGGCGCCGCGAGTGCGCCGAGCGCTGCGGCGGCCGCCGTCAGCAGGACCCATGTCCGGTACGGCATCGCGTGCTCTCCCCCGCGTCTGTCCACTGGTGTTCCGCCGCCCTGCCGGGTCCCTCAGGAACCCTGGGGCCTGCGGGCGCTGTTGGTGTCGAGCCGGGGGCCCCTGGCGAGGAACTCCGACCAGGCGATCGGGACGGGGACGGGCGTCACCTTCTCGTATCCGAGCCTGATCTGCGCCTGGCTGGGTTCGGGGCGCTCGTCCTGCCCGTCCTGCGCTCCGCCGGTGCCGATGTCGGACCGTTCGGCGTCGCTGTCCCCGTTCGCCTGAACCGCGTACCGCAGTCCGGTGTCGGTCACCAGGAAGAGTGACCCGTCCGGGCTGCTCTGTCCTTCCCGGACCTGGGTGTAGAGGAGACCGCTGCCCGGGGTGACGTACGTACTCGTGCCGCCGGTGCCGACGGGGGCGGGAAACGCGGTGCCGGCCCAGGTGCTCAGCGTCGTGCGGCCCGAACCGTCCGTGCGGCGCAGCACGTTGCAGACGGTGTCGCGGCCGGCGGCACCCGCGTCGGTGGCGTTGACGCGGACGGCCCTGCGCGCGGGCCAGTGCGCGGCCTGGCCCGCGAAGGGCTCGGAACCGGGGACGAAGTCCTGGAGACCGGCCGGGCGCGCCTCGCCGGCCAGGTCGAGGGGCGCGGTCTGCGGGGAGTTGACGATCAGCCAGGCGGTGAATTCGGAGACCGGCCGGACCTCACCGTCCAGGACGACGTAGTGGGCGGTCCCCTCTCCGTTCCTGGTGCGCAGCACCGTGCCCACACGGTTCTCCTGCGCGGACAGATGACCCTCGATGTGCGCGGGGGCACCGACGGTGCCGGGGATCCGCGGGAAGGCGACGGGGCTGCCGTCGTGCAGGGTGGCCAGCCAGTCGTCGGTGACGGGTTGCGGCTGCGCGCTGCCGACCAGGGCGCCGGTGAGATGGCCGAGGTCGGCGGCGGTCTCGTCGATGCGGTACTTCGTGCCGCGGGCGTCGACGAGGTAGCGGGTGCGGTCCTGGCCCGTGACGTAGAGGACCTGGCCGCCGGTGAGCCGGCCGGCTCCCTCGGTCAGCGCGTCGTCGCGTGCGGCGAGGACGAAGGCGGCCTTCTGCACACTGGTGCCCCTGCTGCCGGGCTGCACACAGACGGCCCAGCGCTTGGCGGTGCCCGCGTCCTCCTTCTCGGGCAGCCGGTCGGGGGCGTACGGGATACCGAGAACGGGTCCGCGCGGGGGCTTGCCCGCGTCGAGGATGTCGTCGTCGACCTGGATGACGCCGTAGTTCTGCGGGGTCAGCAACAGTCTGGCCGAGGCGAGGTTCAGCACGGGGTGCAGCAGCGTCTCCCGGTCCGCACCCCTGCCGGTGGTGAGCACCACGTAGCGGGTGGTCGACGACTTGCCGACGATGACCTTGGTGCCGGGGCTGTCCCAGTCCTTGGGGGCGGCCGGCCTGAACATGCCGTAGGCGCCGAATCCGGCGAGGATCAGGGCGCCGGCGACGAGGCCCGGAAGAACGGCGCGCAGCGGGCGCGGAGCACCCTCGTCGGAGCCGGTGGGCGAGGGCTGGAGGAATGCGGCCACCGTGCGCCGCTTCGCGAAGGTGTACGCGTTGAGGTCGTCGCGCCGCGATGCCATGAGTCCGTCCGTCTCCCGAGTCCGACCGCGCGGCACCGGGAACGGCCGCGGCCGGCGTCCCGTACCGGACCCCCGATGCCGGACCGGCTCCCTACTATGCCTGTAGATCCAACGGTGTTGTGGGCCGGGTAGGGTGATTCACCCCGCCGGAGACCACGGTGGGACGAGCCTGGAACGGGCCGGTCCGGAAGGCGCCGGGCCGGATGAACGGGGGGTGCCGCGATGACGGCTTCCACGACGCGAACGGCTCCGGCCGCTGCCGCACCGTCTCCCGCAGGCCCTCGGACCCCGGCGCCGGGCCCCTCGGCTGACGGGCCCGGGCAGGGCATCGCGCGTTGGGGCGGGCGGACCGGATCGTTGCGGCTCCACCAGCTCGTCCTGTTCGAGATCGCGGGTGCGCTGCTGCTGTGCGCCTGGGTCGTGGACCCGTTGCTGCTGGCCCCGGCCTCGGTGGCGGCGGCCGTGCTGGTGGTGTTCGCCGTCGCGCGCCGGCGGCGCCGCTCCCTCCCCGCGCTGCTGCACGCGGTCCTCGCGCTGCGCGCCCGTCAGCGCAGAGCCGCGTCGCCGGCGCCGGCGCCGGCCGCGGGCACCGAACCCGGCATCGCGCCCGTGACGGAGTGCGAACCGGCGCTGCGCACACACTCGTTCGCGGGCCGCGACCGGCGTCCGGTCGGCATGATCGGCGACGGTACGTATCTGACGGCCGTCCTGAGGATCGACGCGGACGGCACGGCGCTGCGCCGGGACCGGTCCGCACGGCCGCTGCCCCTGGCACTCGTACGGGACGCGCTCGACGTCGACGGCATCCGGCTGGAGTCGGCACAGATCGTGCAGCACACCCAGCCGGCCCCCGCCTCGCATCTGCCCGAGCGGTCGGTCGCGGCCCGCAACTACGCGCCCCTGCAGGCCAGGACGGGCTCTCCGGCGGTCCGGATCACCTGGATCGCGCTGAAGCTGGCCCCGGAGCTCTGTCCGGAGGCCGTACGGGCACGGGGCGGCGGCCTCACCGGGGCGCAGAAGTGCCTGGTGCGCGCGGCCGATCAATTGGCGGGCAGGCTGACCGGGGCGGGGCTGACCGCGACGGTGCTCACGGAACAGGAACTCGGGGCGGCGATCGCCACGTCCGTCGGCGCGAGCCCGTCGGTGACGGCGCGGGCGGGCCGGGACGAGGCGCCCGCGCGCCGCACCCGGGAGACCTCCCGCACCTGGTGGTGCGACGACCGGCCGCACACCACGTACTGGGTGCGCCGCTGGCCGGAGCTGGGCGGGGGCGGCGCGCCGATGCCTCAGCTCGTCGCGCTGCTCACCTCGGTCCCGGCCCTGGCCACCACGTTCAGCCTCACGCTGGGACACGGCGACCGGCAGGAGGTCACGGTGACCGGCCACGTCCGTGTCACCGGCCGCGACGACCGGGAACTCCTCGCCGCACGCCATGAGTTGGAGCGCACCGCGCGCGGCGTGAAGACCTCGCTGGTGCGGCTCGACCGGGAACAGCTGCCCGGCCTGCTCGCCACCCTGCCCCTCGGAGGTACCCGCTGATGTCCGTACCCGTTCGGGGGCGTGGACGGCTGGGGTTCGGCGCGGCCGGCCCACGCCGGCCCCGGCACACGGTCCGCCCCGAGCAGTTGGCGTCGCTCGCCCTGCCGGTCGGGGACGACGGCGTGGTGGTCGGCGTGGACGGCGAGGGGCGCCCCGCCGTGCTGGGCATCGTCCGGCCCACTCCGTACGACGTCACGCTGATCGGCGGGCTCTGGACGGCGCAGGTGCTGGCGCTGCGGGCGGCGGCGACCGGCGCCCGGATCGTGGTCGAGACGGGACGGGCCCCGGCATGGGAGGGCTTGGTGCGGGCCGCGGGCGGTGACGGGGCCGGCATCTCCCTGCACGAGGTGGGGAGGGTGCCACCGCAGGGCCCGTCGGCCGGATCGCCGGTCGTCGTGGTGCGGGACTGCGGCATAAGGCCACCGCGCGGGCGGGTGGCATCCGGTCCGTGGCAGTCCGTGGTGACGCTGCTGCCGTACCTCAGTCCGGTGGCTGCCGGGCTGATGGAGAAGTCGTCCCTGGTCGGCGTTCAGCGGGTCTCTCCCGACGAAGCCGAACAGATCGGGCATCTCATGCGTCTGGGTCCCGACGACACCCGCGCCCTGTCCACCCTTACGGACGGCGTCACCCTCTGGTGCACCCGGCGGGACCGGCAGTTCGTGATGATCCGGGCGACCGATGCGGAATCGGGACTGCTGGGAGACGCCCGCAGGATGGACTGACGGCCCATCGCAACGTGTGCGAATTGTTCAGATTTCCCTGCGCAGATGTGCATGTTTGACCGCTTTACGCCCCACCTCCGGCCGCACTCAGTCCACTTGGGGGCAGTACGTGACGTACGGGACAGCAGTCGCGGTTCCGTACGGCCTGCCGTGGCGAGCCCGATGACGATTAGGGTGGGTCCGGGCGCGGCAGAAGAACCTGCGGGCAGGCAATGCGCGTCCCAGGGGGAGAGCCGGGCGGTTCGCACTAGGTCAGGACCTACGGGAACGGTCGCCCCCACCCACCACGGCACAAGGGTGCTCGACCACACCAGGAGGCAAAGTGAACGGCGATCGGGACGAGATGCGCGGGGGCTGGAACAAGCCCGTCGACGAGTCGTCCGACGCGGAGCCCGCCGAGACGACGGGTGAGTTCACCATCGACTACACCCCGCCCGCCTGGTACACGCAGAACGCGCCGGGCGACTCGTCGGGCGGCGCCGGAACGCACCTGGCACCGCCCCCGCCGCCCAGCGGCGCCCCGGTGTCCGTGCCCGGGCTGCCGGCCGGGAGCGGTTTCGAACCCGACTGGACTCCGGGTCCCCCGGCCCCGGCCCCGGCCCCGGCCCCGGCCCACGGTGCCGCGGCCGAGCATCCGGTGCCGGGTGCGGGCGGTGCGCCGGATCCCTTCGGGGGCGGCGACGTGGAGAGCGGCGCGACGATGCGGTTCTCGTCCGCCGCGCTGAAGCGGGAGATCGCCGAGCGCGAGGCCGCCGCGGGAGCCGATTCCGGGATCGCCGCCGAGGACGGCACCGAGCCGGAGGACGGCGGCCCGGCAGCCGATTCCGTGCCCGCCGAGAACGATGCCGTTGCCGGTGACGGTGACGAGGTGGCGGACGAGGTGCGGGACAGCTCCGAGGAGGCCGACGCGGAGCCGGACTCCTCGTCATCCGCGCCGTCCTCGACGCCGTCCGGCACCCCGCCGCTCCCGGCCTCGCAGGACGACCCCCACGAGGCCGACGCACCCTTCGACGCCGCTCCGGCGGACGGCGCCGCGAGTCACGACGGCCCCGACGACGGCCCGCACGCCGACGAGCCCGCCGACGCCGTTCCCACGGACTCGGCACCCTCGGACGCCGTACCCCCGCCCGCCCCCACGGATGCGGCCCCCCTCGACGCACCGGCGGGCGGCGCACCCCAGGACGCGGCGCCCGCACCCTGGAGCCCCGCGCCGGCGCCGGGCGGACTCCCGCCGCTGCCGCCTTCGTTCCAGCCCGCCGCGCCGCAGCCCGAGGCACCCCGGCCGGCTTCCCACTGGCCCCCGACGCCTCCGGCCGACGCCGGGCAGGGCGGCTACGGCTTCCCGCAGACCCCGGCGGCCCCGGCTGCCCCGGCCGCCCCGGCCACCCCGGGCCCGCAGACCCCGCAGGCTTCTCCCTTCCCGCAGCAGACCCCGCAGGCCTCCCCCTTCCCGCAGCAGGACCGGCCGGCAGCCCCGGCACCGGACGGAGGCTACGGATTCCCGCAGCCCCAGCCGCCGCAGCCCCAGCAGGACCGGCCGGGGGCGGCACTTCCGGCGCAGCTCCCGCCGCCCGCGGCTCCCGCGCCCCAACCGCCGCAGACACCGGCACACCAGTGGCCCGGTCAGCAGCAGGGCGCGGCACTTCCTCCGCCGGCACCCCAGTTGCCGCAGGCCCCGCAGCAGCCTCAGGGCGGTTACGGATTCCCCCAGGGCGCCCAGCCGCCGGCTCAGGCCACCCCGAATCTGCCCGCACAGATTCCCCCGTACCAGCAGCACGCACAGCAGCCGCACCCCCAGCAACTCCCGCCCCAGGGACCGCCGCAGGGACCGCCCGTCGACCCCCGCGCCGGAAGCGCCTGGCCCACGCCGGTCACCCACGATCAGCGCGAGCGATCCGTGCCGGGCGCACCCCTCGGTTACACGGCCGCGGTCGAGCTCTCTTCCGACCGGCTCGTCCGGGGCAAGCAGAAGGCGAAGAGCAGCCGCAATCCGTCCGGCGCGTCCCGCTTCAAGCTGGGCGGCAAGAAGGAGGAGATCGAGCGGCAGCGCAAGCTCGATCTGATCCGCACCCCGGTGCTCTCCTGCTACCGGATCGCGGTGATCAGCCTCAAGGGCGGCGTGGGCAAGACCACGACGACCACCGCTCTGGGCGCGACCCTGGCCACCGAGCGGCAGGACAAGATCCTCGCCATCGACGCCAACCCCGACGCGGGCACGCTCGGCCGCCGGGTCCGCCGCGAGACCGGGGCCACCATCCGTGACCTGGTCCACGCGATCCCGCACCTCAACTCGTACATGGACATCCGGCGGTTCACCTCGCAGGCACCCTCCGGCCTGGAGATCATCGCCAACGACGTGGACCCGGCGGTCTCGACCACGTTCAACGACGAGGACTACCGGCGCGCGATCGAGGTGCTGGGCAAGCAGTACCCGATCATCCTCACGGACTCGGGCACCGGGCTGCTCTACAGCGCGATGCGCGGTGTGCTGGACCTCGCCGACCAGTTGATCATCATCTCGACCCCGTCGGTCGACGGCGCGTCGAGCGCCTCCACCACGCTGGACTGGCTGTCGGCACACGGGTACGCGGAACTGGTGCAGCGGTCCCTGACCGTCATCTCCGGGGTCCGCGAGACCGGCAAGATGATCAAGGTCGACGACATCGTCCAGCACTTCGAGACGCGCTGCCGCGGCGTGGTCGTCGTACCGTTCGACGAACACCTGTCGGCCGGTGCCGAGGTCGACCTCGACATGATGCGCCCGAAGACCCGGGACGCGTACTTCCATCTCTCCGCCCTGGTCGCCGAGGACTTCGCGCGCGCCCAGCAGCAGCAGGGGCTGTGGACGTCGAGCGGCAGCAACCCGCCGCCGCAGTACGCCCCCCCGATGCCCGGACAGCAGATGCCGGGCCAGCAGATGCCGGCACCCGGGCAGCAGCCGTACGCACCCCAGCAGCCCCAGCCGCCACAGCAGCCCGGACAGCCGTACCCGCAGCAGCAGCCCTACGGCGGGCCGCCGCCGCAGCCCTATCCCCCGCAGCAGTCGCCCGGCGCCGGGCAGAACTGGCAGCAGTCACTGCCCTCCCAGGCGCAGTCGACGGCCGGTCAGGCCGGCCCGCCACCGCCGCAGCAGCACGACGGACAGCCTGGTCAGCCGGGGCAACCCGCGCACCCCGAACTCCAGGGTCCCGTCCCGCCCGCAGGGTGGCAGCAGCAGCCGCCGCCAGCGCCTCAGCAGTAAGGCGTCAGAGGTCTGAACCAATGAGGGTCCACATCGCTTCCACGATGTGGACCCTCATTGCATTCCCGCAGACCACACGCCGTTTCGGTGACCGTTGACGCGGCTCGACCACCGCTGATAAACCTTCGCTTCACCAGCTGGCGAACCAGAGATCAACCCGCCTTCTCCGTGCGAGTCATGACGCGAGGTCCCTGACCATGGTCGAAAGAGTTCCACCGCCCTCAGCCCAGCCACGCTCACGTCTGCGGATCCTCGTGGCGTCCGGCGCGGCCGCTCTCGCTCTCACAGCCGGGGCCGTCGTACCGGGCGCGCCCCTCGGGGCCGCGCCCCAGCAGGCCCAGGCCGCCGACGCCGGCGGCAAGACGCTGACCGTCGCGGTCGCGCAGAGCATCGACTCCCTGAGCCCGTTCCTCGCCCAGAAGCTGCTGAGCACCAGCGTCTCCCGGCTCATGTACGACTTCCTGACGAACTACGACCCGAAGGACAATCACGCCGTCCCGGGTCTGGCCACGAAGTGGGAGCCGTCGGCCGACAAGCTGACGTGGACGTACACCATTCGGAGTAATTCCACGTGGTCGGACGGCAAGCAGGCCACCGCCGAGGACGCGGCCTGGACGTTCAACAAGATGATGACGGACGAGGCCGCCGCCCAGGCGAACGGCAACTTCGTCGCCAACTTCAAGAAGGTGACGGCTCCCAGCCCGACCCAGCTGGTCATCGAGCTCAAGGAGCCGCAGGCCACGATGGCCGCGCTCGATGTGCCGATCGTCCCCAAGCACGTCTGGGAGAAGGTCGGGGACTTCTCGAAGTTCAACAACGACAAGGACTTCCCCGTAGTGGGCAACGGGCCCTTCGTGCTGAGCGACTACAAGGTCGACCAGTACGTGAAGCTCAAGGCCAACAAGGACTTCTGGCGCGGCAAGCCCAAGTTCGACGAGCTGGTCTTCAAGACGTACAAGGACCAGGACGCCGCGGTCGCCGCACTCCGCAAGGGCGAGGTCTCCTTCGTCGCCGGCTCGCCCGCGCTGACGCCCGCCCAGGCCAACTCGCTCAAGGGCGACGCGAACATCAAGGTCAACGAGGGTCCGGGGCGCCGCTTCTTCGCGCTGGCGACCAACCCGGGCGCGCGGACCAAGGACGGCAAGAAGTTCGGCAACGGCAACGAGGCGCTGCTCGACCAGAAGGTCCGCCAGGCGCTGTTCCTGTCGATCGACCGCAAGACGATCATCGACAAGGTCTTCCAGGGCCACGCCGTCGAGGGCCAGGGGTACATTCCGCCGCGCTTCTCGGAGTACGCCTGGCAGCCGTCGGCCGGCCAGAGCCTCGCCTACGACCCCGCCAAGGCCGGAAAGCTCCTGGACCAGGCGGGCTACGAGCTCAAGGACGGCAAGCGCGTCGGCAAGGACGGCAAGGCGCTCGACCTGCGCATCCTGTGCCACGCGACGGACCCGAACGACAAGGCGATCGGCAAGTACCTCAAGGAGTGGTGGGGCAAGCTCGGCGTCGGCCTCAAGGTCGAGTGCCTCGACGACGTCTCCGTGCCCTGGTACGCCGGTGAGTACGACCTCGCCTTCGACGGCTGGTCCGTCAACCCGGACCCGGACTTCGTCCTCGGCATCCACACCTGCGCCGCCCTGCCGGCCAAGGCCAAGGCGAGCGCGGCCACGGACAACTTCATCTGCGACAAGACGTACGACGAGCTGTACAAGAAGCAGCTCGCCGAGTACGACACCACGAAGCGGGCCGACCTCGTCGGGCAGATGCAGTCGTGGCTGTACGACTCCGGGTACATGAGCGTCATCGCGTACCCGAACGCGGTCGAGGCCTACCGCACCGACCAGATCAAGTCGATCACGACGATGCCCGAGGCGGCCGGCAACATCTACGGCCAGGACGGGTACTGGAGCTGGTGGTCGGCCGTTCCGGCCGGCAGCGGTGAAGGGACCGGTGACAGCGACTCCGGCTCGTCCTCCACGGGCATCGTCATCGGCATCGTCGCCGCCGTGGTGGTCCTCGCCGGTGGCGGGTTCCTCATCTCCCGGCGCCGTCGCACCACCGCGGACGACCGCGAGTAGTTCCATGGACCGCGGGCAGTCCCCGCGGACGGGATGAGAGTGATCACAGGCGGGGCCGGGCAGCCCGGCCCCGCCGGCCGGTCCCTCCAGGCGCAGCACGAGTAACGAGAGTTCCTATGACAGCTGACAGCACTCCGGCGCTCGTGAAGCAGGCGGACGCGGCCACGGAGGGTCCGGCTCCGGCCGGTTCCCCGGCCGCCCGCGGCCCACGCGCGCGCAACACCCAGGCCTATCTGAAGTACGTGGCCGCCAAGATCTTCGGCGCGGCCGTATCGCTGTTCGCCGTTCTGGTCACCAGCTTCTTCCTCTTCCGGCTCATCCCCAGCGACCCGGTGAAGCAGATGACCGGCGGGCGGCCCGTCTCCGCCGAGCAACTCGATTCGCTGCGCCGGCAGTTCGGCCTCGACCAGCCGATGTGGCAGCAGTTCACCACGTACGTGGGCGACGCGCTCACCGGCGACTTCGGCACCTCGTTCCAGTACCACGCCCCGGTCATCGACAAGATCACCGAGGCGCTCCCGGCGACCCTGCTCCTCACCGGCACGGCGTACGTCCTCTACAGCGCGCTGGGCATCTGGCTCGGCACCCGTACCGCCTGGCGCAACGGGTCGAAGAGCGACCGGTTCAACACCGCGCTCGCGCTCACGCTCTACTCCGTGCCCTCCTTCTGGCTCGGCCTGCTTCTCATCATCGTCTTCTCGGTGGGCGTCGGACCGATTCCGGGCATGTTCCCGACCGGCGGGCTGGAGTCGGGCAACGAGTCGGGCTTCGCGTACGTGCTCGACGTCGCGCACCACATGGTGCTTCCCGTGATCACCCTGGTCGCTGTCGGCTACGCGCAGACGCTCCTGGTGATGCGCTCCTCGCTCCTCGACGAGATGGGCAGCGACTACCTGACGACCGCGCGCGCCAAGGGGCTGCGCGACGACACGGTCCGCCGCAAGCACGCCGTGCCCAACGCGATGCTGCCGACCTTCACGCTGATGTTCGTCAACCTCGGCCATGTGGTCGCGGGGCAGATCCTGGTGGAGACCGTGTTCTCCTGGCCGGGTCTCGGCGGGCTCTTCTACCAAGGGCTGAGCGTCCCCGACCTTCCGCTCGTCCAGGCACTGTTCTTCGTCTTCGCCACCGCGGTGATCCTGGCGAACACCCTGGCCGATCTGCTGTATCCGCTGCTCGATCCCCGGGTGGGCCGATGACGACCGAATCCATGCCCGCGTCCACGCCGGGAGCAGAAGCCCCCGCGCCCGAGGAATCCGGGCCCGGGGCCGTCAAGAGCCCGGGCGCACTGGCCCGCGCCCGCAAGCGGCGTTCCATGGCCCGGTTCTGGCGGGAGTACCGCAGCCACCGGGGTGGCCTGTGGGGGCTTGCCGGGCTCGTCCTGATCGCGCTGATCGCCGTGTGCGCACCCGTGCTGACCGGCGCGAACGCACAGAGCGTCACCGAGGCACCGGGCGGTGCGCTGGAGTCACCGAGCGCCGAGTTCCCGCTCGGCACCGACCAGTTCGGACGCAGCGTCCTCGCCCTGCTGATCTGGGGAGCGCGCGTCTCCCTCACCGTGGGACTGCTCGCGGCGTTCCTCTGCGTGGCCATCGGCACGGTCGTCGGAATCGTCGCGGGGCACTTCCGCGGCTGGTACTCGACGGTCCTCATGCGGGTCACCGACTGGTTCCTGGTGATGCCGACCCTGGTCCTGGCCATCGCGCTCGCCACCGTGATGGACCGCTCCCTGTGGACGGTCATCATCGCGATCGGCGTCACGACCTGGCCGACGACCGCCCGGCTGGTACGGGCCCAGACCCTCGCCGTGGAGTCCCGCCCCTACATCGAGCGTGCCCGTGCGCTGGGCGGCGGGCACGGACACATCATGCTGCGGCACGTCCTGCCGAACGTGATGCCGCTGGTACTCGCCCAGACCACGCTGGTCATCTCCAGCGCGATCCTGACGGAGGCCACGCTGGCCTTCCTCGGCCTCGGCGACCCGACCATCACCTCCTGGGGCGGGATGCTCCAGGACGCGCGCGAAGCCGGTGCGGTGAGCGCGGGCGACTGGTGGTACCTGGCGCCTCCCGGCATCGCCATCGCCCTGGTCGCCCTGGCGTTCACGCTGTGCGGGCGCGCCATCGAGACCGTCCTCAATCCCAAGCTGGGGGTGGCCCGTTGAGCACGACGAGCATCCGAAAGACGCCTCTTCTCGAGGTACGCGATCTGACCGTGACGTACGCCGGCGGGGCCCGGGCGGTCCGCGGGGTGAACCTGGAGGTCGACGCGGGCAGGAAGCTCGGCATCGCCGGGGAGTCGGGGTGCGGGAAGTCCACGCTGGCGCTCGCGCTGCTGCGGCTGCTGCCCGCGGGCACGAAGGTCACCGGCGAGATCCTGCTGAACGGCGAGGACGTCCTGGCCATGAAGTGGGGTCAGGTCAGGGCCGTGCGCTGGGCGGGCGCCTCGATCGTCTTCCAGGGCGCGATGCACTCGCTGAACGCGGTGCACCGCATCGGCGACCAGATCGCCGAGCCGATCGTGCTGCACAGGAAGACGACGCAGGCCGCGGCACGCAAGCGCGCCGGTGAGCTGCTGGAGCAGGTGGGTCTGCCCGCCGCCCGGGCGGACGCCTATCCGCACGAGCTCTCCGGCGGGCAGCGGCAGCGTGTGATGATCGCGATGGCGCTGGCCTGCGATCCGGGCCTGATCATCGCCGACGAGCCGACGACGGCCCTCGACGTGATGATCCAGGCCCAGATCCTGCGGCTGATCGAGCAGTTGGTCTCCGAGCAGGACCTCGGACTGATCATGATCAGTCATGACCTCGCGGTGCTCTCGGACACCTGCGACCGGCTCGCGGTGATGTACGCGGGACGGGTCGTGGAACAGGGCCCGGCGTCCGAGGTCTACGAGCGGGCGCAGCACCCGTACAGCAAGGCCCTGTCGGGCGCCTTCCCGCGCATCGGGGACCCGGCCTCGCGGTTCGCGCCCCGGGGACTGCCGGGCGACCCGCCCGACCCGTCGGCCCTGCCGGCCGGCTGCACGTTCCATCCGCGCTGCACGGTGGCCCTGGACTCCTGCACCACGCAGGACCCGGAGCTGCGGGCGGCGGGGCCCGGGCGGGAGGCCGCCTGTGTGCTGGTGGGGCCGGACGGGGCCACGGCCCCCCAGGGCGCCGAAGAAGCAAGGAGCACGTCATGACCACCACCACGGACCTGCTCAGTGCGCGGGATCTGCGGGTCTCGTTCCCCGGCAGGCACGGCGCCGACCCGGCCCGTGCCGTGGACGGGGTCGACCTGGACATCAGGCCGGGCGAGATCGTCGCGCTGGTAGGCGAGTCGGGCTGCGGCAAGACGACGCTGGCCCGCTCGCTGCTCGGCCTGGTCCCGCCGACGGCCGGCGGGATCACCTTCGGCGGGAAGCCGCTCGACTACGGCAGCCGGGCGCTGAAGGCGTACCGCAAGCGGGTCCAGCTGGTGCTCCAGGACCCCAGCGGTTCGCTGAACCCGCGGCACACGGTGTACGACGCGGTGGCCGAGGGCCTGCGGATCCACCGGTACGGCGGCGACGAGCGGGAGGCGGTGACGAACGCCCTCTCCCGGGCGGGGCTGCGGCCTCCGGAGCGCTTCTTCCTCCGCTACCCGCACGAGCTGTCGGGCGGTCAGCGTCAGCGCGTCGTGATCGCGGGCGCGCTGGTCCTGGAGCCCGAACTCATCGTGGCGGACGAGCCGGTGGCCTCGCTGGACGCCTCGGTGCGCGGCGAGATCCTGGCGCTGCTGCTGCGCCTGCGGGACGAGCTGGGCCTGTCCGCGCTGGTGGTCACCCATGACCTCGGTCTCGCGTGGAACATCGCGGACCGGGTGGCGGTGATGTATCTCGGCCGGATCGTGGAGACGGGTGACGTGGAGCAGATCCTCACGGCTCCGCAGCATCCGTACACCCAGGCGCTGTTGTCGGTGCTGCCGGAGGCCGAGGGCGAGCCGGTCGTGCTGACCGGTGAGCCGCCGGACCCGTCCAAGGTGCCGTCCGGCTGCCGCTTCCATCTGCGCTGCCAGGTCCTGGCCTCGGGCGAGGCGGAGCGGGCGGGCGTCGCGGACGCCTGCCGGACGAAGGACCTGCCGGTGCTCGCGGGCGGCGGCGAGACCCAGGTGGCGTGCCACTGGGCGAGTGCGGCGGCGGTGGCGCGGCCGTAGGGAGTGCGGGCGGGTCTCCGGTCCGGGGGCCCGCCCGCTACCGCCGGCCGTGGTGGTGGATCGCGCCGGACAGTTCACCGAGTGGCCGCCCCGTGCCGCCCCACCGGTGCTGGATGATCTCGGCGGCGATCGAGACGGCCGTCTCCTCCGGCGTACGGGCGCCGAGGTCGAGTCCGACGGGTGAGGCCAGCCGGGCGAGGTCGGCCTCGCTCACGCCCTCGTCCCGGAGCCGTGCCAGTCGGACGCGATGGGTGCGCCGGCTGCCCATCACCCCGATGTAGGCCGCCGGTGTGCGCAGTGCGGCGACCAGCAGGGGCACGTCGAATTTCGGGTCGTGCGTGAGCACGCACAGGACGGTGCGCTCGTCGACGTCCGTGCCCGACAGATAGGTGTGCGGCCAGGCGCGGACGACCTCGTCCGCGGTGGGGAAGCGCTCACGGGTCGCGAACGCCGGGCGGGCGTCGCACACGGTGACCCGGTAGCCGAGGAAGGACCCGATACGGGCGGTGGCCGCCGCGTGGTCGATGGCGCCGAAGACGATCATGCGGGGTGGTGGCGCGTACGTCTGGATGAAGACGGAGACGTCCTGCATCCGGCGCTCTCCGTGGATCCCGTACCACTGCCGCCCGGTCGCACCCTGGGCGAGGAGGCCCCGGGCGTCGTCGGTGACGGCGGCGTCGAGCCCCTCGTCGCCCAGCGATCCCTCCGCACCGTCCGCCCGCACCACCCGCCGCGCACCCGCACCGGCGGCGTCCGGGAGGACGGTGGCCACGGCGACGGGTTCGCCGCGTGCGACGGTTTCGCCCACCCCCCGGAGCCAGGTCCGGTCGGCTTCCGCGGCGAAGGGCGCGACGAGGACGTCGATGGTGCCGCCGCAGGTCAGGCCCACCCCGAACGCCTCGTCGTCGCTGATTCCGTACGACTGCAACTGCGGGGTCCCGGTGGCGAGCACCTCGCCGGCCGCCTCGTACACCGCTCCCTCGACGCAGCCCCCGGAGACGCTGCCCGCCACCGTGCCGTCGGCGGTCACGGCCATCATGGCGCCGGGCGCCCGGGGGGCGCTGCCGCGGACGGAGACGACGGTCGCCAGGGCGAAGGGGGTGCCGGCGTCGTGCCAGGCGCGCAGTTCCGACAGCAGTTCACGCACGGTAGGGACCTCCTCCGGCCCGGTCCACCCGGTCCTGATGCGGTCACCCTAGACGAAGCCTGAGCCCTGAGATACTGAGTGCTACGGGTTGCGCGGCGGGTCCCGCCGTACGGACGCCGCCAGTGCGGCGCGGTCCGGCGGCGTCCGCTCCGCCGTCTCCAGTGAGCGCTCCAGCTTGCCGAGCAGCAGGCCCAGCCGGCGTCTTTCGGCCTCGGACAGTTCGGCGAGCATCCGTTCCTCGTTGGCGAAGTGCGCGACGGCGACCACGTCGGCGATCTCGATGCCGCGTTCGGTGAGGCGCGCGTACACGACCCTGCGGTCCGCCCCGTCGCGCTCCCTGGTCACCAGGCCCGCCTGCTCCAGCCGGTCCAGCCGCAGGGTGATGCCGCCGGTGGTGACCAGGGCGATGTCCGCGAGCTGGCCGGCCGTCTGCCGATAGGGGGGCCCCGACCTGCGCAGGGCTGCCAGCACGTCGAACGCGGCCATGTTCAGGTCGAAGCATTCGAAGAGGTCGGACAGCAGCCCCTGGTACCGCAGGAAGCTGCGGTGCAACCGGCCCAGCACCTCCATGGGCGAGGCATCGAGGGCGGGCAGTTCGCGCTTCCACTGCTCCAGGATGAGGTCGACCGCGTCGGGGCGGCCCGCTGCTCTACGAGTCATGTGCGGTGGGAGGGCGGTGTCGTGCCACGCCCCCGCATCTCCTTCCGGAAACACCGCGCACGGCGCGGCGGTGCGTCGTTCACGATACAAGCCGGAGACCGTCGCGAACCCCTTGTTACGACAACACCTTGGTGCTAGAAATCTCATCAGTAGCTATTTCAGCTATGAGATAACTCTCTGTCATGACAGGCCAGGAGGCACGGTCCGCATGCTCCTGCTCCCCACCGGGATGGTCGCCCCCACCCAGCGCACCGTTCCGCACTTCACACTCGAACGTCCTACGTCGACGGCCGGAGCCGTGTCCGCCGGAGCCGCCCCCGGCGCCGTCTACGCACAGGGCTGCAGCGATCTGTTCGCGCAGTTCCGCGAGGGGCTGAGCTGCGACACCCTGGTCTCGCTCGAGCGCGTGTCCTCCCTCGGCGCGGTCGAGTGGGACGGCTCCACGCTGGAGATCGGTTCCGGGGTCGATCACCACGCGGGCTCGCGCCACCCCCTGGTGCGGGCCGCTCTGCCCGGTCTCGCCGATGGCTGGGGCCGCATAGCGACGGAGCGGATCCGGCGCCGGGCCAGCCTCGGCGGGAACCTCATGGCCCGGCGCACCCGGTACGAGATGTCGGTGATGCTCGATGCGCTCGGCGCGCGGCTGGACTTCGAGACGACACTGGGCCCGGTCACCGTCCCACCGGACGCCCTGTGGGACCGTTCCGAGCCGCCGGGCGGCCTGCTGCGCGCCGTCAGGATCACGAACGTACCGCAGGTGTGGTTCGGCTACGAGCGGTCGATGCGTCCGCTGCTGACCGTGGCCGCCGCGGTCCGGGCGGACACCGTCACGATGACGGTGGGCTCGGAGTACACCCGGCCGTTCACGGTCGCGGCTCCGCTGGGCACCGATCCGGCCGAGCTCGCGGCGCGGCTGCCCGACGCCGTGGGGGACGCCGCGGGCACCGCCCGCTACCGGCGCCACGTCGCCGGCGTGCTCCTCGGCCGTCTGCTGGAGCGCCGCACCTTCGAGAAGGGGAGTCCCCGATGAGTCACGAGACCCCGGCCGGTTCACCGCACGGCGGGCTGATCACCGTCGGCTTCGACATCGACGGACGGCCGCGCACCGAACGGATCGCACCGAACACCGTGCTGCTGGACCTGCTCCGCGAGCGGTACGGCCTGAGCGGCGTCAAGGCCTCCTGCGAGCGCGGCGTCTGCGGCGCCTGCACGACACTGATCGACGGCATCCCCACCGCCTCGTGCAGTGTCTTCGCCTTCGGCGTCGACGGCCGGAGCCTCGAGACCATAGCCGGACAGGCCGTGGACGGGGAACTCGGCCCGGTGCAGCGCGCCTTCGCCGAGTGCGGCGGATTCCAGTGCGGCTACTGCACCCCGGGCATGATCATGCTCACCACGGCCCTGCTCAGGGAGCACCCGGATCCGGACGAGGAGACGATCCGCTCCTGGATCTCCTCCAACGTGTGCCGCTGCACCGGATACGCCATGATCATCGACTCCGTCCGCCGGGCCGCCGCACTGCTCCGCGAGTCGGCCGGCTCCGTCGGCGGGGAGGCCGGCCGGTGACCTCCTCCCGTATCGGCACCACCGACCGCCGCGGCGACGCCGCGCTCAAGCTCACCGGCGGCGCGCTCTACACCGCCGACATCCGCCTGCCCGGCATGCTCCACGCCAAGGTGCTCCGCAGCCCGCACGCCCACGCCCGGCTGGTCTCGGTCGATGCCACGAAGGCGCGGGCGCTGCCGGGGGTCCATGCGGTCCTGACCCGGGACGACCTGGCCGGACTGGACCCCGTCTACGGCTACTACATCAAGGACCAACCGGTCGTGGCGCAGGATCTGGTGCGCTACGCGGGCGATGTGGTGGCGGCGGTGGCCGCCGACGACGAAGCGGTGGCGCTGCGTGCCCTGGAGCTGATCGAGGTGGTGTACGAACCGCTGCCGGCCGTCCCGGACATCGCGGCGGCCCTGGCACCGGACGCCCCCGAGCTCTTCGCCGAGGCCCCGCCCGGCATGCTCCCGCCGTACGGCACCGGCGCGTCAGCCGCGCTGCGGCCGCGCAGGAACGTCTGCTACGAATTCCGCTACGAGACCGGCCCGGCCTCGGTCTGGGACGACTGCGACCACGTCTTCGAGGACACGTTCGCCTTCTCCCGGATGAACCACTTCCACCTGGAGCCGTTCGTCACGGTCGCGGATGTGCGCGGCGAGGAGATCGAGATCTGGACGTCGACCCAGAACCCGTTCCCCCTGCGCAAGGAGCTCGCCCGGGTACTGCGGACCCCGGAGAGCCGGATCCATGTGCATGTGCCGTTCGTGGGCGGTGCTTTCGGGGCTAAGCACAACTGCAAGACCGAGCCGGTAGCGATCCTGCTGTCGCGGGCCGCGGGCCGTCCGGTGCGCTACTGCCTGACCACCGAGGAGGGCTTCCTCACCCTCAGCCAGCACGCTGCCGTACTGAAGGTGAAGACGGGCGTGATGGCCGACGGCACCTTCGTCGCCCGGGAGAGCGAGGTGCTGCTGGACGCGGGCGCGTACTCCGACGGCAGTCCGCTGGTGGCCGAGAAGGCCGGTTACCGGATGCCGGGCCCCTACCGCTGGCAGCACATCCGCTCCTCCTGCGCCTGCGTGATGACGACGACCACGCCGGCCGGGCCGTTCCGCGGTTTCGGGGCGACCCAGGCGACCTGGGCGAGCGAGAGCCAGGTCGACATGATCGCCGAGCGGCTCGGGATGGATCCGTACGCGTTGCGGGTGAAGAACCTCAAGGATCTCGGGGAGCCGTTCGTGCCCGGCGAGAGCGGGATCGACAGCGATCTCGTCGAAGGGCTCGACGCGGTGGCCGGCGCGCTGGGCTACCACGGCCGCGTACGCACACCGAACCGGGGCATGGGACTGGCCATCGGCTTCAAGGACGGCGGCGGGGTGAACAAGCCCGCGCAGGCCCGGGTGAAGATCACCGCCACCGGTTCCGTGTACGTCAGCTCCGGCACGGTCGAGATCGGGCAGGGCGCCTCCACCGCACTCTGCCAGGTCGCGGCCGAGGTGCTCGGCGTGCCTCTGGACCGGGTCCGCTACGCGCCGGTCGACACCGATGTCACGCCCTACGACCAGGGAACCAACGCCTCGTCCGGCATGACGGTGATGGGTACCGCGGTACTGCGGGCGGCGCAGGAGGCCCGGGCGAAGGTGCTCGCGTTCGCCGCCGGGCAGCTCGACTGCGCCCCGGACGAACTGACCCTGCGGGACTGGACGGTGCGGCGCGCCGGCGAGGCTCCCGTCGCACTGCCCGGTCTGGTGGCGGGCGTCTTCGGAGGGACGGGGTACGAGTTTCACGGCGAGGGGTTCTTCAAGGCACCGCTGTCCCACGACGCGCCTCTGGAGTCACCGTGCCTGTTCTGGGAGGTCGGCTGGGCGGGCGCCGAGGTCGAGGTCGACCCGGAGACCGGCAAGGTGACCGTCCTGCAGCTGGTGGCCAGCGGTGATGTCGGCCGCGCCGTCAACCGACTGCTCTGCCGGGGCCAGGACGAGGGCGCCGCCGTGATGGGCCTGGCCCAGGCGATGTTCGAGGAGATGCGGTACGAGGACGGCGCGCTGCTCAACGGTGAGGCGCTGGACTACCGGGTGCCGATGGCCGAGGACCTGCCCGCGCGGTTCGTCTCGATCACCCAGGAGCAGGGGCACGGGCCCGGCCCGTTCGGCGCCAAGGGGGCGGGTGAGGGCGCCATGGTCCCGGTGGCGGCCGCCGTCGCCAACGCGGTGCACGACGCCACGGGCGCCCGGGTGACCACCCTGCCGCTCTCCCCCGAGCGGGTCTTCGACGCGTTGCGGGCGCGTACGGACTGACCCGGCCGACCTTTCCGGCCCGCTCGCTCAACGGCCCTGACCACTTGCGTCATGGGCCGTTGAGCCATGCCCGCGTGCGTGCCGGTGTCGGCGAAATCCCTGCTCAGGGGCGGTTCCACTTCGTTACTAAATTTAAGCACTTAGTTATTGACCGCTAAGACACTTCTTTCTAGGGTCACCGCAACTCCTCTGTTCGCGGAAGGATCCCCATGTCAATCGTGGCCAACGGCCCCACGGTGAGCTCCATCTCGGCCCGGCTCGAACGCCTGCCGAGTTCCCGCTGGCACATCAAGGTCCGCACCCTCATCGGCACCGTCACGTTCTTCGAGGCGTTCGACCAGCTGCTGACCGCCTCCGCGCTGCCCGTCCTGACCGAACAGTGGAAGCTGAGCACCGGTCAGGGCACGATGATCGTCACCAGCGGCTCCGTCGGCATGCTGCTCGGCGCGCTCGTGGCCGGCTGGCTCGGCGACCGGATCGGCCGGGTGAACACCGTCGCGCTGGGCGTAGCCGTGACCGCGCTGGCCAGCCTCGCCGTCGCCCTCTCCCCCGGCGTCGCCCTCTTCACGCTCTTCCGGTTCGTTCAGGGCCTCGGCATCGGCGGTGTCGTGCCGGTCGCCGCCACGTACATCAACGAGATCGCCCGGGCGGATCACCGGGGCCGCTTCGTGCTGCTCTACGAACTCATCTTCCCGGCCGGCCTCGCCACGGCCACGCTCGTCGCGAGCTGGGTGGTGCCGAGCTTCGGCTGGCGGGTGATGTTCGTGATCGGCGCCCTGCCCGTTCTCCTCGTCGTCGTCCTGCGCCGCCAGGTGCCGGAGTCGCCCCGCTGGCTGCTCTCCCGGGGCCGGGTCACGGAGGCCGAACAGGTCATCGCCCGGATCGAGAAGGACGTGGCGAATTCGACCGGCGCCCCGCTCCCCGAACCCGGCCCGGCGACGGTCGTCGAGACCTCCCGGGGCGGGCTGCGGGATCTCTTCACGGGCCGCTACCTGCGGCGCACGGCCGTCGTGTCGGCGCTGTGGTTCGTCGCGTACTACGTCAACCACGGCATCGCCACCTGGCTGCCCTCGCTGTACACCAAGGAGTTCGGCCTGGATCTGCGCACCGCGCTCAACTACGCGCTGCTGAGCAATGTGACGGGCCTGATCGGCTGTCTGCTGGTCGCGCTCGTCATCGACCGGGTGGGACGCCGGGTCTCCCTGACCGTCGGTCTCGGCGGGGCTGCCGTCGCCCTGTTCGCGCTGGCCGTCTCCGGTGCCACGTCGGGCGGTCAGGTCGCGATGTGGGCCTCGGTCAGCACGCTCTTCGTCTTCGCCACCAACGTCAGCCTCTACCTCTACACGCCCGAGCTCTACCCGACCCGGAGCAGGGCGCGCGGAGCGTCGTTCGGCGGGGTGTGGAACCGGCTGGGAGTCATCCTGGGACCGATCGTGGTCGGCGCGATCATCAGCTCGGGCGCCGGTCTGACCATGGTCTTCACCCAGCTGGGCTGTATGGCGGCGCTGGGCGCGGTGATCGCGCTGTTCGCCGTGGAGACGAAGGGCAAGACGCTGGAGGAGCTGAACAGCTGAGCTGCTCCGGTTACTGCTACGGCTCCGGCCGGGACCGCGGTCATGCGGTCCCGGCCGGAGCCGTGAAGGCCGTCAGCCCCGGCCGTACGCGGAGATCAGCTCGCTGCACCGCTTCACATCGGCGGCCATCGCCACGAGCAGATCGTCGATCGAGTCGAACTTCAGCATGCCGCGTACGTACGCGAGGAAGTCCACGGCGACGTGCAGGCCGTACAGGTCGAGGCCGACGCGGTCGATCGCGTACGCCTCCACCGTCCGCTCGGTGCCGTCGAACTGCGGGTTGGTGCCGACCGAGATCGCGGCGGGCATCGCCTCGCCGTCCACATGCAGCCAGCCCGCGTACACGCCGTCTGCCGGGATGGCGGTGTGCGGCAGGGTCTCCACGTTCGCGGTGGGGAAGCCGAGTTCACGCCCGCGCTGCGCCCCGCGGACGACGATGCCCTCCACGCGGTGCGGACGGCCGAGGATCTCCGCGGCTCCGGCCACGTCCCCCTCGGCCACCAGGCGCCGGGTCAGGGTCGAGGAGAACGGCTCACCGCCGCCGGCCTCGCCACGCACCCGCAGGTCGATGACCTCGACGCGGTAGTCGTAGGTGTCACCGAACTCGGTGAGCAACTGCACGTTCCCGGCGGCCTTGTGACCGAACCGGAAGTTGGGGCCCTCGATGACCAGCTGGGCGTGCAGCTTGTCGACGAGCACCTTCACGATGAAGTCGGCCGGAGCGAGCTTCGAGAACTCGGTGGTGAACGGCAGGATCAGCACGGCGTCCACGCCGAGCTCCGCCATCAGTTCCGCACGGCGGTGGTGCGGGGCGAGCAGCGGCGGATGGCTGCCGGGGCGGACGACCTCGCTGGGATGCGGGTCGAACGTCACGACGACGGACGGCACCCCCAGCTCGCGGGCCCGCTCGACGGCCCGGCCGATGATCAGCTGGTGTCCGCGGTGCACCCCGTCGTAGGAGCCGATGGTGACGACGCTGCGTCCCCAGTCCTGGGGGATGTCCTCCAAGCCACGCCAGCGCTGCACTCTGACCGCTCCTCGCCCGAACCTGTGTACGTGGGTATGTCTCTTACGCAGGTCTAAGACTGCCATGCTCACGCCCTGCGGCCTGCATCGGCATGGTCATCGGGGATCCCGGTACGTCCCCGAGCCCCTCCACCGTGCGCCGCGCGCTCGGCCCGATGACCGCCGCCCACTCCTGCGGGGCGTCGGCCAGCCACTCGACGACCAGGGCGCCGAACCCGGGTACGTCCCGGGCGAGTGCGACCAGCAACCGGTCGAACAGACCGGCCCCCTCCGGGGTGCGGAGCAGCAGCATCCCGGTGCGGTGGACCAGGGCCCGGGTGCGGACCGGTGGCCGGCCCCCGCAACCGGTCGCGGCGGCCCGCAGCAGGGCCTCCAGCACGATCGGGTCCCGGTGGCCGCCGCTCTGCTCGAAGTCCAGCAGCACCTCCAGCAGGGTGTCCCGCAACGGCTGGGACGCGGGGCTGCCGGGTGAGGCGAGAACCCCGGCGAGCGCACCCCGGACCGGCGGGGGCGCCGGCCGGTCCCGGAGCAGTCCGGTCAGCAGGGGAAGCAGCAGCGCCCGGGCGGCGGGCCCCTGCTCCAGCCTGCGGTCGAGGTAGGCGGCGGTGTGCGTGGTGTCCCCGGGATGGCTGTCGACGTAGGCGCGGACGAGCCCGGCGGTGTGCAGCGCCAGCGCGGGGGCTTCGATCCCGGCGAGCGCGCGGAGCACCTCACCCGCGCCGTCCCCGGGCCGCACGAGCCGCTCCCGGTACGCGGCCAGCACCGGCTCGGGATGGGTGGGCAGCGCGACGGCGAGCGCGGCGGCGGACACCTGCGGCCCGTCCGCGACGAAGGCCCGGAGGGCTTGCGGCAGACAGCGGTCCCGGGTCTGCGGATCGGCCACGAGCAGGGCGAGCACGGAACCGTGCAGATCGGTGTCGGCAGGGCGGGCCAGCAGGGCGAGCGCGGACCGGCGCAGCAGGGCGCGGTCCGCGTCCCGGGTCAGGTGCGGGGCGACGAGCGCTCCGTACGAAGCCGCGGCGATCCGGCGGGCCCGGCGGTCGTCGTCGCGCGACCACCGTTCGACGGCCCGGCAGAGCGCCGCCGGTTCGTCCTCTGCCAGCGCGGCGAGCAGTTCGTCGGCGCGGGGGTGGCCGGAGGATACGAGCGCGTCGGCCAGGTCGTCCACGGCGAGGTCCCGGCGGGCGTGGAGGAGCGCCTGCGCGGCCGCCGCGACGGTGGGCCGCGGAACGACGTCCGCGTCGGCCGCGAGCGGGCGCTCGTCGGCGAACCAGGCACACAGGAGCGGCTGGAGCGTACGCGGATGGGCGGCGAGCCGGCGGGCCACGGCGTCCAGGAACCGCTCCCCGTCGCCGTCGGTCTCGGTGCGCGGTGGCCCGTCGGCGGGAACGAGCCGCCGGAACAGATCCATCCGGTCCGCCTCGGGCAGCCGCAGCCGCCGCCAGAACCACGGCCCGAACTCGGCGTACGCACCCCGCGCACCGGTGCCACCGGCATCGGCGGAGCTGCGGACGATGCGCCCGGCGAGCAGCCGGAGCACCCCGAGGTGAGGCCGGGCGTCGGGGACCCGCAACAGCGTCTCCGCCAGCAGATGCCCGGCCCACCAGCGCGCGTCGGGGAAGGGCACGCCGGTGTCGCCCTCCACGGTCTGTGCCCCCTTCCCCTCCCCCGCCGACAGCCGGTCCAGCGCCTCGATCAGGTCGGCCAGCCGGTGGGCCAGCGCGGCCGGGCCCTGGCGGCGGCCCAGGAGGAGGAGCGCCTGGATCACCGGGCCGATCCGGTGGCGCGGCACGGGAAGTGTGTGCGGCTGCTCCGGCACCGGCGCCTGAGGTGCGGGTGTCTCCGGTGCGGGTGTCTGGGGTGCCCGAGGCTCCGGGGTCCGGGGCGCGGGCGCCTGAGGTGCGGGTGTCCGGGGCGCGGGCGCCTGAGGTGCGGGTGTCCGGGGCGCGGGCGCCTGAGGTGCGGGTGTCCGGGGCGCGGGCGCCTGAGGTGCGGGTGTCCGGGGCGCGGGCGCCTGAGGTGCGGGTGTCCGGGGCGCGGGCGCCTGAGGTGTGGCCTGCCCGCCCGGCCGGCGCGGATGCGGTACCCGGTCCGCGCCCTCCCCCGCAACCGGGTCCGCATGCCACCGGTGCACCAGTGCCCGCAGCGCCGCGTCCAGGTCCAGATGCGCCCCCTGGACCCAGTCGCCGAGCTCCTCGTGGGCGAACCGGTAGCCCGCTCCCGCCGGGACCAGCAGGCCCTCCGCCAGCACCGCCGAGGCCCAGCCCGTGCGCCACGGGAAGACCTCCTCGAACGCAGCCCGGTCCAGCTCCCCCTGCCCGGGCCCCAGGCAGCGCCGGGCCGCCTCGTGGACCTGGCCCGCCACCCGCGCCGCCAGCCGCCGCACCGCCGTGCCGTGCGGTGCGGGACGCCCTTGGGCGGCGATCCGGACCGCGATGCGCAGGCACATGAGGTCCAGGTGGGCGCCGAAGACCTCTTCGGTGTCGGGGCGCCCGGGGGCGCCCGCCGGAAGGGCCCCGCGCACCTCCGCGAGCAGCCGCAGCGTGAGCGGGTGCCGGTCGTGGCCGACGGCGAGCGCGTCGGGCGGAAGGCCGTAGCGCTCTCTGGCCCGTTCGGCCTGGCCCACGGTCAGGTCACCGATGCGGACCGCCGAGGGCAGCCGCCTGGCGGGGCGGGCCGGGCGGTGCAGCGCGTCCGGCGGACAGAGCGCGCCCGCCGTCTCCCAGTGCTCGGGCCGGCAGGCGACGACCAGGCGGGCCCCGTGGGCGCGCAGCCAGTCGACCGAGCCCGCCGTCCACCGGGCCAGCCGGTGTGCCAGGACGGGCGGCATCTCCTCGGGGCCGTCCAGCAGGACCAGCAGCGGGCTGCCCGCGTCCGCGGCCAGAGCGGCGACCCGCTCCGGGGTGGCGGATGCCATGTCACCCATGGCTCCGGCAGCGGTGACGATGCGCCCGGCCTGCCGGAGCGTGCGGGCGATCGCGTCGGCCACGGAGGTGTCGTCGGCCAGCAGATCGGCGCCGCGCAGCCACAGGGTGGGCGCGGGCACCGGGCCCCGGGTCCTTCGTGCGGCGAGCGCGGCAAGTTCCGTGGTGCGGCCGGTGCCCGGCGCCCCGACCAGGCCGAGGACCACCGCGGGTTCCGCCCCGTCCCTGTCGCGGCCCACCGCCGCGAAGTCGTCGAACTCCGCGAGGGCGTCGGGCCGTTCCACCGGGTCGGGCCAGGCGCTCGGGCCGCCCGCGGAGCCGACCGACATGGCGGTGAGCTGGAGCGCACCCGCCACGTTCAGATCGGTGCCGTATCCGGGTACGTCCATCGCGTTGCGCCGCAGCAGCGCGCCCAGCGGGCCGTCGCGGTCCGGTCCGGCCAGCGGCACCGCGCAGCCGGCGGCGGCGTGCCCGGTGCGCAGGGCGGTGCCCAGGACCGCGATGACAGCGCCGCTGTCCGGGTCGAACACGGGCCCGCCGACGGCCGCGCCACGGAGCCGGAGCGCATCGCTGCCGTCCGTGCCGAGGGCCAGTTCCAGGGCCCGGCCGATCGTGTGGGTACGGCCGCCCGCGGTGTACGTCGCAGCGGTCGCGCCGAGGACGCGCGCCTCGCGCCGGCCGTGCGCGGCGATCGTCACATAGGCTCCGGCGTCGATCCGCTCCCGAGGGGCGATCGGCAGAGGCGGCACGCCGAGCGCGTCCGGTCCGCCGGTGGGCAGGAGCGCGAGGTCGAGTTCCGGCAGTGCGGTGATGTCGTGGGCCTCGACGCGGCAGCTGCGGCCGTCCGCGCCGTGCAGCAGGAGGTACGGGAGGTCGTCGACCGCTTCGTGACTGGTCACCACCGTTCCCCGGCCGTCAGCGACGAATCCCGTCCCCCGCGGCCGGCCCGCCGGATCGCACAGTCGTACCAGCGTCGCCCGGTCCCCGCATCCCATGATCCGACGGTAGGGCGATGGTGATCGGCGCGAAGAGCGATCAGGGTAAAAGCGCCCCGTTTGCACCCCTGATTCACTCCGAGCGCCTGCCCGTTGGGGTGAATCAGGGGCGTTCGCCGGACAGAATCCGGTGGGGGGCCGTGGAGCGGGCGCAGGGGTCGTGCCCGCTCCACGGCGGGGCCCGCGAAGGGCCCCGGGGGTCAGGCGAAGACGGCGAGGCTCTTGGCCTTGCCCTTCTGCTCCTCGACGAGGACCAGGAACGTCCCGTCGGGCCCGAAGACCGCGACCGGACCCGGCGGATACGCCGGCATGTCGAGCCGCACGCCGTTGAGCAGCAGCTTGGCCCGCCTCTCGTCGACGTCCCAGCGGGGGAACGCCGAGTCGGCGGCCTCGGCCACCGGCATCACGACGAGCTCCTCCTGGTGCTGGTCGAGCGTCCGCGCGGCGTCGAGACCGTACGGACCGACGCGGGTGCGCCGCAGGGCGGTCAGATGCCCGCCCACGCCGAGCCCGGCCCCGAGGTCGCGGGCGATGGCCCGGATGTAGGTGCCGGAGGAACAGACCACCGAGACGACCAGGTCGACCACCGGGGTACCGTCCTCGGCCACCGCCTCGCGGACGTCGTAGACCTGGAAGGACGAGATCGTCACCGGACGGGCCGGGATCTCGAACTCCTCGCCGCCGCGCACCCGTGCGTAGGACCGCTTGCCGTCGATCTTGATGGCGCTGACCTTGGACGGCACCTGCATGATGGCGCCGGTCAGGGCGGCGACCCCCGCGTCGATGCCCTCGCGGGTCACACCGGAGGCGTCGGTGGACGAGGTGATCTCGCCCTCCGCGTCGTCCGTGACCGTGTCCTGGCCGAGCCGGATCGTACCGAGGTACTCCTTCTCGGTCAGCGCGAGATGGCCGAGGAGCTTGGTGGCCTTCTCGACGCCGAGCACGAGTACGCCGGTCGCCATCGGGTCCAGCGTGCCGGCGTGGCCGACCCGGCGGGTCCGGGCGATGCCGCGCATCTTGGCGACGACGTCGTGCGAAGTGAAGCCGGACGGCTTGTCAACAATGACCAGACCGTCCGGCGTTTTGTTCTGCGTCATGCGGAAGGTGAGTCCTCGTCCTCGTCCTCCGGCTTGCGGTACGGGTCCGCGTCGCCCGCGTACGTGGCGCCCGAGGACGCCTCGCGCACCTTGGCGTCGGAGGCCCGTGCGCGGTCGAGGAGGTCCTCGATCGCCTTGGCGTTCTCCGGCAGCGCGTCCGCCACGAAGGAGAGCGTGGGGGTGAACTTCGTCCCCGCCGCCGAGCCGACCGCGGAGCGCAGGATGCCCTTGGCGCTCTCCAGGCCGGCTGCCGCGCTCGCCCGGTCCTCGTCGTCGCCGTAGACCGTGTAGAAGACCGTGGCCTCCCGCAGGTCGCCGGTGACGCGGGTGTCCGTGATGGTCACGTGCGTACCCAGGCGGGGGTCCTTGATCCCACGCTGCAGTTTCTCGGCGACCACCTCCTGGATGAGGTCCGCCAGCTTCTTAGCCCGCGCGTTGTCGGCCACTGGTCCGTCTCCTTCTCGCTTTGGGACGACCGGGAATCGGGGGCGGCGTCGCGGGGCTGGGCACGCGCGTCTGCGGCGTTGTCGTCAATCACCATGGCTCCGCCATGGCTCAATCCTCCGCCTTGCAGCCGCACGCACCCAAGCCCCGCTCCTTCACCCACCCCCCGATTCCCGGTCGGCCCTACTCAATCGTCTTCGTCGCTGTGCAGCCGCCGCCGTACGGACAGCAGCTCCACCTCCGGCCGGCCGGCGACCAACCGCTCGCACCGGTCGAGTACGTCTGTGAGGTGTCCGGTTTCCCCGGAGACCACGGCGAGGCCGATCTCGGCCCTGCGATGGAGGTCCTGCCCGCCCGTCTCCGCCACGCTCACCGCGTACTTGCGCTGGAGCTCGGCAACGATCGGACGGACTATGGAGCGCTTCTCCTTCAGCGACCGTACGTCGCCGAGAAGCAGATCGAAGGACAGTGTCCCCACATACATGTGTGTCCGGATGTCCCGCCGGTTCGGGTTCGCGCCCCGCCGTTGATTGGCAGGGACACAAGAACCGTACACGGAACGGCCGGGGCCGATCGACGGATATACGTCCCGTCGACCGGCCCCGACTGTTGAGGTACGGGTCAGCCTCGCGGCTTCTCGCGCATCTCGTACGTCGCGATGACGTCGTCGATCTTGATGTCGTTGAAGTTTCCGAGGTTGATACCGCCCTCGAAGCCTTCGCGGATCTCGGTGACGTCGTCCTTGAAGCGGCGCAGACCGGAGATGTTGAGGTTCTCCGCGATGACCTTGCCATCGCGCAGCAGGCGCGCCTTGGTGTTGCGCTTGACCTCGCCGGACCGGACCAGCACACCGGCGATGTTGCCCAGCTTGGACGAGCGGAAGATCTCGCGGATCTCCGCCGTGCCGAGCTCGACCTCTTCGTACTCCGGCTTGAGCATGCCCTTGAGGGCCGCTTCGATCTCTTCGATCGCCTGGTAGATGACCGAGTAGTACCGGACGTCCACACCTTCGCGGTCGGCCATCTGCGCGGCACGCCCTGCGGCGCGCACGTTGAAGCCGATCACGATGGCGTCGGAGCCGGTCGCCAGGTCGATGTCCGACTCGGTGACCGCACCCACACCGCGGTGCAGGACCCGGATGTCGACCTCTTCACCGACGTCGAGCTGGAGCAGCGAGGACTCGAGAGCCTCCACCGAACCGGACGCGTCGCCCTTGATGATGAGGTTGAGCTCCTGGACCAGACCGGCCTTGAGCGCCTCGTCCAGGTTCTCCAGGGAGAACCGGACACCCTTGCGGGCGAAGTTGGCGTTGCGCTCACGAGCGGCACGCTTCTCGGCGATCTGACGGGCCGTACGGTCCTCGTCGACGACCAGGAAGTTGTCGCCGGCACCCGGGACGTTGGTGAGACCCAGCACGAGGACGGGGGTCGAGGGACCCGCTTCCTCGACGTTCTCGCCCTTGTCGTCGAGCATCGCGCGGACTCGGCCGTACGCGTCGCCGACCACCATCGTGTCGCCGACCCGCAGCGTGCCTCGCTGGACCAGAACGGTCGCAACGGCACCACGGCCGCGGTCGAGGTGGGACTCGATCGCAATACCCTGCGCGTCCTGCTCCGGGTTGGCCCGCAGGTCGAGCGAGGCGTCGGCGGTGAGGACGACGGCCTCCAGAAGAGCCTCGATGTTGAGGCCCTGCTTGGCGGAGATGTCGACGAACATCGTGTCGCCGCCGTACTCCTCGGCCACCAGACCGAACTCGGTGAGCTGACCGCGCACCTTCGTCGGGTCCGCACCCTCGACGTCGATCTTGTTGACCGCGACCACGATCGGCACGTCGGCCGCCTTGGCGTGGTTCAGCGCCTCGATCGTCTGGGGCATCACACCGTCGTTCGCCGCCACCACGAGGATCGCGATGTCGGTGGACTTCGCACCACGTGCACGCATGGCGGTGAACGCCTCGTGACCCGGGGTGTCGATGAAGGTGATACGGCGGTCCTCGCCGTTGACCTCGGCGCCGACCTGGTACGCACCGATGTGCTGCGTGATGCCGCCGGCCTCGCCCGCAATGACGTTCGTCTTGCGGATCGCGTCCAGCAGTCGGGTCTTACCGTGGTCGACGTGACCCATGACGGTCACGACCGGCGGACGGGAGACCAGGGCCTCTTCGCCGCCCTCGTCCTCGCCGAACTCGATGTCGAAGGACTCGAGCAGCTCGCGGTCCTCCTCCTCGGGGCTGACGATCTCGAGGACGAAGTTCATCTCGTCCGCGAGGAGCTTCAGCGTCTCGTCGGAGACGGACTGCGTGGCAGTGACCATCTCGCCGAGGTTCATCATCACGCCGACGAGCGACGCCGGGTTGGCGTTGATCTTCTCGGCGAAGTCGGTGAGGGAGGCACCGCGCGACAGCCGGACGGCCTGTCCGTTGCCGCGAGGCAGCATGACGCCGCCCACCGACGGGGCCTGCATGGCCTCGTACTCCTGGCGCCTCTGCCGCTTCGACTTGCGACCACGACGCGCGGGACCACCGGGGCGGCCGAAGGCGCCCTGTGTGCCACCACGGCCACCGGGGCCGCCGGGACGTCCACCGAAGCCGGGACGACCGCCGAAGCCGCCGCCACCACCGGGACGGCCTGCGCCGCCACCGCCACCGCCGCCACCGGGACGACCGGCGAAACCGCCGCCACCGCCACCGGGACCGGCCGGACGGCCGGCGAACCCGCCGCCGCCACCGGGACGGCCTGCGCCGCCACCGCCGCCGGGACGACCGCCGCCGCCACCGGGACCACGGCCACCGCCGGGGCCACCACCGGGACGCGGGCCGGCAGCGGGACGCTGCGGCATCATGCCCGGGTTCGGACGGTTACCGCCGGCGCCGGGGGCGCCGCCGGGACGAGGAGCCTGCGGGCGCGGCATGCCGCCCGGAGACGGACGTGCGCCGCCCTGGCCCTGACCCTGCGGACGCGGGGCGCCGCCGGGGCCGCCCTGCGGACGCGGGGCGCCGGGGCGCTCCGCGCCGCCACCGGGACGCGGGGCGCCGCCGGGACGGGGCGACTGCGGACGGGCCATGCCCGTCGAGCCACCGGAGGTGAAGGGGTTGTTGCCCGGACGGGGACCCGCCGGACGTGCGCCGCCGGGCCGCGGGGCGCCCTGGCCTGCGGGGCGTGCGGGACGCTCGGCGCCACGCTCTCCACCGCGGCCGCCGTCACGCTGACCACCGTCACGGCCACCGTCGCGCTGGCCGCCGGCCGGAGCCGGACGGGAAGCGGCGGGACGGGGACCCGGGGTGGCACCCGCGGGACGCGGGGCCTGCTGCTGCTGCGGTGCTGCCGGCTGGGCCGGAGCCGGAGCCGAGAACTCGGCTGCGGGCACCGGGGTGACCGGGGCGGCCTTCGGCGCGGGCTTGGGGCCCGGACGCGGGCCCGCCGACGGCGCGGAAGGCGCAGCGGGGGTGGTGCTCGCCGGGGCTTCGGCAGCGGCCGGCTTGGGAGCCGGTGCGCCGGGCTTCGGAGCACCGGGACGTGCCGCAGCGGCCGGGGAGGGCGCTGCGGGCTTCACAGGGGCGGCCTTACGGGGCGCGCCAGGCTTTGCAGCGGACTTGCCGGCGTTGCCGCCGGGCCCCTGCAGTGCGTCAGTCAACTTGCGTACAACCGGCGCCTCGATCGTCGAGGACGCCGAACGTACGAATTCACCGAGTTCTTGGAGCTTGGCCATGACGACCTTGCTCTCAACCCCGAACTCCTTGGCGAGTTCGTATACCCGGACCTTAGCCACTTCGCTCCTTTTAGGTCCGGGTTACCGCCGGACCGTCGCTACTTCATGGGCGTACTCATCGCGTACTCATCGAGTGCTCATCGCAATCTCGACCTACTTCCAACTCGCGAGGTACCTGACCGCACGGGGACCCGTGCCGTTCAATTTCTTACGGTGTCACCCGCTCGACGAACCGCTGCACCGCAGCGGAGTCGAACGGCCCCTTGGCCTTGAAGGCCCGGGGGAAGGCCCGGCGGCGAACCGCCAGGTCCAGACAGACGGAGACGGGGTGTACATATGCACCCCGGCCGGGCAGCGTACCGCGCGGATCAGGGAGGCATGCATCCCCGTCCACCACGATGCGCAGCAGCTCGCTCTTGGCCGCCCGCTCCCGGCATCCCACACAGGTTCGCTCGGGGCAAGCGCGGGCGTGCGTCCGGCCAGACACGTTTAAGTCTACCTCCCCGTACCGACCTCACCCCTTTGGGGCAAAAATCGAACGGATGTTGTCGTGATCTCAGCGGCGTGCCGCCTGGATCTATTCCTTGTCGTCCCGCCGGACCCGGTCCGGTTCGTCCCCGCCGGGCCCGGTCCGGACAAGGTCCGGCGGGCCTTCGGGACCGTCGTCGGGTCAGCGCCGCTCGGAGCGCTCCCGGGCCCGCTCGGCTCGCTCACGGTCCGCCACGTCGCGCTCGGCGTCGGTCTCGGTGTCCGGGCGGATGTCGATGCGCCAGCCCGTCAGACGGGCGGCGAGGCGGGCGTTCTGCCCTTCCTTGCCGATCGCCAGCGACAGCTGGTAGTCGGGCACGGTGACCCGGGCGGAGCGCGCGCCGAGGTCAACGACCTCGACCTCGCTCACCCGTGCGGGCGACAGCGCGTTGGCGACCATCTCGGCCGGATCGTCCGACCAGTCCACGATGTCGATCTTCTCGCCGTGCAGCTCGGCCATGACATTGCGCACACGTCCGCCCATCGGACCGATGCAGGCGCCCTTGGCGTTCAGACCGGAGCGGGTGGAGCGGACGGCGATCTTGGAACGGTGGCCGGCCTCGCGGGCGATCGCGCAGATCTCGACGGAACCGTCGGCGATCTCCGGGACCTCCAGCGCGAAGAGCTTCTTCACGAGGTTGGGGTGGGTCCGCGACAGCGTCACGGACGGACCGCGGACACCCTTGGCGACGCGGACGACATAGGTGCGCAGCCGCAGGCCGTGGGTGTACTCCTCGCCCGGCACCTGCTCCTGCACCGGCAGGATGGCCTCCAGCTTGCCGATGTCGACCAGGACGTTCTTCGGGTCCTTGCCCTGCTGGACGACGCCGGTCACGACATCGCCCTCGTGGCCCGCGTACTCGCCGAACGTCCGGTCGTCCTCGGCGTCGCGCAGACGCTGCAGGATGACCTGCTTGGCGGTGGTGGCGGCGATCCGGCCGAAGCCCGACGGGGTGTCGTCGAACTCCTTGGGCTCCTGGCCCTCCTCGAGGTCGGCCGGGTCCTCCTTGGCCCACACGGTCACGTGGCCGCGCTCGTCCAGCTCCACACGCGCCCTGCGGTGGCTGCCGTCCGTACGGTGGTACGCGATGAGGAGGGCCGACTCGATCGCCTCGACGAGCACGTCGAACGGGATCTCCTTGTCCTGCGCCAAGCCCTTCAGAAGCTTCACATCGATGTCCACGGCTACGCCTCCTCTTCCTTCTTGTCCTTGCGGTTGAATTCCAGCTCCACGCGCGCCTTGGCGATCTCGTCGAAGGCGATCCGGCGGGACGTGGGCTTGCGGCCCTTGACGCCCGGCACCTCGAGATCGAGGCCCTCTTCGTCGACCTCGAGGATGCGGGCCATCAGCTCGCCGCCCTCGTTGAGCGTCAGCCTGGCCAGGCGGCCCGTGGCACGTACGTAGTGGCGGTGCTCCGTCAGCGGGCGGTCGGCACCGGGAGAGCTGACCTCCAGGACGTACTCGTCCTCGCCCATCACGTCGGTCTCGTCGAGCTTGGCGGAGATCGCGCGGCTCAGATCCGCGCAGGCGTCGAGCTCCACGCCCTCCTCGGAGTCCACGATGACGCGCAGCACCCGGCGACGGCCGGCCCGGGACACTTCGATCTCTTCCAGATCCAGCTGCTCGGCGCTGACGAGCGGTTCGACCAGCCCGCGCAGCTTGTCGCTCTGGGTGGTGCTCATCCGGGTGACTCCTCGGCCGCGTGTGCTGTTGTGGGGATCGTCGCGTGTCTGGTCAAAGGGTATCCGGTCCCAGGGGGTGTTGCTGTCCGCCGGCCCCCGGGGCGCGGGTACGCTCGCCAACGCGTGATCACTTCCGGACAGATCCAGTCAAGACAGGTCCAGGCCCGAAGGAGAAAAGGTGCGGCGCACGGGGACGACGCGCAGGGGCGCGCTGACCGCGACGGGAGCGATCGCCATGGGGGCGGTGCTGGCCGGCTGCGGCAGCGGCGGGGACGACGAGAGCGCCGGGCGCAAGGGATCCGCACGGACCGCGGCCGGCCGCCCGGCGGCGGAGCGGGCCGAGACCTCGCTGCGGACACAGGCCCACGGCGTGAGCACCTCGCTGGCCGTCCAGTACGAGACCGTCGTGCGGGCCCATCCGGCGACCGCGGCCGAACTCACTCCGCTGTGGGACGCCGTCCGCGCCCACATCAGGGCCCTCGGCCCCGGCGACGCGCGCGGCCATCTCCGGACCCCGCCCGCCGCCCGTGACGCCCGGGCTGCGGTCCGGGACCTGGCCGCCGCGGAGCGCCGGGCGGCGGCCTCGCACACCGAGGCACTGATGAAGGCTCCGCCGGAACTGGCCCGGCTGCTCGCGTCGGTCGCGGCGGCGGCCTCGGCCCACGCCTATCTGCTGACCGAACTGGCCAAGGAGACGAAGGCATGAGCGAGGACGGGACGCTGGAGGCCGCACAGGCGGCGCTGGCCGCCGAACACGCGGCCGTGTACGGCTACGGGGTGGCCGGCGGCCGGGTCGCCGCGGACCGCCGCGCCGAGGCCACCGCCGCGCATCACGCCCACCGCGCCCGGCGCGACGCGCTGGTGCGCACGGTGCGTGACCTGGGCGGTGAACCGGTGGCCGCGGGTCCCGCGTACGCTCTGCCGTTCGCGGTACCGGACGCCGCCGCGGCGGTGCGCCTGGCCGCCGTGCTGGAGGACCGGGTCGCGGAGGTCTACTCCGACCTCGTACGGGCCTGTGAGGGGCCGTTGCGCCGCTCGGCGGCGGACGCCCTGCGGGAGGCCGCGGTGCGCGCGGTCCGCTGGCGCGGCAGCGGCGTACCCTTTCCCGGGCTCGCCGAGCGGGCCGCGGACGGGTCCCGTACCGAAGGGACCGGTGCACGGGACGAGACGACCGGGGCCCGCGCGAAGGCCGGGTCCGACGCGCAGGCCGGAACCGGCTCGACGCACTGAAGCAGGCTCTGAAAGGGAACACGGCACGTATGGGTTTTGAACCGCCGCAGCGTCTGGTGCGAGCGCTCGGCGAGTCGTACGGGGATACGGCCGCCGGGGAATGGCTCACGGGGCTACCCGGGCTGACCGAGCAGGCACTGGCCGCGACCGGGCGGGAGATGACCGTAGAACGGGTCGCCGCCCCGGGCGGGCGCAGCAGCCTGGTCCTGCTGGTACGGGACACCGACGGCACCCCGGCAGCGCTGAAGCTGGCCCCCGCCGGGGCGGCCCCGGAGCTCGAACGTGCGGCGCTGGCGCACTGGAACGGCTGGGGCGCGGTCCAGCTGATCGCGGCCCCCGACGAGGCGGCGGAGACGGCGGGTGGTGGTGCGCTGCTGCTGGAACGCCTCCATCCCGAGGTGTCGCTGCGCTCGCTCCCGGAGGCGAAGGCGCTGCTGGAGGCGGCCGGAACGGTGCGGCGGCTCTGGGTCGAGCCGCCCCCGGAACACGCTTTCGAGACGGTCACCGTGCGGACCGGGCTGCGCATCGACGCCATGCGGGCCTCGGCGGCGGACGACCCCGCCCTGGAGCCCCTCGTCTCGGCGGCCCTGGCGGCACGCGAGGAACTGGTCGCCCAGTCCCCCGAGACCCTGTTGCTGCACGGCAACTTCCGGCAGAGCAAGGTGCTCTCCGGCGAACGCGCACCCTGGCTGACGGTCGGCCCCGAGCCGGTGGTCGGCGAGCGCGCCTACGATCTGGCGCGGCTGGTGCGGGACCGCGTCGAGGACCTGATCGCCTCGCCCGGCGGCGCGATGACCGCCCGGCGCAGGATCAAGAAGCTCGCGGACGCCCTGGACGTGGACCGGGAGCGGCTGCACGGCTGGACGCTGTTCCGTGCGGTGGAGTCGGGCACCCGGGCGCTGGCGGCCGGGCGTCACCAGGAGGGCGAAGTGACGCTGGAGTTCGCGGGCTGGCTGTAGGGCCCGCACATACCGAAGGGCCCCGGCACGGAGATCCGTGCCGGGGCCCTTCGGTATGTGCGGCGGAGCGGTCAGCCCTGCTCGGTGAGGCGGGCGATCGCCTCGTCGACCGTGAGCTCCTCGCGCTCGCCGGTGCGACGGTCCTTCAGCTCCAGGACGCCTTCTGCCGAGCGGCGGCCGGCGACCAGGATCTTCGGGACACCGATGAGCTCGGAGTCGGTGAACTTGACGCCGGGCGAGATGCCCGGGCGGTCGTCGACCAGGACCCGCAGGCCGGCGGCGTTCAGCTTCTCGGAGACGTCGAGGGCGAGCTCCGTCTGGAGCGCCTTGCCCGCGGCGACGACGTGCACATCGGCCGGGGCGATCTCACGGGGCCAGCACAGGCCCTTGTCGTCGGCGGTCTGCTCGGCGAGCGCGGCCACCGCGCGGGAGACGCCGATGCCGTACGAGCCCATCGTGACGCGCACGGGCTTGCCCTGCTGGCCGAGCACGTCGAGGGAGAAGATGTCGGCGTACTTGCGGCCGAGCTGGAAGATGTGGCCGATCTCGATGGCACGGTCCACCTGGAGGCCGGTGCCGCACTTGGGGCAGGGGTCGCCCGCCTCGACGACCACGACGTCGAGGTAGTCGTCGACCTCGAAGTCGCGGCCCGCGACGACGTTCTTCGCGTGCTTGCCCTCCTTGTTGGCACCCGTGATCCAGGCGGTGCCGGCGGCGACACGGGGGTCGGCGATGTAGCGGACCTTCTCCAGACCCTGCGGGCCGACGTAACCGCGGACCAGGTCGGGGCGGCCCACGAAGTCCTCGGCGGTGACGAGCTCGACGACGGCCGGGGTGAGGTGCTCGCCGAGCTTGCCGAGGTCGACCTCGCGGTCGCCGGGCACGCCCACGGCCACGATCTCGCCGTCGACCTTGACCAGGAGGTTCTTCAGGGTGGCGGAGGCCGGGACGCCGAGGTGGGCGGCGAGGGTCTCGATGGTCGGGGTGTCGGGGGTGTCCAGCTCCTCGACGGGACCGGTCGCCGAGCCGTCGACCGGGGTGGCGTTGAACGTCACGGCCTCGGTGTTGGCGGCGTAGTCGCAGTTCGGGCAGTCGACGAAGGTGTCCTCACCGGCGGGCGCGGGGGCGAGGAACTCCTCGGAGGCGGAGCCGCCCATGGCGCCGGAGACCGCGGAGACGATGCGGTGGTCGAGGCCGAGCCGCTCGAAGATCCGGATGTAGGCGCCGCGGTGCAGCTGGTACGCCTCGGCGAGCCCCTCGTCGGTGGTGTCGAAGGAGTACGAGTCCTTCATCTGGAACTCGCGGCCGCGCAGCACTCCGGCCCGGGGGCGGGCCTCGTCGCGGTACTTGGTCTGGATCTGGTACAGGATCACGGGCAGGTCCTTGTAGGACGAGCACATGTCCTTGACGACCTGGGTGAAGACCTCTTCGTGCGTCGGGCCGAGGAGGTAGTCGGCGCCCTTGCGGTCCTGGAGCCGGAACAGCAGGTCGCCGTACTCGTCGTACCGGCCGCTCGCCTCGTACGCCTCCTTGGGGAGGAGCGCGGGGAGCAGGACCTCCTGGCCGCCGATGGCGTCCATCTCCTCGCGGACGACGCGGGTGATGTTCTCCAGGACCTTCTTGCCGAGCGGCAGCCAGGACCAGATGCCGGCCGCGGTGCGGCGTACGTATCCGGCGCGGACGAGGAGCTTGTGGTTGAGCGTCTCGGCGTCCGCCGGGTCGTCGCGCAGTGTCTTGATCATCAATCGGGACATGCGCTGGACCTGGGCCATGATGAACTCCTGCTCGGAAGGGTGATGTGCAGGAGGTTAGCCGGGCGGCACCGGCGGGCGGAAATCGATTGCGTCAGACGCGCCCGGGGCGGAGCAGCGGAAGGGGTGCTCCCATGACCGCGTACGGCATGGGAGCACTGGGGAAATGCACCTGCCGGGCGAGGTCCCGGTAGCCGAGCGATCGGTACAGACCGCGTGCGGGACTCTCCGTGTCGATGGCGGAGAGGATCGACCGGGGCTGGTCGACGGCGTCCGTGATGGTGGTGATGAGGCTGCGTCCGACGCCCATGTTCTGGAACTCCGGGTGGACGTGGAGTTCGGTGATCACGAACGAGTCGTCGAGCCAGTCGGCCGAGCCGGTGGCCCGCAGGTGGGGCTCGACGACGGTGGACCACCAGTGGCCGCGCTCGTTGGGCATGCCGTAGACGAACCCGACAAGGCCGCCGTCCGGGGTCAGCGCGCCGAGCGCGCGGGCGAAGGGGTGGTCGAGGTGTCTGAGGACGATGTGGCGTCGCACCTCGATCTCCTCGGGGCCGAGTCCGAAGGCGACGGCCTGCACGGCGAGCGCCTCGTCCACGCGTGCGGCGAGATCGACCGGCCCGATCCGGACGCGGGCGGTGTGGGGTGCTCCCCCGGAAGCTGCTGCCATGAGCAGACCCTACTGTCCGTGGCGGGGTGCGGGGTATGCGCCGGTGCGGGGCCGGCCACGGGATCAGAACAGGACGCTCATGAACGCGCCGGTCTCGCGGAAGCCGATGCGCCGGTACGCCCTGCGCGCGGGGGTGTTGTAGTCGTTCACGTACAGGCTGACGATCGGCGCGACGTCGGCCAGCGCGTACCGCAGGACGGCTGCCATGCCGCTCTCGGAGTGGCCCCGGCCGCGGTACTCGGGGGCGACCCAGACGCCCTGGATCTGGCAGGCCTGTGCGGTGGTGGCGCCGATCTCCGCCTTGAAGACGACCTTGCCGTCGTCGATCCGGGCGAAGGAGCGGCCGGCGCCGATGAGCTCGGCGACGCGGGCCTGGTAGAGGAGTCCGCCGTCGCCGGCGAGCGGGGAGATGCCGACCTCCTCGGTGAACATGGCGACGCAGGCCGGCATGAGGACGTCCATCTCGTCCTTGCGGACGCGGCGGACCAGGGGGTCGGGTGCCACGTCGGCGGACGGACTCTCGGTGACCATGAGCGGCTGGTTGGCCCGGACCTCGCGGGCGGGGCCCCAGCCCGGTTCGAGGAGCCGCCACAGCTGTGCGGTGGGCCCGGCCGGTCCCACGATCGAGGAGCAGCGGCGGCCGGCCCTGCGGGCGCGGTCGGCGAAGGCGCGGACGGCCTCGGGAGTGGCGCAGATGGGGACGAGGTTGGCTCCCGAGTAGCAGAGCGACCGCAGGTGGCCGCCTGTGTACCAGCCCCACATCTCGCCGCCCAGGCGCCAGGGGTCGAGGCCTGCGACCTGGACCCGGGAGGTCACGAAGGCGTTGGCTACGGGTTCGCTCTCCAGTACCGCGAGGGCGGCGCCGAGGTCGCTGGGTTCGAGGACCCGGGTGGTGGTCTGCGTCAACACGAGGGGGCCTCACCATGCGGTCTGCTGATTTCCGCACTGTACCCAAAGAGGCTGAGGGACGCCGCTCGTGGCCGCGAACAGCCCCTGTGATCCCCGGTGACCTCGCTCACTGACAGCGCCCCGCACGGAGGGTTCCTCCGGCGGGGCGCTGTCGTGGAAGGCATGGGATCAGCTGATGGAGACCTCGGGCTCGCCCGAGGCGATGCCGTCCTTCTCCATCTGCTCGGCGATCTTGAGGGCTTCCTCGATGAGGGTCTCGACGATCTTCGACTCGGGCACGGTCTTGATGATCTCGCCCTTGACGAAGATCTGGCCCTTGCCGTTGCCCGAGGCGACGCCCAGGTCGGCCTCGCGTGCCTCGCCGGGGCCGTTGACGACACAGCCCATCACGGCGACGCGCAGCGGGACCTCCATGCCTTCGAGGCCCGCGCTCACCTGGTCGGCCAGCTTGTACACGTCGACCTGCGCACGGCCGCACGACGGGCAGGACACGATCTCCAGCCGCCGCTGCTTCAGGTTCAGCGACTCCAGGATCTGGAGCCCGACCTTGACCTCCTCGGCCGGCGGCGCCGACAGCGAGACGCGGATCGTGTCACCGATGCCCTCGCTCAGCAGCGCGCCGAAGGCGACGGCCGACTTGATGGTGCCCTGGAACGCCGGGCCGGCCTCGGTCACGCCGAGGTGCAGCGGGTAGTCGCACTGGGCGGCGAGCTGCCGGTAGGCGTTGACCATCACGACGGGGTCGTTGTGCTTGACCGAGATCTTGATGTCCCGGAAGCCGTGCTCCTCGAAGAGGGACGCCTCCCACAGTGCCGACTCCACCAGCGCCTCGGGCGTGGCCTTGCCGTACTTCTTCAGCAGTCGCGCGTCCAGCGAACCGGCGTTCACGCCGATCCGGATCGGCGTGCCGGCATCGTTCGCCGCGCGCGCGATCTCCTTGACCTTGTCGTCGAACTGCTTGATGTTCCCGGGGTTCACCCGGACCGCCGCGCAGCCCGCGTCGATCGCGGCGAACACGTACTTCGGCTGGAAGTGGATGTCGGCGATCACCGGGATCTGCGACTTCGACGCGATCGTCGCGAGAGCGTCCGCGTCGTCCTGGGTCGGGCACGCCACCCGCACGATCTGACAGCCCGAGGCGGTCAGCTCCGCGATCTGCTGAAGCGTGGCACCGATGTCCGACGTACGCGTCGTCGTCATCGACTGCACCGAAACCGGCGCGTCCCCACCGACCGCCACCGACCCGACCTGGATCTTGCGGCTGACCCGCCGTACGGCGAGCTGGGTCGGAACGGTGGGCATTCCGAGAGAAATCGCAGTCATGCGCTGAGCATCCCCAAGGTGTGGATCGAGGTCCCGAAGTCGGCGGGCTCCGGCCTTCGAGGTTACGGCACCGAGCCCGGCGTGAAGCACACCGCGTCCGGGAACCCGGGCAAAATATGGGGTCCCGGACGCACCGTGCGCATCCGCCGTCACTCGGGGTACAGGCGCCCCCAGGACGGCCCGGTCGGCCCGGTCAGGAGATCTTGACCGGGTTGACGACGTCGGCGACCAGGACGAGCAGGGTGAAGCAGATGAACACCCCGGCGACCACATAGGCGACCGGCATCAGCTTGGCCACGTCGAACGGGCCGGGGTCGGGGCGCTTGAAGAGCCGCGCGGCGTTGCGCCGCAGCGCCTCCCACAGGGCCCCCGCGATGTGGCCGCCGTCGAGCGGCAGCAGCGGCAGCATGTTGAAGAGGAACAGCGAGAGGTTGAAGCCGGACAGCAGGAACAGCATCATCGCGATCTGGTTCTGCGCCGGCACGTCCAGGTTCATCACCTCGCCGCCGATCCTGGCCGCGCCGACGACGCCCACCGGGGAGTCGTCCGCGCGCTCTCCGTCCGAGAAGGCCGCGTCCCACAGGGCCGGGATCTTGGACGGCAGGGCGATGATCGAGTCGACACCGTTCTCAATCATGTCGCCCATGCGGACGACGGAGTCACCGAAGGAGAGCGGGACGATCTCGCTCTGCGCCGCGAAGCCGAGGTAGCCGGCGGAGACGTACTCCCCCGGGACCACCTCGCCGTCGGAGTCCTTCTTCAGCACGGCGTTCTTCTTCAGCACGGCGTGGAGGGTCTTCTCCTGCCCGTCGCGCCGGACCGTGATGGTGGCGGGGCCGATCGTGTCGCGGATCTTGTCGGAGAGGACGGACCACTCGTCGATCTTCTGGCCGTTGAAGGCGACGATCTTGTCGCCCACCTTCAGGCCGGCGGCCTGCGCGGGCGAGACCGGGTCGGACTTCTTGCAGGTCTCCCGCTTCTCGCTCTGGGAGATCACGCACTTCTGGACGCCCGCGACGTCGGTCGTCTGCGTCTGGAATCCGAAGGTCATGGCCACGCCGAGGAAGATCGCCACGGCCAGGATCAGGTTCATGAAAGGGCCGGCGAACATGACGATGACGCGCTTCCACGGCTTGCGCGTGTAGAAGAGCCGCTTCTCGTCGCCTTCTTCCAGCTCCTCGAAGGCGGCGGACCTGGCGTCCTCGATCATGCCGCGCCACGGCGAGGTGGAGCGGGCCTCCAGCCTTCCGTCCGGTCCCGGCGGGAACATCCCGATCATGCGGATGTAGCCGCCGGCCGGGATGGCCTTGATCCCGTACTCCGTGTCGCCCTTCTTCCGCGACCAGACCGTAGGACCGAAGCCGACCATGTACTGGGGGACGCGGATACCGAAGAGCTTCGCCGTCGACAGGTGGCCCAGCTCGTGCCAGGCGATGGAGAACAGCAGGCCGACGGCGAAGACGGCGATGCCGAGAATCGTCAGCAGGATCGTCGTCATACTCATGCGCGCGCCTCCGCGGTGGCCTTGGCCGAGAGTTCCCGGGCCCGGGTCCGTGCCCAGGCTTCCGCTTCAAGGACGTCCGCGACCGTCAGCGAAGTTCCCGTCGCGGGCGTTCCGTGCTCGGACACCACCGCGGTGACCGTGTCCATGATGCCGTTGAACGCCAGCCGCCCGTCCAGGAACGCGTCCACGCACTCCTCGTTCGCCGCGTTGAACACCGCCGGGGCGGTGCCGCCGAGCGTGCCCACGTGCCGGGCGAGTCCGACGGACGGGAAGGCCTCCGTGTCGAGCGGGAAGAACTCCCACGTGGAGGCCTTCGTCCAGTCGAAGGCGGGCGCCGCGTCCGGGACGCGCTGCGGCCACCCGAGTCCGATGGCGATCGGTCCGCGCATGTCGGGCGGGGTGGCCTGGGCGAGGGTGGAGCCGTCGGTGAACTCGACCATGGAGTGGACGTACGACTGGGGGTGGACCACGACCTCGATGCGGTCGAAGGGGATGTCGTAGAGGAGGTGCGCCTCGATGACCTCAAGACCCTTGTTGACCAGGGTGGCCGAATTGACCGTGATGACCGGGCCCATGGCCCAGGTCGGGTGGTTGAGGGCCTGTTCCCGCGTGACGTCGGCGAGCTCGCTCCTCGTACGTCCCCGGAACGGGCCGCCGGACGCGGTGACGACGAGCCTGCGCACATCGGCGCGCTTGCCGGCCGCGAGCGCCTGGAAGAGCGCGGCGTGTTCGGAGTCGACCGGGATGATCTGGCCCGGGGCGGCGAGCGCCTTGACCAGGGGGCCGCCGACGATCAGCGACTCCTTGTTGGCGAGCGCCAGCGTGCGGCCCGCCTTCAGCGCGGCCAGGGTGGGGGCGAGACCGATCGAGCCGGTGATCCCGTTCAGCACGGTGTGGCAGTCGCTGCCGGCCAGCTGTGCGGCGGCGTCGGGTCCGGCCAGGATCTCGGGAGGCTGTTCTCCCGCTCCGTACTCCTTGCGCAGGGCCTCGCGCAGGGCCGGCACCGCGTCGGGAGAGGCGACGGCGACCGTGCGCACCCTCAGTCGGTGCGCCTGCTCGGCGAGGAGGGCGACCCGGCCGCCCGCCGCGGAGAGCGCGGTGACGCGGAAGCGGTCGGGGTTGCGCAGCACCAGGTCGATGGCCTGGGTGCCGATGGACCCGGTGGAGCCGAGGATGACGAGATCCCGGCGGCCTTCCACGGCGTCGAAGACGAGGTGCGGGTCGGCGAGGGGGGCGGGGCTGTCGCTCATGCCCCCCATTGTTGCCGCTTCGGCTGTGCGCGTGGACAGCGCGCCCCCCGCGCCGTGTCCTGGCTGCTCGCTCATCGCGCCCTCAGCCCTTCGCCGCGCGGAACTTCGCCCACTGGGCGGCCATCACCTCGGGAGGCACCCCGCCGATGTCCTCGGTGGAGGTGATCTCCGCCCGGAACGAGAGGGTCGTGGAGCCGGAGCGGACGACGGTGAGGTACTCGTACAGCTTCTGCTGCCCCTTCACGTCGAGGATGGTGAAGCGGTAAGCCTTCGCCTCGTCGGCCTCGGCCGCGAATGCGGGGGCCTTGGCGGGCTCGGCCTTCAGGTACTTCGCGGCAGCGACGGCCCGCTGCTCGGTGAAGCCGCCGGCGCAGTCACGGCCGGCCTTGTCGAGGGCCTTCATGACGGTGGCGGCGCCGCCGCCGGCGTAGCTGCGCAGGGTGACGTCGACGGTGACGCCCAGCATCTCGTCCGGGACGTCGACCTTGCGCTGGACCTCGGCGGCCGGGTCCGGGTCGCTGACCTCGCCGGAGAGGCTGACCAGCGGCTGGCAGCCGTCGGGGACGGCGGTGTACGCGTCGCCGAGCGGGCCGTCGAGGACGTACTCGGAGGCCGTGTACGTGCCGACCTTCTCGCCGTCGGTGAACGACGCGGCCTTCAGGCGGGCCTCGTCGGGTGCCGCGGGCGCGGAGGGTGCGGCCGAGGCCTTGCCGTCCTTCTTCGCACCGGCGGAGCCGTCCGGGCCGTCGTCGCTGCCGCAGGCGGACATGCCCAGCGCCATCACGGCCACCATCCCCACGACCGCCGGCCCGCGCCGTCGGCCCCGCAGGTTCCTCACCCCGTACATGCCTGTCCCCATTTCCCTGGTCCCCGATTTCCCTGGTGCTTCGTCGTGCGCGTGGGCCGGTGCTCGCTCGTGCCGCGTTCCGTCGGTCGAGGTCACCGGCCGGCTCAGAAATGCGTGGCCACACCGAACTCCCTGCGGAGCCGGTCCATGTCGTGCAGGTCGGCCTCGCCGGGCTCGTATCCCTGGTGGAACTCGACCTGCTGCCCGACCGAGATGCAGTGCACCCGCGTCCCCGCGATGGTGCCGGTGACGAAGCACTCCGCCGGGTAGCGGAACGGCTTCTCCGGATCGAGCGAGGACTGGATGGCCGACCCGTCGGGGGCGAACTGCAAGGGATGCAGGTCGATTTCCTGCCCGGCCGGGTGGCTGAGGACGAACCGTGCGGGGCGCCAGTCGAGCGTCTGCGTGTATCCGGCCGCCGTCAGGGCGGCGACGAGCGCGGGTTCCTGCTCGCGGCGGTGCAGCAGATCGAGATCCTTGTGGCTGCGGGTCTCCTTGCCGAGCAGCGCGTCGATACCCCAGCCGCCGGCGATCACCACATCCGCACCGGCCTCGCGCGCCACGGAGAGGACGGACAGTACATCGGAGGCGGACATCATGCCGCGCAGCCTAGCCGCCCCGCACCGGCTCGTGCCCGGAGGTCGTTCCGGCCCGCAGCCCTATCCGTGCAGGAGGTCGGCGAACCCGGCGAAGACCTCGTGGAACCGGGGGAACGTCTTGCGTACGCAGCCGGGGTCGTCGTACGTGATGCCGGGCGTCCGCAGGGCGGTGACGGCGAAGGACATGACGATGCGGTGGTCGCCGTGGGTCGTGATCTCCGTGGGACGCGGGGTGCCCGGAAGGATCTCGATCCAGTCCGGACCGGTCGTGACCGTGATGCCCATCCGCCGCAGGTTCTGGGCGCAGGCCTCCAGGCGGTCGCACTCCTTGACCCGGGTGTTGCCGACGTCCTCGATGCGGACGGGCCCCGAGGCGAAGGGGGCGATCGCGGCGAGCGTCGGCATGGTGTCGGAGATGTCACGCATGTTGACGGTGAGACCGCCGAGCCGGCCGGTGGAGCGGACCGTCGTGGCGTCGGTCGTCATGTGCACCTCCGCGCCCATGCGGCGCAGCACGTCGACGAAGCGCAGATCCCCCTGGAGGGCGCCCTCTCCGAGGCCGGGGACGGTGACCTCGCGGCCCGTGAGCGCCGCAGCCGCGAAGAAGTAGCTTGCGGTGGAGGCGTCGGGCTCGATGGCGTACGTGGTGGCCCGGTAGCCGCCGGGCGGCACCGTGAAGACGGTGTCGCCGGGGCCGCCGCGGGTGACCTCGACGCCGAAGCTCCGCATCATCGCGAGGGTGATCTCGATGTACGGCGCCGACACCAGGTCGGTGACGGTGATCGTGAGGCCCTCCGCCGTCAGTGGTCCGAGCATCAGCAGCGCGGTGAGGTACTGGCTGGACTGCCCGGCGTCCAGGGTCAGTTCGCCGCCCTTGATGCCGGCGGCCTCGATGTGCAGCGGGTGGTGGCCCTCGGCGGCCTCGTGGCGGAGGTCGACGCCGAGCGTGCGCAGCGCCTCGGTGAGCGGGGCGAGGGGGCGCCGGCGCATCTGGGCGGAGGCGTCGAAGCGGTAGCTGCCGCGGGCGCCCGCCGCCGCGAGGGTCGGCAGGAACCGGGCGGTGGTCGCGCCGTCCCGGCAGTAGACGTCGGCGTCCGTGGCGGCAGGACCGGAGGGCCGGCCCGTGATGCGCCAGGACTCCGCTCCCCGCTCGACGGCGTAGCCGAGGGCGGTGAGTCCTTCCGCGAAGCCTTCGGTGTCGTCCGAGGTCAGCGGACGTACAAGGGTGCTGGTGCCGTTCGCGGCGGCGGCCAGGAAGAGGGCGCGCGCGGTGACGGACTTGGAACCGGGGACATGGATGACGGTCACGGGCGCCCATCCTGCCGTGTCGCGCGCACGGCGGCGGGGCACGTCCAGCGCGTGGACGTGCCCCGCCGTTACGGCTTCACGGGCTCAGCGGATCGGCCGGTGCACGTTCTCCCGGGCCGAGGGGCCCGGGGTGGCGTCGGCGATCCACGGGCCTTCGCCGCTCGGGTCGACGATGCCCTCCTCCAGCCAGGTGTACGTGCCCGCGAGGACTCCGTCGACCACCTTGCGGTCGAGGTCGTCGGTGTTGGACCAGAGCCGGGTGAAGAGCTCCTCGATCCTGATGCGGGACTGGCGGCAGAAGGTGTCGGCGAGTTGGTACGCCTCGCGGCCGTGGTCGTTCTCGGCGCGCAGGTGTTCGGCGCGGACACAGGCGGCGCTCATGGCGAAGAGCTCCGCGCCGATGTCGACGATCCTGCCGAGGAAGCCCTGCTTGGTCTCCATCCGGCCCTGCCAGCGGGACATGGCGTAGAAGGTGGAGCGGGCCAGTTTGCGGGAGGCCCGTTCGACGTAGCGCAGGTGCCCGGAGAGGTCGGCGTGGCCGGTGGGGTGGAAGTCCCCGTAGGTGCGCGGGAGCTGTCCCGGTCCGGCGACGAGCTTCGGGAGCCACTTCGCGTAGAACCCGGCGGCGTTCGCGCCCGCCCGGGCCTTGGCGGAGAGCGGCTTGTCGGGGTCGATGATGTCGCCCGCGACCTTGAGGTGGGCGTCGACCGCCTCGCGGGCGATCAGCAGGTGCATGATCTCCGTCGAACCCTCGAAGATCCGGTTGATCCGCATGTCCCGGAGCATCTGCTCGGCGGGGACGGCCCTTTCACCTCGGGCGGCGAGGGAGTCCGCCGTCTCGAAGCCCCGGCCGCCGCGGATCTGGACCAGCTCGTCGGCCATGAGACAGCCCATCTCGGAGCCGTACAGCTTGGCGAGCGCCGCCTCGATCCGGATGTCGTTGCGGTCCTCGTCCGCCATCTGCGAGGAGAGGTCGACGACGGCTTCGAGGGCGAAGGTGGTCGCGGCGATGAAGGAGATCTTGGCGCCCACGGCCTCGTGCCGGGCCACGGGCCGGCCCCACTGCTCACGGACTGCCGACCATTCGCGGGCGATCTTCAGGCACCACTTCCCGGAGCCGACGCACATGGCGGGCAGCGAGAGCCGGCCCGTGTTGAGGGTGGTGAGGGCGATCTTGAGCCCTGCGCCCTCGGGACCGATGCGGTTCGCGGCGGGGACGCGCACCTGGTGGAAGCGGGTGACGCCGTTCTCCAGACCGCGCAGCCCCATGAAGGCGTTGCGGTGTTCCACGGTGATGCCGGGGGCGTCGGCCTCGACCACGAAGGCCGTGATGCCGCCCTTGTGCCCTTCCGACTTCGGTACGCGCGCCATGACGACCAGCAGGTCGGCGACGACCCCGTTGGTGGTCCACAGCTTCACCCCGTCGAGGACGTAGTCGTCCCCGTCCCGGACGGCTGTGGTGGCGAGCCGCGCGGGGTCGGAGCCCACGTCCGGTTCGGTGAGGAGGAACGCCGAGATGTCGGTACGGGCCAGCCGGGGCAGGAAGGTGTCCTTCTGCTCCTGGCTGCCGAAGACCTTCAGGGGCTGCGGCACGCCGATGGACTGGTGGGCGGAGAGCAGGGCGCCGATCGCGGGGCTGGCGGAGCCGACCAGGGCGAGGGCCTTGTTGTAGTAGACCTGCGTCAGTCCGAGGCCGCCGTACTTCACGTCGATCTTCATGCCCAGCGCGCCGAGCTCCTTGAGGCCGTTCACGACCTCGTCGGGGATCCTCGCCTCGCGCTCGATCAGGGCGCCGTCGATCCGGGTCTCGCAGAAGTCGCGCAGCCGGGCGAGGAACTCCTCGCCGCGCCGGACGTCCTCGGCGGCGGGCAGCGGATGCGGGTGGATCAGGTCGAGCCGGAAGCGGCCCAGGAAGAGTTCCTTGGCGAAACTGGGTTTGCGCCAGTCCTGTTCGCGCGCTTCCTCGGCCACCTGCCGCGCTTCGCGTTCGGTGACCTTGGGCGTGTGCGGCTGTGCGGACGGACGTTGTGCGGATGGTGCGGACATGAGGAGCTCACCTCGCCGCTTCGTCGGGTGGGTGGTCCCGAAAGGCCCGTGGCGGCCGGGGTCCCGTCCGCCCTTGCGTACCTCTCGGTTCTACTCGTCCGTATGTACCCGATTCCTGGCACTGTCACCAGCCTCGGGGCGCCGATCGGGTCGGTCACCACTCCACTGCCCGCCAGGGCGTGCGGCATACCGAAACGACCGGCGCCCCTGCGTGGCCGGAGTCAGGCCGGCGTCTCCCCGGACAGGACTCCGGAGGCCGCTGCGGCCTTCTCGGCCCGGAGTTCTCCGACCTCGGCCTCCAGCTGCAGGGCCTGGACCGCCACCAGTGCGACCCCGTTGGCGTCGGTGCAGCAGAGGGTGACTGCGTTACGGGACATGCTGCGCGCTGCGGGCTGATGAGGGACCTGATCAACCCGGCAACGACACCGGTCCCCGTCGGTCACGTCGCGGACGTGCCCGTACGCCGGAACGGCCCGAACCCCCGCACAGTGGGTTCGGGCCGTTCCCCTGCCGCCCGCCGTCTCGCTGTCCGGGCGGAATTGCGGGCGGCAGGGGCTTACAGGGCGAGGCCGGTGAGGACCAGGACGCGCTCGTAGGTGTAGTCGTCCATCGCGTAGCGGACACCCTCGCGGCCGACGCCGGACTGCTTGGCGCCGCCGTACGGCATCTGGTCGGCGCGGTACGAGGGGACGTCGCCGATGATCACGCCGCCGACCTCCAGGGCGCGGTGCGCGCGGAAGGCGGTCTGCAGGTCGTGGGTGAACACGCCTGCCTGGAGGCCGTACTTGGAGGAGTTCACGGAGGCGAACGCCGCGGCCTCGCCGTCCACCTTCTGGACCGAGAGGACCGGTCCGAAGACCTCCTCGTGGCACAGGGTGACGCCCTCGGGGAGCTCGGCGAGGACGGTCGGGGCGTACGTGGCCCCGTCGCGCTTGCCGCCGGTGAGCAGCTGGGCGCCGGCCTGCACGGCCTCGTCGACCCAGGACTCGACGCGCTTGGCGGCGTTCTCGTCGACGAGCGGGCCGACGTCGGTGGTGGCGTCGGACGGGTCGCCGGTGACCTGGGCCTCGACGGCCGCGACGATCTTCGGCAGGAGCCGGTCGTAGACGGCGGCGTCCGCGATGACGCGCTGCACCGAGATGCAGGACTGGCCGCCCTGGTAGTTGGAGAAGGTCGCGATACGGGTCGCGGCCCAGTCCAGGTCCGCCTCGGAGGCGTAGTCGCCGAGGACGACCGCGGCGCCGTTGCCGCCGAGCTCCAGGGTGCAGTGCTTGCGCGGCACCGAGTCCATGATCGCGTACCCGACCGGGGCGGACCCGGTGAACGAGATCACGGGGAGGCGCTCGTCCTGGACGAGGGCGGGCATGCGGTCGTTGGGGACCGTCAGCACCGACCAGGAGCCGGCGGGCAGGTCGGTCTCGGCCAGCAGCTCGCCCAGGATCAGCGACGAGATCGGGGTGGCCGGGGCAGGCTTCAGGATGATCGGGGCGCCGACGGCGATGGCCGGGGCGACCTTGTGGGCGCTCAGGTTCAGCGGGAAGTTGAACGGGGCGATACCGAGGACCGTGCCGCGCGGGAAGCGGCGGGTCAGGCCGAGACGGCCGGTGCCGCCGGCGTCGGTGTCCAGGCGCTGGGCGTCACCGCTGTTGAAGCGGCGGGCCTCCTCGGAGGCGAAGCGGAACACGGAGACCGCGCGGCCGACCTCGCCGCGCGCCCACTTGATCGGCTTGCCGTTCTCGGCGGAGATCACCTGGGCGATCTCCTCGGTGCGCTCCGTCAGGCGCCGGGCCACGTGGTCGAGTGCGGCGGCGCGGACGTGGGCCGGCGTCGCGGCGAACTCGTCGCGCACGGCGTGTGCGGCGGCGACGGCCTCCTCCACCTGGGCCTCGGTGGGCACGCTGACGGTGCCGACGAGACGCCCGTCCCAGGAGTTGGTGACGTCGAAGCTTTCCTCGCCGGTGGCCTCGCGGCCGGCCAGCCAGAAGGCGTGGGTGGAGGTCATGGAGGTTCCGGCCCTTCGATGGCGTGGGGTGTTCCGTCCTCCACCGTAGGGCCGCGGTGTCCGCCTGGCGTTTGTCCGGCGTGGAGCACAAGCGGGGCGCGGTGCGCCGGTTTGTCGCAGGACCGGAGAGGGCTTACGGCGCCGCCGGGGGGCTCGCGACCTTGAGGGCGAGCCACAGCTCCATCCGTGCGTCCGCGTCGTCCAGCGAACGGCCGAGGATCTCCTCCACCCGGCGCATGCGGTAGCGCAGGGTGTGCCGGTGCACCCCCAGGTCCGCCGCGGCGGCGTCCCACTGGCCGTGGTGCGAGAGCCAGGCCCGCAGGGAGGCCACGAGGTCGCCGCGGCCCTTGGCGTCGTGCTCGTACAGGGCGCGGAGCATGCCGTCGGCGAAGGCCCTGACGGCGTCGTCCGCGAGCAGCGGCAGGACGGATCCGGCGGCCAGCTCCTCGTGCTCGACCAGGGCCCTGCCCCGGCGGCGGGCGACCGAGAGGGACTGCTCGGCCTGTTTGTACGCGGCGGACACGGCGATGGGTCCCGCGGGGGCGGAGAGTCCGACGACCACCTCCGCGTCCGGTGCGGACGGTTCGCGCGGGGGCGCGGCCTCCTGCGCCTCGGCGTACGCGGCGCAGGCCGCGACGGCGGCGCCTCCGTCGGCGGCCAGCACGACCAGGCGTTCGCCCTCGGGCACCATCAGCAGCGTTTCGCCGGAGCGGGCGGCTGCGGTCTCCATGGCCTCGCTGAGCTGCGCCGTGGTCGACGGTTCGGCGGCCTCGGCGATGAGCAGCCGGAAGGGCGCGTCGAGCAGCCCGCCGTACAGATCCCCGGCGACACCGCGCGCATGGTCGGGCTGGCCGGCCAGGAGCATGCGCAGCACCGCGGCGCCGAGCCGCTGTTCGGCGCCCTGGAGCGAGCGGGAGCGGGCCGTGGTGAGGGTGAGCAGGGCGACCGCCGAGTGCACCGCGTAGCGCTCAGCGGTGCCGAGCGCCGCCCCGGTGCCCACGGCCAGTGCGCCGCGGACCCGCCGGCCGGTGCCCAGGGACTGGAGCTCGACGCGGTCGTCGGTGTCACCGACGACGACACTGGCCGGCGCCGGGCGCTCCCGCAGGCGTTCCACGTCGGGGGTGAGCCGGGCGGCACGGCGGGCCGCCCAGTCGGGCGCGGCGGCCACGACCGCACCGGAGGCGTCGTACAGCGCGGCCCAGCCGTCGACGTGCGCGGCGAGACGGGTGAGGAGTTCGGCGGGTCCGTCCCCGGCGAGGGCCGCCCTGGTCAGTTCCCGCTGCGCCTCGAAGCCCGCGGTGACGGCCCGGTACTGGTCGGCGGCGATCTCGGAGGAGACGGCTTTGGCGATGGCGAGGAACGGGGTGCGGCGCGGCACTTCGAGCAGGGGCAGCCCGGCGTCCTCGGCGGCGTCGACCAGCGCCTGCGGTACGTCGTCGTAGGTGACCCCGACGGCGAAGCCGAGCCCGACCACACCGGCTCCGGCCAGCCGTCGCACGTACCGCCCCATGACCTCCGGGTTCTCCGCGTCGAGGTTGGTCGCGGTGATCAGGAGCAGTTCGCCGCCCTCCATGTAGGGGACGGGGTCGGCCAGCTCACTCGCGTGCGCCCAGCGCACGGGCGCGTCGAGCCGGTCCGCCCCCGCACGCACCGTGAGTTTGAGCGCCGAGTGCTGGACGAGCGAGGCGAGTGTGGGGGGCATGGGGATCGGGGGACCTTTGGGAGGGGGCGATTTCGCCGTCCCGTATGAACGGCTCGTAGCGATTCTGCCAGGGTGGCAGAGTCCCCGTCACTGTCACACCGACCGCGCCCGCCTCCGTCAGCCGCCCAGCCGCACCAGGAGCGGGGGCGCGTGTTCGCCGTCGACCGTGGTCAGGGAGAGCACCGCGTGGCCGACGGGCAGCTCGTACGCGAGTCCGGAGGCGGACCACCGTTCCCGTTCGACCTGGCGCACGGTCACCGCGTCCGTGGTGACGGCCTTGCCGGTGGCCATCTTCCGCAGGGCGTGCAGGGCGCGGGTGAGCGGCTGGTCGGCGAAGACGCCGTGCTGGGCGACCTCGCGGACCTCGACCCATTCCTTGCCCCAGGTCTCGGCGAAGCGTTTGCCGTCCCAGGTCGTGACGCCGGGGAAGGCCATGGTGCAGCCGACCGCGCCGAGCAGCGGCGTGTGCAGGTCCTCGGGCACGTCGTCCAGGGTGCGCAGGGCGAGGACCGCCCCGGCGTTGACGGAGCGCAGCCGGCGGATGCCCCGGACCGTTTCGGCGGTGACCGTGTGGGTCGCGTCGTCCAGGACCAGGCAGACGAAGAGGGAACGGTCGGCGCGGGCCGCGGTGATGGCGTTGAACTGGGCGAGGATCAGACGGGCCAGCAGCCGGGACGCCTCGGCATGGGCGCGCTCCGGAAGGTCGATGCGCACCCGCAGCGGATGCTGCTCCAGGGAGCGCAGCGAGAACGGGCGGGCGTCGGGCCCGGTGGCGAAGAACCCGGCGAAGGCCGGCCGGTCGAGCACGGCGATCCGGTCGGCGAGGACGGCCGCCGGGTCACCGGCGCCGCCCGCCTGACGCTGCCGCGCGTCGAGCTCGCGCAGCATCGCGTGGTGTCCGGACGACTCCAGCGCCTGCCGCAGGCCGTCCATTGCGGCGGCGGAGCCTTCGAGGAGTTCGCGGAGTTCGGGTACGGGAGGGAAGGTGCCGTGAACCGCACGGTAGGGGCCGAGCAGCTGGCCCAGCGCGGTCGCCGCGCGCCGGGTGTCCGGGGCGGGGAGGTCACCGGCCAGACCCTCCGCGAGGGCGGCCGCCGCCTCGTCGGGGTCGGTCGTCCCCCCGTACAGGTCGAAGTCGTGCAGGGACGCGGGGTCGCCGATCCTGACGACGACGTCGTAGGCCCCGTCCGGGCCGAGCCGGTCACCGCCCGCACCGACGGCCAGTACCGCCGCCTGGCCGGTGAGCGCCCGCAGGGCGAGGGATTCGACGACGGGCCGCACCACCCGTTCCGTCTTCCCCGAGCCGGGCGGTCCGACGACCAGCAGCGAGGTGCCCAGCGACGCGGGTTCCAGCGCCATCCCCGAGCCGCGGCGCGCGTAGGGGTTGCGCGGGTCGTCGGCGCAGGCGCCGATCCGGACCTGGCCGGTGAGCGGGTCGTGCACGGCGGTCCGCCGGGGCAGGTCCCGGCGGCCGGAGGGGTGGAGGAAGGCGTCGGCGCCCTTGCGCAGCACGGTGTCGGTGAAGGACGCCCGCCGGTCCGGGCGGGTCCGGGCAGCTCCCCAGGCGTGGCGCAGCCGTACGCAGTCGATGTCGTTCAGCCGGTCGGCGTGGACGGCCGCGGTGAGGGCCTCCGCCGCGTCCGTGGATCCGGCGGCCCGCAGTTCGGGCCAGTGGGCGAGGTCGGGCCCGGCCTGTGCGGGAGCGGTCCGGGGCCGCTCCGGGCCGGGTTCACCGCGTCCCAGGAGGGGGGCGAGCGCCGCCTGCCACTGGCCGATTCTGGCGAAGGGCCACACGATCGCGGTGCCGATCAGGGCGTAGGCGATGAGCGAGACGAGGAGCGCCGCGTACTGGTTGCCGCCGCCCTGCATCCAGCTGGTCGGAACGGCGGGCAGGATGATGTCGGCGAGCGGGACCCGCCGGGTCCAGACCAGCCATACGGTGACCACCGCGCCGGACACCGAGAGCAGCAGCCTGGCCCGGGCCAGGCGGGGTCCGGCGAAGTAGCGGAAGACATGGGCCCAGCCGCCGATCCGGGCGGCCCAGAAGCCCAGGCCGAGGACCAGGACCTGGTAGTAGAGCGTGGTGGAGTTGACCACCAGCGCCGGCGCGTCCTCCTTGAGACCGCCGAAGGACCACCATTCGGGACCGGTGATGATCTCGATCGGCTTGGACACGTAGGGGACGGCGCGTTCCGTCAGCAGGAGCCACAGCAGGAGCCACAGGACCATCGTCGCCAGCGGACCCACCAGCGAAGGACGGGGCGGGCGCTCGGCGGGCCGGGGCACGTGGGCGTACCGCCACACCCCCGGCTCGGTCCTGGGGCGCGCCGCGTTCAGCCATTCGGCCGTGTCCGACCGCGCCCCGGCCGGCCGGGGCTGCTGCCCGGGGGCGGTCGCGGGGCGCTTCGGGACGGCGGGGGGCGTGACAGGCGGCGCGGAGGGCGGCGGGACCGCCGGGGGGAACACGGGCGGGGCCGCGGGCGGCGGGCCGGCCGGATGCGGCACGGAGCTCCCGGGCCGGCCGTCGGGCGGCTGCGCACCCCGCGTGCCCCGGGTGCCGTGCGTGCCTTCGTTGTCCATGAACCGTTGCCCCCTGACCAGCCAGGTCCGACCGCTGCACCGGCCAATCTAGTGCGCACACACGGTGAGTTCAGCAACGCGCCCGGATAGTGACGGGTCCGGGGCCGCCGCGCCCCGTACCGTCCTCGCGCCCCATGCCTGTCTGTCGCGGACAGAAGGGCACACGCCGCCGTACCTGTTTCTGTCCGTCGCGGACGTGCACACACACGCCGCCGCACCTGTTTCTGTCTCTCGCGGACGTGCACACACGCCGCCGCACCTCGTGCCTCCCCGCCTCGGACAGAAAGCCGGCCGACTCGGACGGAAAGGCACACGCCCTGGCACCTCCTTCTGTCCGTCGCGGACAAGGACACGCGCTCCACCACTCCCGATCGGAGCATGCCGGACCCCCTCCCCCGCCCCTAGCCTGCAGAAAGAGAAGCGTCCGAAACACCCCCAGGAGCCCCGCATGACCGCAATTCCGCAGGAGCGCCGCGTCGTCACTGCCATTCCCGGCCCGAAGTCCGTGGAGCTGCAGGCCCGCCGGCTCGCGACGGTCGCCGCAGGCGTGGGCTCCACCCTGCCGGTCTTCACCGCCCGCGCGGGCGGCGGGATCATCGAGGACGTGGACGGGAACCGTCTGATCGACTTCGGTTCCGGCATCGCCGTGACCTCGGTCGGCGCCTCGGCCGAGGCCGTCGTGCGCCGGGCCTCCGCCCAGCTCGCCGACTTCACCCACACCTGTTTCATGGTCACGCCGTACGAGGGGTACGTCGAGGTCTGCGAGCAGCTCGCCGAGCTCACCCCGGGCGACCACGCGAAGAAGTCCGCGCTGTTCAACTCCGGCGCCGAGGCCGTCGAGAACGCGGTGAAGATCGCCCGCGCCCACACCAAGCGCACCGCGGTCGTCGTCTTCGACCACGGATACCACGGCCGGACCAACCTCACGATGGCGCTGACCGCGAAGAACATGCCGTACAAGCACGGCTTCGGTCCGTTCGCGCCCGAGGTCTACCGCGTGCCGGTGGCGTACGGCTACCGCTGGCCGACCGGTGCCGAGAACGCCGGCGCGGAGGCGTCCGCCCAGGCCATCGACCAGATCACCAAGCAGATCGGCGCGGAGAACGTCGCCGCGATCATCATCGAGCCGGTCCTCGGCGAGGGCGGCTTCATCGAGCCGGCGAAGGGCTTCCTGCCGGCGATCGCGCAGTTCGCCAAGGACAACGGCATCGTCTTCGTCGCCGACGAGATCCAGTCCGGCTTCTGCCGCACCGGCCAGTGGTTCGCCTGCGAGGACGAGGGCATCGTCCCGGACCTGATCACGACCGCCAAGGGCATCGCGGGCGGTCTTCCGCTCTCCGCCGTGACCGGCCGCGCCGAGATCATGGACGCCGCGCACGCCGGCGGCCTCGGCGGCACCTACGGCGGGAACCCGGTCGCCTGCGCGGGGGCGCTCGGCGCCATCGAGACGATGCGCGAGCTGGACCTCAACGGGAAGGCGAAGCGCATCGAGGAGGTCATGAAGGGCCGCCTCGCCGAGATGCAGTCGAAGCTTCCCAACGGTTCCCTCATCGGTGACATCCGCGGCCGCGGCGCGATGATCGCGATCGAGCTGGTGAAGGCGGGGACGAAGGACCCCAACCCGGAGGCCGCCGCACAGCTCGCGAAGGCCTGCCACGCCGAGGGCGTGCTGGTCCTGACCTGTGGCACGTACGGCAACGTGCTGCGCTTCCTGCCGCCGCTGGTGATCGGCGAGGACCTGCTGAACGAGGGCCTCGACGTCCTTGAGCAGGCGTTCGCCGGAGTCTGATCCGCCGGCCTAGGTGGCGGCGCGCGGCGTTTTCTCCGCGGATGCCCGGTGCCCGCGTGAGGGCCTGTGAAGAAGGTGTGCGGGGGCGATGGCGGGATACCGTTCCCGCTGTCGGTCCCCCCATCGCCTGACGTACGGTTTCCGCAGATGAGAGAAACACCCCGCCCGCAGGGGACTGCGGGCGATGCCGGGTCGGAGCTTCCCCAGCGCCGTCCTGGTTGTGCCTTCGCGCACACCACTGGAGCCTCGGGCTCCGGAACTCCTCACCGATCGGATGGCCGCCCGCCCCACACCCCCCGGGGCGCGCGGCACACCGATCCCACCGTCCGGCCCGGAACAACCCCCCCTGTCCCGGGCCGGACGGCCCTTTTCTTCTCCGTGGTGTCGGGCCTGCTGGCCCTGTTCGCACTCACCACCTGGCAGATCGCGGCCGACGGCCCGTTGCGACGCCTGGACGAGCGCGCCGGCCGCGCCTTCGTCGGACACGGCCCGGAGCGCCTCACCGAACTCCTCGCCGATCTCGGCAACATGCAGGTCGCGCTCCCGGTCCTCGGCTGCGCGATCCTGTGGAGCCTGGTGCGCGGGGAGCGGCGGGCGCCGCTCGCCGCCGCCCTGGCCATGGCGGCGGTGCCGCTGCTCGTCGTCCCGCTCAAGGACTGGATCGCCCGCCCGGGTCCGCTGACCGACGCCACGGGCTACTACCCCTCGGGCCATGCCGCGACCGCCGCCGTGGCGTACGGCGCCGCGGCGCTCCTGCTCGCCCCGTACGTGCGGTACGCGTGGATGATGCCCGTCGCCGCCGTCCTGATGACGGTGGCGACGGGCATCGGTCTGGTGCTCCGCGGCTACCACTGGCCTCTCGACGTGGCCGGGAGCTGGTGGCTGTGCGGGGTGCTGCTGGTGGCGCTGCGGGTGCTCAGCCGCCGAAGTAGGCGTCGAAGTTCTTCGAGAACTCCCAGTTGTTGAAGCGGTCCCAGTTGACGGACCACGTCATCAGGCCGCGCAGTCCCGACCAGGTGCCGTGGGTGGCGTACGAACCGCAGTCGGTCTTCTTGGTCAGGCAGTTCAGCGCCTTGGTGACCTCGGCGGGCGAGGTGTGTCCGTTGCCCGCCTGGGTGGAGGCCGGCAGGCCGATCGCGACCTGGTCGGGGCGGAGCCCGGGGAAGACCTTGGTCTGGTCGCCCGCCACCGGGAATCCGGTCAGCAGCATGTCGGTCATCGCGATGTGGAAGTCGGCGCCGCCCATGGAGTGGTACTGGTTGTCCAGCCCCATGATGGAGCCCGAGTTGTAGTCCTGGACGTGCAGCAGCGTGAGGTCGTCGCGCAGCGCGTGGATCACCGGCAGGTAGGCCCCGGCGCGCGGGTCCTGTCCGCCCCACGGCCCGGAGCCGTAGTACTGGTAGCCGAGCTGCACGAAGAAGGTCTCGGGGGCCATCGTGAGGACGAACTTCTCGCCGTACTTGGCCTTCAGGGACTTCACTGCGGAGATCAGGTTGACGACGACGGGGGTGGTGGGGCTGCGGAAATCGGTGTCGCCGGTGTTCAGCGAGAGGGAGTGGCCCTCGAAGTCGATGTCCAGGCCGTCGAGACCGTACTCGTCGATGATCTTGCTGACCGAGGAGACGAAGGTGTCACGGGCAGCCGTGGTGGCGAGCTGCACCTGGCCGTTCTGGCCGCCGATGGAGATCAGCACCTTCTTTCCGGCCGCCTGCTTGGCCTTGATGGCTGCCTTGAACTCCGCCACGGATTCGACGTTCGGGCACTCGGTGACCGGGCAGAGCGAGAAGCGGATGTCGCCGGAGGTGACGGAGGTCGGCTCGCCGAAGGCCAGGTCGATGACGTCCCAGGAGTCGGGCACGTCCGCCATGCGGGTGTAGCCGGAGCCGTTGGCGAAGCTGGAGTGCAGATAGCCGACGAGCGCGTGGGCCGGGAGGTCCGAGCCACCGCCGCCCCCGCCGCCCGCCGTCGTGGTCGCGGAGACCGCGGCGGACTTCGCGGACTCGCCCGCCTCGTTGGTGGCGCTGACCTGGAAGCTGTACGCGGTCGAGGCGGTCAGGCCCGTCACGGTGGCCGAGGTGCCGGTGGCGGAGAGGACCTTGGTACCACCCCGGTAGACGTTGTAGCCGGTGGCGCCCGTGGCGGCGGTCCAGGAAAGCGGGACCGAGGACGAGGTCGGCGTGCCGGCCTTGAGGCCCGCGGGGACCGCCGGGAGGACGACCGGGTCGCCGCCGGGACCGACGAGGGTGAGGTCGTCGGCGTAATAGGCGGGGGTGCCGTACCAGCCGTGCGTGTAGACCTTCACCGAGGTGGTCGACGCACCGGTCTTGAAGGTGGTGGTGAGCTTCTGCCACACCCCGACGGACTGCGTCCAGGTGGACACGTCCGTCGTGCCGGTGCCCTCCGCGCCCAGATAGACGTAGCCGCCCTGCACCCAGGCGCTCAGCGTGTACGTGGAGCCGGGCTTGACCGTCACGGTCTGGGAGCACTTGGCGTTGTCGCTGCCGGCCGGGGTCGCCTTCAGCGCGGAGGTGCCGCCGTGTACGGGCGCGCTGACGGCGACTCCGCTGCCGCCCGTACAGTTCCAGCCGGTCAGACCGGCCTCGAAGGTGCCGTTGCGTGCCACGTCGGCGTCGGCCGCCGCGGCGCTCGGCGCCGTCGCGGCCAGGCCGCCGACGGCCAGCAGGGCGGCCGAGAAGGCCGCCAGAAGTCCGGTCATGCGGGCGGGGGGTCCCGTGCGTTCCACAACGGCCTCCGTGCAGGGGGGAATTGAGTGGTGGCGCACAACATGGTCCAGACCAATCAGGTTGTCAAGACCTCTGGCACCCAGCCCTTACTCCCTGCCCCCTGCCGCGGCCTCGTGCATCGCCAGCTCCAGCAGCGTGGCGTCGGTGAGCGTGCCGGATCCGTCCGGCGGGATCAGCCAGCGCACCTTGCCGACGACGGCCCGCCCCGGGTGGGGCACCACGATCCAGGTACCGCGGCCCGCGCTCCGCACCCCCGTGCCCACCCAGCGGGCGGCCGTGCCCGGCGGCACGAAGAAGCCCATGCGGGCGTCGCCGAAGCCGGCGAGGACCGGGCCGGGCCGGTCGATGAGGCGGGTGAGCACGTCGAGCGTCGGACAGCCCAGCTTCCCCGGAAGAATGAGCACGTCCCAGCGCCGGCCGGCCGGAAGGAGCGCGATCCCCCGCGGATCGCGCTCCCATTCCCACTGGCAGATGTCGGGATCCGGCGCCACCGACGCAAGCCACTCGACCGCTGCCCTGACCTCTGAGCCAGTCATGGCCCTCCTCCGTTCCGTGGTGCACCGGCGTGGAGTCGCCGGTGCGTGCACAGGAGAGAGCGAGGTGGAGCCGATCCATTACGCCGGTTCGACTACCCATCAGTAGTGAACTGGGTCACTCCGCTTCAGCTGTCGAAGCCGAGGCCCACGCGGTCCATCGTCCGCAGCCACAGGTTGCGGTGGCCACCGTTGTCGTCGGCCCTGGCCAGCGACCGCTTCGTCAGCTCGATCCCGGCCCAGGCGAGGGGCTCCGGCGGGAACGGCATCGGCTTGGTCCGCACCATCTCCAGGGCGGTCCGCTCGGTGGGGCGGCCTGCGAGGAGGTCGAGCATGACATCGGCACCGAACCGGGTGGCTCCGACGCCGAGCCCGGTGAATCCGGCGGCGTAGGCGACCCGCCCCTGATGGGCCGTACCGAAGAATGCGGAGAACCGGGAGCAGGTGTCGATCGCACCGCCCCAGGCATGGCTGAAGCGCACGCCCGCCAATTGCGGAAAACACTCGAAGAACTGTCCGGCGAGTTTCAGGAACGTCTCGGGCCGCTGGTCGAGTTCGGCGCTGAGCCGGCCACCGTACGGATAGATCGCGTCGTATCCGCCCCACAGGATCCGGTTGTCCGCGGAGAGCCGGAAGTAGTGGAACTGGTTGGCGCTGTCCCCGAGCCCCTGGCGGTTCTTCCAGCCGATGGAGGCGAGCCGGTCCTCGGTCAGCGGTTCGGTCATCAGCGCGTAGTCGTAGACCGGGACGGTGTACGGGCGGATCCGCTTCACGAGCGAGGGGAAGATGTTCGTCCCCAGAGCGACCCGGCGGGCGAGGACCTTCCCGTACGGCGTGCGGACCGCCATTCCGGTTCCGGTTCTGGCCAGTTCCAGCCCGCGGGTGTGTTCGTAGATCCGCACACCGAGGTCGAGGCAGGCCTGCTTCAGGCCCCAGACCAGCTTGGCCGGGTGCAGCATCGCGACGCCGCTCCGGTCCCAGAGGCCGCCCAGGAATGTCGGTGAGTCGACTTCTGCGCGCAGCGCTTCACGGTCCAGGAACTCGACTCCTCCGAAGCCGTGCCGTTCCGCCTCCTGATGCCATTCCCGCAGCTCTTCGAGCTGGTGGGGCTGGGTGGCCACATCGATCTCGCCGGTGCGCTCGAACTCGCAGTCGATGGAGTAGCGGGCCACCGCCGCTTCGATGGCGTCGAGGTTGCGGGCCCCCAGTTCCTCCAGCTTCTTGATCTCGTCGGGCCAGCGCTCCAGTCCGTTGGGCAGGCCGTGAGTGAGGGAGGCGGCACAGAATCCGCCGTTGCGGCCCGAGGCGGCCCAGCCCGTCTCGTGCCCCTCGATCAGGACGACATCGCGTTCCGGTTCGCGTTCCTTGGCGAGCAGTGCGGTCCACAGTCCGCTGTAGCCGCCCCCGATGACGAGCAGATCGCAGTGCTCGTCACCGGTGAGCGCGGGGAGCGCCTCGGGCCTGCCGGGGTCGTCCAGCCAGAACGACACCGGCTTCGCGTCGGCGAGTGACTGTGCGGCAGTACGCATGGCAGCTGGGGCCATGGTTTCCAACTCCTTCGGGACTTTCAGGGTCGTGCTTTTTTGCGCCGGTTCGCGATCAGCTGACCGGCGAGGACCACCAGTACCGCAATGACGAACATCGCCGTGCCGATGACGTTGATCTGTACGGGTGTGCCGCGCTGTGCCGAGCCCCAGACGAACATGGGGAAGGTGACGGTCGAACCCGCGTTGAAATTGGTGATGATGAAATCGTCGAAGGAGAGCGCGAAGGCCAGCAGCGCGCCCGCGGCGATTCCGGGGGCGGCGATCGGCAGGGTCACCCGCACGAAGGTCTGTACCGGCCCTGCGTACAGATCGCGGGCCGCCTCCTCCAGCCTCGGGTCCATCGACATGACGCGCGCCTTGACGGCCGTCACGACGAAGCTGAGGCAGAACATGATGTGGGCGATCAGGATCGTCCAGAAGCCCAGCTGCGCACCCATGTTGAGGAACAGCGTGAGCAGGGACGCGGCCATGACGACCTCGGGCATCGCCATCGGCAGGAAGATCAGCGAGTTGATCGCCCCGCGCGCCCGGAAGCGGTAGCGGACCAGGGCGAACGCGATCATCGTGCCGAGGACGGTCGCGCCGACCGTGGCGTAGGCGGCGATCTGGAGGGAGAGCGAGAGCGAGCCGCACATGTCGGCGACGCCGCAGGGATCCTTCCAGGCGTCGGTCGAGAAGCGCTGCCAGGAGTAGTTGAAGCGCCCGTTGGGCTTGTTGAAGGAGAACACCATCACGACGATGTTCGGAAGGATCATGTAGGCGAGGGTCAGCAGACCCGCGATGACGATCAGATGGCGTCGCAGCCAGCGCAGTACGGGCATCAGACCAGGTCCTCCGTCCCGGAGCGGCGGATGTAGAAGGTGACCGCGATCAGGACGACCGCCATGAGGATGAAGGAGAGCGCGGCCGCCGTCGGATAGTCGAGGACGCGCAGGAACTGGGTCTGGATGACGCTGCCGACCATCTTGGTGTCGGTGGATCCCAGCAGTTCCGCGTTGACGTAGTCGCCGCTGGCCGGGATGAAGGTCAGCAGCGTCCCGGAGACGACACCCGGCATGGACAGCGGGAACGTCACCTTGCGGAAGGTGGTGGCGGGCGTGGCGTACAGGTCCCCGGCGGCCTCGTGCAGCCGGCCGTCGATCCGCTCCAGCGAGGTGTAGAGCGGCAGGATCATGAACGGCAGGAAGTTGTACGTGAGGCCGCAGACGACCGCCATGGGTGTGGCCAGGACGCGGTTGTTCTCGGTCCAGCCGAGCCAGCTGGTGACGTCCAGGACGTGCAGCGTGTTCAGTACGTCGACGACCGCGCCGCCGTCCGCGAGGATCGTCTTCCAGGCGAGCGTACGGATCAGGAAGCTGGTGAAGAACGGCGCGATGACCAGCACCAGCACCAGGTTGCGCCAGCGGCCGGCCTTGAACGCGATGAGGTAGGCGAGCGGGTAGCCGAGCAGGAGACACAGGATCGTGGCGGTGCCCGCGTACAGCAGGGACCGGATGAACTGCGGGTAGTAGTCGGTCAGCGCGTCCCAGTACGTCTGGAAGTGCCAGGTGACCTCGTACCCCTGCTCCAGGGATCCGGTCTGTACGGAGGTCGAGGCCTGGTACACCAGCGGCAGCGCGAAGAAGACGACGAGCCACAGGATGCCGGGGAGCAGCAGCCAGTACGGCACGAGGCGCTTGCGGGTGGAGGGCTTGCGCAGGACCGGCTCGGTGGCGGGGGCCGGTGGCGCCTCCTTGGTGAGGCTCACGCCGCGTCCTCCACCGTCTCCACGCCGGCGTCGATGTCCTGGGCTGCATCGAGGCCGAAGGTGTGCGCCGGGTTCCAGTGCAGCACGACCTCGGCGCCCGTAATGAGTCGGGCGCGCCGCTCGATGTTCTGCTCGTAGACCTGGAGCGACTTTCCGGCCGGGCTCTCCACCACGTACTGCGTGGAGACCCCGATGAAGCTGGAGTCGACGATGCGGCCGGTGACCCGGTTACGGCCCTCCGCTATCGCGTCCGCGTCGTCGCGGTGCGCGAGGGATATCTTCTCGGGGCGGATGCCGAGGAGCAGCCTGCCGCCGTTCGCGGTCGGCGCCGGACAGCGGTCGGCGGGCAGCCGCAGCTTGCCGCCGCCGGCCGATACGACGATGTCCTTGCCGGTGGAGACGACCTCGCCCTCGATGAGGTTCGAGGTGCCGAGGAAGTTGGCGACGAAGGTGGTCCGCGGGTTCTCGTACAGATCCGCCGGGTCGCCGAGCTGCTCGACCCGGCCCCCGTTCATCACCGCGACGGTGTCGGCCATGGTCATGGCCTCCTCCTGGTCGTGGGTGACGTGGATGAACGTGATGCCGACCTCGGTCTGGATCCGCTTGAGTTCGAGCTGCATCTGGCGGCGCAGCTTGAGGTCGAGGGCTCCGAGCGGTTCGTCGAGGAGCAGCACCTGCGGGTGGTTGATCAGGGCGCGGGCGACGGCGACGCGCTGCTGCTGGCCGCCGGAGAGCTGATGGGGCTTGCGCCGGGCGAAGTCGCCGAGCTGGACGAGCTCCAGCATGTCGTCGACCTGCTTCTTGACCGACTTGATGCCGCGCCGGCGCAGTCCGAAGGCGACGTTCTCCGTGATGTCGAGGTGCGGGAACAGCGCGTAGCTCTGGAAGACGGTGTTGACGGGCCGCTTGTACGGGGGGAGGCCGGTGATGTCCCGGCCGCCGAGGGTGACGGTTCCGGTGGTGGCCTCCTCCAGGCCCGCGATCATCCGCAGGGTGGTGGTCTTGCCGCAGCCGGACGCGCCGAGCAGCGCGAAGAAGGAGCCCTGCGGGACGGTCAGATCGAGCGGCTGTACGGCGGCGAAGGAGCCGTACGTCTTGCTGATCCCGGTGAGGCGGACGTCGCCGCCTGTCTGCTGCTGTGTCATGGATCGCAGTCCCAGTGGTGTCAGAGGGAGATCAGGGGAGGAAGGGCGTGGCGTTGGCGGTCAGGCGCCGATGAGCTTGGCGAACTTCTCCTCGTACGCCGTCTCTTCCTCGGCGGTCAGGGAGCGGAAGGCGTGCGACCGGGCGGCCATCGCCTTGTCCGGGAGGATCAGCGTGTTGGCGGCCATCGCCTTGTCGATCCTGGCGAGTTCCTCGCGGACCCCGTCGACCGGGCAGACGTAGTTGATGTACGCGGCGAGCTGGGCGGCGACCGGGGGCTCGTAGTAGTAGTCCATGAGCTTCTCGGCGTTGGTCTTGTGCCGGGCCTTCGCCGGGACCAGCATGTTGTCGCTGGAGGTGATGTATCCGGCGGCCGGGATGGCGAACTTGATGTCCGGGTTACCGGCCTGAAGCTGGATGATGTCACCGGCCCAGGCGACACAGGCGGCGATGTCGCCCTTGTCGAGGTCGGCGGTGTAGTCGTTGCCCGTGAAGCGGCGTATCTGGTTCTTGTCGACGCCCTTCTGCATCCGGCCTATCGCGGCGTCGTAGTCGGCGTCGGTGAACTTGCCCGGGTCCTTGCCCATGTCGAGCAGGGTCATCCCGACGGAGTCGCGCATCTCGGAGAGGAACGCGACCCGGCCCTTGAGGGTGGGGTCGTCGAGCAGCTGCGTCACGGAGTCGACCTTGCGGCCGCCGGTCGCCTTGGAGTTGTACGCGATGACGGTCGGGATGCCGGTCCAGGGGTAGGAGTAGGAGCGGCCCGGGTCCCAGTCGGGGGTGCGGAACTGCGATGAGAGGTTGGCGAACGCGTGCGGCAGGTTCGCCGGGTCGAGCTTCTGGGCCCAGCCGAGCCGGATGATGCGGGCGGCCAGCCAGTCGGTGACGATGATCAGGTCACGGCCGGTGTCCTGGCCGGCCGCGAGCTGCGGTTTGATCTTCCCGAAGAACTCGACGTTGTCGTTGATGTCCTCGGTGTACTTCACCTTGATCCCGGTGCGTTCGGTGAACGCGTCCAGGGTGGGCCGGTGTTTCTCGTCCTCGCTGACGTCCATGTACTCGGTCCAGTTGGAGAAGTTGACCTGCTTCTCCTTGGCCGAGTGGTCGTCCGAGGCCGCAGCCGCGTCGCCCTCGCGTTTGGCGGGCGGGATGCCGCAGGCGCTCAGCGTCCCCAGACCGCCGATCGCGAGGGCGCCCATGCCTGAGGCGCGCAGCAGCGATCGGCGGGTGAGGGCTCCCCTGCCGTTGGTCAGACTCCGGCGCATCGCGGCCAGCTGGGCTGCCGAGAGTCGCTCGGGCTCGTACTGCTCCATACGCGTTGCCCTTTCGGGTGGGTATGCGGCCGGACCGGCCGGGTTATCGGTCCCCGAAGATCGTGCGGTGCCAGTCCTTCCGGGCGACCGCGGTGTTGTCGTACATGACGTGCTTGACCTGCGTGTACTCCTCGAAGGAGTACGACGACATGTCCTTGCCGAAGCCGCTGGCCTTGTAGCCGCCGTGCGGCATCTCGCTGATGATCGGGATGTGGTCGTTGATCCACACGCAGCCCGCCTTGATCTCGCGGGTGGCGCGATTGGCCCGGTACAGGTCGCGGGTCCAGGCGGAGGCCGCGAGTCCGTACGGGGTGTCGTTGGCGAGGGCGATGCCCTCGTCGTCGGTGTCGAAGGGCAGCACGACCAGGACCGGGCCGAAGATCTCTGCCTGGACGATCTCGCTCTCCTGGGCAGCCCCGGCGACCAGGGTCGGCCGGTAGTAGGCGCCGTCCGCCAGTGCACCGCCGGGGGCCTCGCCGCCGGTGACGACGGTGGCGTAGGCACGGGCACGCTCGACGAAGCCGGCGACCCGGTCGCGCTGGGCGTGGCTGATCAGCGGGCCGAGGTCGGTCTTCGGGTCGAACGGGTCACCGAGGCGGACCGTCTCCATCAGCGCGGCGACGCCCTGGACGAAGGCGTCGTAGAGCGGGCGCTGGACGTAGGCGCGGGTGGCCGCCGTGCAGTCCTGACCGGTGTTGATGAGGGAGCCGGCGACGGCCCCGTTGACCGCGGCCTCCAGGTCGGCGTCGTCGAAGACCACAAAGGGGGCCTTGCCGCCGAGTTCGAGGTGGAGGCGCTTGACGGTGGAGGTGGCGATCTCCGCGACGCGCTTGCCGACGGCGGTGGAGCCGGTGAAGGAGGTCATCACGACGTCGGGGTGGCCGACGAGGTGCTCCCCCGCGTCCTTTCCGGCGCCGGTGACGATGTTGATCACGCCGTCCGGGATGCCCGCCTCGGTGGCCGCCTGCGCGAACATCAGCGAGGTCAACGGGGTGATCTCGGCAGGCTTGAGCACGATGGTGTTACCGGCGGCGATGGCCGGGAGGACCTTCCAGGCGGCCATCTGGAGCGGGTAGTTCCAGGGGGCGATGGAGCCGATGACACCGATCGCCTCACGCCGTACGTACGAGGTGTGGTCTCCGTCGTACTCGGCGGCCGACTTCCCCTCCAGGTGACGGGCGGCGCCCGCGAAGAAGGAGGTGTTGTCGACCGTCCCGGGAACGTCGAACTCGGTGGAGAGCTTGACCGGCTTGCCGCACTGGAGGGACTCCGCGTACGCGAAGTCGTCCGCCTGCTCGGCGAGTACGGCGGCGAAGCGGTGCATCGCCTCGGAGCGCTCGGCCGGGGTGGCTCCGGACCAGCCGGGGAACGCCTCGCGCGCCGCGGTGACGGCCGCGTCCACGTCGGCGGTTCCGGCCAGCTCGTAGGTGTAGACGGTGTCGCCGGTGGCCGGATTCACCACCTCGTGGCTCCGTCCTGATGTGCCGGCCCGCAGCCTTCCGCCGATGTACTGAGCGCCGTCCGCAAAACGGTCCTGCACCTGGAAGCTGTTGCCCATCACGCTCTCCTCCGCCGCTGCCCCGCAGACCGGGGGCGGCGTAGCTTCTGCTCGATTTGAGTGCCGATCCTGACAGAGGAGACCGAGCCCAACAAGTGATTCCGTTGTTGCCTTTTGGTTACGCGACGGAATCTGTCGACCATGTGTCGCGTCGGTACGGACTTCCGCGTACGGAGTGTCAGTGGCGGATGCCAGACTCGCCTGTCATGGACCACATCGGGGATGTCCGGGATGTCGGCGGGCTCGTGTCACGTGCGGCCGAGGGCGACAGAGTGAAGTACCTGCTGTTCTGGGGGCACCGGCCGCGCCCGGACGGCCGGATCGGTGCGAGTTGCCTCAGTCAGTGGTGGCCCTCGCCGTTCACGGTCGACGGGGTGACGTACGCGTCGGCCGAGCACTGGATGATGGCCGGCAAGGCGAGGCTGTTCGGTGACGCGGAGGCCGCGGAGCGGGCGCTGGCGGCCAGGACCCCGGCGGAGGCGAAGAAGGCGGGCCGGCTGGTCCGCGACTTCGACGGGGACGTCTGGGAGCGCGAGCGGTTCGGGCTGGTGGTCGCGGGCAGCGTCCACAAGTTCGGCCAGCACGCGGAGCTGGGCGGATTCCTGCTGGGCACGGGCGACCGGGTACTGGTCGAGGCGAGCCCGATGGACCGGATCTGGGGCATCGGTCTCGCGGCGGACGACCCGCGCGCGGAGGACCCGGCGACGTGGCGGGGCCTGAATCTGCTGGGGTTCGCGCTGATGGAGGCACGGGCCGCGCTGCGGGACGGTGCGGACGGCACGGACGGCATATGAAAGGGGCCCGCGGGGGGCACGTGCTCCACACCCCCCGCGGGCCCCGTTTTCTGGCCGCTCACCGTGCACTGCCCAGGACCGGGTTCCTGGCCGCTCACCGTGCACTGCCCAGGACCGGGTTCCTGGCCGCTCACCGTGCACTGCCCAGGGCCGGAAATGCCGTTACACGCCCTCGACGACGAAGGACGTCATCGCGCGCCCGTGACGACCGGGAACGTCACCGCGCATCCTCGATGACGAGGGAGGTCCCGTAGGTGTTGTCGTCGCTGTACGTGGTGTCGTCGTCGAACTCGTCCGCGTGCGTCGCGAAGAGCCAGATGAGGCCACCGATGATGATGACGCCGATGGCGATGCCGATGGACCCCAGGATGAGCCCGGCCAGCGCCTGGCCGGCGTTGTCCGCCTCCCCGCGCGCGGCCCGCTTGCGGCCGATGATGCCGAAGATCAGCGCGAGCGTGCCCAGGACGAGACTGGGGATGCCGTAGATGCAGAACAGGCAGACAGCGAGGATTCCCAGCACCATCGACGCCGTGCCCATGCCGTTGGAGGGCCCGGCACCCCACGCCGGCTGGCCGCCGTAGCCCGGGTAGCCGCCGTACTGCGGGGCCGGTGGGACCGGGTAGCCGTACTGCGGCGGAGCCGGGTAGCCGTACTGTCCCGCGGGCGGCGGGGCCGCCTGACCGGGACCGTTCGGTCCGACCGGCGGTGGCGGCACCGTCCCCGGGTCCTGCCAGGGGCCGGCCGGCTGTCCCTGGCCGGGCGGGCCGAAACCGGCCGTGGGTATCGGGCCCGTCCCGGAGTTCGGCATCGACGTGACCGTCTGCTGATCGTGCACGGGCGGCGGGCCCGGATTCCCGGTGCCCGCGTCCGTCTGCGGACGGGTGTCGCCGGTGTTCTTGTCCAACGGCACCTTGGCGTCCGGCGGAGCCCACGGATCGCGCGGCGCGGACCCGTCCGCGGGCCGTTCTGAGCTGTCTGACATGGGCCTCCCCCATCGTAATGCCGTCATGCTACGGGCCACCCCGTCCTACGATGACTCCCGTCCCCTGCCCGGTTCCCCGACGTACCGGGCCCGCACCACCACTGCCCCCGGAGGATCCGATGACCGATCTGCACCCCTTCATCGCGGGGCTGCCCAAGGCCGAGCTCCATGTGCACCATGTCGGCTCGGCCTCGCCCCGCATCGTCGCCGAACTGGCCGCGCACCACCCCGACTCCAAGGTCCCCACCGCCCCGGAGGCGCTGGCCGACTACTTCTCCTTCACCGACTTCGGCCACTTCATCGAGGTGTACCTCTCGGTCGTGGACCTGATCCGCACCCCGGAGGACGTCCGGCTGCTGACGTTCGAGGTCGCCCGGGACATGGCGCGGCAGAACATCCGATACGCGGAACTGACCGTCACCCCCTTCTCCTCCACCCGCCGCGGCATCCCCGAGCAGGCCTTCATGGAGGCCATCGAGGACGCGCGCAAGGCCGCCGAGTCCGAGCTCGGAGTCGTCCTGCGCTGGTGCTTCGACATTCCGGGCGAGGCAGGCCTGGAGGCCGCCGAGGAGACCACCCGACTCGCCGTGGACCTGCGGCCGGAGGGGCTCGTCTCCTTCGGCCTCGGCGGCCCGGAGATCGGCGTGGACCGCCCGCAGTTCAAGCCCTACTTCGACCGGGCGATCGCCGAGGGCCTGCACTCCGTGCCGCACGCCGGGGAGACCACGGGACCGCAGACGATCTGGGACGCGCTGACCTCGCTGCGGGCCGAGCGCATCGGCCACGGCACCAGTTCGGTCCGCGACCCGAAGCTGCTGGCCCATCTCGCCGAGCACCGCATCGCACTGGAGGTGTGCCCCACCTCCAACTTCGCGACCAGGGCGGTCACGGACATCGAGCAGCACCCGGTGAAGGAGATGGTGGAGGCCGGTGTCCTGGTCACCATCAACAGCGACGACCCGCCGATGTTCGGTACCGACCTCAACAGTGAGTACGGGGTGGCGGCCCGCCTCCTGGACCTCGACGAGCGGGGTCTCGCGGCGCTCGCGAAGAACGCCGTCGAGGCGTCCTTCCTCGACGCGGCCGGCAAGCGCACGCTGGCCGCCGAGATCGACACGTACACGACGGACTGGCTGGAGCACACCGGGCGGTGACCCCTCGGTGGTGACAATGGCCCCATGGCCACTGTCACCCCTGTCACCCCTGTCGCCCCTGTCACCGCCGTCGCGCACCGCGGAGATCCCTACCGCGTCCGCGAGAACACCCTCCTCTCGATCCGCTCCGCCCTCGAACGGGGGGCGGACGCGGTCGAGATCGACGTCCGGATCACCCGCGACGGCGTACCGGTCCTGCTGCACGACGCCACGCTGGAGCGGCTGTGGGGTCATGACGTGCGGCTGGACCGGCTCACGCACCAGGAGCTGACCGAGCGGACGGAGGGCGCGGTGCCCACCCTGCGCGAGGCGTTGCTCGTCGCCGGGGCGCACCGCCTCATGCTCGATCTGCCCGGGTCCACGGCCGATTCCGTCCGCAGGACCGTCGGCGTGGTCCGTGAGTGCGGGGCCGGTGAGCGCGCCTACTACTGCGCGGGGCCCGAGGCGATGCTGCGGGTACGGACCGCCGACCCGTCCGCCGAGATCGCGATGACCTGGACGACACTGGCCCCGCCCCGGGCGGCGCTGCTGGAAGCCGTACGGCCCCGCTGGCTGAACTACCGGTTCGGCCTGGTGAGCCGGGAACTGACGGACCGCAACCACCGTGACGGGCTGCTGGTGTCGGCGTGGACGGCGGACACCGGCCGCACGATGCGCCGGCTGATCCGGCAGGGCGTGGACTCCATCACCACCAACCGCATCGACGTCCTGCACAAGGTGATCCTCAACTCCAGCACGCCTCAGGGATCTTGACCGGTCCGGCATCATGGACGGGACCTCATCGTCCTGATGCCAGGCCCGGCGCCAAGGAGCCAGACGTGACCGCCCCCCGCAGCAATTCCCTCCCCGCCCCCGTCCGTTCCGACGTCGCCCACAACGCCCGCGTGTGGAACTACTGGCTCGGCGGCAAGGATCACTTCCCGGTGGACCGTACGGTCGGTGACCAGGTCACCGGCATGTATCCGAGCATCGGCGAAGTGGCCCGGGCCGACCGGGCGTTCCTCGGCCGGGTGGTGCGGCATCTGGCCGGCGACGCGGGCATCGGCCAGTTCCTGGACATAGGCACCGGCCTGCCGACGGCGGACAACACCCATGAGGTGGCCCAGCACACCGCGCCCGACGCCCGCGTCGTCTATGTCGACCACGACCCGATCGTCCTGGCGCACGCCCGCTCACTGCTGACCAGTTCGCCGGAGGGCGCGACCGAGTACATCGACGCGGACGCCCGTCACCCGGACCGGATCCTGCGGGCCGCGGAGCCCACCCTCGATCTGGAGCGCCCGGTCGCGGTCATGCTGCTGGGCATCCTGAACTTCGTCCTCGACACGGACGAGGCGCTGCGGATCGTCCGGCAGTTGATGGCCGCGGTGCCCTCCGGCAGTTACCTGGTCCTCACCCACCCCACCCTGGAGCTGGGCGGCGAGGGCAACGAGGCGGCGATGCGGTTCTGGAACGAGAACGCCACTCCCCCGATCACCGCCCGCGGCCGTTTCGAGTTCGCCGCGTTCCTGGACGGGCTGGACATCCTCGATCCGGGCATCGTCTCGTGCGCGCGCTGGCGCCCCGGTCCCGGCCCGGCCGGACCGGAGGTCGCCCAGTTCGGCGCGGTGGCGCGGAAGCCCTGACGGCGCCGCCCGACGCGCCTACGCGACATCACCGCGCGAGCAGGGCGGGCCGGTCCCGGAACGGTCGGCCACCTCATCGCGCTTCCCACGGCGCCGGACATCCTGGTGGCCGCCTCCGGCGCCCCGACGGGCAGGTGACTCAGGCCGCCGGGGCGGGCGCCGCGGCAGGCGCCGGCTCCGGTGTCCTCCCCATCGCCTCCAGCCGCTTGATCTTGCGGTGCACGATCAGCAGCGGGATCACCCCGAAGACCCCGAAGGACATGTCGATGACCGACCACCAGAAGGGGATGTCGCGGATCGGTCCGCAGATCAGGGCGAGCGGGATGATCCCGGCACAGGCGATCATGCCGAACTCGATGACCCAGATGTTGCGGACCGGATCGCGGTACGGACCGTAGAAGGCGACCGCGATCACGAGATGCGCGAAGGCCAGCCAGTCGGTGCCGTAGAGCACGAACGGGTACTCGGCATCGGCCGTGTCGATGCCGGTGCGGACACGGCTGATCCATTCCATCAGGGCCGGGAAGTGCTCGGGCACGGGCGAGGCCGAGGAGCTCAGCAGGTCCTCGGCCCAGCGCAGTTCGTGAACGAGCGGGAAGGCGGTCAGCCCGCTCAGAACCAGACACACGATGAAGACGGCCAACCACACGCGTATACGCCTTCGCAGGGCGCTTCGCTCGCTCATGTCCGCAGCGTACGCCCGTGTTTACCGGCCCTTTACGCCGCCCCTGGACGTCATCACAGACCGACGACGGCGTTCCACTTCTTGGCGAATTCCGTGCGTTCCCCGGACGTGATGTCACGGGCGATGGCCAGCCGCTTGCGCATGTCGTCGTCGGGGAAGATCAGCGGGTCCTCCGCCAGCGCGGCGGTCTCCTCGTCCTTGGAGGAGGCGAGCACCTCACGTGCGGCCGGCACCGGGCAGACGTAGTTGACCCAGGTGGCGAGTTCGGCGGCGACCTCGGGCTCGTAGTAGTAGTCGATCAGCTTCTCCGCATTGCGCTTGTGGCGGGCGAGGTTGGGGATCATGAGCGACTCCGCCCACAGTTCGGCCCCCTCCTCGGGCACCACGAACTCGATGTCGGGGTTGTCCGCCTGGAGCTGGATGACGTCACCCGAGTAGGCCTGGCAGGCGAGCACGTCTCCGGTGGAGAGGTCCTTGATGTAGTCGTTGCCGGTGAAGCGGCGGATGTGCCTGGTCCTGACCAGCTTCTCCACCTGGTCGCAGATGTCGTAGAAGTCGTCGCGCTTCCAGCGGGTGATGTCGACACCGTTGCCCTGCATCAGCAGGGCGAAGGACTCGTCGAGCCCGGACAGCAGGGTGACCTTGCCGCGCAGGTCGTCCGCCCACAGCTCGCTCGTGTGCCGGATCTCCCGGCCGAGCCTCTTGCGGTTGTACGCGATACCGGTGATGCCGGACTGCCAGGGCACGCTCTGCGTCCGGCCCTTGTCGAAGGCGGGCGAACGCAGCTGGGGGTCGAGGTACTTCGTCACGTTGGGCTGCTTGGCCCGGTCCATCTCCTGGACCCAGCCGAGCCGGACGAACCGCGCCGCCATCCAGTCACTGATGACGATCAGGTCGCGGCCGGCCTGCTGGTGGTTCATGAGGGCCGGGCTGATCTTGCCGAAGAACTCGTCGTTGTCGTTGATCTCCTCGGTGTACGTGACGGAGATCCCGGTCCGCTCGCTGAAGGCGTCGAGGGTGGGCCGCTTCGACTCGTCCTCGTCGTCCGTGTCGATGTAGAGGGGCCAGTTGGCGAAGTGCAGGGTGTGATCGCCGGCGGAGTAGTCGCGTCCGGCACGGTCACCCGGCTCCACGAAGGCGGCGGGGACTCCGCAGCCGGCCAGCGTGGCGCCGGCCGCTCCCGCCCCGAAGGCGCGGAGCAGGGACCGGCGGGACATGGGGTGGTTCGGAATCGCTCGCACCTGCGCAGGATGCCGGTCGGCCGGAGCGGCGGGCAATGGACCAACCGTCCAGCGCTGCCCGCCCGCCGCGCACAGCCTGTCGAGGGGTCAGGCGCGGCGGGTGCGGGGTACGGACACGGCCCCGGGCGCTCGCACTGTGCGCCCGGGGCCGTGTCCGTGACGGATGCCGTGAAGGTCAGCCGTCGAGCGAGGTCATGACGTGCTTGATGCGGGTGTAGTCCTCGAAGCCGTAGGCGGAGAGGTCCTTGCCGTAGCCGGACTTCTTGAACCCGCCGTGCGGCATCTCGGCGACGAGCGGGATGTGGGTGTTGATCCACACGCAGCCGAAGTCGAGGTTCTTGGACATCCGCATGGCGCGGCCGTGGTCCTTCGTCCACACCGAGGAGGCCAGCGCGTAGTCGACGCCGTTCGCCCACTCCAGGGCCTGGGCCTCGTCCGTGAAGGACTGGACGGTGATGACCGGGCCGAAGACCTCGTTCTGGATGATCTCGTCGTCCTGCTTGAGCCCGGAAACGACGGTGGGCGCGTAGAAGTAGCCCTTCTCGCCGACCCGGTGACCGCCTGCCTCGACCTTGGCGTGGGCGGGGAGCCGCTCGATGAAGCCGCTGACCTGGGCGAGCTGGTTGGCGTTGTTGAGCGGTCCGTAGAGCACGTCCTCGTCGTCCGGCTGCCCGGTCTTCGTGTCGGCGGCGGCCTTGGCCAGCGCGGTGACGAACTCGTCGTGGATCGACTCGTGGACGAGCACGCGGGTCGCCGCCGTGCAGTCCTGCCCGGCGTTGAAGTAGCCCGCGACCGAGATGTCCTCCACGGCCTTGGCGAGGTCGGTGTCCTCGAAGACGACGACGGGGGCCTTGCCGCCGAGCTCCAGGTGGACCCGCTTGACGTCCTTGGCGGCGGACTCGGCGACCTGCATGCCGGCCCGGACCGAACCGGTGATGGAGGCCATGGCCGGGGTCCGGTGCTCGACCATCGCACGGCCGGTGTCGCGGTCGCCGCAGATGACGTTGAAGACGCCCTTCGGCAGGATCTGCCCGATGATCTCGGCGATCAGCACGGTGGACGCCGGGGTGGTGTCGGACGGCTTGATGACCACGGTGTTGCCCGCGGCGAGCGCCGGGGCGAACTTCCACACGGCCATCATCATCGGGTAGTTCCACGGCGCGACCTGCGCGCAGACACCGACCGGCTCGCGGCGGACGATGGAGGTCAGACCCTCCATGTACTCACCGGCCGAGCGGCCCTCCAGCAGCCGGGCCGCGCCCGCGAAGAAGCGGATCTGGTCCACCATCGGCGGGAGCTCTTCGGTGCGGGTCAGCCCGATCGGCTTGCCGGTGTTCTCGGACTCGGCCGCGATGAGGTCCTCGGCACGCTCCTCGAAGGCGTCCGCGATCTTCAGCAGGGCGCGCTGGCGCTCGGCGGGCGTGGCGTCGCGCCACGCGGGGAAGGCGGCAGCGGCGGCGTCCATCGCGGCATCGACGTCGGCCTCGCCGGACAGCGGGGAGGTCGCGTAGACCTCCTCCGTCACCGGGTTGACCACATCGATGGTCCGCCCGTCGGCAGCGTCCCGGAACTCGCCGTTGATGTAGTTGCGCAGACGGCGCACCTCGGTGGTCACAACCACCCCTCCTGTCGACACGTCCAATGGGTGAGACACCCAGCCTAGTCGCATGGGTAACGGTTTCGACATACCCAACCGCCGCGAACTTCGGATTCAGTGTGATCCGAGCCCCTCCACAACGAATTTCATCGATTGAGGGTTGCGAGACAGACGAGTCCCGGTGCAGAGTGGCCCCGTGGCCAGTCGCAGCGCAGACTCCAGGACCGGGAACGGATCGTCCCCAGCGGTCGATGCCGTGTCCCTCGCAATCATCGAGCAGCTCCAGGAGGACGGACGCCGTCCGTACGCCGCGATCGGCAAGGCCGTCGGCCTCTCCGAGGCGGCCGTGCGGCAGCGCGTCCAGAAGCTGCTCGACCAGGGCGTGATGCAGATCGTCGCCGTCACCGACCCGCTCACCGTGGGGTTCCGGCGGCAGGCGATGGTGGGGATCAACGTCGAGGGTGACCTCGACCCCGTCGCGGAGGCCCTGTCGGCCATGACCGAATGCGAGTACGTGGTGATGACCGCGGGCTCCTTCGACCTGATGGTGGAGATCGTCTGCGAGGACGACGACCACCTGCTGGAGACGATCAACAAACGCATCCGGGCCATTCCCGGTGTGCGCTCCACCGAGAGCTTCGTCTACCTCAAGCTCAAGAAGCAGACCTATATGTGGGGAACCCGATAGCCGTGAGCAAGGACCTCAGCCGGACCGCGTACGACCACCTGTGGATGCACTTCACCCGCATGTCGGACTACGAGAACGCGCCCGTTCCCACCATCGTGCGTGGCGAGGGCACCTACATCTACGACGACCAGGGCAAGCGCTACCTCGACGGCCTGTCGGGCCTGTTCGTCGTCAACGCCGGCCACGGCCGTCACGAGCTCGCCGAGGCCGCGTACAAGCAGGCGCAGGAGCTGGCCTTCTTCCCGGTGTGGTCCTACGCCCACCCGAAGGCCGTCGAGCTGGCCGAGCGCCTCGCGGACTACGCCCCGGGCGACCTCAACAAGGTCTTCTTCACCACCGGTGGCGGCGAGGCCGTCGAGACCGCCTGGAAGCTGGCCAAGCAGTACTTCAAGCTCAAGGGCAAGCCGACCAAGTACAAGGTCATCTCGCGTGCGGTCGCCTATCACGGCACCCCGCAGGGCGCCCTGTCCATCACCGGCCTGCCGGCCCTCAAGGCCCCCTTCGAGCCGCTGGTCCCCGGCGCGCACAAGGTGCCGAACACCAACATCTACCGCGCCCCTCTCTTCGGCGACGACCCGGAGGCCTTCGGCCGCTGGGCCGCCGACCAGATCGAGCAGGAGATCCTCTTCGAGGGCGCGGACACCGTCGCGGCCGTCTTCCTGGAGCCCGTGCAGAACGCGGGCGGCTGCTTCCCGCCCCCGCCCGGCTACTTCCAGCGCGTGCGCGAGATCTGCGACAAGTACGACGTGCTGCTCGTCTCCGACGAGGTCATCTGCGCCTTCGGCCGCCTCGGCACGATGTTCGCCTGCGACAAGTTCGGCTACGTGCCGGACATGATCACCTGTGCCAAGGGCATGACCTCGGGCTACTCCCCGATCGGTGCCTGCATCATCTCGGACAAGCTCGCCGAGCCGTTCTACGAGGGCGACAACACCTTCCTGCACGGCTACACCTTCGGCGGCCACCCGGTGTCCGCGGCGGTCGGCCTCGCCAACCTCGACATCTTCGAGCGCGAGGGCCTCAACCAGCACGTCCTCGACAACGAGAACGCCTTCTTCACGACGCTCCAGAAGCTGCACGACCTGCCGATCGTCGGCGACGTCCGCGGCAACGGCTTCTTCTACGGCATCGAACTGGTGAAGGACAAGGTCACCAAGGAGACCTTCACCGACGAGGAGACCGAGCGCGTCCTGTACGGCTTCCTCTCCAAGGCGCTGTACGAGAACGGCCTGTACTGCCGGGCCGACGACCGCGGCGACCCGGTCGTCCAGCTCGCCCCGCCGCTGATCTCCGACCAGTCCACGTTCGACGAGATCGAGGGCATCCTGCGGTCCGTCCTGACGGAGGCCTGGACGAAGCTCTGACCGATAGCCCGGACGGCCCAACGGCCGACACCGGCTTGACCACCGCTTGACCGTCCCCCGACGGCCCTCCAGCGGTCATTTCATACGGCCCACGCGGCCCGGATGCGCCCATTCGAGTGGGAAGAAGCGCACCCGGGCCGCGTGCTGTGCGCACACCGCGGTCCGAATCCTTACGGTGCCGAGTGACCGATCGGCCCCGCCTTCGTTCCCCCGTACGGGGGAACGGGATATCTGATCTGAACCGAGGTGTACGCCATGGTGGCCCCGCCGGACAACGACGTGATCTGGGCGCGTTCCCTGCAGCACTCCCACAACGGCTCACCCGCGCTCGGCGGGGTCTCCCTGGGTATCCGCGACGGTGAGATCCTCGCGGTGACCGGCCCGCGCGGCAGCGGCAAGACGACCCTGCTGCACTGCCTCTCCGGCCAGCTCGTGCCCCAGCAGGGCGAGGTGTGGTTCAACAGCGTCCCCGTCCACACCATGGGCCCCCGGCTGCGCGAACGGCTGCGCCGCGACAAGTTCGGCTGGATCGCCCCCGAACCCCAGCTCGTCCCGGAACTGAACACCTGGGAGAACACCGCCCTGCCGCTGATGCTGCGCGGCACCGGGCACCGGGAGGCCAAGAAGGCCGCCATGGAGTGGCTGGAACGTCTCGACATCGGCATGTGCGCGCGGAAGCGGCCGCACACCCTCCAGCAGAGCCAGCGGCAGCGGATCTCGGTGGCCCGCGCACTGGCCGCCGCACCCTCGGTGATCTTCGCCGACGAGCCGACCGCCACGCTGCACCGCACCGACCGTGCCCACGTCCTGCGCACCCTCACCAGCGCGGCCCGCTCGCACGGCATCACGGTGGTGCTCGCCACGCACGACGCGGAGATCGCCGCGCTCGCCGACCGTGTGGTGCCGCTGCTGGACGGACGCCGGGTCGCCACGGCCGCCCTGCCCGCCGTGACCGATACGGAGGGCCGCGCGGCGTGCTCGCTCTCCGTCTAGCCCGCGGTTCCCACCCACTGGTCCTGATGCGGCGCCTGCTCGTCGCGGCCGCCTCCGCAGGGGTCGGCTTCCTCCTGCTGTGCACCCTCGGCTACGCCTCCGGGCATCCGGCGCACTCCGCCGGTTCCGTACTGCGGCTGCTGTGGTGCTTCGTACCGCTGGCCGCCACCGTGCAGTTCGCGGTCGCGGTGGCGCGTACCGACCCCAGCACCCGCCCGCGCGCCGGACTGTCCGCCGTCGGCCTCGGGCCGGTGCGGCTCAGCGTGCTCGCCGCGGTCTCCACCGCCGTCTCGTGCACCCTCGGCTCGATGGTGGCGCTGCTCTTCTTCCTCCACCTGCGCGGCGACCTGTCCGGGCTGCCGTTCGACGGCGCCGCGGCCGGCCTCCTGGGCGCCGAGGCACCGCTGCCCCTGGCCGCCGCCCTCGTCCTGCTGACGCTGGTGCCCGCAGCCGCCGCGACGGCGAGCGCGATGGCGCTGCGCACCGCCCCACCGCGGGCCACGGGCGCGCCGGAGGACGCCGACGACCTGCTGCCCGAGGAGCAGATCCCGGCGCCGGCGGCGCCGCCCGCAGGGCTGCCCTGGGGTGTCGCCCTGACCGCCGCCGGACTCGCCGTCGAGGCGTACGCGAACCGCGGTTCGACCGGCAGCCCCTTCCCGCTCCCCGGCAAGCTCGACTCCGCACCCGCCTGGGTCCTGGTGGGATGGACCCTGACCGCGATCGGTCTCGCCACGGCGGGCCCGGGACTGACCTACCTGTGCGGACGGCTGCTCCAGGCGGTGCGTCCGGGAGCCGTACGCCTGCTGGCGGGCCGCGTCCTGATGAACGAGGCGCGCCGGATCGGCCGGCCGCTGGGAGTCGTCTGCGCGGTCCTCTCCGCGGTCGTCGCCGCGTTCGCGCTGTACGGGACGGGGCCGCGCCCCTTCGGCCCGCTCACCGCACTCGGCGCCGTACTCGTCATCGGCTGCACCACCGCGACGCTGCTGACCTCCGCGCTGGAGGCGAAGCAGGCCCGCGCCGAGACGGCCCGGGCGCTGCTGCGGCTCGGCGCCCCGGCCTCGGCGCTGCGCGCGGCGACGGCGCTGCGCGCGGCCGCCCTCCTTCTCGTGTTCGCCCCGCTGACCTGGGCGATCGCCGAGCTGGCCGCACTGCCGCTGACCGCCTGATCGGTTCCGGCCGGGGCGTGTTCCCCGGCCGGTCCGTAGCATGGCGGTGTGCAGAACCCGCGAGAGAGCATCCCCGCGCCCGGCGTCGAGATCGAGACGCTCGCCGAGTTCGACGCGGCGGTCGCGGCCGGCCCGCTGACCGGACACCGCGTCCAGTCCGTCGACCTGACCGGGCGCAGCGCGGCGCTGCTGACCACCGACACCTCCGGCGCCGTCTTCCTCGGCTGTCGGATGGAGCCCGGGGCCGCCGAGAAGGTACGGGCCGACGGCGCGTTCGTCTTCCCTCCGGTACCCGGTCTCCCCTTCGACCCGTACCGCGGCCTGTTGTACTCCCCCGGCGCCCTCTACGACGGGCTCGCGCAGGGCGGTTACGAGGCCACGCCCGACGCCCGCGCCTACCGCTGGTTCTGCCGCACCCGCTCGGACGGGGACGCCTTCGCCTCGATGCTGCGAGCGCTCCACGACGACGCGGTCTCCGACGCGCTGGACGAACTCCTCGTCGGGGAACGGGTCGTCGGCGTGATGGGCGGCCACGCGACACCCCGCGGCAGTGCCCCGTACACGGCCGCGGCCCGCCTCGGCAGGACCCTGGCCCGCAGCGGCCTGACGGTGGCCACCGGCGGCGGCCCGGGCGCGATGGAGGCGGCGAACCTCGGCGCCTACGCGGCCCCGCACCCCGACGCGATGCTGGACAAGGCCTGCGAACTCCTGGGCACGGTCCCCTCGTTCACCCCCTCGGTCACCGACTGGGCGCTGGCGGCATTCGCCGTGCGGGAGCAGTGGCCGGGCGGCGGCGGGTCCGTGTCGATCCCCACCTGGTTCTACGGCCACGAGCCGCCGAACCCGTTCGCGGGCCACATCGCCAAGTACTTCGCCAACGCCCTGCGCGAGGACGGTCTGCTGGCCCGCTCGACCGCGGGAGTCGTCTTCCTGCCGGGCGCGGCCGGCACCGTCCAGGAGATCTTCGACAGCACCACCCCGAACTACTACGGGTCCCGCGGCGAGCCGTCCCCGATGGTGCTGGTCGGCCGTGACCACTGGACGCGTGAGCTGCCCGCCTGGCCGCTGCTCCGGGCCCTCGCGGCGGGCCGGCCGATGGAGTCGCGCATCGCGCTCGTGGACACGGTCGAGGAGGCGCCGGGGGCGCTTGCGCGGCTTTCGGCGGCTTAGAACCCGCGCCGCGTCACCGCACAGCGGGCAGCACGACGCTCTCCGCCGCTGCGAAGGTGACGCCGACCTGTGCGCCCTCGTCCGGAGTGCCGTTCAGCGCGCACGCCGCGTCCAGGACGGGGCCGCGCTCCGGGTGCAGTTTCACCGCGACGTGGTTGCCGCGGAAGGTGCGCGCGCCCACGGTGCAGCGCAGACCGTCCTGCGGGCCGCCGATGAGGACCCCGGCCGGCCGGACCAGTAGATCGCAGGCCCCCTGCGGCGATCCGGCCGGCACCGGCACCTTGCCCCAGTCGGTAGCCGCGACCTCACCGGTGACCGTCGCGTCCACCACGTTGTCGAAGCCGAGGAACCGGGCGACGAAGGCGGACGCGGGGCGCTGCCAGACCTCCAGGGGGGTGCCCACCTGGGCGATGCGTCCGTCCCGCATCACGACGACGCGGTCGGCGAGCGCGAAGGCCTCGCCCTGGTCGTGGGTGACGGCGAGCACCGTCGTCCCCAGACGGCCGAAGAGCGTGCGCAGTTCGACGACGAGGCGTTCGCGCAGACTGCGGTCCAGCTGGCCCAGGGGCTCGTCCAGCATGAGCAGTTTGGGGCGGGGGGCCAGGGCCCGGGCGAGGGCGACGCGCTGTTGTTCCCCTCCCGAGAGCGCGGCGACGGCGCGCCGTTCGGCGCCGGGCAGGCCCACCAGGTCGAGGAGTTCGGCCACCCTGCGGTCCTGCTCGGTGCGCTTCACACCGTGCATCCGCAGCCCGAAGGCGACGTTGGCGCCGACGTCGCGGTGCGGGAAGAGCTGGTGGTCCTGGAACATCAGGCCGAGGCCGCGCCGGTGCACCGGAACGCCGTCCTGGTCCGCGCCGTCGAGCAACACCCGTCCGCCGTCGGCCTGCTGGAGTCCGGCGACGATCCGCAGCAGCGTGGACTTCCCGCTGCCGCTGGGCCCGAGAACGCAGACGATCTCGTGTTCCGCGACCTCCAGGTCCACGGCATCGAGCGCCGCGCGGTCGCCGAAGCGCACGGTGGCCGATTCGAGTGTCAGCATCCCTAGAACTCCCCGGATCGGTCGGTGCGGATACGTTCGAGCAGCAGCAGCGAGACCGCGCACACGAGCATCAGAATGGTGCTGAGGGCCATCGCCTGGCCGTAGTTGAGCTCCCCGGACCGGCCCAGCAACCGGGAGACGGCCACCGGGAGCGTCGGGTTGTCGGGCCGTGCGATGAAGACCGTGGCGCCGAACTCGCCGAGCGACACGGCGAACGCGAAGCCCGCCGCGACCAGCAGCGCCCGGCGCACCAGCGGCAGGTCCACCTCCCGCCAGGCCCGCCACGGCGAGGCACCGAGCACCGCGGCCGCCTCGCGCAGCCGTTCGTCCACCGCTCGCAGGACCGGCAGCATGGTGCGTACCACGAAGGGCACCCCGACCAGGGCCTGCGCGAGCGGCACCAGGATCCAGGAGGTGCGCAGATCCAGCGGCGGTTCGTCGAGGGTGATCAGGAAGCCGAAGCCGACGGTGACGGCGGAGACGCCGAGCGGCAGCATCAGCAGCGCGTCGAACCCCCGGACGAGCCGGCCCGCCTTCCTGGTCAGGGCCGCCGCGGCCAGCCCCCCGACGACCAGGGCGATCAGGGTGGCGACCAGGGCGTAACGCAGCGAGTTCCCGATCGCCTCGATGGGGGCGACCAGGAACGTACCGCTGTTCGCCTCTGCCGATCCGAGCGCACGATAGAAGGCGAATCCGTGCCCGCCGGACACGTCGAGCGACCGCTCCACCAGGACGGCGAGCGGCAGCAGGATCAGCGCCAGCACGGTCAGCAGTACCCCGCCGAGCAGCGCCCACTGCCCCGTGCCGCGCGGCCGACGGGCCGTCTGTGCCGGGTCGACGAGCTTCAGCGCGGTCTCCCGGCGCCGCACGGTCCACGCGTGCACGGCGAGGACGGCGCCGACCGCGACGAACTGCACCAGGGTCAGCACGGCGGCGGTGGGCAGGTCGAGCAGCTGTGCGGTCTGCCGGTAGATCTCCACCTCCAGCGTGGAGAAGCCGGGGCCGCCGAGGATCTGGACGACGCCGAAGGAGGTGAAGGTGAAGAGGAAGACCATCAGCGCGGCAGCGGCCACGGCGGGACCGAGCGCGGGAAGGGTGACCCGGCGCCAGGCGGCGAACCGTCCGGCACCCAGGACCCGCGCGGCCTCCTCCTGCCGGGGGTCGAGCTGCGACCAGAGTCCGCCGACGGTGCGCACGACGACCGCGTAGTTGAAGAAGACATGGGCGAGCAGGATCGCCCACACCGTGGTGTCGAGCCGTACGCCCCACAGCTCGTCGAGAAAGCCACCACGGCCGAGCAGCGCGAGGAACGCGGTGCCGACCACGACGGTCGGCAGCACGAACGGCACGGTGACGACAGCCCGCAGCAGTTGCTTGCCGGGGAAGTCGAACCGGGCGAAGACGTACGCGCCGGGCAGCGCGATCAACAGGGTCAAGGCGGTCGAGGCGAGGGCCTGCCAGAGCGTGAACCAGAGGACGTGCTGGATGTCCGGCCGGCTCAGCACCTCGCCGAACCGCCCGAACTGCCACCCGCCGTCGGCCTTGAGCCCTCGTCCGACGATCGCGACGACGGGGTAGGCGAAGAACAGCGCGAAGAACGCGACGGGCACCGCCATCAGGCCGAGCCGCACCGCTCCCCCGTGCAGCGACCGGGCGCGCGCGGACCTCCCGCGCGCGCCCGGTCCGCGTACGGGAGTCTTCGCTACTTCACTACGAGCGAGGACCATGACTGGACCCACTGCTCACGGTTCTTGGCGATCTCGTCAGGGGCGACGGTCGTCGGCTTGTCGACCGTGGCACCGAACTTCGTGAAGAGGTCCGGCACCTTCGCGCCCTTGGTGACCGGGCTGACGAACATGTTGAGCGGCATGTCCTCCTGGAACTTCTTGCCGATCAGGAAGTCCAGCAGGGCCTTGCCGCCCGCCTCGTTCTTCGCTCCGTCGAGCAGGCCGGCGAACTCGATCTGGCGGAAGCACGTCCCGGTGGCGACGCCGGTGGGGGCGGTCTTCGGCTGCGGGTCCGCGTACAGCACCTCGACGGGCGGGCTGGAGGCGTAACTGACGACGAGCGGCCGGTCCGCCTTGGCCTTCTTGCCGCCGGCGGAGCCGGAGAACTCCTCGTTGTACGCCTGCTCCCAGCCGTCGACGACCTTGACGCCGTTGCTCTTCAGCTTCTTCCAGTAGTCCTGGTAGCCGTCCTCGCCGTAGGTGGCCACGGTGCCGAGGAGGAAGCCGAGGCCGGGCGAGGAGGTCGCCGCGTTCTCGGTGACGAGGAGGTCCTTGTACGCGGGCTTCGCCAGGTCGTCGAAGGTCTTCGGCGGCGCGAGCTTCTTGTCGGCGAAGTACTTCTTGTCGTAGTTGATGCAGATGTCGCCGGTGTCGACCGGGGTGACCCGGTGCTTTTCGGCGTCCAGCTGGACATCGGCCGCGACCTGGTCGAGACCCTTGGCCTCGTACGGCGTGAACAGGCCGTTGTCGAGAGCGCGGGAGAGCAGGGTGTTGTCGACGCCGAAGAACACGTCGCCGCGCGGCGAACCCTTGGTCAGGATCTCCTGGTTGAGGGCGGCGCCGGCGTCACCGCTCTTCAGTACCTTGACGGTGTAGCCGGTCTCCGCGGTGAACGCCTTCAGCACGTCCTTGGAGGCGTTGAAGGAGTCGTGGCTGACGAGGGTGACCGTCTTGGAGCCGGAGTTCCCGGTGGGTCCGGAGCCGGACGCCGAGTCCTCGGAGCTTCCGCAGCCGGCCAGCGCGGTGGCGCCGAGTGCGGCGGCCACGGCCGTCACCGCGATCTTCTTGGTGGTGCTCATGTGATTCCTCCTGGAGTGACCAGGAAGAGACGCGGCCCTGCCCGCCCCGGTGGAAACCGGAAGCGGGCAGGGCGCAACAGCTTGAGTAAGGTCCGAACTTCCTACCCGGAATGACCCGGGCGAGGTTCAGAGGGTCTGCGGCCAACCTGTCCTTGGTGCCGCACTCTCAGCGCTGTGGCGCTCCCCTGTCGGAATATGAAGTTGATTTCGAGCCCAGGCTACACGGCCGGTTTCGGCCGTGCGTGAGGCCCTCAGCGCTCGGATGCCGCCAGCTGCCCGCAGGCCCCGTCGATCTCCTGGCCGCGGGTGTCCCGGACGGTGACCGGCACCCCGTGAGCGGCGATCGCCTCGACGAACGCCTTCTCGTCCTCGGGCCGCGAGGCGGTCCACTTCGAGCCGGGAGTCGGGTTCAGCGGGATCAGGTTGACGTGGACCCGCTTGCCCTTGAGCAGCCGGCCGAGCCGGTCGCCCCGCCAGGCCTGGTCGTTGATGTCGCGGATCAGCGCGTACTCGATGGAGATGCGACGACCGGACTTCTCCGCGTACTCCCACGCGGCGTCCAGCACCTCGCGGACCTTCCAGCGGGTGTTCACCGGCACGAGGGTGTCACGCAGCTCGTCGTCCGGGGCGTGCAGCGAGACGGCGAGACGGCACTTGAAGCCCTCGTCGGCGAACCGGAGCATCGCGGGCACGAGGCCGACGGTGGAGACCGTGATCCCCCGCTGCGAGAGCCCGAGACCGTCGGGCTCGGGGTCGGTCAGCCGACGGATCGCGCCGACCACACGGTTGTAGTTGGCGAGCGGCTCGCCCATACCCATGAAGACGATGTTGGACAGCCGGGCAGGCCCGCCCGGAACGTCACCGTCGCGCAGGGCCCGCATGCCGTCGACGATCTGGTGGACGATCTCGGCAGTGGACAGATTGCGGTCGAGGCCCGCCTGTCCGGTGGCGCAGAACGGACAGTTCATGCCGCACCCGGCCTGCGAGGAGATGCACATCGTGACGCGCTCGGGATAGCGCATCAGAACGGACTCGACCAGCGTCCCGTCGTGCAGCTTCCAGAGCGTCTTGCGCGTGGTGTCGTCGTCGCAGCTGATGTGACGGACCACGGACATCAGATCGGGGAACATCGCCTCGGCGAGCTTGTCCCTCGATCCGGCCGGGATGTTGGTCCACTCCGCCGGTTCGTGCGCGTACCGCGTGAAGTAGTGCTGCGAGAGCTGCTGGGCGCGGAACGGCTTCTCGCCGATCGCGGCGACGGCTTCCTTGCGCTCGGCGGGCGTGAGGTCGGCGAGGTGCCGCGGGGGCTTCTTGGCTCCGCGGGGCGCGACGAAAGTGAGTTCTCCGGGCTTAGGCATGGTTCTTCCAGTGTCGCAGACAGAACAGCGAGGGCCCGCCGCCCTGTGGACAACGGACCCTCACTCATAAAAACGCAGGTCAGAATGGGTGACCCACAAGCTTCTCAGCCGGAGCCGACGAAAATCACCATCAGCAGCCAGACGACCGGTGCGGTCGGCAGCAGGGAGTCCAGCCGGTCCATGATCCCGCCGTGCCCGGGGAGGAGCGTGCCCATGTCCTTGATCCCGAGGTCACGCTTGATCATGGACTCGCCCAGGTCGCCGAGGGTGGCGCTGGCGGCGACCGCGAGGCCGAGCAGCAGGCCCTGCCACCACGTGCCGTCGTCGATCAGGAACTGCATGCACAGCGCACCGGCCACCATCGCGAAGGCCACGGCTCCGAAGAGGCCCTCGCGGGTCTTTCCGGGGCTGATGCGCGGAGCGAGCTTGTGCTTGCCGAAGCGCCAGCCGACGGCGTACGCCCCCGTGTCGCTGACCACGGTCAGCAGCAGGAAGGTCAGGACCCGCTGCGGCCCGTCGTCGGCGGTCAGGAGCATGGCGACGAAGGTGGCCAGGAACGGCACGTAGAACGCGGCGAAGACACCGGCCGTGACGTCCTTGAGGTAGTCCTCCGGCGGCTCGGTCATCCGCCAGACGAGCACCGCCAGGGCGGTCAGCGCCATGGCGATCCAGGCACCCTCCGCACCCCGCGCGTAACCGGCCACGACCATGGCCGCGCCACCGATCGCGAGCGGCACGAGGGGCGCCTTGATGCCCTTGCGCTCCTCCAGCCGCGAGGTGAGCTCCCACAGGCCCACGACGACGGCCACGACGATCACGCCGACGAAGACGGCCTTGACGATGAAGAGCGAGGCGACGACGACGGCACCGAGCCCCACGCCGACCCCTATGGCGGCTCCCAGATCACGGCCCGCACGTTTCTTCTGCGGGGGTGGTGGCGCGGTGGACATGGGCTCCTGCGGCTTCTCGTCGCGGAACAGGGGGCCGCCGCTCAGGCGTCCGGCCCCCTGGTTCCGGTCATCACGGTCGTCAGCGTCTCTACCTGCGTCGGGAACGTCCGGCACGATGGGCATGGGCCGAGTCTGCTGGGCGTCATGCACATCGTATGCAGGACCCGCCGGAGCGGCCCGCATCTCGGGCGCAGCCCGATGACCGACGCCCTGCGGGACGCCCCAGGAGGAGTCGTTCATCAGACTTCGAGCAGCTCGGCTTCCTTGTGCTTCAGCAGCTCGTCCACCTGCGCGACGTACTTCGCGGTGGTGTCGTCGAGCTCCTTCTCGGCGCGGCGGACCTCGTCCTCGCCGGACTCCTTGTCCTTGACCAGCTTGTCCAGGGTCTCCTTCGCCTTGCGGCGGACGGCCCGGATCGAGATCTTGGAGTCCTCGGCCTTCGTCTTCGCGACCTTGATGTAGTCGCGACGGCGCTCTTCGGTGAGGTCCGGGAAGTTCACCCGGATGATATTGCCGTCGTTGCTCGGGTTGACGCCGAGGTCCGAGTCGCGAATGGCCTGTTCGATGTTGCGCAGCGCGGTCTTGTCGAACGGCGTCACGACGGCCATACGGGGCTCGGGCACCGAGAACGAGGCGAGCTGGTTGATCGGGGTCAGCGCACCGTAGTAGTCGGCGACGATCTTGTTGAACATCGCCGGGTGCGCACGGCCGGTACGGATCGCGGCGAAGTCCTCTTTCGCGACCACGACGGCCTTCTCCATCTTCTCCTCGGCCTCGAGGAGGGTTTCTTCGATCACCACGTGCTCCTGCGTGTCTTGAGTGGGCCCGGCGTGCTCGGGCCCTGCGGGTCCTGCGTCGCGTCCTCACCTGCACGGTGTCCGACCGGCAGGCCGTTGTCCATCCTTCGGGGGCGCCCCCTGCGCCCCCGGGACCCCACCGGGTCGCCCCGGTACGGTCCCCCCGGTTGTCAGGCCCGGGTGCCCTGGTCACTCACGAGCGTGCCGATCTTCTCACTCTTGACGGCGCGGGCGATATTGCCCGCGGTGGTCAGCTCGAAGACGAGGATCGGCAGCTGGTTGTCGCGGCAGAGCGTGATGGCGGTGGCGTCGGCGACCTTGAGATCGCGGGCGAGCACCTCGCTGTACTCCAGCGCGTCGAACTTCACCGCGCCGGGGTTGGTCTTCGGGTCGGAGTCGTAGACCCCGTCCACGCCGTTCTTCCCCATCAGCAGTGCCTCGGCGTCGATCTCCAGGGCGCGCTGTGCCGCGGTGGTGTCGGTGGAGAAGTACGGCATGCCCATGCCGGCGCCGAAGATGACGACGCGGCCCTTCTCCAGGTGCCGTACCGCGCGCAGCGGAATGTAAGGCTCCGCGACCTGGCCCATGGTGATGGCCGTCTGGACGCGGGAGTCGATGCCCTCCTTCTCCAGGAAGTCCTGGAGAGCGAGGCAGTTCATGACGGTGCCGAGCATGCCCATGTAGTCGGACCGGGCCCGGTCCATGCCGCGCTGCTGGAGCTCGGCACCGCGGAAGAAGTTGCCGCCGCCGATGACGATCGCGATTTCCGCACCGTCGCGGACGACGGCCGCGATCTCGCGGGCGATGGCGTGCACGACGTCGGGGTCGACACCGAGACCCCCGCCGCCGGCGAACGCCTCTCCGGACAGCTTCAGCATGAAGCGTCCGCGCACCTTGCCGTCGTCGCGCTTGTGGTCACCTGTTGCGGCGTCCGCGCCCTTGTTCATGGAGATTCTCCTCGTGCACATACGAAGAAGGCCATTGCCGGTGGGTCTGGTGTCCCTCAGCGGCAATGGCCTCCTCGTCAGATCTGCGGTCGTACGGCGGTGTGCGGCCGTCGACTGCACCAGACCCTATCGGGGTCCACCGTTTTTCGCGGACGGACTCAGATGCCGACCTTGATGCGCGAGAAGCGCTTCAGGGTGACACCGGCCTCGTCCAGGACCTTCTGGACGGACTTCTTGTTGTCCAGCGCGTACGGCTGGCCGAGGAGGGTGGCCTCCTTGAAGAAGCCGTTGACGCGACCCTCGACGATCTTCGGGAGCGCGGCCTCGGGCTTGCCCTCGGCGCGCGTGGTCTCCTCGGCGACGCGGCGCTCGGCCTCGACGACCTCGGCCGGAACGTCCTCGCGGGACAGGTACTTCGGCGCGAAGGCGGCGATGTGCTGGGCAATGCCCTTCGCCAGGTCGGCGTCGGCCTTGTCCAGCTCGACCATGACACCGATCTGCGGCGGCAGGTCGGGCATGGTGCGGTGCATGTACACGGAGACGAAGGCACCCTGGAACTGCGCGAAGCGGTCCAGGACGATCTTCTCGCCAAGGTTGGCGTTGGCCTCGTCCACGTACGCCTGGACGGTCTTGCCGGGCTCGATCTCGGAGGCGAGGAGCGCCTCGATGTCGGCCGGGGAGGTCGCGGCGACGTGAGCGGCGAGCGTGTTGGCGACGGCCTGGAACTTGTCACCCTTGGCGACGAAGTCGGTCTCGCACTTCAGCTCGAGCAGAACGCCGGACGTCTTGTCCTCGGAGACGACGGAGACGACCGCGCCGTTCTCGGCAGAACGGCCTTCGCGCTTGGCGACGCCCTTCTGGCCCTTGATACGGAGGGCTTCGACGGCTCCGTCGACGTTGCCGTCGGCCTCGTCGAGCGCCTTCTTGCAGTCCATCATGCCGGCGCCGGTGAGCTCACGGAGCTTCTTGACGTCAGCGGCGGTGTAGTTCGCCATGAGTCTGTATTTCTCTCTCGAAGTCTGAAAGATCTACGGGTGAACGGCGGGGGCGGTGCCTGTGGCACCGACCCCCGCCGTCTTCAGCCGTGACGGGTGTCAGGCCTGCTCGGCGTCCGCGGCCGGAGCCTCGGCAGCGGGGGCCTCAGCCGCAGGGGCCTCGGCGGCAGCGGCGGCCTCGGCGGGAGCCTCAGCGGCCTCCGCGTCGGCGACCTTCTCGGTCTCGGCGGAGGTCTGGACCTCGGCGTCAGCCTTCTTGTCGCCCTCGAGCAGGTCGCGCTCCCACTCGGCGAGCGGCTCGCCGGCGGCCTTCTCGCCCGGCTTCGAGTCGCCGGTCGCAGCGCCGGAGCGGGCGATGAGGCCCTCGGCGACGGCGTCGGCGATCACGCGGGTGAGCAGGGTGACGGAGCGGATCGCGTCGTCGTTGCCCGGAATCTTGTAGTCGACCTCGTCGGGGTCACAGTTGGTGTCGAGGATCGCGACGACCGGGATGTGGAGCTTGCGCGCCTCACCGACGGCGATGTGCTCCTTCTTGGTGTCGACGATCCAGACGGCGCTCGGCACCTTCTGCATCTCGCGGATACCACCGAGGGTCTTCTCCAGCTTGGCCTTCTCGCGGGAGAGAACCAGGAGCTCCTTCTTGGTGAGGCCGGAGGCGGCCACGTCCTCGAAGTCGATGAGCTCGAGCTCCTTCAGACGCTGAAGGCGCTTGTAGACGGTGGAGAAGTTGGTGAGCATGCCACCGAGCCAACGCTGGTTGACGTACGGCATGCCGACGCGCGTCGCCTGCTCGGCGATGGCCTCCTGGGCCTGCTTCTTCGTACCCACGAACATGATGGAGCCGCCGTGGGCGACGGTCTCCTTGACGAACTCGTAGGCGCGGTCGATGTACGACAGCGACTGGAGCAGGTCGATGATGTAGATGCCGTTGCGCTCCGTGAAGATGAAGCGCTTCATCTTCGGGTTCCAACGACGGGTCTGGTGACCGAAGTGGACGCCGCTTTCCAGCAGCTCCCGCATCGTGACGACGGCCATGGCCGTACTCCTTGAGGTGCTCGGTTATCGCGACCGCAGGTTTGCTGTCGCGCCTGACGCCCCGACGCGCCGTGCCACGAAGGACCGAGGAGCGCGGCCACCTCCGCAGAGAAGGAGGTGGCGGGGCGTGCGAAGTCGACCCGGTGACCCGGATCGCCAGAAGAAGTGTACGGGACCCGCCGGGTGCCGGGTGACGGCGCTGTCCACAACCGGCCGGTAGTCCACAGATCCACTCCATGATCCCCGCGGATCCCCGGGGCGGGGGACGGTGGACGGCATGAGATTCACATCGGAACGTCGTTGTCAGCGGATCCGGTCCGGTCGCCGTCCTGCCGCGCGCCGCGGTGTGCCGGACGGCGGGAGCGGGCGGCGGGCCGGCAGCTCCGGGCGGCGGGGCCGCGCCTCCGGGTGGTCGGCCCGCACTTCCGGGCGGGCCCGTGTTTCCGGGTGGTCGGCCCGCACTTCCGGGCCGCGGGGCCGCGCCTCCGGATGGTCGGCCCGCACTTCCGGGCGGCGGGCCCGTGTTTCCGGACGGACGGCCGGCCGCGCGGTGACGGCCGTCTCGGGTCTGCTGCTCGTGGGACTGCTCGCGATGGGATGCGGCGGGCTGTACGCCCGGGCGGCGCAGCGGCCACCACCGAGCCCGCTGGGGGATGCGGATGAGGTGGTGACTCCGGGTGCGGCGGAGGGACGTGCAGCCGCCCCGGTGGATCCGGCCGGTGGGCGGAGCTGGCCGCTGGAGGGCAGACCCCAGGTCGTACGGGGGTGGGAGCCGCCGGCCACCGAGTACGGGCGCGGACACCGCGGAGTGGACCTCGGCGCCGGACCGGGCGCACGGGTCCTCGCGGCTGCGGCGGGCCGGGTGTCCTTCGCGGGCGGCGTGGCGGGGCGTGGAGTGGTCGTGATCGAACTGGCCGGGACGGGCGATCCGCCGCTGCGGACCACCTACGAGCCGGTGCGCCCGTTGGTCGCGAAGGGCGACGAGGTCGCGGCGGGGCAGGTGGTGGCGATCATGTCGGCCGGGGCGTCCCACTGCGCGTCCGGCTGTCTGCACTGGGGCCTGCGGCGTGCGGAGGCGTATCTGGACCCGCTGTCTCTGCTGCCGCCGTCCCTGCTGCGACGCGGGCCCTCGCGGCTGCTGCCGGTGTGGGGCGTGCCCGCACCCGGTCCCCCGTAGGCCTTGACGACGACAGGAAGCACTCTGCCCGGCCCGTGCGGCGCGGGCGGTCAGCCCTGGTCGTCGCGGATGCCGCGGACGCCGTTCAGGACCATCGCGACGGCGGTGTCCGCGATCACGGCCGGTTCCTCCGCCACGCTCAGCTCGATGCGCCGGACCGCCGCGTCCACGGAGCCCTGGAGCAGCATGGCCGCCAGCCGGGGCTCCTCGTGTCCGAGATCGCCGAGCGCCTCCACGATCATGGTGATCAGACCACCGTGTGCCGCCCGGATCTTCTCGCGCGCACCCGCGTCCAGTTCGCTCGCGGAGATCGCGACGACGGCCCGGTGGCGACGGTCCCCGACGAGGCCGAGCTGACTCCGGACGTACGCCTCGATCTTGTCCTCGGGCGTCCCCGCCCGCTCCATCGCGCTCTCGACCTCCGCCGCCCACACGGGGAAGTCGACGGCGCAGAGCTCCTCGACGACGGCGGCGCGGGAACGGAAGTACTCGTAGACGGAGGACCGTGCGAGGCCCGTGCGTTCGGCGAGGGCGGGGAAGGTCAAGGCCTCCGTGCCGCCCTCGGACAGCAGGGAGCGCGCTGCGTCCAGGAGGGCGCCGCGCTGCATGGTCCGGTGCTCGGCCACGGAGGCCGCTCGAATCCTGGGCACACGACCACTCTACGGCGGCCGGTGTCGGAGAGGGTGCGGGCGGCCCTGATCGGTTGGCCGAAGCGTCCCTGCCGGGCCACCCACGGCCCGTTCACGCCACTCGGACCCCTCCGGAGTCCGCCCGGCGCCTGTTCGCCTCTGCCCGGTGCCGGTTCGCGTCTGCCCGGTGCCCGGCCCGTTCGCCTTGGCCCGGTGCCTGTCCGCCTATGCCCTACGCCTGTTCACCTCTGCCCGGTGCCCGGTGCCCGCCCGGTGCGGGGTCCGGGTCCCGTACGCCGTCTCAGCGGCCGGCGTCGGCCAGCTTCGCGCGCAGTTGCAGCACCGACTTGGTGTGGATCTGACTGACCCTGCTCTCGGTGACCCCGAGAACGTTGCCGATCTCGGCGAGGGTGAGGCCCTCGTAGTAGTAGAGCGTCACGACCGTCTTCTCACGGTCCGGGAGGGTGTTGATCGCGCGGGCGAGAAGCCTTCTGAGCTCACGGTCCTCGGCCACTTCCACCGGGTTGTCGGCGGCTGTGTCCTCCAGCGTGTCCATCAGGCTCAGCCGGTCACCGCCCTCACCGCCCACATGGAGCAGCTCCTCCAGCGCGACGACGTTGGCGAGCGACAACTGGCTGAAAACCGCGTGCAGTTCCTCCAGCGCGATGCCCATCTCGGCGGCGACCTCCGTCTCCGAGGGCGTGCGTCTGAGCTGTGCCTCCAGGGTGGCGTAGGCGCGCTCCACCGCGCGCGCCTTCTGGCGTACGGAGCGCGGGATCCAGTCCAGCGCCCGCAGTTCGTCGATCATCGCGCCCCGGATGCGGGTGATCGCGTACGTCTCGAACTTGATCGCGCGCTCGATGTCGAACTTCTCGATCGCGTCGATCAGCCCGAAGACGCCCGAGGAGACGAAGTCCGCCTGCTCGACGTTGGACGGCAGACCCACACTCACCCGGCCCGCGACGTACTTCACCAGGGGTGAGTAGTGCAGGATCAGCTGTTCCCGCAACCGCCCGTCGCCCGTGGTCTTGTACGAACGCCACAACTCGTCGAGCGAGGAGGGAGCGGGCGGGCGCACAGTGCCACGCGCAGCCGGTGGTACTGCCGCGCGGTCAGACCCGGAGGTGTGCTGGGGCATGTGGTGCCTTGAGCCGTTCTGCCGTGAAGTGCTGGGGGACTTGCGTCTGGGCCGGAATCCTTGTGAGCGTAGCGTGACTGAAGTGTCGCGGTCCGCGCAGGATAGGGGATCGGTGCTGTGCGCTTCCCGGCGAACGGACATGGGGCGGGGCGTGGCGGCGGACACGACTGCGCACCTGAGCGAGGACATGACGGACGTCCGGGGCCGCCGCGTCACGCGCCGGCCCCGGAAGCGCCACCGAAGGATCCACCGAGGTCATCGGGATCACCTTTTCACCCGAATGCCCCAGGTCAAGAACCGCCTCGCCGCGCGTCGCCATTGCATGTGGGCCGCTTCGTCAACCTCCATCCGTCGCCTTCGCGTTCGACGAACCCCAGTGAGTGCAGTTCGTACAGTTTGCCGAGCGCCTCGTCCTCACTCGTCGCCGCCGCTCGCGCCACCTCCCGCCCGTTGACGGAGCCGTGGGCCGGCAGTGCGTCAAGCACCCTGCCGCAGACGGGATCCAGGTGGTCGCGGGGCAGCATCGGACCACGCCTCGGTGGAGCCAGATCCCCGATGTCACCCACCATCTCGGCGACTTCCGCGGCATCCGTCACCAGCACGCCCTCGCCTCGCAGGAGTTCGTGGACACCTGCCGACAGGCCGCTGGTGGCGGGACCCGGCACTCCCATCGTGTGACGGCCGAGCCGTTGCGCGCATCGGGCCGTGACCAGTGAACCGCTGCGGTACTCGGCCTCGACGACGACGGTGCCCCGCGTCAACGCGGCGATCACCCGGTTCCGAAGGATGAATCTGCTGCGGGTGGGGTGATCGGCCGGTGGCAGTTCACCGAGGACGAGTCCTTGTTCGACGATGCGTCCGATCAGTTCGGCGTGACCGCGGGGGTAGGCGACGTCCACCCCGCAGGCCAGCACCGCCATCGTCGCGCCGCCGGCTGCCAGGGCGCCCCGGTGAGCCGCCCCGTCGACGCCGAAGGCCGCGCCCGAGACGACCACCCACCCCCGCTCCGCGAGCCCGGCGCCGAGGGCCGTCGCCATGTGGGCCCCGTACGGTGTGCAGGCGCGAGCCCCGACGACGGCGACCGAGCGCAGCGCCCACAGCCTCAGATCGGGCTTTCCCCGCACCCAGAGCCCCGTCGGCCGGGCGTCGCCCAGGTCGTCCAGCTGGCTCGGCCACTCGCGGTCACCGGGGCAGACGAAGCGTCCGCCGGCCGCGGCCGCCGCCGCCAGGTCCCGCTCGGGCTCGGCCGTCCGGGCCCGCAATCGGTATCCGGCCAGCCGTCTCGCCGTCATCCCGGTCAGTTGCTCGGCCGAACCGTCCGGGGTGGTGATCCGCCGCATCAGCTCCGTACCACCGCATTCCCGCAGCCAGCGCCCACCGCGCACGTCACCCGGCTCCAGGACCCGGGTCAGCGCCGCCCGGGCCAGCCGTTCCCGCTCGCCCGCCCCGTCGCGGCCAGCCGTGCGACCGTGCATCCGCCGGTCATCGGGCGCCCGCCGGTCATCGGGCATCCGCCCTCGCGGCCCGCCCGAGCCGCCCGCTCCCCCGGCGGCGTCCGGGCAGTTCCCCGTCCCCTGCCCCGTCATGACGCCCCCGCGCCCATCGGGGCCCCGCGCGGGATCCCGGTGCGCAGTTCCAGGGCCACCCCGATGTCCGAGGCGTCCGGGCGGTCGGCTCCGCGCAGATCCGCCACCGTCCACGCCACCCGCAGCACCCGGTCGAGACCGCGCGCCGTGAGCATGCCCCGCTCCATGTCCCGCTCGGCCGCCATCAGCGCGCCCGGTGCCGCGGCCAGCCGGGTCCGCAGCTCATGCCCCGGCACCTCACTGTTCGTGGTCCACGGGGTGCCGGCCAGCCGCTCCGCGGTCCGCGCCCGGGCCCTGATCACCCGGGCGGCGACCGTCTCCGTCGACTCGCCCCGGCCACCGCGGCCCATCAGGTCCTCGCGTCTGACCGGGTCGACGGTCACCCGCAGGTCCACCCGGTCGAGCAGCGGCCCGGAGAGCCTGGCCTGGTACCGGCGGACCGCCGAGGGCGGGCATTCGCACCCGGCCCCGCTCAGGGTGTGCCGCCCGCACGGGCAGGGGTTCGCGGCGAGCATCATCAGGAACCGGGCCGGCAGCCGCACCACACCGGCGCTGCGGGCCACCACCACGTGCCCCGACTCCAGCGGCTGGCGCAGCGCGTCCAGCGCCCTCACCGAGAACTCCGGCGCCTCGTCCAGAAAGAGAATCCCGCGATGCGCCAGCGAGACCGCACCGGGCCGCGGCAGTCCGTTGCCGCCGCCGACCAGCGACTGCATGGTCGCCGAGTGGTGCGGGGCGCAGTAGGGCGGCCGGGAGACCAGTGGTTCGCCCGGCGGCAGGATGCCGGCCACCGAATGCACCGCGGTCACCTCAAGGGATTCCTGCCTGGTCAGCGGCGGCAGGATGGCGGGCAGCCGCTCGGCCAGCATGGTCTTGCCCGCGCCCGGCGGTCCTGACAGCAGGAGGTGGTGGCCGCCCGCCGCGGCGACCTCCAGGGCCATGCGCGGCCGCTCCTGGCCCGCGACGTCCGCCAGATCCGGCCGGCTTCCCTCGCCCTGCGCCGAGCCCCGGGCGATCCCCGTTCCCATGCCGGCACCCGGCACCATCAGACCGGCCAGCATCGTGTCGGGGCGGCCCTCGTCGTGGGCGGCCGTCTCCTCGGGCACCGGCTCGTCACAGAGCACGGCGATCAGCTGCCGCAGGCTCCGGACCCCGAGCACGGAGACCCCGGGGACCAGTGCGGCCTCGCCTGCGGTCTGCTCGGGCACGACCACCTGCCGGTATCCGGCCTCCGCCGCGGCCAGGACGGCGGGCAGCACCCCGCGCACGGGCCGCACCCTGCCGTCCAGCCCCAGCTCCCCGATCATCACCACGTCGGCGATCGACGCGGGATCGATCCGTTCGGCGGCACCGAGCACCGCGCACGCGACAGCGAGATCGAATCCCGAGCCCCCCTTGGGTACCGAGGCCGGCGACAGTCCCACCGTGAGCTTCTTCTGCGGCCACTCCGCCCCGGAGTTGACCACGGCCGCCCTGACCCGGTCCCGGCTCTCCACCAGGCTCTTGTCCGGCAGCCCCACCAGGGTGAACGCGGCAACCCCGGCCTCCAGGTCCGCCTGGACCTCCACCACCACGCCCTCGACACCGACGAGGGCGACCGAGCAGGCCCGCGCGAACGCCATCAGGCCACCCCCCGCGCGTGCTCGGCCAGCGGCGCACCGCGCCTGGGCAGCACCACACCGACCAGGTCGATCCGCACCCCACCGGGCGGCGGGCCGCCGCGCCCGGCCAGCCAGATCCCGGCCAGCCGCCGCAGGCGTTCCGCCTTGACCGGTGTGACCGCGGCCATCGGGTGCTCGAAGGCCCCCGCCCTGCGGGTCTTCACCTCGCAGATGACGAGCGCGTCACCGTCCTTAGCGACGATGTCGATCTCACCGGCGCGACAGCGCCAGTTCCGTTCCAGTACGGACATGCCGGCATCGGTCAGCAACCGTGCCGCCACATCCTCGCCGTACCGCCCGAGTGCCCCCCGTGCGTTCATATCGGCACCACCTCCGGCACCGACTGTGACGCGTCCGCCCCCAACTAGTGGATCTTGGTGGACAACTCGGCCGTTGTGGAGAACTCAGCCACCCGGAAGCTCGAGATCGCTCTTGTTGAGCTCCTCGATGTTGACGTCCTTGAACGTCAGGACCCGTACCTGCTTGACGAAACGTGCGGGCCGGTACATGTCCCAGACCCAGGCATCCGCCATGGACACCTCGAAGAACACCTCGCCCTGGACCGAGTGCACCTGCATCTCGTAGTCGTTGGTGAGGTAGAAGCGCCGTTCGGTCTCGATCACATATTTGAACAGACCGACGACATCGCGGTACTCCCGGTAGAGCTTCAGCTCCATCTCGGTCTCGTACTTCTCGAGGTCCTCGGCGCTCATTGGCATGTTCCCCTTCAGCCGTGCGTTCCCCCATTGTGCGCCAGGGCCCGGTACCCCGGTCGCTCAGGCGATTTCGGGGGCGAGAACCAGCGGCGTACGCGGAGGACCCTCGTCGAGCAGCGTGCGCAGCAGCTCGGCGAGTCTGGTCGGGTACACCGTCTCACGCGCCGCCGACAGTTCGGCGGAGGTCCACCACCTCAGACCCGCGACACTGCGGCGTTCCAGCCCGGTCTGCCCGCTGGTGTCCGTCGCGGTCTGCGTCGTGCGGGCCAGGAAATACCACTCGTCCTGCTCCCAGCGCCGCCCGTCGAACGGGAAGGAGCACATCCGCTGCCAGAGCAGCGGGCCCAGCTCGACATCCGTGATCCCGGTTTCCTCGGCCAGCTCGCGCAGGGCGGCCTGCTCGCGGGTCTCGTCGCCTTCGAGGCCGCCGCCGGGGGTGAACCACCAGGTGCTCCCAGGGTCCTCCGGTTCGAACCCGTGCATCAGCAGAATGCGGTCCTCCGGATCAAGGAGCACCAGGCGGGCGACCTTGCGTGCCTCAGCGGGCACCTGCGGTCACCGTCTCCCGCTTGTTCCGCCTCGACCGGGCGGACCGCGCCGCGACCGGCCCGTACACGGCACCACCGAGGATGAGCACCACGCCCGCGGCCATGGCCCCGAGCTGAAGCTTCAGCGGCCCCTGAGCGGACACTCCGCCGGGCAGGGAGGCGAAGGCCTGCGGCCGCCCGATCATGCCGCCCAGCGGCCAGGCGACGGCATCCACCCGGGCCTGTACGGCGCTGCGCGGCACCGCGCCCTGGTCGCCCTCCTCCAGGTGGACCCGGGAATCCAGCGAGGACCTGCGGTCGTCACCCAGGAGAAAGAGCTTGCCCTGCGGCACCTCGGCCGTGAAGTCGTTTCCCGAGGCGGGTTCACCGGCCCGAAGATACGGTTCCGCGACGGGTACGCCGTTGACCGTGAGCCGGCCGTCCTTCTCGCAGCAGGCGATCTTGTCGCCGCCGATCCCGACGACCCGCTTCACCATCGGCATGGCACCCCACGCCTGATCCGTGAACACCACCACGTCGCCCCGGCGCACCTCGCTGCCGTCCACGCGCTGCGCGAGGACCCGGTCGCCGGCGTTCACCGTCGGGGTCATCGACTCGGTCGGCACCGTGTACGGCCGGTACACCACGGCTGCCCAGGCGAAGCCGCCGAGGAAGAGCACACAGCCGACGGCCACGGCCAGCCCCGACAGTTTGCTGCCGAGCCGGCCGCGGCCGTCTCCCGTACGTCCTGTTGCACTCATCGCAGCGTCCCCCATCGGAGATCGACAATCGCTGATCCGAGTCGGCACCCTACCCGGCGGTACGCCCGCCGGTCAGCCTCCGTCGCCGCCAGAACACGAGGGGCAGCGCACCGGCTACACCGAGTGCTCCCGGCGCCAGCCCCATCGCGGCGTTCAGCCCCGGCTGGTCGAAGGTCTTCGGGATCGGCAGAGTCGCCCAGCGGTTGACCGGCCACGCGATGACCACGGCACGGCCGACCACCTCGTCGGTGGAGACGGTGCCGCCGCCCGGCAGCTCCTGGTGGTACCGCGAGTCGAGGGAGTTCTGACGGTGGTCGCCCATGACCCAGATGCGGTCCTTGGGAATCTTGATCGGGCCGAACGGCTCGTCGTTGCAGGGAGTGTTGCCCTCGAAGATGAACGACTTGTCGTCCAGTGCCTTGCCGTTGACCGTGACCGGCCCGTCCTTCTTGCACTCCACCGTGTCACCGCCGACCGCGATGACGCGCTTGATCAGGTCCTTCTCCTCGGCCGACGGCATCAGACCGATGAAGCTGAGGAACTTCTGCACCACGTTCGGGTCGGGTGCGGCGGTGTCCTCCAGCCAGCCGCCCGGGTCGTGGAAGACGACCACTTCACCGCGCTCGGGCTCCGAGCCGAACCACGGCGTCAGCTTGTCCACCAGCACCCGGTCGCCCCGCTGAAGCGTGTTCTGCATCGAGTCCGAGGGAATCGAGAACGCCTGCACCAGGAATGTCTTGATCAGCAGCGCGAGGATGAGCGCGATACCGATGAGGAGGGGCAGCTCCTTCCAGAAGGAGCGGGGCTTCTTCTGCGCCGTGCTGCCACTGCCCGGGGAGCCGCCGTCACTCTCCGTCGAGTCCGCCGTCGTCCCGTCGGACTCGGCGTTCCCCGGATTGTCCGGCCGGTCCTCGGGTTCGTCGTGTCCGGATCGTGCGCCGACCGCCAAATCCCCCACATCCACTCCTTATTCCGTGCCACCGCCTGCGCCCTAGCCGGTGCAGGCCCACCACTCCCATAACGAGCGGGAGTTCCGCAGGGGTCGGGAGCCGGATCAATCCGTTGGGATCCTGGGACACACTATTCGACGGCCGGGGGGCAGCCGCCGTCCCGGCGCGCGCGTCCGGGACCGAGGAGAAGGCAGATCGTTCCTCCAGCTCGCGCCAGTGGCCGAAGGGCCAGGCGATCACCACGGCACGGCCCACCACGGCATCCTCGGAAACCGTGCCGTGACCCGTCTTGTCCAGGTGGAAACGCGAATCGGCGGAATTGGAGCGGTGGTCCCCCATCACGAAGATTCTCCCGGCTGGAACCTTTACCTCGAATTTGATCGTGGAGGGCGAATCGCCGGGATAGATGTAGGGCTCGTCGACCGCCACCCCGTTCACGATGAGCCTGCCGTCCTGCTCGCAGCACTTCACCGTGTCGCCGCCCACGGCGACCACCCGCTTGATCAGGTCCTGCTCGTCGTCGGAGGGCAGCAGCCCGATGAAGGTCAGCACCTCCTTCACCTGCTTGATGACGACGGGGGACTCCTCGGTCTCCCCCACCGGGTTCGGCGGCGGCCAGTCGGAGGGGTTCTTGAACACGACGACGTCGCCGCGCTCAGGCTTCGACCCGAACCAGGGCGTCAGCTTGTCCACGAGGACCCGGTCACCGATCCGGATGGTCTGTTCCATCGACCCCGACGGGATCACGAAGGCCTGCACCAGAAACGTCTTGAGGACCAGGGCGATCAGCAGGGCCACGGTGATGAGGAGGGGTATCTCCTTCACCGCCGACCTGCGCCGCTTCCGCTTCACCTTGCGGGCGAGCTTGCGCCGCTCCGCGCGGGTCGGCAGCGAGCGCGCGGCTGTCGGCCGGGTCCCGGTGGGCAGCGGGATCTCCGGATCCGCGGCGCCGTGCCTCCGCCCGCGGTTACCCATGCGCCGGACCGGGAGCGGGTATGCCGTCGAACGCGGCAGTGTCCGGAACGGCGCCCAGCCGGCCCAGCGGCCAGCCGAACCAGTCGGCCCTGCCGATCACCTTGTCGACGGGCACCATGCCGCCGCCCGGTTCGCCCAGGTGGTCGCGGGAGTCGCGGGAATTGCTCCGGTGGTCGCCCATCATCCAGAGCGTGCCGTCCGGCACGACGATGTCGAAGGGCACCCGGGACGGTGCGTCCCCCGCGAACAGGTAGTCCTCGTTCACCGGCCGGCCGTTCACCTCGACCCGCCCGCGTCTGTCGCAGCAGACCACCCGGTCACCCCCCACGCCCACCACCCGTTTCACGAAGTCGGTCTCGGCGGGCTCCGCGAGCCCCAGGGAAGCCGCCGCACCGTGCAGCAGCCCGGTCACAGGGTTCTCCGGCGGCGTCTCCTGAACGAAGGATCCGGTGCCGTCAAAGACCACCACGTCGCCGCGCTGGGGTACGGAGCCGAAACGGTACGCCAATTTGTTGACGAGCACCCGGTCCCCGATCTGCAGGGTGGACTCCATCGAGCCACTGGGGATCAGGAAAGGCTGCACCACGAACGTGCTGAAGAGCAGCACGCCGACCGAACAGACGGCCCCGAGCGCAAGGGTGCGCCGCCACGACACCGTGGCGGCGAAACGGTCCGTGATACGCGAGAAGCGCGACCCCTCCTCCGATCCCGTAGTGGGTGCGGAGGAGCGATCGCGCTCCAGGTGCTCTGCTTCCGTGTCCATCGGGGCCAGAGCTTATCCGGCCGTCCTGTGGACCAGGGAGTCAGCTCAGCGGTCGCGCTTCTCCTTGATCTTCGCGGCCTTGCCGCGCAGCTCACGGAGGAAGTACAGCTTGGCGCGACGCACGTCACCGCGGGTGATGAGCTCGATCTTCTCGAAGATCGGGCTGTGCACCGGGAAGGTGCGCTCGACGCCGACCTGGAAGGAGACCTTGCGGACCGTGAAGGTCTCGCTGATGCCCGCGCCCTGGCGGCGGATGACAATGCCCTTGAACTGCTGGATACGGGAGCGGTTGCCCTCGATCACGCGGACGTGGACGTTGACGGTGTCGCCGGGGCGGAAGGCGGGGACGTCGGTACGCAGCGAAGCGGCGTTGACGTCATCGAGCAGGGAAGCCATGGTGTCTGCTTTCTTCGCCGATGCCACAGGTCATCGACGGGAGAGTGGTGAGTTCGGGGTGCTGATCGCGTCGGACGGGCGTCTTTCCCCCTGTGGCAGGGGCGCACGCGGACGTACAGCAGCGGCCTATTCTTCCACGGCCTGGGGCCTGCGCCAAAATCGGCCGCCGGGCTCCGGTGACCAGCCGAGGATGGAGAGCATCTCGCGGTCCTTCTTGTCGAAGGCGCTCGCCTCGCAACGCTCGATCAGATCGGGCCGGTTGAGTGCGGTACGGCGGAAGGCCTCGTCCCGGCGCCAGCGCGCGATCCGCCCGTGATGGCCGCTGAGCAGCACGTCAGGGATCCCCCGGCCGCGCCACTCGGGCGGCTTGGTATAGACGGGGCCCTCCAGCAGGTTGGCCATCGCGCCCGGGGCGAAGGAGTCGTCCCGGTGCGACTCGGCGTTGCCGAGGACGCCGGGCAGCAGCCGGGCCACCGCCTCCGTGATGACCAGCACCGCGGCCTCGCCGCCGGCCAGCACGTAGTCGCCGATGGACACCTCGACGACCGGCATCCGGGTGGCGTACTCCTCCGTCACCCGCCGGTCGATGCCCTCGTAACGAGCCGGGGCGAAGATCAGCCAGGGCTGCTCGGACAGCTCGACGGCGAGCTCCTGGGTGAACGGCCGGCCGCTCGGGGTGGGGACCACGAGCACCGGGGAGTGCGCCCCGGACTCGTATCCGTCCGCCAGTGCCTCGTCCAGCGCGTCGCCCCAGGGCTCGGTCTTCATGACCATGCCGGGGCCGCCGCCGTAGGGGGTGTCGTCGACCGTGTTGTGGCGGTCGTACGTCCACTCCCGCAGATCGTGCACCTGTACGTCGAGGCGCCCGCGGGCGCGGGCCTTGCCGACGAGCGAGACGTTCAGCGGCTCCAGGTACTCGGGGAAGATCGTGACGACGTCGAGGCGCATCAGGCGTCTTTCCCGGCGTCGCCGGAACCGGCCTGCGAGGACCCGTCCGCCGCGGAGTCCGCTTCCTCGTCGCGCGTCGACACCACGATCGCCTGGCTCTCGTCGATCAGCCCGGGCGGCGGCGTGATCACCGCGCGCTGCTCCTCCAGGTCGATCTCGGAGACGATCTCCTCGACGAACGGGATCATGACCTCGGTGCCGTCCGGACGCTCCACGATGAAGAGGTCCTGGGACGGCAGATGCGTGATCTCGGTGATCCGGCCGATCTCGGTGCCGTCGGCGAGGACGACGTCGAGGTCCATCAGCTGATGGTCGTAGAACTCCTCGGGGTCCTCCGGGAGTTCCGCCGGGTCGACCTCGGCGATCAGCAGTGTGTTGCGCAGCGCCTCGGCGGCCGTACGGTCCCGTACGCCCTCGAAACGCAGCAGCAGCCTGCCGCTGTGCACCCGGCCGGTCTCGATCGTCAGCGGCCCCGTGGAGGCCGGCTCGGTGGCCAGTACGGCGCCGGGCCCGAGCCTGAGTTCCGGCTCGTCCGTGCGCACCTCGACGGTGACCTCGCCCTTGATGCCGTGGGCGCGACCGATCCGCGCGACTACCAACTGCACCTTGTGTCTCTCCTGTCGTACGACGACGGGCCGGGGTGGGCGCATGGCCCTCCCCGGCCCGTGCCGGTGTTCAACTCTGTCAGCGAACCTGGTCCACATCGACGAGGTCGACGCGGATACCGCGGCCGCCGATGGCGCCCACGACGGTACGCAGCGCGCGTGCGGTGCGGCCGTTGCGGCCGATCACCTTTCCGAGGTCATCCGGATGGACCCGAACCTCGAGCACACGACCACGACGCAGGGTGCGCGAGGCGACCTGCACGTCGTCGGGGTTGTCGACGATGCCTTTCACGAGGTGCTCGAGAGCCTCCTCGAGCATGCTCAGGCCTCGGTCGACTCGGCGGGCGCGGCAGCGTCAGCAGCCTCGTCCGCCTTCTTGTCGGCCTTCTTCGCCTTCTGCGTGATGGCCTCGCCCTTGGACTCCTCGCCGGCGTCCTTGGTGAGGGCCTCGAACAGGGCGCGCTTGTCAGCCTTGGGCTCCGGCTGCAGCAGCGGCGCGGGGGCCGGGAGGCCCTTGTGCGCCTGCCAGTCACCGGTGAGCTTCAGGATGGCGAGAACCGGCTCGGTCGGCTGGGCGCCGACGGACAGCCAGTACTGCGCACGCTCTGCGTTGACCTCGATGCGCGAGGGGTTCTGTACCGGGTGGTACAGGCCGATCTCCTCGATGGCCCGACCATCACGGCGGGTACGGGAGTCGGCGACGACGATGCGGTAGTGAGGCGAACGGATCTTGCCCAGACGCTTCAGCTTGATCTTGACTGCCACGGAAGTGGTGTCTCCTGGTCTATGACGTGGTTGGGCACAACTAGATGCCACGTGGGGTTGCGGTACTCGGAGTGCCCGATGGACGCGTCAGCCGGAGGAGAGAGGGGTCCTGTGCGACTGTCGAGTACAGCTAGCCATTGTGCCACACCACGCCGCCTCACCCCACCGCGACCACTGCCTCCGGGATCCGGAACGGCTTTCCGCAGCCGCCGCAGACGATCGGGGCCTGCGCGAGGACCGACGGGACGACGCGCACGTTGCGACCGCAGTCGCAGACGGCCTTGACCCGGACGCCTCCTCCGGAGGAGCCGTGCCGGGCCGCGGGCCCGCGGAAGGAGCGCTTCGTGTCGGCGGCGGTGGCCACGGTGTGCGCCTTGAGGGCGCGCTGCAGCCGTTCCATCGTCGGCCGGTACCGGCGCTTGGCCTCGGGATTGAGCGTGACGAGCGAAAAGCCGCTGCTGGGGTGGGGTTCCTCGGCATGATCGAGGCCCAGCTCCTCGGCGATCGCGAGGAATCGACGGTTGTGGTATCGGCCGGCGCGCGAGGTGTCACGGACACCTCGGGCGGCGGCAATGCCGTGGACTGCCTCATGGAGCAGTCGCTCGAAGGAGAGCTCGGCGCCACAGGCGGACGAGGACTCTCCGATCAGGGACTCGGGCGCGGCAAGATCGGGCAGCTCGGAGTGGTACCGCTGAATGTCGGCCCACGCCTGTGCCAGCTCTGCGGCAAGTACAGGTGGTGTCGTGCTCACGTCGTGACAACGAGCGCGAGTGCCCCGGTGTTCCGATTCCGGGCCATCCCAAATATTTTGCACGTACCAGTCAGTTGCCGTTCATGCGTCCTGACGAGGGCGGGTGCGCTGATCTGCGGAGAAGACGCACAGCTCACACCAAGGTGGTACGTAGCGCCGGGTACGCCCCGGCGCGTAGACGGCGCGTACGCCCGCCCGCCGATGGCGCGGGCGCCGGGCCCGGACACCGACAGTACCCGCGGCGCACCGCCCGCCCCGCACCCCTCCCCCGAGCAGCGCCGCAGGCGGCGTCCGGCCCGGGCCGGAGCGCTCGACGTGCCCGCCCCCGCGCGCCGGGTGAGACTGGACCGCAGCACGGGAAAGCGGAAACGCCGGGCACCCCTGTCCACGGGCGCCCGGGCTCCGGGCGCATCGCGTGCCGCCACCGCGGGCAACCATTGCCCGTGGACCCCTGGACGCGGCGGCGGATGCGCAGTTCTCTGGCATACGGGGGAAGCGCGGACGTACGACCACGGGGAGATCGTCCATTCAGGCTCGACCGATCGGTACGGCCGACCGGTATGACCGGCATCTCGGCGGATTGGGGCGCATTCCATGACACCAACGCTCGTCCGGCACCACACGCAGGCGGAGCCGTCCGCGTCCGTGGACACCGGTTCCCGTGCCCGCGACTGGGCCGAGATCCAGGAGCGGATGCTCGCGCCGCTCTACGAGGCGGTGTACACGCGGCTCGAAGTCGGACCCGCCACGCGCATGCTCTCGCTCGGCTGCGGATCCGGGCTCGCGCTGCTGATCGCGGCCGGCCGCGGAGCCCACGTCACCGGCGTCGATCCCGACCTCGAACGTCTGTCACTCGCCCGGATCCGGCTGCTGCCCGGTCCGGAGGAGGAGAGCGGGCCCGGATCCGCCGAACCGCAGCTGCTGGAGTCCGTTCCGGCGCCGGCGCCGGGTCATGAGCCCTACAACCTGATCACCGCCTTCACCCCGATCGGCTGCTCCCCCGACGACGGGGAGGAGCTGGTGCGGACGCTCGGTGCCGCGGTGCCCTCGGCCGGCCGGCGCAGCACGGTCGTCCTGACCGGCTGGGGGCCGCCCGAGCGGTGCGCCACCGATGCCGTGCTGCGGGTGGCGACCCGGCTCGCGGAGGGGCCGGACGCCGTGAACGGGCGTGGAGCACGGCGGGACGACCTGGAGAACGTGGCGTTCCGGTCCGGTCTGCGGCCGGACGGCTCGGGGCGGGTGGCGTGCCCGTTCGGCTACGCGGACGTGGACAGCGCGGTACGGGGCCTGCTGTCGACGCGGCTCTTCGACGCCGCGGTACGGGCGACGGACCGGTCCCAGGTGGAGAAGGAGGTCGCGGAGGCCCTGCATCCGCATCTGCGCCGGGACGGCACGGTGTGGATGCCGAACGTGTTCCGCTACCTCGTCTGCACCACGTAGGACCTCACGGAACCTCGCAGGACGGTGGCCGGCCCGTGTGCGGGCCGGCCACGGAAGGGCTACTTCGCCAGCCGGGTGATCCCGGCCGCCCGGTAGGCGTCCGCCTCGTCCAGCGTCTCGTTCGCCAGCAGCGCCGCGGCCAGCGAGTCGAGCCGGTCCCGGTTCTCGCGCAGCAGTCGGCACGCGTCCTCGTAGCACTCGTCGACGATGCGCCGCATCTCACCGTCCACCGCGTCCAGGGTGGCCGGCGCTGCCGAGAGTCCGTACGCCTGCTGCGCATCACCCGGGATCGCCGTCAGCCGGCCCACCTTGTGGCTCATGCCCCAGCGGCCCACCATGCCGCGGGCGAGGTGGGTGACCTGCTCCAGGTCGCTCTCCGCTCCGGTGGTGATGACGCCGAACACCACCTGCTCGGCAGCCATGCCGCCGAGCGCACCGATGATCCGGCCGCGCAGGTACTCCTCGGTGTACGCGTACTTGTCGGCGTCCGGCGTCGAGAGCGTGACGCCCAGCGCACGGCCACGCGGCACGATGGTGACCTTGCGGACCGGGTCCGCGCCCGGCTGGAGCATCCCCAGCAGCGCGTGCCCGCTCTCGTGGTAAGCGGTCCGCCGGCGGTCCTCGTCCGACATGACGAGCGAGCGTTCCGCCCCGAGCTGTACCTTCTCCAGCGCGTCCGAGAAATCGGCGCCGTTCACCTTGGGCTGCCCCCGCTTCACCGCGAGGAGCGCGGCCTCGTTGGCGAGGTTGGCGAGATCCGCGCCGGACATTCCCGGGGTCGTGCGGGCCACCTGGGACAGGTCCACGTCGTCGGCCATCGGGATCTGCCGGGTGTGGATCTCCAGGATCGCCTCGCGGCCCGTCTTGTCCGGCGGGCTGACCTGGACGACGCGGTCGAACCGGCCGGGCCGGGTGAGCGCCGGGTCGAGGACGTCGGCGCGGTTGGTCGCCGCGAGGACCACCACGCCCTCCGAGCCGGAGAAGCCGTCCATCTCGGTGAGGATCTGGTTGAGCGTCTGCTCGCGCTCGTCGTGCCCGCCCATGCCCGAGCCGCCGCCGCGGGCGCGTCCGATGGTGTCGATCTCGTCGATGAACACGATGGCGGGGGCGACCTTGCGCGCCTCGGCGAACAGCTCGCGGACCCGGCCGGCCCCGACCCCGACGATCATCTCGATGAACTCGGAGGCCGAGGCCGAGAAGAACGGCACCCCCGCCTCTCCCGCGACCGCCCTCGCCAGCAGCGTCTTACCCGTACCGGGCGGGCCCGCGAGCAGCACGCCCCCGGGCATCCTGGCGCCCATCTTCCGGTAGGCGGCCGGGTTCTTCAGGAAGTCGACGACATCGTTGAGCTCGCCCTCGACCTCGTCGATGCCCGCCACGTCCTTGAACGTCGTACGCCGGTCCCCCTCCAGCTCGACCGGTTTCGGCGGGGCCTTGCGGCCGAAGCCGCCCATGCCCCCGCCCATCCCGCCGCGGGACATCCGCCGGGCGATGAACACCCACAGCAGGACGAGCAGCAGCATCGGCGCCAGCGAGATCAGCAGGTTGGCGAGAAAGCTGCGCTCCTGGACGACCGGTTCGGCGGTGACGGTGACGTTGTCCTTGACGAGTTCGCCCCAGAGGTTGTCATCGGCGAAGGCGGGCCGCTGCGTGACGAACTTCGTGTACTTCTCGTCGCCGCCCGGGACCTTCGCCTCCTTCTTCAGCTGCCCCTGGATGGCATCGCCCTTGGAGTAGATCTTGGAGACGTTGCCCGAGGTGACCTGCTTGCTGAACTCCGTGTACGCGATCGTCGGCTCGTCCTTGCCGTTGAAGAACGACAGCACCAGATTGGCGATCAGGTAGACGGCCAGCGCGGTGAGCAGAAGTCCGCCCCAGCCTCCCGGCATCTTCCGTCCGGGTGGCGGCGGTTTCGGTGCGCCCTCGGAGCGCCAGGGCTGGTCGGTGCGGTCGCGGGGAGGTACCGGGTTGGTCACGTGTGCTCCTCTACCGACGGCGACTTATGGCCGACATTAAGGGAGAAATCACACAAAAACCTCCGGAGTATCTGACACCTCGTAAGAATCCTTGTCAATATCCAGAATCCTGTTTACTGTTCCCTTCGTGAACGCTTTCGATGACCGCTTCCTCACGCGCAACGGACTGGCAGCCCGCCAGCTCGCGGTCCTGCTGCTCAACCACGAGCCGGACACCCGGCTGCCCCGGGTGCGGGACTACGCCGAGGAGCTGGGCTGCGGAAACGGCACGGTCCAGGCGGCCCTGCAACTGCTGGAGGAGTCCGGGGCCATCGGGACGACCGCCCGGGGACACCTCGGCACGTTCCTCGTCCACTCGGACCGCTCCATACTCTGGCGGCTCTCCGGACTCGGAACACTGCTGGCCGCGATGCCCCTGCCGTACTCCCGCCGGTACGAGGGCCTGGCGACCGGGCTGCGCAGCGCCTTCGAGGAGGCCGGCGCGCCCTTCGCGATCACCTTCATGCGAGGCGCCGGAGCCCGTACCGCCGCACTGCTCGAAGGCAAGGTCGACCTCGTCGTCCTCTCCCGCTTCGCCGCCGACGAACTGATCGCCGAACATCCGGTGGAGCTGGTGGCCGACCTGGGGCCCGCCACCTATGTCGGTGCGCACGGCATGCTCCTGCGGCACGGGGTGGACGTGAACACGCCGGGCCTGCGGGTGGCGGTCGACCACGCGTCGGAGGACCTTCGGATGCTGGTGGAGCGGGTCTTCGCCGGGCGGGACGACATCCAGTGGCTGGAGGCCTCGTACATGCAGCTGCGCGATCTCTTCGCCCGTGCCGAGGTCGACGCCACCGTCTGGAACCTCGACGAGGTACAGGACCGGCTCGGGCTCGGCCTCGTCGACGTGCTCCCGCTGGGGGACGAGGTCACCCGCGAGCTGTCACTGCGCAACTCCAGCGCGGCGATCATCGGCCGGACCGACGGGACCAAGGCCCTGGCCGCCGTCCGGGACTCACTGAACCTCTCGCTGATCACCTCGCTCCAGCGCGAGGTGCTCCAGGGCACGCGCGTGCCCTCGTACTGACCGGCCCGGCGGAGAGGACCAAGGTCCTGCCTTCACGGGACCTTCGCCCCCATCAAAATACAAAATCCTGGTTACTGTCGATTTTAGGAGGATCTCCATGGACGACCAGCTGGCACTGCGAATTCAGCTCTTCCGCGAAGGCGGACAGATCAAGCCCGAGGTCGCCGACTTCGTCGAGGCCGAGCTGGCCGGCCTCGAAGCGGAGGGCCGCACCGTGACCGAGGCGACCGCGGGCATGCTGACCAGTCATCTGATGATGGCGCTCACCCGGCTCCTGAACGGCGAGGCCATCGAACAGTTCCTCACCGACGACCAGGTCGCCGCCGAACTGGCCGGACACCCCGACGCCGTCTCCCGCGCCCGCGCCGTCGCCGAGCGCGCCCGGCGGGAACTCGGGGCCGCCCTCCCGGAGTCCGAGGTCAACTTCCTCGGCATGCACCTCGCGGTGCTGTCGCAGCAGACCCCCGCCACACCCTCCTCCTGACCACTCCGCCCCCGGGGCCGGCGCGATCCGGCCCGGACCACCACGGAAGAAGCACAGCCATGACGAAGATCCTCGCAGGCGGCGTCGGCAAGACCGAGGTCACCAGCACCATCAAGCAGCTCGGCATCGACGGACTGGACATCGTCGCCTCCAGCGACATGGACGCCGCGATGAAGCTGCGCGTCGGACAGGCCGACTACTACCTGGGCACCTGTCACACCGGCGCGGGCGCCTCGCTCGGCGTGCTCGTCGGCCTGATGGGCAGCGCCGTCTGCCACACCTTCGGCCGCAGCGTCCCCACCGAGGAGCAGATCACCGCACTGCTCGACGAGGGCAAGAAGGTCTTCGGCTTCTCGATGGACCAGATCGACGCCATCGCCCCTCTCATGGCGCGCGCCATCGCCGCCCGCGGCTGACCCCAGCCACCCAGATCTGATCGCCCCGGGCACAAAGGAGTGACCCCGTGAGCACCACACTCGCAGCCGGTGCAAGCCTCGATTTCTCGCTGGCCCAGCAGCTGACCGTCATAGCCCTCTGTGCGCTGACCGCGTACATCTCGCACATGGCACTGGCCGTCTTCAACGACGGCGTACGTCCGTTCCTCCTGGACTTCATCCAGGGACGCACGACCCGCAGCGCGACGACGGCGGTCTCGTTCGGACTCTCGGCCGGGTTCATCTTCGGGCTCGGCGCCCCGATGGCCCTGTCCACCGGTGTGCTGAACCCGTGGCTCCTCTTCCTGCCCACCGACATCCTCGGCATGCTGTCGCCGAAGAAGTGGCTCGCACCGATCCTCGGCGGCGCCTGGGGCGCGGTCGTCGTCTTCGGCCTCAACGGCGCCAACAACGTGGCGCACGACCTGCCGGTCGACTTCATCACCGCGATGCAGCAGATGTCGACCCCGATCCTCTTCCTCTTCACGCTGTTCCCGGTGCTGGCCATCACCAAGCAGTTCGGCCGCAAGTGGGGCGGCATCGCGGGGCTGCTGGAGTTCGCCCTGGTCGTCATGACCATGAAGCTGTGGCCCAACATGTTCGCCGGCGCGCTGGCGATGGCCGTCGGCGTGCTGATGCTCATCGGTCTCGCCGTCGCCAAGGACCTCGCCCAGCGCAAGGCCGACAGGGCCGCGGGCGTGAGCGAACCGGTCGTCGAGGGCGACGATCCGATGGCCTCCCTCTTCAGCGCCAGCGCGGCCCGCCTGCGCAGGTACCTTCCCCTGTTCATGGTGCTGGGCGCCGGAGTCTGTGTGCTCGCCCAGATGCACATATTCGGCGGCGGCGAGGCAACCAGCTTCCTGATCGCCAAGGGGAACTACTCCGAGGCCGCCCAGGTCGACTTCTACCGGGTCTTCGGCTTCATCCCGCTGATCGCGACCACCGCGCTGGCCTCCGGCGCGTACGGCATCGCAGGCTTCACCCTCGTGTACCCCATCGGCTACCTGATGCCGAACCCGTACGTCGCAGCGATCGTGGGCGCCCTGGTCTTCGCGGCCGAAGTGCTGGCCCTCTCCTACATCGGCAAGCTCCTCGGCCGGCTGCCCAGTGTCCGTGACTCCTCGGAGCACCTGCGCAGCGCGATCAGCGACACCCTCCAGCTGGCGATCCTCTTCGGTTCGCTGATGGCGGCCAACGCCATGGGCGGCGGCCTCGGCATCCTCGTCGTCGGCGGGCTCTACCTGCTGAACGAGGCCATGGGCCGGCCAATCGTGCGCATGGCCGCGGCACCGGCCGCGGTGATCGTCGGCGGCATCCTCCTCAACCTCCTGTACTGGCTGGACCTGTTCACACCGATCAAGGGATAGCGCCCCTCCCCTGATCGCGCAGGCCAACCCAGGAAGGACCCCCCACGATGAACAGCTCCGCCCCCGTGCTCCGTACCGTCCTCGGAGATCTCGTCCCCGACGCGGTACGCGGCCCGGCCCTGGCCCACGAACACCTCGTGCTCGACCTCGACCACCGGGGTGACGGCGCCGCCGTGCTCGCCCCCGGCCGGCACACCGCCGCCGTCACCGCCGAACTGGCCGCACTCCGCGAGGAGTACGGACTCGCCCTCGTCATCGAGCTGACCTGCCGCGGCATGGGCCGCGACGTGCGCACCCTGGCCCGGATCTCCCGGGACGCCCAGGTCGCCGTCGTCGCCGCGACCGGCTGGTACTACGAGCCGTTCCACACCCCCGAGATCGACCGCGGCAGCGTCGAGGAGCTCACCGCCACCCTCGTCCGCGAGATCGACGACGGCATCGACGCCACCGGCATCCGCCCCGGCGTCCTCGGCGAGATCGGCAGCCACGGAGACACCCCGACGCCGTCCGAGAGCAAGGTGCTCCGCGCGGCGGCGCGGGCAGCCGGAGCCACCGGCCTCTCCGTCTCCACCCACGCCCAGCTCGGCCGCGGCGGCCTCGCCCAGCTGGAGCTGCTCACCGCCGAGGGCCTTCCCCCGCACCGCATCGCGATCGGCCACCAGGACCTGCTGGACGACCGGGCGGTGCACCGGGAGCTGGCCGCGAGCGGCGCGTACGTCGCCTTCGACACCGTCGGCAAGGACGGCTACCAGAGCGACGACACCCGGCTGCGGCTGCTGCTCGCCCTCCTGGAGGCGGGGCACGCCGACCGGGCCCTGCTCAGCTGCGACATCTCCCGCCACGGCTACCTCACCTCCGAGGGCGGCCAGGGCTACGGCCACCTGTTCGGCAGCTTCCTGCCCAAGGCCCGCGCGGCAGGCGTGGACGAGGACCTGATCGACCTGATGACCCGCCGCAATCCGCTGCGCTTCCTCACCGGCGCGAGCGTGGAGGAGATCTGACCATGAACCCCGTACTCCCCCGGACGTTCCCGCTCGCGACCGTGGCCCCGGCCGACGCCGTCGCCCGGCAGTTCCGGCTCATCGAGGCCACCGCCCGGCACTTCGAGGGCCCGCAGCTCTTCGCCTCCGACGCCGGGGTGGTGCCCGGCCTCGGACGCCCGGCCACCACCGCCCGCGTCGAGGCCGTCCTCGCCGACTTCTTCGGTGCCGAGGACGCCGCGTTCGTCCAGGGCGCGGGCACCGGCGCGATCCGGGCCGCCCTGAACGCCGCCGTCCGGCCGGGCGACCCCCTCCTCATCCACCGCGCGCCCGTCTACCGCACCACGGAGGTCACGCTGCGCGGCATCGGCGTCCAGACCGTCGAGGCCGACTTCAACGACCCCGACGAGCTGCGCGAGGCGCTGGAGTCCGGCCGGTTCCGCTGGGCGTTCGTCCAGCACACCCGGCAGCGGCTCGCCGACTCCTACGACCCCGGAGCCGTCCTCGCGGCCTGCCGGGCGGCCGGTGTCCGCACCGTCGTCGACGACAACTACGCCGTGATGCGCACCCCGGCGGCCGGGGTCGAACTGGGCGCCGACGCCTCCTGCTTCTCCCTGTTCAAGCTGCACGGCCCGGAGGGCGTCGGCATCGTCGTCGGCGCCCGCGACCTGGTCGAGCACATCCGGCGGGACAACTACTCCGGCGGCGGCCAGGTCCAGGGCCACCAGGCGCTCGACGCGCTGCGCGCGCTCACCCACGTACCGCTCATGTGGTCCGTGCAGTCCCAGGTCGGCGCGGAGGTCGCCGAGCGGCTGGCCGCGGGTGAGGTCCCCGGTGTCGCCGAAGTGCGGATCGCCAACGCGCAGGACCGGTGCCTGCTGGTCCGACTCGACCGGCCGGTCGCCAGGGAACTGCCCGCCGTCGCCGCCCGCTTCGGCGCGGCCCCCTACCCCGTCGGTTCCAACTCCCGTTACGAGATCACGCCGCTCTTCTACCGGATGTCGAGTTCCGCCCTGGACGACTCACCCGAACTGGCCGACTGGACCGTGCGCATCAACCCGATGCGGGCGGGCGCGGACCTCGTGATCGAGATCCTGCGCCGCTCGCTGGCCGCCCTGAACGACCCGAAGGACCACTGACCGTGTTTCTCGACACCGTACTGACCCGCAACCCCGGGCTCGTCGAGGCCGCGGCCGCGCTCCACCGCGACGGCGAAATCCCGCCCGACACCTATGTGATGGACCTGGACGCCATCGAGGCCAACGCCGCGCTGCTGGCTGCCGAGGCCGAGCGGGTGGGCATCTCGCTCTGGTTCGTCGTCAAACAGCTCGGCCGCAACCCCGAACTGATCCGGGCCATCGCCCGCCACATCCCCCGGTACGCCGCCATCGACCCGTCCGAGGCCCGCACCCTGCACGCCGCCGGCGCCCGGGCCGGCAACCTCGGACACCTCGTCCAGATCCCCCGCCGCACCCTGCCCGAGATGCTGGCGTGGCGCCCCGAGACCGCCACCGTCTACGACCTGGCCAACGCCCGTGCGGTCTCCGACGCCGCCGAGCGGCTGGGGTTCGTCCAGGACGTCCTGATCCGCCTCGAAGGCGCCGAGGGCAGCGTCTACCCCGGCCAGGAGGGCGGCGTCCCGCTCGCCCGGCTCGACGCCTTCGCCGACGCCGCCGAGCGGCTGCCCGGCATCCGGATCGCGGGCGTGACCGCCTTCCCGTGCGTGCTGTGCGACCCCGGGACCGGGGTCCCGTACGCCACACCCAACTTCGCCCTCGCTCTCAAGGCCCGCGAGACACTCGCCGGCCGCGGCCACCAGGACCTCAAGCTGAGCGCTCCCAGCGCCACCTCGATGGCCTCCCTGCCACTGCTCGCCGGCCTCGGCGCCACCCACGGCGAGCCGGGCCACGCCCTGACCGGCACCACCCCGCTGCACGCGCTCGACCCGTCGCAGCCCGAGACGCCCGCCTACGTGTACGTCACCGAGGTCGCCCACACCCTGGACGACGGCCGCCCGGCCGTCTTCGGCGGCGGGTTCTACGCCCGCTCCCACATCAGGAGCGCCCTGCTGCCGCGCACCGGCGCACGTCTGAACGTGCAGGACGCGCCCGCCGAGAACATCGACTACTACCGGCTGCTCGACGCACCCGCCCCCGGACAGGACGTCCGGCTCGGCGACACCGCGCTGCTCGCCTTCCGCACCCAGATCTTCGTCACCCGCTCGACCGTCGCCGTCGTCTCCGGAATCGCATCCGGTGCGCCCCGTCTGAACGGTCTGTACGACGCCCAGGGCCGGTCCCTGAGCTGAGGAGGCACCCCATGGCCAAGACCGTCATCGTCGTGATCGACGGATTCGGAATCGGCGCCATACCCGACGCGGGCACCCAGCGCCCCGGCGATCTCACCGCCGACACCTGCGGACATGTGCTGGACCACTGCCGGGAGGCGTTCGGCCGCCCACTGCGGCTGCCGGTGCTTGGCTCGCTCGGTCTCGGCCTCGTCCACCCGCACCCCGACCTCGCCCGGCGCACCCATCTGCCCGTCGCCGCGGGCCGGGCGGCCCTCGGCTATCCGGGCGCCGACACCTTCGCCGGCCACCAGACCATGATGGGCGCCGACTTCAGCCGGGTCACCGTCGCCCGGCTCGCCGACCACATCGGCGAGGTGACCGCCGCCCTCGAAGAGGCAGGCCACCGGGTCGAGCCACTGGACGGCAAGCCCCTCCTGGTCGTCGACGGCACGGTCCTGGTCCACGACAACCTGGAGGCCGACCCGGGGATCAACTGGAACGCCTCCGGGCGGTTGGAGGACCTGCCCTTCGACGGCCCGGGCGGCATCCTCGCCGTGGCCCGCACGGTGCGCACCGTCGCCCCCGTGGCCCGGGTCATCGCGGTGGGCGGGCACGCGGACGGCCCGCTGGAGCGCTTCGTGCGGGCCGGCGAGGAGGGCACGGTCGGCCTCGACACCCCCGCCACCGGCTTCTACCGCAACGGCGGCCTCGAAGTGCAGCACCTGGGCGCCGACATCGACCACACCCGCCAGCTCCCCGACCTGGCCGCCCGCGCGGGCATCCCCGTCACCCTGGTGGGGAAGGCCGCCGACATCCTGGCCTGCGACGCCGCCGTCCGGTTCCCCGCCGTGGCGACCGCGGACGTCCTCACACACACCCTCGAAGCGGTACGCGCCCCCGGCGACGGCCTGGTGGTCACCAACATCCAGGAGACCGACCTGGCCGGGCACCAGCAGGACACCGAGCGCTACGGACATCTCCTGGAACAGGCCGACGCCGGACTGGCCGCACTCGTCGCCCTGCTCGACGCACCCGGTGACCGCCTCATCGTGACCGGCGACCACGGCAACGACCCGACGGCCGGGCACGCCTTCCACACCCGTGAGTACGTTCCCGTCCTCATCCACCGGCCCGGCGCGGACGGCGTGGAGCTGCTGCCGGACTCGGGGAGCCTGGCGGATGTCGGCGCGACCGCCGCCGTGTCGCTGTCGCTGGACCCGGAGGGCCTGGCCAACGGCCGGGAGCTGCGGACGGGCCGACGGGCGGCCTGACCCGGACATGTGTGAGGGGCGCCCGCCGGAAGCGGGCGCCCCTCTCACATGCGTCAGCCGGCTGTCAGCCCATGAACTTCTTGAACTCGTCCGGCAGCTCGAAGTTCTTGTCGGCCTGACCGGCCGGCAGCCCGAGCGCGCCGCCCTGGGCCGCCTGCTCACGGCGGGCGGCCTCGGCCGCTTCCTCGGCCTTGCGCTTCATCGGGTTGCCGCTCTTGCGCTTGCCCTTGGCCTGCTTGACCTGCTTCTTCTGCCGGCCGGGACCGCCGCCCATGCCCGGCATCCCGGGCATCCCCGGCATGCCGCCGCCCTGTGCCATCTTCGACATCATCTTGCGGGCCTCGAAGAACCGCTCGACCAGGTTCTTCACGGCGCTGACGTCGACACCGGAACCCTTGGCGATACGGGCCCGCCGCGAGCCGTTGATGATCGTCGGCTCGGCGCGCTCCTTCGGGGTCATCGACTTGATGATCGCGGCGGTGCGGTCGACATCGCGCTCGTCGATGTTGTTGATCTGGTCCTTGATCTGCCCCATGCCGGGCAGCATCCCGAGCAGCTTGGAGATGGAGCCCATCTTCCGGACCTGCTCCATCTGGGCCAGGAAGTCGTCGAGGGTGAAGTCCTTCCCGCCCTTGCTGGACGCCAGCTTGGAGGCCATTTGAGCGGCCTCTTCCTGGCTGAAGGTCTTCTCCGCCTGCTCGATCAGGGTGAGCAGGTCACCCATGTCGAGGATGCGGGAGGCCATGCGGTCCGGGTGGAAGGCGTCGAAGTCCTCGAGCTTCTCACCGTTCGACGCGAACATGATCTGCTTGCCCGTGACGTGGGCGATCGACAGGGCCGCACCACCGCGGGCGTCACCGTCGAGCTTGGAGAGGACCACACCGTCGAAGCCGACGCCGTCGCGGAAGGCCTCGGCGGTGTTGACCGCGTCCTGGCCGATCATGGCGTCGACGACGAAGAGGATCTCGTCCGGGCTGACGGCGTCGCGGATGTCCGCGGCCTGCTGCATCAGTTCCTGGTCGATACCGAGGCGGCCGGCGGTGTCGACGACGACGACGTCGTACTGCTTGGTCCGGGCGTACTCGATCGAGTCCTTGGCGACCTGGACCGGGTCGCCCACGCCGTTGCCCGGCTCCGGCGCGTACACCGCGACGCCCGCGCGGTCGGCGACGACGCTCAGCTGGTTCACGGCGTTGGGGCGCTGGAGGTCACAGGCGACGAGCAGCGGGGAGTGGCCCTGGCCCTTGAGCCAGACGCCGAGCTTTCCGGCGAGGGTCGTCTTACCGGCACCCTGGAGACCGGCCAGCATGATCACGGTGGGGGCGGTCTTGGCGAACCGCAGCCGACGGGTCTCGCCACCGAGGATGGAGACGAGCTCCTCGTTGACGATCTTGACGACCTGCTGGGCGGGATTCAGCGCCTGGGAGACCTCGACGCCGCGCGCCCGCTCCTTCACGTTGGCGATGAAGGCCCGGACGACGGGCAGCGCGACATCCGCTTCCAGCAGGGCGATACGGATCTCGCGAGCCGTGGCGTCGATGTCCGCCTCGGACAAGCGGCCCTTGCCCCTGAGGTTCTTGAAAGTCGCGGCAAGGCGGTCGGAGAGAGTATCGAACACGGCGCTCGTCGGTCCTCAGGGTCGGGGGCGTGGGCAGGTAGTCGTCCCCCAGGGTATCCGGACGCCGGGGAACGCAAAGCCCTCGCCCGGTTTACGTGACGAACGAGGCCGGGCGAGGGGGGTGCGAGGGCTCAGCCGAGCGCCTTCTCGATCTCCCGGGCCAGCTCCGCGGCCCGCTCGGCGGACAGCGGCTCGCCCTCCGCGTCCGTGACGTAGACGGTGTCCACCGCGTTCGCCCCCAGCGTCGACACATGCGCGCTGCGCACCCGTACCGCGCTCTGTTCCAGCGCCCGGCCGATCCGGTGCAGCAGACCCGGGGCGTCCTGGGCGCGCACCTCGATCACCGTGGCCAGCTGCGAGCCGGCCGCCGCGACCGTCACCCTCGGCGGCGGGGCCTTCACCCCTCGGCGCCGAGGGTAGGCCGCCTCCCGCTCGGCGAGACGGGCCTGGATGTCCAGCGATCCGTCCAGGGCACGGACGAGGTCGGCGCGCAGCCGGGCGGCCTGGGGCAGGGAGCCGTACTCGGCCGCCACGCGCCAGCTGAGCAGGAGCAGGTCCGCCCGCTCGCCCAGTTCCGTGGGGAGCTCGACGGCCCTCAGGTCGGCGGCGCGGACGGTCAGGCGGTGCAGGGCGAGGACCCCGGCGGCGGCGGGCAGGACGCCGGGCCGGTCGGGAAGAGCGATGAGGAGTTCGACGCCGACGGGTTCGGGCCCGCCGTCCTCGTGCGGGGCCTCGGGCTGGGTGTGCAGGGCGAGGACGGGTTCGCCGGTGCGCAGGGCCTCGACGGCCAGGCGCTCCTGCTCGGCGCTGGGCGCCTCGGGCGCGGGTTCCTCGGGTGCCTCGCCGGCGAGGACGGCCGCGACGCGCTTGACCAGGTCGGTGACGAGGGAGGCACGCCAGGTGGACCAGGCGGCGGGCCCGGTGGCGAGCGCGTCGGCCTCGGTGAGCGCGTGCAGGAGCTCCAGGGTGGCGGCGCTCCCGACGGCGGTGGCGACGGAACGGACGGTCGCCGGGTCGTCGAGGTCGCGGCGGGTGGCGGTCTCGATGAGCAGCAGGTGGTGGCGCACGAGGGTGGCGATGACACCTACGTCGTGCTGGTCGAAGCCGATCCGGGCGGCCATGTCGCGGGCGATGACCTCGCCGGCGACGGAGTGGTCGCCGGGCCAGCCCTTGCCGATGTCGTGGAGCAGTGCGGCGACCAGCAGGAGGTCGGGGCGGCCGACGCGGCGGGTGAGGGAGGAGGCGCGGACGGCCGCCTCGACGAGGTGGCGGTCCACGGTCCAGGTGTGGACGGGGTTGCGCTGGGGCCGGCAGTGGACCCGTTCCCAGTCGGGCAGGAGCCGGGTGATGAGCCCCTCGGCCTCCAGCGCCTCCCAGACGGGGACGGTGGCCTCGCCCGCGCCGAGCAGGGTGACGAGTTCCTCCCGGGCCTCGGCGGGCCAGGGCACCGGCAGCGGTTTGGCCGCGGTGGCGAGGTGCCGAACGACGTGGCGGGAGAGCGGGAGCTCGGACTGCGCGGCTGCCGCGGCGGCCCTCAGGACGAGGACCGGGTCGCGTTCCGGTCGGGCGGTGCGGGCCAGCACGACCTCGCCGTCGGCCTCGACGACGCCGTCGGCGAGCGGGGTCCGGTCGTTGGCCGGGGCGCGGCCACCGCCCAGCATGGCCCGCAGCCTGGGCCGCGCCGAGCGGGCGCGCAGCACCCGGTTGACCTCGCGCCAGGTGACGTCGGTGGCGTACGAGACGGTGCGGGCGGCCTCGTACACCTGGCGCAGCAGCGCGTCGGCGTCGAGGAGGCCGAGGGCGGCGGCGACCTGGTCCTGTTCCTGGAGGGCGAGCCGGTCGGTGGCGCGGCCGGTGGTGAGGTGCAGGGCGTCGCGGGCGTCGAGGAGGACGCGGCGGGCCTCGGCGAGTCCCTCGCGGGGCGCGTCGGCGACCCAGGAGGCGGCGACGGCGCGCAGGGCGGTCGCGTCGCGCAGTCCGCCCCGGGCCTCCTTGAGGTCGGGTTCCAGGAGGAACTGGAGCTCGCCCTGGCGCTCGGCCCGTTCGCGGCAGAGCTCGTCGAGGGCGGGCAGGCGCTTGGGGGCCTGGTTGCGCCAGTCGGCGAGGATCGCGGTGCGCAGGGAGGCGACGAGACCGAGGTCCCCGGCGACGGGCCGGGCGTCGAGCAGTCCCAGCTGGACCTTGAGGTCCTCGCCGGCGGTCTTGCGGGCTTCGGCGGGGGTGCGTACGGAGTGGTCGAGGGCAAGGCCCAGGTCCCATACCGGGTACCAGACGCGGTCGGCGAGTGCCGCCACCGCTCCGGCGTCGGCGCTGCCGTCGTGCAGGAGCAGGAGGTCGAGGTCGCTGCGCGGGGAGAGTTCGCCGCGGCCGTAGCCGCCGACGGCGACGAGGGCGGCGCCCCGGACACCCGCGTGCTCGGCCGCGGCGGTGAAGAGGACGGTCAGCCACTCGTCGGTGAGCGTGGCGAGGGCCGCACGGCGCGGCGGCCCGGACTGCGCCTTCTGCTGGAGAAGGCGCAGCCGGGCCGCCGCGTAGCCGCTGGGTCCCGATTCCTCGGATTCGGTGGTCACTTCGGTGCTCGTCACCCAGCTGCCTTTCCGTGTGCGGAACAGTCGGTCAGAGTGCGTCCGGGCCGCGTTCGCCGGTGCGTACCCGGATCGCGGTCTCGACCGGGACGCTCCAGACCTTGCCGTCACCGATCTTGCCCGTCCGGGCGGCCTTCACGACGACGTCGATGAGCTGTTCGGAGTCCTCGTCCTCGACGAGGACCTCGATGCGGATCTTCGGGACGAGGTCGACGGTGTACTCGGCGCCCCGGTAGACCTCGGTGTGGCCGCGCTGACGCCCGTAGCCGCTGGCTTCCGTGACCGTGAGGCCCTGGACGCCGAAGGCCTGGAGGGCCTCCTTGATCTCGTCAAGCCGGTGGGGCTTCACGACTGCGGTGATGAGCTTCATGCGTCCACCTTCTTTTTCGTCGGGGCTGCCGTGGTGCCGGGCGCGGGGGGCGCGGGGCGGGAGGACGAACCGCCGCCCGCACCGCTGAAGTCGTATGCCGTCTCGGCGTGTTCGACCTGGTCGATACCGGAGACCTCGTCGTCCTCCTCGACCCGCATCCCGATGGTCTTGTCGAGCAGGAAGGCGAGGATCGCGGAGACGACCAGAGAGTACGCGAGGACCGCGAAGACACCGACGGCCTGCTTGCCGAGCTGGTCGAGTCCACCGCCGTAGAAGAGCCCCTTGGCGTCGGACTGGACCCCGCCGGTGGCGAAGAGGCCGACGAGGAGCGATCCGGCGATACCGCCGACGAGGTGGACACCGACGACGTCCAGGGAGTCGTCGTAGCCGAACCTGTACTTGAGGCCGACCGCCATGGCGCACAGCACACCGGCGATGGCGCCGACCGCGATGGCACCGAGCGGGCTGACCGCGCCGCCCGCCGGGGTGATGGCGACGAGTCCGGCGACGGCGCCGGAGGCGGCACCGAGGGTGGTGAAGGAGCCGTGGCGGAGCTTCTCGTAGCCGAGCCAGGCGAGCATCGCGGCGGCGGTGGCGACCTGCGTGTTGACGAACATGACCGCGCCGACGCCGTCGTCGTTGCCGAGCCACGACCCGGCGTTGAAGCCGAACCAGCCGAACCAGAGGAGACCGGCGCCGAGCATGACGAGCGGCAGGCTGTGCGGCCGCATCGGGTCCTTCTTGAAGCCGACGCGCTTGCCGATGACGAGGATCACGCCGAGGGCCGCGGCACCCGCGTTGATGTGGACGGCCGTACCGCCGGCGAAGTCGATGACGCCGAGCTCGAAGAGCCAGCCGCCCGCGCCCCAGACCCAGTGCGCGACCGGGAAGTAGACGACGGTGACCCAGAGGGTGATGAAGAGCGCCCACGAGGTGAACTTGACCCGGTCGGCGAGCGCACCGCTGATCAGGGCCGGGGTGAGCACGGCGAACATCAGCTGGAAGACGGCGAAGACGTACACCGGGATGGTGTAGCCGTCCCAGAGTTCCGTGACGCCGATCCCGCTGAGGCCGACGAAGTCCTGACTCCATCCGATGATCGAGCCGGCGTCGGTGCCGAAGGCGAGGCTGAATCCGTAGAGCACCCACAGGATCGTGACGATCCCGAGGCTGATGAAGCTCATCATCAGCATGTTGAGGGTGCTCTTGACGCGGACCATGCCTCCGTAGAAGAAGGCCAGGGCCGGGGTCATGAGCATCACCAGGGCCGAACAGATGAGCATGAACCCGGTGTTGGCGGCAGACAGCGTCGGGGCGTCTGCTGCAAGCGTCGTGATGCCTGGGGGCATCGGCGTCTCCTCGTCGTCGGTGCGGCCGCGTGCGGGGGCGGTGGGGGCGTAACCACGTGCGGGACCACTGGGGAAAAGGTGCGGGCCGGTTATGGCCATGAGATTCACCCAGCGCCGTTTCCACCGATGCCACACGATGTTTCGCCGCAGTGACTATGAGGACCGTCGTGTTACGTCCCCATGAACCGCCCGTGCCGTACCCGCGCTCGGGCCTACTCTGCGGCCGGAGCCGCATACGGTGCGGTTACGACGCTCCGGCAGGGGAACGACCACACGAACCGGCCACGACGACCACCCGCTGACCAGGCAATCGGGGGAGCCGAAGTCGGTCGGTGCGGGGTGGCCGTCGTGGCCGGGGCAGAGGTGCCGCTCAGACCGCTTCGGCGGTCTCGGGCAGTTGTTCGGTGAGGAGGTCGGTGAGCCGGGCGACCTCGGGAATGTCCCCGAAGTCCCTGGCAGCGGTGTCGACGGTCTTGCGCAGCCGGGTGTTGACCCGCTCCGAGCGGACCTTCTTGGCGACGCGCAGCGCCTTCTCGGCCAGCACGGTGGACTGCTCGGGCTCGCGCTTGAGGAGGTGGACGGTGGCGAGGCCGACCAGGTTGAGCGCGTACGACCGCTGGTGCTCGTCGTCGTCGCCGAAGAGCTCGACCGCCCGCTGCATGACGGGTTCGGCGAGCGAGGCGTACGTGGGGCTGCGGCCGGCCACATAGGCCAGGTCACGGTAGGAGTGGGAGTTCTCGCCGTTGAGCTCGGCCTCGGAGAAGAAGCGGATCCAGTCGGGCTCGGGCTCGCCGTCCATCCCCGCGTCGAGGAAGGTGTCCTCGGCCATCCGCACGGCACGCTTGCACTTGCTGGGCTGGCCCATGTTGGCGTAGGCGCGGGCCTCCATCGCATACAGCATGGCCTGGGTCCGCGCGGTGGCGCAGTCACGGCTGCCGTACTGCGCGAGGTGGATGAGTTCGAGCGCGTCGTCGGGGCGGCCGAGGTGGATCATCTGGCGGCTCATGCTGGACAGGACGTACGAGCCCAGTGGCTTGTCGCCGGCCTCCTTCGAGGCGTGCAGGGCCAGCACGAAGTACTTCTGGGCGGTGGGCTGGAGGCCGACGTCGTAACTCATCCAGCCCGCCAGTTCGGCCAGTTCGGCGGCGCAGCGGAAGAGGCGCTTCGCGGTGGCCGCCGGCTGCGGCTCCTGGAGCAGGTCGGTGACCTCGTGGAGCTGGCCGACGACGGCCTTGCGGCGCAGTCCGCCGCCGCACTGGGCGTCCCACTGGCGGAACATCGCGGTGGTGGACTCCAGCAGGTCGAGCTCGGGGCCGGAGAGGCGGGACGGGCGGCGGGCGGCCGCCTCCGACTCCGGCTCGACGGACCCGCCGGCGGTGACCGGAACCAGCCAGCGCTGCATGGGTTCGATGAGGGCGGGCCCGGCGGCGAGCGCGAGGGAGCTGCCGAGGAATCCGCGGCGGGCGAGCATCAGGTCGCTGCGGGAGAACTCACTGAGCAGGGCGACGGTCTGAGGACCGGCCCAGGGGAGATCGACGCCGGCCACGGAGGGTGCCTGATGGGCGGCGCGCAGCCCCAGGTCCTCGACGGCGACGACGGAGCCGAAGCGTTCGGAGAACAGCTCGGACAGGATGCGCGGGATCGGTTCGCGCGGCTGCTCACCGTCGAGCCAGCGGCGCACCCGTGAGGTGTCGGTGCTGATGTGGTGGGCGCCCATCTGGCGCGCTCTGCGGTTCACCTGCCGGGCGAGCTCGCCCTTCGACCAGCCGCTGCGCACGAACCATGATCCCAATTGCCCGTTGGGGCGCTTACCGGCATTCGCATCGCCTGCGCCGCTGCCACTCACTGGAACGCCCCCATCCGCCGAATACTGTCGCGCGAACCTCTATCAGAATGCCGTGAACCGATGCTGCCCGTATGCAGGTTGCCCACCATCGAACAGAAAGTCGAGTTGCCTCCGGCATACCCATGGGCGCACATACTTCCATGGTTCGTGTACCGACGGTAATCCTACGATCACCCTCTCGGCGAGGGCGTTTACAGAAACGCCACCATTCGCCACCCCTTCGAATGAACGCCACCACGGCCAGGCGCGATTCACTTGACAGACAGCGACCAGCGGTAGGCGCAGGGATGCATTCAGGGGCGCGCACAAGGTCTCGCACCCCGGGGGCGCACCCCGCGCTCACACCGGTCGCCGGGAACGGCGGAGTGTCACGTGTGCACTCCGGTTCGTAACCACTGGCGCGTTGGACCCGTTGGAGGGGGCATGGGCTTCACGATCGGCGGCATCCGTGAGAGGCGATCCGGCGTGCGGCGCCGCAGCCGTGCGGCCGAGGGCACGGCGGTGGCCGAGTACACGGGACTGTGGGGCTGGGCGGTCGTGCCCGGCGCGCGCGCCGCGGACGGCAACTGCTCTTGCGGAGAAGCGGGTTGCCTCTCCCCCGGCGCCCATCCGCTGGACTTCGCGCAGGAGGTTCCCGCCGGGGCGACACTCGACACAGCGGCGCGCGCGTGGGCCGAGGTGCCCGGGGCCTCGATGCTGCTGCCCGTGGGCCGCAGCTTCGACGTCCTCGACGTCGCGGAGCAGGCGGGGCGCCGGGCGCTGGTGCGGATGGAGCGGATGGGGCTGCCGCTGGGCCCGGTGGCGGTGACCCCGGCCGGGCGGGCGCAGTTCTTCGTCGCCCCGGGTGCGGCCTCCGAGCTACCCCGGCTGCTGTACCGGATGGGCTGGGACGACGCGGGCCTGGACCTGCGGGCGTTCGGATCCGGCTCCCACATCACCGCGCCCCCGTCCGACCAGGGCGGCCTCGGCCCGGTCCGCTGGCTGCGTCCGCCGGCCCTGGAGACCGCGGCGGCGCCCCCGCAGGCGCGGCTGCTGCTGGGCACACTGGCGTACATCTGCCACCGGCTGGCCCCCTGCGACTGACGGCAGTCCGGCAGCACGGCCGCTACAGCGAGGAGCCCGGCCGCACAGTGCGTGCGGCCGGGCTCCTCGCTGTAGCGGTACGAGGGGTTCAGTCCCCGATCAGGGCGTCCACGAACGCCTCCGGCTCGAACGGGGCCAGATCGTCCGGCCCCTCGCCGAGCCCGACGAGCTTCACCGGTACGCCCAGCTCGCGCTGGACGGCGATGACGATGCCGCCCTTGGCGGTGCCGTCGAGCTTGGTGAGGACGATGCCGGTGATGTCGACGACCTCGGCGAACACCCGCGCCTGCACCAGGCCGTTCTGGCCGGTGGTGGCGTCGAGGACGAGCAGGATCTCGTCGAGCGGTCCGTGCTTCTCGACGACCCGCTTGACCTTGCCGAGCTCGTCCATCAGCCCGGTCTTGGTGTGCAGCCGGCCCGCCGTGTCGATGAGCACGACGTCGGCGCCCTCGGCGATGCCTTCCTTCACGGCGTCGAAGGCGATCGACGCCGGGTCGCCGCCTTCGGGTCCGCGCACGGTGCGGGCACCGACGCGCTCGCCCCAGGTCTGGAGCTGGTCCGCGGCGGCGGCACGGAAGGTGTCGGCCGCGCCGAGCACGACGCTGCGGCCGTCGGCCACGAGCACCCGGGCCAGCTTGCCGGTGGTGGTGGTCTTGCCGGTGCCGTTGACGCCGACGACCATGACGACGCCGGGGGTCTCCGCGCCGCCGTCCGTCTTGACCGCGCGGTCGAAGTCGGTGCCGAGCAGGGTGAGGAGCTCCTCGCGCAGCAGCTTGCGCAGTTCCTCGGGGGTACGGGTGCCGAGCACGCGGACGCGCTCGCGGAGCCGTTCGACCAGTTCCTGGGTGGGGGCGACGCCGACGTCGGCGGTGAGGAGGGTGTCCTCGATCTCCTCCCAGGTGTCCTCGTCGAGGTTGTCCCGGGACAGGAGCGTGAGCAGCCCCTTGCCGAGGGAGTTCTGCGAGCGGGCGAGCCTGGCCCGCAGCCGTACGAGCCGGCCGGCGGTGGGCTCGGGGACGTCCAGCGCGGGGGCGGCGGGCGTCTCGGGTTCTGCGGTTTCGGGGGCCTCCCCGGGCGGAAGGCCGACCTCCTCGATGGTGCGGCGCGAGGTGTCGCGCGGCGTCTCGGCCTCCTCGCCGACATGGGGCTCGGCGGGAGGAGTGATGGTCGGCGTGCTCGACGGTGCCGGGGGCAGCTGCTTCTTCTTGCGGCTGCTGACCACGAGCCCGCTGATCACGCCGACCGCGACCAGGGCGATGACTACAGCAAGGATGACGAATTCCATAACCCACCCAGTATCGGTCACGTGCGACGGCATGCGAGGGATGCGGGGTCCGGCAGGCGGCCGCGTGCGTGTGACGACCCCCTGAGCAGCGACGCCGCCACACCCCGCCGGGCACGGCCTCTGCCGGGTACCGGGCCGAGCACCCGCGATACCCCCGCATGCGCGAGGCATGATGCACGGTATGCCGGAAAAGGTACGATCCTGGCCGTGGAGACCCGTGGGCTTGACCCCGTGCCCGACGGCGAGCGCACCGGCCGGGTCCGGTCCCTCTTCCCGACCTGGGTCGCGGCGAACATGACCGTGCTGCTGCTGACGATCGGCGCGGGGCTCGTCGTCTTCGACGGCCTGAGCCTCTGGCAGGTGCTGGTCGTCGCGGCCGTGGCACCGGCTGTCTCGTTCGGCCTGGTCGGACTGATCTCGGTCGCGGGACGCAGCGGCGGCGCCCCCGGCATGGCACTCTCCCGGGCCGTCTTCGGCCAGCGGGGCAACCTGGCGCCCGGCGCACTGATCTGGGTGGCCCGCTGGGGGTGGGAGACGCTGAACGCCGTCACCGGCGCGTACGCGCTGCTGGCCGTGCTCGGTCTGCTCTTCGGCATCCGGAGCACCTCGACGCTGATCATGGTGACGCTGATCGCCTTCGTCGCGAGCAGCTTCCTCCTGTCGGGGCTCGGCATGCGGGCGCTGCGACTGTGCTGCACCTGGTCCGCGTACCTCTTCGGAGGGTTCAGCGTGCTGGTCCTGGTGCACCTGGCCGGGGCGACGGCCTGGCCCGCGGTGCTCGACCGGCCGGCCGGTCCGACGTCGGCGATGATCGCGGGGATCGGCACCCTGGCGGCCGGCGGTATCAGCTGGGCTCCCACCGGGCCGGATTTCACCCGTTACCTTCCGCACACCGCGTCCGGGCGGGCGATGGTCGCGGCGACGGTGGGCGGTGCGGGAATCGTGTTTCTGCCGATGGTGCTGATGGGGGCGGTGATGGCGGTCGGTACGCCGGACCTCGCCGTCACCCGTGATCCGGTCGCGTTCATCGGAGTGCTGCTGCCCGACTGGATCTCTGTTCCGTATCTGGCCGTCGCCGTGCTCGGCATGGTGCTGATCAACGCCATGTCGATGTATTCAGCCGGATTCACCGCACAGACCCTGGGATTCATGATCCCGCGCGCCTGGGCCGTCGGTGTGAATGCCGCGATCAGCCTGTTCCTGGGGTCGCTGCTGATGCTCGTGGCGAGCAGTTTCGTCGATTCGTTCGTCTCCTTCCTGAATCTGCTCGCGGTGACGTTCTCGGCCTGGATCGGCGTCTTCGGCGTGGATCAACTGCGGGGGCGCACCTACGACCCGGAGGCGCTCATGGACACCACGTCCACCAGCGCCTACTGGTACACGGGCGGCTTCGCGTGGACCGCGGTGGCTGCCTGGGCGGTGGGCCTGGTGGTGGGGCTGCTGTTCACCGGCGTGGAGTGGTTCACCGGTCCGCTCGCGACGACCTGGACGGGGCGCAGCGGGCTCGGCTGGGCGGTCACGATCCTCGTCTCCGGCGGTCTGTACGCGGCACTGCCGCGGCCCGCCGCACGCCGGGCGGCCACCCCCCTACACTTCTGACGCTACGTCAGCTAAGGTCCGGCCTCGCCCAGCCCGCCCGGCAGGACCCAGGGGGACAGCGTCATGGCCTTCACCGTCGTCCGGTTCAACCTCGTCGATCCGGCAGCCACACCGGATTCCCTCTCGGCCCGCTACCGCGCGGCGCTGGACATGGCCGCGTACGCGGACGAGCACGGCGTCGACACCGTACAGACCGAGGAGCACCACGGCGCCGCCAACTCCTGGCTGCCGTCACCCTTCACCTTCGCCGGGGCCGTCTTCGGGACGACCCGCCGGATCGCGGTCACGGTCTCCGCGGTCATCGGTCCGCTGCACGATCCGTTGCGGCTCGCCGAGGACATCGCGGTGCTCGATCTGCTCAGCGCGGGCCGGCTGGTGACGGTCGCGGGGATCGGCTACCGGCCCGAGGAGTACGAACGGGCGGGCGTCGAATGGGGCAGGCGGGGCCGGCTCCAGGACGAGGTGCTGGAGACCCTGTTGAAGGCGTGGACGGGCGAGCCGTTCGAGTTCCGCGGCCGTACGGTCACGGTCACCCCGCGTCCGTACACCCGCCCGCATCCGCTGCTGCTGGTGGGCGGCAGCTCGCGGGCGGCGGCGCGGCGGGCGGCCCGGCTGGGGCTGCCGCTGTTCCCGAGCGCGCATCTGCCGGAGCTGGAGGCGTACTACCACGAGCAGCGCGCGGAGCACGGTACGGAGGGCTTCTGCATGATGCCCTCGGCCGAGACACCTCTGCTGCACGTGTCCGAGGACCCGGACCGGACCTGGGCCGCGTACGGGGAGCACTTCCTGCACGAGGCGCGCACGTACGCCTCCTGGCAGTCCAAGGACATCCGTTCGGCCGTCCGCTCGGCGGCGACGACCGTGGCGGAGCTCCGGGCCGAGGGCGTCTACCGGATCGTCACACCGGAGGCCTGCGCGGCTCTCGCCGGGGAGCTGGACAGCCTGGTGCTGCACCCGCTGTGCGGCGGCATGCCGGTCGAGGAGGGGTGGCGCAGCCTGCGGTTGTTCTGCGGGGCGATCGGAGGGTGAGGCGCGTACGGCCCCGGTTCGCGGATGCGAGCCGGGGCCGTACGTTTTTCGAGGAGAGAGGGGCAGCGGGGGTTAGCCCATCTCCTCCAGCGCCTTGCCCTTGGTCTCCTTCACGAACTTGATGACGAAGGGGATCGAGAGCGTGGCGAAGCAGGCGTAGATGATGTACGTGCCCGACAGGTTCCAGTCGGCGAGGCTCGGGAAGCTCGCGGTGATCGCCCAGTTGGCGATCCACTGCGCGGAGGCGGCGACGCCGAGTGCGGCGGCGCGGATCCGGTTCGGGAACATCTCGCCGAGGAAGACCCAGACCACGACGCCCCACGAAAGGGCGAAGAACAGCACGAAGACGTGGGCGGCGATCAGCGCCACCAGGCCCTGGGTGTCCGGCAGTTTGCCGTCGACGAGGTCGGCGGAGAAGGCCCAGGCCTCGAAGGCGAGGGCGATGGCCATGCCGCAGGAGCCGACGAGGGCCAGGGGGCGGCGGCCCACCCGGTCCACCAGGACCATCGCGATCACCGTACCGATGATGTTGATGATCGAGGTCGTGAACGAGTAGAAGAACGAGTCGGTCGGGTCGATGCCGACCGACTGCCACAGCGTCGCCGAGTAGTAGAACGCCACGTTGATGCCGACGAGCTGCTGGAACACCGACAGACCGATACCGACCCAGACGATGGGCAGGAAGCCGAAGCGGCTGCCGAGCAGGTCCCTGAAGCTCGACTTGTGCTCGCGGCGCATAGCCGTCTCGATCTCGGTGACCCGGGCGTCGAGGTCGATGTTCTTGCCCTCGACCTCTTCGAGGATCTTGCGGGCCCGGTCCTTCTTGCCGACGGAGATCAGGAAGCGGGGCGACTCCGGGATGGCGAACGACAGCAGCCCGTAGAGCACCGCGGGCACGACCATCACGCCGAGCATCCACTGCCAGGCTTCCAGGCCGCCGATCTTGCCGCGCTGGTCACCGTCGGCGATCTGCAGGATGCCGTAGTTGACCAGCTGGGAGATGGCGATGCCGATGACGATCGCCGCCTGCTGGAAGGAGCCGAGCCGGCCGCGGTAGGCGGGCGGCGAGACCTCGGCGATGTACGCCGGGCCGATCACCGACGCCATGCCGATGGCGAAGCCGCCGATGATGCGCCACATCGCCAGGTCCCAGAGCGCGAACGGGAGCGCGGAGCCCACGGCGCTGATGGTGAAGAGCACCGAGGCGATCTGCATACAGCGGATGCGCCCGATGCGGTCGGCGATCCGGCCCGCCGTGGCGGCGCCGATCGCACAGCCGATCAGGGCGATGGCGATGACCTGGGCGAGCGTGCCGGAGCCGATGTCGTACCGGTCCCGGATCGCCTCGACGGCGCCGTTGATGACGGAACTGTCGTAGCCGAAGAGGAAGCCACCCATCGCAGCGGCAGCCGTGATGAAGATGACATGGCCGATGTGTTCCGGATGGGCCGCCCGGGCTCCGGACTCTGGTCCCTGCGATGTGCTGGTCACGTGAACTCCTGGGGCCTGGCCGCAACGTCAGGCGTGGGGGGTGAGCTCTTCTTAGTGGCGCACAACTTCAGACCTGCCACCACTTGAAGGTAAAAACGACGTTGCAGAGACTATTCGTTCAAGTTTTGAAGTCAATCTCGCGGACTGACCAGACATCCACCCAGGAGCGCCCAAAAGGTACGTTGAAGTCTTGAAGATTAGGTAAAGACTCAGCGCAGCCGCTGACTGATCACCTTGGACACGCCGTCACCCTGCATCGAGACGCCGTACAGCGCGTCGGCGACCTCCATCGTCCGCTTCTGGTGCGTGATCACGATGAGCTGCGAGCTCTCCTGGAGCTCCTCCATGATCCGGATCAGCCGCTGGAGGTTGGTGTCGTCGAGCGCCGCCTCGACCTCGTCCATCACATAGAACGGGCTCGGCCTGGCCTTGAAGATCGAGACCAGCAACGCCACGGCCGTCAACGACCTTTCGCCGCCCGACAGCAGGGAGAGCCGCTTGACCTTCTTGCCCGGAGGCCTGGCCTCGACGTCCACGCCGGTCGCCAGCATGTTGTCCGGATCGGTCAGGACGAGCCGCCCCTCACCCCCCGGGAAGAGGCGCGAGAAGACGCCCTCGAACTCCCTGGCGGTGTCCTGGTACGCCTCGGTGAAGACCTGCTCGACCCGCTCGTCGACCTCCTTGATGACCTGCATCAGATCGGCCCGGGTCTTCTTCAGGTCCTCCAGCTGCTCGGAGAGGAACTTGTGCCGCTCCTCCAGCGCCGAGAACTCCTCCAGAGCGAGCGGATTCACCTTCCCGAGTTGCTGATACGCCCGTTCGGCCGACTTCAGCCGCTTCTCCTGCTCGGCCCGGACGAACGGCTTCGGCTGGTTCCGCGGGTGCTCCGGATCCTCCGGCAGCTCCTCGCCCTCGGCCGCCGGGGACGGCGGTACGAGCTGGTCCGGTCCGTACTCCGCCGCCAGACCGGCGGGCTCCACACCCAGCTCCTCCAGGGCCTTCGCCTCCAGCTGCTCTATCCGCAGCCGCTTCTCGGCGCCGAGCACCTCTCCCCGGTGGACCGAGTCCGTCAGCTTGTCGAGCTCGCCCTTGAGCTCGCGGCCCCGGTGGCGTTCGGCCGCCAGCTCCCGCTCCCGCTCGGCCTTCGACGCCTCTGCGGCGGCCCGCTCCTCCTGTGCTCGTACGACGGACACCTCGACGTGGGCGAGCAGCTGACGGGCGCCGGACGCGACGGCCGACGCCACCGCGGCCTCGTGGCGCAGCCGGGCCCGGCGCTGCTCGACGCGGGCGCGTGCCTCACGTTCGGCGCGGGCCCCCCGGTCGAGGGAGTCGGCGCGGCCTGCGAGGGCCTTGACCCGTTCCTCGTGGGTACGGACCTGGAGCCGGGCCTCCATCTCGGTCTGGCGGGCGTTCGCACCGTCGGCGGCGAGCCGGTCGCGCACGGCGGTGTCCGGTTCCTCGTCCGCACCGTCCTGCGCCGCCTCCTCGGCGACCAGCAGCCGCTCGGCCAGTTCCTCGGCCTCCTGGGTCGCCCGCTCCAGGGACTCCTGGGCGCGGGCGGCGGACGCGGTCATCCGCTCGGCCTCCCCGGCGGCGCCGCGAGCCTGTCCGGCCAGCCGGCCGAGCTGCTGGGCCACCCCGGACTTCTCCCGCTCCGCGGCCCTGCGGCGCTCCCCCAGCTCCTCGACGAGCGCCGCGCAGTCAGCGCGCCGCTGTGCCGCGTTCCGCTGCGTCCCGGCCAGCTCCGCGCACCGCACGGCGAGTTCGGCGAGCTCCGCCGCGGCCTCGTCCACGGACGCCCGGACCTCCAGGAGGCTGGGCGCCCCCGCCGAGCCGCCGTGCGCGAAGTGGGCGGAGAGCACGTCTCCCTCGCCGGTCACCGCCGTCAGTTCCGGGTGGGCGGCGACCAGGTCCTCGGCGTCCTCCAGCGTCCCGACGACCACCATGTCCCGCACCATCCTGCGGACCGCGGCCATCAGTTCGACGGGACCGCTGACGAGGTCGGCGACGGCGGGGGCGGACAGGCCGGTGAGGGCCACGGCGACCGGACGCCCGGCTCCCTCGGCCGTACGCCCGGCTTCCTCCGCCTCGGCCGAACGTCCTGCCCCCTCGGCTTCGACCGCTCCGCGAGGGGCGGGGGGCGCGGTGACCTCCGGGGGGCGCGGTGCGGGTTCCGCGCTCTGCCCGGGGACATGGGCGGCGCCGGGCCCCTGACCGGGCACCTGCCCCACGGCTTCGGAGCCGCCGCGGCCTGCGGCTGCCGGGCGCGCGTCGCCCCCGCTGCCGAGCAGAAGGGACGCGCGTCCCGCGTCCTGCTTGCGGAGCAGCCGGATCGCCTCCGCCGCCGTGGCCGCGTCCGTCACCGCGACCGCGTCCGCCGCCGCGCCCAGCGCCGCGGCCACCGCGACCTCGTGGCCCGGGGCCACGGTGAGCAGTTCCGCCGCCGGTCCGAGCAGCCCGGTGAGCCGGTCCCTGGCGCCGAGCAGCACCCCCGTGCCGTCCTTGCGGCGCAGCCCGAGGGCCAGGGCGTCATGGCGGGCCGCGACCGCCGCGCGCTCGCGTTCGGCGGTGGTGAGGTCGTCCCGAGCCGCGGAGAGAGCCCCCTCCGCCTCCTTCAGTTCGCGCCGGGCGGCCTCGTGTCGCTCGCCGAGCTCCGTGTCCCCTGCGTCCAGGCCGTCCACCTCGGCCTTCAGCTGCTCGTACTCCTCCTGGGCCCGGGCCGCCCGCTCCTGCGCCTCGTCGCGCGAGGCTGCCAGCCGGTCGATCTCCGACTGCGCCGAACCGGCGCGGCTGCGGGCCGCGTTGACCTGACCGTTCAGCCGGGCGAGCCCTTCGCGGCGATCGGCGAGCGCGCGGGCCGCGTCCTTGAGCCTGCGTTCCTCGGCCGCCAGTTCCCGTTCCAGTTCGGCCCGGTGGGACGCGGTGTCCTCCAGCGCGTGCTCCGCCGCCTCCAGCGCCGCGGTCAGCTCCGCCTCCTGCTCACGGATCCGGGCCGCCTCGCGCTCCATGTCCTCGGGGTCGCGTCCGCGTCGCTCCTCCTCGGGCGGCGCGGTGGCGCTCTTCACCCGGGCGTCGGCGAGCGAGACGGTGCCTCGTACGCGTTCGGCCAGCTGCGACAGCTCGTACCAGGTCTGCTGGGCCCGCTGGAGCCGGGGCGTCAGCCGCCGTACCTCGCCCTCCAGTTCGGCCTCACGTCCGAGAGCCGCCTTCAGTTCCGCCTCGGCCGCCTCGCGGCGCTGTTTCAGCGCCGCCTCGTCGGCGATCTCACTGCGCAGGGCGGTGTGCAGACGCACCAGGTCGTCGGCGAGGAGGCGCAGCCGGGCGTCGCGCAGATCGGCCTGGATGACGGCGGCCCGGCGAGCCACCGCGGCCTGCCGGCCGAGCGGTTTCAGCTGCCGCCGCAGTTCGTCGGTGAGGTCCTGCACGCGCGCCAGGTTCGCCCCCATCGCGTCCAGCTTCCGCAGCGCCTTCTCCTTGCGCTTGCGGTGCTTGAGGACACCGGCGGCCTCCTCGATGAAGGCGCGGCGCCCCATCGGGTCCGCGTGGAGCACGGAGTCCAGCTGCCCCTGGCCGACGATGACGTGCATCTCCCGGCCGATACCGGAGTCGGAGAGGAGTTCCTGGATGTCCAGCAGCCGGCAGGTGTCGCCATTGATCTGGTATTCGCTGCCGCCGTTGCGGAACATGATCCGAGTGATCGTCACTTCGGCGTACTCGATGGGCAGTGCGCCGTCGGAATTGTCAATGGTCAGCGATACTTCGGCCCGGCCGAGCGGCGGCCGCCCGGTGGTACCGGCGAAGATCACGTCTTCCATCTTGCCGCCGCGCAGGGATTTGGCGCCCTGCTCCCCCATGACCCAGGAGAGCGCGTCCACCACATTGGACTTGCCCGACCCGTTGGGGCCGACCACACAGGTGATCCCGGGTTCGAACCGCAGGGTTGTGGCGGAGGCGAACGATTTGAAACCACGCAGGGTCAGGGCCTTGAGATGCACGCCGCCGGACTCTACCTTTCGCTCTCGGTTTCGCTGATGAAGGTGCAGGGCACATCAGACGGTAAGGGAAGGGGTGTACGTCCGGGGCGGGACGGGCGCGGTTCGGAGGGGAAAAGAAAGAAGGGACGCCGAAGCGTCCCCTGCAAATCTTGTGCAATGCTACTGCTGGATCTCATGCAGTGTCGTATCGACGGATCCGCCGCCTCCATGAAGGTGCGGAAGGCGCGCGTGCCCGGATCAGTGACGAGGCCCATGAAGAAGCAGATCAAAAGCGATTGATCTTCAATGATCCGGTGACGATCCGGCGATGATCCCGTGCGGCTGACGCGTGCAGCCCGACCGGCCCCTGGGGGCCATCGGTCAGGTCAGCGCCGGCTCCGCCTGAGGTACGTCGATGTCGATGCTGTCGAGCAGCGACTCTTGGTGCTGGGCGGCGGCGTTGAGCGCGTCGTTCTCGTCCTGAATCCGTACGAGCTCGGACTCAAGATCCTGGACGCGCTGCTGAAGCCGTCGCATCTCGGCGAGGAGTCGCGGATCGGAACCGCCGACGTAACCGAGAAGCGCCTTTGCCATGATGGATGGTCCTCCACACTGAGTGACCGACCGATGCGGTGTGGGTCGTGAGGGAATCGCACCCGCGGTGCTCGGCAGTGCTCTGTGTTCACTGCTGTTCTGCTGCCAAACAGCTCTGCCGAACAGTTAAGGTGCGCGGGGATTTCAGCGTCTCACCAAAAAGTTTGACGGTCAACACGATCACACCCTGTAGAGGCGGGCGTCCCGGGGGCGCGCGGCTTGACGATCATGCGGCGCGACTCTCCAGCGGGGCCCTCAGGGGCACGGAGATCATCCTTACTGCCGCAGCCTGGCACGGCAACCGAATCTTGGCAACCACCGGGTCATTCCGCAGGTCATTTCATGTGTACGCATGACCGCACCCTTCACAGTCACCCCCCGCCGCGCCTCGAACACGGCCCGAACACGAGCCGTGTTCCTCCCCCGTCCGGAGACCGGATCAGCGGATCGCGAATCCCTCGTATCCACCCCGCGGCGTGTCCCAGATCTCAGTGACTCCGTCAACGCGGCCGGGTGTGTCGTCCGAGCGGAGCCAATCCAGCAGCCGGTGGCAATTCTCACGCCGCCCTTCGGCCACCACCTGCACTCTGCCGTCGTCGAGATTGAGCGCGAATCCGGTGAGGCCGCCGATCTCCAAAGCGTTTGCCCTGGTGAACCAGCGGAACCCTACTTGCTGTACTCGGCCGCGTACCCAGGCGGTGAGCCGTACATCTTCGTTCATGCCCGAACGCTAACCGGCCAATTGCTCTCGGAGCACTTCTCGCCGAAACGCGATGGCGTACAGTCCCCTCGCAATAGCTTCACTCGATCGGGTGAGCCAGGGTGCGCCGACAACGGCGTCCAGATCGTCAGAAGGGCACAGCAGATGGGACGTCATCGACGCTCCGCCGCAGCTCCCGCCGCCGAACAAGCCGCGGAGGGAACCGCAGGCCGGAACCGGGGGGCGCGCCGCAGGAAGCGGTCCGGCCTGCCGGTACGTACGGGACTGATCGGCGTCTCCGCGGCCATGGCCGTCGGAGCGGTGGCGGTGGCCTCCGGACTCGTGCCCGGCGGCGACACCTACAACGTGGGTGGCGGCCCGGCCGCCGACCAGGTGCGCTCCGAGGGGGCCCCGGACCTTCTGACACAGGGCGGCTCCACGACCGCTCCCGCCGACCGCGGTTCCGCCTCGACCCCGGCCAGCCGGGGCACCGAGCGCCCCGAGGCGCCCACGAAGTCGGCCTCCTCCAAGGCCGGCACGCCGTCCGCGTCCCCCTCGAAGACGTCCGAGCCGACGAAGACGAAGGAGGCGGCCACCGCCACGGAGCAGGCGCGGCGCTCCGCCTCGAAGACCACCTCCGCCGGAACCACGAAGAGTTCGGCGCCGGCTTCCGCGTCGAGTCCGGCCAAGCCGACGGCCAAGCCCTCGACCTCCGCGCCGGCCGCCCGTAAGACGACCGCACCGGCCGCCGCCACCTCGGCCCAGGCCGCCGTCCTCGCCCTGGTCAACCAGGAGCGTTCCAAGGTGGGCTGCAGCCCGGTGACCGCGAGTTCCTCGCTGGCCTCGCTCGCCCAGAGCTTCAGCGACGACATGGCCGCCCGCGGGTTCTTCGACCACACCGACCCGGACGGACAGTCCCCGTGGGACCGTGCCGCGAAGGCCGGCGTCACGGGTCTCGGAGGCGAGAACATCGCCCGCGGCCAGGCCGACGCCGAGGCCGTGATGGAGGCCTGGATGAACAGCGAAGGCCACCGCGCAAACATTCTCAACTGCGACTACAAGACGCTCGGCGTCGGTGTCCACTTCGGTTCCGGCGGCCCCTGGTGGACGCAGGACTTCGGCTTCTGAGGTTCCCGGGGCGGCCCCTGAGTGCCGCCCCTCCCGGGCCACCACCCACTCCGGCCCCGTACGCCCCACTGCTTTCCACGGGATTGCGCAATCCCGTGGAAAGCGCTGTGCGGGCGTACGCTGGTTTCATGGACGCGACAGACCTCGGCGGCAGCACCCCGGACGTGGACGGCCCGAACAGCAGCCTTCCGTTCGACGTCTTCTCCAAGCAGTGCCCTTCGCGCGGCACCCTGGAGCATGTCACCGGCCGCTGGGGCAGTCTGACGCTCGGCGCGCTGTACGAGAGCAGCCTCCGGTTCAACGCGCTGCGCCGCCGGATCGACGGGGTGAGCGAGAAGATGCTCTCCCAGACACTGCACGCGCTGGAGCGCGACGGTCTGGTGCACCGCGAGGCCCAGCCGACCAATCCGCCGCGCGTCGACTACGAGCTCACGCCCCTGGGCCGGCAGGTCGCCGAACAGCTTCGTGGACTGATCCAGCTCGTCCAGGGCCGGATGTCCGAGGTCCTGGTGGCCAGAGAGCGTTACGACGAGGCCCACGCAAGCCGGCCCTGAAGCCCCTACGCGCGCGGCGGGCGCTGGCAGCGCGGGCAGAAGTAGCTCGACCGGTTCATCCAGGCGCGGCGCCGGATCGGCGTACCGCAGCGGTGGCACGGCTCGTCCTCGCGGCCGTAGGCGTCGAGCGAGCGGTCGAAGTAGCCGGACTCGCCGTTCACGTTCACGTAGAGGCTGTCGAAGCTCGTGCCGCCCTGTGCCAGCGCCGCGTTCATCACGTCGCGGACGTGGCCGAGCAGCTCGGCCGACTTGGGGCGGGTCAGGGTGGCGGTCGGCCGGTCGTAGTGCAGCCTGGCGCGCCAGAGCGCCTCGTCCGCGTAGATGTTGCCGACCCCGCTGATCAGCGACTGGTCGAGCAGGGCGCGCTTGACCGTCGTACGGCGCAGACGCAGCGCGGTGTGGAACGCGTCGTCGTCGAAGGCCGGGTCCAGCGGGTCGCGGGCGATGTGCGCGATGGTGTCGGGCAGTCCCTCGGCGGTGTTCTCGTGGAGGGAGAGGCCGCCGAAGGTGCGCTGGTCGACGAAGCGCAGCTCGGTGCCGACGGCGTCGTCGAAGCAGATCCTGATCCGCAGATGCTTCTCGTCGGGTGCGCCCCCGGGCTGTACGAGCAGTTGGCCGCTCATGCCCAGGTGACCGAGGAGCGAGGTGGCCGCGTCGTCGAGCGGCACCCACAGATACTTGCCGCGGCGCATCGCCGTCCCGAGACGGACACCACCCAGCCTGGCCGCGAAATCCGCACCGCCCGCGAGATGCCGGCGGACCGCACGGGGATGCAGGACCTCGACCTCGGAGACCGTGCGCCCGGCGACCCATCGCTCAAGCCCTCGCCGGACGACTTCCACCTCGGGCAGCTCGGGCACGGTTTCGCTCCTGGATCAGTGGTCGAGTCGGGTGCGGACAGAGAGAACCCCCCGGTGCGCTGGGCATCGGGGGGTTCTCGGGATCAGGCAGGAGCAACGTCCGTGGACGCCGGGTCGGCAGGGGTGTCGGCGGCCCCTCCGTCGGCAGCGGACTTCTCCGCGGCCTCCCGTGCTTCCGCGGCGGCGCTGATCTCGCGCCAGGCGGATTCTGCCGCCTGCTGCTCCGCTTCCTTCTTGCTACGGCCGGTGCCGGTGCCGTACGAGACACCACCGACGCGAGCAGCAGCAGTAAAGGTCTTCTCGTGGTCCGGGCCGGTCTCCGTGACGAGGTACTCGGGGACTCCGAGGCTCTCGCTCGCGGTGAGCTCCTGGAGACTGGTCTTCCAGTCCAGGCCGGCACCGAGGTTCGAGGACCTGTCGATCAACGGGTCGAAGAGCCGGTGAACCAGCTCCGAGGCCACGTCGAGGCCCTGATCGAGATAGACCGCACCGATCACCGCTTCAAGGGTGTCGGCGAGGATGGACGCCTTGTCCCGGCCACCCGTGCCCTCTTCACCGCGGCCGAGCCGGATGAAGGAGCCGAGTTCGAGGCCGCGGCCCACTTCCGCAAGCGCACGCGAGTTGACCACCGCGGCCCGCAATTTGGCCAGCTGGCCTTCAGGCAGGTCGGGGTGAGTGCGGTACAGCGTGTCCGTGACCACCAGGCCGAGCACCGAATCCCCGAGGAATTCGAGCCGCTCGTTGGTGGGCAGACCGCCGTTCTCGTACGCGTACGAACGATGGGTCAGCGCACGCACCAGAAGGGCGGACTCGAGGTGGTACCCGAGCCGCCCTTCCAGAAGCGTGTGGGACGAGGCTGTGTTGACGTTGTCTGCCTGCTTCTTGGCGTGGGACAACTCAGACATCGGGCCTCTCACCAGCCGCTCAGACCTCGAGGACCTGGCGCTTGTTGTACGTGCCGCAGCTGGGGCACGCGATGTGCTGCAGCTTCGGCTCCTGGCAACGCTCGCACGAAACCAGGGTGGGGACCGCAGCCTTCCACTGCGACCGGCGGTGGCGCGTGTTGCTGCGCGACATCTTCCGCTTCGGAACAGCCACGGCTACTTCTCCTGCTTCTCGTCGACGCCGGGATCGGCGCCGCCCATGTTGTCCTTCTCGCCGTCCTGAACGGTCTCGGCGAGTCCTTGCAATGCCGCCCATCGAGCATCGACGACATCGTGGTGGTGGCCCGGATTCTCGTCCAGCCTGATTCCGCATTCGGAACACAGGCCGGCACAGGTCTCCGTGCACACCGGCTGCATCGGCAGTGCGAGCACCACCGCATCACGCAGCACTGACTCGAGGTCGAACAAGCCGTCCTCGAGGAAGAACCTGTCCTCGTCGTCCTCGGCGTCGTCGACCGGGTCCGCGGTCTTGCTGCGGTTCCGGTCATCGGCGTCAGGGTACGAGAACATTTCCTGGAAGTCCGCCTCCACCTGAAGGCTCAGCGGCTCCAGACACCTTACGCACTCCCCCTCGGCCGATGCACGGGCGGTGCCTGTGACAAGCACACCTTCCATGACCGATTCGAGGCGGACGTCCAGCTCCACCGGTGCGCCTTCCGGTACACCGATGACCCCGTCGATACCGAGATCCTTGGGGGCGTCCGCCGAGCGGGTCAGCCGCTTGAGGGCACCGGGACGCCGACCCAGCTCGTGCGTATCGAACACGAGAGGGTTTCGGTGGTCGAGGTGGCCGTTCAGGGCTTTTCCTGCTTTCGAATCATGCGCATCACGCGTGGTGGGGGTGGGCCGACCGGTTCGGAATCGAAGCGGGCAGCCGGGATCGCGGACATACGCGCGACCGAAGAGCCAGGATACTGGACACACCGCCCAGCTCCCAATCCGCCCCTGATCCGGAGCCGGGACCCGGGCCCCGGGAGCGCTCAGCGCTCCTGTTCGTACCGTCGGAGCTGTTCCAGGTCGATCATGCTGGTGTCGAACAGGCTGGTCTCGTCCAGTGCGCCCTCACCGTGCTGCTGGAGGGGCTGCTGCTGGGCCTGTACCGGCTGCTGCCAGGCGTCGTAGCCCTGCGCCGGCATGGGGACCTGGACCTGGTTCGGGTCGTAGCCCTGCAGCTGGTACCCCGCGTACGGGTCGGGCTGCTGCTGATATCCGGCGTACGGGTCGGGCTGCTGGGCCTGGCCCTGGTACGCGTCCTGCGGCTGCTCCTGGTACCCGTACGTCTGCGCGTACTGCGGCTCCGGCTGCGCCGGGTACTGCGGCTCACTGTGCTGCTGGGGCACCGGAAGCGGTTCCGGGGTGGCGATCTCGGCGAGACCGGCCCAGTGGTCCTCGTCGCTGGTGTGGCCCTGGGTGCCCGCGGCGTCCTGCGCGGCCATGTGGGCGCCGAGGTCGTCGGTGGCGACCCGGCCGTGCAGCTTCTGCCGGCCACGGCCGACGGCCTCCAGGGTCTTGGCGAGCACCGCCTCGAAGGCGCCGAGCTTGGTGTCCACGTACTCGTCGGCCCGGCGCTGGAGCGTGGCCGGGTCGGCGCTGCGCTCGGGGGCCTCGGCGAAGTCCGGGTCCTCGTAGCCCTGCTCGTCGAAGCCCTGGCCGCGGCCGAGGAGCTTCTCGCGGCCCCGGTCGACCGAGCCGATCGTCTTGGTGAGGACGACCTCGAAGTTGGCGAGCTTGCTGTCGACGTACTCGTCGGCCTCGGCCCGTACCTCCTCGGCGTCCTTGCGGGCCTCACCGAGGATCCGGTCGGCCTCGGCCTGGGACTGCCGGGCGATCTCCGTGCCGGAGATGAGCGATCCGCGCTCGGCGTGGGCGTTCTCGATGATCCGCCCCGCCTCCTGGCGGGCCTGCTCGACGAGCTGCTCGTGACCGCCGATGACCTGCGCGGCCTGTGCCAGCGAGCCGGGCAGGGCCTCGCGCACCTCTTCGAGCATCGAGAGCAGTTCGGCGCGGTTGACCACGCAGGACGCCGACATGGGCATGGACCGGGCGTTCCCGACCGCTTCGACGATCTCGTCGAGCTTCTTCTGCACGTCCACCGTGTGCTCGCCACTCTCTACTGCCGATTGGAGACGGACGGGACGACTGTACGGCCAGTCGGCCCCCGCCCGACACCTGGTGACGGACTGTCAGCGTCTCACTGCTGGGCGAGGCGCTCGGTGAGTGCCTCGTGGACCAGCGGAGGCAGCAGGTGCGAGACGTCTCCGCCCCACGTCGCCACCTCCTTGACCAGGGAGGACGACAGGAAACTGTAGGTCGGGTTGGTCGGCACGAAGAGCGTTTCGACGCCCGAGAGCCCGTTGTTCATCTGGGCCATCTGGAGTTCGTAGTCGAAGTCGCTGACGGCCCGCAGGCCCTTCACGATCGCCGGGATGTCGCGCTGCTTGCAGAAGTCGACCAGCAGCCCGTGGAAGGCCTCGACCTGGACGTTGCCGAAGTCCGAGGTGACCTGGCGGATCAGCTCGATCCGCTCGTCGACCGTGAACAGGCCCTTCTTGGACTGGTTGATCATCACCGCGACATGTACGACGTCGTACAGCTTCGAGGCGCGGCCGATGATGTCGAGATGTCCGTTGGTGATGGGGTCGAACGACCCCGGGCAGACGGCGCGGCGCAACTTGATTCCCTCGCTCTCCGGTCCGGTCATCGTGCGTCTTCGCACGTAGCGGCGGCGCGACCGTACCAAAGCGTTCCCTCGCCGTAGCGACGGGCCCGCAATGGCTCGAATCCCTTGGGCCAGCTGAATTCTCCGCCTCTGGTGCTGCGTTCTACCGTGACGAGCGCATCGCCTGTGAGCCACCCCTGGGCACGGAGTGTGAGCAGGATCTCGCCAAGATCGTCGTCGGTGACGGCGTAGGGCGGGTCGAGGAAGACCACGTCGTACGGGTCCGCGGGCGCCGGTCCTGTCACGATCTGTTCCGCTTTGCCGGCGCGGACCTCGGCGCCGGGCAGGCCCAGGGTGCGGACGTTGTCGCGGACGGTGCGGACGGCCTTGGCGTCGGCCTCGACGAGCAGGGCGTGGACCGCTCCGCGGGAGAGCGCTTCGAGGCCGACGGCTCCCGAGCCCGCGTAGAGGTCGGCGATCCGGATGCCGTCGAGGGTGCCGAGGAGTGCCTGCCAGGTGGAGAACAGGCCCTCGCGCGCCCGGTCCGAGGTGGGGCGGGTGCCGGTGCCGGGCGGGACGGCCAGGCGGCGTCCGCCGGCCACGCCTGCGATCACGCGGGTCATGGGTGTCTGTTCCTCGGGTCGGGGGCGGCGCGCAGGGTGCTGCGGGCGCCGTGCCACCCACGATATGGCGTCGGGCCGGACGGAGCTCCCCCGGGCGCCCGCCCTCCCTCGCACGTCACCCCTTGTCGAGGTACTCCTCACGGTCCTTGTCGAGCAGGGCGTCGAGCGCGATACGCAGTTCGGGCAGGTGCTCCAGGTCCGGGTCGGCGGCCACGACCGTGACGGCCTCCTGCCGGGCGGCGGCGATGACCTCCTCGTCGTCGATGACGCTCAGGACCCGGAGCGAGGAGCGGACCCCGGACTGGGCCTGGCCGAGGACGTCACCCTCGCGCCGCTGTTCGAGGTCGATCCGGGAGAGCTCGAAGCCGTCGAGGGTGGCAGCCACGGCGGAGAGACGGGCGCGGGCGGGGCTCGCCTCGTGGGCCTCGCTGACCAGCAGGCAGAGGCCGGGAGCCGATCCTCGGCCGACCCGGCCGCGCAGCTGGTGGAGCTGGGAGACGCCGAACCGGTCGGCGTCCATGATCACCATCGCGGTGGCGTTGGGGACGTTGACCCCGACCTCGATGACGGTGGTGGCCACCAGGACGTCCACCTGGGCCGCGGCGAAGCGCCGCATCACGTCGTCCTTGTCGTCGGGGTGCATCCTGCCGTGCAGCACCTCGATGCGCAGACCCGCCAGCGGGCCCTTGGCCAGCTGCTCGGCGATCTCCAGGACGGCGAGCGGAGGGCGCTTGTCCCCCTCCTGCCCTGCCTTCTCCTCGTCGGCCTTCTTCTTCCCCTTCTTCTTGGCGGCGTCGTCCTCGTCGTCGCCGATGCGGGGGCAGACCACGTAGGCCTGGTGGCCGTTCTCCACCTCTTCGCGGACCCGCTCCCAGGCCCTGCTGAGGAAGTGGGGTTTGTCCTTGGCGGGGACGACATGGCTGGCGATCGGCGAGCGGCCGGCGGGCAGCTGGTCCAGGACGGAGGTCTCCAGATCGCCGAACACGGTCATCGCGACGGTCCGGGGAATGGGGGTGGCGGTCATGACGAGCAGATGCGGCGACCTCCTTTCCCCCTGGGAGTGCGCCTTGGACCGAAGGGCGTCGCGCTGTTCCACCCCGAAGCGGTGCTGCTCGTCGACGACGACCAGTCCCAGGTCGTGGAACCGCACCTTGTCCTCGATCAGGGCATGCGTCCCGATGACGATCCCGGCCTCACCGGTGACCAGGTCGAGAAGCGCCTGCCGGCGGGCGGCCATCCCCATCGACCCGGTGAGCAGGACGACCTTGGTGCCCTGGTCGGACCCGCCCAGCATGCCGCCTTCGGCGAGCTCCCCCATCATCTCGGTGATCGACCGGTGGTGCTGCTGCGCGAGGACCTCCGTGGGCGCGAGCATGGCGGCCTGTCCGCCGGCGTCGACGGTGCCCAGCATGGCGCGCAGGGCGACCATCGTCTTGCCCGAGCCGACCTCGCCCTGGAGCAGCCGGTGCATCGGGTGCTCGGTCGCCAGCCCGTCGAAGATCTCCTTGGAGACCTTGACCTGGCCGTCGGTGAGGGTGAACGGCAGTTTGGCGTCGAAGGCGTCGAGGAGTCCCCCGGGGACCGGTTTGCGGGCGACGGCGGGCAGCTGGGTGTCCGCGTACCGGCGGCGGGCCAGGGCGACCTGGAGGACGAAGGCCTCGTCCCATTTCAGCCGGTCCCTGGCCGCGGCGACGTCGGCCTTGGTCTGCGGCCGGTGGATCTTCAGGAGGGCCTCGGGCAGCGGGGTGAAGCCGCGGCCCTCGCGCAGCGTGGCGGGGAGCGGGTCCACGGCCTCCTGGGCGCTGGGCAGTACGGCGTCGACCGCCTTGGCGATGCGCCAGGAGTCGAGCTGTTTGCAGGCGGGGTAGATCGGGAGCAGCTTGCCGGCGAAGGCGTCGACGGCCTCGGTCGCCCCGGCCTCGTCGGCCGGGTCCGCGTCGAGCAGCTGGTACGTGGGGTGGGCCAGCTGCATCTTGCGGTTGAAGACGGAGACCTTGCCGGCGAACATGGCGCGCCGGCCCGGGAGCAGCTCCTTGTGCGGCTTGTGGACGCCGTGGCCGAAGAAGACCAGCTGGAGCCGGCCGTGGCCGTCGGTGAGAGTGACTTCGAGGCGCTTGCCCCGGCCGCCGTTGAACATCATCACGCGGGCGTCCTGGACCTGGGCGACGACCGTCACGTGCTCCTCCAGCGGGAGGTCGGTGAGCGCCGTGAGCCGGCCGCGCTCCTCGTACCGCCGCGGGTAGTGATGCAGGAGATCACCGACCGTGTGCAGGTCGAGGTGCTCGGCCATCACCTTCGCGGTGGCGCCACCGAGCAGCTTCTTGAGGGGTTCGTCGAACGCAGACACGCGGTCCATTGCACACCAAGCCACTGACAGTTGTCCGTCGGGCAGCGCCGGAACCCCGGAATCCCGTGGGCGGCGGCGCTGCTCCGCGCCGGATCCCGCGGCCCTCGGCGGCGCCGGCGCTACTCCACGCCGATCAGCAGCGGAGCGCACTGGTGGCCGCCGCGGTAGACCACCGTGTCCACCGCCAGGTAGCCCTCGCGGACATGCTCCTCCAGCATGTCGGCCAGGGTGTCGGGGACGTCCTCCCCGAGGACCAGGGTGACGAGTTCGCCGCCCGCCGCCAGCATCCGGTCCAGCACCTTCCGGGCCGTCCCGGGGACGTCCTCGCCGATGACGGCCACATCGCCGTCGATCAGGCCCAGGATGTCGCCGGCCTGGCAGATGCCCGCCATGGTCCAGGACTGCCGTTCGGCGACGGCCAGTTCGGCGTAGCGGGTGGCGCCGGCCGCCGCGGTCATGGCGACGACGTCCTCGTCGAAGCTGCGGTCCGGTTCGTGGACGGCCAGGGCCGCGATGCCCTGGACCGCGGCCCGGGTGGGGATGAGGGCGACCCGGATGCCCTGGGCCCGGGCCTGCTCGGCGGCGGCCGCCGCGGTGTGGCGCAGGTCCCCGTCGTTGGGCAGGAGCACCACCTCGCGGGCGTGCGCGCGGCGGATGGCGTCCACGAGTTCGCCGCTGGCCGGGGGCTCCCCGGGCCGCGCGAGCACCGTCGTCGCCCCGGCCTCCGCGCACAGGCCGCCGAGGCCGTCGCCCGGGACGACCACGACGACGGCACGCTGGGCGGGCTCGGGGCGGGCGTGCAGCCGGTCCGCGGCGAAGTGGGTGATCCGGATGCGGTACGGCCGCCCGGCCTCGACACCGGCCTCCACCGCCGCTCCCGCGTCGTCGACGTGCACATGGACGTTCCACAGCCCGTCACCGCCGACCACCACGAGGGAGTCGCCCAGCGCATCGAGCCGGGCGCGCAGCCGCTCCACCGCCTGGTCCCCCGCCTCCAGCAGGTAGATGACCTCGAAGGCCGGGCCGTCCTGCGGACCGTCGCCCGCGGAGCAGTCCCCGGCGACCGCGGCGGCCGGAGCCGGAGCGGCGGGAGGCTGGTACGCCGGCTCCGGGGCCCGGCCCGAGACCGCCTCGACCAGTGCGCCGAGCACCGCCACCAGCCCTCGTCCGCCGGCGTCGACGACCCCGGCCCTGCCGAGGACGGCGAGCTGTCCCGGGGTCGCTTCCAGGGCCGTCCGCGCCCCTTCGTACGCCGCCCGTACCACCGCGGGCGCTCCGGCGCCGTCCGCCACCCGCTCCGCGGCGGCGGCTGCTGCGGCGGCCACGGTCAGGACGGTGCCTTCGACGGGGTGCGCGACCGCTTCGCGGGCCGAGGCGGCGGCTCCGGTCAGCGCGAGGCACAGCCGGCCGGCGCCCGCTCCCTCGGCCAGGACCTCGGCCATGCCGCGCAGCAGCTGCGCCAGGATCGTGCCGGAGTTCCCGCGGGCCCCGATCAGCGCCCCGTGCGCCATGGCGCGTACCGCGTCGGCGGTGGAGGGGACCGAGGTGCCGGTCTCGTGGGCGGCGAAGACGGCCTCGACGGCCGCCGCCGCGGATTCCACGGTCAGGTAGAGATTGGTGCCGGTGTCGCCGTCGGCGACGGGATACACGTTGATCGCGTCGATGGCCTCGCGTTCCCGGCCCAGTGCGTCCAGCGCCAGTGAGCACCAGGTACGCACCGCGACGGCGTCCAGGTCGTCGGCGGTCTGCGGCACCTGATGGTCCTCCTCGAAACGCGTACCGGGACGGCGGGCTGCACCGCAGACTAGTGCGCGGCGCCGGCTCCGGCCGACGGCCGGGGCGGGACGGGCGGCTGTGCACCCATGGTAGTTTCGTATCTCCGACGCAGCCGTTGTATGCTGCTTCGGTTGCCCGGCGAGAGTCGGGAACATCCCCCGGTACCGCCACTTCAGTCAATGAATCCGGCGTGCCGGAATTCACTGTAAGTGCATCTGAAGTTTTGGAGTGACCCGTGGCTGCCAACTGCGACGTTTGCGGCAAGGGGCCGAGCTTCGGCAACAGCATTTCGCACTCGCACCGCCGTACGTCCCGTCGCTGGAATCCCAACATCCAGCGCGTGCGTGCCGTGGTCGGGCGGACGCCGAAGCGGCTCAACGTCTGCACCTCGTGCATCAAGGCCGGCAAGGTCGCGCGCTGACGTTCCCGTCGTAGCGCAGCCCTACCGGTTGCCCAAAAAGCCGGTCCACCTCGGTGGACCGGCTTTTTGCTGTGCTGCCGCGCAGGAGCGGGTCAGCGGGCGTCCCGCAGCCGCCACCCGTGGTCGACCGGGCCGATCCCCGATCCCAGCGGGAAGCCGGCCATGATCGCGCCCGTGACATAGGTCTTCGCGGCCCGCACCGCCGTGGGCACGTCCTGGCCCAGGGCCAGTCCGCAGGCGATGGCGGAGGCGAGCGTGCAGCCCGTGCCGTGGGTGTGCCGGTTGTCGTGACGGGGGGCGCGCAGCCAGTGCTCCTCGGCGCCGTCGGTGAGCAGGTCGACGGGTTCGCCCGGCAGATGACCGCCCTTCACGACGACCCAGCGGGGCCCGTATCCGAGCAGGGCGGCCGCGGCCTGCCGCATTCCGGCCTCGTCGGTGACCGTGATGCCGGTGAGCTGTGCCACTTCGTCGAGGTTCGGGGTCGCCACGGTCGCGACGGGCAGCAGTTTCGTACGGACCGAGTCGAGCGCCTCGGCGGCCAGCAGCGGGTCCCCGTGCTTGGAGACACCGACCGGGTCGACGACCACGGGGGCGTCGGTACCGGCGAGGAGTGCGGCCACGGTCTCGACGAGCAGCGCCGACGCCAGCATGCCGGTCTTGACCGCGCTCACCCCTATGTCGTCCACGACGCTGCGGTACTGGGCGCGCACGGCTTCGGCGGGCAGTTCCCAGGCGCCCTGCACACCCTGCGAGTTCTGTGCGGTGACGGCGGTCAGCACGCTCATGCCGTGGGTCCCGAACGCCAGCATCGTCTTCAGATCGGCCTGGATGCCCGCACCGCCGCCGGAATCGGATCCGGCGACGGTGAGCACACGGGGCGGTACGGCGGAAGGTATCGGCATACGCGGCAATCTACTGGGCGTCCTCGATGTCACCGAAGTGGTCCCAGCCGTTCTTGCTCGTCCAGGGCGCCCCGTCGACCGTCACCTGCGGCAGTGCGGAGGGGTTGAGGACCTCTCCGATCACCTTCCAGCGGGCCGGCAGCTTCACGTCCGACGGGAACGTCGCGACGATCGCGTGGTCCTCTCCGCCGGTGAGCACCCACTGGAGCGGGTCCACGCCGACGGCCTGCCCGATGTCGGACATCTGGGACGGGATGTCGATCAGCCCGGAACGCAGGTCGATGCGGACCTTGCTGGCCTCGGCGATGTGGCCGAGGTCGGCGACGAGTCCGTCGCTGACATCCGTCATCGCGGTGGCACCGAGTCCGGCCGCCGCGGGACCCGCGTGGTACGGCGGTTCGGGGCGCCGGTGCGCCTCCACGAAGGCGCGGGGCGAGCGGAATCCGCGCGAGAGCACGGCGTACCCCGCGGCGGACCAGCCGAGCCAGCCCGTGACGGCGACGACGTCGCCGGGCTGGGCCCCCGCCCTGGTGACGGGTTCGTGGTTGCGCAGATCTCCGAGCGCGGTGATCGCGACGGTGATGGTGTCGCCGCGCACGACGTCGCCGCCGACCACGGCCGCCCCGGCGACCTGGCACTCGTCGCGGATGCCGTCCATCAGCTCCCCGGCCCAGGTGACCGGGAGTTCGGCGGGGACGACGAGGCCGAGGAGCAGTGCGGTGGGCACGGCGCCCATGGCGGCGATGTCGGCGAGGTTCTGTGCGGCGGCCTTGCGGCCGACGTCGTACGCCGTCGACCAGTCACGCCGGAAGTGCCGTCCCTCCAGCAGGATGTCCGTGCTGGCCACGACCCTGCGGTCGGGGGCGGTGATGACCGCGGCGTCGTCGCCGGGGCCCAGTCGTACCGCCGGAGTGGTGGTGAGCCGGGAGGTCAGTTCCCTGATGAGCCCGAACTCCCCCAACTCGCCCACGGTTCCCTTCACCGAGTCTCACCTCTCATCTATGGGGCCGGACGCGCGTCCGGCCGGCTTCGGCGGCCGGGCGTCCGGACCGTGCACCGCCCTGGTGGTCACGGGCACACCAGTCCCGCCTGTCCCCCGTCCGCGCCGCCGAGCTTGCGGTCGCGGGCCTTCACTGCTGTCGGTACTGTCAAGAGATACGTCAACTTGTGTGTTGTGTACGCCACGCTGTGGGCGTCATCCGGCCCGCAGGTCTCCCCGCGGCCCACGGCAACGCGATAACGTGGCGTCCCTTTCCCCCACATGATCCTCGTGGCCGCCCTGGAGGTTCCGTGGTACAGGCGTACATCCTTATCCAGACCGAGGTGGGCAAGGCGTCGACAGTCGCCGAGACCATCGCCAAGATTCCGGGAGTGATCCAGGCAGAGGACGTCACCGGCCCCTACGACGTGATCGTGCGGGCCCAGGCCGACACGGTCGATGAACTCGGACGCATGGTGGTCGCCAAGGTCCAGCAGGTGGACGGCATCACCCGAACCCTGACCTGTCCGGTCGTTCACCTGTAGCCCCCGTCTACGCTGGGCCGGTGACATCTTCCTGCCGCCGGCTCCTCCACCCCGTGCTCCTCGGTCCGTCCGTCGCCCTGGTGCTCCTGGCCGCCGCGGTGGGCTGCACTTCCACGGATCCGTCGGCATCGGTCACGGTGCCCACGCCCTCCTCGGAAGCCGCAGCCTACTGCCGCGCCCTGCACAAGGAGCTGCCGCGTTCCGTTGCCGGTCTGGAGCGCACTGATCCCGCGCCCCGTTCGGATCTGACCGCCGGGTGGGGGGACGGGGCGATCGTACTGCGCTGCGGTGTCGCGCGCCCCGCGAAGATGAACGACCCACAGTCGAAGGCCGCCGAGGCCGACGGCGTCAACTGGCTGCTGGAGCAACGGGAGGACGACGGACCCCGGTTCACGACCACCCTGCGCAAGGCGTACGTCGAGGTCACCTTCTCCGCGGCGTACGCGCACGACGCGACCCCGCTGGCCGCCTTCGCCGCACCGGTCAAGAAGACGGTTCCCAGCGGTCTGTAAGGGCTGCGAGGGGGTGCGCTCCGCCCGGAGCGCACCCCCTCGGCCGTCCTGGTGCCCCTCAGCGCAGGCCGGTCGGCCGGTCCAGCGCCGCCTGGATGAGCCGGTCCACCAGCTGCTGGTAACTGACGCCGCTCTCCTGCCACATCCGCGGGTACATGGAGATCGGGGTGAAGCCCGGCAGGGTGTTGATCTCGTTGATGACGAAGCCGCCGTCCTCGGTGAGGAAGAAGTCGGCACGCACCAGCCCCTCGCAGGAGGCTGCCTCGAAGGCCTCGACGGCGAGCCGCTGGACCTCGGCGGTCTCCTCCTCGGTGAGCGGGGCGGGCACGATGCCGGACGCCGCGTCGATGTACTTGGCCTCGAAGTCGTAGAAGTCGTGCGAGGTGACCGGCGGGATCTCGGCCGGCACGCTGGCGCGCGGACCGTCCTCGAACTCCAGCACCCCGCACTCGATCTCGCGGCCCCGCAGCAGCGACTCCACCAGGAACTTGGGGTCGTGGCGGCGGGCCTCCTCGATCGCCTCGTCGAGGCCGGAGACGTCGTCGACCTTGGTGATGCCGATGGAAGAGCCGGCCCGGGCGGGCTTGATGAAGAGCGGCCAGCCGTGCTCGTCGGCGAAGTCCGTGATGCGCTCGCGGGCGCCCTGGGGGTCGTTGTCCCACTCGCGGGGGCGCACGACCACGTACGGCCCGACGGGGAGCCCGAAGGAGGTGAAGACGCGCTTCATGTACTCCTTGTCCTGGCCGACCGCCGAGGCGAGGACACCGGCGCCGACGTACGGCACACCGGAGAGCTCCAGGAGGCCCTGGAGCGTGCCGTCCTCACCGTAGGGACCGTGCAGGACGGGGAAGACGACGTCGACCTCGCCGAGCGCCTTGGGGACCGATCCGGGCTCGCTGTAGACCACTTCACGGCTGCCGGGATCGACGGAGAGCACCACGCCGCCCTCGTCGGACTCGGCCAGTTGTGCCACGTCGGGCATCTTCCGGTCCGTGATGGCCATGCGTTCGGGTTCGTCGGCGGTGAGCGCCCAGCGGCCGTCCGTCGTGATGCCGATCGGCAGGACGTCGTACTTCGTCCGGTCGATCGCGTTCAGGACCGCACCGGCCGTGACCACCGAAATGCCGTGCTCGGAGCTGCGGCCGCCGAACACGACGGCCACACGCGGCTTGCGGAGCTGCTGCTCCGTACTCTGGGGGAGGTTCTCGCTGCTCATATCGCGATGAGCGTACCTGCTGGTACGGGTCGCGTCAGCGCGGCCGGGGCCGTCCGGGGCCGAACGGGGTCAGTGCCGTTCGGCCTTGGCGCTGCGTGCCATCAGTTCCTTGAGCGCGACCAGCGGCGGCTTGCCCTCGTGGACGATGCTGACGACCGTCTCGGTGAGGGGCATCTCGACTCCGTGCCGTCGGGCCAGGTCAAGCACCGACTCGCACGACTTGACGCCCTCGGCGGTCTGCTTGGTGACGGCGATGGTCTCCTGGAGCGTCATGCCGCGGCCGAGGTTGGTGCCGAAGGTGTGGTTGCGCGAGAGCGGCGACGAGCAGGTCGCCACCAGGTCCCCGAGGCCCGCGAGTCCGGAGAAGGTCAGCGGATCGGCGCCCATGGCCACGCCGAGGCGGATGGTCTCGGCGAGGCCGCGGGTGATGAGCGAGCCCTTGGTGTTGTCGCCGAGCCCCATGCCGTCGGCGATGCCGACGGCCAGCCCGATGACGTTCTTGACGGCGCCCCCGAGTTCGCAGCCGACCACGTCGGTGCTGGTGTACGGGCGGAAGTACGGGGTGTGGCAGGCGGCCTGGAGGCGGCGTGCGACGGACTCGTCCTGACAGGCGACGACGGCCGCGGCGGGGCGGCGTTCGGCGATCTCCTTGGCGAGGTTGGGTCCGGTGACGACGGCGATGCGGTCGGCGGAGACCTTCGTGACGTCCTCGATGACCTCGCTCATCCGCTTCGCGGTGCCGAGTTCGACGCCCTTCATCAGCGAGACCAGGACCGTCTGCGGCTCCAGGTGCGGGGCCCAGTCGGCGAGGTTGGCGCGCAGCGTCTGGGACGGCACGACGAGGACCGCGAAGTCGGCCCCGCGCAGCGCTTCGGCGGCGTCCGTGGTGGCCCGGACCGATGCGGGAAGTTCGATGCCCGGCAGGTAGTCGGGGTTGGTACGGGTCGTGTTGACGGCCTCGGCGACCTCGGCCCGGCGCCCCCAGAGCGTGACGTCGCAGCCCGCGTCGGCGAGGACCATGGCGAAGGCCGTACCCCATGAGCCGGTTCCGAAGACGGCTGCCTTTACGGGGTGCGTCACTTGGGTCCCTCTCCTTCGGCCTTGCGCCGTTGTTGTGCTCGGGCCTTGCGGTGGTCGTAGGGCTCGGCGGGAGCCTTCTCGCCGCGCACCTCCTCCAGCTGCGCGGTGACCGCGCTCATGATGACCTCGGTCGCCTCGCGCAGCACGTCGGGCGTGGGCTCCCGGTCGTAGAACCGGGAGAGGTCGACGGGCGGTCCCGCCTGGACCTGGAGGGTCTTGCGGGGGAAGAGGCGGACCTTCTTCTCCGTGGCGTACGGCGGCACAGCCAGGTTGGCGCCCCACTGCGCGACGGGGATGACCGGGGCCCGGGTCATCAACGCGACGCGGGCGGCGCCGGTCTTGCCGGCCATGGGCCACATGTCGGGGTCACGGGTGAGGGTGCCCTCGGGGTAGAAGGCGACGCACTCGCCGCGCTCGATCGCGTCGACGGCGGCCCGGAAGGCGTCCAGCGCGTTCGTCGTCTCGCGGTACACGGGGATCTGGCCGGTGCCGCGCAGCATCATGCCGACGAAGGGGGTCTTGAAGAGGCCCGCCTTGGCCAGGAGCCGCGGCACCCGCCCGGTGTTGTACTGGAAATGCCCGTACGAAAGCGGGTCCAGGTACGAGTTGTGATTGACCGCGGTGATGAATCCGCCGTCGGCCGGAATGTGTTCCATTCCCCGCCAGTCGCGCTTGAACAGAATCACCAGCGGCGGTTTCGCGATGACCGCTGCCAGGCGGTACCAGAAGCCGATTCTGCGGCGGGACACTCGGACACCTTCCTCTATGGCCTGACTGTGGAGCTGACTGCCGGCCGACTACCGACGGTCAAGTCTGGCCCCAGGCCCCTGCTCTGTCGAGAACACCGTACGCCTCACCTTCGGGACCGACCCTCCGGGTTGTCGCACCGGCAGGCGAGAATAGGCGGCCATGCGCATCGAGGGGGAGACCGCCACGAACACCGACCCGACCGGCCCCTGGTCACTGGTCGTCCCGTTGAAGCCCCTGGCGCGGGCGAAGAGCAGGCTGACGCCCGCTTCCGGGGCCCTGTTGCGGCCTCGGCTCGCCCTGGCGTTCGCCCGGGACACCGTGTCCGCCGCGCTGTCCTGCCCGGGGGTCGCCGATGTGGTGGTCGTCACGGACGACACGACGGCCGGGGCGGCGCTGGCGGCGCTCGGGGCCAGGATCGTGGCCGACACCCCGGCCGCCGGGCTCAACGCCGCGCTCGCACACGGTGAACGCGCGGTGCGCACGAGCCGGCCGCGGGCGGCCCTCGCCGTACTCAACGCCGATCTGCCCGCACTCCGGCCGGCGGAATTGTCCCGCGTACTCGAATTCTCTGCCGCTTTTCCCCGGGCTTTCGTGTGCGATGCCGCAGGAATCGGAACGACATTTCTTGCCGCTGGGCCGGGCGTGGAATTGCGCCCGTCTTTCGGCGGCCTCTCCAGGGCCCGGCATCTCGCGTCGGGGGCCGTGGAGATCACACTGTCCGGCATCGATTCGGTCCGCCGGGACGTGGACACGGGCGACGATCTGCGGGCGGCGCTGGAGCTGGGGGTCGGTCCGTACACGGCGGGCCGCTGGGCCGCGGGGGTCCGGGCGGCGGACCGATAGGCTGCCGCCCATGCAGGCGACCTCGTACACGTACGACCCCGAGACCCGCACCGGCAGCGTGCTGCTCGACGACGGCACCCCGGTGGACTTCGACGCCCCGGCCTTCGACGCCGGCGGCCTGCGGCTGCTGCGTCCGGGGCAACGGGTGCGGATCGAGGGGCAGGGCGAGGGTGCCGCGCTGCGGATCACCCTGGTCACGCTGCAGACGTTCTGAGCGTCCCGGAACAGCCCGCGGGCCGGGCTCCCCGAGGGGAGCCCGGCCCGGCGCGTGTGTGAGGAACCCTGAGGTTCCGGTCCTCACTTCTTGCGTGCAGTGGCCTTCTTGGCCGTGGTCTTGCGCGCGGTGGTCTTCTTCGCGGGCGCCTTCTTCGCCGTGGTCTTCTTGGCGGGCGCGGTCTTGGCGGCGACGGCCTTCTTGGCGGTCGTCGTCTTCTTCGCCGCTGCCGGGGTCGCCTTCTTGGCGGCCGCCGTGGTCTTCTTCGCCGCCGCGGACGTCTTCTTCGCGGTGGTCTTCTTGGCCGCGGCCGTCGTCTTCGACGCTGCCACGGTCTTCTTGGCGGTGGCCTTCTTCGCCACGGCCTTCTTGGCGGTCGCCTTCTTCGCGGCGGCCTTGGCCGTCGTACGGGTGGAAGAACCGCCCGAGAGGCTGCCCTTGGGGGCCTTCTTCACGGCCACGTCGTTCTTGGGGAGCTTCTTCGAGCCGCTCACCAGGTCCTTGAAGCCCTGTCCCGCACGGAAACGGGGCACCGAGGTCTTCTTGACCCGTACGCGCTCACCCGTCTGCGGGTTGCGGGCGTAACGGGCGGGGCGGTCGACCTTCTCGAACGAGCCGAAGCCGGTGACCGAAACCCGGTCACCTGCGACAACCGCACGAACGATCGCGTCGAGCACCGCATCGACGGCGTCCGCGGCCTGCTGACGGCCGCCGACCTTGTCGGCAATCGCTTCTACGAGCTGCGCCTTGTTCACGTCTTCCCCTTCGGAGACATCGCCCGAACGAAACTGTTCAGGCTTTTTCGCACGTTAGGCAGATATATACCGCAAATCAAACACGAAACGGGCTAATCACCCTAGTGCCGCAACGAAGTCGACCGCTGCGCAGTTCCGCAGAGTCAGTCACCTTCGGGGAATCGGCCCTCATCGAGGTCCTTCATCAACCGGTCCAGACGCCTTGCCGCATCCGGTAGATCGTGCTTTGCCGCGGCCGTGACGACCAACAGCTTCCGGTTCAGCGCCATCCGTACGCCCTCCGGGACTTGCAGTGCACGCACTCGTGAGTGCGCTTCCTTCAATTGGTCGGCGACTTGGCCGTAAAGCTTGAGTTGGCTGTCGCGTTCCATGCACCGATTGTGCCATCTGGGGCGAGTTGTCGCCCGACGGGGTCTCAACAAGCGACTGCGCCCCCTACCAGATGGCAGGGGGCGCAGTACGGGAAACGCGCTGCTCAGGCGTTAATTGTACGGGGCTTGTGGGCCGGCCTGGCCGCTTCGTAGGCCGCGATGTCCGCTTCGTTCTGAAGGGTGAGGCTGATGTCGTCCAGCCCGTTCAGCAACCGCCAGCGGGCGTTCTCGTCGAGCTCGAAGTCGGCGGTGATGCCCTCCGCGAGGACCTGTCGCTTCTCCAGGTCGACGGTGATCTCGGCCGTCGGGTCGGCCTCGGCCAGGTCCCAGAGGGCGTCGACGACCTGCTGGTCCAGGACCACGGTCAACAGCCCGTTCTTCAGCGAGTTACCGCGGAAGATGTCGGCGAACCGGGAGGAGATGACGGTCTTGAAGCCGTAGTTCTGGAGCGCCCAGACGGCGTGCTCGCGCGACGAGCCGGTGCCGAAGTCGGGGCCGGCCACCAGGACCGACGCGCCTTGGCGCTCCGGGCGGTTGAGGACGAAGTTCTCGTCCTTGCGCCAGGCCTCGAAGAGCCCGTCCTCGAAGCCGTCCCGGGTGACCTTCTTCAGCCAGTGGGCGGGGATGATCTGGTCGGTGTCGACGTTGCTGCGGCGCAGCGGGACGGCCCGGCCGGTGTGTGCGGTGAAAGCTTCCATGATTCTCAGACTCCGGCGGGCGTACGGACGTCGGACAGGTCGGCCGGCGAGGCCAGATGGCCCAGCACGGCGGTGGCGGCGGCGACCTGCGGGGAGACCAGGTGCGTACGGCCGCCCTTGCCCTGCCGGCCCTCGAAGTTGCGGTTCGAGGTCGAGGCGGAGCGCTCGCCGGGGGCCAGCTGGTCGGGGTTCATACCCAGGCACATCGAGCAACCCGCGTGCCGCCATTCGGCGCCGGCGGCGGTGAAGACCTTGTCCAGGCCCTCCGCCACGGCCTGCAGGGCGACCCGGACGGAACCGGGGACGACCAGCATCCGTACGCCGTCGGCGACTTTGCGGCCGTCCAGGATCGCGGCCGCGTTCCGCAGGTCCTCGATCCGGCCGTTGGTGCAGGAGCCTACGAAGACGGTGTCGACGTTGATCTCGCGCAGCGGCTGGCCGGCGGTCAACCCCATGTACTCCAGGGCCTTTTCGGCGGCGTTGCGCTCCGATGCGTCCTCGTACGAAGCAGGATCGGGGACGTTGGCCGACAGCGGCGCGCCCTGGCCGGGGTTGGTGCCCCAGGTGACGAACGGCGCCAGTTCGGCGGCCTCGATGACCACCTCGGCGTCGAAGACCGCGTCGTCGTCCGTGCGCAGGGTCTTCCAGTACGCGACGGCCGCGTCCCAGTCCTCGCCCTGCGGGGCGTGGTCCCGGCCCTGCAGATAGTCGAAGGTGGTCTGGTCGGGGGCGATCATGCCCGCCCGCGCACCGGCCTCGATCGACATGTTGCAGATGGTCATCCGGGCCTCCATCGAGAGCTTCTCGATGGCGGAGCCGCGGTATTCGAGGATGTAGCCCTGGCCGCCGCCGGTACCGATCCGCGTGATGATCGCGAGGATCAGGTCCTTGGCGGTGACACTGTCGGGCAGTTCGCCGTCGATGGTGATCGCCATCGTCTTCGGGCGGGCCAGCGGCAGCGTCTGGGTGGCGAGCACGTGCTCGACCTGGCTGGTGCCGATACCGAACGCGAGGGCGCCGAACGCACCGTGGGTGGAGGTGTGGGAGTCGCCACAGACGACCGTGGTGCCGGGCTGGGTCAGGCCCAGCTGCGGGCCGACCACGTGCACGACGCCCTGCTCGATGTCGCCCAGCGGGTGCAGCCGGACGCCGAACTCCGCGCAGTTCTTGCGCAGGGTCTCCAGCTGGGCGCGGGAGACCGGGTCGGCGATCGGCTTGTCGATGTCGAGGGTCGGGGTGTTGTGGTCCTCGGTGGCGATGGTGAGGTCGAGGCGCCGCACCGGGCGTCCGGCCTGCCGCAGACCGTCGAAGGCCTGCGGGCTGGTCACCTCGTGCAGCAGGTGCAGATCGATGTAGAGGAGGTCGGGCTCACCTTCGGCGCGCCGGACGACATGGTCGTCCCAAACCTTCTCCGCGAGTGTCCTACCCATCGCTTTCCCTCCGGCCGGCGTCGTCGCCGGCCCAACTAGAGATTCGGTGCGCCCCCGTCCGGACCCCCGTGCGGGGCGGTGGCTACGGGCCGTTGTGGGGCCGCCCGTACAGGTTCGCAACTTCCCCGGAAAATTGAACTTGCGTTTCACAGAGTGAGACGCGAGTATCGTCGTATGGACAACTCTAGCGGCGTCGGCGTTCTCGACAAGGCAGCTCTGGTATTGAGCGCCCTGGAGTCCGGACCGGCCACCCTCGCCGGGCTGGTAGCGGCGACCGGGCTCGCACGACCCACGGCTCATCGGCTGGCCGTGGCACTGGAACACCACCGCATGGTGGCAAGGGACATGCAGGGCCGTTTCATTCTCGGCCCCCGCCTCTCCGAGCTCGCCGCCGCGGCGGGCGAGGACCGGCTGCTCGCCACGGCGGGGCCGGTGCTCACCCACCTCCGCGACATCACCGGCGAGAGCGCGCAGCTCTATCGCCGGCAGGGCGACATGCGCATCTGCGTGGCGGCGGCGGAGCGGCTGTCCGGTCTGCGGGACACCGTGCCGGTCGGCTCCACACTCACCATGAAGGCGGGATCCTCCGCCCAGATCCTGATGGCCTGGGAGGAGCCGGAGCGCCTCCACCGCGGGCTCCAGGGTGCCCGCTTCACCGCGACGGCACTCTCCGGCGTACGGCGCCGGGGCTGGGCCCAGTCGATCGGCGAGCGCGAACCGGGCGTGGCCTCGGTCTCCGCTCCCGTGCGCGGCCCCTCGAACCGTGTGGTCGCCGCGGTCTCGGTCTCCGGACCGATCGAACGGCTGACCCGCCACCCCGGCCGGATGCACGCCCAGGCCGTCATCGACTCGGCCGCCCGGCTGAGCGAGGCGCTGCGCCGCACGGGCTGAGTCCGCACCCCTCTCCCTTCACCGCAGGCCGCCCCAGTGTCGTGGCGGCCCCCTTCACCACCTCACTTCGCGCCTGAACGATGTGCGAGCCGGTCCGACCCACGGCGGCCCCGCTTCTCGATCGGCAGCGACCCGGTCGCCGCGGCCAGTCCGTACGCCGGCATGTCCGCGTAGATCGACTCGTAGCCGCCCTCGGGTACGACATAGGTCTCGTGCCACAGCCCCACGTGCTGCCGGGACTTCTTCTCCTTGCGGTTGATCATCGCCCACGCCTTGCGGTGCAGCATGTCCGGCGCCGCGGCGTACGCGTAGAGCTTTTCCTTCGACTCCCAGTACTGGACGACGCAGTACGTCCTGGGCGAGCCGGTCATCAGGTGGTACCCGAGCAGCCCTCGGCCCTTGTTCCGGCTCGATTCCCTGAGCCGGCGGGGCATCGCGAGGAGGACCGGGAGCCAGTGATGCACTCCCCGGAAGTGGTTGATCGGGCCGGACGATCCGGCTGGGGCGGTACGGGCTCTGAGCACGGCGCCGTACGGATGCCGGACCCGTGGCAGCCCGAACGCCCCCCGTGGACAAACAGAAGGCCCCTCACCGGAGTGAAGGGCCTTCGCCTGCTGCTCTGTTGTACCCCCGACCGGATTTGAACCGGCGCTACTGCCGTGAGAGGGCAGCGTGCTAGGCCGCTACACAACGGGGGCTTGGATACTGCGACTTGCTTGTCTTGCGCTGGGCTACCAGGACTCGAACCTAGAATGACGGTACCAGAAACCGTAGTGTTGCCAATTACACCATAGCCCATGGTGTTACAAGTACCCCCGACCGGATTCGAACCGGCGCTACTGCCGTGAGAGGGCAGCGTGCTAGGCCGCTACACAACGGGGGCCCTAGCGATCCTGCATCAAGAACGTGGGTGCGACCCAGATGTTCTCGCGGGAAGGATCTGTACCCCCGACCGGATTCGAACCGGCGCTACTGCCGTGAGAGGGCAGCGTGCTAGGCCGCTACACAACGGGGGCTTGTTCCTGCAACTTGCTGGTCTTGCTGTCTTGCGCTGGGCTACCAGGACTCGAACCTAGAATGACGGTACCAGAAACCGTAGTGTTGCCAATTACACCATAGCCCACTGAAACACAACCCCTGAGGGTGTTGTCTCTGTCTGCGCTGCCCGTTCGGATCTTTCGTTCCGCTTGGGCGGCGCAGGAAGAACATTACCCGAAGGTGTCCGGCGCTCCAAAACGGGTATTGCCTGCCAGCAGGCCGGGCAGCTGGTCGAGGGCCGTGATCCGGACGAGTTCGGGCCGTCCGCCCCGTCCGTACCGGTCCAGCCAGATGCCCGCGAGACCGGCGTCCACCGCACCGCGGGCGTCGATGTCGGGTTCGTCCCCCACGTAGACGACCTCCGCCGGCGGCAGGTCCAGCGCCGCGCAGGCGGCGAGGAACGCCTCGGGAGCGGGCTTGGAGATGCCCAGCTCCGCCGCGCACAGGACGGTCTCGAAGCGGTCGCGCACCCCGAGCACGGTCAGCTTGTGGTGCTGCTGCTCCAGGGCGGAGTTCGACAGCACGGCGTGCCGGTAGACCCCGGTCAGCGCGTCGAGTGCGGGAACGGCGTCCGGGAAGAGTGCCCAGGCGGCCTCGTAGTGGGCGATGTGACGCTCGAACCAGGCGTCGGCCGCCGAGTCGTCCAGCGGGCGCGAGAGGAAGTCCCTGGCCCGGTCGCGGCGCTGGCCCTGCCAGTCGGTCTTCCCGTCGGAGAACCGCTGCCAGTGGATCCGGGTGAGCCGCCCCCAGGCTTCGAGTGCCTCGTCGGCGGTGGCGTAGCCCTCGGGCAGCCCCTCGGCGGCGAGGTGCCGGGACATGCCGGTGGCGGCGGCCGTCGTGTAGTCGAAGAGGGTGTCGTCCACGTCCCAGAGGACAGCTCTGATCGGCATGATCCGACTCTACGCGCGCCGGAACGGACGGACGGGCCCGGCGGCCGCTGTGCGCGGCTGCCGGGCCCGTCCGTGTCCTGTGCGTCTCCGTCGTTACGCGGTCAGCTTCGCCAGCGCCGCGTCGATCCGGGCGATGGTGCGCTCGCGGCCCAGGATCTCCAGGGACTCGAAGAGCGGCAGGCCGACCGTGCGGCCGGTGACGGCGACGCGGACCGGGGCCTGCGCCTTGCCGAGCTTCAGGCCGTGCTCCTCGCCGGCGGCGAGGATGGCGGCCTTCAGGGCCTCCGCGTTCCACTCGGCGGCGATCAGCTTGGCGCGGGCCGTGACGAGCAGGGCGTCGGAGCCCTCCTTCATCGCCTTGGCCCAGGACGCCTCGTCGGTCGCGGGCTCGTCGAGGAAGAGGAAGTCGACGTTGGCCGTGATCTCGGAGAGCACCGTGACCCGGGTCTGGGCGTGCGGGGCGATCTCCGCGAACACGTCCGCGTCGAAGGCCTCCGGGGCCCAGGGGGCGAAGGGGGCCTGCAGCCAGGGGCCGCACGCCTCGGTGAACGTCTTCACATCCAGCTTGCGGATGTGCTCGGCGTTGACGTGCTCGCACTTCTTGAGGTCGAAGCGCGCCGGGTTGGCGTTGACGTCCTTGATGTCGAACGCGGCGACCATCTCGTCGATGTCGAAGATGTCCCGGTCCTCGGCGATCGACCAGCCGAGCAGCGAGAGGTAGTTGAGCAGTCCCTCGCGCAGGAAGCCGCGCTCGCGGTAGAGGTTGAGCGAGGCCTGCGGGTCGCGCTTGGAGAGCTTCTTGTTGCCCTCCCCCATGACGTACGGCAGGTGGCCGAACTCCGGGGTGTACTTGGCGATGCCCAGCTCGGTGAGCGCCGCGTACAGGGCGATCTGGCGCGGGGTGGAGGAGAGCAGGTCCTCGCCGCGCAGGACGTGGGTGATCTCCATCAGCGCGTCGTCGACCGGGTTGACGAGCGTGTAGAGCGGGGCGCCGTTGGCGCGGACGATGCCGTAGTCCGGCACGTTCTCCGGCTGGACGGTGATGTCGCCGCGGACCAGGTCGGTGAAGGTGATGGCCTCGTCGGGCATCCGGAAGCGGACGATGGAGGTGCGGCCCTCGGCCTCGTACGCGGCCTTCCGCTCGTCGCTCAGGTCACGGCAGTGGCCGTCGTAGCCGGACGGCTTGCCGGCGGCGCGGGCGGCGTCGCGGCGGGCGTCGAGCTCCTCGGTGGTGCAGTAGCAGTGGTACGCGTGGCCGGCGGCGAGGAGCTTCTCGGCGACGTCCTTGTAGATGTCCATGCGCTGCGACTGGCGGTACGGGGCGTGCGGGCCGCCGACCTCGGGGCCCTCGTCCCAGTCGAGGCCGAGCCAGCGCATCGCGTCGAGGAGCTGCTGGTACGACTCCTCGGAGTCGCGCGCCGCGTCGGTGTCCTCGATGCGGAAGACCAGGGTGCCCTGGTGGTGCCGGGCGAAGGCCCAGTTGAAGAGAGCTGTCCGGACCAGGCCCACGTGGGGGTTGCCGGTCGGGGAGGGACAGAAACGTACGCGGACTGGTGCGTTAACCACGCTTGATCACCTTGTTGGTGAGAGTGCCGATGCCTTCGATGGTGACGGCGACCTCGTCGCCGACATGGAGGGGTCCGACCCCTGCGGGAGTCCCGGTGAGGATCACATCGCCCGGAAGCAGCGTCATGGCTTCCGTGATGTGGACGACCAGGTCCTCGATGCTCCGGATCATTTCGCTCGTCCGGCCGAGCTGGCGTTGCTCGCCGTTGACGGTGGCCTGGATGGCGAGGTCGCCGGGGTCGAGGTCGGTCTCCACCCAGGGGCCGAGCGGGCAGGAGGTGTCGAAGCCCTTGGCCCTGGCCCACTGCTTCTCGCGCTTCTGGGCGTCGCGCGCGGTGACGTCGTTGGCGCAGGTGTAGCCGAAGATGACGTCCTTGACCCGCTCCCGGGGCACCTCACGGCACATCCGGCCGATGACCACGGCCAGCTCGGCCTCGTGGTGCAGCTCCTCGGAGAAGGAGGGGTACTCGATGGCGTCGCCGGAGCCGATCACCGAGGTGGTGGGCTTGAAGAAGGCCACGGGGACGTCGGGGACCTCGTTGCCGAGTTCCGCGGCGTGCTCCGCGTAGTTGCGGCCGATGCCCACGACCTTGTTGGGGAGCACGGGCGGCAGCAGCCGGACCTTGCTCAGCGGGACCTTGGTCCCGGAGAGTTCGAAGTCGGCGTACGGGATGCCCTTGATGATGTCGAGGACGAGACCATCGGGCCCGTCGCCCTCGACCGCGCCGAAGGCGACATTGCCGTCGATGGAGAACCTGGCGATGCGCACGGGTTGCTGTCGCCCCTCACTTGCTGGGTAGCTGAAGACTGACGCTCCAGGCTAGCGCGGGTGAGGGGGGACTCCCGCGCGCCGTTACTCCGCGGCGGCGGTGACGGCCGCGGGGGCGGTCATCAGGATCGTGCGGCGCGGGTTGGCCGTCTGCGTCGGCAGGTCGACTGCGTGCTCCGGCTGCTCCGGCGTCTGCAGCGCTTCGGCGTCCTTGAGGTGCGCCAGCGTGGTGCGCCGGGGGTTGGCAATGTTGCGGAACATCATCGTCGTCTTCATCTGCCGTACGGACCCTGTCGGTAGGGGCGCACCCGTGAGGGGCGCCGGTTGTCGGTTTCGCCATCCCTGTAAAGCGTCAGGCTAAACATCCGATTCCCTCCGGAGACCCGGATGAGACGGCGATCATCCTGTGAGTTTGCTCACGAAGTGCCCGACAATTCCGCCAATTCGGACGGCTGGCACGCCAGGAAGAAACGGACATTGCATCACTGAATCAACCATTCCGCTCCTGATCATGTCGACTGGGACACCAGTCCGACCGCCCTGATCCACCCGTAATCGTCCGTTATGACCGTGAACGGTCTGCACGTCTTGTTACGCCGCCATCACAACGTGTCACGCAGGTCACAGCCCGGTACCTGGCCCTTGTTGGAGATCCGGCACTGTGCTGGAATTCCACGCACCGCCGCGGGTTTCAAGCCGGCGCGCAGGGGCGCTACTCAGCGCCGAGTGGCGGCGGGAAGGGGAAGTGCGCCGGTCACTCACGACCACCATGGGGCGGTACAACGCCCCACGACGCCGACACCGTTACTTCCGTCCATGACGGGAGAACGCCTGGTCCAGAGGTTGCGACGCTAGTGCAGGGACGTTTCAAGAGGGATGGCAGCGCTGCGGCGGAACAGGAGCCGCGCGGCGGGACCGACCGCGGTTCCTCGCCCCAGCACGCCCAGAACCCCGGACCGGCCGCGGCCGGCGACAACAGCGAGCGCGACCGGCGCCCCGGCTCCTCGGCGGGCGGTGGGTCCGATCCGGTCTCCGCGCTCAAGTCGCGGGGCCCGGTCAACACGGGATCACGCGTAGCTCTTCGTAACTGGCGCATCAGCACGCGCCTGGTCTCCCTGCTCGCCCTCCCCGTGGTCGCCGCGACCACGCTGGGTGGTCTCCGTATCAACGACTCCATGAACGACATCCAGCAGCTGGAGCACATGCAGCTGCTCACCCGGATGACGAAGCAGGCGACCTCGCTGGCCCAGGCGCTCCAGGAGGAGCGCGACCGGTCGGCGGGCCCGCTGTCCAACGGGGTGCCGGCGGACGACTTCAAGGTCACGGAGCCGCGGAAGAAGACCGACCGTGCGAAGAAGGCGTTCTTCACCGCGACGAACGACATCGGTGACACCCAGGGCGACGAGGCCCTGGAGAGCATCCACTCCAGCGTCCAGCAGATCGCCGCGCAGCTCGGCTCCATCCGTGACATCCGCAAGCAGGCGTATGCCAAGGACAGTCCGAGCCTCCAGACCGTCGACGCCTACAGCCAGCTGATCGCCTCGCTGCTGAGCCTCTCCCAGGACATGGCGCAGGCGACCAGCAACCCCGAGATGATCAAGCGGACCCGTGCTCTGGCGGCCTTCTCCTCCGCCAAGGAGTACGCGTCGGTCCAGCGCGCGATCATCGCCGCCGCGCTGCCGGGCGGCAACGACAAGCAGCCCCACCTCGACCGCAACGACCAGCAGTTCGGTGAGGCCGCCCTGAACAAGGAGGAGGCGGCCCGCCGCTCCTTCGAGGCGATCTACACCACGACGGGCCAGAACGCCGACGAGCTGACCTCCACACTCGACGAGGGCCAGCCCGAGATCAAGGCGGCGGACACCTACGCCAAGAAGGTCCTCACCAACACGAACGGCATCAGCAGCCCCGGCGCCCGCCGTTCGTACATGGACTGGTACGACCAGGACTCCACCAAGATCCAGGCCATGAAGCAGATCGAGGAGACGCTCCTCAGCGACATGGAGGGCAAGGCGCGAGAGCTGCGCGACGAGTCCCAGCGCAGCGCGATCATCAGTGGTGCGCTCATCCTGCTGGTGCTCGGTGTCTCGCTGGTCGGCGCCTTCGTCGTCGCCCGGTCCATGATCCGCTCGCTGCGACGGCTGCAGGACACCGCCACGCGCGTCGCCCAGGAGCGGCTGCCCGAGCTCGTCAAGCAGCTCTCGGAGACCGACCCGCAGGACGTCGACACCTCGGTCGAGTCGGTGGGTGTGCACTCCCGCGACGAGATCGGCAAGGTGGCCGCGGCCTTCGACGACGTGCACCGCGAGGCTGTCCGTCTGGCCGCCGAGCAGGCTCTCCTCCGGGGCAACGTCAACGCGATGTTCACCAACCTCTCGCGCCGTTCGCAGGGCCTCATCCAGCGTCAGCTCTCGCTCATCTCCGAGCTGGAGTCGCGCGAGGCCGACCCGGACCAGCTGTCCTCGCTCTTCAAGCTCGACCACCTCGCGACCCGTATGCGCCGTAACGGTGAGAACCTCCTCGTCCTCGCGGGCGAGGAGCCGGGCCGCCGGTGGACCCGTCCGGTGCCGCTGGTCGACGTGCTCCGTGCCGCCGCCTCCGAGGTGGAGCAGTACGAGCGCATCGAACTGGCCGCGGTGCCCGCCACCGAGGTCGCCGGCCGGGTCGTCAACGACCTCGTGCACCTCCTCGCCGAGCTGCTGGAGAACGCCACGTCGTTCTCCTCGCCGCAGACGAAGGTCCGGGTCACCGGTCACGCGCTGCCCGACGGCCGGGTGCTCGTCGAGATCCACGACACGGGCATCGGCCTCTCCCCCGAGGACCTCGCGGCGATCAACGAGCGGCTCGCTTCGCCGCCCACCGTGGACGTCTCGGTCTCCCGCCGCATGGGTCTGTTCGTGGTCGGCCGGCTGTCGCTGCGTCACGGCATCCGCATCCAGCTGCGCCCGTCCGACTCCGGTGGTACGACCGCGCTGGTCATGCTCCCGGTCGATGTCGCGCACGGCGGCAAGCAGCCCGCTCCGAAGCAGGCGCCGGGCCAGCAGTCCCCCGCCCCCGGCGGCCTTCTCGCCGGCGGCAACGCGCCCCGTACCGGTCTCGAGAGCAACCCGTCGGCCCCGGGCGGGCGGCTCGCCGCCGGTCCCGGTGCCACGCGCGGCCAGGTCGGCGCGGGCTCCGGTCCGCGTGCGGCCCTGCCTGCCCGTGACGGCGGCTCGAACCAGCCGGGCCAGCCCGGTCAGCCCGGCGGCCAGCAGAACCAGGGCTTCCAGAGCGCCGGCACCGGTCCGCAGGGCCGACAGCCGGACGCCTCGCGCCCGGAGCCGCCGCGCCAGGGTGGCGGGCTCTCCGGTGCCTTCGGCGGCGGTGCCCGGCTCGGTGCACGCGGCCAGGGCGACGGCGCCCGTACGGACTCGGGCCAGCCCAGCCTCTTCGACCAGAAGCGTCCGGAGCAGAACGGTCCCGGCCGGCACGCGCCTCAGCCGCAGCAGGCCCGGCAGGACGGCCGGGGCGGCGGTTTCCAGCAGCCCGGCGGTCCCGGTCAGAACGACCGTCAGTTGCCGCCGGTCGGCGGTCCGCGTGCGGAGCTGCCGGGTGGCAACCCCCAGCCGCAGCGCCCGCAGACCACCAGCTGGGGCAGCAACGAGGAGCCGTCCGCACCGCGGCGCTCCCCGCTCGACGCGCCCCGCGGTCATGAGGAGCCCGAGTCCACCGGCCAGTTCCAGCGGCCGCTGAACCCGCCGCCGCTCAGCCCGCGTCCGCCGATGGACAGCCGTCAGGGACCCGGCGCCACCGCCGAGTTCGCCCGCCCGGACTTCTCGGCACCGGCCCCGCAGCAGCGGCCCGCGCCGCAGGCACCGGACCCGGCGAGCACCGCGCAGTTCGCCCGCCCGGACTTCGGGCAGCCCGCACAGGCCCAGGGCCAGCCCGCGCCGCGCCAGCGTGACCGCGACAACGGGGACTTCGGTGCCCCGCGTCCGCCCGTCGCGCCGGCTCCGGGCGCGGACTACCGGCCGGTCCTGCCGCAGCAGCCTCAGCACGAGGCGCTGCCGCCGGCCGGTCCCGGCGACGGCCGTACCCCGCTGTACGACACGCTGGAGACCAACTGGTTCCACGGTCCGCAGCAGGGTGGCCAGCAGCCGCCCGCCGCGCCGCAGGCTCCCGGTTTCCCCCAGCAGCCCGCCGAGGAGCGTCCCGCTCCCGCCGCACCGCGTCGTGATGCCGGTGAGACGGGCCCCACAAGCTCCTGGCGTGCCTCGCCGAACGACGAACTCGTCCGGCAGGCGGAGCGGGTGAAGAAGCCCGCAGCAGGCGGAATTACTACATCCGGTCTGCCTCGCCGGGTCCCGCGTGCCAATCTGGTGCCGGGTACCGCCCAGCAGCAGAACCATCAGTCCGGTCCCCAGGTGTCGCGTGCGCCCGATGATGTGCGCGGGCGGCTGACCAATCTCCGCCGGGGCATCCAGCAGGGACGTCAGGCCAACAACGGCCCGTCGACCGGCAGTTTCCCACTCGGCCCCACTCACCAGCAGGAGCGTTAGTTGAGCCCGATGAGTCAGGCCGCGCAGAATCTGAACTGGTTGATCACCAACTTCGTGGACAACACCCCCGGGGTGTCGCACACGGTGGTGGTCTCCGCAGACGGCCTGCTGCTGGCGATGTCCGAAGGTTTCCCGCGCGACCGCGCCGACCAGCTGGCGGCTGTCGCCTCCGGTCTGACCTCGCTGACCGCGGGTGCCTCCCGGATCTTCGAGGGCGGCGCCGTCAGCCAGACCGTGGTGGAGATGGAACGCGGGTTCCTCTTCCTGATGTCCATCTCGGACGGCTCCTCACTGGCCGTGCTGGCCCATCCGGACGCCGACATCGGTCTGGTCGGCTACGAAATGGCTCTGCTGGTGGACCGGGCGGGCACTGTCCTGACTCCGGACCTCCGTGCCGAGCTGCAGGGCAGCCTGCTCCACTAGGCGGCCGTGAATCGGTGACACAGACGATTAGCCCAGGTACCGCACTTATCACTCGCCCGTCCGGCCGCTTACAGCCCCCCACCGGCCCCTTCAGACGGCAAGCCGACACCCTGCTGTCACGCCCGGAGGATTCATGACCCCGCCACCCGCCTCACCCGATCCGTACGGCGCGTTGAACCGCGCGTCGTACGAAGGTGAAGGCGACCAGCCGCTGGTCCGTCCGTACGCCATGACCGGCGGACGGACCCGACCGCGCTACCAGCTAGCGATAGAGGCGCTGGTCAGCACCACGGCCGACCCGGCGCATCTGGGGACGCTGCTCCCCGAGCACCAGCGGATCTGCCACCTGTGCCGCGAGGTCAAGTCGGTCGCCGAGGTGTCGGCCCTGCTGTCGATGCCGCTCGGTGTGGCCCGGATCCTCGTCGCGGACCTGGCGGAAGCCGGCATGGTGGCCATCCACCAGCCGGGCAACGGAGAGGCCGGCGGCGCGCCGGATGTGACACTGCTCGAAAGGGTGCTCAGTGGACTTCGCAAGCTCTAGTGGCGGTGCAGCCCGGGCCACCACCTCGGCGAAGATCGTGGTGGCGGGTGGATTCGGCGTGGGCAAGACCACGTTCGTCGGTGCCGTTTCGGAGATCAATCCGCTGCGCACCGAAGCCGTGATGACGTCCGCCTCGGCGGGCATCGACGACTTGACCCACACCGGCGGCAAGACCACCACGACGGTGGCCATGGACTTCGGCCGCATCACCCTGGACCAGGACCTGATCCTGTACCTCTTCGGTACCCCCGGACAGGACCGCTTCTGGTTCATGTGGGACGACCTGGTACGCGGCGCCATCGGCGCCGTCGTCCTCGTCGACACCCGCCGCCTCGCCGACTGCTTCCCCGCGGTCGACTACTTCGAGAACAGCGGGCTGCCGTTCGTCATCGCCCTCAACGGCTTCGACGGACACCAGCCCTACACCCCCGACGAGGTCCGCGAAGCACTTCAGATCGGACCCGACACCCCGATCATCACGACCGACGCGCGGCACCGCGGTGACGCAAAGAGCGGTCTGATCACGCTGGTGGAGCACGCTTTGATGGCGCGGCTCAAGTAGGCACAAGTCGGTATTGCCGTACGACAATTGCCGTAGTCACACGGGGGTGGGCTGTGTCCTTTGACACGATCCGCCCCCGTGTTCATAACGTTTCGAAAGAGAATTACCCCACGGTCAGTACCCGATGCGCACGAGCGGTATCGCTGTGCTCACATGAGCCCCGCCTTTTGGCGGGGCTCGTTCTTTATGCCCGTTTTATCTGAGGCGTGGGCCACTCGGAATCGCACATTCCGACTGTTTGGAACGCGGCCGGTAGCCGTGCTGCAATTCGACGAACTCCCGAGTAGTACGGCCCTGAACGAACACGGCACAACGTAGGTGCCGACGCCGAGAGGTTGTTGGTCGAGTGAGGCGTAACAACGAGGGCGCAATGGCGCAGGCTGAGCGGGGCAACTTCACCCCGCCGTCGCGCAGCGTGGCGCCGTCCGCCGATGTGTCCGAAGGGATACCGGCCGGTGGCAGCACCAGTCGGCTGTCCCCGCGCAACTGGCGGGTGCCCACCCGGCTGAACGCGATCCTCCTGATCCCGGTCCTGGTCGGCCTGATCATGGGCGGCTTCCAGGTGAAGGGTTCGCTCGACACCTGGCAGGAGGCCCAGGACGCCGAGAAGACCGCGCTGATCGTGCGCGCATCCGCCGAGTACGGGCAGGCACTGCTCAACGAGCGTGACCTCACCGCTCAGCCGCTGCTGTCCAACAAGCGCGACTCGGAGGTCGTCACCCAGGCCCGGGCCACCACCGACGCAGCCGCTCAGAAGTTCGACGCGGCCGTGGAGAACATGCCCGGGAAGCAGGGTCTGGAGCGCCGCCTCAAGCTGTTCAAGCTGGAGGAGCCCAAGCTCCCGGAGCTGCGCAAGGCCGCCTACACCGCCGCCATGGACCCGGTGAAGACCGAAGAGGGTTACACCCAGGTCCAGCACTCCCTGATGGAGTTCTGCAACGAGCTGGGCCTCGGCACCGGAAACATCACCAGTTACGGCCGTACCGTCTACGCGATCGAGCTGGCCAAGGCTGCAGAATCGCTTCAGCGCTCCATCGGCATGCACCTTCTGGTGCGGCCCAGCCGGGAGAGCGGCAAGTTCAACGACCAGGTCAAGGCATTCGGCTCGTACAACTACCTGGAGCAGATCGCCCTCGGCGAATTCGTCTCCGGTGGTACGGAGGCCGACGCCGCCCGGCTGAAGACTGTGATGGCCGGCAAGGCCGCCGAGGGCGCCGCCAAGCTCAAGACCGCGAAGGAGCAGGCCGACGCGGCAGGTGTCCCGTTCGTGGCGCCGCCCACCATCGACGGCTCCGTCTACGACGGCATGGCCCAGGAGATCGGGCAGGGCAGGGACCCCAAGGACCTCAAGGCGAAGGGGATCACCCCCGAGACCTGGATGGCCGCCGCCACCGCAAAGTTCGACGGCTACACCACGGTCGAGGACGAGCTCGTCGACAAGGCGGTGACCGAGGCCGCGGAGATCTCCTCCAGCGCCCGGACCGACGCCATCGTCAACGCCGCGATCGTGATCATCGCCCTGCTGGCGGCCTTCCTCCTGGCCGGGCTCATGGCCCGCCAGATGAGCCGCTCGATGCGCCGGCTGCGTACGGCCGCCTTCTCCATCGCCGAGCAGCGGCTGCCCTCGCTCGTCGACCAGCTCTCCCGCACCGACCCGGGCCGGGTGGACACCCGTGTCCAGCCGATCCCGATCAACACCCAGGACGAGATCGGCGAGGTCGCCCGCGCCTTCGACCAGGTGCACCGCGAGGCGGTCCGTCTCGCGGCCGAGCAGGCCATGCTGCGGGGCAACGTCAACGCGATCTTCACCAACCTCTCGCGCCGCAACCAGTCGCTCATCGAGGGCCAGCTGACCCTCATCACCGACCTGGAGAACAACGAGGCCGACCCGGACCAGCTGGAGAGCCTCTTCCGGCTGGACCACCTGGCGACCCGTATGCGCCGCAACGGCGAGAACCTCCTGGTCCTCGCCGGCGAGGAGCCCGGCCGCCGCTGGAACCAGCCGGTTCCGCTGGTGGACGTCCTGCGGGCCGCCTCCTCCGAGGTGGAGTCCTACGAGCGCATCGAGCTCTCCGGGGTGCCGGAGACCGAGATCCACGGCCAGTCCGTCACCGACCTCGTGCACCTGCTGGCCGAGCTGCTGGAGAACGCCACCACGTTCTCCTCGCCGCAGACCAAGGTGCGGGTCACCGCGACCCGGCTGCCCGACAGCCGCGTGATGATCGAGATCCACGACAAGGGCATCGGCCTCACCGCCGAGGACTTCGCCGACATCAACCACAAGCTGGCCAACCCGCCGACGGTGGACGCCGCGGTCTCGCAGCGCATGGGCCTGTTCGTGGTCGGCCGCCTCGCCGACCGGCACGGCATCCGGGTCCAGCTGCGCCCGTCGGGCGAGCAGGCCGGGACCACCTCGCTGGTCATGCTGCCGGACGCGATCACCCACGGTGGTGGCGGCGACGGAGCCCCCGCGCAGGACGACTTCACCGTCTCCTCGATCATTCCGCAGCAGCAGGCGTTCGACGCGGCCCCGCTGCAGCCCCAGATGCGTACGGCGGCCGAGCTCGGCTTCGACGACTCGCGCTACGAGGAGCCGTCCGCGGACTCCCCCCAGCTCGACCCGGTGGGCCGCTCGCTGATGCGTGAGGAGCGCCGGGCGGCGCTGGAGGCGCAGACCGGCGGTGAGCGCCCGCCGTTCCCGCAGCAGGAGGAGCCGCAGCAGCAGTACGCCGAGGCCCCGTACGGCGAGGCCGCCTACGCCCCGGACCCGTACGCACAGGAGCCGCAGGCCGGCGGACAGCAGGAGCAGCAGCAGTACGAGCAGCCCTCGTACGAAGGCGGCTACGACCCGTACCGGGGTGACACCGGCTATGCCGAGCAGCCCGGATACGGCGGCGGCCAGGACGGCTACCAGGAGACGCAGTACGCGGCCCCCCAGGCACCCGCGCAGGCCTATGACGGGCAGTACGCCGCTCAGCCCCAGCAGGAAGAGTGGGCTGATCAGAGCACGTACCAGGGCGCGTTCGCGCCGGTGACGCAGGACGGGCCCGAGTCTCGTCCGATCACTCCCGCGCCTTCGCAGGAACGCGTAGGCTTCGACCGTTCGGGCCCCGTCCCGAACGTCGGCCACGAGCTGACCGATGCCGGTCTGCCGCGCCGCGGCGGCCAGCAGCACTGGCAGCCCAGCGGCCGTGGCAACGAGCAGCCCGTCGCCGAGCAGCAGTCGGCGCAGCAGCAGCAGGAACTGCCGCAGCGGCAGCCGTCGCCCGCGCAAGCGGACGAGACCGGTCCCGAGGACTGGCGCTCGGCGAACGACGAGCGCTGGGAGCGGGCCGAGAAGCTCAAGGAGCCGAAGGCGGGCGGGGTCACCCCCTCCGGTCTTCCCCGGCGCGTACCCAAGGCCAACCTGGTCGAGGGCACGGCCGAACAGACCCAGCAGGGCGGCCCCCAGGTCTCCCGCGCCCCGGAGGACGTGCGTGGCAGGTTGAGCAACCTGCGACGTGGCGTGCTGCGGGGACGTAACGCGGGTTCGGACACCAGTAATACCTACAACCAGGAGCGTTAGTGTGAGCCCGATGAGCCAGGCGGCGCAGAATCTGAACTGGTTGATCACCAACTTCGTGGACAACACCCCCGGGGTGTCCCACACGGTGGTGGTCTCCGCCGACGGACTCCTGCTGGCGATGTCCGAGGGATTCCCGCGCGACCGTGCGGACCAGTTGGCGGCTGTCGCCTCCGGTCTGACCTCGCTGACCGCAGGTGCCTCCCGGATCTTCGAGGGCGGCGCCGTGAATCAGACAGTTGTGGAGATGGAGCGAGGATTCCTCTTCATCATGTCCGTTTCCGATGGATCTTCGTTGGCCGTACTCGCACACCCGGACGCCGATATCGGTCTGGTTGGGTACGAAATGGCCCTTCTTGTCGACCGCGCGGGCAGTGTCCTCACTCCGGACCTCCGTGCCGAGCTTCAGGGAAGTCTTCTTAACTAATAGACAGACAGTGCGTTTCGCGTCACCGCGCCATAGGGTGCGGTGGCGCGGACCCACTGGGATCGGGACCGGCAGGCGGAGGAGGAATCGTGGGTACACCCCCAGGCGGGCACCAGTTCAACGGTGGTCAGCGAACTCCGGGTGAGCACGGGGACAATGGTTTCGACTTCCCCTCCACACCCGGCAGACAGGGCGCGCAGCAGCCTTATCAGCCATACCGGCAGCCGCAGCAGCCCCAGCACGTCCAGGGCTCGGACTGGCCGCAGCAGCCGCAGCAGCCCCACCGGCCGCAGCGCCCGCACCGGTACGACTCCCCGCAACAGCCCCGTATTCAGCCGGTGCAGCCGCGGCGGGCCCCCGAGCCGGCGGCGCCCGCGGCGCACAATCCGCTCGTTCGTCCGTACGCCATGACAGGTGGACGGACCCGACCGCGCTACCAACTCGCCATTGAGGCGTTGGTCAGTACGACGGCTGATCCGTCCCGGCTGCAAGGGCAATTGCCCGAGCACCAGCGGATCTGCCGGCTGTGCGTCGAGATCAAGTCGGTGGCCGAGATCTCGGCCTTGCTCTCGATCCCCCTCGGCGTTGCCCGGATCCTCGTAGCCGACCTGGCTGAGGCCGGACTCGTCGCTATCCACCAGCCCGGCGGCGACGAGTCCGCCGGCGGCCAGCCAGATGTGACACTGCTCGAAAGGGTGCTCAGTGGACTTCGCAAGCTCTAGCGGCGGAGCGGCCCGCTCCACTACCTCGGCGAAAATCGTGGTGGCAGGGGGCTTCGGCGTGGGTAAGACCACGTTTGTCGGTGCCGTTTCGGAGATCAATCCGCTGCGCACCGAAGCCGTGATGACGTCCGCCTCGGCGGGCATCGACGACTTGACCCACACCGGGGACAAGACCACCACGACGGTGGCCATGGACTTCGGCCGCATCACCCTGGACCAGGACCTGATCCTGTACCTCTTCGGTACCCCCGGACAGGACCGCTTCTGGTTCATGTGGGACGACCTCGTACGCGGCGCCATCGGCGCGGTCGTGCTGGTCGACACCCGCCGCCTCGCCGACTGCTTCCCCGCGGTCGACTACTTCGAGAACAGCGGGCTGCCGTTCGTCATCGCCCTCAACGGCTTCGACGGACACCAGCCCTACACCCCCGACGAGGTCCGCGAAGCACTTCAGATCGGACCCGACACCCCGATTCTCACGACGGATGCGCGGCATCGCGCCGATGCCAAGAGTGCGCTGATCACTCTGGTGGAGCATGCGCTGATGGCGCGCCTGCGGTAGGCCCTCGAGCCCTTTCGGGCCCGGAATTACGTGAGCCCCGTGCTCCCTGAGTGGGAGTGCGGGGCCTTTCGTGTGGTGCGCCTCGACGGGCTTGACGGGGCCCGGCCGGGGGCGATGCGGCGGCACGGGCTTGATGGGGCCGGGAACGGCTGATGCGGCCGCACCGGGTCGGTGTGGCCGCATCAGGATGGTGCTCGAAGTGTCAGCCCTGCCAGCTGTGCGGGGCGCGGAAGCCCGGGGTGCGCTCCAGGCGGCGCCAGCCCGCGGTGTTGCGGCCGAGGAGGGCGGGGGCGTCGGCGGGCTGGGAGGCGGCGCGGGCGAGCAGGACCGCCGTTATGGCGGCCAGCTCCTCGGGGTCGGCCAGACCCTTCTCGACGCGCAGCACGGACTCGGTGGCTGTGCTCATGTGTGTCTCTCCGTCTGTTCGGCAGGTCTTCGCGGGGGCCTTGCAGGGTTGCTGCCGGGCCGCGGACTACTGCGGGGGGTTGCCGTGCTTGCGGGACGGCAGGTCGGCGTGCTTGGAGCGGAGCATCGCCAGCGAGGCGATCAGGACCTCGCGGGTCTCGGCAGGGTCGATGACGTCGTCGACCAGGCCGCGCTCGGCGGCGTAGTACGGGTGCATCAGTTCGGCCTTGTACTCCTTGACCATGCGGGTCCGCATGGCCTCCGGGTCCTCGGCGTCGGCGATCTGCCTGCGGAAGATGACGTTGGCGGCACCTTCGGCGCCCATCACCGCGATCTCGTTGGTCGGCCAGGCGTAGGTGAGGTCCGCACCGATGGACTGGCTGTCCATGACGATGTACGCACCGCCGTAGGCCTTGCGCAGGATCAGCGAGATCCTCGGCACCGTCGCGTTGCAGTAGGCGTACAGCAGCTTCGCGCCGTGCCGGATGATTCCACCGTGCTCCTGATCGACGCCGGGCAGGAAGCCGGGTACGTCCAGAAGAGTGACGATGGGGATGTTGAAAGCATCGCACATCTGGACGAAGCGGGCGGCCTTCTCGCTCGCCTCGATGTCCAGGACACCGGCCAGGGCCTGCGGCTGGTTGGCGACGATGCCGACGACGGAGCCGTCCAGACGGGCCAGCGCACAGATGATGTTGCGGGCCCAGCGCTCGTGGATCTCCAGGTAGTCGCCGTCGTCGACGAGCTCCTCGATGACCTTGTGCATGTCGTACGGGCGGTTGCCGTCGGCCGGGACCAGGTCCAGCAGGACGTCGCCGCGCCGGTCCGCCGGGTCGTCGCTCGCCACGGTGGGCGGGTTCTCCCGGTTGTTCGAGGGCAGCATCCCGATCAGGTAGCGGACCTCGGCGATGCAGGTCTCCTCGTCGTCGTACGCGAAGTGCGCGACGCCCGAGGTCTCGGCGTGCACATCGGCGCCTCCGAGGCCGTTCTGCGTGATCTCCTCGCCGGTGACCGCCTTGACGACGTCCGGTCCGGTGATGAACATCTGCGAGGTCTCACGGACCATGAAGACGAAGTCCGTGAGGGCGGGGCTGTAGGCCGCGCCGCCCGCGCACGGGCCGAGCATCACGCTGATCTGCGGGATGACCCCGGAGGCCCGGGTGTTGCGCTGGAAGATGCCGCCGTAACCGGCGAGGGCGGAGACGCCCTCCTGGATACGGGCGCCGGCGCCGTCGTTGAGCGAGACCAGCGGGGCACCGGCCGAGATGGCCATGTCCATGATCTTGTGGATCTTCGTGGCGTGGGCCTCGCCCAGCGCGCCGCCGAAGATCCGGAAGTCGTGTGCGTAGACGAAGACCGTGCGGCCGTCGACCGTGCCCCAGCCGGTGATGACCCCGTCGGTGTAGGGCTTCTTCTCCTCCAGGCCGAAACCGGTCGCCCGGTGCCGGCGCAGCTGCTCGACCTCCTTGAACGAACCCGGGTCCACGAGCAGCTCGATGCGCTCGCGCGCGGTCAGCTTGCCCTTGGCGTGCTGTGCCTCGGTCGCCCGGTCACTCGGTCCGCGCCGGGCCTGCTCGCGCAGTGCCAGCAGTTCCGCCACACGGCCACGGGTATCGCTCGGCTCGCCCTGGGTTTCGTCCACAACGGTCATGTACCGACCCTACGAACCCGAGCCGGAAAACCCTGCCGTCGACTCCGTACAGTCTCCTGCCCGGTTTCCTGGTGGAGCCTGACAGAAGCCTTGGGCCATGCAGGCGAAGTACCAGCCCGTACCCGTCCTCGTTTGTGGATGTTCCACAAAGGTTCACTGTGGTCTGCCGCACACCCCGGTCAGCCGGGGGGTGTCCGGGGGCTGGGCGTCCTGGACCTTCTGGATGTCCGCCAGCCTCGACCGTACCGGTTCCGCGGGGTGCGCCATCGTGAGCAGCACGGCCTCGTAGAACGCGTCCCGCACCGCCGCCGGCATGACGTCCGACGCGTCCAGGCAGAGCGGCACCCGCTGGTCCGTGAAGCGCCGGCTCACCTGCCGGTCGACCGTACCCGTCTTGGGCGGGACCGCGGCGTTGGCCGAGAACACCCCGCCCGTGCGGCCCCACTCCTCCTGGGCCTCCCGGGAGGCGAGCCGCCGGATCATCTCGCGGGCCCGGCCGCTCCGGCCGAAGAGCGCCGCGAAGTCGGCCGACACCTCATGGGCCTTCACCGTATACGGGCCGCCGGGCAGCAGCGGCGCCGAGTCCCCGAAGGCCGCGCGGCCGCCGCGGTCCCCGTAGAAGGCGCGGGCGAAGGAGCCCTGGTGCTCCAGTTCGCAGCCGCCACCGAAGAGGAGTCCGTGGCTCCCGGCCCGTCCGCGGTGGTCGGCCAGCAGCATGTCGCCGGCCCGGTCCGGGTCCTGGGCGAGCATCCCGGCCCAGGTGGTCCAGGCGGCGACCACACGGTCGTCGGTCCAGTCCAGGTCCCCGGTGGCCCAGCGCGCGTAGAGGACCGGGCCCGCGCGCTGGAGGATGAGGTCCTCGATCCAGTCGCTGCCGGGCCAGCCGGACGCGCCGTCGTCGCCCATGCCGATGCACCACGAGGCCAGCGGTGCCGGGCTGCGGCCCGGGGCCGCGCCGTCGCGGTACCAGACGATGGACTTGAGGTCGGCCTTGAGCGGTACCCACAGATCGCCGTCGACGCCCTGCGCCTCGGGCCGCCACGGGTTGCCGTACTCCTCGGGGTCGTACAGCCCTTCCAGGGAGCGCAGCCGGCGCTCGTGCGCGTATTCGACGAGTTCTCCGACGCCCGGCAGGATCGCGATGTCGGGCGGGTCACCGGCCTGGACCTCGGCGAGCAGGACCTCGCGGGTCGCGGCGGTGCCCTGGTAGGTGTACGGGATGTCGAACCCGTCCAGGACGTCCTTGAACCGCTGCTCCTGATCGTCGGTCCACGGGCCGAGGATCGTCACCTTCGGTTCCTCGTCGCTGCCGCCGGGTGCGGCGAGTCCGCAGCCGGCCGCGGTCATGAACAGGGCCAGGACGAGCAGGAGCGCGCGGGTGTGCCGGCTCATTCGGCCCTCCAGTAGTCGGCGTTGAGACGCCGGCAGATGCCTGCCGCCGGCAGCAGGACGATCAGCGCGGCACCGCCCAGCGCCCCGTAGTACGTCCAGCTCTGCCAGCTCCGGGCGGCGAGCCGGCCGCGCAGGGCGGTGGAGTGGTCGGTGACGTACGTCTGGGAGGCGGCCAGATCCGTGTGGTCGTGGGCCCGTTGCTCGATCGCGACCAGCCGGTGGCGGGCGGTGTCCAGCCGTTCCTGGGTGCGGACGGTGGCCCACAGCGGGACGACGGCGAGCGTGACGGTCACCAGCAGTGCCGCGAGCAGCCAGGGGTCCTGGCTGCGGCCGCATCGGGTACGCAGCACCCACAGGGCGCCGACGCAGGTCAGGGCGAGGACCAGCAGGCCGAGCTCGGCGACCGCCCAGCCGGTCTGCTGGAGGGTGCCCAGGGAGCTGACCCGGTCCATGCGCCGCATCTGGTGGTCCTGGAGGACATCGAGTCGTGGCACGATCCCGGTGCCCGGCCGGTCGAGGACCGTTCTGGCCTCCCCGAACTTCTGCCGTTGCATCAGGTCGTCGTGCACGTACTTGACGGCGCCGGGCGTGATGGAGCTGCTGTACGAGGTCAGCACGCCGTTGACCGTGTCGAGCACGCCGCGGCCGCGTTCCCCGTCGATCTGTACGTCGGAGAGCCGGGACAGACCCTGATCGGCGGCCGCCAGCTGGTTCTCGTACCGCGCTCCGGCGCCGACCACCTCGTCGATCCCGTTCTCGCGCGAGCTCTCCGCCTCCTGGTGGGCGCGCAGCAGGGCGAGCTGGGTGGCTGCGACGCCCTGGACGGCGGGGGCGCCGCGGGTGCGCATCTCGCCGGCGGAGTTCTGCACCTCCCAGTAGGAGACGAGCAGGGCGATGCCCGAGACGAGCGCGGTCACCACCATCACGGCCAGGTACCGCTCCAGCAGGCGCCTGGTGCGCGACCGGGTGCGGCGGCGGGTCCGGAAGGCGCGTGTCCACCGGGTCGGCGAGGGCATCACAGGCTCCTTCCGCAGGCGATGCAGAACCGGGCGCGGGGTCCGGCGAGATGACGGCAGTGCGGGCACTTCACCGGCTTGCCCGTGGTGCGGCCGGGCAGTTCCAGCCCGTGGCCCGAGGCGACGTGCAGTTGTCCCCGGCGAACGGTGCGGCGGTCGACGGTCGGACCGACCCGGACCACTCCGCGCGGGCCGTCGAGGATGTCGGCCACCTGGCGCACGTCCTGGAGGACCCAGTCGGCGCCGATCTCGGTGGCGAGCCGGACCGCGAGGCCGAACTGCTGCTCCGCCTCGTCGCGGCTCAACGCCTCGAGAGCGGCGTATCCGTGGTTGAGGGCGGTCCGCATCTGGGTGGCGGCGTTCATCGCCTGGAGCGTGCCGCCCCCGGCGCCGGTGGCCCCCGCGCCCACGGCGACTCCGGGCGGCAGCCAGCGGACCAGCAGCGGGGCGGTGGCGTCCCCGACGGAGACGGTGGCCAGTTGCAGCAGCACGCCGAGCGGGTCGGTGCTCGCGTCGGCGTGCACGGTGAGGAGGTAGTCGCGGGTGCCGGGCTCCCACTGGTGGGTGGGGAAGCGGACCCGGTGCGGCTCCTCCTGCCCCGTGGCGGGTGTGAGGCGTTGCTGGCGGGGGGCCGTCTCGGTCAGTTCGACCGCGTGCACCGCCGGGCGCGCGGTCACGACGACGGGCAGTTCCGGGCTGCGGACCCGGCGCAGCCGTCGCAGCGCCCCGGTGGCCGCGGAGCCGAACCGGTCGGGGGCGTGCTCGGCGGTGCCGTGCAGGCGCTCGACGACGGCGAGCAGCGGCGCGGGGTCCCAGTCGCCGCCGACCGCCAGCACGTCCGCGGTGAACGCACCGTCGCAGGAGGCGAGTTCGTTCCGGAGCGCGCCCCCGTCCCCGTCCGGCCCGGCCTCGTCCGCCGGGTCCCGGCCGCTGCCGTCGGTGATCAGCAGCAGGTGGCGCAGTGGCAGCGGGCGTTCGGAGAACAGTGCGCGGACGGCGGCGAGCCAGGCCGGGTAGCCGGGCGGCGGCCGGTCGGCCGCCGCCGGGACGATCCGGCCCGCGCTGAACGCGGCGCGGCGCTTCTCCATCGTGTCGGCCAGCGCCCACCGGCCGCGCAGCGGGTAGCAGCGGGACGGCTCGCCGCGCTCGTCGGCGCCTCCCAGGACGGCGAAGGAGACCCCGTCGGGCAGGGCGCGCAGCGTGGCGGCGAGGGCGGCCGCCGCGGACTCCCGGCGCCCGGCGGCGACGTCCAGCGCGATGACGACGGCGAGTTCGACGGCGGGCACCTGGTCGCGGGGACCGATGCCGGCGGCCTTGACCCGCAGATGGGCGTCGATCCGCGAGTCGTGGTGCGGCTGCTGGTCGCGCCGGACGTCCAGGGACACCTTGAACTCCAGCCCGGACGAGGGGGCGTCAGCGCCCATGGGACTGCCTCCAGGAGTTACGGGACGAAGGTGCGGCGGTCATGAGCGGTCCACGGGAAACGGGGTCAGAAGCGGGTCTGCGGCCGGACCGCGTGCGAAAGGTCGATCAGCCGCTCGTACTCGGCCGGTGCCTGCCGCTGCCGGGCCAGCCAGCGGTAGCACTGCTCCAGGTCCTCCCGCACCGCCCGCTCCCCGGGCACGGCCGGGGGCGGCAGCCCGATCCGCAGCAGGCCGCCCCTGGGGCGCGGGGCCCGGCCCGCGGCGCGGACGGCGTCGAGCTTCCACTCGTACAGCTCGGTCCGCAGCAGCCAGGCCGCCTCGTCGCCCGTGACCACCGGGGACGGCGTGCCCGGTTCCGGCGCGAGGGCGGCCAGGCAGGCGTCGATCTCCGCCTCCCCGGGCAGCGGCCGGTCCCCCGTCGCGAGCCGGGCCGCCCTGATGCGGAGAGCGGCGATCCGGGCGACGGCGTGGTCCCGCGACTCGTCCGGCACCAGGTCCAGGACCTCGGTCGCCGCGGCCCGGTCGCCGCGCGCCAGAGCGATCCTGGCCAGGCCCAGGGCCGCGCCGACGTGCGAGGGGTTGCGGGCGTGCACGGCCCGGAAGAGTTCGTACGCCGAGGGACCCGCCCCGGCCGGCCGGCCCTCGCCGAGCTGTTCCGCGCTGTATGCCAGCGCCAGCTTGGCCGCGTACTCGCCCGGCAGGGCCCGGTGCACGGCGGAGAAGTGCTCCAGGGCCGCTTCGAGCATGGACTGCCGGTCGTCCAGCACATCGGCGCTGCGCAGCGCGACGAGGCCCCAGTGCCAGCTGAGCCGCCACTGGCGGACGGGCCCCGGGCCCGGTATCGCGGCGGCGGCCTGGACCTGCTCGCGGGCCGCGACCAGCGCCTCGTCGCCGTCCTGGCCGAGCAGCAGCCGGGCGTTGTGCAGGCAGATCTCCACCGACCGCTCCCCCTGTTCCGGCTGGGGCAGCGGCTGTCCCGGGTCGTAGCTGCTGACCCCGAACCGGGCGGCCTGCGGGTCCCGCGGATAGGGCCGGGGCACGGGCAGCCTGCGGGCGATCTCGGTCGGGGTGGGCAGCCCGGAGTCGAGCACGGGCGCCCGGGGTGTCTCCCGGCGGTCGTACAGCGGGCGGCGGAGCCAGTGCGCGTAGTCGGGTACCGAGCCCAGGCGCGAACCGAGAAGTTCGGTGGACGGGGTGAAGTACGCGGAGGGCTCGGGCTGGTCGCGCTTGCCGCGCAGGGCCCGGATCTCGCGCAGCACCCCGCGCAGCTGGCCCGCCATGTCCTCGGCGGAGCCGAACCTGCGCTCGGGGTCGTGGGCCGTGGCCCGTTCCACGGCCAGCCGGAACGAGCTGATGCCGAGCCCCGGCACGTCGTCGCCGACGGCCCAGCTCGCCAGTTCGGCCAGGGTGACCCCGACCGTGTGCACGTCGTGGGCGACGGTGAGGGGGCCCGTGCCGTCCGTCTCGGGTGCGGCGAACCACGGGGTGATGACGGGCGGCGGGTCGACGGCCCCCGCCTTGCGGACGCCGCCGAGGTCGATGACCTTGATCCCGTCGAGGTGGTGGATGACGTTGGACGGTTTCATGTCCCCGTACAGGAAGCCCATGCCGTGCAGATGGGCGAGCGCCTCCAGGATCTGGCAGCCGTAGGTGATGACGTGCTCGATGTCGAGGACGAAGGCGCCCTGACGGGTCGACTCGACGACGGCCGTCAGGGTCCGGTCGCCGACGTCCTCCATCACGATGTAACCGCCCGACACGGTGCCGTCCGCGTTGCGGGTGCTGACGAAGTCACGGATCTGGACGATGCGTTCGTGCCGGATGGCGACCAGGCTGCGGCGCTCCTCACCAGCCTGGGCGGCGCCGCGTTCCGCGTACCGGTTGAGGAGGCCCTTGACCGCGACGAAGTCCTCCAGGTGGGTGTCCTCCGCCAGATAGACCCAGCCCTGGCCGCCGTGCGCGATGGGGCCGCGGATGCGGTACTGGTCCTGGAGCGGTGGCCCGTCCTTCGTCAGCTCGGGACGGTAGGAGTACGGGGCGCCGCACTGCGGGCAGTACCCCTCGTCCGGTGGCGGGGCCGCCGTGTGCGGCGGGACGAGCGGGGTACGGCAGGCCTCGGCCGAGCACGTCATCACGATGCGGACCGGCTGTTCGGCGGCGGCGAGACGCTCGGTGGGGCTGCCGGGGTCCAGCAGCGGGAGTTCGAGCAGTCCGGCGGGGCCGTGCCGCTCGGGGGCGCTGGGCAGCGGCGGCAGTCCGGGGGCGCTCTCCTCGCGGCCGCAGGTGTCGCAGTAGCCGGTCGACCGGACCGCCCCGCCGCAGGGCGCACCGGTGAAGCGGCGGTGCGGGCACGGAATCCTCATCGGCGCTCCGCCGGTCCGCGTCCGGGCCGTTGGCCGGGCAGACCGGGCCGCGCGGGTTGATCCGGCTGCCCGGGTCCGTGCGACCGGTCGAGGTCGTCACGTAACTCCCGTAACAGCTGCTTCAGTTCCGTGAGCCGGTCCTGCGGATCGGCCAGCAGCCCCAGTTCCCGCAGCCGGTGGCGGCGGGTCGCCGCGTCGACCGCGGGGCGCGGTACCAGGGAGGCCGATTCCACCATGCCCCGCAGCGCGGCCCACTCCCGCTCGATGTGCTCGACCCGGCGCACGAGCACTTCGGCACGCTCCTCCAGGGCGGGCAGCAGCAATTGCTCCGCCACTTCGGCCAGTCCGGCACCGTCGGAGCGGCGGAAGATGACGAGCAGGCGGAATCCGAGCGTCCTGACGCGTACGAGGAGTGACACGAGCGCGACCGGGTCGGGGTCCTCGTCCAGCCCGATCACGGCGAGCACGGGCCCCGATCCGGCGGGCCGGCCGCCGTCCGAGCGGTCCGGGGCCCTGCCGCCCTCCAACAGCCAGTCGCGGTAGGCGTTGCGCTGGTGGCGGGGCGGTCGCAGTTGCGCGACCAGGGTCTCGGCGAGTTGCTCGCGCCGGGTGGCGCCGCCCCGGCAGACGAGGTGGGCCCGGTGGAGCTGGTGCTGGAGGGCGCGGTCGCGGCCGGTACCGCGTGCGACGACCCCGAACCGCACCGCGGGCTCCTCGCCGCCCGCGAACCAGTGCCGCAGCCGCCGCTCAAGCCCGCGGTCCCAGCCGTCCGGACCGCTCAGTTCGGCCACCAGCGGCACGAGCGCGGCGACGCGGTCGACGGGGATCATGTACAAGAACGCCAGGTCGTTCCCGACGGGCGGCACCAGATCCGGATCGCCTCGCCGGCTGACGACCAGGCCGACGACCTCCTCCGTCCCCGGCCGCTCGCCCCGGGTCTGGACGGCGGCCCCGCTGAACCCGGGGCGCACGACCTCCGCGTCGGTCCCGGCGTCGAGCTGCACCCAGTCGCCGTGCAGTCCGCCGATCCGGCCGCTCAGCCACATCCCGTCGTCGAAGGCCTGCGCGTAGCCGCCGATCCACACCTCCCGGCCGCGCTCCAGCCGCCTGCCGAGCGGTGCGGGCGCCGCCTGCGGGCGCGGGCTGTCCAGGGCGAGCACGGCGATGTCCTCGCGGTCGGCCCCGTCGAGTCCGGGCAGCCAGCCGTCCGGGGCGACCCGGGCGCCGACCGGCGGAATGCCGGGGCTCTCGGCGAACTCCACCCACATCCGGGCATCCGGTTCACCGACGACGTGGGCGCAGGTCAGCATCCGGTCCTGGGTGAGGAGCACGCCGGCCCCGCACACCGGACCGTCCGCTCCACCGCGGCGCAACCGGAGCCGCCAGTCCGCTCTCAACTCCCCCATACCGCCCGAGAGTACGCGTGCAACGGCCACCCTTCCCAGACTCCGCGCACACTCGGGCCCCAATGGGTTACCGGACGTCGCACCGCAGGGTGGCTCCCGCCGTCCCCGGGTCCACGCCCAGCACGAGCCGCCGGCCGGTGGCGCGGACCTCGATGCCCGGATCCGCCGAGACGACCTCGCGCACCGGCCGGTCCCAGACCACGTCGAACGGGGCGCCGCTCCGGTCGGGCCCGCTGACGCGGACGGCCGTGGTGCTCCGGCCCTCGCGTACGAGGACACTGGCCGGCCCGGTCGAGGAGAGCCGTCCGGCGGTTCCCGGCTGCCAGAAGTTGGCGGCGGTCAGCCCGAGGGAGCGCACGGCGACGCCCTGCACGGCGGCCGTGTTGGCGAGCACGGTCAGCCAGTGCCGGTCGGCGGCGCGGGCGGCGACGGTGCGCCTGGAGGCGCCGGGCATCAGGAGGTAGAGGTACGTGGCGTCGGCGGGGTCGGTTCCGTGGTCGAGCCAGAGGGTCTGCCAGTGGCGGGTCTGCTGCTCGGTGGAGCTGGTGGTGTTGATGTCGGACCAGGCACCGGTCCTGGCCTCGCGCAGGGTGCGCAGGGCGGCGCCGCCGGGCAGCACCCAGCCGCCGTGGCCCTCCAGATGGGCCCAGCGTGGGCGTGCGCGGTCGTCGACCGTGAGGGCCTGGCCGCCGTCGGGGCCCAGGTTGCGGTTGTCGACGACCGTCTCGACGGGGACCCCGTCGGCGGCGGTGATGCCGGCGCCGAGGCAGATGACCGCGTCCGCCGCGCAGAACCAGGACTTGCGGGCCTCCAGGGTGGAGCCGAGGCCCTTCACATGCTGTCCGACCGCGGCGAACTCGCCGTCGTGCGCGCCGCCGACCCACTGCACGGCCGGGCGCGGTTCGCCCCATTCGCCGCCGGCCCGGTCGGCGAGGCGCTTGGTGGAGACGGTGGTGCCGGGCAGCCGGTACCAGTCGACGGTGGGCCAGAACCAGTCGGTGTACTGGCCGCCGCCGTCCTGTCCCTGCCACCAGTAGAGCATTCCGGCCCCGGTGTGCCAGCCGCGCGGGTTCTCGCCGTTGCCGCATTCGTACGCGCTGATCCGCTCCGATGACATGGAGAGGTTGGCGACCCAGCCGGGGCGGCGGTGGACGGCCCGGTCCATCGCGGCGAACAGGGTGTGCCCGACGGGTTCGGGCGCGGCCGGCACGGGGGCGTCGGCCGCCGCCTGCAACCGGGACAGGTCGGCGACGCCGAACTGCGGGGCGGCGAGGACCGGGCTGACGGTGTCCCGTTCGATCCAGCCCTTCACCATGCCGTTCCACCGGTCGCGTTCGGCGGCGGAGGCGCCGCCCGCGAGCAGCGCGACGGCGGCGATCAGCCCCTGGCCGTGGAAGTGGTCGCTGCGCATGATGCGGCGTTCGTCGCTCTTGAGGAGACCGCGGCTGATGGCACGGCCGTTGACGCTGTCCATCATCAGACCGTCGTGGATGAGCGGGGCGTAGGCGTGCTCGACGCTGTCGAGGATGATCTGCCGGCCGGGGTCGGTGACCGCCCAGGTGGATCCGGCCAGCAGGGCGAAGAGCCGGCCGAGACCGTCGAGCATGACCTGGCCGTACGTGCCCGAGTAGGCGACCCAGGTGTGCTGGACGAACGAGCCGTCGGCGTAGAGGCCGTCGCCCTTCGTCACGTACGGGAAGACGGGCGACAGGGCGTCGCGCGCGAGCGCGGTCTTCGTCGCGTCCCGGCCGAGGATGCCGCGCAGGGCGACGGAGCGGCACAGGTCGACGCGGTTGGCGCCGGTCGAGGTGCCGCTGTAGTCGGTGAGCATGGTGTCGGGGATGAAGTGGTCGACGGCGGCGCAGGCGGCCGCGACGCGCTCCTCGCCGAGGTGGGGGCGGAGGACGGCGACGATGTCCATGAGCAGGCGGGGGCTGCCGATCTGCCACTCCCACCAGTTCCCGTAGCGGGCCGTGGACGGGTTGTAGACCGTCGTGGAGAGGTGGTCGAGGCCGCGGAGGACGTCGGCGAGGAGGCCCTCGTCGCCGGTGTGGCCGGTGCCCTGCTGCGCGTACGCCTGGGTCATCGTCCACAGCCGGCTGTAGCTCCAGGTGATGCCGGACGGCGGGTCGAAGGTGTGCCCGGCCCAGAGGGAGTCGGCGACCGGGGCCATCGTCGAGCGGAAGTCCGCGGCGAGCGCGCCGGTCTCGGCCAGCTTGGAGGCGTAGGGCTCGGTGGCGGGGTCGTAGCCGGTGCCGAGCGAGAGGTCGTTCCAGCGCAGCCGGAGCGTCTCGAACTCGTCCTGCGCAGCGCGGGCCGTCGGGGCGAGCGCCAGGCCGAGTGCGGTGGCGCTGCCGGTGGCGAGGAAGGTTCGGCGGGACCAGGCGGGCAGGAGTGACACGGGGCTACCTCCGGTGGGCAAGTGGTTTAGACCGGTCGGTGGTTGGTCTAGCACGCGCTTACTACGACGGGGAAGGGGGCGGACCATGGCGGTCCGCCCCCTTCCCCTCATGGAGCCGTTCAGCTGCCGCAGTGGAAGCGGGCGCTGCCCCAGTCGGCGTGGTCGTTGCCGTTGCCGTCGCCGCCGTCACCGGCGATCAGCTCGACGTACTTCGCGCCGGTGACATCCGCCGTGAGCGACCAGGCGCTGTCGGCCGCCCTGAGGACCGGCGACTTCACCTTCTCGGTGCCGTCGGCCGTCACCGAGAACTGCACGCTCCCCGCACTCTTCTGCACGTCGTCCACGCCCACCTCTGCGGTGAACGAGGTGCACTTGCCGCCCAGGTAGTAGCGGACCTTCGCCGGTGCGTGGCTCCCGATCCCCTTCTCGTACACCGTGCCGCCGATGGTCAGCGCGGTGCCGTCGCCCGCGCCGGTCTCGCCGTTGGAGAGGTCGCGCTCGACGGGTCCCCAGCCGTTCTCGGAGGCCGTCCAGTCGAGGTCACTGGCCCAGCTGTCCGTGGTGGGCGGCGGCGGCAGGGTCCGTACGGACGTCTGCGCGCCGAGCGTCCGCCGCGCACCGCCGACCGTGTACGCCGCCTCGGAACTCAATGCGTACGTCTGGTACTCGGCGTCCACCGGCGGGGTGACCTGCCAGCTCGCGGTGGCCTTCGCACCGGCCGCGACGGAGTCGAAGGTGACGGCTCCGGCGGGCTCGGCCTTCCAGCCCTCGGGGAGGGTGAGGCCGACGGAGACACCGGTGGCCGCGGTGGCCTCGTAGTTGGTGAAGCTCGCCTTCACGGTGTTGGCCGTGCCCGGCTCCAGGGTCTCGGCGGCCGGGTCGAGGCTGAGCGTGCCGCAGGCGGCCTGCTCTCCGGCGGGGGCCGCGCCGAGGTCGGTCACGGTGAAGGAGTCGAGGACGAAGTCGGCGCCCTCGGGGGCGTCGCCGCGCTTGCGCAGCCCGGTCCAGGTGTCGCCGCATCCCGCCGTGACGGTCTCGGTGAAGTGAGCGGTGGTGTGCTGGGCGCCGATCGCCGTGGTCCGGGTCTCGACCGAGTCGGGTGCGCCGTCCGCGGTGATCCGGTCGTAGCCGTCGACCCATTCGTAGGCACCGGCGTGGCTGGACTGGTAGTCGTACTCGACCTTGTAGCGGCGGCCGTCCGTCATCGGGACGGTCCAGGGCGCGGTCCGGTAGACGAGTCCGGTGTTCTCCTCATGGGCCTTGAGGGACTCCTTGCCGCCGAGCACGTCGTCGATGAGCTTCCCGTTCCAGCCGGCCTGGGTGTACGGGGCGTGCAGCTGGGAGATGCTGGTGCGGGGGTCGGTGGAGCCGCCCGCGTCACCCTTGAGGAAGGGACCCCAGCCCTGGTCGACGTCCTCGAAGTCCTCGTGGACGACGGTGTTCGCCTTGGTGGCGGGCGCGTTCGCGACGATGCGTACGTCGTCGGCGCGGACGGTCGCGGCGCTGCCGCCGGCGGCCTCGATGCGCAGGGTGGTGCGCCCGTTGGCCGGGGCGGTGAAGTTCACCTTCGCGCGCTGGAAGTACGTGCCGTGCCAGTCGGAGGCGGCGACGTAGTCCTTCGCGGTGGAGCGGTCCACGGCGACGGACTTCCCGCCGGCCGACAGGGTGGTGTGCCGGGTCTTCCCGGGCTGGACCTCGATGAGGGCGGAGGCGGTGTAGCGGGTGCCGGGCTTCAGTCCGCCGATGGTCTGGGTGAGCGCGGCCGGGCCGGTGCCGGAGAGCTTCGCGCTGTTGCGGCCCCGGTCGTCCGTGTCGCGGGCGGCGGTGCCGGTCTTCGACCAGGCGGACAGCTGGCTGTCGTTGAAGCCGGGGTCGTCGACGAGGGTGCCCTCGCCCCACTTCGCGTCGGCGGCCTTCGGCGCCTTGTCCGGGTAGAGGACGTACGGCTGTCCGGCCTCGGCCGTCAGCGTGATCTTCCCGTCGACGGGACGGACGGTGCCGGTCTTGACCCGGCCGTTGTCGGTGAGCTCGTAGACCGTGTAGGCGCCCGTGGAGGGAACGGTCCAGGTGCTCGTACCGCCGGACTTGCTGTAGTGGTACAGCTTCTTGCCGCCGTCCCACGGGAGCAGGTAGTCGGTGCCGCTGAGCACCTTGCGGCCGTGGTCGTAGAAGGTCCGCTTCCCGTCCTCGACCGTGCCGCTCACCCCGCCGGTGAAGGTGATGTCGTTGCCGTCCCAGCGGGTGATCTTCTGCTGCTGGAGGTACTTGGCGGGCAGGTTGCGCTGCCAGATGTTGTCGTAGAAGGCATTCCAGTCGGTCTCGCCCGTCCAGCCCTCGAACTCGTCGATGGCGCTCTGGCCGAGCACCGGGTCGTTGTTCCAGACGTCCTTCTCGCCGTTGCGGATGAACCGGATGATCTGCGAGTTGAGACCCTTGTTGGTCGCGCCGCCGTAGTTGAGGTCATTGGCCCAGTGCGACCAGAGCGAGGCGCGCTCGAATTTGTCGGCCCATTCGCTGGAGACGTTCCAGCCCTGCTTCCTGAGGTACTGGAGGGTCTTGTCGGCGATCCAGCCGTGCGTGTAGTAGACGTCGATGTACAGCATGCTGAGGTTGCTGTTCGTCTCGTCGCGCAGCTGCTGGAAGCGCTTGGCCAGGTCACCGCTGTTGATGTCGCGGCGCTGGTCGATGTAGTAGCTCTGGTTGAGCCAGTTCCAGCCCGGCTTCGTCTTGTCGACGAGGTCCTCGTCGAAGGCCTTCGCCTCCGGGTAGGACTCGGTGGCATTGACGTGGACGCCGAAGGTGGCGCCCCACTTCTTGCCGTCCTTCAGAAGTTCGTTGAGGTCCTTCAGCCCGCCGGCGCGCTCGTTGTAGTTGCCGCCGTAGTCGGGGTGGGCCGAGTCGTGACCCTCGGCGCCGTAGCCCTTGAGCAGCGCGAGCTGGCCGAGGCCGTCCGTGGCGAGGGAGATCCGCTTGACGTCGTCGAGCGTGCGCAGGAAGGGGTGGGTGGCCTGGCTGGCGAAGTTGAACGGGATGTGGGTGATGACCCGGTCCGCGGTGTCCTTGCCACCTGGCGCGACCACGCCGATGGAACGGAAGGCGACGGCGCCGTCCTGCCAGTCGACGGTCTTGTCGCCGTTGGCGTCGGGCGTGACGACGACCTTCGCCCAGGGCAGGTTCTCCCCGCTCTCCGGCTCCGGCGCACCGTCGCCGCGGTAGGTCCACTGCCCGGACCAGACGCCGACCCGGGTGGAACCGTCGTCGGCCTTGCGGGCCTGGTGCCAGAAGCGGGCGTCGTCGCCGCCGGTGGCGCCGGACGGCTTGTCGTACGAAGAGTTGGACTCGACGGCGGCCGCGAGCGAACCGGTGTTCAGAAGCGCGTAGGTGCCACCCACGGGTGCCGCGTCGGCCTTGGTGGCCTCGGTGACCTTCGCGAAGACGTCGGCGGTCCTCGTCGAGTCGGGGTCGAGCTTGGTGAAGGCAGTCGCTGCTCCGGTGTCGGTGCTCGCGACGGAGACGAGGTCGTGGCCGGGGATGTCGATCGTGCCGACCCGGAACGCCTCGGTGTCGCGGACGGCGGTCACCTTGAAGGTGGTGGCGCGTCCGGAGACGGAGAGCGAGGCGTCGATCTCCACGCCGGGCAGACCGGCGAAGACGAGCGTGTAGCGGGCGGCCGACGCGGTGATCACGGGGGCGCCCTTGAGCTGCACCGGATGGGCGGTGCCGTTGAGTGTGACGGCGCCGACCGGGCGGGTGCTGCCGGACAGCTGAGCGCCGGTGGCCCGGTCGGTGTACGTGAGGACGCGCGGGAAGTCGTCGGCGACGGCGACGGCGAGCTGCGCCGATCCGATGACGCTTGCGTCCGCCGACGCGGCGGATTCGGCCGCGGCGGAGGCGGGGGCGGCGGCTGAGGCGGGCAGGGCGGTCCCCACCAGAGCCAGGACGGCTGCTGAGGCGGCGGCTGCGGCGCCCACCGAAGTAAATCTTGGCGACATGTGCTCTGCGTAGTCGCCGTGTCGTGACACCGTCAACGACGTACGGCCCCGAGGGCCTCTCCAGTCCAACAACCGCGCCGCGTAAGTCCAAGTCCATGTCCGCAGGTCGTCGCGCCCTTCGTGTTCAGTTCCTGATCACCACAACGTGACTGGATCACTGCCGCCCCGCCAAATACCGGCCACCTGCGTCGAGTTGTGAAGACTTCTTTCTTTTGAGAGCGCTCTCAGTCGCAAGTCTTGACGCCTGTCCCGGCCGTCGCGAGAGTGGTGCGCACCGCGGACGCCTCCGTTCCACCTCCCCCGCACGACCACCCCGTCCGCGGCCCCCCACACACCCGGAGTCGCCCCATGATTTCGCGCAGAATGTTCCTCTCCGGCGGCGTCGCCGCCTCCGCCACCGCGCTCACCTACCCCCTCTGGGGCAGCGCGCTGAGCCCGGACGCGTCCGCGTCCGCCGCGACCTGCGAACTGGCCCTGGAGAACCGCTCGCTGCCCGGCCGGGTGAACGCCTACGTCACCGGTCACGAGCAGGGCACCGACCGCTGGGTGCTGCTGCGGCCCGACGGCAGCGTCTACCGCCCCGACTCCCCCGCCGCGCCGCAGACCCCGCTCCCGGTCGACTGCGCCATCCCGCTGAACGCGGCGGGCGGTGCCCCGGTCGTCCTGACGCTTCCGCAGATGTACGGCGCCCGGGTCTACTTCGTCCGCGACGACACCCTGGACTTCTACCTCAACCCGGGCCCCGCCCTGGTCGAGCCGGCCTTCGCCACGTCCACGGACGCGAACTACGGGCGCACCTGGTCGTTCTGCGAGTTCACGTTCAACCCGCAGCAGCTGTACGCGAACATCAGCTACGTCGACCTGGTGACGGCGCTGCCCATCGGCCTGACGCTGGAGGGCGACGCCACCCACACGGTGGCCCCGCTTCCCGACGGTGCCGTACAGAAGATCGCCGACGGCCTCACCGCGCAGGCCGCCGCAGACGGTCAGCCGTGGGACCAGCTGGTGACGCGCGGCTCGGACGGCAGCGTGCTGCGGGTCATCTCGCCGCAGAACCTGATGGCCCCGTTCTTCGACCGGCCGGACCAGATGCCGTTCCGCGACCTGTTCACCGCGCAGATCGACGAGGTCTGGGAGAAGTACCGCTCGACCGATCTGCGGATCGGCCTCCAGGGCGGACGCGGTGTCTTCACCGGGCGGGTCAGCGGCGACACCCTGACCTTCAACGGCGGCCACACCTTCACCAAGCCCGTGTCCAAGGACATCTTCACCTGCAACCACGGGCCGTTCACCAACAACCCGGCGGACTCCGACGACAAGAAGGGCCTGCTGGCCCGGCTGGCGGCGGGCTTCAACCGCTCGATCATGCTCAGCCACCCCGACCAGCCCAACGGGACCACGGTGGCCGACTACTACCAGGGCGCGGTGACCAACCACTGGTCGCGCATCGTCCACGCCAACAGCCCGATCGGCTACGCCTTCCCGTACGACGACGTGCGCCCCGACGGCGAGCCCGACGTCTCGGGCGCCGCCAACGACGGCAACCCGAGGCGCTTCACGGTGACCGTGGGGTCCTGAGCCCTCCCCCATGTCCGTGGCCCCCGTCCCGGCGGACGGGGGCCACAGGCCTGGACACGGCGCTCCCCCGTCCCGGCCCGGCCGGTCACGCGAGCTGCCCGAGCCAGCCGGTCAGCAGACGGTTGACCTCGTCGGGGCGCTCCTGCTGGATCCAATGGCCGCAGCCGTCCAGCAGGTGGGAGGCGGTCAGGGCCGGGAGGGTCGCGGGAAAGGCGTCGATGGCATCGGCCATCCACGTCGTGGAGGCATCCGCCGCACCACCGATGAAGAGGGACGGCTGCCTGATCGGGGCCCCCTCGTACCGGGCGAGGTCCTCCCAGTCGCGGTCCATGTTGCGGTAGCGGTTGAGGGCCCCGGTCATCCCGGTGCGCTCGAACTCCCCTGCGTAGACGTCGAGATCGTCCTCGGTCAGCCATGCGGGCAGCACGCCGGCCGGGAAGCGGTCGCGAAGACGGCCGCCTTCGCGGGCCACGAAGTGCGGATCGGGCTCGCCCGCAGCGGGCATGGTGTCGGCGGACAGGGCCGCGTAGAAGCCCGCGAGCCAGCCGCGGACGTCGGGTTCCATCTCCGCCTCCGCGCGCCCGGGCTCCTGGAAGTAGGAGACGTAGAACTCCTGCCCGGGGCCGCCGATGCGACCGAAGACATCGGTGGGGCGGGGGCCGCCGGGCGGCGCGTAGGGGACGCTCAGCAGGGCGACGGCGCGGAAGACCTCCGGGTGGAGCAGGGCGGAGGTGGCCGCGATGTTGGAGCCCCAGTCGTGGCCGACGACCACGGCGCTCTCCTCCCCGAGGGCGCGCACGACGGCGACGTTGTCCTCCACCAGGTCGAGCATCCGGTAGGCGTCGGCCGCGGCCGGCCTGGAGGAGCGGCCGTAGCCACGCACATCGAGCGCCACCGCCCGGTACCCGGCTGCGGCGAGCGCCGGGAGCTGGCGCCGCCAGGAGTACCAGGACTCGGGGAAGCCGTGGACGAGGAGGACCAGCGGGCCGGTCCCCTGCTCGACCAGGTGGAGGCGCCCGGCCGGCGCTTCGACGGTGCGGTGGCGAAGGCCTGCGGACAGCTCGGGCTGCATGGGGTTCTCCTCGGTTCACGGGCGGACGCGGCTACCCGTCGATCATGCGACGCCGCGGCCACCGGATGCGAGAAGCCTTGCCAGGCTGGCAAACTTGCAGCAGGGAGCGGTGGACGTGGCGCGACCGGAAGGAGCGGGGCGGGTATGACGGACGGCGGGTCGACGGACGACGGGACAGCCGCCGCGACAGCGGCCATGGGCCCCCGGCTGCGGGCCGCGCGCGAACACCGCGGCGCCACGCTCACCGGCGTCAGCCGCGCGACCGGCATCTCCCTCAGCACGCTGTCGCGCGTCGAGACGGGCCGGCGCAGGCCGACGCTGGAGGTGCTTCTGCGGCTGGCGAAGGAGTACGGCGTCCCGCTGGACGAACTGGCCGGCAACGCCCCGGAGTCCGGGCCCCGCATCTCCACCTCGCAGCGCTTCGGCGACGACAAGGCGGTGCTGCCGCTGACCCCGTACGTAGGGGGCCTGCACGCGCACAAGCACGTCCTGCCGCCCGTCGAGGAGCCGCCCGGGCGGCCGCGGCAGATCACCCACGACGGCTACGAGTGGCTGTGCGTCCTGTACGGGCGGCTCTGGCTGGCACTCGGCGAGCAGGACCTGATCCTGGCCGCCGGGGACGTCGCCGAGTTCGACACCCGTACCGCCCACGGGGTCGCGAACGCCGGACCCGGCGGGCCGGTCGAGTACCTGGTCATGTTCGGGCCGCAGGGCGAGCGCCTGCGGCAACGCACCCCGTCGGCCCCCGGCCGCGGGTCCCGGTAGCCCGGCGGCCGGGCCCGCGGGGCTCCGGGCAGGTGGCGCGGGTCAGCAGCCGCCGCAGTTGTAGTACGTGACGTCCCAGTGGTTGCCCTCGTCCGCGTAGATGTTGCCGGAGCCGGACTTGTACTGGGGCGCGCCGTCACCGCGCACGCCTATGTAACTGAACACGCCGTGCACGTAGTTGGTGAGACAGGTGGTCTTGCCGAAGTCGAGCTTGTAGCCGTTCCAGTGCGAGTACGTGCCACTGGCGTGCCCGGTCTCGGTGCCGCCGGTGATGTTGAGCGCGCATCCCGTGGCGCTCTTGAGGGTCTGAGCGCCCTGGGCGGTCGCCAGGTTGAGCTGGTCGAACGAGGTGCAGGTGGAGACGTTGCGGTTGGAGCAGCCGCCGGAGGACGACCACGTGATGCCGGACGAGCTGAACCGGGCGGTCGCCTGGCTGTGGGTGAGCTTGGTGACGGCGTAGGCGTCCGTCGTACCGGCGACGACACCGATTCCGGGGGCGAAGAGGACGCCGAGCACGAGGGCGAGGGCGGTCAGGACGGGGCGCAGCGTCATACGGGACACCATGAGGAACTCCTCCTGTGCATGACAATGAGACAGGGAGGATACTGCCCGAGTTCTACGCGCGTCCGCCAGAGGGCCTGCGGTGACGTTCACGTGAAATCGCGCCCGCCCCGAACCCCTCGCCGCACCTCCTCACGTAACAGTCGGCGCCGTAGATGTTGAACTTTGAACAAGATAGGTCTACAGTGAATCTCGTTGAAGGTTAAACAACCACTTCGAGCCCCGCTCGATCACGTCCCCGAGGAGGAGCCATGGCTCTGTTCAACCGCAAGAACAACGACGCCCCCGCCGCCACCACCGCCGTCGACCCGGCCCTGGCCGCCCTCACCGGCGACTACGCGATCGACCCGGCCCACAGCAGCATCGGCTTCACCGTCCGTCACGCGATGGTCACCAACGTGCGCGGCTCCTTCGGCGAGCACGAGGGCAGTCTGAAGCTGGACGGCAGTGACCCGGCCAACTCCACCGCCTCGATCGACGTCAAGATCGCCAGCGTGGACACCGGCATCGCCGACCGCGACGGCCACCTGGTCAGCGGCGACTTCTTCGACGCCGAGAAGTTCCCCCTCATGACGTTCCGCTCGACCGCTGCCGAGCAGCTGGGCGGCGACAAGTACCGCGTCACCGGCGACCTCACCATCAAGGACGTCACCCGCCCGCTCGCCATCGACCTGGAGTTCAACGGCTCCGCGACGGACGTCTACGGCAACGAGCGCGTCGGCTTCGAGGGCAGCGCGGACATCCTGCGCTCCGACTGGGGCCTCACGTGGAACGCCGCGCTGGAGACCGGTGGCGTCATGGTCAGCGACAAGGTCAAGCTGAACTTCGACATCTCCGCGATCAAGGCCGCCGCTCCGCAGGCCTGATCCCCCGGGGACACCCGCACCGAGCGCGCCCGCCTTCCGCCCCTCCCGGGGAGGACGGCGGGCGCTCGGCGTTCCCGCCCGTCACGGCCGCTGCGCCCTGCTCGCCCCTTCACGAATCCCGAGTCGAGAGTGATGTGGGCGCTCCTGTCGCCACGAGGCCGCCCCGGCCGCATCCGCCGCACGCACATCGCTCTCAACTCGCCTGCAGACTTCGCTCGGGCAGCGTGCGCTCGTCCGAAGCGGTGACAGGACGTGGGGCAGGGCGCTCAACGTCATACCGACGCTCCAACCCGGTCGCGCCAGGGGCATGAGGACGGTCAGCGGACAGGTGACCAGTGTCGCGAGCCGGACGACCCGGCCCTGCCACACCTGCCTGGAGACCGTGGTCGCCCATCGCGCACGTCGGCCACCGCGAGGTACGGAGCCTCTCGGGGCATGGCCGGATCCTCCGGGTGTCCTGCGCTGCGGCAGCTGGTCGTTCGCATGGGTGCACCCACGTTGCTGCGGAAAGCTACTGCACCGGGGGAAAGCTGCTGAAGCAGAACCACGCTCAGCGCTCGGGCGCCCACGGGGGCACATCGGACAGGCGGTCGAGTTCGCCGGCGATCGCTTCCCTCAGCACGTCATGCTGCGGACCGAGTCTGAACTGCTCGTCACTCCAACGATCACGCGGATACAGCCACACCGGAGACCTCACCGCATGGGCCGGCTCCCACTCGAACCGCGGCCACACATGCGCATGCAGGAACGGGTCCGTGTTACCCAGGATCTCCAGGTTCACCCGTCGGAATGCAGGATCCAGCCGTCGGCAGGCCTGCTCAACCGCTTCACCGAGCTGCTCCATGTCGGTCAGGAACGACAACCGCTTCGCCTTCGGCAGGTCGGACAGCCGCTGTACATCCGGTTGGTCCACGAGAAGAACCGAATACCCCGGCAGAAACTGAACGTCCCCGATCACCGCAAACCCTGACGTCAACCGACGCAGGACGGTGGGGTTCTCACCCCTCAGAGCAGCCCCAATCCGGTCCGTCCGCCATTCCTCAGTCATGGCCGGAACCTACATGCCGGTGGTCAAGGGCCGGGCAAGCGGCGAGAGGAGCCGTCCCGGCCGTTCTCAAACGCCGTCACTCTTCAGTACTCCCGTGAACTGAGCGGCACCACCATCCTGACCAACAGCGCGTTCCCGGCTATGTGGCCACCGGCGCCAAGGCGTTCAGCGGTGCGCAACCCCCTGAACAGGGCGCCGCGATCACCATCCGGACCGCGGCTCTGCCCCACGACGGCCCCACGGGGCAGCTGTCCGACGACCACGGCGTCGTGCCGTGGTCGTCTTCTGGGGTGTTCCCGCCCGACATGACCTGGGGCCGGCGTTCAGCCCATGCTCTTGGCGCCGTCGATCGCCTCCCGGATGATGTCGGCGTGGCCGGCGTGCTGAGCGGTCTCGGTCATGATGTGCATCAGCACCCGGCGGGCCGACCAGTGCGCGTCGCCCTCGAACCACGGGGCCTTGGGCAGCGGCTGGGTGGCGTTCAGGTCAGGGAGGTTGGCGATCAGGTCGTCGGTACGGCGGGCCGCCTCCGCGTAGTCGGCCAGCACGCCGGCCAGCGTCTCGCCGGGCAGCATGCGGAAATCGTCGGCCCGGCTCGCCCAGTCGGCCTCGGTCATCGCGGTGAAGTCCGGCATGGCCGACGGGCCGTCCACGATGAAGTTCGCCCAACTCCGCTCGCCTGCGGTGACGTGCTTGATGAGCCCGCCCAGACACAGCTCGCTCACCGTGGTGCGCAGTCCGGCCTGCTCGTCGGTGAGGTCCCGGGTCGTGAAGCGGAGGAAGTGCCGGTGCTTGTCCAGCATCTCCAGCAGGTCGGAGCGCTCGGCGCTGAGGGCCGGGGCCGGGGCCGTGTCGGGGGTTTTCGTCGCGCTGGTGGTCATGATCACTGCCTTCTGTCGCCGTTCCCGTTTCGCCGTCAAGGAACACGTTAGAAGCCGTATAGGTCAGTTCCCGACCTGAATGCGCCGCGCTCCGGGCGGAGTTGCCGGCCCGGCGGGTGGTGCCGGTGACCGGGCCGGGGCTCTCAGCCGGAGATCCCGCCGGGGACAGGCCACCGCCTCAGCCGGAGATCTTCCCGGACAGGTGATCGACCGCGATGTTCGCGTGGAGCCGGACCCCCGTGACCAGGACCGAGTCATCCGCGTAGAACGCCGGGTTGTGGTTGAACACCGCCCCGCGCCCGCCCGGCACCGGCCGGGGCTGCCCGTCGACGAACTCCAGGTCCTGGCAGCCCAGCACCACGTACAGGCCGCCGTACTTGTTCACGAACACCGATACGTCGTCGTAGCCCAGCGTGGCCGGGGTTTTCATGGTCATGTCCGGACCCGCCACCCGCTCGATCGTCGGCAGCGCCGCCTCGACCCAGGCGGGGTCGTTGTGGACAGCGGGCACGTCCTGGAGGAACTCCGCCGTCGCGGTACAGCCGTACGCCTGGGCCAGGTGCTCGGCGGTGCGCCGCACAAGCCCCTGCACCCGTTCCATGTCGGACTCGGCCGCACAGCGGATCGTGCCGAGCAGGGTCACCCGCTCCCCGATGATGTTGAACCGGCCGACGTCCTGGACGTGTCCGATGCTGACGGTGATCGGATCGAAGGCGCTGATCTGCCGGTACAGCTGCCCGGTCGCGGTGATGATCTCCGCCGCGGGCGGCATCGGGTCCACCCCCTCCCAGGGGGTCGAACCGTGGACCTGCTTGCCCGAGACCACGATCTTGATCACACAGGAGGCGCCGAACGGATTGCCCGTCCGGTAGCCGACGCAGTTTGTCGGCAGCGGCGCCACGTGCATGCCGTAGACCATGGTCGGCCGGGGGTCCGCCAAGGCCCCCTCGTCGTCCATCTGCTGGGCGCCGCCCTTCTCCACCGTGCCGTCGGAGCCGACCGGCGGCCCCTCCTCGGCGGGCTGGAACACCAGCAGGACCGTTCCCGCGAGCCGGTCGCGCAGCTGCGCCAGGACGGAGGCGGCGCCCAGCAGCATCGCGGTGTGGCAGTCGTGGCCGCACGCGTGCGCAACGGGGAACGGCCCGCCCGGGTAGTCCTCGTCCACCACGGTGGAGGCGAAGTCGACCCCCGAGGTCTCCTTGACCGGGAGGGCGTCGAAGTCCGCCCGCAGCGCGATCACCCGGTCACCTGGGAGACCGCCCCTGAGGACCCCCACCACCCCGTGCCCGGCGATCCCGGTCCGCACCTCGTCCAGTCCCAGGGCCCCGAGGCGGTCGATGATGAACCGGGCGGTGTTCTCCTCCCGGTTGGACAGCTCCGGGTGCTGGTGCAGGTGATGGCGCCAGCCGATCACGTCCTGCTCGACGCCCGCGGCCAGTTCGTCGATCCTGCCGTACAAGCCGTCCGCGTCGACGCCGCCGTGCTGCTGGGCTGTTCCGCTCATCACGCATCCCTCCGACCGCTTCCATCAGTCGGAAAGACCTCCCCGGTGCGCGACGACAGCTACCGTCACGCACCGGAGAACGACCCGAATGGTTGCCGCGCCCGGGACCGGCCGGCTCACCCCCGCATCAACGCCGACGCACCTTCAACGCGTTGTCCGTACGCGTGGTCGGGTTCCCGTCCGGGTCGTTCTGGATGCGCTCGTGCTCCACGCTGACCAGCACCTCCCACTCCCCGTCGGGGAGTTCGAGGGAGGCGAGCACCTCGTCCGTGGTCGGGAGCTCCATGTCGGCGTGGTTGTGCTCCCAGGACGGGAAGCCGGCGTGCCCGACGATCAGGAGCACGCCGCCGGGGGCGACCGCCGCCGCTGCCCGGCGCAGGATCTGCTCGCGCGGCAGGTCGCCCATGGAGTGCAGGAACTGGGCGGACACCAGGTCGTACTCCCCCTCGGGGAAGGAGACCCCGAGGTCGTGGAACTGCCAGTCGATACGGTCCGCGACCCCCGCCTCTGCCGCGTGCTCGGCGGCCCGGCCCAGGGCGACGCGCGAGATGTCGGTGGCGGTGACCTGCCAGCCCCAGCGGGCGAGCCACACCGCGTCGGCCCCTTCGCCGCACCCGAGGTCCAGGGCGCGGCCCGGGGTCAGGCCCTCCACCTCCCGGACGAGGGCGGTGTTGGGGTTGCCGCTCCAGATCCGGTTGCTCTCGCGGTAGCGCTCGTCCCAGAGTTCCGCGTCGGAGGTGTCCGGGGCGCCCGAGGTGCCCGAGGCGGTGCTGTCGGTGGTCATCGTGTCGTCTCCTGCAGTCCGTGCCGGCGGTTTCCGAGGGTCTTCTCGCAGACCTGGCGCTCGGCCTCCGCCGAGAAGGGGGCGCGGCGGGTCTCGACCGCGCGGCGGGTGTCGTCGGCGACGAGGTCGGCGTTGATGGCGGCGCCTGCCTTCAGCCCGGCCGCAGCGGCAGCGATGACCTGGTCCATCAGACTGGCGACGTTACCGGCCACCCACACACCGGGCACCTCCGTCGCCCCGGTCGGGTCGGCCGCGATGTACGTGCCGAGGGTGTGCCCGGCCATCTCCAGCGGTGTGGTGCGCAGCCCGAGCCCGTCGAGCACCCCGGAGCGCGCCGTGAACCGCGGCTGGACCACGACGGCCCCGCGCGGAACGACCCGGCCGCCGGCCAGCCGTACCCCGGTGAGGCGGTCGTCGCTCACCTCAAGACCGGTCACCTCTCCGTCCACCACGGAGACGCCCCGCGCGGCCAGCTGCTCGTACTCCTCGTCGCTCGGCTCGGGCCCGTTGTGCAGGAAGAGGGTGACGTCGGCGCTCCACTGCCTCCAGAGCAGCGCCTGGTGCACGGCCATCGGCGTCAGCGCCACGATGCCGATCGCCGCGTCCCGGACCTCCCAGCCGTGGCAGTACGGGCAGTGCAGGACGTCCTGCCCCCAGCGCTCGGCGAGGCCGGGGATCGGCGGCAGCTCGTCGACGAGCCCGGTGGTGACGAGGAGGCGACGCGTGGTGACGGCGGTTCCGTCCCCCCGCACGACGCGGAACCCGGCCCCGCCCGGCAGCTGCTCCGCCGCCGTGACCTCACCCTCGACGATCTCCGCCCCGTACTGGGCCGCTTCCTTACGGCCGATGGCCACCAGCTCCGAGGGCGGGGTGCCCTCGCGGCCGAGGTAGTTGTGCACGTGGGACGCGGGTGCGTTGCGCGGGCTGCCCGCGTCGATCACCAGCACCGAACGCCGGGCCCGGGACAGGGCCAGCGCCCCGCTCAGGCCGGCGGCCCCACCGCCGATGACCACCACGTCGTACGTCTGCGTCATGTCGCTCATGCGAAACACCTCCATCTACGGAAGATGGTGCGCGCCCGGCTCCGATCCGGCAAACATCCTTGCCGAAGCGGCAAACTCGCACCAGACGACCTTGCCGGGACTCCGCTCCCCCACGCCCCACGCGTCGGCGAGCGCCGAGACGAGCAGCAGCCCTCGCCCGCCTTCGGCGTCGGGCCCGGGGCGATGCGCGGCGGGGACCTCGCCGTCGCCGCTGTCGTGCATCTCGACACGGAGCCTGCCGCCTCCACCTCGCTCCCAGTAGAGATGGATACGGAACCCACGCCCCGGCGGTACCCCGTGCACGAGGGCGTTGGTGGCGAGCTCGCTCACGCAGAGCAGCACGTCGCCGGCATCCACCCCGCACGCCCAGTCGACCAGCGCCTCGCGCGCGAACCTGCGTACGAGCGGGATCGACCTGCGCTCACGACGGTAGAAGGCCTCGCGGAAGTAAGGGAGTTGAGTCGTCTCATTCATGAAGCGAAGGTCACACACGGTCACTGACATTGATCAGTGCGTCAGGTCGCACAGCGGGGCTGTACGGCTCCTGACGGGTCATCCGGTGACCGTGACGGGGAGAGGCACATCATGCAGTCGGCCAAGAGGAACAAGCGCCTCACGTCCTGGCACGTGATCGGCGCCCAGCTCGCCACCTTCCGCAAGGCAGCCGGCCTGACCCAGGCCGCGCTCGCGGAGCGGTGCTGCGTGGGCGAGGACTCGATCGCGTCGATCGAGCAGGAGCGGCGGCCTCTTCAGGCGGACTTCGCGCGCCGGCTGGATGAGTCGCTGGACACGAAGGGGGTGCTGGAGGTCGCGGTGGCGAAGGTGCCGCAGAAGGAGAGGTTCCCGGCGTTCGTGCAGGACTTCGTGGAGTACGAGCAGGAGGCGGTGACGCTGCTCTCGTACCAGAACCAGGTGGTGCCAGGGCTGCTCCAGACGGAGGCGTACGCGCGGTTCGTCTTCTCCTGCCTCTACCCGCCGATCGAGGAGGACGAGCAGGAGGAGTGGGTTGCCGCGCGCCTGGACCGGCAACGGCTCCTTACGCGTAGGCCACGCGCCATGCTCCACTTCGTGCTGGAGGAGAGCATTCTGCGCAGCGAGATCGGGGACCCCGACGTCTTGCGCGAGCAGATCAGGCATCTACGCGAGTGCGCGGAACTACCCTTCATCGGCTTTCAGATCATGCCGATGAAGCTTCCCAAGCACGCAGGGCTCGCAGGCCCGATGGTGTTGTTGGAGACCCCGGATCACGACCATCTCGGGTACGTCGAAGGGCAGTTGACCAATATCCTTCACGATGATCCGGACGACGTCAGTGTGCTCCAACTGAAATATGGGATGCTGCGTTCGCAGGCGCTTTCCGTCGAAAGAAGCGTGCGCCTGCTGGACGACCTGCTTGGAGAGACATGACGCGCGCACCACATCGCACCGGCCTCAGCTGGTTCAAGTCCAGCTACAGCAGCGACCAGGGCGGCGACTGCCTCGAAGTCGCCTACGACTGGCACAAGTCGAGCCACAGCGCCAGCGAGGGCGGTAACTGCGTAGAGGTCGCGGCCCACCCCGCCGCCGTGCACATCCGCGACTCCAACGTCACCGACGGTCCCGTCCTCACCGTCCCCCCGCACGCCTGGTCCGCGTTCCTCGACGCGACGGTCTAGGGGCGCGGCGGCGGGGCCCGCAGGGTGCTTGACCCTCACACCGCGTCAAGGTCTGCACTGGTCACCGGGCGTTCGCCAACAGCCCGGCCCGCTTCCTGACCGAGAAGACTGGACACCAGTGACGCACTACATCGGCTCCGGCCCCTACTGCTACGCCAACTCCCTCGCCATGGTTCTCGGCGCGTCAGCGCCGTCCCCGGCCGTCATCGAAGTGCTGACCGGTTCGCCGTTCGGCTTCGAGTTGCTCGGTGGCACGTTGCCGCTGTTCGACCCCTACGGCTGGGACCCGGATCACGGTCTGGACGCGGCCATCGCCCTGCTCGGCGCGCGCTGTACACGTACCGCGGGTGGTACGGCCGAGGAGGCCGGGGAGCGGCTCCATGAGGCCGTCGCCCGAGGGCCCGTGCTCGTCGGCCCCGTCGACATGGGGCTGCTGCTCCACCAGCCGGGGACACCCACCGACAACGGTGGCGACCACTTCGTGGCCGTTCTGGAGGTCGACGGCGGCACGGTGGTCTTCCACGATCCGCACGGCCATCCCTACTCGACGCTGCCGCTCGCGGACTTCGTCACCGCGTGGGAGGCGAAGGCGGTCGGCTATGTCGATGCCCCGTACGTGATGCGGGCGGGCTTCGTCCAGGAACGGAAGGTCCCGGCCGAGGACGCCCTGCGGGCGTCGCTGCCCGCCGCCGAGCGGTGGCTGGCGGGCCGGCAGGACCGGACAGTGCCGCCGGGCACGCTCGGGGGCGCCGACGGGGTGGAGGCACTGGCCGCCCTCGTGGAGGGAGGGCTCGACGCGGGGATGCGCGGCTTCCTGGCGCACTTCGCGATCCGGGTCGGTGCCCGCAGGCTCTCCGATGCCGCGCACTGCCTGGACGGGCTGGGGCTCCCCGAAGCGGGCTCCATCGCGGCCGGGCAGGCCCGCCTGGTCGGCAGCCTCCAGCACCCTGTGGTCACGGGCGACGACCAGGCAGCGGCGGACACACTGCGGCGCCTCGCTCCGACCTACGAGCGGTTGCGGACCGCGCTGGCGTCCCGCCTCGGCTGAGCCGGACGGCCCCTCGTCACAGCCCGGCGCGGAGAGCGGCGACGCGCGCGGCGGCGGCGTCGAAGGCCGCACCGTCGAGCCCGCCGGACGTCAGGGCGTCGCTCAGGGCGGACACCGCCTCGTCCCCCTGGGAGACGTTGCGCGACGAGCAGAGCAACAGGTCCATGCCCGCGGACGCGGCCGTGACGGCGCGCTGCGACGTGCTGCCGAAGGACTGGAGAGCACCGGCCTCCAGGGCGTCGGTGATCGTGACGCCGGTGTAGCCGAGGCGGTTGCGCAGTTCGCCGACGACGGTCGGGGACAGACCGGCGGGGCGGGTGGAATCCAGGGCGGTGTAGGTCGCCCAGGACAGCATGACGAGCTTGGTTCCGGCCGCGATGGCGTCCCGGTACGGCGCCTCGTCCACGCTGCGCAGGGTGGCCGCTGACGTGGTGATGGTGACGGGGCGCAGGTCCGTGTTCTGGCTCGCGGTCGCGGGGCCGAGGCCGGGGAAGTGCTTGGCGGTGGCGGCGACCCCGACGCCCTGCTGGGCGGTGATGAAGGTCGAACCACAACTGGCCACGGCTGCCGCGGACTTGCTGTACGAGCGCTCGTACTGGTCGGTGAAGTCGCCGTCCCGGCGGTAGACGTCGAGAACAGGGGCGAGGTTGACGTTCATGCCGATGCCCGCGAGGTTCATGCCCGCGCCGCTGCCGGTGAAGTCGGCCCACTGGTGCGGGTCGGCGGAGGCGCCGACGTCCTTGGCCGACATGACGGGCTCACCGGGCAGCCGGCGGACCATGCCGCCTTCCTGGTCGGTCATCAGGAGCAGCGGGGCCTGCACGGGGGACGAGGCGTGCGCCGCGTTCATCGACTGGATGACGCCCTCGATCTGGGTCAGGTTCTGGATGTTCTCCCCGAAGAAGATCACACCGGCCGTGCGGCCTTCCCTGATGGCGCTCATCAGGGACGAGGGGGGCGTGAGGCCGGGGTAGGAGTGGATGACGCACTGCCCGGCGCGCTGCTGGGGGGACAGCGCGGCGACGCGGGAGCGTGAGCTCCCGGGCCTCCGTACGGCCGCTTCGGAAGCGGTCGCCGGTCCCAGCCCCGCGGCCAGGGCGGCGGTTCCGGCGATCAGCGCGGCGCGCCTGCTGAGGGGTGGGGTCGAGCGCATGACGTACTCCTTCGCGAACGGTCGTGGAGCCGGGCTGAATCCCGGGGCACGGGTGCGTGGGGGCCGGAGCAGGCGGGGAGGGCCGCTCCGGCCCCCGTGCTCACCCCGAGGTCACGCCCGGGACGGGGCAACGTGTTCCGGCGTCCACCGTCACGGTGTGTTGTTGGCCAGGGCCAGCAGGCGGGAGCGGTCACCGCCGAAGCGGTCGCGGTCGACGTTGCCGGAGACTCCGCTCACCGAGCCGGTGGAGGAGTACTGCCAGACCGTCCAGTACGGGAAGCCCGACGGAATGCTGGGGCTGCCGGCGGAGGTCCAGTGGGCGACCCACAGCGGGCTGAGGGCGGACATGCCGCTCCAGCCGCCGGTGCATGTGTTCCACCAGCTCGGGCTGGTGTAGATCACGACGTCGCGGCCCGTACGGGCCTTGTACTTGTTGTAGAAGTCGAGGACCCACTGACGCATGCCGGCCTGGGAGTAGCCGTAGCAGGTGCCCTCGATGTCCAGCACGCCGGGCAGCGTGAGGTTGTCGCGGGACCAGGCTCCGCCGTTGCTCGCGAAGAAGTCCGCCTGGGCGGCGCCGCCGGAGACGTCGGGCCGCGCGTAGTGGTACGCGCCCCGGATCACGCCCGCGTTGTAGGCGTTGACGTAGTTGGCACTGAACGTCGCGTCCTTGTACGTCAGGCCCTCGGTCGCCTTCATCCAGGAGAACTCGATGCCCGCGCCCCGGACCGAGCTCCAGTTGATGCCGCCCTGCCATTTGGAGACGTCGATGCCCTCCGGGTTCGCCTTGAGGTTGGCGTCAGCCGGGGCCCCGAGGTGCAGTTGCCGGGTGTCGGGCTTGAAGGCCTCGCCATCCTGGAGATAGCCGACGCCCATGTATCCCTGGCCCAACGGCACGGGGTTGTCCGGCACGGGGGTTGCCGACGCGGTGCCGGACATCAGGCCTAACAGCAGCGCGGCGCTCGTGCCGATGACACCGGCCACGGTGAGTCTCTTCTCGGTGGACCGGGGGGAAGCGGTGCGGGGGAACATGGCGGCCTCCTGCTTGTGGGGGAATGCGCGATCGGCGATGTTCTACGCGCGTCATCTTGTCGCGAACACGTCATAGTCAGCCACAGGGATGGGCCTTGGGTAAATAGTTTTCCTCCTCGTTAGTGGTCTACACCACTCGCCGCTCTGTTGAGCTGTACAAACGGCCTGGGCGGGACGGAAGTTTCCCGGACTGACGGGTCCGCCGGGAGGCCCTCCTCAGCGCCCACGCGTGGCGGCGAGGTAGATCCGGCGGGCCGGGATCTCGTCGTCGTACGCCTCGCGGACCGTACAGTCGTCGATACGGAAGCCCGCCTCCCCGGCCGCCGCGCGGAGCTCGTACTCCGCGAACTCGGCCCAGTACACCCGCAGATCACTGCCGAGCGGATCGTCGATGACGCCGTCGCACGTCCCCTCCTTGGCCACGATCAGCAACTGACCGCCGGGGCGGAGCGCCGCCGCCCATGAGGCGAGGGTCGCGGCCAGTTCCCCCTTCGACTGGTCGTGGAGGGAGTAGTACGAGACCAGCCCGTCCAGCCGCTCTCCCGCGATGTCCCGCTGGTCCATGACCGCGAACCGGCAACCGGGCCGCTCCCGACTCGCGAGTGCGACGCAGCGCGGCGCCAGGTCGATGCCGAGCACATCGAGGCCGTGGGTGGCCAGGAGTTCCGTGACGTGGCCGCAGGGGCCGCAGCCGACGTCGTACACCCGGCCGCCCTCGGTGACTCGCCCGGCGAACGCGTCGAGAACCTCGCGGTCGAAGGGCTTGCCGTCCAACTCATCGCGGAAGAGGCGGAGATAGTGGTCGGCGCGGGCGTCCCAGGTGCGTACGACATCGGCGGCGGAAGGGAGAACGGGCGCGGGAGAAGGTATCGGCGTGTCCGGCATGGCCCCCAACGTAGGGCGTGAGCGGGGCCGGAGGAAAAGGGGCGCGAATGGCCCCGCACGGAACCGGGAGGCTCGTGGGGCCGGGCCCGCCCCTCGACGGCCGCTCAGTCCAGACGCCGGCGCAGCCACCAGGCGCTGAACCCGGCAAGGATGCCCGCGAGCGCGACGAAGATCCCCGTTTCGGCCCACTGGAAGGTCCAGTAGCGGTCCCCGGGCTGATATTCCACCGCCACATGGAAGTCCGACGTCGCGAAGCAGCGCATCGGATCGGTCTCCCGCGCGGCGCAGCCTGCGCTGCCGCGCATCTCCTCGCCTGCGGAGTTCAGTACGGGTCCCAGGCCGGACAGGACCCAGGCCCCGGGCCTGGACAGGCCCACCTTCACCTGGGCGTTCTCCCCGTCGCCCGACAGCAGGATGTCGGTGGCGCTCCACGCGACGCCCTCCGCCGGCCTGCCCTCCTGCGCCGCCATGCCGAGGCCGGCGAGTGCCACCTCCGCCCGCACCGGCTCCATGAGCAGCGGCCGGATGGCGTACGGCATGAGGATCTGGACCGCGACGAAGAGGCCGAGGGTGACCGCCATCGCGGGAACCGTCCGGCGGATCAGCAGGCCGGCGCAGACTCCGACGGTGAAGGCGAAGGCGGCGTAGCCGAGTGGTGCGATGCCCCGGCCGTCGAACAGCAGCGGATCGAAACGGTTGCTGGTGATCTCGTCGAGCGGGCGGGCCCACCAGGTCACCATGAGGCTGAGCAGACCGGTGACGGCGACGGACGACAGGCCCACGGCCGTGAGTTTCACGGCGAGCCAGCGGCTGCGGCTGATGCTCTGGTTCCAGATCAGCCGGTGGGTGCCCGTCTCCAGCTCCCGGGCGATGAGCGGGGCACCCCAGAAGATCCCTATGACACCCGGCACGGCGATGAGCAGTCCCGTGACGAGGGCGGCCAGCGTCTCGTACTCGTGGACGAACGCGTTCTTGGCCGCTTCGCAGGTGGTGGAGCAGCCGGCCACATCACCGTTGTACGAGGTCCGCATCTGCGCCCCCGTGATCACGAGGGCGATCCCGACAGCGGCCAGCGCCGCCAGGGCCACGAGGGTCTGGACGCGGTACTGGCGCCAGGTCAGCCAGATCATCGCTGTGCCTCCGGGGTCTTCGTAGCGGCGGTTCTGCCTTCGGCCATGTAAGTGAGGACCAGGTCCTCCAGATCGAGGGGTTCCAGCACCCAGGCGGGGTCGTGGAGGGCGGTCTCGGCTCGCACCAGGAAGGTGCTCTGGCGCTCGGTGTGGGTGGCCTGGAGCACCCGCATCTCCTTCGGGAGGCTCTCCACGTCACGGCGGGCCGTGGTCAGCCGGAAGTGGGTGGAGACCAGGTCGTCCACGTCTCCGGCGAGCTGGACCCGGGAGGCGACCAGGGAGATCAGATGGTCGCAGACCCGCTCCAGGTCGGAGACCAGGTGCGAGGAGAGGATGACGGTGGTGCCGTGCTCGGCGACGTGCTCCATGAGCCCCTGGAGGAACTCGCGGCGGGCCAGCGGGTCGAGGGCGGCAACGGGTTCGTCGAGAATCAGCAGTTCCGGGCGCTTGGCGACGGCGAGCGTCAGGGCGACCTGGGCCCGCTGACCTCCGGAGAGCCTGCCGACCCGCTGGGCGGGGTCGAGACCGAGGTCCCGGATCCTGCCCTCCGCCAGACCCTTGTCCCAGGTGGGGTTGAGGCGGGCGCCCAGGTGCAGATGGTCGGCGATGGACAGCCCGGTGTACGTGGGGGTGTCCTGGGCGACGAAGCCGACCTTGGCCAGTTGGGCCGCGTCGGCGGCGGGGCGTCCGCCGACGACTTCGATGGTGCCCGAGGTCGGGGTGATCAGCCCGCAGGCGAGTTGCAGGAGCGTCGACTTCCCTGCCCCGTTGGGCCCGACCAGGCCGACCACCCGGCCGGCGGGCACGCTGAGCGTGCAGTCCGAGAGTGCCTGGCGGCGGCCGTATCGCTTGCCCAGGCCGATGGCTTCCAGAATGGCGGTCATTGCTCCTCTTCGGTGGCCGTACGGAACGTGCTCAGGAACAGGGCCTCGATGCTTTCCTCGTCCAGTCCGGCGGCCCGGGCCCGCGTCAGCCATCCGCGCAACTCCTGCCGCAGGGGCTCGTGCTGGGACAGCGAGGCGTCGCTGAGGGTGCTCGACACGAAGGTGCCGACGCCGGGCTTCTTGGTCACCAGGCCCTCGTACTCGAGTTCCCGGTACGCCTTGAGGACGGTGTTCGGGTTGATCGCCACCTTCGCCGCGACGTCCTTGACCGTGGGCAGGCGATCCCCCTCGAACAACAGCCCCAGGCGCATGGCCTGTCGGACCTGGTGAACCAGTTGCAGGTACGGCGCGACGCCGGACCGGGCATCGAGGTGGAACTCGATCACCGTCGCCTCTATTCATCTAGGGTTCTAGCACTATAGGACTCTGGCGGTATGTCACGTCAAGGGCCGCCGCAGGGCAGGCGAACACGATGCGGTCTCCCACTCGATCGAGTGGACGTGTCCGGCCCCGGCCGCGATTCAGGCGATATCCCTCTGAACCAGAGGCGATCATGCGGCGGTGACCTCAACCATCCGGACGGCACGCCGTCCCAAGTACCCGTTCCTGGCCGGGCTCGGCTCACTCGCCGTACTGACGCTGCTCCCGGCGCTTCCCGCCGAGGCCACACCGGCGGACGACGCGTCGCCCTCGGCCGCCGGGTTCGCCTCGCCCCGTGAGGTGACGGCGGCCGAGCGCAGGACCGCCGCGTACCTCGACGCGTCGCAGGGCAGGCCCGAGCGGCTGAAGGCATTCTTCGAAGCGCTGCCCAAGGGCGGCGATCTGCACAACCACCTGTCCGGTGCGGCGACCACCGAGTACCTGATCAAGCTCGCGATCGACAAGGGGCTGTGCATCGACGCGACGATGACGGCTGTCGCCCCGCCCTGCGGGCCGGGCACCCGGCCCGCCGCCGACGCGAGGACGGACGCGGCGTTCCGGCAGCAGATCATCCGCGCCTGGTCGATGCAGGACTTCCCCGCCGACCAGTCCGGCCACGACCACTTCTTCGACACGTTCGGCAAGTTCGGCCTGGCCACGTGGGACCGCGGCAAGCTGCTGGCGAACGTGGCCAACACCGTGGTCGAGCAGAACCAGTTCTACCTGGAGACCATGGTCACCCCGGCCTCGGACAGCGCGAAGGCGCTCGCCGAGAAGGTGGGCTACGACGCGGACCTGTCGGCGTTCCACCGCAAGCTGCTGGCCGGCGGCCTCAACCGGGTCGTCGACGAGGCGGTCAAGGAGGCCGACGACGGCGACGCCGACTTCCGCAGGACCGCCCACTGCGACACCGCGCACCCCGACCCCGGCTGCCGGCTGCCCGTGCGCTGGATCTCCCAGGTCTCCCGGGGCAGTTCACCGGCCCGGGTGTTCACACAGATGGCGGTCGGCATGCGGCTGGCCGAGCGCGATCCGAGGTTCGTCGCGGTCAACCTCGTGCAGCCCGAGGACTGGGACAGCTCACTGGCCAACTACAGCCTCCAGATGCGGATGCTGCAGTACCTGCGCGGCCAGTACCCGGACGCCCATCTCACCCTGCACGCCGGTGAGCTGGCCCCCGGCCTGGTCAAGCCCGAGGACCTGACCTTCCACATCAACGAGGCGGTGCGCGTCGCCGGCGCCGAACGCATCGGGCACGGTGTGGACCTGGTCCACGAGAACGACTGGCGCGCCCTCGCCCGCACCATGGCCCGACGCAACGTGGCCGTCGAGGTGCCGTTCTCCAGCAACAAGCAGATCCTCGGCATCGCGGGCGACGACCACCCGTTCAACGCCTACCGCCGCTACGGCGTCCCCGTGGTCCTGTCGACGGACGACCCGGGCGTCTCACGGATCAACATCAGCCACGAGTACCAGTACGCCTCGAAGACGTACGGCCTCGGCTACACGGAGCTGAAGGACCTGGCCCGCGCCTCGCTGGAGTACGCCTTCCGCGACGGCCGCAGCCTGTGGGCCGCCGGCTCCGCGCCCTCCGGCTACCGCGCCGTCCCCGCCTGCGCCGACAGCCGGCCCGGCGACGTCCACCCGGGCGCGCGCTGTGTCCGCTACCTCGCCGACAACCCGAAGGCCGCGACCCAGTGGCGCCAGGAGACGGCCTTCGCCGCCTTCGAGCGCGCGCACGCCGGTCGCCGCTGATCCGGGGCCCGCAGCCGCTGAGGGGTGCGGGGCCGCGGCCCCGCACCCCGTTCAGCCCTTCGCCACCGTCCGGTACGTGCACACCTGCACGCCCGCGTCACTGGTGGCGTGCGCGACCAGCTCCAGGGTGCGCAGTCCTCCGTCCGCCGGGAAGATCGACTTCCCGCCGCCGAGCAGTACCGGCATGATCACGAGCCGGAGTTCGTCGACGAGCCCCTCGCCGAGCAGGCCGCGTACGAGCGTGGGGCTGCCCATGACCAGCAGGTTCCCGCCGTCCTTCTCGCGCAGTTCCTGAATCCGCCCGGCGAACTGCTTGCCCGGGATGCGCTCGGTGTTGTTCCACGTCAGGTCGTCGTCTCCGAGGGTGTCGGTCACGACGTATTTCTCGATCCCGTTCATCCGGTCCGCGAACGGGTCACCGGCCCGCTCCGGCCACGCGCCCGCCATCGTCTGCCAGGTACGGCGGCCGAAGAGCAGTGCCTCGGCCGAGCTCATCGCGTTGTCGAAGGCGCCGCCCACCACCTCCGGGTCGAAGAACGGGTGCGACCAGCCGCCGTGGGCGAAGCCGCCGTCCGTGTCCTCCTCGGCACCGCCCGGCGCCTGTACGACGCCGTCCAGGCTGATGAACTCACTGATGACGATGCGCATATGACCCGCTCCTCGAATACCGTTCAGGTGTACGGGAGGAGAGACTGCCACGCGGTCCGAAACTCATCGCCACCGACGCGACGGGGCCCCACGGCGTGTTTCGATTCCCGCCTGCTCGGCGACGCCCGGCACGCGCGCTTCTAGAAGCTTCCGCCCCCGAAGTCGCCGCCCCCGCCGAAACCGCCGCCGTCACCGAAGCCGCCGCCTCCCCCGTCTCCGAATCCCCCGCCGAAGCTGGACGAGTCGAAGTCGGAGCCGGAGAAGTCGCCGCCCGAGTAGTCGCCCCCGCCGAAGTCGCCGCCGCCGTACTCCGCCGCGTACGCCGGCGTGGAGAGCATCGAGCCGAGCATCGTGCCGACCAGCAGGCCCGGGAGCAGGCCGCCGCCGAAGTAGCCGCCCGCCCAGGGGCCGTAGGCCGGTCCGGCCTCCCAGTACGGGCGCCGGCTCCCGTCGCCCATGTCGACGGTGCGGCTCATCGGGTCCTCACCGTTGCGCAGCCGTACCTCGTCGGCGCCGCAGACCGGGACCTCGCGGGCCGTGCCGCCCGACGGGGTCCACTGCACATCGGCGACCGAGGGGCCGTGGCGCGGGTCGAAGAAGCAGGGCGGGCGACGGGCGGGAAGTTCTCCGCCGGTGCGGCGGGCGTCCAGGACGGCGAGCGAGTAGCGGCCGTCCTCCAGGGCCTGGGTCACCCCGCGCACGTCGGACGGGTGCCGGGCCTGCGCCATCCGGGACTTCGCGCTCTCGTAGGAGTCGAGGGCGCGTTCGTAGTCGGCGCGCATCGTGTCGTCGGCGCCCGGCTCCGCGGGGTGGAAGTCGAGCCGGTCCAGGGTCTCGCCGTACGCCGTGATGTCCTCGTCCACGACGACCCGGAGCTTGTCCAGCGCGGCCCGCTCCTCGGCCTCCTTGCGCTTCCGGTTGCGGCGCACGATCGTGTAGGCGCCCGCACCGGCGGCGACCACTACCGCGCCCAGGACGATCAGCCCGGCTCCTGCCGAACCCGAACCGCTGTCGGACGAGGAGCCGCCCCAGGAACTGGGGGCGCTGCCCCGGGCCTGCTCGACGGCCCGGTCGACGAAGGCGTTCAGCTGGGTTGCGGCGGAGGTGTCCGCGCCGGGGGTCTTCACGGCCGCGGTGAGGTTCCGCACCGCCTGCTGCGACATCACCTGAGGGTCGGCGCCCGCGTTGAATCCGTCACCGAGGCGGATCGCGTAGACGCCGGTGATGCCGGTGTCGGTGCGCAGAGTGCGGAGCACGCTGTCCTCGGGGAAGGCGGAGCTCTGCGGCAGCACGGCCACGAAGACCGGCTTGTCCGCGTCCTTGATCTTCTTCGTCAGGGCGTCGGCCTGGCCCCGGGAGAGCTGGCCGGCCGCTGCCGGATCGACGTACACCGGGCTCTTGCGCAGGGCCTGGGCGACCTCGTCGACGGTGGAGGCAGTGGTCGCGGCGGGTGCGGCGGGGGCCAGGAGCAGGGCGGCCGCCGACAGCAGGAGGAGGAGGAGTCCCGCGAGGAACGCCGGGACCGGGAAAGGGGGGAACGGCCTGTTCCGCATAGTTCAAAGCTAACCCAGACGGGTGAGAAGCGCGGGCGGGCGGCTGACCTCGCCGCCCGCCCGCTCGTCTCAGGCGGCCCGGTACGCCGCCCTCAGCTTCGCCACCGCACCGGTCAGGTCACCGGTGAGCAGCAGGTGGTCGGCGTCGGCGAACGGCTTGGACACCGCTTCCGTCACCTTCCCGCCGGTCTTCTGCTGGACCAGCAGCCGGGCCTGGCCGACGATGGTCCGGCCCACGTCCGTCCGGCCGAGGCCGGTCTTCTCCGCGACCTGGGCGGCCAGCGCGAGCGCGCCGAGCGTGAGCTCGCCGCCGGCCGGGGGCTTCTTCAGGGTGGTCAGGCCCCAGCCGTAGGGGAACTGCGGGTCGTATGCCGCGTCGCCCACGTTGATCGGCAGCTGCGACTCGGACTTCGGCCAGCTCACCGGCAGCTGGCCGGTGAAGGCCCGCTTGCCGAAGAGCACGTCGGCCACGCCGTCGCCCTCGGTGCCCGGCAGCCAGGAGGCCACCAGCGCGTCGATGCCGTCGAGGCGGTCGCCGATGAGCTGCGGGCGGCCCGAGACGATCAGGACGGCGCACTTCATCGCGGCGCAGACCTTGTCGACCGCGGCCTTGTCGGCGGCGGAGAGCTCCAGGTCGTGGCCGTTGCCGACGTCGCCGATGCCCTCCGCGTACGGGGTCTCGCCGACGACCACGACACCGACGTCGTAACCGTCCGTGGCGGCCGACGCGTCCTTGGAGTACGTGACCGAGGCGGCGTCCTTCTTCATGGCCGACAGGATCGTGGTGCCCGGGGTGATGTTGCCGGACGAGCCCTGCCAGCTGACGGTCCAGCCGCCGGCCTGGTTGCCGATGTCGTCGGCGTTGGAGCCGGCGACGTACACCTTCTGCGTGGACTTCAGCGGCAGCACGCCGCCGTCGTTCTTCAGCAGTACCTGGGACTTGGCGGCGGCCTCGCGGGCCACCGCGCGGTGCTCGGCCGAGCCGACCTTGTCCAGGTTGGACGTGTCGGCGTACGGCTTCTCGAACAGCCCCAGCCTGAACTTCTGCGTCAGGATGCGGGAGACCGCGTCATCGATCCGGGCCTGGGTGATGCGGCCGGCGGTGACCTCGTCCTGGAGCGTCTTCGTGAAGTCCTTGTACGCCGTGGGCACCATGATCATGTCGAGTCCGGCGTTGACGGACGTACGGACGTCGCTCGCGTAGTCGCCGGGGATCTGGTCGATCGCCTGCCAGTCGCTGATGACGAAGCCCTCGAAGCCCATCCGGTCCTTCAGCACACCGTTGATCATCTCGGCGTTGGCGTGCATCTTCACCGGGCCCTCGTCGTCCCCGAGGATGTCGAGCGAGGAGTACGACGGCATGACCGTGCCGACCCCGCGCTTGACGGCGTCGTCGAACGGGGCGAGGTGGACGGCTTCGAGCTCCTGCCGGGTGACCTTGGTGATGCCCTGGTCGATGGGGTACGAACCGGTGGTCGAGGAGCCGTACTCCGTACCGCCGTCACCGACGTAGTGCTTGGCGGTGGCCAGCACCTTGTCGTTGCGGTCGAGGTCCTTGCCGGACGGGGCGCCCTGCATGCCCTGGATCACGGTCTCCAGGGACTCGACGAGTGCCGGGTCCTCGCCGTACGCCTCGTAGGCACGGCCCCAGCGGTCGTCGCGCGAGACGCAGAGGCAGGGGGCGAAGTCCCACGGGATGCCGGTGGCGCGCACCTCGTTCGCGGTGACGGCGCCGGTCTTCTCGACGGTCTTCGGGTCGCGGGTCGCGCCGAGGCCGACGTTGTGCGGCATGATCGTCGAGCCGATCACGTTGTTGTGGCCGTGCACCGCGTCCACGCCGTAGATCAGCGGGATCTGGAAGCGGGTCGCCTGGGCGCGCAGTTGGTAGCCGTCGACCATCTTCGCCCAGGCCGCGGCCGTGTTGGGCGTGGGGACGGATCCGCCGCCGGAGAGCAGCGAGCCGAGGTCGTACGTGGCGATGTCGCCCTGCGAGGAGAGCGCGTTGCGCTCCGCCTGCGTCATCTGGCCGGCCTTCTCGGCGGGCGACATCCGGGCGAGCAGGTCGGCGACCCGCTTCTTCACCGGCAGCTTCGGGTTCTGGTAGGGCAGCCCGTGGGCGTCGATGACGACCTGCGGGTTCTCCTTCGGCGGCTTGGCGCCGGTGACGGTGAGTTCGAGCGGGACCGTCTTGGCGGAGGCGGCTCCGGTGATCTTCTTCGTGGTGACGGAGACCCGGTGCGTGGTGCCGGAGGCGGTGCCCGCGGGGAAGGTGTACGTGCCGCTGACCGGCGTGTAGTCGGTGCCGGAGGCCCCGGTGCCGCCCTTGGTCTCGTACGCGACGGTGACGGGCTCCTCCAGCGGGAGGGAGCCGGTGGTGGCGACGGAGAGGTCGATGTCGGCGGTCTCGCCCTGCTTGACGGGGTGCACGGCCGCGTCGGTGACGACGCTCGCCTTCAGGGCGGCGTCGGCCTTCCCGTACAGCTCCATGCCGTCGATGGCGAACGTGCCGGGGGCGCCGGGCGGCAGGGTGAGGGCGTAGCCCCACATCTCGTCGAGGCCGAGGACCTGGTCGATGCCGCCGACGGGCTGGTAGTCGCCGCGGTAGGTGAAGTCGGCGAACGGGATCTCGACCTGGTGCCAGCCCTCCCAGTCGTCGGTGAAGGAGGTGGTCCAGAGCTCGGAGGCCTCGCCGTGGGCGCCGCCGTCCTTGATCTCGAAGCTGATCTTCTTGCCCGAACCGGGCGGCAGGGGTGCGGTGTTCTGGCCGTACCACCAGAAGCGGATGCCCTTGTGGGCGGACCAGTCGTGGGCAGGCTGGTCGGCGGCGTAGTCGTGGCTGAGGCCGCCGTAGCCGCTGATGTCGTAGGTGCCTTCGAGGACCTTCGCACCCTCGGGCGCGTCCGCGCGTTCCTTCAGCGCCAGGGTGGGCGGGTCGTCGGCGTCGCCGCCCCAGGTGAAGATGCCCTCGGCGGGCTGGTTGGCGAAGGGGACCTCGCCCTCGAACCGGTCGATGGCGACGGGCGCCGGTTCGTCGGCCGCGACGGGCGCCGCGGCGCTGGGGACGGCGCCTGCGAGCAGGCCGGCCAGGACGGTGGCGGCGGCCAGTGCGGCGGTCGCGGGTCTCGCCCGGTGACGGTTGCGGGGTGGCATGTGCGGCTCCTCGGTGCGGTGGGCGCGCGGCACGGCGGGGTGCGGTGCCGTGCCGCGCGCGGGTGCGGTTGTGACCTGGAGGTGCGGGGGGTGGTGGTCTGTCGTTCTTCCGCTATTTCTTCTGCTCGACGCGCACCCAGTCGATCTCCGCCTTGACGCCGCCCTGCGCGATGCGGTCGACGCTGGACTGCGGAAGGCCCCAGTAGGGCGTGGTGACCTTGTTCCAGCCGGCGGGATACGCCCCGCCGAGAGCCAGGTTGAGGATCACGTACTGGTTGTGGTCGAAGACCCACTGGCCGCGGGTGGACTCGAGCTTCTGGCGGGAGGTCGTCTGGACGACCCGGTCGTCGACGGTGAACGTCATGCCTTCGGGCGTCCACTCGACGCCGTAGGTGTGCCACGCGTCGGCCCGGCCGCCGTTGGGGTAGGTCTGCTGCTTGCCGATGTTGCCGTCGGCCGAGTAGCCGGGGCCGTGCAGGGCGGAGCTGGTCCAGTCGCCGTAGCCGATGTTCTCCATGATGTCCGTCTCGCCCGAGCCGGGCCACGAGACGGACGGGTCGTCCACGTTGCTGCCGAGCATCCAGAAGGCGGGCCAGAAGCCGTCGCCGACCGGCAGCTTCATACGGGCGCTGACCTTGCCGTAGGTGAAGTCGAACCTGGTGTTGGTGTCGACCCGGCCGGAGGTGAAGTCGAAGGTTCCGTTGGGCGTGGGGGTGCACGCCTTGCAGTACTTCGACTCCAGAACGAGGGCGCCGTTCTCGGTGCGGATGTTGTCCGTCGAGTCGACGTAGGCCTGCGACTCCCCGTTGACGGGGCCCATCTCCGTGCCGGTGCGCACCACCCGCCACTTGGAGCGGTCCAGGCCCGAGCCGGTGAAGTCGTCGAAGAAGGTGGTGCTGTACGCGCCGCCGGGGTCCTTGGGCAGGGCCGGGTAGGCGGCGTCCGCGCTCCCTCCGGTGCCCAAGACCTGGAACTCGTAGAGGGAGTAGCCGAACTGGGCCGTGGCGGGTGCGGGGTTGTAGAAGGAGCGGCGCTCGATGCCGAGCATCCGGACGTAACGGCCCCTCGCCGGGGTGGACAGGGTCACGGTGTCGTGGCGCCCGGCGGCCTCGCCCGGCGCCTTGACATCGGCGCGGCGGGCGGCGACGTCGGCGGCGGAGGGTTGGTAGACGGTGCGCCAGGTACGGTTGTCGTCGGAGACCTGGATCCGGTAGTCGACGGCGTAGGCCGCCTCCCAGTACAGGTCGACCGTGTCGATCGTGGAGGTGGCTCCGAGGTCGACGCCGACCCAGCGGTCCGCGTTCCAGTCGCTGGACCAGCGCGACTGGTCGGCCTTGAGGTCGGCCGGCCACCCGCCGTCGGTGACGAAGGCCGGTGAATTGCCCGCGTGCTGGTAGAGGTTGCCGTACGCGGGGTGGTTCAGGGCGAGGTTGCTCCGGGTCGTGGACGCGGAGGCCTGCTCCCCTCCGTACACCTTGAAGGAGTACAGCGAGTAGCCCCAGGCGGTGGCGCGCTGGACGCCGCGCATCCGGACGTAGCGGCCGGTGACCTCCTGCGGGTAGGTGTGTGCGGTGACGCTGCCGCCGGTGCCGTCGTCCTCGGTGTAGAAGGTGGTCCAGTCGGTGCCGTTCTTCGACGCCTCCAGGACGTACTTCCTGCCGTAGGCGGCCTCCCAGTCGAGGGTGACCCGGCTGATCCGGATGACGGAGCCGAGGTCGACCCGGATCCAGGCGTTGTCGGCGAAGTCGCTGGACCAGCGGGTGGTGCCGTCGCCGTCGGCTGCGGCTCCCGGTCCGGTGGCGCCGTTCTCGCTGCCCGACGCAGTGACGGAGCCGGGGTCGGCGGCGTGGGCGGCGGCCGCCCGGTCGGTGTCCCAGGCCGCGGCCTGCGCCGCCGGCCGGGGCGCGGCCGGGGCGGCGAAGGCCATGGGGGCGGCGAGGGCGATCAGTGCGGCGGTGGTGGCTGCCAGAGTCGTACGAGAGGGCACGGTGGGGCTCCCGTTCGTATCCATGGGGGTCGCGCGGCCACGCGCGCGGGCGCGGCTACGCGTTGCGGGTGAGGTGGATGGTGTCGCGGTACCACTTGGCGCTGTCCTTGAGCGTCCGCACCTGCGTGTCGTAGTCGACGCGGACGATGCCGAATCGCTTGTCGTAGCCGTAGGACCACTCGAAGTTGTCCATCAGCGACCAGGCGAAGTACCCCCGGACGTCGGCCCCTTGAACGCGGGCCTCGGCGACTGCGGCGATGTGGTCGGCCAGATAGGTGGTGCGGTCGGCGTCGTGGACCTCGCCGTCCGCGGAGACGGTGTCGTCGAAGGCGGCACCGTTCTCGGTGATGACCGTCGGGAGGCCGTAGTCCTTCTCCAGACGGACGAGCAGGTCGGTGAGGGCGGTGGGGGTGATCTCCCAGTCCATGGCGGTACGGGGCAGGTCGCGCTCGACGACCCGGGTGACGGGCAGGCCGTCGGCGTCGGTCGTCGCGCCGTCCTCGGTCACGCCGGAGAAGAGCGAGCCGCGGTAGAAGTTGACACCGAGGACGTCCAGCGGGGTGGAGACGGCCGCCAGGTCGCCGTCCCGGACCGGGAGTTCGATGCCCTGGGCGGCGAGGTCGGCGACGATGTCCTCGGGGTAGGCGCCCTTGACGACCGGGTCCAGGTAGAGGCGGGCGCCGAGGCCGTCGGCGCGGCGGCAGGCCTCGGCGTCCTCGTGGCTGTCGGTCTCGGGCGTCGCGGTGCCCAGGTTGAGGGTGATGCCGAGTTCGAGGTCGTTGCCTCGGGCGGCGGCCTGCTCCCGCATGTACTGCGAGGCGAGACCGTGGCCGAGCAGCAGGTGGTGGACGGCGTGGATCGCCTCGCCGAAGTCCTTGCGGCCGGGTGCCTGGTTGCCGTACGCGTAACCGAGCATCGCCGAGCACCACGGCTCGTTCAGCGTGGTCCAGTGCTGCACCCGGTCTCCCAGGGCGTCGTAGGCGAGGGCGGCGTACTCCGCGAAGCGGAACGCGGTGTCACGGGCGGGCCAGCCGCCCGCGTCCTCCAGCTCCTGCGGCAGGTCCCAGTGGTAGAGGGTGATCCACGGAGTGACGCCCTTGGCGTCCAGCTCGTCGACCAGGCGCTTGTAGAAGTCCAGGCCCTTCGCGTTGGCGGGCCCGCGCCCACCGGGCTGGATGCGGGGCCAGGCCAGCGAGAAGCGGTACGTGTCGACACCCAGGTCGGCGATCAGCGAGACGTCCTCGGGCATCCGGTGATAGTGGTCGCAGGCCACATCGCCGTTCTCGCCGCGGACGACCATGCCCGGCACCCTGCAGTACGTGTCCCAGATCGACGGCGTTCTGCCGTCCTCGGCCGCCGCTCCCTCGATCTGGTACGCGGCTGTGGCCACGCCCCAGCGGAAGTCGGCGGGCAGACCGGGTACGGCCCGGGCGGCGAGCTCGCGGGCGTAGGCCTGAGGGGTGACGAGGTTCATGGTTCTCCTGGAGGTGTGCGTGGCGAAGTGCGCTACGACCGGACGGCGGCCGGCGCTTCCCGGTGGAGCCAGCAGGCCACCGAGCGCGAGCCGTCGCTCCCGTCCGGTGAGGCCAGCACCGGAACGTGGGTGTCGCAGGCCTCGACCTTCCTGGCGCAGCGGGGGTGGAAGGCACAGCCGGCCGGCATCGCGGACAGGTGCGGGGGCGAGCCCGGGATGCCGCTGAGCTCGCGGCGGGGGCCGTGCAGCGCGGGGAAGGAGTGCAGCAGTCCGTCGCTGTACGGGTGGCGGGGGTCGCGGTAGATGTCGGCCGCGCCGGCCTCCTCGACGATCCGGCCGCCGTACATGATCGCGATCCGGTCGGAGAACTCGATGAGGAGGGAGATGTCGTGCGTGATGAAGACGACGGAGAAGCCGAGTTCCTCGCGGAGCCTGACCAGCTGGCGCAGGATCTGGCGCTGCATGACGACGTCGAGGGCCGTCGTGGGCTCGTCCATGATGACGATCTCGGGTTCCAGGGCGAGGGCCATCGCGATCATCACGCGCTGGCGCATGCCGCCGGAGAGCTGGTGCGGGTAGGCGCCGAGCCGGTCGGCGGAGATCCCGACGAGACGCAGCAGTTCCTCGGCGCGTGCGGTCCGTTCGCTCTTCCTCATCTCCGGCCGGTGCGCCTGGAGTACGTCGGTGAGCTGGCTGTGGACCGTGTGCACCGGGTTGAGGGAGTTCATCGCGCCCTGGAAGACGATCGACAGCTCCTGCCAGCGGAAGGCGCGCAGTTCGGGCGCCGACAGGGTCAGCAGGTCGAGTGCCCTGCCGTCGCGCTGGTGGTAGTGGACCTCGCCGCCGGTGATCACGCCGGGCGGGGAGAGCAGCCGGGTGACGGCGTAGGCCAGGGTGGACTTGCCGGAGCCCGACTCGCCCGCGAGGCCGAGGACTTCGCCGCGGTGCAGGGTGAGGTCGATGTCGCGCAGCGCGTGCACGGCGTCGGTTCCGGTCCCGTAGTCCACGTTGAGGCCGCTGATGGTGAGGACGGGCTCGCTCATGGGCGGGGCTCCTTCTTGGACGTGCCGGTACGGGCCACGGGCGTGAAGCCGGCCTCCGGTGTGCTCGTACGGGCCACGGGCGTGAAGCCGGCCTCCGGTGTGCTCGTACGGGCCACGGGCGTGAAGCCGACGCGCATGCGGACCTTGCGGGAGCCGCCGGTCTCGGTGCGCAGGCGCGGGTTGACGAACTCGTCGATGCCGAAGTTGATGAGGGCGAGCGACATGCCGAGCAGCGCGATGCAGAGTCCGGCCGGGACGAACCACCACCAGGCGCCCTGGGCGAGGGCCTGGTTGGACTGCGCCCAGAACAGGACGGTCCCCCAGTTCCAGTTGGAGATGTCGGCGACGCCGATGAAGGCGAGCGTGATCTCGGAGAGGATCGCGAAGATGACCGTGCCGACGAAGCCGGAGGCGATGACGGCGGCCAGGTTGGGGAGCACCTCGAAGAAGATGATCCGCCAGGTCGACTCACCGGTGGCACGGGCCGCTTCGACGTAGTCGCGGCGGCGCAGCGACAGCGTCTGGGCGCGCAGCACCCGGGCGCCCCAGGCCCAGGAGGTCAGGGCGATGACGGCGGCGATCAGGAGGTCGCCCGTGTCGGAGACGAAGCTGGCGATGATGATGATCAGCGGCAGTCCGGGGATGACCAGGAAGACGTTGGAGAGCAGCGAGAGGACTTCGTCGGCGGTGCCGCCGAGGAAGCCGGCGCTGACGCCGATCAGCACGGAGAGGATGGTGGCGATGATGCCGGCGACGAATCCGACGACGAGGACGCCGCGGGTGCCGACGAGGATCTGCGAGAGCACGTCCTGACCGGTCTGCGTGGTACCGAACCAGTGGGAACCGGAAGGCGGCTGGAGCAGTTCCTTGCTCATCATGTCGGGGTCGTACGGGGCGATCCACGGGCCGATGACGGCGAGCAGCACGAAGAACAGCAGGATGCAGAGTCCGACGACGGTCTTGCGGCCGCGCAGGAAGCGGAACCTGCGCTTACTGGGCGCCGGGGTCTCGGCCGCGTCGAGTACGGCGGCCTCGGTTGCGATGACGGCCATGTCCCTACGCCTCCCTTCGGGTACGGGGGTCGAGGACCATGTAGAGGACGTCGGCGAGGAGGTTCGCCGCGAGCACGGAGAGCGTGATGATCAGGAAGACGCCCTGCATGAGGGGGTAGTCCTTGGCGCCCACGCCCTGGAGGAGCTGGAAGCCGATGCCCGGGTAGTTGAAGACCATCTCCACCAGGAGCGTGCCGCCGACGATGAAGCCGAGCGAGAGGGCGAAGCCGGAGATGTTGGGAAGGATCGCGTTGCGGGCGGCGTAGCCGAACATCACCCGGCGCTCGGAGAGCCCCTTGGCCTGGGCGACCATGACGTAGTCCTCGCTCGACACCGTCACCATCATGTTGCGCATGCCGAGGACCCAGCCGGCCACGGCGCTGAGCACGATCGTGAGGCCGGGCAGCACTCCGTGGTAGAGCGCGCTGGAGATGAACGGCCAGTCGAAGGCGGGCACCAGCCCGTTGTCGTATCCGCCGCCGGCCGGGAAGAGCGGCCACTTCATGGCGAACAGCGAGATGGCGACGAGACCGAGCCAGAAGTACGGGATGGCCGAGATGAACGTGGTGACGGGCAGCAGGTTGTCCATCCAGGAGCCGCGCCGCCAGCCGGTGTAGACCCCGATGCCGGTGCCGAGCACGAAGCTGATCAGCGTGGTGATGCCGACGAGCGCGAGCGTCCACGGCAGCGCCTGGCCGATGACCTCGCTGACCGGGGTCGGGAAGAAGGTGAAGGACATGCCGAGGTCGCCGTCGAGCAGATGGCTCCAGTAGTCGGTGTACTGCTGCCAGAGCGACTGGTGCTTGTCCAGGCCGAACAGGGCCTGGAGCGAGGCGATGGCGCTGGTGTCCAGCTGTCCCTGGAAGCGGGCCATGAGGGACTGCACCGGGTCGCCGGGCATCATCCGCGGGATGAGGAAGTTGATGGTGATCGCGGCCCACGCGGTGACCAGGTAGAAGGCGAGCCGTTGGAGCAGGAACTTCACTTCGCAGCCTCCTTCGCCGCAGCGCCTTCGGAGCCGTACAGCCAGCAGGCGGCCCACTGGCCGTCGGCCAGGTCGAAGCGCGGCGGCAGTTCGGTGCGGCAGCGCTCCATCGCCTTGGGGCAGCGGGGGTGGAACCGGCAGCCGGCCGGCGGATCGATGAGCGAGGGCGGCTCGCCGCTGCCGGTCTCCTCCTGCTCCTCCTCGGCGGCGACCCGGTCCGGGTCGGGTGCCGAGGCGATCAGCAGCTGGGTGTAGGGGTGGGCGGGGCGCTGGGTGACGGTCTCGCTGTCGCCGCCCTCGACGATCCGGCCCGCGTACATGACGAGCGTGGAGTCCGCGAAGTAGCGGGCCGACGCGATGTCGTGGGTGATATAGAGGATCGCGAGGTGCATGCGGTCCTTGAGGTCCTTGAGCAGGTTGAGCACCCCGAGCCGGATGGAGACGTCCAGCATCGAGACGGGCTCGTCGGCGAGGAGGACCTGGGGGTCGGCGCCGAGCGCGCGGGCGATGGCCACGCGCTGGCGCTGACCTCCTGACAGCTCGTGCGGGAACTTGTCCAGATACTGATGAGGAGGAGTCAGCTGGACACGGTTCAGCAGAGCGGTCAGGTTCTGTTCCAGTTCCTCCTCGCCGCTGCCCGCCCTGCCGTGGATCTTCAGGGCGCGGGTGAGGTGGTAGCGCACGGTGTGCACCGGGTTCAGCGAGGCGAAGGGGTCCTGGAAGATGAGCTGGACCCGGCGTACGTAACTGCGGAAGGACCGGCCACGTCCGGCTTTCACCGCCTGACCGCCCAGGTGGATCTCGCCCCCGGTGAGCGGATACAGCTGGGCGAGCAGCCTGGCGACGGTCGATTTCCCGGAGCCCGACTCCCCCACCAGTGCCGTGACGGTGCCGCGCCGCAGTTGCAGCGAGACGTCGTCGACGGCGTGGACGGTGCGGCGCCTGCCCGCGACGAGATCGCGGCTGGTGCGCCGTACGGCGAAGTGTTTGGTGACTCCGCGTGCTTCGAGCACGACGTGGTTCTTCTCTGTCTGTTCAGACATGGCCGGTACCTGGATCCCTGGGTTCTAGAGCGGCCGGCTACTTCGACGGCTTGAGCTTCAGCACGACCTCCAGCGCGGAGCGCTGGGTGTGCTGCGGGTCGGCGTACGGGTCGGCCTCGGTGGGCCAGCCCACCCAGTTCTTGGTGGAGTACTCGGCCCCGATGGGCGCGGCCGCGGTGGGGATCATCGGCGCCTGCTCGACCATGATCTTCTGCAGGGCGTTCATCGCCGAGGTGCGAGCGGTGTCGGTCGTCGCACCGGCGAAGTCCTTGAGCGCCTCGGTCGCCTCGGTGCTCTTGAAGCGGCCGAAGTTGCCTTGCTGGGAAGGCTTGCCGATGGGCTGGAGCAGCGCGCCGTCCATGATGTTCTGGTACATGTCGTACGGGGTCGCGCCGCTGTTGGTCCAGTGCAGGGTGGCGTCGAAGTTGCCGTTGGCCACGTCGGCGGTCCAGGCGTCGGCGGTCTGCGTCTTGACCTTGGCGTCGATGCCTATCTTCTTGATGTTGTCCTTGATGATGGCGAGGCCGGTGATGTAGTCGTTCCAGCCGGCCGGGTCGGTGAGGGTGAGCTTCACGGCCTTGCCGCCCGGGTCCTTCAGCACGCCGCCGCTGAGCGTGAAGCCGGCCTTCTCCAGGACCTTCTTGGCGCCCTCGACATCGGGCTTCGTGGTCGCGCTCTTGTACTCGGGCGCGATGAAGGACTCACCGGCGGGCAGCGGGATGCCGGTCGGGTTGGTGATCTCCGGGTAGAGCGTCGCCTCGGCCTGGGTGTAGATCGCGTTGCGGTCGACGACCATCGCCATGGCCTTGCGCAGCGCCGGGTTGTCGAACGGCTTGCGGGCGGTGTTGAACCACAGGCCGTGGATGCCGAGCCCGGAGGGGAACCACAGCTTGTGGTTCTTGGGGTCCTTGGAGATGAACAGCTGCTTGTAGTTCGGCATGAAGACGAACGACCACTCCAGCTTGCCGCTGGCCAGCGCGGTGGTGGCGGCGCTGTTGTCGTTGTAGGTGCTGTAGCGCAGCTCCTTGACCTTCGTCGTGCCCTTCCAGTAGCTGGGCGTGGCGGTCAGGGTGGTGGTCTGCGGGGTGAACGTCTTCAGCTTGTACGGGCCCGAGCCGACGGGCGTGCGGTTGGGCCAGGTCTCCGGGTTCTTGACGCTTTCCCAGATGTGCTTGGGCACGATGTACTGCTGGATGATCTTGTTCTGGTTGACGTACTGCGAGTCGTCGAAGGTCAGGACGACCTTCTTGCCGTGCGCCTCGACCCCGCCCCACGCGATGCCGTCGGCGTTGAGCGCCGGGTGCTTCTTCAGCAGGTTGAAGGTGAACGCGACGTCCTCGGCGGTCAGCGGCTTGCCGTCCGCCCACTTGGCCTTGTCGTTCAGGGTGAAGGTGACCTTGGTGTAGTTGAGCTCCCACTTCCAGTCCGTCGCCAGCCACGGGTCGGCCTTGGCGGTGGGCCGGATCTGGCTCACCATCGCCAGCGGCTCGTAGATCATGAAGCGGTAACCGAGGGTGGCGCCCGCCGAAGTGGCCAGGAACGGGTTGCTGTTGTTCGTCTGCGGCCCGTCCGGCTTGCCGATGTTCAGGACGCCCGTGGCGCCGCTGCCGCTCTTGTTGCGGTTCGAGTTGGCTGACGAGCATCCGGCGGCGAGCGCGACCACCGCGGTGGCGAGCGCGACCGCTCTGAGCGTGTGGTGACGGCGTGCGGACATGGCGACTCCAGGAGGGACTGGCGGGTCTGGGAGACCGGAAACGGGCAGCGCTCGGCGCGCCGGGTACGGGCGGTGCGGGTGCGGTGCGGGTTCTGCGGGTGCGGCGCGGGCGGGGCCCGCGGCGCTAGGGCGCCGAGTGGCGCACGACCAGTTCGGTGGGCAGCACGAGCGGTGCGTCGGGTACGGGTGTGCCGCCGAGGTGGGAGAGGAGCATCCGTGCGGCCGTCTCACCCATCTGCCGGGTGGGCTGGCGCACGGTGGTCAGGGGCGGTTCGGTGTGTTCGGCCATCGGGATGTCGTCGAATCCGACCACCGCGATATCGCCGGGCACGGTCCGCCCCGCGGCGCGCAGCGCCCGCAGCACGCCTGCCGCGGTAATGTCGTTGTGCGCGAAGACCGAGTCGAACTCCGTTCCGGAGGCGAGGAGTTCCTCCACGGCCAGCCGGCCGCAGCGCTCGGTGAAGTCTCCGCGGACGACGAGATCGGTGGGCAGGACGGAGACGAATCCCTCCAGCCGGTCGCGTACGCAGCCGAAGTCCTGGGGGCCCGTGATGACGACGGGCCTGGTGCGGCCGGCGTCCCGCAGATGACGGGCGGCCGACGCGCCTCCTTCGTGGTTGGTGGTCACGACGGAGGGGAACTCGGGGTGGTGGCCGCGATCATCGATCAGCACGATCGGCAGGCCGGCGCGGTGCAGTGCGGTGAGGTGGTCGAGGGTGTTCTCGGGTTCGACCACGACCAGTCCGTCGAAGGCGCGCGCCGACACCTGGCTGGTGAAGCGCTCCACGGACTCGGCCCCGCGGTTGCAGGTGAAGAGCAACAGCCCGTAGTCGGCGGCCTCGACGGTGTCGACGACACCCTGAAGCACCTCGCCCATCCACGGCCAGGTCAGCGAGGGCACCAGCATGCCGACCGTACGGCTGCTGCCGCGGGCCAGACCGACGGCGCCCGAACTGGGTACGTAGCCGAGCTGTGCGATCACTTCACGAACACGGGCGGCCGTCGAACCGTCCACTTCGCCCTTGGTGTTGATGACCCGGGACACGGTCGTCTTGCTGACGCCGGCCTCACGGGCGACATCAGCGATGGTGACACGCATCGGGGACCTCCAGGACACAGCAGACAGAGCGGCCGGACCGGCAACGGAACCGGTACCGCAACCGGTTCCGGAACCGGTACCGGCGTTGGTGGCGTGAGTTAACCCCGCCGGAACACGACCGTCAATACTTCACGTCGAGATTGGTCCGGACCCATCTCAGGGGTGGCCTGGAACACGCTTGCGTTCAAGTCCTGAACGCACATCCCCTTGACGTGGGCACGTAAGAGCAGTTCACTCCCGTCTCGTCCGACGGCACGTCCCCCACGCTCCCGCCGAGGAAGGCATCAGCCATGATCCGAACAGGAAGAGCGGCCAGGGCGCTGCTCGCCGCAGTGCTCGCTACCGCCGGCCTCACCGGACTCTCGTCCGGCACCGCGCAGGCCGCCGGCGAGACGGTGAACATCGCCCTGACCACCACCGACGACTCGGGCGGCCGGCATGTCACCAGGGGCCTGGAGGCCCAGACCCCGGTCGCGTTCGGGGCCGGGAACGGGGGCGGCGGCACGAACATCACCGTCGACGAGAACACCCGGTACCAGACCTTCACCGGCGGCGGTGCCTCGTTCACCGACACCGCGGCGTACCTGATGAAGAGCAGCGGGGCGCTGAGCCAGGCGACCCGCGACGCCACGATGAAGAAGCTGTTCTCCCCCACGGAGGGCATCGGGCTGTCGTTCGTACGCAATCCGATGGGCGGTTCGGACCTGGCGCGGTACGGCTACACGTACGACGACCTGCCCGCCGGGCAGACCGACCCTGCCCTGTCGAAATTCTCGATCGCACACGATCTGGAGGACGTGCTGCCGCTGACGAAACAGGCCAGGCAGCTCAACCCCGCACTGACGACGGTGGCGTCGCCGTGGACCGCTCCGGCGTGGATGAAGGACAGCGGGCAGCTCAACGGCGGCTGGCTGAAGGCGGAGAACTACGGCGCGTACGCCGACTACTTCGTGAAGTACCTCCAGGCCTACCGGGACCAGGGCGTGCCGGTCGACTACGTCACCGCGCAGAACGAACCGACGTGCTGCGGCGGCTATCCCTCGATGAGCTGGAACGGCTCCGGACTGGCCTACTTCACCAAGAGCGAGCTGCTGCCCAAGCTGGCATCGGCGGGTCTGGCCACCAAGGTGCTCGCGCACGACTGGAACTGGGACACCTACGACGCGTACGCGGCGGCCACCGTGGACGACGCGGCGGTGCGCAACCACCCGAACTTCGGCGGGGTGGCCTGGCACGGTTACGGCGGTGACATCGCCAAGCAGACGACGGTGCACAACCAGTACCCGTCGATGGACGCGTTCCAGACGGAGCACTCGGGCGGCACCTGGATCGCCGACCAGCAGCGCGAAGACATGATGAACATCATCGATTACACCCGCAACTGGGCGAAGTCGGTGACCAAGTGGTCCCTGGCGGTGGACCAGAACCGCGGCCCGCACAACGGCGGCTGCGGCACCTGCGACGGGCTGATCACCGTGCACAACGGGGACAGCAGGAGCGGGCAGGTCGACTACACCATCGAGTACTACACGATGGGCCACCTGACCAAGTTCGTCCGCCCGGGGGCCTCCCGGATCTCCTCCACCGCCAGCTCCACCGTGCCCAATGTGGCCTGGCGCAACCCGGACGGCTCGAAGGCGCTCATCGCGTACAACGGCGGCGGATCGGCCCAGCAGGTGACGGTCAACTGGGGCGGCAGCAGGTTCACTTACTCACTCCCCGCCCGTACCTCGGCGACCTTCACCTGGTCGGGGACGCAGTCCGGGGCGGATGCCTCGTCGGGCGCCCTGTCCGGCCCGGGCGGCAAGTGCCTCGACGCCACGGGCAACACCGGCGCCGACGGCACCCCCGTCCAGCTCTGGGACTGCACGGGCGCGGCCAACCAGCGCTGGACGGTGCAGAGCGACGGCTCCATCCGTACGCTCGGCGCCTGCCTGGACGTGACCTCGGGCTCGACGGCGAACGGGGCGAAGGTCCAGCTGTACACCTGCAACGGCACAGGGGCGCAGCGCTGGACGTACAACGCTGCGACGGGTGACGTCGTCAACACGGCCGCGGACAAGTGTCTGGACGTGACGGACCAGTCGACGGCCAACGGCGCCCGCACCCAGATCTGGACGTGCACGGGGGCGGCCAACCAGAAGTGGCACCTCGGGCAGTAGCCCACGCGTGCACGGCGGCGGTGGACCGGGCCGGGTCCACCGCCGCCGTGCGCCCGCCCTACTCCGTCGGCTCGACGCCCGCGCGCAGCAGCCCGAAGGTGTACGCGTCCTCCAGGGCCTGCCAGGACGCCGCGATGATGTTCTCGGCGACGCCCACGGTCGACCAGTCGGCGGTGCCGTCCCCGGTGGTGATCAGGACGCGGGTGGTGGAGTCGGTGCCGGTGCGGCCCTCCAGGATGCGGACCTTGTAGTCCATCAGCTCCAGCTTGGCGAGCTGCGGGTAGATCCGCTCCAGGGCGACGCGCAGGGCCCGGTCGAGCGCGTTGACCGGGCCGTTGCCCTCGGCGGTCGCGACGATGCGCTCGCCCTTGGCCCACAGCTTCACGGTCGCCTCGTTGGCGTGGGTGCCGTCGGGGCGGTCCTCGACGATCGCGCGCCAGGACTCGATGCGGAAGTACCGGCGTACCCGGCCCTCGGCCTCGGCGCGCAGCAGCAGCTCGAAGGAGGCGTCGGCCGCCTCGTAGGTGTAGCCCCGGAGCTCGCGCTCCTTGACCCGCTCGACGACTCGGCCGATGAGCTCGCGGTCGCCGCCGAGGTCGATGCCGAGCTCCACGCTCTTGAGCTCGATGGAGGCGCGGCCCGCCATGTCGGAGACGAGCATCCGCATGGTGTTGCCGACCAGCGCGGGGTCGATGTGCTGGTACAGGTCCGGGTCGACCTTGATCGCGGAGGCGTGCAGCCCGGCCTTGTGCGCGAAGGCCGAGACGCCGACGTAGGGCTGGTGGGTGGAGGGCGTGAGGTTGACGACCTCGGCGATGGCGTGCGAGACGCGGGTCATGTCGGCGAGCGCGCCCTCGGGCAGGACCTTCTTGCCGTACTTGAGCTCCAGCGCGGCGACGACGGGGAAGAGGTTGGCATTGCCGACCCGCTCGCCGTAGCCGTTGGCGGTGCACTGGACGTGGGTGGCGCCCGCGTCGACGGCGGCCAGGGTGTTGGCGACGGCGCAGCCGGTGTCGTCCTGGGCGTGGATGCCGAGGCGGGCACCGGTGTCGGCCAGGACGGTGGCGACGACGGCCTGGATCTGGGCCGGGAGCATCCCGCCGTTGGTGTCGCAGAGGATGACGACGTCGGCGCCGGCCTCGGACGCGGCCCGGACGACGGCCTTGGCGTACTCGGCGTTGGCGCGGTACCCGTCGAAGAAGTGCTCGCAGTCGACGAAGACCCTGCGCCCCTGGGCGACCAGGTGGGAGACGGTGTCGCGCACCATCTCCAGGTTCTCCTCCAGCGTGGTGCGCAGGGCCAGCTCCACATGGCGGTCGTGCGACTTGGCGACCAGCGTGATGACCGGGGCGCCCGACTCCAGCAGCGCCTTGACCTGCGGGTCCTCGGCGGCCTTGCCGCCGGCCCTGCGGGTCGCACCGAAGGCGACCAGCTCGGCGTTCCTGAACTCGATCTCCTGGCGGGCGCGGGCGAAGAACTCGGTGTCGCGGGGGTTGGCGCCCGGCCAGCCGCCCTCGATGAAACCGACGCCGAAATCGTCCAGGTGCCGGGCGATGGTCAGCTTGTCCGCGACCGTCAGGTTGATGCCTTCACGCTGGGCACCGTCGCGCAGCGTGGTGTCGAAGACATGGAAACTGTCGTCGGTGGGCTTGGCCTTGGTGGTCATGCTGGTCTGACTCCTGTCGGATGAGTGGATCCGGACGATCTGACTCCACTTGCCCCCATCATCCCGCGCGCCTCGTCCCGGCCGGTGGTGGGGCCGGAAAACAAAAAACCCCTCGCGGGTGCGAGAGGTCTGCGCGCGGGTCTGGGGCACGGTGGCCGTGCCGTACGTGGTGGTACGGGACGATCACTGCGGACCGGCGCGCCTGTTGCCAATAATCATGACGAACGAGGACACGGAAGCAGTCTGACACAGGACCGCCTCCGTGCCCGGCCCGTCTCAGGATGCGGGCGTGACGCTCGTCGCTCCGGCGGGCGACGTCTTCTCCCCGGCCCGCACGGCGGCGACCCGGTTGAGATCGATGTCGCGGGTCTCCCGCATGGTCAGGTAGACGATGAGCGAGACTGCGGCGCAGCCCGCGACGTACCAGTAGAAGCCGGACTCGGCGCCGGCGTTCTTGAACCACAGCGCCACGTACTCGGCGGTGCCTCCGAACAGGGCGTTGGCGACGGCGTACGAGAGACCGACGCCCAGGGCGCGGATACCGGTCGGGAAGAGCTCGGCCTTCACGCAGGCGTTGATGGAGGTGTAGCCGGTGATCACGAGCAGCGCGAGGAGCGCAAGGCCGAGCGCGGGCCAGAAGGTGTCCGCGTGCTTCAGCATCGTCATGATCGGCACGGTCAGGAAGGTCGAGCCGATCGCGAAGGTGATCAGCAGCGGACGGCGGCCGATCCGGTCGGACAGCATCCCGGCCAGCGGCTGGATGCACATGAACACGAACAGCGCGCAGAAGCTGACGAGCGAGGCGGTGGACTTCTCCATGCCGGCGCTCTTGGAGAGGAACTTCGTGAGGTAGGTCGTGTACGTGTAGTAGGCGACGGTGCCGCCCATGGTGAGCGCCATCACGAGGAAGGCCTCGCGCCGGTGCTGCCACAGCACCTTCAGCGTGCCGCGGTCCTGCTGCTCGGCGGCGCCGGACTCCGCGTACACCTCGGTCTCCAGCATGGAGCGGCGCAGATAGAAGACGATGCCCGCGCCGAGCGCGCCGACGACGAACGGGATGCGCCAGCCCCAGCTGTGCAGCGCCGCCTCGGACATGTTGCGCTGCAGGAGGATCTGGAGGCCGAGGCCGACGAGCTGTCCGGCGGTCATGGACACGTACTGGAAGCTGGAGGCGAAGCCGCGCTTCTCGGGTGCGGATGCCTCGGTGAGGTAGGTGGCGCTGGCCGCGTACTCGCCGCCGACGGACAGCCCCTGGAGCAGCCGGGCCACCATCAGCACGGCGACGCCGCCGTACCCGGCGACGTCGTAGGTCGGCGCGATCGCGATGAGGACCGCGGAGGCCGACATGAGGGTGACGGTCAGGGTGAGCGCGGCCTTGCGGCCCCTGCGGTCACCGATCCTGCCGAGCAGCCAGCCGCCGACCGGCCGCATGAAGAAGCCGACGGCGAAAATGCCCATGGTGTTCATGAGGTTGGCGGTCTCGTTGCCTTCGGGGAAGAACGAGTCCGCGAAGTACACCGCGAAGGTCGCGTACACGAACCAGTCGAACCACTCGACCATGTTGCCGGCCGAGCCGACCCAGATTTTCTTCCACTGCTCTCGTCCCATGGTTGGCCACCGTGCCCGAACCGCCGGGAACCCAACAAGGGTGCAGGGCGCAACGATCACGCGTACTTACGTACGTTGTGTTCACGAGTGGGTGACGTCAGCCGTTCGCGGCCAGGGTCTCCTCGATGAACTCGGCCACGCCTTCGAGCACTTGGTCGCGTCCGGTCCCGGGAAGGCCGACCGCCACATGGACGCTGAAGCCGTCCAGCAGCGCGCGCAGCCGGGTCGCGTAGCGCTCGGCGTCGACCCGGCGGAACTCGCCGCGCGAGCCGCCCTCGGCGAGCAGCGCCACCAGGTCGCGGTGCCAGGCACCCTCGATCGCGGCCTGCCGGGCGCGGGCGGTGTCGTCGGCGTCGCGCGAGCGGTTCCAGACCTCCAGCCAGAGCGTCCAGTGCGGGTCGCGGTGGCCGGCGGGGAGGTAGAGGGCGATGTACGCGTCGAGGCGTTCGCGAACCGTGCCGGGCCGCGACAGCAGGCTGCGCCGCTCGGCCCCGAGCCGGTTCTCGCTCCATTCGAGGGTCTGGAGCAGCAGCTCGTCCTTGGTGCGGAAGTAGTAGAGGAGGTGGCCGCTGCTCATGCCGACCTCGCGGCCGAGCCCGGCCATCGTGAGGCCGTCGAGGCCGCGTGCGGCGACGGTGGCCATGACGGCGGCGAGCACGTCCTCGCGGGGCGGGGCGGTGTTGCGGCTGCGCGGGGTGGGGGGCACGGTTCAGACCTTGGGCTGTTGCTGGGTGATGCAGTGGATGCCGCCGCCCCCGGCGAAGATCGCGCGGGCGTCGACGAGTGTCACCGTACGGGTGGGGAAGAGGCGGCGGAAGATCCCGGCGGCGAGCTCGTCGCGCGGGTCGCCGAAGGCGCACAGGACGACGCCGCCGTTGCAGAGGTAGTGGTTGATGTAGGAGTAGTCGACCCACTCCCCGCCGGCCCGCAGCACGGTGGGCGCCAGGACTTCCACGACCTCCAGCGCCCGTCCCTTCGCGTCGGTGGCGGCGCGCAGGACGCGGACGGTCTCGCGGGTGATCTCGTGGTCGGGGTGGGCCGGGTCCGGCTGGACGTGGGCGACGACGGTGCCGGGGCGGACGAAGGCGGCCACGATGTCGACGTGGCCGAGCGTGCCGTACGTGCCGTAGTCGCCGGACAGTCCGCGGGGCAGCCAGATCGCCTTTTCGGTGCCCAGGCGCGCGTGGACCTCGGCCTCGACCTGCTCGCGGCTCCAGTCGGGGTTGCGTTCCCTGCCGAGCTGAACGGTCTCGGTGAGCAGGACGGTGCCCTCGCCGTCGACGTGGATCGCGCCGCCCTCGTTGACGAGCGGTGAGCCGTGCACGGGGACGCCGGCGAGCTCGGCGACGGAACGGGCGATGTGCCGGTCGCGCTCCCAGCGGGCCCAGCCCTGGGCGCCCCAGCCGTTGAAGGTCCAGTCGACGGCCGCCAGTTCAGGGCCGTCGGTGACGAAGGTGGGGCCGATGTCGCGCATCCAGGCATCGTCGAGCGGGCGCACCGCGAGCTCGATGTCCGGGCCGAGCAGGGCGCGGGCACTCTCCTCCTGGCCGGGGCCGACGACCATCGTGACGGGTTCGAAGCGGCGGACGGCGTGGGCGACGGCGGCCCAGGCGCCGCGGGCCTCGTCGAGTTCGGCGGCGGAGGCGAAGGTGGGGTTGGGGCCGGGCCAGGCCATCCAGGTGCGTTCGTGCGGGGCCCATTCGGGCGGCATGCGGAAGGTCACGGGAGCACGGGTCCTTACAGGAAGTAGAGCCGGTTGAGGGAGACCGAGTCGGCGGGTTCGGAGCTGAGCGGGTCGCCGTCCAGGGTGACGAGACCGCTGCGCCCGTCCACGTCGACCGTTCCGGTACGGGAGTTGAGGCGCAGGTCGGCGGGGCCGATTCCGCGGGTGCCCCGGACGCCGACGCGCCGTCTGCGGGTCGGCATGGCGTCCGCGCCCAGCTGGGTGGCGGCCTGCGAGACGAAGGCGACCGAGAGATCGGCGGCGGTCGCCCCGTACGCGCCGAACTGCGGCCCGAGGACGAGGGGTTCACAGGTGTCGGTGGCGGCGTTGGGGTCGCCGGTGACGCCGTAGGCGGGGAAGCCGGATTTCAGGACGAGTTGCGGCTTCGCGCCGAAGAACTCGGGCCGCCACAGCACGATGTCGGCGAGCTTCCCGGTCTCGATGGAGCCGATCTCGTGCGCGAGGCCGTGGGCGATGGCCGGGTTGATGGTGAGCTTGGCGATGTAGCGCAGCACCCGGGCGTTGTCGTCGCCCGGCCCGTCGCCCTCCATCGGGCCGAGTTCGGCCTTCATCTTCCCGGCCATGGCGAAGGTGCGGCGGACGGTCTCACCGGCCCGGCCCATGCCCTGGGCGTCGGACGAGGTGATCCCGATGGCCCCGAGGTCGTGCAGCACGTCCTCGGCGCCCATCGTGCCGGCCCGGATCCGGTCCCGGGCCATGGCCGCGTCGCCGGGCAGGTCCGTCTTCAGGTCGTGGACGGAGACGATCATCCCGTAGTGCTCGGCGACCGCGTCCCGGCCGAAGGGGAGCGTGGGGTTGGTCGAGGAGCCGATGACGTTCGGCACACCGGCCATCTTCAGGACGTTGGGGACGTGGCCGCCGCCACAGCCCTCGATGTGGAAGGCGTGGATGGTGCGGCCCTCCAGGACGCGCAGGGTGTCCTCGACGGACAGGCACTCGTTCAGCCCGTCGCTGTGCAGGGCCACCTGGACGTCGTACTCCTCGGCGACGCGCAGCGCGGTGTCCAGGGCGCGGGTGTGGGCGCCCATGTCCTCGTGGACCTTGAAGCCGCAGGCCCCGCCCTCGGCGAGCGCCTCGACGAGCGGCGCCTCGTGGGAGGAGGAACCGCGGCCCAGGAAGCCGATGTTGACCGGCCAGGCGTCGAAGGCGTTGAACGCGTGGCGCAGGGCCCACGGCGAGTTGACGCCGACGCCCCAGACCGGGCCGAACTCCTGGCCGATGACCGTGGTCACGCCGGAGGCGAGCGAGGCCTCCATGATCCGCGGCGAGAGCAGGTGGACATGGGTGTCGACGGCGCCGGCCGTGGCGATCATGCCCTCACCGGACACGATGGACGTGCCCGTGCCGACGACGACGTCCACGCCGTCGAGGGTGTCCGGGTTCCCGGCCCTGCCGATCGCGGAGATCCGGCCCTCACGGATGCCGATCGACACCTTCCGGATGCCCTGCACGGCGTCGATGACCAGCACGTTGCTGATCACCACGTCGCAGGTCTCCCGGACGGCGGCGGCCTTGAGGTGGAGGCCGTCGCGGGCGGTCTTGCCGAATCCGGCGAGGAACTCGTCGCCCGGCTTCTGGGCGTCGGACTCGACCCGGACGGTCAGCCCGCAGTCGCCGAGCCTGACCCGGTCACCGGCGCGCGGACCGTGCACGGCGGCGTACTCGTACGGGTCGATGCTCATCGCGCGGCCCCCAGGTATCCGCAGGCGGCCGCGCGGTGCAGGGCCTCCTCGCGCGCGCCGGGCGCGTCGAGCGGGCCGTCGACCAGTCCGGCGAACCCGATCGCGACGCGGTCGCCGCCGATCGGCACCAGGCCCACCTCGACGGATTCGCCGGGTCCGAAACGGACGGAGGATCCCGCGGGCACGGACAGCCGCATCCCGTACGCCGTCGCCCGGTCGAAGTCGAGCCGTGGGTTGGCCTCGAAGAAGTGGAAGTGCGAGGTCACGGAGACGGGGACGCTCGCGGTGTTGCGGACGGTGAGGCGTACGGAGGGCTCGGGCTGCGCGGTCGCGGGCCCTGGCACGACGGCGCCGGGGGCTTCGTCGCCGAGGCCGGTGCCCAGGGGCCGGGAGACCACGGCGAGCCGCGATCCGTCGTCGAAGACGGCCTCCACATGGACTTCGGTGACGACGTCGGCGACCCCGGGCAGCACGTCGTCCGGGCCCAGCACGCCGCGGGCGGCCTCGATCGCCTCGGCGAGCCGGCGCCCGTCGCGGGCGGCCTCGCAGACGGTGTCCGCGATCAGCGCGGTGGCCTCGGGGACGTTCAGCTTCAGACCGCGGGCCCGGCGGGCGCGGGCCAGCTCGGCGGCGCCGAACAGCAGCAGCCGGTCGCGCTCGGTCGGGGTCAGTCGCATGGTGGGGCACCTCTTGGTCGAGCAGTGTTTGAGCAGCACTCTAACGAGCGGACAAGGGGACAGGAACCCTTTTCGATGGTCAAGTTTGAGTGGTGCTCTAAAGGTGACACACGAAAAGGGCCGCGCCCGGCGGACGCGGCCCTTCTGCGCAGAGCGACTGTGCGACTAGCCGAGCGGGTGCATCCAGCCGTGGGTGTCCTCGGCGGTACCGCGCTGGATGTCCAGCAGGCGCTCGCGCAGCCGCATGGTGACCGGGCCCGGCGTGCCGTCGCCCTGGGTCCACTCGCCGCCCGCGCTCTTCACGACGCCGACCGGGGTGATGACGGCGGCGGTGCCGCAGGCGAAGACCTCGGTGAGGGTGCCGTTCGCGGTGTCGTCGCGCCACTGGTCGATGGAGACGCGGCTCTCCTCGGGCTCGTAGCCGAGGTCCGCGGCGAGCTTGAGCAGCGAGTCACGCGTGATGCCCGCGAGCAGGGAGCCGGTGAGGGCCGGGGTGACGATCTTGTTCCCGTACACGAAGTACAGGTTCATCCCGCCGAGCTCCTCGACCCACTTGTGCTCGACGGCGTCGAGGTAGGCCACCTGGTCGCAGCCCTTGGCGGCGGCCTCGGCCTGGGCGAGGAGGGACGCGGCGTAGTTGCCGCCGGTCTTGGCGTCACCCATGCCACCGGGGACGGCGCGCACCCGGTCCTCGGACAGCCAGATCGAGACGGGCTTCACACCGCCGGGGAAGTAGGCGCCGGCCGGCGAGGCGATGACGAGGAAGAGGTACTCGTTGGACGGGCGGACCCCGAGCCCGACCTCCGTCGCGATCATGAAGGGTCGCAGGTACAGGGACTCCTCGCCGCCATGGGCCGGGACCCAGGCCGCGTCCTGCTGGACGAGCGCGTCGCAGGCCGCGACGAACGTCTCCACGGGCAGCTCCGGCATGGCCAGCCGGTTCGCGGAGCGCTGGAAGCGCTCCGCGTTGGCCTCGGGGCGGAAGGTGGCGACCGTGCCGTCGGGCTGGCGGTAGGCCTTGAGACCCTCGAAGATCTCCTGGCCGTAGTGCAGCGTCATGTTGGCGGGGTCGATCGACAGCGGCGCGTACGGGACGAGCTGGGCGTCGTGCCAGCCGCGGCCTTCGGTCCACTTGATCGTCACCATGTGGTCGGTGAAGTAGCGGCCGAATCCGGGCTTGACCAGGATCGCCTCGCGCTCCGCGTCGGACAGCGGGTTCGAGGAGGGCTTGAGCTCGATCGTGGGCGTCGTCATGAGTGCGTGTCCTTCACCGGTTTTGTGTGTGTAGGACCACGCCCACGCCAGCTCCTGCCGGACAGGTGCCAGGACGTCCGAGCTTCGCGGCAAGCCACGGTCCCGTTCGATTATCTCTCGCGGGAGGCCGTGCACGAAATGACGTGTATGCGGTCCAGGGTTCGATGGTGACACCCGGGGCCGCACAGGAGAAGCCGCCGGGTGCGTGTGCGACCCGGCGGCTTCGTAAGGGAGTCGTCGGATCAGCCCGCTACGCGTACCGCGAGCGCGTCGCCGATCTCGTCGGTCGTACGGGCATTCCCGTCGCGCTCCGCGAGGTCGGCGGAGACGGCTTCCTCGATGCGCACGGCCTGGGCCTCGTAGCCGAGGTGGCGCAGCAGGAGGGCGACGGAGAGGATCGTGGCGGTCGGGTCGGCCTTGCCCTGGCCCGCGATGTCGGGGGCAGAGCCGTGGACCGGCTCGAACATCGACGGGAAGGCGCCCGTCGGGTTGATGTTGCCGGAGGCGGCCAGGCCGATGCCGCCGGAGACGGCCGCGGCGAGGTCGGTGAGGATGTCACCGAAGAGGTTGTCGGTGACGATGACGTCGAAGCGCTCCGGCTGGGTGACGAAGAAGATCGTCGCGGCGTCGACGTGCAGGTAGTCGGTGGTGACCTGGGGGTACTCGGCCGCGACCTTGTCGAAGGTGTTCTTCCACAGGTGGCCCGCGTAGACGAGGACGTTGTTCTTGTGGACCAGCGTCAGCTTCTTGCGCGGCCGGGCGGCGGCACGCTCGAAGGCGTCACGGACGACGCGCTCGACACCGAAGGCGGTGTTGAGGCTGACCTCGGTGGCGACCTCGTGCTCCGTACCGGTGCGCAGCGAACCGCCGTTGCCGGTGTACGGGCCCTCGGTGCCCTCGCGGACGACGACGAAGTCGATGTCCGGACGGCCGGCCAGCGGGGTGTCGGTGTTCGGGAACAGCTTCGACGGCCGCAGGTTGATGTAGTGGTCGAAGGCGAAGCGCAGCTTCAGCAGCAGCCCGCGCTCCAGAACGCCGGAGGGCACGGACGGGTCACCGATCGCACCGAGCAGGATGGCGTCGTGGCCCTTGAGGGCCTCCAGCTCCGCGTCCGGGAGGGTTTCACCGGTGCGGTGCCAGCGCTGGGCGCCGAGGTCGTACTGCTTGGTCTCCAGCTTCACATCCTGCGGGAGGACAGCGTTGAGGACCTTGAGTCCCTGGGCCACGACCTCCTGGCCGATGCCGTCACCGGGGATCACTGCGAGATTGATGCTGGGTGCCATGTCCGGCACGATACTGCGCGTCCCACCCCATGACATGTCACGTCCACCATACGGACACATGGGCAGCTGTACGTGTACCGTTCACCTACTCGACGGAATGCCGTCAGGGAGCGGGTGGAGGTTGGCGCCCATGGACCTCCCCCGCTTCGGTATCCCCGACAAGCTCGCCGACCGCATGAGCATGGCCGAGCAGCACGACTACCTCCGCACCCGGCTGACGCGACGCGGTGTGCTGCGTACGGGTGTGGCGACCGCGGCCGTGGCCGGTACGGGCCTCGGCGCCTCGCTCGCCTCGTCCCCCGCCTACGCGGCACCGTCGGTGATCACCTCGCACAGCTCCACCCGGGTGGACGGTTCGCTGGTCGCACCGTTCGGCCGGCACCTGGCCTACGGCGCCGACCCGAAGACGCGGATGACGGTCTCCTGGCAGGTCCCGTTCGCCGTGCGCCGCCCGTACATCCGGATCGGCCTCAAGCCGTGGGCGCTGAGCCGGAAGATCGACGCCGAGGTGCGCCACCTGACGACGCCGCTGCTGAACGACGGCAAGATCGCGGCCGCCGAGCAGTTCTACGTACACGCGGCCCTGGAGCGGCTGAAGCCCGGCACGACCTACTACTACGGCGTCGGCCACGACGGCTTCGACCCTGCCGACCCCCGCAACCTGGGCACGCTCGGCACCTTCACCACCGCTCCCTCGCGCGCCGCGAAGTTCACCTTCACCGCCTTCGGCGACCAGGGCGTCAGCTACCACGCGCTCGGCAACGACCAGCTGATCCTGGGCCAGAACCCGGCCTTCCACCTGCACGCGGGCGACATCTGCTACGCCGACCCGTCCGGCTCCGGCCGGACGAGCGACACGTACGACGCGCGCACCTGGGACCAGTTCCTGGCGCAGACCGAGACGGTCTCCAAGACGGTGCCGTGGATGGTGACGACCGGCAACCACGACATGGAGGCCTGGTACTCACCGGACGGCTACGGCGGCCAGAACGCCCGCTGGACCCTGCCGGACAACGGCCCGGACCCGGTGAACCAGCCCGGCGCGTACTCCTTCGTGCACGGCAACGTGGGCGTGATCGCGCTCGACGCCAACGACGTCTCGTACGAGATCCCCGCCAACTTCGGCATCAGCGACGGCAAGCAGACCCGCTGGCTGGACCGGCGCCTGGGCGAACTGCGGGCCCGCCACGACATCGACTTCCTGGTGGTCTTCTTCCACCACTGCGCCTTCTCCACGACGAACGCGCACGCCTCGGACGGCGGGGTGCGGGACGCCTGGGTGCCGCTCTTCGAGAAGCACCAGGTGGACCTGGTCATCAACGGGCACAACCACGTCTACGAGCGCACCGACGCGATCATGCGGAACGAGGTCCGGCGCAAGGTGCCGATCGGCGAGCGCACCGACCCGACGCGGGACGGCATCGTGTACGTCACCGCGGGTGGTGCGGGCAAGGCGCTGTACGACTTCCCCGTGCCGGACAGCTATGAGGGCCATGTCGCGGACCGGGACAGCGTGGACACGTACCACGTGGTCAAGGGCGGCGGGAAGGCCGTCGAGACCGTGGAGTGGTCGCGGGTGCGCTACACCGGCTTCTCGTTCCTCGCGGTGGAGGTGGAGGCCGGACGCGACGCACGGATGAAGGTCACCGCGCTCGCCGAGTCGGGCGAGCGCATCGACCACTTCGAGATCAGCCGCGGTTGACAGGCCTGCACGTTCGAGGGCCGGTCTCGGCTGAGAGGCAGGCACGTTCGAGGCCGGTCGCGGATGACGGTCAGCGTCTCCGAGGCCGGTCGCGGATGACGGTCGACGCCTCCGGGATCGGTCGCGGATGACGGTCAGCGCCTCCGAGGCCGGTCGCGGATGACGGTCGACGCCTCCGGGATCGGTCGCGGATGAGCGCCGCCCGCCGGCGAACGGCCCCGGTTCAGTGACCGGTGGAGCCGCCGTTGTCCCTGCGGTCCAGCGCCCGCTGCAGGGCGGCGGCGGCATTCTGCCGCTCCGACTCGGTCGGGCGGTGGGTGTGACGGACGCGGCGGCGGACAGTGGTCTCGGCCATGGTGGATCGACTCCTTGAGATCGCGAGGATTTCGAGATCGAAAAATCGTGAACGTGATGTCGAGATCAGGGATTTCGAGGTGCCGGAAGGGGCGGGGAGCAGGCGCCGCAGGGGTTGCCTGCTTCGGGGCGCGCGCTCACGACCGCCAGTCGCTTGATCTAGCGAGACGTTCGGCTTCTACAAAGCTAAGGCAGCCCTGCCGGTCTGTCTCCACAATTACTCGGACTTCCTACTATCTGAGACGGAGGTTTACGCCGGCTCACCCCCCGCTCACTCTCAGCTCCCTGATGAGTGCCCGGACAACGAGCGATCGTCCCAGCTCAGGGGTGGTGACGTAGCCCACTGAACGCGTCGGCCGCTCCGGACCGAGCGCGGTGATCGCGACCGTGTCCGGTGCTCCTTCCAGGGACAGTTCGGGCATGATCGCCATCCCGAGACCACGGGCCACCATCGAGAGCACCGCTCCGTCGTCCTCCGCCTCCATCGTCGCCGGGGGAATCCAGTCCTGGGCCGCCCACCACTCACGGGTGTACGAGGTGCAGCTCTCCGCCCAGTCGAGCAGCGGGAGCGTCCGCGGCGCCGGATGACCGGCCGGGTGCACCAGGGCGTACGCCTCCTCCCGCAGCACTCCCCCGACCAGTTCCCTCGGTACGGGGGAACTGGCGCCGATCGTCGCGATCCCCAGGTCCGCACGGCCGTCCAGAACCTCGCCGGCGGTCCCCCGTCCCACTTCCCGGACCACCCGCACCCTTGGCTCGATCCCCGGGTGGCGGGCCCTGAGCCGTTCCAGGGCGGGCGGCAGCAGATGGAGGGCGGCGCTGCGGAAGGCCGCGATCCGCAGCGGCCCGGCCGGCACGCCCTCTCCCCCGGCTACGGCCGCCGCCGCTCGCGCCTCGGAGCCCATGACCTCCAGCAGCCGCAGCACGCGCCGGGCGTGTGCGACGGTGCTCGCACCCGCGGCGGTGGGCCGGGCGCCCTTCCGGCCGCGGTCGAAGAGGACCGCCCCGATCCTTCCCTCACTGGTCCGGATCGCGTGGGAGACGGCCGACTGGGTCATGTCCAGCGCGGCCGCGGCACCGGAGAAACTGCCCGCGCTCTCGACCGCGACGATGATCCGCAGCTCGTGCGGGCTCAGATCGGTCATGGTGTGGATCCCCCCTCGTTCCCCGTTCCCGTTTCCATGAACGGCGTTCATGGAAACGGTCTTTCCATCGACGCAACCCTCTGCCGGGCGGTTCGATTCCTTCCTACCGTCACTGCCATGACGACGACACGCACGGCCCGCTCCTTCCAGCTGACCGCCCGCCCCACGGGATTCCCCACACCCGGCCTCTTCTCCCTGGCCGAGGCCCCGGCCCCTGCCCCCGGCCCGGGCGAGGCCCTGGTGGAGAACCTCTACCTCTCCGTGGACCCGTACCACCGCGAGGAGATGGACGGCGGCTGGGAGCTGAACACCCCGCTGGAGGGCCGCGCGATCGGCCGGGTCATCGACTCCCGCGACCCCGCTCTCGCCGAGGGCGACCTGGTCTTCCACCGGTACGGCTGGCGCACCCACGCCCTGGTCACGGCCGGCGTCCACGGCACCCGCAAGCTCCCCTCGTACGACGGGGTGCCGCTGACCGCCCATCTCTCGATCCTCGGCGGCACGGGCCTGACGGCCTATGTGTCGCTCACCCGCACGCTGGAGTTGAGGGCGGGCGAGGACCTGTTCGTCTCCGCCGCCGCGGGCGGCGTCGGCACGGCGGTGGGCCGGATCGCCCGGCTCCTCGGCGCCGGACGGATCGTCGGCAGCGCGGGCTCGGCCGCGAAGGTCGCCCGGCTGACCGGTGCACTCGGTTTCGACGCGGCCTTCGACTACCACGACGGGCCCGTCGGTGAACTCCTGGCGAAGGCCGCCCCGGACGGCATCGACGTGGCCGTCGACAACGTGGGCGGGGACCACCTGGAAGCCGCGATCTCGGCGCTCCGCGACCACGGCCGGATCGCCTGGGTCGGCGCCATCGCCCAGTACCACTCCGCGGGCCGGCCGCCCGCGGCCCCGCGCAACCTCTTCGACGTGGTGGAGAAGAGTCTGCGACTCGAAGGTGTCCTGGTCCGCAACCACACGGACGCACAGGGCGAGTTGGAGGACCTGCTCGTCCCGCATCTGCAGAGCGGTCTGATCACCCCCGACGTCACGGTCGTCGACGGCTTCGAGCGGACCGTCGACGGCTTCCTGGGAATGCTGCGGGGCGAGAACACCGGCAAGATGCTGATCCGCACCGGCGCGGAGAACCGGTCCGACGGCTGAGGACGCGGAACCTCACAACACGTCCCCGTCCCGCCAGTCGAAGACCAGTACCTCAGCGGCGGGCGCCCCGCTCGACGGAACCGCGGCGCCAGCGACCCCCCGGACGTACGTGCTGCCCTCCTCCTCCGCCAGCCGCTCCACCCCGTGCGGCCCCTGCACCGCGATCCGCCCCGGCCACACCGTCCAGCCGCGTCCGGCGTACAGGGCGGCTCCGGCGGCCGACGCGGACAGCGCCCCGAAGGCGTAGGCCCCGTCGACGACCTCCTCCAGTGCCGCCATGACCTGCCCGCCGAGCCCCTCCCGCCGCCGGTCGGCACGGACGGCGACGCCCTCCACGTAACCGACCCGGCGGGAGCGGCCCGCGTGGACCACCCGCCGCTGCACGACGCTGCCGTGCGCGAGCAGCCCGCTCGCATCGCGTACGCGGACGTGGATGCCGCCGAGTGTGTGGTCCCAGTCGTCCTCGCTGAACGTGCCCGCGAACGCGGTGTCCAGGAAGGCGTGGATCTCGTCGAGGGCGGCCGGGGCCAGCCGGCAGGTGTGCGCGGTGTGCAGGGTCGGATCGGTCATGCTCCCCAGCCTCCCAGGCACCTCCTCCACCAGGTACTCAGCCGCCATTTGAGTACCCGGGCCGTGTCGAAAGACTGTGCGGCGGACAAGAGTTGGCCCCATGAACGGCCTCTACGCTCTCAAGCCCTGGTACGCGGACCGGCTCTCCGGTCTCCGCGCCTCGTTGGTCCGCCGTGAGGTGTCGCCCGACACCCTCACCGCCGCCGGCGTCGTCGCCGCGGCCGGCGGCGCAGCCGCACTCGCCTGGCTGCCCACCGGAATCGCCGCGCTTCCGGTCGCCGTACTGCTCGCGGCCCGGCTCGCCTTCGCCAACCTGGACGGCGCACTGGCCCGCGACACGGGCCGCACGACGCGGCGCGGCGCGGTGCTCAACGAGCTCGGCGACCGCGTCGCGGACCTGGTCGTCCTGGCGGGCTTCCTGGCGCTCGCCCCGCTGTGGCTGGTGGCCGTCACCGCGCTCGCGGCGACGCTGCCCTCCTGGGTGTCACTGGCCGGGGCCGCGGCCGGGGCGCCCCGGCGCAACGGCGGACCGGTCGGCAAGACCGAGCGCTGTCTGCTGGTCGTGGTCGCCGCGGCGAGCGGCTGGAACGTACCGGTACTGATCGTGATCGCCGTCGGCTCGCTGCTCACGGCGGCGCTCCGGCTGGCCGGGCTGTGGAGGGAACTGGCATGAGCGCCGTACTGATCGCCGAGGAGGCCGCCGTGCGGGCGGTTCCACTGGTCGCGGGTGTGCTGGGGGCGGGCGGGGTCGCGGTCGCGGTCCTTCCTTCGAAGGTACGGATGCGAGCCGAACTGCGCAGGCGGTGGCGGACCTGGGCGCTGGTCGCGCCGGTGTTCCTGGGGGCGTACTTCCTGGGCGGCGGCGGTACGTACGCGCTCGCAGCGGGGCTCGGGGTGATCGCGGCGAGCGAGTTCGTCCGGATGGCGGGGCTGAAGCGCGGCGACCATGTGGTGCTGGCGGCCGCCGCAGTCGTCCTCCCGGCGGTGGCCTGGCTGGCTCCGGACCTTCTGGACCTGCGGATGGCGGCGCTGCTGCTGGTCGCGTCCGCGCTGCCGTCCGTGCTGGCCGGGGACGACCGCTCGGGCTTCACCCGCACCGCCAGGACCGCGTTCGGGCTGCTGTGGATCCCCGTCGCGCTGACCGGTCTGGTGACGCTCGGCGAGACGGCTGTGGCGGTGGGCCTCGCGGTGGCGCTGGGCGATGTCGGCGCCTGGTGCGGCGGCACGGCGCTGGGCCGGCGCGGCCCGCTCGCCCGGCCGCTGTCACCGCTCTCCCCCAACAAGACCTGGGCGGGCGTGCTCGGCGCGGCCGTCGCGACGGCCGGACTCCTGCTCGCGCTCGGCGAGTTCAGCCTCCCGCTGTGGGCGGCGGTGATCGGCGGCTGTGTGCTCGGCGATCTGATCGAGTCCATGGTCAAGCGCGAGTCGGGGGTCAAGGACGCGGGCAGCTGGCTGCCCGGCTTCGGCGGCCTGCTCGACCGGATCGACTCCCTGCTGGTGGCCCTTCTCCTGGCGACGGTGATGACGCGATGAGTACGCTCCTGAACATCCCTGCCCGAGCCGTGCTCCCGCGCCGCTCCCGTCTCGGCGCCGTGCTCCGGCGCGGACTGTGGTGGGGCGTGCTCAGCCTCACCGGCGGGGTCGAACGGCGTGGCCGGCTGCCGCGCGGCGGCTGTGTGGTGGTCGCCAACCACTCCTCGCACGCGGACACCGCGGCCCTCCTCGCGGCGCTCGACGCCCGGCACAGCCCGGCGATCGGGGCAGCGGCCGACTACTGGTTCGCCTCCCCCTGGCGCCGGCGGATCTGCCGCAGGCTGGCGTCCGGCTTCCCCGTGCGGCGGGGCGGCGGCGGTATGGAGGACCTGCTCACGATGGCCGGTGAACTGCGGGCGGGCCGCGCGGTCGTGCTGTTCCCCGAGGGCACCCGGGCGGAGGACGGCACGCTGGGGTCCTTCCACCGGGGCGCGCTGGTCCTGGCCGAGGAGGCGGGGGTGCCGGTGGTGCCGGTGGGGATCGCGGGCACGGACCGGCTGCTGCCGAAGCACGGGCGGCTGCGTTCGGCGCTGGTCCGGGTGACGATCGGTGAACCGCTGCCGTCCGCCGTGTCCCCGGAGGAGGCGCGCGACGCGGTGGTGGCGCTGCACGCGCGTACGGTCGCCGAGCCGCTCAGGGACTCCGCGACGCGGCGCCGGGTGGCGGCGGTCGTCACCTCGCGCTGGGGTGTGCCGCTGGCGTTCTGCTGGGCGTTCGCGGAGGCGCTGAGCTGGCCGCTGATGCCGGAGCTGCTGCTGGGCGCGGTGTGTGTGGCGGTGCCGCGCGCCGCCCTCAGGATGTCCCTGGGCGCACTGGCCGGCAGCCTGGCGGGCGGCCTGCTGGCACTGCACCTGGCGTCGGCGGGCGTTCACCTGCCCGCGCCGCTGACGACGGACCGGATGCGGGCGGAGGTCCGGCACGAACTGGCCCTGGAGGGCGCGTCCGCGGTGCGCCACCAGCCGTGGAACGGCATCCCGTTCAAGGTGTACGGCGCCGAAGCGGGCCGCGCCGACGTCCCCGCGCTCGACTGGCTCACCGCGTCGGCGGCGGCCCGCGGCTCACGCACCCTGACGGTGGGCCTCGCCTTCGCGGGCTTCGGCCTCCTCATGCGCCGCCACCGCCGCCAGTACGGCCGTTACCTGGCGCTGCTGGGCGGCGGGTTCGCGGCGGGGCTGTCGCTGATCGTGCACGGGTGGGGCTGAACCGGCGGCAGGGGAAATGGAAACCGCCTCCCGACCGGCAGGGGAACCGGGCGGGAGGCGGAGTACGTGGCGGGGCGCCGGGAGGGCGGCGCCCCGCAGGAAGGAGGGTGGCGGGTGTCCGAGGCCCACCCGCCACCTCTCAGCCCTGGTGGGGGTAGGTGTACTCGGTCGGCGGGACCAGCGTCTCCTTGATGGCCCGGGTCAGGGTCCAGCGCTGGAGGTTCTGCGGGGCGCCCGCCTTGTCGTTCGTACCCGAGGCACGGCCGCCGCCGAAGGGCTGCTGGCCGACGACGGCGCCGGTCGACTTGTCGTTGATGTAGAAGTTGCCCGCGGCGTACCGCAGCTTCTCCATCGTGTACGCGGCCGCGGCACGGTCGTTGGCGATGACGGAACCGGTCAGGGCGTAGTCGGAGACCGACTCCATCTGCTCCAGCATCTCGTCGAACTTGTCGTCCTCGTAGACGTGGACGGCGAGGATGGGGCCGAAGTACTCGGTCGTGAAGACCTCGTTCTCGGGGTCGCTGCACTCGATGACGGTCGGGCGGACGAAGTAGCCCACCGAGTCGTCGTACGTGCCGCCCGCGATGATCGTGCACGCCGGGTCGGCCGCGGCGCGGTCGATGGCGGCCTTGTTCTTCGCGAACGAGCGGTCGTCGATGACGGCACCCATGAAGTGCGACAGGTCGGTGACGTCGCCCATGGTGATGGAGTCGACCTCGGCCGCGAACTTCTCCTTGAAACCGGAGTTCCAGATGGAGGCCGGGACGTAGGCGCGCGAGGACGCCGAGCACTTCTGGCCCTGGTACTCGAAGGAGCCGCGGGTCAGCGCGGTCTTCAGGACCGCGTGGTCGGCCGACGGGTGGGCGACGACGAAGTCCTTGCCGCCGGTCTCGCCGACGAGCCGCGGGTAGGTGCGGTAGTTGGCGATGTTGTTGCCGACCGTCTTCCACAGGTGCTGGAAGGTGGGGGTCGAGCCGGTGAAGTGGATACCGGCCAGGTCGCGGTGGTTCAGGGCCACCTCGGAGACGGCGATGCCGTCGCCGGTCACCAGGTTGATGACGCCCTTGGGCAGACCGGCCTCCTCCAGGAGCTGCATCAGCAGCACGGCGGCGTGGGTCTGCGTCGGGGACGGCTTCCAGACCACCACGTTGCCCATGAGGGCGGGGGCGGTGGGCAGGTTGGCCGCGATGGCCGAGAAGTTGAACGGCGTGATCGCGTAGACGAAGCCCTCCAGCGGGCGGTGGTCCATGCGGTTCCACACGCCGGCGGAGTTCGCCGGAGGCTGCTCGGCCAGGATCTGGCGCGCGTAGTGCACGTTGAAGCGCCAGAAGTCGACGAGCTCACAGGGGCAGTCGATCTCGGCCTGCTGGGCGGTCTTGCCCTGGCCGAGCATCGTGGAGGCGGCCAGCGTCTCGCGCCAGGGGCCGGAGAGCAGCTCGGCGGCGCGCAGGATGATGGCGGCACGGTCGTCGAAGGCCATCGCGCGCCAGGCGGGGGCGGCGGCGAGGGCGGCGTCGATCGCGTCCTGCGCGTCCTGCTCGGTGGCGCCGGCGAAGGTGCCGATGACGGCCTTGTGGTTGTGGGGCTGGACGACGTCGAAGCGCTCGCCGCCACCCATCCGCTTCTCGCCGCCGATGGTCATCGGCAGGTCGATCGGGTTCTGGCTGAGCTCCTTGAGCTTCGCCTCCAGGCGGGCGCGCTCCGGGGAGCCCGGGGCGTAGGAGTGGACCGGCTCGTTGACCGGCGCGGGGACCTGGGTGACAGCGTCCATGGTTTCCGTGGCTCCTTGAGTAGAGAGGTGGAGGGGCTCAGCCCTTGGTGAGGATGGAGCGGCCGAAGAACAGCAGGTTGGCCGGCTTCTCCGCGAGGCGGCGCATGAAGTAGCCGTACCAGTCGGTGCCGTACGCGGTGTAGACACGCATGCGGTGGCCCTCGGCCGCGAGCCGGATGTGCTCGTCGCTGCGGATGCCGTACAGCATCTGGAACTCGTACTCGTCGAGCTTGCGGCCTGCCTTGCGGCCCAGCTCCTGGGCGATGGCGATCAGGCGGGGGTCGTGGGACCCGATCATCGGGTAGCCCTCGCCCTCCATCAGGGTCTTCAGGATGCGGACGTACGCCTTGTCGATCTCGGCCTTGTCCTGGTACGCGACCGAGGCGGGCTCCTTGTAGGCGCCCTTGACGATGCGCACCCGACTGCCTGCGGCGGCCAGGCGGCGGGCGTCGTCCTCGGTGCGGAAGAGGTAGGCCTGGATGACGCACCCGGTCTGCGGGTGGTCCTTCCGCAGCTCCTCGTGGATGGCGAACATCGAGTCGAGGGTGGTGTGGTCCTCTGCGTCCAGGGTGACCGTGGTGCCGATCGCGGCGGCGGCCTCGACGACCGGCCGGACGTTGGCGAGGGCCAGCTCGTGGCCTCCGTCCAGTGCCTGGCCGAACATGGAGAGCTTGACGGACATCTCCGCCTTCGTGCCCAGGCCGAGCTTCTCCAGGCGGCCGATGAGCTCCAGGTAGGCGTCGCGCGCGGCGGCGGCCTGCTCGGGGGTGGTGATGTCCTCGCCGACCACGTCGAGGGTGACTTCGAGGCCCTTGTCGGCGGCGTCCTCGATGATCGGGACGACCTGCTCGACCGTCTCACCGGCGATGAACCGGTCGACGACCTGCTTCGTGCCCGGCGCTGCCGAGATGAAACGACGCATCTTGTCGCTGCGTGACGCGGCGAGAATCACGGGACCCAGCACGGGGCACCTCCACGGAAAGTACGAACGAAGGCCGAACCGCCGGTAAGTGCCCGAAAGGGAACAGAAGCGGTACAGCACGGAGAACCACCGTGAAATCTAAGGATCCCTCCGATCCTGTGCCATCGACAGCTGTCACGCATCCGTGCCCTGGATCTCAGACATATGTCTGAAGGGGTGCGAGAATGGCCGGGTGAAGGGCGATTACCAGGAGCTGGTCGACGAGATCTCCGCGCTGCTCGGCGTCCCCGCGACGCTGGAGAACCGCGATTTCGGCCTGGTCGCCTTCGGGGCCCACGACAGCGACGACGACACGGCGATGGACCCGGTCCGTACCCGTTCGATCCTGACCCGCCGCTCGACCCCGGCGGTCCGTGCCTGGTTCGAGAACTTCGGCATCACCCGCGCCACCGGCCCCGTCCGCATCCCTGCCGCCCCGGAGGCCGGTGTCTACCGGGGCCGGATCTGTCTTCCCGTACGCCATCGGGGTGTCGTGCTCGGGTACGTATGGCTGCTGGACGCCGACCCCGGGCCGACCGATCGGCAGCTCGACGCGGCGATGGACGTGGCGGCCCGGATCGGTGCGCTGCTCTCCGACGAGGCGCGGGCGGGCACCGATCTGTCCCGGGAGTTCGGGGCGGTCCTCACGGCGGGGCGCGGCTGGCAGCGTGACATGGCGGTGGCCGCGCTCGCCGAGGCGCTCGGGCCGGACGCGGAGGGGCTGCACACCGTGGTGTGCGTGACCCCGTGGCCGGACGACCCGCCGTCGGTGGGGACGGTGCCGTCGGCTGCGGCCCTGTCCGGTGCCCCTTCACCGGGCGGTACGGGAGGCCCGGCCCTGGCCGCGCTGGTCCGGCTGCGGTCGCACGACGTCCTGGACCCGGCCCTCACCGCCGCCGCCCGGCTGCGCACCACGGCGGGGCCCGGTGCCACCGCGGGGATCGCGGTACCCCGCCGCGGCCTGGCGGAACTGGCGGACGCCTGGCACGAGGCATCGGCCGCGGCCCGGGCGGCCGCGGCGGAGAAGCGGTTCGGCCCGGTCGCCGAGTGGTCGGCCATCGGCCCGTACCGCGTGCTGACCGCGCTCGCCCCGGACACCCAGCCGGACCATGCGGTCCGCCCGCTGCTCACCCCGGCGCAACGGGACCTCGCGCGTACTGCCGAGGTGTTCCTCGACTGCGCGGGCCAGGCGTCCCGGACCGCGGCCGAACTGGGTATCCACCGGCAGACGCTGTACTACCGCCTCTCCCGGGTCCAGCAGCTCACCGGCCTGGATCTGAACGACGGCGAGGACCGGCTGCTGCTGCACATGGCGTTGAAGGCCGCCCGGCTCTGAGCCGGCCGGTCCCCGGGGCGGGCAGTGCTCAGTGGGGGGCGTCCGGAGCCGCGGCGTCGGCCCGCCCCTCCAGGACCGCCTTCAGGCCGTCCGTCAGGTCCTGGGCCGAGGGCGCCGAGTCGCGGTCCATCATCCACTGGACCATGACCCCGGCGAGCAGCGCCTGACAGAACAGGCCGGCCACCCGCGCCTTCTCGGGTTCGGTCTCCGGGTCGATGCCCAGCATGTTCTCCGCGAGCCCGTTCCGGCCCTCGCGCTGCGGACCGGCCAGGGCCTTCTGCAGTTCGGGGTCGGTGTCGATCCTGGAGATGACCTCCATCTGGAGCTGCCAGACCGACCGGGTCTGCTCGTAGCTGCCGATCACCCGCTCCCAGGTTTCGCGGAACTGGTCGAGCGGGGCCCGGGGATCGTCTTCGACGGCCCTCTCGGGTTCATCCGTCAGCACGTCGCCCCACTCCTCCGTCACCTTGATGAAGGCGAGGTTGAGCAGGGCCTCCTTGGAGCCGTAGTGATAGCCGATGGACGCCAGGTTCGTACCGGAGGCGGCCACGATGTCGCGTGCCGTCGTCCGGGCATACCCCTTCTCCAGCAGGCAGCGCTTCGCGCCTTCGAGCAGATCCTCACGATGTCCCATGACAGCAGCGTACCCGGCACACAGACGCGCGTGTAAGACACACGTCTAGATGCCGGGTACGGAGACTGCGGGACGGACTCAGTCGGTCAGGTTCACCGAACGGGCCGAGGCCGCGCCGATCTCGGCCGAGATCTCGGTCAGCACCGACGCCGGGACGTCGTCGTCCACGGTGAGGACGACCAGCGCCTCGCCGCCCACGTCGGCCCGGGAGACCTGCATGCCCGCGATGTTCAGCCCGGCCTCGCCGAGGATCTTGCCGACCGCGCCGACGACGCCGGGACGGTCCTGGTAGCGCAGCACGACCATGTGGTCGGCCAGCGCCAGGTCCACGTCGTGCTCGCCGATCGCGACGATCTTCTGGAGGTGCTTGGGACCGGCCAGCGTGCCGGACACCGCGACCTCCTGGCCGTCGGCCAGCGTGCCGCGGACCGTGACCACGTTGCGGTGGTCGGGCGACTCGGAGCTGGTGGTCAGACGGACCTCGACACCGCGCTCCTGCGCGAACAGCGGGGCGTTGACGTACGACACGGTCTCGTCGACGACGTCCTCGAAGACGCCCTTGAGCGCGGAGAGTTCGAGCACCTTCACGTCGTGCTGGGTGATCTCGCCGTACACCTCGACGTCGAGACGGGCCGCGACCTCGCCCGCGAGCGCGGTGAAGATCCGGCCGAGCTTCTCGGCGAGCGGCAGGCCGGGACGGACGTCCTCGGCGATGACGCCACCCTGGACGTTGACCGCGTCCGGCACGAGCTCACCGGCGAGCGCGAGGCGCACCGACTTGGCGACCGCGATACCGGCCTTCTCCTGGGCCTCGTCCGTGGAGGCGCCGAGGTGCGGGGTGCAGACGACCTGGTCGAACTGGAACAGCGGGGAGTCCGTGCAGGGCTCCTTGGTGTACACGTCGAGACCGGCGCCCGCGACGCGGCCCTCCTTGAGTGCGGAGGCGAGCGCCTCCTCGTCGACGATGCCGCCGCGCGCGGCGTTGACGATGCGCACCGAGGGCTTCACCTTGTGCAGCGCCTCGTCACCGATCAGGCCGAGCGTCTCCGGGGTCTTGGGGAGGTGCACGGTGATGAAGTCGGAGACCTCCAGCAGCTCGTCCAGCGAGAGGAGCTTGACGCCCATCTGCGCGGCACGCGCGGGCTGGACGTAGGGGTCGTACGCGACGATCTTCATGCCGAAGGCCGACATGCGCTGGGCGACCAGGACACCGATGCGGCCGAGGCCGACGACGCCGAGGGTCTTCTCGCTCAGCTCGACGCCGGTGTACTTGGAGCGCTTCCACTCGCCGTTCTTGAGCGCGGTGTTGGCCTGGGGGATGTTGCGCGCCGTGGCGACGAGCAGACCGCAGGCGAGCTCGGCGGCGGTGACGATGTTGGAGGTCGGTGCGTTCACGACCATCACGCCGGCCTTGGTGGCCGAGGAGACGTCGACGTTGTCCAGACCGACGCCCGCGCGGGCGACGACCCTCAGCTTCTTCGCGGCGGCGATGGCCTCGGCGTCGACCTTGGTGGCGGAGCGCACCAGGATGGCGTCGACATCGGCGATGGCGGGGAGGAGCTCGGCGCGGTCCGCGCCGTTGCAGTGCCGGATCTCGAAGTCCGGTCCCAGGGCGTCCACCGTGGCGGGCGACAGCTCTTCAGCGATGAGTACGACAGGTTTCGAGCTCACGTGAGTCCTCACAGATCCAGTGCGGACGGCCGTCCCGACGGCCGCAGGCGGTGGAGGGGCTTGCCGCGTGGAAGACGCACGACACTGTGGGCCTGACGCGTGTATGTGTGGAGAAGTGTAGTCATGCGCGACGACGCATTCTGCGCCCCGTTGGAAGGATCACCCACAAGAGGCTGGACGACTTGTACACACGTACGACGCCGCCTCTTCCAGCGGTGAAGCAGGAACAACGCCTGAGGGGCGGGTCCGGGACCCGCCCCTCAGGCATCGGTGTTACGCGTCGTCGTCGTTGACCCAGCTCATGAGCTTGCGGAGCTCACGGCCGGTGGTCTCCAGCAGGTGGTCGCTGTCGGCCTTCTTGTACTCGTTGTACTTGGGCAGACCGTTGTGGTACTCGGCCATCCAGGCGTTGGCGAAGGTGCCGTCCTGGATCTCGGTGAGGACCTTCTTCATCTCGGCCTTGGTGTCGGCCGTGATGATCCGCGGGCCGGTGACGTAGTCGCCCCACTCGGCGGTCTCCGAGATCGACCAGCGCATCTTCTCCAGGCCGCCCTCGTACATGAGGTCCACGATGAGCTTCAGCTCGTGGAGGCACTCGAAGTACGCGATCTCCGGCTGGTAGCCGGCCTCGGTCAGGGTCTCGAAACCGGCCTTGACCAGAGCGGCGGTGCCACCGCAGAGAACGGCCTGCTCACCGAACAGGTCGGTCTCGGTCTCCTCCGTGAAGGTCGTCTTGATGACGCCGGCCCGGGTGCCGCCGATGCCCTTGGCGTACGACAGGGCGAGCTCCAGGCCCTTGCCCGAGGCGTCCTGCTCGACGGCCACGATGCACGGAACGCCGCGGCCCTCCTCGTACTGACGGCGGACCAGGTGGCCCGGGCCCTTGGGGGCGACCATGCAGACGTCGACGCCGGCCGGCGGCTTGATGAAGCCGAAGCGGATGTTCAGACCGTGGCCGAAGAACAGCGCGTCGCCGTCCTTGAGGTTGTCCTTGACGGACTCCTCGTAGACCTGGGCCTGGATCGGGTCCGGAACCAGGATCATGATGACGTCGGCCTCGGCGGCGGCCTCGGCCGGGGTCACCACGCGCAGGCCCTGCTCCTCGGCCTTGGCCTTGGACTTGGAGCCCTCGTGCAGACCGACACGGACGTCGACACCCGAGTCGCGCAGCGACAGCGCGTGGGCGTGGCCCTGGCTGCCGTAGCCGAGAACCGCGACCTTGCGGCCCTGGATGATGGACAGGTCGGCATCGTCGTCGTAGAACATCTCGGCCACTGGGTCTTCTCCTTGGTGTGCAGGTGTTGCGTCCCACCGTACGGCGGGGTGCGTCAGTTACGTTTTCGGGTCTCGCCATGCGAGCGGCGCGGCGTGACCCGGAATGATTTATGCCGTGCGGTCGAGGGCGCGCAGTGACCGGTCGGTGATCGAGCGCGCGCCGCGCCCTATGGCGATGGTGCCGGACTGGACGAGCTCCTTGATGCCGTACTGCTCCAGCATCTTGAGCATCGCCTCCAGCTTGTCGGAGCCGCCGGTCGCCTCGATGGTGACGGCCTCCGGGGAGACGTCCACGGTCTTGGCGCGGAACAGCTGGACGATCTCGACGATCTGGGAGCGGGTCTCGCTGTCGGCGCGGACCTTCACCAGGACGAGCTCACGCTGGATCGCAGCGGCCGGCTCGAGTTCGACGATCTTCAGGACGTTGACCAGCTTGTTGAGCTGCTTGGTCACCTGCTCCAGGGGCAGGCCCTCGACATTCACCACAATGGTGATGCGGGAGATGTCGGGATGCTCGGTGGTACCGACCGCGAGCGAGTCGATGTTGAAACCGCGGCGGGAGAACAGGGCGGTGATCCGGGCGAGGACACCGGGCTTGTTCTCGACCAGGACGGAGAGCGTGTGCTTGGTGGACATGTGAGTCGGTCTCTCTCTGTCTCTCAGTCGTCTTCGTTGTCGCCGAAGTCGGGGCGGACACCGCGCGCTGCCATGACCTCGTCGTTGGAGGTGCCGGCGGCGACCATCGGCCACACCATGGCGTCCTCGTGGACGATGAAGTCGATGACGACCGGCCGGTCGTTGACCGCGTTGGCCTCGGCGATGACCTTGTCCAGGTCGGCCGGGTCCTCGCAGCGGATCGCGTAGCAGCCCATGGCCTCGGACAGCTTCACGAAGTCGGGCACCCGGGTGCCCTTGGCCGCGTTGCCGTCCGTGTCGGCACCGGAGTGCAGCACGGTGTTGGAGTACCGCTGGTTGTAGAACAGGGTCTGCCACTGGCGGACCATCCCGAGCGCGCCGTTGTTGATGATGGCGACCTTGATCGGGATGTTGTTGAGCGCGCAGGTGGTGAGTTCCTGGTTGGTCATCTGGAAGCAGCCGTCGCCGTCGATCGCCCAGACCGTGCGGTCGGGCATGCCCGCCTTGGCGCCCATCGCGGCGGGGACCGCGTAGCCCATCGTGCCCGCACCGCCGGAGTTCAGCCAGGTGGCGGGCTGCTCGTACTGGATGAAGTGCGAGGCCCACATCTGGTGCTGGCCGACGCCCGCGGCGAAGATCGTGTCCGGCGGGGCGAGTTCGCCGATGCGCTGGATGACCTGCTGCGGCGAGAGGCTGCCGTCCTCCGGCAGGTCGTACCCGACCGGGTAGGTCTCGCGCCAGCGGTTGAGGTCCTTCCACCAGGCGCTGTAGTCGCCCGTGTTGCCCTCGGTGTGCTCGGCCTGGACCGCCTGGACCAGGTCGGCGATGACCTCGCGGGCGTCACCGACGATCGGGACGTCGGCGGCACGGTTCTTGCCGATCTCCGCCGGGTCGATGTCCGCGTGGACGATCTTGGCGTACGGGGCGAAGCTGTCCAGCTTGCCGGTGACCCGGTCGTCGAACCGGGCGCCGAGGGCGACGATCAGGTCGGCCTTCTGCAGCGCGGTGACGGCGGTGACCGAACCGTGCATGCCGGGCATTCCCACGTGCAGCGGGTGGCTGTCGGGGAAGGAGCCGAGCGCCATCAGTGTGGTGGTGACGGGCGCTCCGGTGAGCTCGGCCAGGACCTTCAGCTCGGCTGTGGCGCCGGCCTTCATGACGCCCCCGCCGACGTACAGCACCGGGCGTGCGGCCTGCGCGATGAGCTTGGCGGCCTCACGGATCTGCTTGGCGTGCGGCTTGGTCACCGGGCGGTAGCCCGGCAGGTCCATGACCGGCGGCCAGCTGAAGGTGGTCTTCGACTGGAGGGCGTCCTTGGCGATGTCGACCAGGACCGGGCCCGGACGGCCGGTGGAGGCGATGTGGAAGGCCTCCGCGATCGTGTGCGCGATGTCCTCGGCGCGGGTGACCAGGAAGTTGTGCTTGGTGATCGGCATCGTGATGCCGCAGATGTCGGCTTCCTGGAAGGCGTCCGTACCGATGGCACCGGAGGCCACCTGGCCGGTGATGGCGACCATGGGCACGGAGTCCATGGCCGCGTCGGCGATGGGGGTGACCAGGTTGGTGGCGCCCGGGCCCGAGGTGACCATGCAGACGCCGACCTTGCCGGTGGCCTGCGCGTAACCGGTGGCCGCGTGACCCGCGCCCTGCTCGTGGCGGACCAGGATGTGGCGGACCCGGGTGGAGTCCATCAGCGGGTCGTACGCCGGGAGGATGCAACCGCCAGGGAGGCCGAATACGGTGTCGGCCCCGACTTCCTCGAGAGAACGGATGAGGGACTGCGCGCCCGTGACGTGCTCAACGGTGGCGGACGACGATCCGCCGTTACGGGCCCGCGGCTGGGGATGGTGGGCCCCGGTGGCCTGCTCGGTCATCGGCATTCTCTTCTCGAAGCTGAGGGTTTTTGCGAGTGTTTTGCGATGGTTTGCGTGGTGCCGGTGCAACAAAAAACCCCTCGTGCCGTGAGGCAAGCGAGGGGAGCGCGTCGGTGCGGTCTGCAGAGTGTCATCGAGGAACTCTGCTTCAGCCGACGCGCTTTCCAAGTACGAGAATTCGGGTGCGCATGGCATTGACCCTCTCTCCGACGCACTCGACGTGTCAAGTGGGTGGGACGGGCGTCTCAGCATGTGAGCCGGACAGGAGGGGGATGGAGCCGCCCGCGAGAACCGGCTGAACGGCCGGACTGCCGGGCACCGGGAACTCGCCGCGGACCAGGGCGCGGCGCAGCCGGTACTCGTCCAGCGGCCCGGAGAAGGCCATTCCCTGGCCGTGCGTACAGCCCATGGCGCGCAGGGCGAGGACCTGTTCGGGGACGTCGACACCGTCGGCCACGGACTGCATGCCGAGGTCGCAGGCGATCCGCAGCAGCCCGCTGGTGATCTTGTGCAGCCGGGCGGACTCGACGACACCCTCCACCAGCCCGCGGTCCAGTTTCAGTACGTCGATGGGGAGCCGGCGCAGGGCGTTGATCGCGGCGTAGCCGCTGCCGAAGCCGTCGAGCGCGATGCGTACGCCGAGACGCCGGAGGGCTACCAGGCGCTGCTCCAGTTCGTCGAAGGGGACCCGGGGGTCACTGTCGGCGACCTCGATCATCAGGGCCCCGGACGGCAGCCCGTACCGCGTCAGCAGCGCCTCGACGGAGCCGAACGGCGTGCCCTTGTCGAGCAGCCTGCGGGCGGAGAGCCGGACGGCGACGGAGACCTGGTGGCCGGCCCTGGAACGGTCGGCGGCCTGCTCGACGGCCTCTTCGAGGAGCCAGCGGCCGAGTTCCGCGGTGCGGTCGCTGTCCTCGGCGACACGGAGGAACTCGGCGGGCGTGAAGAGGATGCCCTGGGCGGAGCGCCAGCGGGCCTGGGCGGCGACGGCGGCGACGGTGCCGCTGGCCAGATGGACCACGGGCTGGTGCAGCAGCGCGAACTCGCCGTCCCGCAGGGCGGTGCGCAGCCGGGCCGCCAGCTCGGAACGGCGCACCACCTCGGCCTGCATCTGCGGGGCGTACAGCTCGACGCGGTCCTTGCCGCCCGCCTTGGCTCGGTACATGGCCAGGTCGGCGTTGCGCATGAGGTCGTTGGGGGTGATGCCGGGCTCGGCGAAGGCGACGCCGATGGACGCGGTGACCCGCACCTCGCCGGCGCCGATGCGGTAGGGCTGGGAGAGCGTGAGGCGCAGCCGGTCGGCGATCTCGTGGACCTGGTACTCACGGGCCGTCTGGTCGCGTCCGCCGTCGCCGACGATGAGGGCGGCGAACTCGTCCCCGCCGAGGCGGGCGGCGGTGTCCCCCGCGCGCACGGATTCCTGGAGGCGGCGGGCGGCCTGGATCAGGAGCTCGTCGCCCGCCTGGTGGCCGAACCGGTCGTTGGCCGCCTTGAAGCCGTCCAGGTCGATGAAGAGCACGGCGGTTCCCGCGTCGCCCGCGCGCCGGCCGCTGAGGGCCCGGCTGACCCGGTCGGTGAAGAGCGCGCGGTTGGGCAGGTCGGTGAGTGGGTCGTGCTCCGCGTTGTGCTGTAACTGGGCCTGCAGGCGGACCCGTTCGGTCACGTCGCGGCTGTTGAGGATCAGGCCGCCCTGGTGACGGTTGACGGTGGACTCGACGTTCAGCCATTCGCCGCTGCCGGAGCGGAAGCGGCACTCGATGCGGGTGGTGGGTTCCTCACCCGGCGGGGCGGCGAGGAACTTCCGCACTTCGTGGACCACCCGGCCGAGGTCGTCGGGATGGATGATCGAGGAGAGCTCGGCGCCGACGAGGTCGTCCGCCTCGCGCCCGTAGACACCGGCGGCGGCGGGGCTGACGTAGCGGAGTATGCCGGTCGGGGCGGCGATCATGATGACGTCGCTGGAGCCCTGCACCAGGGAGCGGAAGTGGTTCTCCTTCTGGGCCAGTTCCTGGGTGAGGGCGATGTTGTCGACGAGCATGATGCCCTGCCGCACGACCAGCGCGAGCACCACCGTGCACCCGGTGAAGACCACGACACGGTCCACCCGGCGGCCCTCGATGACGTTGTAGAGAATGCCCAGCGTGCAGACGGCTGCGGCCAGATACGGCGTGAGCGCGGCCAGCGAACCGGAGATGGGGCGGCTGGTGGTACGGGGCACGGGCCGGTCGGCGTCGTCGTCGGCGTCGCCGCGGGCGACGCCCCAGGGGGCGTACGCGAGGAGCAGCGAACCGGCGAACCAGCCGGCGTCGAGCAACTGGCCGGACTGGTAGGTCTGGCGCAGCAGGGGCGAGGTGAACAGCGCGTCGCACAGGACGGTGAGGGCCAGGGCGGCGATGGCCGTGTTCACCGCGGCACGGTTGACGCTGGAGCGCCGGAAGTGCAGGGCGAGCACCATCGAGACCAGCACGATGTCGAGCAGCGGGTAGGCCAGTGAGAGAGCCGCGCGTGCCACGCTTGCGCCCTCCACGTCCGCCACGTGCGCGGTGTGGGCGAGGGCGAGGCTCCAGGAGAGCGTGAGGAGCGATCCGCCGATCAGCCAGGAGTCGAGAACCAGACAGACCCAGCCGGCCCGGGTGACGGGGCGTTTGGCGAGGACGAGCAGCCCCACGATGGCGGGCGGCGCGAAGCACAGGAAGAAGAGGTCGGCCAGGGAGGGGCTGGGCACCTCGACCTCGCGCACGCACTCGTACCAGCCCCAGACCGCGTTGCCCGCCGCGGCCATCAGGGAGGAGAGCGAGAACAGCAGCCAGGCCGGCCGGAACCTGTTGTCGGCCGAGCGCGCGAACAGGAAGCAGGAGACGGCGGCGATCAGGGCGGCCGCACTCAGGCCGAAGTCCCCCATGAACAGGGCGAGTCGCTCCGATCCCCAGCCCACGGCCGCACCCACCGCGTATCCGGCGCAGACGAGTCCGATGAGGAGCCGCGGGATGATCGCGGGCGCCCGGGCGACGGCAGGCCGACGGGCCAGGAAGGCCGCGCGGGCGCTCGCCGGCGCGGTCACCGGGGTGCCCCCGATGTCGCCGGACGGCCGCGGCGCCGGCGCACCGGACGCACGTGCGGCAGCCGCCGGCCGCTCTGTCGTGTGGGATCGCTCACCCATCGGCCGTACATCGCCCTCGCCCCCCTCGCGTGTGGCTTCCTCCCCGGCGCCGTCCCTTCCACGGCGCAGCCCCCCTTTCGGGACGATACACCAGAGTCGTCACGCAGGGACATAGTTCCTCTACTCTCCGTGACGACCTGCGGTGTTGTCGGTACACAGGGGTACGGAACGTGCCCGTAGCGTGTTCAGCCGGTGGTGCGCACGACGTTGTGCACCGGCTCCCCCGCGGCGAAACGGCTGAGCTGTCCGGCCAGCAGGCGCTTGGCGCGCGGCAGGAACGCCGAGGTGCTGCCGCCCACATGCGGAGTGATGAGGACGTTCGGAGCATGCCAGAGGGGATGGCCGGAAGGGAGCGGTTCCGGGTCCGTGACATCGAGGGCCGCGCGCAGCCGGCCGGACTCGAGTTCGGACAACAGGGCCTTGGTGTCGACGACACCGCCGCGGGCCACGTTCACGAGCAGCGCCCCGTCCGGCATCGCGGCGAGGAAGTCCGCGCCGACCAGCCCTTGCGTGGAGGGGTTCAGCGGGGTGGACAGGATGACGACATCGGCCTCGGGCAACAGTGCGGGCAGGTCGTCGAGTGTGTGTACGGGGCCGCGTGCGGTTGTCCGTGCGGAGCGTGCGACGCGCGCCACCCGCGCACACTCGAAGGGCGCGAGCCGGTCCTCGATGGCGGAACCGATCGATCCGTAGCCGACGATCAGCACGGACTTGTCGGCGAGGGCGGGGTAGAAGCCGGACCGCCACTCCTCCTTGTCCTGGCCGTGCACGAATCCGGGGAACCCGCGCAGCGAGGCCAGGATCAGCGCGAGGGTCAGCTCGGCGGTGGACGCCTCGTGGACCCCCTTGGCGTTGCAGAGCCGTACGCCCGCGGGCAGCAGCCCGAGGCCCGGCTCCACGTGGTCGATGCCCGCGGAGAGCGTCTGTACGACCTGGACGCCGCTCATGCCGTCGAGCGGGCGGACCGCGACCGTCGGTCCCTTCATGTAGGGGACGACGTAGAAGGCACAGTGGGCGGGGTCGGCGGGGAAGTCCTGTCCGCCGTCCCAGAAACGGTAGTTGAGGCCCTCGGGGAGTCCCTCGATCTCGTCGGCCCGGAAGGGCAGCCATACGTCGGGGGCAGGGGCGGATCGCGTGGTGGAAGTCATGGTCAGGAGGCTATGCGAAGCCGGGTGGGGCGCAGAGGTTGCGACCTGGTGCACGATAGAGAGCGGATCAGAGAGCGGCGTCATGCGGCTTCGAATCCAAGGCGGAGGAGGGAGGCGACGCGGAGCGTCGTTGACTGACGACAACGCCGGAGGCGGAGTCGCAGGGCGTCGGGAGCCCGCTCGCTATCGTGCACCAGGTCGTTAGTTTGGGGGTGCGGTGCGAGGGAGGGTTCGGGGAGTTGGAGCGCAGAAGTCTCGGTGCGGCGGCGCTCGCCGTGGGTGCCGTCGGTCTCGGCTGTATGCCGATGAGCTGGGCGTACAGCGCCTCGCGGCAGCGTGGTGACGAGGCGTTGCGCGCGGTGCACGCGGCGCTCGACGCGGGTGTCGACCTGCTCGACACGGCCGACATGTACGGGCCGTTCACCAATGAGCTGCTGCTGGGGCGGGCGTTGAAGGGACGCCGTGAGCAGGCCTTCCTTTCCACCAAGTGCGGTCTGCTGGTGGGTGATCAGCACATCGTGGCCAACGGCCGTCCGGGCTATGTGCGGCGGGCCTGTGATGCCTCGTTGCGGCGGCTGCAGACGGATGTGATCGATCTGTACCAACTCCACCGGGCCGACCCCGAGGTGCCCGTCGAGGAGACCTGGGGCGCGATGGCGGAGCTCGTGAACGCGGGCAAGGTCCGGGCGCTCGGGCTGTGTGCGGTCGGGGCCAGGGCCGCTCGCCGACGGGGAGCGCGGACACACGACGAAACGATCCGGCAGCTGGAGCGGGTCCAGCAGGTCTTTCCGGTGAGCGCGGTGCAGGCGGAGCTCTCCGTGTGGTCCCCGCAGGCGCTGGAGGCGCTGGTGCCGTGGTGTGCGGCGCGCGGGGTCGGGGTGCTGGCCGCGATGCCGCTGGGCAGCGGCTATCTGACGGGCACGCTCACTCCGGGGCAGGGTTTCGAGCCGGAGGACCTGCGGGCCAGGCATCCGCGGTTCACCGCCGAGATGATGGCCGCGAACCAGCCGGTGGTCGTGGGGCTGCGGAGGATCGCGGAGCGGTACGGGGCGACACCGGCACAGGTGGCGCTGGCCTGGGTGCTGCGGCAGGGACCCCAGATCGTGCCCGTGCCGGGGACCAAGCAGGAGCGGTGGGCCGTCGAGAACGCGGCGGCGGCCGGGCTGACGCTGACGGATCAGGACCTCGACGAGATCGACCTGCTTCCGGCCGCACGGGAGTCGTGGGACTGAGCACCCGTACACGGCATCGGCGTGTGAAGTTTGATCGCCGAGCGAGAAAGTGCACGGGCTTCGGGAACCCTGGGAGCGGCCGCGGTGTAAGAACAGGGGACAGGCGGTCGTCGAAGGGGTCGGTGCTGTGCGCGGTGCGAGGTTCGGATCTGTGCGGGAACCGGTGGGGCGTCGCGCGACGCCCCGCGGGAATGGCCGGGGTGCGCGGCGGGGAGCGGTGGCCGTGCTGGCGGCCGGCGCCCTGATGCTCACCGCGGGGTGCTCCTCGCAGGAGGGTGCCGAGAGCACGGCGGGCCAGGGTGCGAGTTCACCGGCCGGCTCCCCCGCGGCCCCGTCAGGCCGGGCGGCCTCGCCGTCCACGTCGCCGTCGGCCTCGCGTCCCGCGGCCGGTCTGCCGCCCGCGAAGGGCTCGGTGAAGGTGGTGTCGACCCTCACGGAGGGTCTGGAATCGCCGTGGGGCCTGGCGGAACTGCCGGACGGCGATCTGCTGGTGGGCTCGCGCGACAGGGGGACGATCACCCGCATCGACGCGAAGAACGGCAGGAAGACGCTGTTGGGCACCGTGCCGGGGGTGGCGGCGGCGGGCGAGGGCGGGCTGCTCGGCCTCGCGGTCTCCCCCGACTACGGCACGGACCACCTGGTGTACGCGTACTTCACCACGGCGTCGGACAACCGCATCGCCCGCATGCTCTACGACGAGGACGGGACGACCCCCGGTCAGCTGCTGGGCGCCCCCGACACGATTCTGCGGGGCATCCCGAAGGGCGCCATCCACAACGGCGGCCGGATCGCCTTCGGTCCGGACCGCATGCTGTACGCGGGCACGGGCGAGACGGGGGACGACGGCCGCGCGCAGGACAAGGAGTCGCTCGCCGGCAAGATCCTGCGGATGACCCCGGACGGTGAGCCGCTGCACGGCAATCCGCAGGCCGACTCCGTGGTGTATTCGTACGGTCACCGCAATGTGCAGGGGCTGGCCTGGGACGAGCACAAGCAGCTGTGGGCGGCCGAGTTCGGCCAGGACACCTGGGACGAACTGAACCGGATCGTGCCGGGCGGGAACTACGGCTGGCCGGAGGCCGAGGGCAAGGCGGGCGAGGCCGGATTCCTCGATCCCGTGGCACAGTGGAAGACGTCGGAGGCGTCCCCGAGCGGCATTGCCTTCGTCAAGGGCTCGATCTGGATGGCCGGTCTGCGGGGTGAGCGGCTCTGGCGGATCCCGCTGTCCGGTACGGCGGACAAGGAACCTCTTGCGGCGCCCCAGTCGTTCCTGGAGGGGAAGTACGGCCGTCTGCGCACCGTGCTCGCCGCGGGCGGCAACAAGCTCTGGCTCGTGACGAGCGAGACGGACTCACGTGGCACCCCGAAGCCGGGAGACGACAAGATCCTGGTGGTCGAGGTGCGGTAGGGCCTTTCGACGAGAGGTCCCGGCGGCCACAGTCGGCGGAAGGGTGCGCGGCCCGTGTTCAACTTCTTCGAGGAACTCTTCGCACCCGGACGCAAGCACACTGCCGAGGAACAGAAGCGGCTGGAGCTGACCCGGGTGGATCTCGGCGTCGGCGACCCCGCGCGCGGCCCCATCGACCTGACCTCCGGCAAGGTCGTGGTCCACCGCCGTGCCGAGAACGGCGACGGGGACCCCGGGGAGCCGGAGGGGGACGGCGACGAGCCGGACGAGGGCGAGGCGGGCGTCCACTCCGGCCGGTGAGCAAGGCTTCCGTGCGTGAAACCGCCGTGCGTGGAGTCGTCATGCGTGAAGTCGTCGGACCGCCGGAAGCCTTGGTCGTGGGAGCCCTCGGGGGCCGACCGTTTTCGGCGCGTGCGACAGCGTCCCCGACATGGCCGGCGGTGAGTACGTCTGCCGAAGCCGGAAGCTCGCCCCGTACGCAGTCCTTCCGGCACCGCTGGTCGGCTCCTTGACCGGACTCCTGGCCGGGCTCTATCCCTCGCTGCGGGCGGCGCGCGTCGAGCCACTGGAGGCGCTGCGGCAGTGACACGGCGCGGGGCCCGGAAGCGGGACGGCCTTCAGGCGTCCTTCGGCATCCGGTACAGCCGCAGCCGGTGAGCGAGTGCGGCCGCTTCGCCGCGGCCCGTGACGCCGAGCTTGGCGAGGATGTTGGAGACGTGCACGCTCGCGGTCTTGGGTGAGATGTAGAGCTCCTCGGCGATTTTGCGGTTGGTGTGGCCGGCGGCCACGAGCCGGTGCACCTCCTGCTCGCGCGGGGTCAGTCCGAAGGACTCCACGGCGGCCGCCGCCGCGGCCCTGAGCTGTTCCTCCGGGTGATCCTGGCCGCCCGGCTCGTCACCGTCCGGGACGGTGACGGCCAGCGGGATGTCGTCGCCCGAGCCGGGACGGGCATCCGGACCAGGACCGGTGAGAGCGATGCGGGCGCGGCCCGCCAGCAGCTCGATGGTCTCGGTCAGCGGGCGCGCCCCGAGCCGTAGGGCGGTGCCGTGGGCGTCGCGCAGCACCGCGGCGGCCGCGGTGCGGTCGCCGGAGGCGATGAGGAGGGCTTCCGCCCAGCGATGGCGGATCTGCGCCAGTTCGTACGGACGGTGCAGAGGGGCGAAGGCCTCGGCGGCGCGGGACCAGTGGTCAGGGGTGTCCAGGCCTTCGGCCCGGGCCAGTTCGGCGTCGATCAGCACACCGTGGGCCGCCCACACGGGGACGAGCGCCGGCAGTCGCTTGAGGTGGCTGCGGACGAGCGCGAGGATGCCCGGCCGGCCCGGTTCCGTGGCGGGCAGGCCCCGGGCATCGGCCTCGGCCGCGGCGACGACGTGCAGCAGCGGAAAGGCGTACCGCTGGGTGCCGGGCGGGAAACCCTGCTCCGCCTGGGCCTCGAAGGCCGCCCGCGCCTCCGGCAGTCTCCCCTGCTGCACGGCGATGGTGATGGCGTGCCGGACGCCGTTGATGAGGTGCTGCGGCTGAGGATCGCTGGATCCGAAGCTCCTTGTGGCCAGCGCCAGTTGCTGCTCGGCATCGACGAGGTCGCCCCGCGCCAGGGCCACTTCGGTGCGCCGCGCGGCGACGAGGCCCTGGGCCTTCCGGGACAGTGCCGTGCGGGAGGCGGCCTCGGTGGTGGCCAGGGCCTCGTCCCAGCGGCCGAGGGAGAACAGCGACATCGCCTGGTTGGTGCGTGCCCAGGCCTCCATGTCCGCGACACCGTGGCTGTGGCAGACCTTGACGCCGTGCTCTGCCGCGGTCACCGCCTCCAGCGACCGGCCCATGGCTTCGAGGGTGGAGGGGAGGTTGATGGCCGCCCGGCCCATGACGCCGACGAGGCACAGCTCCTCGGCCCGGTCACGGACGGCGTAGAGCTCGGCGATGCCCTCGTCGACGGCCCCGGCGTCGGCGCTCAGCCAGGCGCGGGTCAGCCGTGCGTGCAGCTCGATGGACTCGTCGCCGACCAGCCGGGCGTACTCCACGGCACGGTCGGCTGCCGCGAGGGTCCCGGCCCCCGGCTGGTGCAAGGCGCCCCAGCCGGCCACGTTCGTCAGGACGTCCGCGTGCACGGCCGACGGGGGCAGGCCGCGGACGAGCTCCTCCGCCGTGGCCAGTTCGTCCCAGCCGTCGCCCCGGGTGAGGTCCTGGACCAGGCGGGAGCGCTGGACCCAGAACCAGGCGGCGCGCAGGGCGTCGTCCTCGCTCTCCAGGATGCGCAGGGCCTTCTTGCAGAGGGCCAGCGACCGTTCGCGCTCCCCGCCGAAGCGGGCGGCGACGGTGGCTTCGGCCAGCAGGTCGAGATGGGTCAGCGGGGCGGAACCGTCGCGGCTGCCGCAGGCCGGATAGACCTCGGCGTAGTCGATGGGCCGCAGGGTGCCGCGTATCGCGTCGGGGGCTTCGTCCCACAGCTCCATCGCCCTTTCCAGCAGTCGCAGTTGCTCGGCGTAGGCGTTACGGCGGCGGGCTTCGACCGAAGCCTTCAGTACGGCCGGCAGGGCCTTGGCCGGGTCGTGCGCCCCGTACCAGTAGCTGGCCAGGCGCGTGGCGCGCTCGCCGTCGCGGACCAGGGTGGGGTCGGCCTCCAGGGCCTGGGCGTAGCGCCGGTTCAGCCGGGAGCGTTCGCCGGGGAGGAGGTCGTCGCTGACGGCTTCGCGGACCAGGGAGTGCCGGAATCGGTAACCGTTGCCCTCCGGGGTGGTGAGCAGCAGATTGGCGCCGACGGCTCCGCGGAGGGCCTCGATGAGCTCGTCCTCGGCGAGGCCGGCGACGGCGGCCAGCAGTTCGTACTCGACCGCCGAGCCGCCTTCGGCGACGATGCGGGCGATCCTCTGGGCGCCGTCGGACAGGGCCTCGACACGGACGAGGAGGAGGTCGCGCAGGGAGCCGGGCAGCCCGGCGGCCCCGTCACCGCACTCCATGCTGCAGGCGAGCTCCTCGACGAAGAAGGCGTTTCCGTCGGAACGCTCGAATATCTCGTCCACCAGGGCGGGTTCGGGTGAGCCCGCGAGGATGCCGGTGAGCTGGCGGCGGACCTCGGCCCGGTTGAACCGGGCGAGTTCGATGCGGCGCACGGTGCGCAGCCTGTCCAGTTCGGCCAGCAGGGGGCGCAGCGGGTGGCGGCGGTGGATGTCGTCGGCGCGGTAGGTGCCGATCACGACGAGGCGGCCGCTGCGCAGCGTACGGAAGAGGTAGGAGAGGAGATGTCTGGTGGAGGAGTCGGCCCAGTGCAGGTCCTCCAGGACGAGCACGACGGTGCGGTCCGCGGAGATGCGCTCCAGCAGCCTGGCGGTGAGCTCGAAGAGGCGGGCGGTGCCGTGTTCGTCGGCCGCCTCCCGGCCGGCTTCGCCGAGCTCCGGAAGGAGCCGGGCCAGTTCGCCCTCCTGGCCCGCGCAGGCCGCGGCCATCTCCTCGGGCAGGATGCGGTTCAGGGCGCGCAGGGCGGTGGAGAACGGGGCGTACGGCAGGCCGTCGGCCCCGATCTCGACGCAGCCGCCGACCGCGACGACGGCCCCGCGGCGGACCGCCACCGCGAGGAACTCCTCGACCAGACGGGTCTTGCCGACGCCCGCCTCGCCGCCGACGAGGAGCGCCTGCGGCTCACCGCCACCGCCGGACGGGGCGTTGCCGGCGGCGGTGGCGCGGGCGAGTGCGTCGGTGAGCGCGGCGAGTTCACCTGTGCGGCCGACGAACACGGGACTGACTGACCTGGTCTCCACGTCGCCGAGCATCGCACATGCGTCCGACAGTGCGGAGCCGGAAAAACGGACCGTCACGGCAGTCGGCCCTTATGCGGCGTGCGCGAACCGCTCCCGGTCCGTGCCCGCACTCACCTTCCTCTCGCGTTCCTGGCGGGCGGAACCGCGGGTCGCCTTACGGGCGCGGCGGGCCTCCCGGACGAGCCGCTCGGCGGCGGCACGGCGGACGAGTTCGGCTGCCCTGATCTTGTGGAGTTCCAGCTCGTACATGTGATTCCTCCTGGGGACGGGCCCGTTGGGCCTCGGTGGCGGCAGTGCTTCTGCCGTGCCACCACTGTCGTCCCCCAGGGGGTGGTGCCGCATCGGGCGAGTTCCGCATCTGCGGCGGCCGGGGGCCTTAGGGAGGGGCTTACGCCACCGCACGGGCCCGCCAGGAGTACTCGCCGATGCCTTAGGCCGCGCCGCGCGGCGGCGTACGGGCTCCGGTGGGACAGCCCTCAGCCCGCGGTGGCCGGTGCCGTCGGCAGGGCGACGATGAGGTCGAAGTACATGCACACGGCGATCAGTACGCCCAGCACGCCAAGGGCGATCCCTCCCTTGGCGACCGCGCGGATCCAGCCCGGCTGCGGGTGTGCAGACGGGGCACCGAACGCCGGCCGGACCAGGACGTAGACGCCGACGAACAGTGCGAGCAGGCCGAAGAGACCGTTGACCAGCGCGGTGGCGTGCCACGCGTCACCGTAGATCTCGGAGATCTGCTGGGCGGCCGTGGCGCCGGACGAGGTCTTGAACTGCCCGATCAGCGTCTCGCGCTCGGCGGCGACCCGGCCGCTCCAGGCGCCGCTGAGGGAGACGATGCCGAGCCCGACGGAGACGACCGCCGCCGCGGCGGTGCCGAGGCCCGAGGACTCCTTGAGCGCCTCGTCGTCGTCCAGGTCCAGGTCCAGGCCGAGGTCGTCGTCGTGACGTTCCTGGTCGAGGTCCTGCTCCGCGTCGACGCCGGACTCGGAGGCTTCCTTGTCGAGCCGCGTCGTCGATTCCTCGGCCGGGGCGGCATCGGTGACGGCCTTCTCCGTGGTGTTCCCGGCGGTCTTCGCGACGCCCTTTCCTGCGGTCGTCCTCTCGGCGGTGTTCGCCTCGCCGTCGCCCTCGGCGACGGGGTCGGTGGGAGTGGTGGGGGTCGTGGGGGTCGTGGAGTTCATCTGCCGCACGCTAGGCGCAGCAGATGAGAACCCTCTTAACGGCCTGTTCGCGCCGGGCCTCGGCTCGGACGCCGCACCGGTCAGTGGACGCGCTGTGCGGCCGCCGCGACCTCGTCGCTCCCGGACTCGCTCGCGCACGCCGCCGGGATCCTCGCTCGCGGGGTTCCGCAGTCGGGCGGTTCGATGCTGATGCGCGGCAGCCGCCGGTCCAGCCAGCCGGGCAGCCACCAGTTCGCCCCGCCCAGCAGATGCATGAGGGCGGGGACCAGCAGCGTCCGCAGGACGAAGGCGTCCAGGGCCACGGCGGCGGCGAGCGCGATGCCGAACATCGCGATGACCCGGTCGCCGCTGAGCACGAAGGCGAGAAACACCGAGATCATGATCACGGCGGCCGAGTTGATCACCCGGCTGGTCTCGGCCAGGCCGACCCTGACCGCCCGCCGGTTGTCGCCGGTCTCCAGCCATTCCTCGTACATCCGGCCGACCAGGAAGACCTGGTAGTCCATGGAGAGGCCGAAGAGCACGGACACCATGATCACCGGCAGGAACGGCTCGATGGGCCCCGCGCTGCCCAGGCCCAGCAGCTCGCTCCCCCAGCCCCACTGGAAGATCGCGACGACGACACCGAACGAGGAGGCCACCGCCGCCACGTTCATCGCCGCGGCCTTCAGTGGGATGCCGACCGACCTGAAGGCCATCAGCAGGAGCAGACAGCCGAGTCCCACGACGACACCGATGAAGAGCGGGAGCTTGCCGACGATGATCTGCGCGAAGTCGTCGTAGCTGGCCGTCACCCCGCCCACATGGGTCCGGAGCGAGGTGTTCTCGGACGCCTTCGGCAGGACGTCCGTCCGCAGCCGCTCGACGAGCTCGCTGGTCTGCCGGGACTGCGGTTCCGTGTCCGGGACGACGGTGACGTACGCGGTGTCGCCGCTGGAGTTGTACGTCACCGGGTAGGCCCAGGCCACCCCGTCGGTGGCGCGCAGCGTCGCGGGCAGGGCGTCCATCGCGAGCCGGTCGTCGGCACCGTCCAGATACGCGGCGACGGTCAGCGGGCCGTTGACGCCGGGGCCGAAGCCGTCGGCGAGCAGGTCGTACGCCTGCCGGGTGGTGGAGGACCGCGCGTTGTTGCCCTGGTCGGAGCTGCCCAGGTGGAGCGAGAAGGTGGGGAGCGCGAGGACCAGCATCACGACGGCCGCGAGAGCCCCGAGCAGTTTGGGGTGCCGCTCCACGAAGGCGGACCAGCGGGCCGCGAAGCCGGTGGCCGGCTCCGGCTGCGGGCCGTGCTCGGCCAGCCGCCGGCGCTCGCGCCGGTTCAGCGCCCGCATGCCGATGAGGGACAGCAGAGCGGGCAGCAGGGTCACGGAGGCGATCACGGTCAGGACGACGGTGAGCGAGGCGGCGATGGCGACGCCGTTGAGGAAGCTCAGCCGCAGGATCAGCATCCCGAGGAGCGCGATGCAGACGGTGGCCCCGGCGAAGACGACGGCCCGCCCGGTCGTCGCGACCGCGTGCTGCGCCGCCTCGGGCACGGACATGCCGCGCCGCAGCCCTCTGCGGTGACGGGTGACGATGAAGAGCGCGTAGTCGATCCCGACGCCGAGTCCGATGAGCATGCCCAGCATGGGGGCGAAGTCGGCGACGGTCATCACGTGTCCGAGGAGCACGATGCCCGCGTACGCCGTGCCGACCGAGACGAGGGCGGTGGCGATGGGCAGCATGCTCGCGGCGAGCGAACCGAAGGCGAGGAAGAGCACGACGGCGGCGACGACCACCCCGACGGCCTCGCTGAGGTGGGCTCCCGGTGCTTCGGTGAGGGCTATGGCCGAGCCGCCCAGCTCCACCTGGAGGTGTTCGCCCGCGGCGGCCTTCGCGGTGTCGACGACGGCCCTGGCCTGCGCGGCCGGTACGTCGTCCGCCTGCCGGTCGAAGGTGACGGTGGCGTAGGCGGTGTGCCCGTCGGCGCTGATCTGCCCGGACCCCGGGTCCGCGTACGGCCCGGTGACGGCGCCGACGCCGGGCAGCCGTTCGACGGCGTGCAGGGTGGCGGTCATCTTCTGGGTGACGTCGGCGGCCCGCACGGTGGAGTCGTCGGTGTGCCAGACGATGGTGTCGGTGTCACCGCCGAGATCCGCGAAGCCGTCCTTGAGCAGCTCGGCCGCCCGCCCGGACTCGGTGCCCGGGGCCTCGTAGTCGTTGGAGTAGGCGGAACCCGCGAACCCCGCTGCGGCCGCCGTGCCGCCGAGGGCGAGCAGCCAGATGAGTACGGCGAGGAGGCGGTGCGTGACGCACCAGCGGGCGATGGCAGCCAAGGGACGTACTCCCTGCGGGTTCGTGGTCTCCACAGGGGTTCGGCAGAACCGTCCGTGTGAGAACGCATGACCTTGAGAACCGTCACTCTGGCAGCCAACTATGATCGTTTGTCCGTTTCGTGGCCTTACTCACAGGGATCAGGTCCACATATGAGCGACATGAGCACCGCCGTACGGCGGAGGCGCACACGTGGCGCGGCAGCGGTCGCCCGGCCCGCGCTCCCCGGCCGGAAGCGGCCGCACACGGGAAGCGGGCTCCGGCCCGCGTTGACCGTGGCCGCACAGGCGTGGCCATCTCATGAACCGTCAGCCGGCTCGAACCGGGCACACCCGGGACGCTGTCGCCGAAGGTGGAGAACGCGCTCCGGCCGCGCGTCCAGGTGGACGGGACCCGCGACGGGGCCGCGGTCGTGCCCGGCTTCCCGACGCTCAGGACGCGGCGGTAGCGCGGCATGCGCGAAGGGGCGGTGCCCCCGGTGGAAACCGGGGGCACCGCCCCTTCGCAGTCGTGCGGGAAGGGCTCAGCCCTCGACGCCGAGCTTCTCCAGGATCAGCTCGCGCACGCGCGCCGCGTCCGCCTGGCCACGGGTGGCCTTCATGACGGCGCCGACGAGCGCACCGGCGGCCGCGACCTTGCCGCCGCGGATCTTGTCCGCGATGGCGGCGTTGCCCGCGATGGCCTCGTCCACGGCCGTGGACAGCGCGCCCTCGTCGGAGACGACCTTCAGGCCGCGCTTCTCGACGACGGTGTCCGGGTCGCCCTCGCCCGCGAGGACACCCTCCAGGACCTGCCGGGCCAGCTTGTCGTTGAGATCGCCGGAGGCGACGAGCTCGGCGACCCGGGCGACCTGCGCCGGGGTGACACCCAGCTCGTCGAGGGCGCGTCCGGTCTCGTTGGCGTTACGGGCGAGCTCGCCCATCCACCACTTGCGGGCCTGGTCCGCCGGGGCGCCCACCTCGGTCGTGGCGACGATCAGGTCGACCGCGCCGGCGTTGAGGATGGACTGCATGTCGTGCTCGGAGACGCCCCACTCCTCCTTGAGCCGGGCGCGGCGCAGCCGCGGCAGCTCGGGAAGCCCCTTGCGGAGCTCCTCGACCCACTCCCGGGCCGGGGCGACCGGCACCAGGTCGGGCTCGGGGAAGTAGCGGTAGTCCTCGGCGTTGTCCTTGATGCGGCCGGCCGTGGTGGAGCCGTCCTCCTCGTGGAAGTGCCGGGTCTCCTGCACGATCGTGCCACCCGAGTTCAGCACCGCGGCGTGGCGCTGGATCTCGAAGCGGGCGGCGCGCTCGACGGAACGCAGCGAGTTCACGTTCTTCGTCTCGGAGCGGGTACCGAACGCCTCGCGGCCGTGCGGGCGCAGCGACAGGTTCACGTCGCAGCGCATCTGGCCCATCTCCATGCGGGCCTCCGAGACGCCGAGCGCCTTGATGAGCTCGCGGAGCTCGGCGACGTACGCCTTGGCGACCTCGGGGGCGCGTGCGCCCGCTCCCTCGATCGGCTTGGTGACGATCTCGATGAGCGGAATGCCCGCGCGGTTGTAGTCGAGCAGGGAGTGGGACGCGCCGTGGATGCGGCCGGTGGCACCGCCGACGTGCGTCGACTTGCCGGTGTCCTCCTCCATGTGGGCGCGCTCGATCTGCACCCGGAAGATCTCCCCGTCCTCCAGTTGGACGTCCAGATAGCCGTCGAAGGCGATCGGCTCGTCGTACTGGGAGGTCTGGAAGTTCTTCGGCATGTCCGGATAGAAGTAGTTCTTCCGGGCGAAGCGGCACCACTCGGCGATCTCGCAGTTCAGCGCGAGACCGATCTTGATGGCGGACTCGACGCCGATCTCGTTCACGACCGGCAGCGCGCCGGGCAGCCCGAGGCAGACCGGGCAGGTCTGCGAGTTGGCGTCCTGCTTGAGCTCGGTGGAGCAGCCGCAGAACATCTTGGTCTTGGTGCCGAGCTCGACATGGACTTCGAGGCCCATGACGGGGTCGTACGTCGCGAGGGCGTCCTCGTACGACTCCAGGTCAATGACAGTCACTGAAACTTTCCCTCTCAGCCCAGCAGGACGTCGTCGTCGCCGAGACGCTTGAGCTCGCGGTAAAGGATGGCGAGGCCGGTCACGATCGCGGCGGCGGACACGGCGGCGTCGATCAGCCGCAGTGTGTCGTTGTCCTGGCGGGCCATCTTCACCTGCTTGAACACGCTGAGCGCGCCGAAGGCGGTAGTGCCCATGGACACGTACGCGCCGGTCTTGGACTTCTTGAAGTTCTTGGCCTTCTTAGCCATTGCGCTCATAGCGACGGAGCCTCCTCAAGCAGCGGGTGTCCCCACTTTTCCACGAATGCGGCCTCGACGGCGGCTCCGACCTTGTACAGCCGGTCGTCCTTCATGGCGGGGGCGATGATCTGCAGCCCGACCGGGAGACCGTCCTCCGGCGCCAGGCCGCAGGGCAGCGACATGGCGGCGTTGCCGGCCAGGTTGGTCGGAATGGTGCACAGGTCCGCGAGGTACATCGCCATCGGGTCGTCGGCGCGCTCGCCGATCGGGAAGGCGGTGGTGGGCGTCGTCGGCGAGACGATGACGTCCACCTGCTCGAAGGCCTTCTCGAAGTCCCGCGTGATCAGCGTGCGGACCTTCTGCGCCGAGCCGTAGTACGCGTCGTAGTAGCCGGAGCTCAGTGCGTACGTACCGAGGATGATGCGGCGCTTGACCTCGTCGCCGAAACCGGCCTCGCGGGTGAGCGCGGTGACGTCCTCGGCGGACTTCGTGCCGTCGTCGCCGACCCGCAGGCCGTAGCGCATGGCGTCGAAGCGGGCGAGGTTCGAGGAGCACTCGGACGGCGCGATGAGGTAGTACGCCGAAAGGCCGAGGTCGAAGGACGGGCAGTCCAGCTCGACGACGGTCGCGCCGAGCGACTTCAGCAGCTCGACCGACTCGTTGAAGCGCTGGACGACACCGGCCTGGTAGCCCTCGCCGGAGAACTGCTTCACGACACCGACGCGCATGCCCTGTACGGAGCCGTTGCGCGCGGCCTCGACGACCGGCGGGACCGGGGCGTCGATGGACGTCGAGTCCAGCGGGTCGTGCCCGGCGATGGCCTCGTGCAGCAGGGCCGCGTCCAGGACCGTGCGGGCGCAGGGCCCGCCCTGGTCGAGGGAGGACGAGAAGGCCACCATGCCGTAGCGGGAGACGCCGCCGTACGTGGGCTTGACGCCGACCGTGCCGGTGACGGCGGCGGGCTGGCGGATGGAACCGCCGGTGTCCGTGCCGATGGCGAGCGGGGCCTCGAACGACGCGAGGGCCGCCGAGGAGCCGCCTCCGGAGCCGCCCGGGATGCGGGTGAGGTCCCACGGGTTGCCGGTCGGGCCGTAGGCGCTGTTCTCGGTGGAGGACCCCATGGCGAACTCGTCCATGTTGGTCTTGCCGAGGATCACGACGTCGGCGGCCTTCAGCCGCTTGGTGACGGTCGCGTCGTACGGCGGGACCCAGCCTTCGAGGATCTTCGAACCGACGGTGGTCGGCATGTCCTCGGTGGTGAAGATGTCCTTCAGCGCGAGCGGGACGCCGGCCAGCGGGCCCAGCTTCTCGCCGGCCGCCTTCTTGGCGTCGACGGCACGGGCCTGCGCGAGCGCGCCCTCGCGGTCGATGTGCAGGAAGGCGTGGACCTTCTCGTCGACCGCTTCGATCCGGGCCAGGTGGGCCTCGGTGACCTCGACGGCCGTGAGCTCGCCCGAGGCGATCTTCGCGGCGATCTCGGCGGCGGTGAGCTTGATGATGGTGCTGATGTCCGTCATGACTTTTAGTCCTCCCCCAGGATCTGCGGCACCTTGAAACGCTGCTGCTCCTGGGCCGGGGCGCCGGAGAGCGCCTGCGCGGGGGTGAGCGACGGACGGACCTCGTCCGCCCGCATGACGTTGGTCAGCGGCAGCGGGTGGGAGGTCGGCGGTACGTCTTGGTCGGCGACCTCGGAGACGCGGGCGACCGCGCCGATGATGTCGTCGAGCTGACCGGCGAAGTGATCGAGCTCTTCGCCCTTCAGCTCCAGACGCGCCAGCCGGGCGAGGTGGGCGACCTCCTCGCGCGTGATGCCAGGCATGCAGCGATCCTCAGGGGTTGGTGTGTGGTTTTGGCTGGGTCGGTGGCACATTTCCACCGTCCGTCCGAAGGACGGGCCGCGCGGCGCCCGGTGCGTGCGATCGCAAGGCGCCGGAGCGCCCTCGTGGCGGAGCCACGTGGGCGTTTCGGCAACGCGGCGAGCGTGCGTGCCAGGCGTCGCGCGGCAGGTGGAAATGTGCCACCGACCCCCAATCCTATGGGGTCGGCCGTACCGGGTACGGCCACCCGGGGAACACTCGCTCGGTGAAGCGGCCGCAGGGCGGAATCGCCCTCGGCCCGGCGCTCCGTGCCGAGGCCACCGCTCGGCCCTGCGCTCCACGCCGAGGCCACCACCGGGCGCACTCCAAGCCCGTCCGGCGATGGAGGACAAAACGGTCACCGGGCGCCTTCGGTCATCTCACCGCAGCCCGCGCCCCGCACCCCCGCCACCCCGTCCTACGTCGTCGCGGGCCGCGAGTCGACCGCCCGCCCGGACGGGCGCTGCTCCAGCTCGGGCGTCGCCTTGACGGCCGCACCCGTGCCCGCCGCGGCGGCCGCCGCGGCCGCTGCCGCCAGTTCCGCCGGCCGGCGCCATCCGTGCTCGCCGCGCGCCCGCAGCCACGCCGTCGTCTCCTGCGGCGGCATCGCGGCCGCCACCAGCCACCCCTGGACCGCGTCGCAGCCCAGGTCCCGCAGCCGCTCCCACGTCTCGTCGTCCTCGACACCCTCGGCGACGACCACCAGACCGAGCGAGTGCGCCAGGTCGATCGTGCAGCGGACGATCTCCGCGTCCTCGTGATCGATGGCGAGCCGGGCCACGAACGACCGGTCGATCTTGAGCTCGCTGACCGGCAGCCTGCGCAGGTGCACCAGCGAGGAATAGCCCGTGCCGAAGTCGTCCAGGGACATCTTGACGCCGTGCCCGGTCAGGCCCGCGAGGGTGTCCGCGGCCCGCTGCGGGTCCTCCAGCAGCACGTGTTCCGTTATCTCCAGCTGCAGGGCGCCGGCCGGGACGCCGTGCCGGGCCAGCCGGGCCGCGACGCCGCCCGCGAACCCCGGAGTGTGCACATCGCGCGGGGACACGTTGACCGCGACCGGGACGAACAGGCCCTGCGCCCGCCACCGGGCGACCTGGGCCAGCGCCGTCTCCAGGACGTACTCCGTGAGGTGCGGCATCAGCCCGGACGACTCCGCTATGGCGATGAACTCGTCCGGGGGGACTCTCCCCCGCTCCGGATGCACCCAGCGGACCAGCGCCTCCAGACCGGCCACCTGACCGTCGAAGCGGACCTTCGGCTGGTAGTGCAGCTCCACCTCGCCCGCGTCCAGCGCACGCCGCAGGTCGCCGAGGAGGCCGAGCCGGTCCGGGGTGTTGCTGTCGCGCTTCGACTCGTACACCTCCACGCCCGTCCGGTCGCGCTTGGCCTGGTACATCGCCACGTCCGCCCGCCGGAGCAGACCCTCCGCGTCCAGTGCGTGATCGGGGTAGACGGCTACTCCGGCGCTGGCCTCCAGCACCAGCGTGAGTCCGTCGAGGTCCAGCGGGGAGGAGAGCTCGGCCACCAGATGACGGGCGACGCGTTGGGTGCTGGTGGTGGAGTCCGCGGTCGGCAGGAGCACGGCGAACTCGTCGCCGCCGAGCCTGGCCGCCTCCGCACCCTTCGGCAGGGCCAGCCGCAGCCGGTCCGCTATCTGCAGCAGCAGCCGGTCCCCGGCGAGGTGTCCGAGCGTGTCGTTGACCGCCCGGAAGCGGTCGAGGTCGATCAGGACAAGACCGACGCGGCCGCCGAGGTTCTCGGCCTCCTCCAGCGCCGTCCAGGTCCGCTCCAGCAGCCACTGCCGGTTCGGCAGCCCGGTCAGCGGGTCCCGCAGCTGCTCCTCCGCCCTGGCGCGGGCGATCCACAGCGTCGAGTCCAGGGCGATCAGCGGAACGGCGAAGAGCGGCAGCAGGACGGGCATCGCCATCGCGACGACGCAGATCAGCGGCGCGATGCCGAGGAGTGCGACGGCGATGAGCCCCTGCCGCAGCAGCGCGGTGCGAGCCACCGTCGGCAGTCCGCCGCCCTGCGGAGACCGGGCGTACCACAGCAGGACCCGGGTGACGAGCAGATACGTGGAGGCTGCCAGCAGGACCTCCGGGACGGCGTCGATACCCCAGTCGAGTGGCTGCCAGGGCGACTCGACGGTCTGCACCTCGCCGAACGCCGCCAGGACCAGGGCCGCGGCGCCCACGCCCAGGATGTCCACCGCCCCGTGCAGCAGCCCCTGCCACCAGCGGTGCCGGCGGGCCACGCCGACGAGCACGACCACGACCAGGCTGACCAGGCCCGCGGGCACCCAGCCGTAGAGGAGCAGCACGGCGAGGGTGAGGGCGGCTCCGGAGCCCGTGCCGCCCCACCAGCGGTCGCGGCCGAGCGCGACCAGATGACCGACGACGATCCCGGTGAGAACGGCGAGCGACCAGCCGGCCCTCCCGTTCGGGAAGAGTGCGTGTCCGCTGCTCACGGTCCGGTAGAAACCGGTCGCCAGCTGCACCGTGGCGAGGGCCACGACGACGGCACCCACTTTGGGCGTGAGGCCGGCGAAACCTTGCAGCCGCGACACCGGTGCGGCGTTCTCGGTCGGTTTCATTCCGTCCCTCTCACAGCCGGCGGTGCCGATGTCACCTGATGGTTCCGTCCCGTGCCACCGCGCCCCGTCCCATGCGGTGACCGGGTACCGCAGGCGCCTCTCCCAACAGTAGGCCGCCGAGGGGGTCCACGGGCAGCGGTCTACCGCTCTTGCCCGAATGCGAACCGACCACCCGTCAGCATCTGCTATGCGCCGATCGGGTGAATCCGACGGTGTGTCACCTCCCCCTCACCCTCCGGCACACTTCCCGTCCGCTCCCCTCCGGATCCTTCCCTCCGGCTCTTCGCCTACTGCTCCTCGACCGGAACGGCGGCCTCGCGCGCCGCCTCGGGTCCCTGGTCGAGCAGCACGGCGAAGCCGTCCTCGTCCAGCACGGGCACTTTGAGCTGCATCGCCTTGTCGTACTTCGATCCGGGGTTGTCGCCCACGACGACGAAGGAGGTCTTCTTCGAGACGGAACCGGTGACCTTCGCCCCACGGCTCTGCAGGGCGTCCTTCGCACCGTCCCTGGTGTGCCCGGTGAGGGTGCCGGTCACGACGACGGTGAGTCCTTCGAGCGGCCTCGGCCCCTCCTCCTCACCGGCGCCCTCGTCCTCCATCCGGACCCCGGCCTCCCGCCACTTGCGCAGGATCTCGCGGTGCCAGTCCTCGGCGAACCACTGTTTGACGGAGGCGGCGATGATCGGCCCGACGCCGTCGGCGTCGGACAGCTCCTGCTCGGTGGCCTCCTCGATGCGGTCGATCGACCGGAACTGGCGGGCCAGCTCCTGGGCGGCGACCGGCCCGACATGGCGGATGGAGAGCCCGGTGAGGATCCGGGCCAGCGGGGCCTCCTTCGCCGCGGCGATGGCGTCCAGCATGGCGACGGCGTTCTTCTTCGGCTCGCCCTGCTGGTTGGCGAAGACCGTCGCGATCTTCTCCTCGCCGGTCTTCGGGTCCCGCTTGGGCAGCCCGCTGTCCATGTCGAGCACATAGGCGCGGATGGGCAGCAGCTGCTCGACGGTCAGACCGAAGAGGTCGCCCTCGTCCCGCAGCGGCGGGTCGGCGGGCTCCAGCGGCTGGGTCAGGGCTGCGGCGGCAACGTATCCGAAGTGGTCGATGTCCAGGCACTTGCGGCCCGCCAGATAGGCGACCCGCTCCCGCAGCTGCGCGGGGCAGGAGCGGGCGTTGGGGCAGCGGACGTCGATGTCGGCCTCCTTCATCGGCCGTAGCTCCGTCCCGCACTCGGGGCAGTGCGTGGGCATGACGAAGGCCTGCTCGGTGCCGTCCCGGAGGTCGACGACGGGGCCGAGGATCTCCGGGATCACGTCGCCGGCCTTGCGGAGCACGACGGTGTCGCCGATCAGGACGCCCTTCGCACGCACCACGTTCTGGTTGTGCAGGGTCGCGAACTCGACCTCGGAGCCCGCCACCTCGACCGGTTCGACCTGGGCGTACGGGGTGACGCGGCCGGTGCGGCCGACTCCGACGCGGATGTTGACGAGCTTGGTGTTGACCTCCTCCGGCGCGTACTTCCAGGCGATCGCCCAGCGCGGGGCTCGGGAGGTGGAGCCGAGGCGGCCCTGGAGCGGGATCTCGTCGAGCTTGACGACGACTCCGTCGATCTCGTGTTCCACGGAGTGGCGGTGCTCGCCGAAGTACGCGATGAACTCCCGCACCCCGGCGAGGGAGTCCACCACCTTGTTGTACTTGGCGGTGGGCAGGCCCCATTCGTGGAGCAGCTCGTAGGCGTGCGAGAGGCGGTCGATGTCGAAGCCCTCGCGGGCACCGATGCCGTGGACCACCATGTGCAGCGGCCGGGTGGCGGTGACCTTGGGGTCCTTCTGGCGCAGTGAACCGGCCGCCGCGTTGCGCGGGTTGGCGAAGGGTTTGTCGTCGGCCTCGACCAGCCGGGCGTTCAGCTCCTCGAATCCCTCCATGGGGAAGAAGACCTCGCCTCGGATCTCGACGAGCTCCGGGATCCGGTCGCCCTTGAGCCGGTGCGGGATCTCCGCGATGGTGCGGACGTTGGGCGTGATGTCCTCGCCGGTGCGGCCGTCGCCCCGGGTCGTGGCCCGGGTCAGCAGCCCGTGCTCGTAGGTGAGGTTGACCGCGAGGCCGTCGATCTTGAGCTCGCACAGGAAGTGGTAGCCGGTCGCGCCCACGTCCCGCGCGATCCGCTCGCCCCAGGCGGCCAGCTCCTCGTCGTCGAAGGCGTTGTCCAGGGACAGCATCCGCTCGCGGTGCGCGACGGAGGTGAATTCCGTCCGGTACGGCCCCGCGACCTTCTGGGTCGGCGAGTCGGGTGTGCGCAGCGGCGGGTGCTCGTCCTCCAGTGCCTCCAGCTCACGCATCAGCCGGTCGAACTCCGCGTCGCTGACGACCGGCTGGTCGTTCACGTAGTAGCGGAAGCGGTGCTCCTCGACCTGCTCGGCGAGGAGAGCGTGCCGCTCCCGTGCCTGGGCCGGCACCGCCGTCTCCTGTTCGCCCGGCAGTGATGTCTGCTGTTCGCCGGCCATCGTCCCGTCCTCCCGTTACCCAGTACCCCGTTACTCAGGGTTGTCTGCGAGCGATTTCGCGGCCCGGGCGCAGTGGGCGAGCGCGGCACGGGCGTACGCGGGCGAGGCACCCGCGAGACCGCACGACGGGGTGATCGCCACGGACTCGGTGAGAGTCCCCGGATTCAGCCCCAGCCTGCGCCACAGCGTCCTGACACCCATGACGCTACCGCCCGGGTCCGACAATCCGCCCGAGGCCGGGTCGGTGCCCGGCACCACCCCGAGGAACAGCTGGGTGCCGCCCTCGACCGCTTCCCCGATCGCCTCCTCCTCACGCTCGGTGAGCAGGGAGAAGTCGAAGGAGATTCCGTCGGTCCCGGCCCGGCGCAGCAGGGCGAACGGCACGTCGGGGGCGCAGGTGTGCACGACCGTGGCGGCGTCGCCGGCCACGGCGAGCACGTCGCGCAGGGTGTCCTCGACGACCTGGCGGTCCACGGCCCGGTAGGTGCGGTAGCCGCTGGCCGTCCGGATCCGCCCGAGCAGGACCCCGGTCAGCGACGGTTCGTCGAGCTGGAGGATCACGCGCGCACCGGGCATCCGGCGCCGCACCTCGGCGAGGTGGTCGCGCAGCCCCTCCGCGAGCGAGCCCGCCAGGTCGCGGCAGGCGCCGGGGTCACCGAGGACGGCCTCGCCGCTCCGCCGCTCCAGCGCGGCGGCGAGCGTCCACGGCCCGACGGCCTGCACCTTGAGCGGGCCCTCGTACCCCTGGGTGAACTCCTCCAGTGCGTCGAGGTCCTCGCCGAGCCAGGACCGGGCCCGGCGGGTGTCGCGCCCCGGCCGGTCGCTGATGCGCCAGCCGCTGGGCTCGACGTGTCCGTACATCTCGACGAGCAGCCCGATGGACCGCCCGATCATGTCCGCGCCGGGGCCGCGCGCAGGGAGTTCCGCCAGATACGGCACGCCCTGGCCGTCCCCGAAGGAGCCGGTGACGGTCTTCGCCGCCTCCCGTGCGTCGCCTCCGGGCATCGAACCGATTCCGGTGGCCGGGCACCCGCTGAACTTGCTCTTCTCGCTCACGCGGGAAGCCTACGGCGGTTCGCGGCCCCGGCCGTCAGCGGCCGATCCCCACGCGGGCCGTCAGCGGCCAGGGCGCGCGGTGAGCCCGCGGGCCGTCAGCGGCCGGGGCGCACCGTGAGGTCGTTGACCTCGGCGTCGCGGGGCAGGTCGAGCGCCATCAGGATCGTGGTGGCGACGGACTCGGGGGCGATCCAGCGCGAGGCGTCGTACTCCTTGCCCTCCTGCTGGTGGACCTTGGCCTGCATGGGGCTGGCCGTACGGCCCGGGTAGACGGACGTCACCCGCACCCCGTTCTCGTGCTCCTCGTGGCGCAGCGAGTCGGCGAGCGCCTTCAGTCCGTGCTTGCTGGCGGCGTACGCGCTCCACTCGGGGCTCGCGGAGAGCCCGGCGCCGGAGTTGACGAAGAGGACGTGGCCCTGGGCGACCCGCAGCTGGGGCAGCAGGAGGCGGGTCAGTTCGGCCGGGGCGATCAGGTTGGCGTTGAGCTGGAAGTGCCAGGCCTTGGGGGTGAGCTCGCCGACGCGGCCGAGTTCGACGACGCCCGCGATATGCAGCAGCGAGTCGAGCCGTTCCGGCATCGGCTGCTGGCCGAAGGCCCAGGAGAGCCGGTCCGGGTTGGACAGGTCGCCGACGAGCGTGCGGGCGCCGGGGTGGAGCGCGGCCAGTTCCTTGGCGCGGCCCGCGTCCCGGGCCAGCAGGACGAGCTCGTCGCCGCGCTCCGTGAGACGGCGGGCGACGGCTGCGCCGATGCCGGAACCGGCACCGGTGATGAGGTGAGTGGACATACGCCCATCGTCGCACCCGGCGCCCCACCGCCCGCACGTCACTGCAGGCCGGCCCACTCCTCCAGGTAGGCCAGGGCGCCGACCCCGTCCTTCGCGAAGAACACCAGGTCGGTCAGCGGGAGGGGAAGGAAGCCCTCGTCCTCCATGCGCTGGAACTGCTGGCGGAGCCCGTCGTAGAACCCCGCCGTGTTGAGCAGCACGACCGGCTTGGTGGTCTTGCCGTGCTTCTTGAGCTCCAGGATCTCGGTGGCCTCGTCGAGCGTGCCGGTGCCGCCGACCATGATCACGACCGCGTCGGACTTCTCCAGGAGCAGCGCCTTGCGCTCGGCGAGGTCCCGGGCGATCACCATCTCGTCCGCGTTGGTCCGCGCCTTCGCGGCCAGGAAGTCCACGGACACCCCGACCAGCTTCCCGCCCGTCTCCTGCACGCCGTCCGCGACGACCTTCATCAGCCCGCTCTCCGAACCGCCCCAGACCAGGGTGTGCCCGCCGCGGCCGATCAGCTCGGCGAACTCACGGGCGGGCACGGTGTAGCGGTCGTCGAGGTCGGCGGCGGAGAGGAAAACGCAGATCTTCATGAGTGTCACGTTAGAGGCCGGCACCGACGGTGCCGCATCCGGGGAAGAAACCCACGCCCCGCGGGGCTGAACACCACATGACTGCCACCCGAGGACATCGCATCACCGTCGAGCCCGGCACCGAGCATGTGCGCGTGGTCCGGGACGGAGTGCTGCTCGCCGAGAGCCGGCGCCCGCTCGTGCTGCGCGAGACGGGCTGTCCGGTCCGCTACTACCTGCCGCCCGAGGACGTCCGTACCGAGCTGCTCACTGCGTCGGAGACCCGGACCCACTGCCCGTTCAAGGGAGATGCCTCCTACTGGTCCCGTCCGGAGGCGGCCGACCTCGTCTGGGCCTACCCGGATCCGAAGACCGAAGTGGCCGCGATCAAGGACCACTTCTGCTTCTACGACACCGAGACGGTCACCGCCTGACCGTCGGCACAGCGTCAACACCCCTTCTGAGCTGCGGAGAAGAGAAAGTTCAGAGAGTTTTCGCGGAGAACGATGAGTTTCCGCCCGCCCCGCAGTCCACCTCCACATGGACAAGACTCTCTCCCGCGACGGCACCCTGATCGCGTACGGGCGCCGGGGCCAAGGACCGCCGCTGATTCTGGTGAGCGGCGCGCTGGGCACCGCGGCGACCGAGGCTCCGCTGGCCCGGCTCCTCGCGCCGCGCTTCGAGGTCGTCACGTACGACCGGCGCGGCCGGGGCGCCAGCGGCGACGGGTCGCCCTATGCCGTGAAGCGCGAGATCGAGGATCTGGCGGCGCTCGCGGAGGCGGTGGGCGGACGGCCCTCGGTGTTCGGAGTCGGGGCCGGCGGCGCGCTGGCCCTGGAGGCGCTGGCGGCCGGGCTCCCGGCTGCCGGACTCGCGGTGTACGAGCCGCCCTACACCCCGGGCGCCGCAGGCCTCCTCTTCAAGGCCGGCTGCACGGCCCGGCTGCACCGGCTGCTGTCCGCCGGCGACCGGGGAGGGGCGGTGGAGCTGTTCCTGACCGTGACGGGGGTCACGGCCGACGTGATCGCCAGGATGCGGCGGGCGCCGCTGTGGCGGACCCTGGAATCCGTGGCACACACGCTCGCCTACGACGACGCGGTGCTGGGCGACGGCGCGGTCCCGGTCGAGCGGTTCGCCTCGGTGCCGGCGCGGACCCTGGTGATCTGCGGCGGCTTCAGCCCGGCCACCGCGAGGGCGTCGACCCGCTTGCTGGCGGACGCCCTGCCCCGGGGCCGGCACCGCACCCTGACGGGACAGATGCGGGAGCTGGCACCGCAGGCGGTCGCTCCGGTGCTGGCGGAGTTCTTCACGCGGGACGTGTACGCGCGCCAGGCGTCCTGAGTACGCACGGGCGGGCCGGGGGGCCGAGCACCCCGCGCGGTCACGCCCGTACAGGGGTCGGGCGTTGCCGCGCGGGGCACCGTTGCTGCATCCGGTGCCGGCCGTCCGGGATCATGAAGCATGCTCCCCGAAGGCTGGCACCTCACCCAGGACGTTGACGACTTCCTCGCCCGAGCCGGAGACTTCCTGCGCTCGCGCCCCGCCCTGCACAACACGCCCCTGACGGACGTCGAGAGGCTGCGGGCACGAAGGGCCGCCGGCCACGACGCCGAAGCCGCCGTGTTCGGCCGGCTGGAGTCGGGAGGCGGCGTCGTCGCGATCCTCTACCTCACCCCGCGCGGCCGCCTGGGTCTCACGCCCCTGTCCCCCGAGCGGACCGACGCGCTCGCCGCCCGTCTGGCGGGCCTCGGCCTCTCCCCTGCCCACGTCATCGCGGACCACGACACCGCCGGCGCTTTCGCCGAGTCGTGGCGGCGGTACACGGGGGCGGTGCCCCTGCCCTTCTGGCGCACGCATCTCTACCGTCTCGGCACGCTCACTCCCCCGCTGCCGCGGCCGGAGGGCCAGGGGCGCACGGTGGGCGGCGGGGACCGCGAGCAAGTCGTGCGCTGGTGCCGTGAGTTCTGTGTCGATGTCGGAGAGCAGGCCTCCATCGATCTGATCGACGCCGGGGCCTGGGACGACTCGCGTTTCGGCGACCGGCACTTCACGTTCTGGGAGACCCCGGCCGGCGCCCCCGTCTCGATGGCGGCCGCGACCTCGCTCGTCGGCGGCATGGTCCGCGTGGACCCCGTCTACACCCCGGCCCGCCTCCGCGGCCACGGCTACGCGGGAGCCGTGACGGCCGAGGCGAGCAGGGCGGCCCTGGCCGCGGGCGCCACGGACGTCGTCCTGTTCACGGACCCGGACAACCCCACCAGCAACGCCCTCTACCAGCGCATCGGGTACGTCCATGTCGCCGACTTCGCCGGGCACCGGTTCTCCTACGGCGCGCCGCGGGCCGGGTAGGGCGCTCAGTCGGAAGCGGCCGCCGCCGTCTCCCGCCGCACCGTCGTCGCGATCGTCGCCGACCCGACCACGCGCGTCCCGTCGTACAGCACGACCGCCTGGCCGGGGGCCACACCCCGTACCGGCTCGGTGAAGGCGACGCTGAGCGTCCCGTCCACCAGCTCGGCCGTCACCTCGGTCTCGCCGCCGTGGGCGCGGAGCTGGGCGGTGTACGTGCCGGGGCCGGACGGCGGGGTTCCGCACCAGCGGGGCCTGATCGCGGTGAGAGCGGTCACGTCGAGGGCCTCGACCGGGCCGACGGTCACCGTGTTGTTCACCGGGGAGATGTCCAAGACGTAGCGCGGCTTGCCGTCGGCGGCCGGGTGGCCGATGCGCAGGCCCTTGCGCTGACCGATGGTGAAGCCGAAGGCGCCCTCGTGGGTGCCGAGCTTCGCACCGGACTCGTCGAGGATGTCGCCCTCCGCCTTGCCGCCGAGGCGGTCCGCCAGGAAGCCCTGGGTGTCGCCGTCGGCGATGAAGCAGATGTCGTGGCTGTCGGGCTTCTTGGCGACCGCGAGGCCCCGGCGCTCGGCCTCGGCGCGGATCTCGTCCTTGGTGGTGAGGGTGTCGCCGAGCGGGAACATCGCGTGGGCGAGCTGGCGCTCGTCGAGGACGCCGAGGACGTAGCTCTGGTCCTTGGCCATGTCGGAGGCGCGGTGCAGCTCACGGCTGCCGTCCTCGCCGAGGACGACGGTGGCGTAGTGACCGGTGCACACGGCGTCGAAGCCGAGCGCCAGGGCCTTGTCGAGCAGGGCCGCGAACTTGATCTTCTCGTTGCAGCGCAGGCAGGGGTTGGGGGTGCGCCCCGCCTCGTACTCGGCGACGAAGTCCTCCACGACGTCTTCGCGGAAGCGTTCCGCGAGGTCCCAGACGTAGAAGGGGATGCCGATGACGTCCGCGGCACGGCGGGCGTCACGGGAGTCCTCGATCGTGCAACAGCCTCGGGCCCCGGTCCGGAAGGACTGCGGGTTGGCCGAGAGCGCGAGGTGCACGCCGGTCACGTCGTGGCCCGCCTCGGCGGCGCGGGCGGCCGCGACGGCGGAGTCGACACCGCCCGACATGGCGGCGAGCACACGGAGGGGGCGCTGGGAAGTCTGAGTCATAGCTCCACCAGGGTACGGGTCCCCGGGAACCGAAAGCTCGCGGATAAGCGTTGTCGATCACATGGGGACCAAGGGGACGGCGGGCGCCAAGGGCCCCGCAGGATCGGGAACCGGCAGCGGCATCAGCCGGCGCGCGGTGCTGATCGGCGGTGTCGTCACGGCGGCGGGTACGGCGGTGCTGGCACGGGACCGGCTCAAGAGGGCCTGGTGGCGGCTGCCCGGAGTGGAGAAGCCGCGCAAGCCGGGCGAGGTGGACTACGCACGGGCCACATGGACAGCCGCCTCCGAGGAGAACTGGCGGCGGGCGGACCGGCCGGACGACTACGACATCGACCGCGTGGTCATCCACGTCACACAGGGCAGCTTCACCAGCGCGGTCCGGGCCTTCCAGGACCCGTCGCACGGAGCCGCGGCGCACTACGTGGTGCGCAAGGACGGTCATGTGACGCAGATGATCCGCGAGCTGGACGTGGCGTTCCACGCAGGTAACCGCTCCTACAACGAGCACAGCGTGGGCATCGAGCACGAAGGCTTCGTGGACCGCCCGCAGGGCTTCACCGCCGCGATGTACGGGGCGTCGGCCCGGCTCACCGCGGCGATATGCGCGAGGTACGACATCCCGGTGGACCGCGAGCACGTCATCGGGCACGTGGAGGTGCCGGGGACCGACCACACGGACCCGGGGAAGCACTGGGACTGGGACCGGTACATGAAGCTGGTCCGGGCCGCGAAACCGTGAGGGCGGGCCCGGTGTCGGTGACCGTCAGCTGAGCCCCGCCGTCCTCGCCCGTTCCACCGCCGGGCCGATCGCCCGTGCCACGTCCTCGACGTCCTGCTTGGTCGAGGTGTGGCCCAGCGAGAAGCGCAGGGTGCCGCGGGCCAGGTCCGGATCGGTGCCGGTGGCCAGCAGGACGTGACTGGGCTGGGCGATCCCGGCCGTGCACGCGGAGCCGGTGGAGCATTCGATGCCCTGGGCGTCCAGGAGCAGGAGGAGCGAGTCGCCCTCGCAGCCGGGGAAGGTGAAGTGCGCGTTGGCCGGCAGCCGCCCGCCGGGGGCCGGGTCGCCGCCGAGGACGGCGTCGGGGACCTGGGCCAGGACGGCATCGACGAGTTCGTCGCGGAGCCCGCCGATGTCCCGGGCGAAGTCCTCGCGCCCGTCGGCGGCGATCCTGCCCGCGACGGCGAACGCGGCGACGCCGGGGACGTCCAGGGTGCCGGAGCGCACATGGCGTTCCTGCCCGCCGCCGTGCAGCACGGGTACGGGGGTGTACTCACGGCCGAGCAGCAGCGCGCCGACGCCGAACGGGCCGCCGATCTTGTGCGCGCTCACGGTCATCGCGGCCAGCCCTGAGCGGGCGAAGTCGACTTCGAGCTGCCCGAAGGCCTGCACCGCGTCGGCATGCATGGGGACGTCGAACTCGCGGGCCACCGCGGCCAGTTCACGTACCGGCATGACGGTGCCGATCTCGTTGTTCGCCCACATCACGGTGATCATCGCGACGTCGTCGGGGTTGCGGTCCAGCGCCTCGCGCAGCGTGTCGGGGTGCACGCGGCCGTAGCGGTCGACGGGGAGGTACTCGACGGTCGCGCCCTCGTGCTCGGCGAGCCAGTCGACGGCGTCCAGCACCGCGTGGTGCTCGACGGGGCTGGCCAGGACCCGGGTGCGGCGGGGGTCGGCGTCGCGGCGGGCCCAGTACAGGCCCTTCACCGCGAGGTTGTCGGACTCGGTGCCGCCGGAGGTGAGGACCACCTCGCTGGGGCGTGCGCCGAGGGCGTCGGCGAGGGTCTCTCTGGACTCCTCGACGGTACGGCGGGCCCGGCGCCCGGCGGCGTGGAGTGAGGACGCGTTGCCGGTGACGGCGAGCTGCGCGGTCATCGCCGCGATCGCCTCCGGCAGCATCGGCGTGGTCGCGGCGTGGTCGAGGTAAGCCATGGTGGGCTCGATTCTACGAGCCCGCGACGGGGCGTACGGCGGGCGCATGGGGTCCCGGTGCCCGCGCACCCCGGAAGCGGTGTCCCGGCCGCCCCGTTCCGGAGCCCGATCCGGTGCGGGGAGAGGTCGCGGTCCGCGTCCTGTCAGCCGCCGAAGTCCCAGGCGACGACGCCGTTTCCGGTGACGAGGAAGGCCAGGATCACCAGGTCGGCGATGCCGAGCACCAGCCCGAGCAGGGCGCGGCCGCGGCGGGCGGTGGAGCGGGCCAGCGCGACGAGCGCCATGACGATGGCGGCCGGGCCGAGCAGGATGTTCATCACCAGCAGGCCGACGAGGCCGAGCACGAACGAGGCGACGGCGAGACCGTCCGCGTCACGGGTGGGGCGCCGCGGTGGTGCGGGCGGGGTGGCGCCGGGGCCGTCGGGCCCGGCCGGCTCCGCCGTTCCGGTCGCGGTGGCGGCTTCGGAGCGACGGGCGAACGCGGTGAGTGTCATCGTGCGGACTCCTTGGGATCTGCTGCGCTGATGTGGACGACCTGATGGCACGGGGCCGGTCACTGGGAGCGGCGGCGCGCACCCGCCCGTTCGCGAACGGCGAAGACCAGGAGCCAGCAGCCGATCAGGGCACCGAGCGCCAGGGACAGTGGAAGCGGAATCTGGACCACTGCTCCCAGCACGATCCCCAGCAGGAGCAGGGCGGCGACAAGAACGATCATGGTCAGCCTTTCCATGATTGAGAGTACGACTGTGCACTGACTTGCCAGTCTAGACCCGCACCCCCCTTCCCCGTCCCGGAGAACAGTTGTTTACTGAATGGCATGAGTCACACCGCCGGCATCCGCCAGACCCAGAAGCTGAAGACCAGGCAGGCACTCCTGGACGCGGCCCTCGGGCTGCTGGAGCACCAGAGCCTGAGCAGCCTGGGCCTGCGCGAGGTGACACGGGCCGTGGGTGTCACGCCCACGGCCTTCTACCGGCACTTCGACGACATCGCCGCGCTCGGGGTGGCCCTGGTCGAACAGACCCTGGGCAGCCTGCACGGAATGATCGGGGCGATCCTGGCCGAGACCGGCGACAGCGAGGTCCGGCTGGACCGCAGCGTCGAACTGATCACCCGTCATGTCCGGCAGCAGCCCGCCCACTTCCGCTTCATCGCCCGTGAGCAGCACGGCGGCGTCGGCCCGGTCCGCGAGGCCATAGCCGCCCAGCTGCGGCGGTTCGCGCAGGAGGTGGCGACGGCGCTCGCGGACGAGCCCGAATCGCGGGGCTGGAGCGAGGAGGACCTGCTGATGCTGGGCGGCCTCTACGTGGACCACATGGTGATCACCGCCTCGGCCATGCTGGACACCGGCCCGGACGGGGACGAGCAGGTGGCCCACGTCGCCCGGCGCCGGCTGCGGCTGGTCACGCTCGGCCGCCTGCACTGGCTGGACGGGGCCTGAAGGGGCGGAGCTCCTAGGCTGTGGCGCATGAGCGATGAGACATGGGTCCTGGACCGTACGTTCCACAGCTCCGCCGGGGATGTCCGCTGGGCCGTCCTGGGCCCGGCCGGGGCGCCGCCCGTCGTGCTGGTGCACGGCACGCCCTTCTCCTCGTACGTCTGGCGCGGCGTGGCCCGGGCGCTGGCCCAGGAGCACCAGGTCTTCGTCTGGGACCTGCCCGGGTACGGGGAATCCGCGCAGTTCGAGGGCCAGGACGTGTCGCTGGCCTCCCAGGCACGGGTGCTCACCGAGCTCCTCGACCACTGGCAACTGACCGAACCAGCCGTAGCAGCGCATGACTTCGGCGGCTGCGTCACCCTGCGCGCCCACCTGCTGCACGGTGCCCGCTACCGCCGCCTGGCCCTGGTCGACCCGGTGGCGCTCGCCCCCTGGGGCTCGCCCGCCTACCGGCTGCTGGGCGGACACCCGGAGGTCTTCGAGCAGTTGCCGCCCGCCCTGCACCGGGCGCTGGTGCGGGAGTACGTGAGCTCCGCCAGTGGCCCCGGTCTGTCCCCGGCGGTGCTGGACCGGCTCGTCGCACCTTGGTGCACCGAGGCGGGACAGCCCGCCTTCTACCGGCAGATCAGCCAGAACGACCAGCGGTTCACCGACGAGATCCAGCACCGGTACGGGGAGATCGATCTGCCGGTGCTGATCTGCTGGGGCGCCGATGACACCTGGATCCCGGTCGCCCGTGGCCATGAACTGGCCGCGCTCGTCCCCGGCAGCGAACTGCGGAGCATCGACGGGGCCGGGCATCTCGTACAGGAGGACGCACCGGCGGAGCTGACCGCAGCACTCAGCCGCTTCCTGCGGACGCCCCCGGCTCCGGATCCCCGTACAGCGCCATGACCGCGGCCGCGTGCGCGGCCATCACCGCGCGGGCCTCCGGCGGGGACAGCACCTCGACGTTCAGGCCGAACGAGAGCAGGGAGCGCGCCCACTCCACCGACTCCACGGCGAGTTCGGCCCGCACCCACTCGCCCCCGTCCTCGGGCGTCGGCTCCCGCGTGAGCACGCCCGCGTTCAGCCGCAGGAAGAGGTCGAGCCGGGAACGGTGCACCCGCACCCGCAGGGTCACCTCCCCCTGCCGCTCCTCGACCTGCCGGCGCAGTTCCTCCCAGACGTGCGCCAGTTCCACGCCGGACCTGCGGACCACCGCGTCCTCGGTCAGGGCGGCCTCCCGTACCCGGTCGGCGCGGAAGAGCCGGGGTTCTCCTTCACGGTCGGCCACCAGGTACCAGACGCCCGCTTTCACCACCAGGCCGTACGGGTCGACGGTGTAGGTGCGGGCGGTCCGCGTACCGCTGTGCCGGTAACGCAGCCGCAGCCGCCGGTCGGCGAACACGGCGTCGTGCAGGTCGCCGATGTCGACGGCGGCGCGCCGGCCGCCCATCCAGCGCACCGGGTCGACGAGGATCCGGCGGCTGGTCAGCTCGGCGGCGGGCCGGTACGGGGCGGGCAGCGCCGCCATCACCTTGCGCAGGGCGGAGCCGATCGCCTCGTCGAGGCCCAGCGCGGCGTGGGCGCCGTCCGCGGCCAGGACGAACAGGGCGCGCGACTCGTCCGCGGTCAGCCCGGTGACGTCGGTACGGAAGCCCGGCAGCAGGGCGATGCCGCCGTGACGGCCTCGTTCGGAGTAGACGGGCACACCGGACGCGGAGAGCGCCTCGACGTCCCGGTAGATGGTGCGTACGGAGACGTCGAGGCGCTCGGCCAGCTCGGTGGCGGGCACCAGACGGCGGGTCTGGAGCAGCAGCAGGATGGAGAGCAGCCGGTCGGATTTCACCGGACCAGCATCCTCCGCCCCGGCCGGATGCGGGAATGTCAGCTGCGCGGTGCGCGGGCCAGCTGGCGGGACTGGGCGACCAGGCGGTCCGCGCTGTCCCAGACGTCCGCGTCCTCCTCCAGGAAGCCGCCCGCCAGGTTGCGGGTGGTGATGGAGACGCGCAGGGGGCCCGGGGCCGGGCGGCAGCGGATGTGGGTGGTGAGCTCGATGGTCGGGGTCCAGCCCTTGAGCCCGAGCTCGAAGGAGGTCGGCGGCAGCGCGTCCACGGTCAGAAGCAGCGAGAGCGCGTCGGCGTCGCGGCCGTCCGCGAGCCCGAACCAGCCGCGCATCTCGCCCTTGCCGGACGGCTGCCCGATGGCCCAGCCGATGGTCGCCGGATCGAGCTTGATGTCGAGCCGCTCGGTGATGGCGGAGCTGCCCGGGATCGGGGCGGGGCCGTCCGACGGCCCGAGGCAGTGCTCGCGGGGCGGGATGGCCGGAGGCTCGGCCGAGGTGCGGATGTCGTCGGTCAGGGCGTCCAGGTCGCCGTAGGTGGCGATGACCCGGATGCGCTCGACCTCGGTGCCGTCCTCGGCGTACTGGAAGAGAGAGGCCTGGCCGGTGGAGAGGGTGCGCCCGCTGCGGACGGTCTGGGTACGGATCACCGCGGGGCCGGGGACGGACGCGGTGAGGTAGTGCGCCGAGACCGAGAAGGGGTCCGCGTGCGGCAGGGCCTCACCGAGGGCGCGGCCGAGCATGGCCAGCAGATAGCCGCCGTTGACGGCGTGGATGATCGTCCAGCCCGCGGAGAGCTCGGCGTCGTAGACGCCTTCCTCGCGGAGGGTGACGGCGGTGTCCCGGTCGAACTCGCTGTCCCCGATGGATGCCTGGGCGGTCGGTGCCGCCTGCGTTGCTGCCTGTGCCATGCAAGCACCGTACATCGATCTCATTACTGAGCGGTAGCTTTTTCCTTCGGCTCATCGGACGAAGAGGAGGCCTCAGCCCTCGTCCGGCGTCGCCGAGCGCCGGTTGTAGGCGCGTGGGGCCCGCCAGTGGTAGCGCAGCGCCAGGATGCGCAGAGTGAACGCGGTGATCACCGCACAGCCGCTGGTGAAGGCGTTCAACGCCTCGAAACGGATGCACAGCACGATCATGGCCGCCCCGACGATGGCGGGCACGGCGTACAGATCGCGGTCCCAGCGCAGCAGCGACGGCACCTCGTTGGCCAGCACGTCGCGCAGCACACCCCCGCCGACCGCGGTGGTGAGGCCCAGCGCCGCGGACGCGGTCAGTCCGAGGCCGTAGTCGTAGGCCTTCACCGTCCCCGTGACACAGAAGAGCCCGAGGCCGGCCGCGTCGAAGACGTTCACGCCGACCTGGATCCGTTCGACCTGCGGATGCAGGAAGAAGACCAGGCCGGCGGCGAGCAGCGGAGTGGTGAAGTACCCGAGGTCCGTGAAGGCGGCGGGCGGCACCGCACCGATGATCACGTCACGGAACAGCCCCCCGCCCAGCGCGGTCGCCTCGGCGAGGACCGCGATGCCGAAGACATCGAAGTTCTTGCGTACGGCGAGCAGAGCGCCGGAGATCGCGAAGACGAAGATTCCGACGATGTCGAGCGCATGCTGGACGGAGGGCGTGAACAGTTCGTTGAGCACCGGGCAATTGTGCCGGTCCTACTCCTTGGGGCTGTCCTCGGAGGCTTCCGAGGGTGTCGCGGCGGAAGCCTTGCCGCCGGGTTCGCCATCGGCGTCCCCGTCGGGAGCAGCCCCGTCGGACTCCGCCGGCGCTTCCGGCGTTTCCGGCGCGGCCGCCTCTGCGGACGTCTCGGGCTCCGCGGCCTCCTCGGCCACCGTGCCCGCTTCGCCCGCCTCCGCCTCCGCGACCGGCGCCGTCGCGGCCGTCGACTTCACCGTGATGACGTCCGCGACGAGCGGAGCGTCCCCGGGTGCCAAGTCCTCGCCGTTCTCCGGGTGGTGGCAGGCCACCTGGTGTCCGGTCTTCAGCTGGAGCAGCGGCGGCTCGGTCGTCCCGCAGATCTTGGTGGCCTTCCAGCACCGGGTGTGGAACCGGCAGCCGGTCGGCGGCGAGATCGGCGACGGCACGTCGCCCTTGAGCAGGATGCGGTCGCTCTTGGCACCGCGCCGACGCGGATCCGGCACGGGCACCGCGGACATCAGCGCCTTCGTGTACGGGTGCATCGGCGCCTCGTACAGCGACTTGCGGTCCGCGAGCTCGACGATCTTGCCGAGGTACATGACCGCGATCCGGTCCGAGACGTGACGGATCACCGAGAGGTCGTGAGCGATGATCATGTACGTGAGCCCGAGCTCGTCCTGGAGGTCGTCCAGCAGGTTCACCACCTGCGCCTGGATCGACACGTCCAGCGCCGAGACCGGCTCGTCCGCGACGACCAGCTTCGGCTTCAGCGCGAGCGCCCGGGCGATGCCGATGCGCTGGCGCTGACCGCCGGAGAACTCGTGCGGGTAGCGGTTGTAGTGCTCGGGGTTGAGACCCACCAGCTCCAGCAGCCGCTGGACCTCCGCCTTCACGCCGCCCTCGGGCTTGACGCCCTGGAGCCGGAAGGGCGTGCCGACGATGCCGCCGACCGTGTGGCGCGGGTTCAGCGAGCCGTACGGGTCCTGGAAGATCATCTGGATGTCGCGGCGCATCGGCCGGAGCTTCCCCGCGGACATGTGGGTGATGTCGCGGCCCTGGAACTCGACCTTGCCGCCGGTCGGCTCCAGGAGCCGGGTCACCAGCCGGCCCATGGTCGACTTGCCGCAGCCCGACTCACCGACCACGCCCAGGGTCTCCCCGGGGCGCACGTCGAAGGTGAGCCCGTCCACGGCCTGGACCGCACCGACCTTGCGCTTCAGCACACCCTTGGTGATCGGGAAGTGCTTGACCAGGCCGTCGACCTTGAGGAGCGGCTCGGGACCGGACCCGTCCGACCCGGCCGCGGCGGGCGCGGGAGTCTTCTTGTTCAGCTCAGTCACAGCTTCGGCGCAATCTCTTCGGTCCAAATCCGTTCGCGCTGCTCGCGCGACATATGGCACGCGGAGTAGTGCCCGTCGCTGACCTGCTGCAGCTCCGGACGCTCAGTGCGGGTGATGTTGTCGGGCGGGACGTCGGCGTACGGGCAGCGCGGGTGGAAGGCGCAGCCCGACGGGACGTTGATGAGACTGGGCGGCGATCCCTTGACCGGGATGAGCCGATCGGTCTGCTCGCGGTCGATCCGCGGCATCGAACCGAGCAGACCCCAGGTGTAGGGGTGCTGGGGCTCGTAGAACACCTTCTCGGCGGTGCCGCGCTCGATGCACCGTCCCGCGTACATCACGAGCAGGCTGTCCGCGATCTCGGCGACCACACCGAGGTCGTGGGTGATCATGACGACCGCAGAGCCGAACTCCTTCTGCAGGTCGCGGATGAGGTCGAGGATCTGCGCCTGGACGGTGACGTCGAGGGCGGTCGTCGGCTCGTCGGCGATAAGCAGCTGCGGGTTGTTGACCAGGGCCATCGCGATCATCGCGCGCTGGCGCATACCGCCGGAGAACTGGTGCGGGTAGTCCTCGTACCGACGGTGCGGCTCGGGGATGCCGACGCGGTCGAGCATCTCGATGGCGCGCTTCTTAGCGGTCTTCTTGTCGACCTTGTTGTGGACCCGGTGGGCCTCCACGATCTGCGCGCCGATGCTGTAGTACGGGTGCAGGGCGGAGAGCGGGTCCTGGAAGATCATGGCCATCTTCTGGCCGCGCAGCTTCCGTACGCGCTCGGGGCCGGAGCCGATGAGCTCCTCGCCGTCGAGCCAGATCTCGCCGCCGATCCGGGCGCGCTCCGAGGTGTGCAGGCCCATGATCCCCAGTGAGGTCACGGACTTGCCGGAGCCGGACTCCCCGACGATGCCGAGGGTCTGGCCGGCCTCCAGGTCGAAGCTGACGCCGTCGACGGACTTGACCAGGCCGTCGTCGGTGTCGAAGTGGACGCTGAGGTTGCGTACGGAGAGGAACGCGTGGTCGTCGCCGGACCGCGGGGCCGGAACGGTGTCCGTCGCCGGGGTGTCCTTCTTGATTGCGTCGCTCATGAGAGCCTCACCCGGGGGTCGATCGCGGCGTACACGAGGTCCACCAGCAGGTTGCAGAGGACGATGAAGAAGGCGGCGACCAGGGTCACGCCCATCACCTTGGGAAGGTCGGCGGTGGTCACGCCCTGGATGGCGAAGGCGCCCAGGCCCTGGAAGGAGAAGACTCGTTCGGTGATGACCGCGCCGCCCAGCAGCAGCGCGAAGTCCATGCCGAAGATCGTGACCAGCGGGGTGAGCGCGGAGCGCAGCCCGTGTTTGACGACCACCTTGCGTTCCTTGAGGCCCTTGGCCCGCGCGGTTCTGATGTAGTCCTCGCCCATCGTCTCCAGCATCCCGGCCCGGGTGAGCCGGGCGTAGAGCGCGGAGTAGAGCAGGGCGAGGGTGCACCAGGGCAGGACCAGACTGCCCGCCCACGCGACCGGGTCGTCGGTGAAGGGGACGTACTCCCCGTTGCCGAAGAGCGCCAGGACCACGAGGCCGGTGAAGAACATCGGCAGCGAGACACCGGCGAGGGCGACGCCCATGGAGATGCGGTCGAAGAACGATCCGCGCTTCAGTGCGGAGACGACACCGATCGCGACACCGGACACCACCCAGATGACAGCGGCACCGATCGCCAGCGAGAACGTGACCGGGATGCGGTCGACGAGCTGCGGCCAGATCTCGGTGTGCGTCTTGAACGAGTACCCGAAGCAGGGCGCGTTGCAGGTGACCGGGTCGGGGCCGAACTGGTACTCGGCGCCGACGACGATGCCCTTGATGAAGTGCCAGTACTGGAGATACAGGGGCTGGTCCAGCCCCAGGTTCTTCTTGACCGCTGCGATGACGTCGGGGTCGGGGCTCTTGCCGACGTACTGGGCGGCCATGGAGTCGAGGGTCTGCCCGCCGAGGCGGGGCACCAGGAAGAAGATCGCGAACGTGACTGCGCTGACCACCAGCAGCAGCAACACCGCGGCGAATACGCGTCGGATGATGTACGCAGCCACAGCCGTGCGGCGCCGGGCGGGCGGACGGGTCACGCCCGCCGGCCCGGCGCCTTCACCTGCCTTTCAGGGGATGCTTTTGATGAACAGGTGTTACTTGGTGGACGTCATGAGCACGTAGTCGTACATGCCGAGGTACGCGTCGGTGACGGTCACGTTCGCCGCGGAGTCCGGGCGGTACAGCAGGTTCTTGCGGTAGAAGAGGGGAACGACCGAGGCGTTCTCCATGACCTTCTGGTCGACCTCGCCCCACGTCGCGTTGCGCGCCGCGGTGTCGACGGTGCCGATGCCCTTGACGAGGAGCTCGTTGATCCCCTTGTCGTTGAGCTCCATCAGGTTCGTGCCGCCGGACGGCTTGATGGCCGTACCGTTCACGATCTGGTCGAGGAAGCCGAAGCCGGTCGGCCAGTCGGCACCCCAGGCCATCATCATCATGCCCGCGTTGTTCTTGTGGACCCAGTTCGGGACACCCGCGAAGTCGGTGAAGTACTTGTCCGCCGGGAACTGCTTGATCTCGGCGGTGATACCGATCTTCTTCAGGCTGCCCTGGAGCTGCGTGGCGGCGGTGACCTCGTCAGGACGGTCGGAACGCGCCGTCAGCGTGGTCTTGAAGCCGTCCGGGTGACCGCACTTGGTCAGGTGCTCCTTGGCCTTCGCGGCGTCGCCCTTGCTGCCCTCGCTCGGGTACAGGTCGAACTTCTTGTAACCGGCGACGGTGGGGGGGATGACCGTGGAGGCCGGGTCGCCCTTGACCGAGCCGCCGATCGAGTCGACCATGCTCTGCTTGTCGACCGCGTACTGGACGGCCTTGCGGCACTCGGCGTTGTCGAACGGCTTCACGTTGACGTTCAGCGCCAGGTACTGCAGGGCGCCGGCGTACGGGTTGTCCGTCTTCGCCTTCTCCGACGCCTTGACGAGGACCTTGGGCTGGGTCTTGGACTGCAGACCCGTGCCCGCGATGTCCGCGGTGGTGACGTCGTTGAGCAGGTGGTCGTCGACCGTGGTGGGGTTGACGTTGAACTTGAGCTCGATCTTGTCCGGCAGCGCCTTGCGGATCGGGTCCGTCTTGGCGTCCCACTCCGGGTTGCGGACGAGCGTCGCGCCCTTGCTCTCGTCGTAGGCCGAGAACTTGTACGGACCCGAGGAGACCATCTTCTGCACGTAGCTGGCGCCCGTGTCGGCCTTCTGCTGGATCGGCGCCGTCTGCGAGAAGGCGGCGAGGTAGTCCATGTCGGCGAACGGCTTGTTCAGCTTGAAGACGATCGTCTGGTCGTCCGGGGTCTCGATGGACTTGAGGCCCTCGGGGGACTTGTCCTTGTACGGACCCTTGTACTTGTCGCCGCCCTCGAGGTAGGCCTTGAAGTACGTCGGGCCGTTGGACAGGGCCTCCGGCGCGAAGTTGGAGCGCTCGATGGCGTACTTGACGTCCTTCGAGGTGATCTCGGTGCCGTCCTCGAACTTCACGCCCTTGCGGAGCGTGTACGTCCAGGTCTTGGCGTCCGCGCTGGCCTTGCCGAGGCCGGTGGCCAGGTCGGGAACGACCTGCAGGCTCTCCTTGCCGGCGGCCGGCTTGAAGGTCACCAGCGAACGCGCGTACAGACGGGCGAAGTTCTGCACCCAGCCGTAGTACGTGTTACCGGGGTCCAGGGAGTCCGGGCCACTGGTGTGCTCGTACGTGACCGTCCCCCCCTTCTTGTCGCTCACGTTGACGATGCTCGACAGGCCGGCGTCCGCCTTGGCACTGCCGCCGCCACCGCCCTTGCCGCCGCTGTCCGAGTCGCTGCTGCACGCCGAGGCGCCGAGCGACACCGCTACGGCCACCGCTATGGCGGCTGCTGTCTTTCTGTTCTGCATGGTGAGGAAAGCCCCCTCGCTAGTCCAGTGCGGCATTGCCGCGATTACTTGCCACGAGGGTCGAGTGCGTCACGCAGCCCGTCCCCCAGCAGATTGAAGGCCAGCACGGTGATGAAGATCGCCATACCGGGGATGACCATGAACATCGGGTCCACCTCGTAGAGGTCGACCGCCTGGGTGAGCATGCCGCCCCAGGACGCCTGCGGCGGCGCGATACCCACGCCGAGGAACGACAGGGACGCCTCGAAGAGGATGTTCGTGGGGATCAGCAGCGTCGCGTACACGAGGATCGGCGCGATCAGGTTGGGCAGCAGCTCGCGGAAGAGGATGAACGGTCCGCGGGCGCCCAGCGACCTGGCCGCCTCGACGAACTCGCGCTCCCGGAGCGACAGGGTCTGTGCGCGGACGATGCGGCCGATGTACGGCCAGCTGAAGAAGCCGATCACGAAGATCAGGACCGCGATCCGCAGCGTGAGCCCTTCCATCCCGAAGGCGTTGCCCTGGAGGGAGGCGGAGATGGAGATCGCGAAGAGCAGCAGCGGGAAGGCGAGGAAGGTGTCCATCAGCCGGCTGATGACGCCGTCCACCCAGCCGCCGTAGAACCCCGCCACGACGCCCATGACGACACCGATGACGACGGACAGCAGCGTGGAGCCGACGGCGACCACGAGGGAGACCCAGGAGCCTTCGAGGATGCGCGCGAGGATGTCGCGGCCGGTCTGCGGCTCGACACCGAGCGGGTGGTCCAGGCTCATCCCGCCGAAGTCGCCCTTGGGCGCCAGCAGGACGGGGTCGACCAGGCTCTGGTTGAACGCGTTGGGGTCGAGCCCCAGGAGCGACTGGAGCGGCTTGGACAGGACGGCGGCGAGGATCAGCAGCACGACAACGATGCCACCGGCCATGGCCGCCTTGTCCCGCTTGAAGCGGGTCCAGGCGATGCGGCCGAGCGAGCGGCCTTCGATCTCCTTACGGCCTGCGCCTTCCAGCACCGCTTCGGGCTGTGCATCCGCCCTGGTGGTCTCGATAGGTGCCGTCATTGCGCTGGAGACCCCTCTCGGCCGGCGGTGGCCGGCCCATGACCGCCGCTGTAGCGGCTTCTTCATAACCTGAATCGTGCGACGGTGCGCGGCCGTACGGACCCTGCTCGTGAGTGGGGCGCGAAGGGCATGGAGCACCTGCTGTGTGGAGTCTTCAGCCACTTCGCGATCACCCGCCAGACCTGACGGGGAATGTTTGCTCAACCGTGATGCGGTCAGTGAGCTTCCGTTATCCGGACAGCTTGATCGAGTGAGCGGACCACTCGGCCGCTAATCCACCAGAACGGACATGACGCCCAACAGCCGCCATTGAGTGGCGATTGGGGTTACCGCGGCGGGCACCTTGTCCGGCGGAGGGCCGTTTGTCCGCCCCTGGGGCCGGGCCCGGGCGGGCCTAGTAGGCGCGCGGGGCGGGGCCGGGCGCCTGCGGGTAGCCGTAACCGGGAGCGACGGCCGCGCCCCGGCCGGCCGGGGCGTGCGGCTCGCGGTCGTAGAACGGACGGGAGTTGACGCGCAGCCACATCGCGACCGGGTCGTACTCGTCGGCCATCGCGACGGTGGACACCGGAAGTCCCTCCGGGACCGTGCCGATGGACTGCTGCATCATCGCCCGCACGGCGTCGACGGACGGGCCGCTCGTGTCGTACAGATCGAGACCGATGGCGAGGTACGCGACGCCGAGTGCGGGCTGCACCCAGGCACGGCGCAGCGAGCGGATCGCGGGGGTGTGGTGGGCGTGCTGCGTGAGCTGCGCGTAGAACTGCGGGATCTCGATGGCGGGCTCGCTGATCCGCAGCGGACCGGCGGGCATCCGGTCCAGGCCGGTGGCGATCCTGCGCAGGTCCAGCCAGGGAATGCCGACTCCGCCGCCCGGAGCGTGCGGATTCAGCCAGATGCCCCAGCGGTCGGGGAACAGGGCGCGGGCGATGTCGCGGCCGCTGACGACCTCGTGGTCGCGGTTCCAGCCGCTGGCGGAGAGCTCCTGGGCCGAAGTGACGCAGGGGGCGTAGCCGAGGCCCTCGATCTCCATGTTGCCGTACTGGGCGTCGGGCGAGCCGGCCCGGCCGTGCCAGAGCAGCATCCAGATCCGGTCGGCCGCCAGTGCCTGGAGGAGTGCCTCGTAAGCGTCGTAGCGCCCGGGCGTCACTTGGCGCAGCATGTGCTCGACCTGCCCGGCCGCCGCGCTGCCTGCCGCACTCACCCTGGGTCCCGCCCCTCTTCGATCCAACGTCTCGGCTGCCGCTCCCGGGCTCTCGGGGACGGCTCGGTGCCGAGGCACCAGCCATCAAACCAGCTTATGCGGCGGCCCTGACACCGACTTGACTCCGCGGGACCGGGCGCTCGTCCCGCGGCGCCGTGGCCCGTGCCGTACCGCTACTCGGCGGCGCGCTGATAGAAGGGCCGCACCCGTGCCCGCATCCAGTCGGCCACCGGGTCCTGAGCGACGTCGAGCAGCACGAGGTTGACCGGCCACGGCACCTCGACGCGCCCCAGGGCCCGTCCCAGGGCGTCCATCGGGGCGTTGCGTCCGGCACCGTCCCAGGTGGAGAACTCGACGCCGACGAAGAGGACGGGGTCACCGCCCTCGATGCTGGCGAGGGCCCGGCGGGCGCTGAGCACGACGCCGCTCTCCTCGAACTCGCCGGCCGCGGCGGAGAGGAAGTCGACGGGCTCCTCCTGCCAGTCCGGCTCGTACAGCCGGACCCGGCCGCCGCTGGCCGGCCCGTCCAGTACGGTGCGCCCGGCCCGGCAGAGCTCGGCGACGGCGGGTGGCGGCAGTGGCATGCCGACCGCGCCGCCCGGGTTCACCGCGATGCCGAGCTGCGGGGGCAGGCCCCGGGCGAACTCGCGTGCGGGGGCCACGGCGAACGACATGTGCGCGCCGACACAGGTGAGGAACTGGTGTTCGGAGCTGAACACGGGGACGTACGGGGCGCCCTCGACGTCCAGCGTCGGCAGATCCAGATCGGTGGCCTCCGGCGAGCCGCCGTTGGGCAGGGGCACCCAGAGGTGGCTGCGGCCGAGCACCTCCACCAGCCGGCCGCCCGCATCCGGGCTGCCGAGCGAGGCGCTCAGTACTTCTTCGAGCTCGTTGGCCGGCCATCCGCCCTGCGGATGGGGCCCGGCCGGTGCCGGAATGTCCACTGCTTCCCTCTCTCACCCCATGTCGTGCAGCAAGAGGTTAACGCCGCAGCCCCGGATACCCGCCAGTCGCACACGGGCTGTCCAGCCATCGGACAGGTCGTTTTCAGGCCTCACCCTGTGCGTCTGCGAATGTGATCCGCGCCAGCAGGCCCGCCGCTTCCCGGTCCAGCAGCACCGCCGAGGCGCAGCCGAGCGGCAGCAGGCCCGACTCGGTGTCCCGCAGCAGCCGCCCCACGGCCTTGCGGTGCCGGGCGAACGCGTACCCGGAGACTCCGCGTCCGCGCTCGCGCTGCCCCTGCCTCGCCGTCCGCGGGGTGACGTCGAGGAGGACGAGGTGCAGGGTGCGGCCGCGGCGCCGGGCGTCGCGGGCCAGCCAGCCGCGCACCCAGGCCTGGGTGCCGCAGTCGTGGACGACGACGGAGGCGCCGGACCGCAGCACCCGCCACAGCCCCCAGTAGTGGGCGACACGTACGAGCGGGCGGTAGAGGGCGTACGGGAGTAAGCGGGGCAGCCGGGCCGCCCAGCGGTCCCTGGTGTTCTGGGAGTCGATGGCGTGCGCCGAGACGGCCCGGGCGATGAGCGTCGACTTGCCGCTGCCCGGCAGCCCGGAGACCACCACCACATCTCCGGCCGCGAAGTGCAGGCCGCGCGGGCTGCGCCCGTCCCGCTGCCGCAGATCCCGTACGACGGGCGCGTGCGGGCCCACGATCTCCCTGGCCGGCGCCCCCGGCTGCGCGGGCAGTGCGCCGTGCGCGACCCCCGCGGTCGTCGCGTACCGCTGCAACGTCATCGCCCTCCCCCTGTCGGCTGACCCACACCTGCCCAAGAAGTGTAAAGAAAAGGTAATGCGGCACAACCGTCCGACCCGCCGGATCCCGCAGGAGACCGGCATCGGTACCGGCCCCCCACTCTCCCGCAATGCGTGCGATGATGACCCCGTCAACTGCATAAAGGCCGCTCGAATCCGCGCGGGAGAGTCCCGGCCCCCGTGCCGGGCGCCGAAGGAGCAAGATCCTCCCTTGAATCTCTCAGGCCCCGTACCGCGTGGATGAGGCAGATCTGAAAAGCGAGTCGCCCAGCGGCTCCACCCAAGGTGCAAGCCGAACCCCTGTGGGGTCTCTCGGCGAACCTCTCAGGTTCCGATGACAGATGGGGAGGGATCGTCCTCGTCGTCATGCCCTGGGAGCCTTTATCCATGAGCACCGCCCCCCGTCTCACCGCCCTCGATGCCCTGCACCGTTCGCTGGGCGCGACCATGACCGACTTCGCGGGCTGGGACATGCCGCTGCGGTACGCCAGTGAGCGCGACGAGCACAACGCCGTCCGCACGAAGGCCGGGCTCTTCGACCTCTCCCACATGGGCGAGATCACCGTCACCGGTCCCGAGGCCGTGGCGCTGCTGAACTTCGCGCTCGTCGGCAACATCGGCACCGTCTCCGTGGGCCGCGCCCGCTACACGATGATCTGCGCCGAGGACGGCGGCATCCTGGACGACCTGATCGTCTACCGGCTCGGTGAGACGGAGTACATGGTCGTCGCCAACGCCGGCAACGCCCAGATCGTGCTGGACGCGCTGACCGCGCGCGCCGAGGGCTTCGACGCCGAGGTCCGCGACGACCGCGACGCGTACGCGCTGCTCGCCGTCCAGGGCCCCGAGTCCCCCGCCATCCTGGCCGCCGTCACCGACGCCGATCTGGACGGTCTGAAGTACTACGCCGGGCTGCCGGGCACGGTCGCCGGGGTTCCCGCGCTCATCGCCCGTACCGGCTACACCGGCGAGGACGGCTTCGAGCTGTTCGTCGCGCCCGGGCACGCCGAGCAGCTGTGGAAGGCGCTCACCGAGGCCGGCGCCTCGCGTGGCCTGATCCCGTGCGGGCTCTCCTGCCGCGACACGCTGCGCCTGGAGGCCGGCATGCCGCTCTACGGACACGAGCTGACCACGGCGCTGACGCCGTTCGACGCCGGTCTGGGCCGGGTCGTGAAGTTCGAGAAGGAGGGCGACTTCGTCGGGCGCAAGGCCCTGGAGGCCGCCGCCCAGCGCGCCGAGACCGCCCCGCCCCGCAAGCTCGTCGGCCTGGTCGCCGAGGGCCGCCGGGTGCCGCGGGCCGGTTTCTCGGTCGTTGCGGACGGCCAGGTCATCGGCGAGGTCACCTCGGGTGCGCCCTCGCCCACGCTCGGCAAGCCGATCGCCATGGCGTACGTCGACGCCGCGCACGCCACGCCCGGCACCGAGGGCGTCGGCGTGGACATCCGGGGCAGCCACGAGCCGTACGAGGTCGTGGCGCTGCCGTTCTACAAGCGCCAGAAGTAGAACCACAGGGCGCGACGGGCGCTGCGTACGTGACGCAGTCCTGTCTCACACCGTAAGACCATCGTTCATCAGCACTCCCCCGCGTACAGGAGAATTCAGGTCATGAGCAACCCCCAGCAGCTGCGGTACAGCAAGGAGCACGAGTGGCTGTCGGCCGTCGAGGACGGTGTGGCCACGATCGGCATCACGGAGTACGCGGCCAACGCGCTCGGTGACGTCGTCTACGCCCAGCTTCCCGAGGTCGGTGACACGGTGACCGCGGGCGAGACCTGCGGCGAGCTGGAGTCGACCAAGTCGGTCAGCGACCTGTACTCGCCGGTGACCGGCGAGGTCACGGCCGCGAACCAGGACGTCGTGGACGACCCGTCCCTGGTGAACTCCGCTCCGTTCGAAGGCGGCTGGCTGTTCAAGGTACGCGTCACGGATGAGCCCGCCGATCTGCTCTCCGCCGACGAGTACACCGCGTTCTCCGGCAACTGAGACCCCAAGGGACCACCTGATGTCGCTTCTGAACTCCTCCCTCCACGAGCTGGACCCGGACGTCGCCGCCGCTGTCGACGCCGAGCTCCACCGTCAGCAGTCCACCCTCGAGATGATCGCCTCGGAGAACTTCGCTCCGGTCGCGGTCATGGAGGCCCAGGGCTCCGTCCTGACCAACAAGTACGCCGAGGGCTACCCCGGCCGCCGCTACTACGGCGGCTGTGAGCACGTCGACGTGGTCGAGCAGATCGCGATCGACCGCATCAAGGCGCTCTTCGGCGCCGAGGCCGCGAACGTGCAGCCGCACTCCGGTGCGCAGGCCAACGCCGCCGCGATGTTCGCGCTGCTGAAGCCGGGCGACACGATCATGGGCCTGAACCTGGCCCACGGCGGTCACCTGACCCACGGCATGAAGATCAACTTCTCCGGCAAGCTCTACAACGTGGTCCCGTACCACGTCGACGACACGGGCGTCGTGGACATGGCCGAGGTCGAGCGCCTCGCCAAGGAGTCCAAGCCGAAGCTGATCGTGGCCGGCTGGTCCGCCTACCCCCGCCAGCTCGACTTCGCCGCCTTCCGCCGCATCGCGGACGAGGTCGGCGCGTACCTGATGGTCGACATGGCGCACTTCGCCGGTCTGGTCGCCGCGGGCCTGCACCCCAACCCGGTGCCGCACGCCCACGTCGTCACCACCACCACGCACAAGACCCTCGGCGGTCCGCGCGGTGGTGTGATCCTCTCCACCCAGGAGCTCGCCAAGAAGATCAACTCGGCGGTCTTCCCGGGCCAGCAGGGCGGTCCGCTGGAGCACGTGATCGCGGCCAAGGCCGTCTCGTTCAAGGTGGCGGCGACCGAGGAGTTCAAGGAGCGCCAGCAGCGCACCCTGGACGGCGCCCGCATCCTGGCCGAGCGCCTGGTGCAGCCGGACGTCACCGAGGTCGGTGTCTCCGTCCTGTCCGGCGGTACGGACGTGCACCTGGTCCTCGTCGACCTGCGCAACTCCGAGCTGGACGGCCAGCAGGCCGAGGACCGGCTCCACGAGCTGGGCATCACGGTCAACCGCAACGCCATCCCCAACGACCCGCGGCCGCCCATGGTCACCTCGGGTCTGCGGATCGGCACGCCGGCGCTCGCCACCCGCGGTTTCCGGACGGAGGACTTCACCGAGGTCGCCGAGATCATCGCCTCGGCGCTGAAGCCGTCCTACGACGCGGACGACCTGAAGGCCCGCGTCGTCGCGCTCGCCGAGAAGTTCCCGCTGTACCCCGGTGTGAAGTAGCCGAACCGGCACATTTGCACTTCGGGGCGGGGCACCGCGCACACTGAACAGTGAGCGCGGTGCCCCATCCCTTGTCCTCGCTCTTCGGGCCCACCCCGCCCGTACCGCACCACCCGGCAGACAACGGCGTCTACCAACCCTTAGGAGTCACCCCGTGGCCATCTCGGTCTTCGACCTGTTCTCGATCGGCATCGGCCCGTCCAGCTCCCATACGGTCGGCCCCATGCGCGCGGCCCGTATGTTCGCACGCCGGCTGAAGAACGAGGGCCTGCTGGCCCACACCGCCTCGATACGCGCCGAACTCTTCGGCTCGCTCGGCGCCACCGGCCACGGCCACGGCACCCCCAAGGCCGTGCTGCTCGGCCTGGAGGGCGAGTCCCCCCGTACCGTCGACGTCGAGACGGCCGACGACCGGGTCGAGGCGATCCGCACCACCGGCCGGATCAACCTCCTCGGCATGCACGAGATCGCCTTCGACGCCGACAAGCAGCTGGTCCTGCACCGCCGCAAGAGGCTTCCGTACCACGCCAACGGCATGACCGTCTTCGCGTACGACCACGAGGGCGCCCCGCTCCTGGAGAAGACGTACTACTCGGTCGGCGGCGGCTTCGTCGTGGACGAGGACGCGGTGGGCGAGGACCGGATCGTCCCCGACGACACGGCGCTCAGGCACCCCTTCCGCACCGGCGACGAGCTGCTGCGCCTCGCCCGGGACACGGGTCTGTCGATCTCCTCCCTGATGCTGGAGAACGAGCGCGCCTGGCGCACCGAGGACGAGATCCGCGCCGGGCTGCTCGACATCTGGCGCGCCATGCAGGCGTGCGTCTCCCGCGGCATGTCCCGCGAGGGCATCCTGCCGGGCGGCCTCAAGGTCCGGCGCCGCGCCGCGAACACCGCCCGCCAGCTGCGCGCCGAGGGCGACCCGCAGACCCACGCGATGGAGTGGATCACCCTCTACGCGATGGCGGTCAACGAGGAGAACGCCGCGGGCGGACGGGTGGTCACCGCCCCGACGAACGGCGCGGCCGGCATCATCCCGGCGGTGCTGCACTACTACATGAACTTCGCGGCCGGCGGCGCCACCGAGGCGGAGAAGGACGACAGCATCGTCCGCTTCCTCCTGGCGGCCGGCGCCATCGGCATGCTGTTCAAGGAGAACGCCTCCATCTCCGGCGCCGAGGTCGGCTGCCAGGGCGAGGTCGGCTCCGCCTGCTCGATGGCCGCGGGCGCCCTCGCCGAGGTCCTGGGCGGCACTCCGGAACAGGTCGAGAACGCCGCGGAGATCGGCATGGAGCACAACCTCGGCCTGACCTGCGACCCGGTCGGCGGCCTCGTCCAGATCCCGTGCATCGAGCGCAACGGCATGGCGGCGGTGAAGGCCGTCACCGCGGCGAAGATGGCGCTGCGCGGCGACGGCAGCCACAAGGTCTCCCTCGACAAGGTCATCAAGACCATGAAGGAGACGGGTGCCGACATGAGCGTCAAGTACAAGGAGACCGCCCGTGGCGGCCTCGCGGTGAACATCATCGAGTGCTAGGAGGATGGGCCCTGACCAGTGCTTTTCCATCTCAGCGCTGGTCGGGGCCATCCCTGTTTACGCGGCGGAAGGCCCCTGGCACCTCCCTGGGACAGGGGTGGAGGTCCATGGTCGGCCAGGCCCGCTTCGACCACGCCGTCTCCGCGTGAACATCATCCCGCCCGGCGAAGCCGTCGCCCGCCACGCGAGCAGGCTCCCGGCCGCGGCCGGACCGCACGGCCACAAGCACGCCCCGGACGCCATCGTGGCCATCAAGGTCTGACGGGGCAGGCGGGGCGGGGGCCGGCACGATGCCCCGGCTCCCGCCCCGTCTGTGTGGACTACGACCAGCGGCGGAGTGCCGCCCGCGCGGGCAGCGTCATCGCGAGCAGGGTCAGGCCGCCGGCGGCTGCGGCAAAGGATCCGTACAGGAGCGGTGGTACGTAGGGTGCCTCACCGGTCATGCCGTGCATCATCGGGATCAGTGTGGCCGCGGCGATCGCCGTGCCGAGGGCGACGCCCACCGTGGAGACCAGCAGGCTCTCCCAGCGGAGCATCTGCAGGACCTGGCGCCGGGTGGAGCCGATGAGGCGCAGGGTGCCCAGTTCGCGGCGGCGGTCCAGGACCGTCATCACGAGCGTGTTGACGGCGGCGACGGCGGCGAAGCCGCCGAGGACCGCGGCCATCATGTAGTTGGACCAGGCGCCCAGCTTCGCGTCGAGACCCTGCTCGGTGGCGTAGCCGGAGGCGTCGGTGACCGCGCCCAGGGCGGTGAGCGACTTCGCCGAGCCGCCGCGTACCAGCAGCGTGCTGTCGAAGGCCGAGGTGACGTGCCCGGCCAGGGACGGCCGGTCCATGGTCACCGTGGCCAGGCCGAGACCGCGGCCGTAGACCGCGACGATCTCGGGGGCGGTCTTCGTGCCGTCCGGGAGGTAGAGCGGGAGCCGGTCGCCGACACCGGCGTCCGCCGAGTCCGCCAGGGTCCTGTCGATGGCGATGCGGCCCTTGCCGAGCCGGTCGAGGCTGCCTTCTCGTACGTCCAGGTCCTGCACCTTCGCGAGCTCGGCGCCGGAACCGGTGACGCCCTGGACCGCCGCGCCCTGCAGCGCCTTGAACTCCCCGGAGCCGACCGGCACCAGCACCTGGGTGTTCAGCAGTCCGACGGCCGTCTCCACACCCGGCGCGCGGGCGGCCAGGGCCGCCGCGTCGACCGGGAGCCCGGCGGGGTCCGTGACCACGTGGTCCGCGGTGATGCCCGCCCGCAACTGCTTGTCGGCGGCGTGGTTCTCGCTCGTGTGCATGAAGACGAGGGTCGAGGAGAAGGCCGTGGCCAGCACGATCGGAGTGATCGCGGAGGCGAGCCGGCGGGCGTTGGTACGGGAGTTGGCGGCCGCGAGTCCGGCGGCCGGGCCGGCGCCGCGCAGCGGGAGGCCGAAGAGGCCCGCGCACACACGCGCCACGAGAGGGCCGAGCAGCCCGACGGAGAGCATGAAGAGCATGACGACGCCGAGCGCGGCGCCGGCCGCGTCGTCCCCCGTGGAGTTGGCGGAGACGCCGGTGAGAATCGCGCCTCCGACGAGGGCGCCGAGACCCAGTACGGTCCGGACCACACCGGGCCGCAGCCGTTCCACGGACGCTTCGGACAACGCCTGTCCCGGCTTGATCTTCGCGGGCCTGCGGCCGGCCGCCCAGCCCGCGCCGAGCGCGGTGAGCAGACCGGTGCCGACGGCGGCGAGGATCGGGAGCCCGGACACGTGCACCTGCACGGCCTGCGGGATCGCACCGCGGTCCTGCAACTGCCCGAACCACCAGTGGGCGAGCCCGATGCCGGGCAGGCAGCCGATGATCCCGGCGAGCGGCGCGACGAGCAGCGCCTCGGCCGCGACCGCGCGGCGGATCTGGCGCGGGGTGGCGCCGATGGCGCGCAGCAGCGCGAACTCACGGGCGCGCTGGGACACGGACAGGGTCACGGTTCCCGCGGCGGTGAAGACGGCGACGATGGTGGCGATGCCGCCGAAGGAGGCGCCGATCCCGACGAGCGTGTCCTTGGCGTAGCCGAGGCCCGGGTCCTCGATGGCGCCGCGGTCGTCGCCGACGTGCACCTGGGCGCCGGATCCGGCCAGGGCCTTGCTCACGGAGCCCGCGAGCGTGTCGGCATCGGTGCCCTGCTGCGCCAGGACGGCGATGGCGTCCGCCTTGCCGGGGTGGCCGGCGAGCGTGGGTGCCTGCGCGTCGGCGAACCAGGCGAGGGCGCCCGCTGTGCCGGTGTTCCGGGCGGTGTCCCCTGGCCCGGCCTCGGCGAGGCCGGCGACGCGGAAGTCCTGCTGCCCGGCGGCGGTCCGCAGGGCGACGGTGTCGCCGACGGCTGCCTTCGCGGCGCGGGCGGCGGCGGTGTCGAGGACGACCTCGCCGGTCCGGGGCGCGGTCCCGGAGGTGAGCGCGGTGCCGGTGAAGGCGTGCGCGCCCCAGCCGTGCGCGGTGAGCGCGCCGCCCCCGGCCCGCACCGGGAAGGTGTGGTCCGCGACGGCCGTGGCCACGCCCGGCGCGGCGGCGGCCCTGTCGGCCAGCGCGGCGTCGACCCGTGCGGTGTCCGGCAGCGGGACCGCTTCTTCCTCGCGGTCCTCGCCGCTGCCCGTCACGACGTACTCGTACTGGTCGGCCGCCGCGACGACCGGCGCCTGCGCGTACCGTTCCGCGGGCACCGACGCGCGCAGGCCGGTCTCGAGGAGGATGCCGCAGGCCGTGACGATCAGCGCGGACATCATCAGCGCGACGAAGGTCCCGGCGAACGACGCGGGCTTGAAGCGGACGGCTGCCCGGGCGAGCCCGTTGGGGACGATCCTCATGCCCATGCCCCCACCGTCGTGTCCGGGCGGGAGGTACGGGCGGTGAGCGCCGTCATCCGGGCCGCGATCCGCTCCGGCGTACCCCGGTCGAGGCGGTCGGCGAAGGAGCCGTCGGCGAGGAACAGTACGCGGTCGGCCCAGGCGGCCGCGGCCGGGTCGTGGGTGACCATGACGACGGTGGCACCGAGGGTGTCCACGGCGTGCCGGAGCAGGCCGAGGACCTCGGTGGCCGTGCCGGTGTCGAGGGCTCCGGTGGGCTCGTCGGCGAAGACCACGTCGGGGCCGGTGATCAGGGCGCGGGCGATGGCCACGCGCTGTTGCTGGCCGCCGGAGAGCTCGCCGGGGCGGCGCTTCGCCTTGTCGGCGAGCCCGACCTGGGTGAGCATCGCGGCCGCTCTGCCGCGGTCCTGGCGCCGACCGGCCAGACGCATGGGCAGCAGCACGTTCTGCTCCACGGTGAGGGAGGGCAGCAGGTTGAATGCCTGGAAGACGAAGCCCAGGCGGCTGCGGCGCAGTTCGGTGAGCTCGTTCTCGCCCATGCCCGTGATCTCCGTACCGCCCAGGCGCACGGAGCCCGCCGACGGCCGGTCCAGGCCCGCGGCGCACTGCAGGAACGTGGACTTGCCGGACCCGGACGGGCCCATGACCGCGGTGAAGGTGCCGCGCGGGAGGGCGAGGTCGACGCCCGCCAGTGCGTGCACGGTGCCCGCGCCGCGGCCGTACTGCCGCCGGACATCGCGCAGTTCGACGGCGAGACCTGGAGTGCCCGGGGCGTCCGGGCGTTCGTCCGTCTGCTGCTGCTTGCCGCTGCGTAGCCTCATGCTCTGCCCTTCGCGATGCTCGTGCTGACGGGATGGAGCGTGCGGGAACGGACGGGCGGCGGGCGTCATACCCGGGAGCCAATGTGTGGGTGCTACCGCGGTAGGGGGCGGAGGAGGACGGGGCGGATCCGATGTGCGCGACCGGCCGAGGAGGGCCCGACCCCCGATGTGTCGAAACATTTCGAATGATTGACCGCAACTATCGGAGGGACTAGCCTGCCGCGTGGTCCGGCGGGCGCATGGATGGGGATGCCGTCCGCGTACATGGACGCTTTGCGCTTGATCGCGCTTCCCCGGCGCAATCCCGTTTCCCCACCGCACAGAGGGAACACATCCATGAACCGAAGATCGTCACTGATCAGCCTGCTCACCGCGGGAGCGCTCTTCGCCTCCCTGACCGCCACCTCGCCGGCGCTCGGGGCCGGCGAGGGCGCAGGGGCGGACCACGCTCCCGGGCCCCGGGAGCGGAACGCGCACTGGGTGGCCGCGTGGACGTCGATGCCGCAACTGACGGAGCCGTCCAACATGCCGCCGGCGCCGTTCACCCAGGACGACGCCGTCCTGACGGACACGACGTTGCGACAGACCGTCCACGTCTCGGCGGGCGGCGACCACATCCGGCTGCGGTTCTCCAACGCGTTCGGCGGCGCGGTGCTGCCGATCACCAAGGTGTCCGTGGCGCTGCCGCTGGACGGCCGGGCGGGCACCGGCGCCATCCGGGAGGGAACCACGCGCAGGGTGACCTTCGGGGGCGGCTCCTCGGTGGCCGTCCCGGCCGGCGCGCAGGCCGTCTCCGATCCGCTGGACTTCCGGCTGGCACCCGGTTCCAACCTGACGGCCACGGTCTACCTGGCCACCGGTCAGGCGTCCACCGCCCTCACCTCGCACCCCGGTTCCCGTACGACCTCCTACCTCCGGTCCGGGGACCACGTCCAGGATCCGGATCTGCCCGGGGCCACCACCACGGACCACTGGTACCTCCTCAGCGGCGTCGAGGTCTGGTCCAGGAGCGACACGTCGGCGACGGCCGTGCTCGGCGACTCGCTGACCGACGGCCGGGGTTCCACCACCAACGGGAACGACCGCTGGCCCGACGTGCTCCAGGAGCGGCTGGCAGCCGGTGCGGGCCCGGTGCGGACCTCGGTCGTCAATCAGGCGGCCGGCGGGAACCGCCTGCTCAACGACGGCCTGGGCCCGAACGGACTGGCCCGGCTGGACCGCGACGTACTGTCCCAGAGCGGCGTCGACCGACTGATCGTCTTCGAGGGCGTCAACGACCTCGGGACGGCGCCCGCCACCCCCGCCGCCCAGAAGCAGGCGGCGGACGACGTCATCGCGGCGTACGACCAGATCATCACCCGGGCCCACGCCCTGGGGATCCGGGTGTACGGGGCGACGCTGACGCCCTTCGGCGGCAACACCGGCTACGACGACGCGGAGGGCTACCGCGAGGGCGCCCGCCAGGCGGTCAACGCCTGGATCCGTACCGGCGGCCGCTTCGACGCGGTCATCGACTTCGACCGTGCCGCGCGCGATCCGCACAACCCCCGTGCGCTGCACCCCTCGTTGGACGTCGGCGACCATCTCCATCTGAACCCCGCGGGCTACCGGGCCCTGGCAGGCGCCGTCCCCGCCCGTCTGTTCCGCCCCTCTCCGCTCCCGGCGGGCTTCGGCTACAACTGACCGGCACACAAAGGCGGCCCGCGCACCCGTGAAGGGTGCGCGGGCCGTCCGTTTCCGGAAACCGGGCGGCATGCTTCCGGCCGAGTGATCAGCCGAAGCCGAGCACCACCCGGTGACGCCGAACGAAACCCCAGAAGTGCGCCAACTTCCCATAAGTGACCAGGTGTTCAGGAAGAACGCACATTTTCGGTCACCAGCGGCTTCCCTCCTCCGCATACTGGGAGTTCACTGGTCGTGACGAGTGGTGACGCGATCGCCGTGCACGTCAGACGGTGCGCGCTGCCCCGGGCCCGCGGGGCCCACTGCTGCGGCCCGGCCCTGCGGAGGAAAGAGGACAGCGATGACAGCCGCCCCTCCCGTGACGCCTCCCCGGCGGGATCCGGCCGTCCGGCCCGGCCATGGCGCACGAAGAGCGCCACGGGTCGACCGTCGCGACCGTCCGCCCCGCCGGACCTGATCGCTCCTGCGGCGACCGCCGCAGCATGCGGATCCCGGCGTAGCGCTCGTTTCCGACGCCGGTGCGGACAGCTGTCCCCCGATGACACGGCTTTGTCGAAGCGCCGATCGACAACCTCGCGTTCACCGTCTGCCGCTCCGGCCTGTGCGTGCGCGGACCTCTCGCGCATCCCCCTTCCCTGTTCGTACCTTTCAGACGAGGTGCACCATGAGAAAATTGGCGCTTCCAGAATTCCACATGCCGTTCGAGAGCGCGGGATGTCATCCGGGAGTCGAGCAGACCCGAAAAGCCGCCTGGGAATGGGCGGAGGCCAGCGATCTCGTCCTGTCGCCGGTCGCCCGTAAGAAGATGATCCGGACCCGCCCCGAACTCTGGATATCCCTGATATTTCCCGAGGCGTCACAGAAGCACCTCGACCTCTTCTGTCAGTGGCTGTTCTGGGCCTTCCTCGTCGACGACGAGTTCGACGACGGCCCGGCCGGCCGCGACCCGCGGGTGTGTGCGCGCGCGATCGCCCGCCTCGTGGACGTGCTCGACGGCGCACGGGCACCGGTCGGCGCCATGGAACACGCCCTGGACGAACTGCTGGTCCGCACCTGCACGGACCGGCCGGTGCACTGGGTCCGGCAGTTCCGCCGCGACACGGCCGCCTGGCTGTGGACGTACTACGCGGAGGCGGTCGACCGGGCCGCCGGGCACGTCCCGAGCACGGCCGACTTCGTCAAGCACCGTCGCGATTCGGTGGCCATGCAGCCCTTTCTCGATCTGCACGAGATCACGGCGGGAATCGACCTGCCGGAATCCGCCCGGAGCCTCCCCGCCTATATCGCGCTGCGCAATGCGGTGGCCGACCATTCGGGGCTCTGCAACGACATCTGCTCCTTCGAGAAGGAGGCCCTGCTCGGATACGAGCACAACACGGTCCGGCTGATTCAACGGGACCGCGGCGGCACGCTCCAGGAGGCCGTCGACGAAGCCGGGATTCTACTGTCCCGCATTGCCGACCGGGTCCAGCGGGCGGAGAAGGAACTGGTCGAGGAGATGGAGGCGGCGGGAATCGAGGGTCTGCCGCGCGTCGCCCTGGAGCGCTGCGTCCGGGACTACCGGGGGCTCGTCCGGGGCGACTTCGACTACCACGCACGGGCGGAGCGCTACACCCGCCCCGACCTCATGGAGATCGACGAACAGGCCTCCATATCCCGGAACTTCGCCGCCTGACGGGACGCACACCACGGACCCACCCGTTCACCACAGCGAGTTCCGGCCAATTGTCGCCGATGCGGCGCGCGGCTTTCCGGCCGCTTCCCAGCGGCCGGAAAGCCGCGCGGCCCGAACCGGCCACCGTGCGCCGGCGCAACCTCCGGAACCGGCCGCCGGGGACACGGTCACCGAGTGCCGATCCAGTGGGGGTCCGGTACGACGATCAGCATCGCCGACACCGGCACGACCGCCCCCAGCGCGGCCGCTTCACCCCGGGCGGAACGGTGGGCGCCCGCCGGATCCGCGTCCCCGGCCAGTCGCCGTCACGCCGGCGGCGCCAGGGCGCTCACCACGGCCACCGGCACCAGCTCGGCCGGCAGGGTGCGCGCCCGTATGCCGAGGTGAGAACGGCGTCCGCCGGAAGCCGGCGCAGTGGCGCTGCACGCGCCGGGCATGCCCAGCTCGCCGGTGCCGTGCCCCATGGCGGTGGCGCCCAGCAGCGCGGCCGCCGCAGCGGCCACGGCCAGGAGGCCGGTCAGCGTCACCGCGAGCACGGCGGACGGCCGCGGGCACACGGGACGGGATCATCACCCCCCTGACTGACAACCACACAAATCGCCTACCGCTGTCCATGTGAACGGCGGCCGTTCACCCGGAAGGAGGTATTGGGGAATGCGCGAACGTTTCTGCGTCGCCACGTGGCGGACCCTCGGGTTAGGTTCACCGACTGTCACCTCACCGACCGTCCCCCACCGACTGTCACGCGGGCCCGGGTACGTCCTCGGGGCCCGGCGCTGCGAGGAGAGGCATCAGATGACCGAGACGCCGGCCCCCACGGCAACCCCCGTGCCGGCCCTGCTGCCCGAGCCGTGCGGCCGGGTGTACCGCCGGGACGGATGCACGGTGGTGGCGCTGCGCGACGAGATCGACATCGCGACCGCCGCACTCATCGCACCGGCCCTGGACGACGCGACGGCGGACGGCTCGCCCCGGCTGGTGGTCGACCTGTCGGAGGTGAGCTTCCTCGACTGCTCGGGGCTGTCGCTGCTGTGCCGGGCCCGTCGGCGTGCGCTGGACCGCGAGGGGCGGTTCTGGCTCGTCTGCGCCTGCCCGCGGATCCTGCGCCTGCTGCGGGCCGGCCGGCTGCACGACGTGTTCGGCCCGGTGGCGACCCCGGACGAGGTCTTCCGTACGGCGGAAACCGTGGCACCGGCCGTTTCCCGAGCGCGCCCGGAGTGCCGTTCCGCGGCCCCCGGCCTGTCGGCCGGGGGTCCTCCGGGCGTCAGTTCTGCGCGGCCCAGAACTCGTCGAACGTGAGGAGCCCGTCCCCGTTCGCGTCGTGCGAGTTGATCACGGCCTGGGCGACCGTCTCGGTGACGTAGGGGTCACCCAGCTGAGCCATGACGCTCTTGTACTCGACCGCCGAGATCAGCCCGTCCCCGTTCAGGTCGTACCGCTCGAACGCCTTGCGCGCCGACTCGATGTCCGCCACTTTTCCGCCCCTTCGTATGACTGTCTGACGGAGGCCAGATTAACGGGCGCGACGGATGGCCCCGGCGGCGGCCGGTCGTCGATCATGGAGGGGCCGCCCACCGCCCGGTGGGCGGTGGCCCAGCGGGGAGTACACGGCGCGATGAGTGAGGCACTGGCACGGATCCTGGACGCCGCGGCGCACGGGCGGTTCCCGCCGCCGGACGGGTCCACGACCGTGGTGCGGCAGCCGAACGCCCGGGATGCCGGGGTGCTGGCCTTCACGGCGCACTCGGTGGTCTTCACCGACGAGGACCCGGCGTGGGTGCGCGAGACGCTCGCCGCCACCGCGGGCGACGCACTCGCCGCGACGATGAATCCGGGTTTCCTGGGTGCCCTGATGGCCCGGACCGGCCGGCACATGAACACGATCGACCTCCTCACGGTCGCACCCGCGCTGCCGGGCACCCCGGACCTGGAGCTGCGGGAGATCCGCGACCCGGAACACCCCCGGGTCGCACGGGCGATGAAGTTCCGCGACGAGGTGCGGGTCTGGGGGACCGAGGGCGGCGTACTGATCCTCGGCCGAGGGGTCGCCGGGCGGTGGGAGACCGCCATCGAGGTGGCCGAGGAAGCACGTGGGCGGCGGCTCGGCGAGCGGCTGGCACGCGCGGCCCGGCAGCTGGTGCCGGACACGGTGGTGTGGGCGCAGCAGTCGCCGGGGAACGCCCGCAGTGTGCGGACGTTCCAGGCGGCGGGCTACCGGCCGGTGGGGTCGGAGGCCCTGCTGGTCGCGGGCCAGGGTCTTTCGCCCGGATCAGGCCGGGCTCGCAGGGTCCGGCCCGATCCGAACGAAGGGCCCTCGGTCACCGGCCGCGGGGAGACGGCCGGACGCCCTCAGCGGAAGACGCCGGTGTGGCCGAGCGAGTAGCGCCCCGGCTGTGGGTAGACGGCGAGGCCGTGCGGTCCGCTGCCCACCGGAATCCGGGCCAGCTGCTTGCCGGTGGTGGTGTCGATCGCGTACACCTCGGCGTCGTAACGCCCGGACAGCCACAGGACCTTGCCGTCCGCCGAGACCCCGCCCATGTCCGGGCTGCCGCCGTTCGGCAGGTGCCACTTCTTGGCCAGCTTCTTCTGTGCGAAGTCGAACACGGAGACCGAGCCTTCGCCGCGGTTGGAGATGTACATCTCCTTCGCGTCGCGGCTGACGTAGAGCCCGTGGCAGCCCTTGCCGGTGGGCAGCAGCTCGGGCGTGGTGAACTTCTTCCCGTCCAGCACCCACATGCCGTTGGCCATCATGTCCGCGATGTAGAAGGTGCTGCCGTCGGGGGACAGTTTGACGTCCTGCGGCATCGCGCCCTTGAACGGCAGTTTCTGCTGGCCCACGATCTCCATCTTCGCCGTGTCGACCTTGAGGAGTTCGCCGGAGAACTCGCAGGAGACGATGAAGTACCGGCCGTCGGCGGAGAAGTCGGCGTGGTTGACGCCCGCGCAGCTCACCGGGACGGTCTTGGCCGTCTTCATGGTGTGCGCGTCGCGGAAGACCAGTTCGCGGTCCATCGAGGCCATCACGATGGAGTACTTGCCGTTCGGCGTGAAGTAGAGGTTGTACGGGTCGGAGACGTCGACCGTCTTCCCCGCCTTCCCGGTCGCCGGGTCGATGGCGGTGAGGCTGTCCCCGACGTCGTTGTTGACCCAGAGGGTCTTGAGGTCCCAGGACGGGACGACGTGCTGAGGCTGGCGGCCGACCGGGATCGTCTCGATGACCTTGTACGTGGCGGGGTCGATGACGGACACGGTGTCGGAGTTGGTGTTGGGCACGTACACCCGGGACGGGAAGTCCTTGACGACCGGCGACAGCTTTCCCGGGGCGTCGGCCGCGTACACGTTCCTGGCGTCGAGCACCGGAGGCATGCCGGGCAGTCCCGGCGGGGCGGGCGGGGTGACGCGCTTCGGCCGGGCGGGCGGGGCGGCGGCCTCGGTGGGGGCGTCGGACGCCCCCTTGTCGGCGGGGGCGGTGCCGCAGCCGGTGAGGACGGCGAGCAGGAGACCGCCGCACAGCGCCGCGGTGCGTGAGATGGAGAGGGACATCAGGTCAGCAGCTCCGTGGTCGTCACCGCACGCAGTCGGCGGCGGTCGAGTTCGGTGAGGAGGAGGGGCAGGGCGGCGACCGTGTCCGCATAGCCGAAGTGCATGCTCACCACCGATCCGTTGCGGATCTCCCCGGCCACCTTGCGGGTGACGGCCGCGGCGCCGGGCGAGGTGAAGTCGAGGGAGTCCACGTCGTACGAGAGGACGTGCGGGTATCCGGCCCGGACGGCGAGCCGCTGGACGAGCGGGGTGGCGTACTGGGTGCGCGAGGGACGGAACCAGGTGCCGATGGAGCCGGTGAGCCGGCGCAGCCGCTGGGCGCAGTCGCTGATCTCCGCGTACGCCTGCGTCTCGTCCATCGAGGAGATGTCGAGGTGGCGCTGGGTGTGGTTGCCGAGGTCGTGGCCGCCGTCGAGGATCCGGCGGGCCATCTCGGGGTGCTCGTCCAGCCAGCTGCCCACGGCGAGGACGGTGACCCTCGCCCCGGCGCGTTCGGCCTCGCCGAGGACGGTGCGGGCGACGGCGGGATCGCCCTGGCCGTGGAAGGTGAGGGCGACGCGGGCCCGGTCGCGGGGACCGTGGTCGATCTGTACGGGCTGCCCCGGGATGCGGTGCGGGGTGGGCGCGGGGGCGTGTGCGCCGGTGGTGGCGGCCCGCCTCTGCGGTTCCGGGCGGGTGGGCGCTGTCGCCGGTGGACCGGCGGAGTCCGGGTCCGCACAGCCGGTGGCGAGGGCGGCCGCGAGGGCGGCGCCGGCTCCGGCGCGCAGGGCGCTGCGGCGGTGCACCGGTCGGTCGGGGGCATTCATGCGCAGAACATTAAGTGTGCTGTGTCAGGAAAATAACAAATGACCCACCAAGGCCGCCGAAGGTCACACGGATGCGCACGACCACGCCCGACCGATCGATGAATCACTCGCGAGATCCCATATGCACGCACTGATTGCCAGGTGAGTGACCCAGAACACCTGCGATTCAGCGACGCAATACCCTACTTTGTCCATTACATCCATAATTACGACTTTGGCGATGGTGTCATCCGTCTGCCATAGTCGGGAACACGACCCTCCATTGACCCGGGCCAGGTCGTCATCAGCGGCCGTGAACACACCCCCCATTTCACGGTCCCCACACAGAAGCCCCCGCAGCGCCGCACCCCGGCCGACCGGGGGCTTCTGTGCGTCAGCGGTCGGAGATGCGCATCTCGAACCAGGTGGTCTTGCCCCGCGGCAGCAGGTCGACGCCCCACCGGTCGGAGAGCTTGTCGACCAGGAAGAGCCCGCGCCCACTGATGTCCATCTCCTGCACGGGCATCAGACACGGCAGTCCGCGCGAGGGGTCACGCACCTCGATCCTGATCCAGCCGCGCCGGCGCATCATCCGTAACCCGAAGACCCTGGCGCCGGTGTGCCGCACGGCGTTCCCGACAAGTTCGGACACCAGCAGAACGGCATGCTCCGCGGTCTGCGGGGAAAGCGACCACTGACGCAGCACCACACAGGAGGTGAGCCTGCGGGCCGTGGCCGCGGACTCCGGGCGGGAGGGCAGCCGGACTTCGTCCTCCGTCGGATTTCCGAACAACTCCAGCGCTTTGAACGCCTGTTCGTCCTCGACGGCCGGCATCCTCCGTGCCGCTGTCGCGCTGCTGCGCTGTCGCGGCTGCTCCACACCCTCCAGGCCCGCCATGGACACCATCATGGCTGCACAGCGGGCGTTCCGTGGCCGTTCCCCGGGAATCCCTGACCCGGAATCAGACATTCCGCAGAGGGCTCCAGGCATATGCCAGTGGCAGAATGCACGGTCGGACGCCCATCCTGACCTGCACGAACACCCCGTCCGAACGGGTTTGCCAGGAGCGATGGGAGGCTGAGCCTTAAGGTTGCCTTAAGGCTCAGCTAATCCGCCCACACGGATGAACGCCTGCTCTCGCGTTCCCAACTGGCGTTCGGTCAGAGGAATTTGGCCTTGCCCGGTCCCTCTTCCACAAAGCTGCGCATTCCGCGCTCCCGGTCCTCGGTGGCGAAGAGGCCGGCGAACCAGGTCCGCTCGATCGTGAGGCCGGTATCGATGTCCGTCTCCAGTCCCGCGTCGACGGCCTCCTTGGCGGCGCGCAGCGCGAGCGCCGGGCCCTTCGCCAGCTTGGCGGCCCAGGCGTGCGCCTGCTCGTACACCTCGGCTGCCGGGACCACACGGTCCACCAGCCCCATGGTCAGGGCCTCCTCCGCCTTCACGTGGCGGCCGGTGAAGATCAGGTCCTTGGCCTTGGCGGGACCCACCAACCGGGCCAGGCGCTGGGTGCCGCCCGCGCCCGGGATGAGCCCGAGCATGATCTCCGGCTGCCCCAGCTTGGCGTTGTCGCCGGCGATCCGGAAGTCCGCGCAGAGGGCCAGTTCGCAGCCGCCGCCCAGTGCGTAGCCGGTGACGGCGGCGACGACGGGCTTGGGGATCCGCGCCACCGCGGTGAAGGAGTCCTGCAGCGCCTTGGACCGTACGACCATCGCCGCGTGGTCCATCGCCTGCATCTCCTTGATGTCCGCGCCGGCCGCGAACACCTTCTCGCCGCCGTAGAGCACCACGGCACGCACGTCGTCGCGCCGGGACGCCTCTTCGGCGAGCTCGCGCAGCCGGTCCTGGGTGGCGACATCCAGGGCGTTCATCGGAGGACGGTCCAGCCGGATCGTGCCGACGCCGCCGCTTACTTCGAGGGTTACGGTCATGCAAGGCAGGTTAACCGGCGCTAACACCGGCCCGGACGGCCCGGGGCCGGTGCGGTTAGTCACAGCCGTGCAGCAGCGCGAAGGCCCGGGACCGTCGTCCCGGGCCATGGCGTGCGACTACCCGTTCAGCCCTCGATCCAGCCGTGGTTCTTGGCGAACTGAAGCATCCCCTGGCGTACCTGGAGGATGTGCGCCGCGGTGAGCCCGGGGGCCGATTCCAGCAGTACTTCCGTGACGTCCCGTACGTACTCCTCCGCGTTGAGCACATCGCACAACACGTCGTCACCGTCCGCGGCCTGCCTGCTCAGAGGCTCGGAGCGCTGCGTGAAGACCGAAGCCGGAACCGGCGCGGCCGCGATGCCGCCGCCCGCGGCCGGACGCACCGAGGACGCCTTCAGGCCCCGGTCGCCCTGCTCGATCTCGAACTCGACCATGAGGCCGGGCCGGAGCACCTCCTCGGCCATGCGAAGGTCGTTCACGTGCAGGAAGACGTCCTCGCCCCCATGGTCGGGAGCGATGAACCCGTAACCCTTCGCGCTGTCGAAACGCACCACGCGACCAATGACCATGGGAAACACCCTCTCAACGAGTCCCGGACCCCTGTCCGGGACACCCCTGTCGCAGCAGGCCGCCCGGACCTCGTACACCCACTCCGGACACACCTTGCGACTACCTGACCGCCGGCGTCCCGGATGTTGTCGCCCTTCAGGCGGCATCCGGGGTGTTCGCCGCAGCGGCACCACTGCCGGTCCTTACTCTATGCGGCCTACGGCCGGTCGGACAGGGCTGAGGGCCCCTGCTGTCCCGTCGGCGGGTCCACCTCGTCGAGGAAGGTCCGCATGACCTGACGGAAGTGCTCCGGTTCCTCGAGATGCGGCAGGTGGCTGGACTCCTCGAACACCTCCCAGCGCGCTCCCGGAATGAGGTCCTGGAACGGCTGGACCGTCGCGGGGGTGGCTTCGTCGTGACGGCCGGAGATCAGCAGGGTGGGCACCTCGACGTCGGGACAGACGTCGATGACCGACCAGTCGCGCAGCGTGCCGTTCACATGGAACTCGCTGGGGCCGTTCATCGCGTAGTAGACGGTCGGGTCGTTGTACACCTCGTAGAACGAGGCCAGGTAGTCACGGGGCCAGGGCTTGAGACGGCAGACGTGGCGCTCGTAGAACGTGCGCATGGCCGCGTGGTACTCGTCCGACTCGGTGGTTCCGGCAGCCTCGTGCCTGAGCAACGTGTCGTTGACACCGGGTGGCAGCTGGTCCCGGAGGACCTTGGCCTCCTGGAGCCAGAGCGGATAGGAGGCCGGCGAGTTGGCGATGACCAGTCCGCGCAGACCGGCCGGACGCGCCGCGGCATGGTGCGTGATGAGCATGCCGCCCCAGGACTGGCCGAACAGTACGTAGTTGTCGGCGATCCCGAGGCCCGTCAGGAGGTTGTCGAGCTCGGCGGCGAACAGGTCCACCGTCCAGAAGTCCGGTCCCCGGTCCGGCAGATGGGTCGAGCCGCCGTTCCCGATCTGGTCGTAGTGCACGACGGACCAGCCGTCGTCGGCCAGGTCGGAAAGGTTCTGCAGATAGTCGTGGGTGGATCCCGGCCCTCCGTGCACGACGACGAGCGTGGGCCGGTCCGAGCGAAGGTCGCCCGTCACCCGGTACCACGTCTCGTGCTCGCCGAACGGCAGGGTTCCCTTGGCGCTGGGTGCCACGGTCACGTCACTTCGCCTCGCTTCGATTCGATGGGGTCCGGTCCGTCTTGCGCCGGTCCGGTCATTCGGCCGCTCCGCCGCCGTCCGCCGTTCCGTGCGATGCCAGCCATTCGTCGATGACCTGCGCGGTCTGTTCGGCACGGTCCTCGACGAGGGTGAAGTGGTTGGCGCGGACGGTACGCAGGGTGTGGGCGTCCTCCCAGGGCTCGGCGCGGCCGTTGAGCAGGTCGGGGGACGCGTCGTCCCCGTCCGGGACGAAGGACTGGGTGCACTGGACGAAGAGCACCGGAGCCTCGACCGGGGTGAGCGGGAGTTGCGGGACCAGTTCCACCCAGCGGCCCATCGCGGAGAGCCTGCTGCTGTCGAACCGGCCGAAAACCGCTTCCTTGTCGAACATGCCGAGTGCCAGGCCGTCGAGGGGGACGCCGTCGCTGCCGCCGTCGTGCACCTTGAACGTGTCCAGCAGGATGACGCCTGCCGGGCGCACCCCGCATTCCCGTTCCAGGTGTCCGGCCGTGGCATAGGCGAGGGTGCCTCCGGACGAGTAGCCGAGCAGCACGAACGGTTTCCCGTCGGCCGTGTCCAGCACACTCCGGGCGAGTGCCTGGACGGCCGCGTCGGAGGACGTGGGCAAGCTCTCACCTGCGAGGAATCCGGGAACAGGCAGTGCGGATATCTTGTGCCTGCCTCCGAAGTGGGACACGAGCCGCGCGTGCTGGTGGACACCGCCGGTGGCCATGGGTGTGCTGAGGCAGATGAGATGCGGCCCCTCGGCGGCGTCCGCGAGACGGACCGCGGCGGGGAGCCGGTCGATCTCGTCCACCGAGCCGAAGCCCGGCCGCACGTCGGCGGCCGCCTGGAGGAGCGCGAAGCCCTTGTCCGCGCGGCCGGAGACGACTGCGGCATGGAACAGGTCGCGGAGCGTCTCGGGCGGCCTGCCGGCCGAAGGAGCCTCGGCCCCACCGGTGACGGACGCGCTCCCCGTTCCGCCGAACTCCTCGGACGACCCCACTGGTTCACGCAGTTCTTCGGTGCCACCGGTCACAAGGGAGCCTGCCGCCAGAAGATCGGTGCGCAGCAGCCGGGCGAGCTCAGCCGGGCTCTTGCTGTCGAAGACCACCATGGGAGGCAGCCTCAGCCCGGTGTCCTTCATCAGAGCGTTTCGGAGTTCCATCGCACTCAGCGAGTCGAACCCTGCCTCCAGGAAGTCACGTTCCGCGTCGAGGGCGTCCGCGCTGCTGTGGCCGAGGAGGGCGGACGCCCGCTCCATGACGAGCGTCCTGAGGAGGGCCTCCTGCCCGGCCTCATCGGCCTGTGCGAATCGCTGCCGCAGAGCCGTCGCGTCGGCCCTGGAGACCGTGCTGCGCCGTCGGGTGGTGGGGACGAGGTCGCGGAGGAGTGCGGGGATGGTGTCGGTACGGGCGCGCAGCGCGTTGACGTCGATCGGCAGCGGGAGCAGCGCGGGCAGCCCCGACGCCAGACCCGCGTCGAACAGCGCCAGACCCTGCTCCGGCTCCAACGCCGGCAGCCCCTGACGCCTCATCCGCTCCAGATCCGCCTCACCCAACCACTCGCCCATCCCCGCACCCGCCCACAACCCGTAGGCGAGGGAGGTGGCCGGCAAACCCTCCGACCGCCGCTGCACCGCCAACGCGTCCAGGAACACATTCGCCGCCGCATAGTTCCCCTGACCCGCAGCCAGCACCGAACCACCCGCCGACGAGAACATCACGAAGAACGCAAGATCCCGCTCACGCGTCAACTCATGCACATACCAAGCACCATCCGCCTTCGCACCCAACACCCGATCCAACCGGGCCCCATCCATCGACCCCACCAAACCGTTGTCACCCGCACCCGCCGCATGCACCACACCCACCAGACCAGCACCCACACCCTCCACCAGACCCACCACCGCAGACCGGTCCGACATATCACACGCCACCACCGACACCTCCGCACCCAACCCACGCAACACACCACACAACTCATCAACCCCAGGAGCCCCCGGACCACGACGCCCCGCCAACACCAAACGACGCACCCCATACACCTCCACCAAATGCCGCGCCACCAACCCACCCAAACCACCCGTACCACCCGTCACCAACACCACACCATCCCCCACATCCACCGGCACCCCACCCCCACCAACAGACACCTCAACCAAACGCGGAACCAGGACCTCACCCCCACGCACCGCGACCTCCGGCTCACCCGACCCCAACACCACACCCGCCACATCCGCGAACGAACCACCCCCCGCATCCACATCCACATCCACCAACACGAACCGACCCGGATTCTCCGCCTCAGCCGCCCGCACCAACCCCCACACCGGCGCCTGACACACATCCACACCCACACCCACACCCGCACCGACAGCCACCGCACCCCGCGTCACCACCACCAACCGACCCGCCTCATCAGCCCTCAACCAGCCCTGAACCGCCTCCAACACCCCACCCAACACCGACCGCACACCCACCACCGGATCCACACCCACCACCGGCACCGGCACCTCAAACACCCTCGACACCGGCACATCACCACCAGCAACCCCAGCCGCCACCAACGGCCGCCACACCACCTCATGCAACCCACCACCCACACCCGACCCAACAGCCAACTGCTCCACCGACACCGGACGAAGCGTCAGCCCAGCGACGGACAGCACCGGTTCTCCGGCTGTGTCGGCCATGGCCAGGGAGACGGTGTCGGCGCCGGATCCTGTGAGGCGTACGCGCAAGGCGGTCGCCCCTGAGGCAAACAGACGAACGCCCTCCCAGAAGAAGGGGAGTGCGGGGCGATCGTCCTCCGTGGCGCCGGATCCGGAATCGGCAGGCTGGAGGCCGAGGGCATGCATGGTGGAGTCGAGAAGCGCCGGATGCAGCCCGAACCGCTTGGCATCCGCATGTACGGACTCGTCGAGTTCAACCTCGGCGAAAATGTGCTCCCCGGCGATCCAGGCAGCCTTGAGACCTTGGAAGACGGGGCCGTAGTCGTAACCACGCTCGGCCAGGGTGTCGTACATGTCGGCCGTCTCCACCGGGGTCGCGCCGGGCGGGGGCCATTCGGTGAGGTCGAAGGCCGGCACGGACTCACCCGCACCCACCACACCATCCGCATGCAACACCCACCCCGCACCCGAACCCGCACCCTCCCGACGCGAATGCACCCGCACCGAACGAGAACCCACCTCGTCCAAACCACCCACCACCACCCGCAACGCCACACCACCACGCTCCGGAACAACCAACGGCGCCCGCAACGTCAACTCCTCCACCACCCCACAACCCACCTCATCCCCAGCCCGCACCACCAACTCCACAAACGCCGCCCCCGGCAACAACACCGACCCCAACACCACATGATCCGCCAACCACCCCATCCCCTCCACCGACAACCGCCCCGTCAACACCACACCACCCGAATCCGGCAACTCCACCGACGCACCCAACACCGGATGATCAACCACCACCTGCCCCAAACCACCCGCATCCCCACCACCCACACACTCCAACCAAAACCGCTCACGCTGAAAGGCATACGTCGGCAGATCAACACGACGAGCACCCGAACCCTCGAAGAACCGCGCCCACTCCACCGAAGTGCCACTCACGTGCAGCTGCCCCAACGCCAACACAGTGGAGGCGACCTCCGGACGCCCCTTGCGCACCAACGGAACGAAGACCGCCGACTCCGCCTCCACGGACTGCTGCGCCATCCCACTCAGCACACCATCAGGACCCACCTCGACGAACGAGGTGACTCCCTCACCCTCCAGGAAGCGGACCGCGTCGGAGAAGCGCACGGCCTCCCGCACATGCCGCACCCAGTACGAGGGCGTCGCGACCTCCTGCGACAGCCCACCTGTCACGTTCGACACCACCGGAATCGACGGGACGCCGAACGACAACCCGGCGACCACCGCCCCGAAGTCGGAAAGCATCGGCTCCATCAGCGGCGAATGGAAGGCATGCGAGACCCGCAGCGTGCTCGTCCTGCGGCCCTGCGCCTCGAACGTGGCGACCAGCTCACGCACGGCAGCTTCCGCACCCGACACGACCACGGAACGCGGACCGTTCACGGCAGCCACGGCTACCCCGTCGTTCAGCAGCGGAAGCACCTCGGCCTCCGTCGCCTCCACCGCCACCATCGACCCACCAGAAGGCAACGCCTGCATCAACCGACCACGGCTCACGACCAGTTCGGCAGCGTCACTCAGCGAGAGGATGCCGGACACATGGGCGGCCGCGATCTCACCCACGGAATGCCCCACCAGGAAGTCCGGACGCACCCCCCACGACTCCACCAACCGGAACAGGGCAGTCTCCACCGCGAACAGGCCAGCCTGAGCGAACATCGTCCCGTTCAGCAGGTCCGCGTCCTCACCCCACACCACCTCACGCAACGACCGCCCCAGCCGGCCATCCAACTCCGCCAGCACCGCGTCGAAGGCCTCCGCGAACACCGGATACGCCTCATACAACTCCCGGCCCATCCCGAGTCGTTGCGCACCCTGCCCCGTGAACAGGAACGCGACCTTGCCCGCCGGCCGCACCACTCCCCGCACCACCGAAGCCGCAACCCCGCCCCCGGCCAACGCGGTCAGACCCCGCACCAGCTCCTCACGGTCAGCGACCGCGACCACCGCACGATGCTCCAGCACCGCACGCGACACCACCGACGAAAAACCCACATCCAACAACGAAGACGAGGACTCCCCCAACTCACCCAACTGCTCCAGCAGCTTCGCCGCCTGGGCGGACAACCCCGCCTCACTCCGCGCCGACAACACCACCGGCACCACCGGCAGTTCAAGGACAGCGACCCGCTCCGGCTCCTCCACCACCGGAGCCTGCTCCACGATCACATGCGCATTCGTCCCACTCAGACCGAACGACGACACACCCACCCGACGCGGACGATCCCGCACCGGCCACACCCGCGACTCCGTCAACAACTCCACCGCACCCGCCGACCAATCCACCTGCGGCGTCGGCACATCCACATGCAACGTCCTCGGCAACACACCATGCCGAATCGCCTGCACCGCCTTGATCACCCCACCCACACCCGCAGCCGCCTGCGCATGACCCAGATTCGACTTCAACGACCCCAACCACAACGGATCACCCTCCGGGCGCCCCTGCCCATACGTCGCCAACAACGCCTGCGCCTCGATCGGATCACCCAACCGGGTCCCCGTCCCATGCGCCTCCACCAGATCGACATCGGAGTAGGAGAGGCCGGCGTTCTCCAGTGCCGCACGAATCACGCGCTGCTGCGACGGACCGTTCGGAGCCGTCATGCCGTTGCTCGCGCCGTCCTGATTCACCGCACTGCCCCGCACCACGGCCAGGACCTCGTGCCCCAGCCGCCGGGCGTCAGACAACCGCTCGACCAGCAGAACACCGACACCCTCCGACCACGCCGCACCATCCGCAGCACCCGCGAACGACTTGCACCGCCCGTCCTTCGCCAACCCGCGCTGCCGGCTGAACTCCACGAACATGTCCGGCGTGGACATGACGGCCACACCGCCCGCCAGCGCCATCGAGCACTCGCCCGAACGCAGCGCCTGAGCCGCCAGGTGCAACGCCACCAGCGACGACGAGCACGCCGTATCGACCGTCAGGGAAGGCCCTTCGAGTCCCAGCGTGTAGGAGATCCGACCTGACACCAGGCTGCCTCCCGTGGTCGCGGCGGCCTCCGTTCCCTGGCCGTAGTCGTGGTACATCAGGCCCGCGAAGACTCCCGTCCTGGTCCCCTTCAGGGACCGGGGATCGATGGCCGCACGTTCGAATACCTCCCACGACGCCTCCAGCAGCAGCCGCTGCTGCGGATCCATGATCAGGGCCTCGTTCGGACTGATGCCGAAGAACGCCGGATCGAAGTCACCGGCCTCGTAGAGGAAGCCGCCCTCATTGGCGTAGGTCTTGCCCGGCACTCCCGGCTCCGGGTCGTACACGCCTTCGATGTCCCAGCCGCGGTCGAGCGGGAACCCGGAAACCGCGTCACGGCCGTCGGCGACCAGATCCCACAGGTCATCGGGGGAGGTCACTCCGCCCGGGTAACGGCACGCCATGCCCACGATGACGATCGGCTCGTCGTCGTCCAGGTCACGCACGGCAGGGCTGCTGCCGGGCAGCTCCGCCTGCCGCGCCCCGCTTCCGTCGAGCTCCCCGTCGATGTGCCCTGCCACGGCACGTGAGGTCGGGTAGTCGAAGACCAGCGTGGCGGGAAGCCGGAGCCCGGTCGTCAGGTTCAGTTCGTTGCGGAGCTCCACTGCGCTGAGCGAATCGAAGCCCAGCTCCTGGAACGGCCGGTCCGCCTCAATGGCCTGCGCCGATGCGTGCCCCAGCACCTTGGCCACGCGACCGCGGACCATCTCCAGCACCTTGCGGGCGCGCTCGTCGGCATCGAGTCCGGCCAGGCTGCGCAGGAGTTCCTGCCCGTCCCCGGCCCCCGCCACTGCGCGTGCAGCAGGTCGTCGGGTGGTGGGGACGAGGTCGCGGAGGAGTGCCGGGATCGTGTCGGTACGGGCGCGCAGCGCGTTGACGTCGATCGGCAGCGGGAGCAGCGCGGGCCGCCCCGACGCCAGACCCGCGTCGAACAGCGCCAGACCCTGCTCCGGCTCCAACGCCGGCAGCCCTTGACGCCTCATCCGCTCCAGATCCGCCTCACCCAACCACTCGCCCATCCCCGCACCCGCCCACAACCCGTAGGCGAGGGAGGTGGCCGGCAAACCCTCCGACCGCCGCTGCACCGCCAACGCGTCCAGGAACACATTCGCCGCCGCATAGTTCGCCTGACCCGCAGCCAGCACCGAACCACCCGCCGACGAAAACATCACGAAGAACGCAAGATCCCGCTCACGCGTCAACTCATGCACATACCAAGCACCATCCGCCTTCGCACCCAACACCCGATCCAACCGGGCCCCATCCATCGACCCCACCAAACCGTTGTCACCCGCACCCGCCGCATGCACCACACCCACCAGACCAGCACCCACACCCTCCACCAGACCCACCACCGCAGACCGGTCCGACATATCACACGCCACCACCGACACCTCCGCACCCAACCCACGCAACACACCACACAACTCATCAACCCCAGGAGCCCCCGGACCACGACGCCCCGCCAACACCAAACGACGCACCCCATACACCTCCACCAAATGCCGCGCCACCAACCCACCCAAACCACCCGTACCACCCGTCACCAACACCACACCGTCCCCCACATCCACCGGCACCCCACCCCCACCAACAGACACCTCAACCAGACGCGGAACCAGAACCTCGCCCCCACGCACCGCGACCTCCGGCTCACCCGACCCCAACACCACACCCGCCACATCCGCGAACGAACCACCCCCCGCATCCACATCCACCAACACGAACCGACCCGGATTCTCCGCCTCAGCCGCCCGCACCAACCCCCACACCGGCGCCTGACACACATCCACACCCACATCCCCCGCAACCGCCACCGCACCCCGCGTCACCACCACCAACCGACCCGCCTCATCAGCCCCCAACCACCCCTGAACCGCCTCCAACACCCCACCCAACACCGACCGCACACCCACCACCGGATCCACACCCACCACCGGAACCGGCACCTCAAACACCCTCGACACCGGCACATCACCACCAGCAACCCCAGCCGCCACCAACGGCCGCCACACCACCTCATGCAACCCACCACCCACACCCGACCCAACAGCCAACTGCTCCACCGACACCGGACGAGAGACGAGTGCGCCGACGCTGAGTACGGGGTGCCCGGACCCGTCGGCCACCAGGACCGACACGCTGTCCTGCCCGGCCGGCGCAATCCGTACGCGGAGGGCCGATGCCCCTGCCGCATGAAGAGCGACGTCGGTCCAGGCGAAGGGCAGAACGGTCGATTCGTCCGTCCGTGAACCGTCATCGAGGAGCGCCACGTGCATGGCGGCATCGAGCAGAGCGGGGTGCAGGCCGAAGCGCTGGGCGTCGTCGTGCGCCGAGTCGGGCAGGGCGACCTCCGCGTACAGCTCCTCCCCTGATGTCCAGGCGGCCTTGAGGCCCTGGAACACCGGCCCGTAGCCGTAGCCGCGGTGCGCAAGGAGCTCGTAGGCCCCCTCCACGCTGATCGCCGTGGCGCCCTTCGGTGGCCACGCGGTCAGGTCCGTGGCCGGGGTCTTGGCACCCGCCGCGAGGATGCCTTCGGCATGGCGCGTCCACGGGCCGTGATCGGCACCGTCGGCTCGTGAGTACACGCCGACCGAACGCCGGCCCGTGCCATCTGCTGCGCCGACCGCCACCTGGATCGCGACGCCACCCTGTTCGGGCAGCACGAGCGGCGCTTGGAGCGTCAGCTCCTCCAAGAGGTCGCAGCCGACCTCGTCACCTGCTCTGACGGCGAGCTCGACGAAGGCTGTGCCGGGCAGGAGAACGCTCCCCAACACTCCGTGATCGGCGATCCAGGTCTGGTTCGCGACGGAGAGCCTTCCGGTGAGCACCACCTCGTCGGCCTCCGCCAGAGCGACTGCCGCACCGAGAAGCGGGTGTCCGGTCGTACCCAAGCCGAAGGAGCCGGGGTCGTTGCCGCCCTGCTCCGTTTCCATCCAGTACCGCTCGCGCTGGAAGGCGTAGGTGGGCAGATCGACGCGGCGGGCACCCGAACCCTCGAAGAACCGCGCCCAGTCCACCGAAGTGCCACTCACGTGCAGCCGGCCCAACGCCATCACAGTGGAGGCGACCTCCGGACGCCCCTTGCGCACCAACGGAACGAAGACCGCCGCCTCCGCCTCCACCGACTGCTGCGCCATCCCACTCAGCACACCATCAGGACCGATCTCGACGAACGACGTCACACCCCGCGACGCAACGAACGACACCGCATCCGCGAACCGGACCGCCTCACGGACGTGCCGCACCCAGTACTCCGCCGAACCCCAACCCGACGCCAGATCCCCCGACACACCCGACACCACAGGAATCGACGGAACACCGAACGACAGCCCGGCGACCACCGCCCCGAAGTCGGAAAGCATCGGCTCCATCAACGGCGAATGGAACGCGTGCGAGACCCGCAGCACGCTCGTCCTGCGGCCCTGCCCTTCGAACGTGGCGACCAGCTCACGCACGGCCGCTTCCGCACCCGAGACCACGACCGAACGCGGACCGTTGACCGCAGCGATCCCCACCTCACCGTTCAACAACGGAAGCACCTCGGTCTCCGTCGCCTCCACCGCCACCATCGACCCACCTGAAGGCAACGCCTGCATCAACCGACCACGCGCCACCACCAACTCAGCCGCATCGGCGAGAGACAGCACACCTGAGACGTGCGCGGCCGCGATCTCACCCACCGAATGCCCCACCAGGAAGTCCGGACGCACCCCCCACGACTCCACCAACCGGAACAACGCGGTCTCCACCGCGAACAGGCCGGCCTGGGCGAACATCGTCCCGTTCAGCAGGTCCGCGTCCTCACCCCACACCACCTCACGCAACGAACGCCCCAGCCGGCCATCCAACTCCCCCACCACCGCGTCAAAGGCTTCAGCGAAGGCTGGGTAGGCCCTATACAACTCCCGGCCCATCCCGCGTCGTTGCGCACCCTGACCCGTGAACAGGAACGCGACCTTGCCCGCCGGCCGCACCACACCCCGCACCACCGAAGACGAGACACCGCCCTCAACCAATGCGGTCAGACCCCGCACCAGCTCCGCACGGTCAGCGACCGCAACCACCGCACGATGCTCCAGCACCGCACGCGACACCACCGACGAAAAACCCACATCCAACAACGCGGAAGAGGACTCCCCCAGCTGCTCCAGCAGCTTCCCGGCCTGCGCCGACAGCCCCGCCTCACTCCGCGCCGACAACACCACCGGCACCACCGGCAGCACCACCGGCAGCTCCACCACAGAGTCCGACCCCGGCTCCTCCACCACCGGAGCCTGCTCCACAATCACATGCGCATTCGTCCCACTCAGACCGAACGACGACACACCCACCCGACGCGGACGATCCCGCACCGGCCACACCCGCGACTCCGTCAACAACTCCACCGCACCCGCCGACCAATCCACCTGCGGCGTCGGCACATCCACATGCAACGTCCGCGGCAACACCCCATGCCGAATCGCCTGCACCGCCTTGATCACCCCACCCACACCCGCAGCCGCCTGCGCATGACCCAGATTCGACTTCAACGACCCCAACCACAACGGATCACCCTCCGCACGACCCTGCCCATACGTCGCCAACAACGCCTGCGCCTCGATCGGATCACCCAACCGCGTCCCGGTCCCATGCGCCTCCACCAGATCCACCTGATCCGACGAAATCTGCGCATCAGCCAACGCCGCACGAATCACCCGCTGCTGCGACGGACCATTCGGAGCCGTCAGCCCATTACTCGCACCATCCTGATTCACCGCACTGCCCCGCAGCACGGCCAGGACCGGATGGCCGTTGCTGCGAGCGTCGGAGAGCTTCTCCAGGAGCAGGACGCCGGCCCCCTCCGACCAGCTGGTGCCGTCGGTGGAGCCTGCGAACGACTTGCAGCGGCCGTCCTTGGACAAGCCACCCTGTCGGCTGAACTCGACGAAGACCTCAGGCGTCGACATGACCGCCACGCCTCCGGCCAGCGCCATCGAGCACTCGCCCGAACGCAGCGCCTGGGCCGCCAGGTGCAACGCCACCAGCGACGACGAACACGCGGTGTCCAGCGTCATCGACGGTCCCTCGAAACCGAAGACGTACGAGACGCGGCCCGACGCGATGGAACCCGTGGCGCTGTTGTGTGCGTAGTCGTGGTACATCATTCCGGCGAATACGCCGGTCTTGCTGCCCTTCAATGTGGAGGGGTCGATTCCCGCTCGCTCGAAAACCTCCCACGAGCATTCCAGCAGCAGCCTCTGCTGCGGATCCATGATCAGGGCCTCGTTCGGGCTGATACCGAAGGGAATCGGGTCGAACGTGTCTGCGGAGTGGAGGAATCCCCCCTTGTTCACGTAACTGGTGTTCGGTCGCTCTCCCTCCGGGTCGTAAAGAGAACCGACATTCCAGCCGCGGTTCTCCGGGAACTCGGATATCGCGTCCACGCCGTCGTTCACCAGCTGCCACAGAGCCTCCGGTGATTCGACACCTCCGGGGAAACGGCAGCTCATGGCAACGATGGCGATGGGCTCGCGGGCCGCGGACGACAGTTTCCTGTTGTGGGCCCGCAGACGGTCGTTCTCCTTGAGCGACGCCCGCAGCGCGGCGACCAGCTTCTCGTCAGAATTACTCATCGGGGCTCTCACATTCCCTGGGTCGCGTCGTCAAGGCCGGCACCGTCGAGTGCCATGCTGATCAGGCTCTCGGCATCCATCGAGTCGATGGATTCGGGCGAGTTCTCGTCGGTTCCCTCGGCCGGATCCACCGGCTCGTCGTGGGCACCGGCGAGCTCGAAAAGGACTTCCATCAGTCCCGCGTCCCTGAGCCTGCTCAGGGGAATTCCCTGCAGAATGCGCCGGACCCGTTCCTCTCCGACGGCCTCGTCGTCCGACTGGGAGTCGGGACGCAGTTCCTCCGCGAGGTACTGGGCGAGCGCAAGGGAGTTCGGGTAATCGAAGACCAGCGTCGCCGGCGGGCGCAGCCCTGTGGCCTGGGCCAGGCCGTTGCGGAACTCCACCGCGGCCAGCGAGTCGAACCCGAGCTCCTTGAACGCCCGGTCCGGCTCGATCGCCGAGGAACCCGCGTATCCGAGGATGGCGGCTGCGTGGGCCCGTACGAGGTCGAGCACCTGATCTGCGCGTTCTTCGTCGGTCAGGGCATCCATTCGCCGGCGGAACGCCGCCGCGCCGGACGCGGTCGCATCGGTGGCTCGTTGACCTCGGGGCCGTACCAGCCCTCGGAACAGGTCGGGCAGGTCGTCCGGCTCCGGTGCGCCCGTTCCGGTGAGATCGACCCGCATGGTGACGAGTGCCGCCCCACCTGCGGTCTCGGCCGCGTCGAAGAGCGCGGTTCCCTCGTCGGCCGACAGGGGTTGAATCCCGGTCCGTCGCATGCGCTGGGAGTCGGCGCTCCGCAGACTGTCCGCCATGCCCCCGTCCGCCCACGGCCCCCAGGCGAGGGACTGGGCGGGGAGTCCTTCCGCTCTGCGGTACGTGGCAAGCGCGTCCAGGAACGCGTTGGCCGCCGCGTAACCGCCCTGGCCCGGATTGCCGATCACCCCGGCAGCCGAGGAGAAGAGGACGAACGCGGCAAGGTCCATGTCACGCGTCAGCTCATGCAGGTTCACCGCCGCGTCCACCTTCGGACGCAACACCGCACCCACCCGCTCCGCCGTCAACGAACCGATCACCCCGTCATCCAGCACACCCGCCAGATGCACCACACCCACCAACGGCCGGTCCACCGGAACCGACCCCAACACCCGGGCCAACGACTCACGATCAGCCACATCGCACGCCTCGACCACCACCTCCGCACCCCAGCCCGCCAACTCCTCGACCAGATCCCCCACACCCTCGACCGCACCACCACGACGGCTCGTCAACACCAACCGCCGCACCCCACGCTCCACCACCAGATGACGCGCGAACACCCGACCCAACGTCCCCGTACCACCCGTCAACAACACCGTCCCCGCCGCATCGAACTCCACGACCGACCTGTCACCGCCGGACGGCACGACGCGTTGCAGCCGGCCCACATGCGCACGGCCCTCGCGCACCGCCACCTGCGACTCGCCCAGCGCCACCACCCGCGTCACTTCGGCAAGTGCGCCCAGCTCACCGTCCAGCAGCACCACACGACCCGGGTTCTCCGACTGCGCCGACCGCACCAAACCCCACACGGCCGCACCCGCTGCATCACTCACGCCTTCACCGGGCAACGCGACAGCACCCGCCGTCCGCACCACCAAGCGCGACCTACCGAACCGCTCGTCACCCAGCCACTCCTGAACCACCCCCAACGCCTCACACACCGCATCCCGCACATCAGCCGCGGAGCCGACCCCCACCCCATCGGCGCGCACCGAATCGAGCACCACCACATCCGGCACCACACCCGACGAACCCACCACCTCACTCCAAGGCCCCACCGTCAGCTCAGCCGCCTCGTCAGCGCCGGGCAACGCCACCTCCGGCCACTCCACCCCGAACAGAGAACCCCACGCGCCGGACTCGGCCGCCGCGCGCCTTTCCCCTTCCACCGAACGCAGCACGAGCGAATCGACCGACGCCACCACCCCGCCACCGGCATCGGCCACCACGACGGCCACCCGGCCCTCACCCACCACCGACACCCGAACCCGCGCCACGGTCGCGCCCACCGCGCCCAGCGACACACCCGACCACGCGAACGGCAGCGCAGCCCTCTCGCCCACCGCACCCGACAACGCCACCCCGTGCAACGCCGCATCGAAAAGCGCGGGGTGCAGGGCATAGGTGCCCGGCTCGATCCCCTCGGGGAGACCCACCTCGGCGAAGACGTGCCCATCGGTCCGCCAGGCCTCCCTCAGCCCGCGGAAGGCCGGCCCGTAGCTCAGACCCGCTTCCGCCATGCCCTCGTAGAACCCGTCCAGATCCACCGGTTCGGCACCGGCCGGCGGCCACTGCCCGGAGGCCCAGGCAACGTCCGTGGCTCCGGGTGCATCAACGGCAGCAATGAGCGAACCCGTGGCATGGCGCACCCAGGGCAGATCCGTCGCCTCGCCTCGCGAGTGCACGGTCACGGTTCGTCGGTCGGAGTCGTCGGAGGGGCCGACGACAACCTGGAGGGCGACGCCTCCATGTTCCGGGAGCACCAGCGGCGCCTCCAGCGTCAGCTCCTCCAGCCCGGCGTACCCGACCTCGTCCGCTGCTCTGAGTGCCAGTTCCACGAAGCCCGTGCCGGGGAAGAGTGCGGCGTCACCGACCGCGTGATCGGCCAGCCAGAGCTGGGTGCCGTTGGACAGGCGACCGGTCAGGATCACGCTGTCGGCGTCGGGCGAGGTGACGACCGCACTCAGCAGGGGGTGGCCGGCCGGCTCCTGCCCGATCGACTCAAGGTCGGCGCCGTGCTGCTCGCCGACGATCCAGTAGTTCTGGTGCTGGAAGGCGTAGGTGGGCAGATCGACGCGGCGGGCACCCGAACCCTCGAAGAACCGCGCCCAGTCCACCGAAGTGCCACTCACGTGCAGCTGCCCCAACGCCATCACGGTGGAGGCGACCTCCGGACGCCCCTTGCGCACCAGCGGAACGAAGACCGCCGACTCCGCCTCCACCGACTGCTGCGCCATCCCACTCAGCACACCATCAGGACCGATCTCGACGAACGACGTCACACCCCGCGACGCAACGAACGACACCGCGTCCGCGAAGCGGACCGCCTCACGCACATGCCGCACCCAGTACTCCGCCGAACCCCAACCCGACGCCAGATCCCCCGACACACCCGACACCACCGGAATCGACGGGGCGCCGAACGACAACTCGGCGACCACCGCACCGAAGTCGGAAAGCATCGGCTCCATCAGCGGCGAGTGGAAGGCGTGCGACACCCGCAGCACACTCGTACGACGCCCCTGACCGGCAAACTTCCCCACCAGATCAGCAACCGCCACCTCCGCACCCGAGACCACCACCGAACGCGGACCGTTGACCGCAGCGATCCCCACCTCACCGTTCAACAACGGAAGCACCTCAGCCTCCATCGCCTCCACCGCCACCATCGACCCACCAGAAGGCAACGCCTGCATCAACCGACCACGCGCCACCACCAACTCAGCCGCATCGGCCAGGGACAACGCCCCGGACACATGCGCGGCCGCAATCTCACCCACCGAATGCCCCACCAGGAAGTCCGGACGCACCCCCCACGACTCCACCAACCGGAACAACGCCGTCTCCACCGCGAACAACCCCGCCTGAGCGAACATCGTCCCGTTCAGCAGATCCGCATCCTCACCCCACACCACCTCACGCAACGACCGCCCCAGCCGGCCATCCAACTCCCCCACCACCGCGTCAAAGGCCTCCGCGAACACCGGATAGGCCTCATACAACTCCCGGCCCATCCCGAGTCGTTGCGCACCCTGCCCCGTGAACAGGAACGCCGTAGCACCCGCCGGCCGCGCAGCCCCCCGTACCACCGAAGGTGACAGCTCACCCCCGGCCAACGCGGTCAGACCCCGCACCAACTCCTCACGGTCAGCGACCGCAACCACCGCACGATGCTCCAGCACCGCACGCGACACCACCGACGAAAAACCCACATCCAACAACGCGGAAGAGGACTCCCCCAACTGCTCCAGCAGCTTCCCGGCCTGCGCCGACAACCCCGCCTCACTCCGCGCCGACAACACCACCGGCACCACCGGAACCTCCACCACAGATTCCGACCCCGGCTCCTCCACCACCGGAGCCTGCTCCACAATCACATGCGCATTCGTCCCACTCAGACCGAACGACGACACACCCACCCGACGCGGACGATCCCGCACCGGCCACACCCGCGACTCCGTCAACAACTCCACCGCACCCGCGTCCCAGTCCACATGCGGCGTCGGCACATCCACATGCAACGTCCTCGGCAACACCCCATGCCGAATCGCCTGCACCGCCTTGATCACCCCACCCACACCCGCAGCCGCCTGGGCGTGGCCCAGGTTCGACTTCAGCGAGCCCAACCACAACGGATCACCCTCCGCACGACCCTGCCCATACGTCGCCAACAACGCCTGCGCCTCGATCGGATCACCCAACCGGGTCCCCGTCCCGTGCGCCTCCACCAGATCCACCTGATCCGACGAAATCTGCGCATCAGCCAACGCCGCACGAATCACCCGCTGCTGCGACGGACCATTCGGAGCCGTCAGCCCATTACTCGCACCATCCTGATTCACCGCACTGCCCCGCACCACGGCCAGGACCTCGTGCCCCAGCCGCCGGGCGTCAGACAACCGCTCGACCAGCAGAACACCGACACCCTCCGACCACGCCGCACCATCCGCAGCACCCGCGAACGACTTGCACCGGCCGTCCTTCGCCAACCCCCGCTGCCGGCTGAACTCCACGAACACCTCGGGCTCCGACATGACGGCCACGCCGCCCGCCAGCGCGAGGGTGCACTCACCGGAGCGCAGCGCCTGGATCGCGAGGTGGAGGCTCACCAGCGACGACGAGCACGCGGTGTCCACTGTCATCGACGGGCCTTCGAGGCCGAGTACGTAGGAGATCCGGCCGGAGGCGATGCCGCCCGTGCTCGCGTTGTGGGCGTAGTCGTGGTACATCATCCCGGCGAACACACCGGTCCGGCTCTCCTTGAGGGAGAGCGGGTCAATGCCGGCTCGCTCGAACACCTCCCAGGATGCCTCCAACAGCAGCCGCTGCTGCGGATCCATGATCAGGGCCTCGTTCGGACTGATGCCGAAGAACGCCGGATCGAATCCAGGAGCGTCGTCGAGGAACCCGCCGCGGGCGACGTAGCTGGTGTCGGGTCGTACGCCCTCCGGGTCGTAGATCTTCCGCAGGTCCCAGCCCCGGTCGGTCGGGAAGTCGGAGATGAGGTCGGCGCCCTCGATCACGGCCTGCCAGAGGTCCTCGGGCGAACCGATGTTCCCCGGGTAGCGGCAAGCCATGCCCACGATGGCGATCGGGTCGTCGGCGTGCGTGGCGGGGTTCGGGCGCACCGTGGTGAGGGCCGCCGTCGCGGGGGCGTCGGCGCCGGACACCTCGCCCAGCAGGTGGCGGGCCAGAGCCAGGGGGGTGGGGTAGTCGAAGACGACGGTCGCGGGGAGACGGAGCGCAGTGGCTTCTGCCAGCGCGTTACGGAACTCCACCGCCCGCAGGGAGTCGAAGCCGAGGTCCTTGAACGCCTTCTCCGGCTCGACGGCCTGGAGCGAGCTGTAGCCGAGGACGGAGGCGACCTGTGCGAGGACGACCTCCAGCACGGCGGATTCGCGCTCGGGCTCGGCGAGGCGAGCGAGTCGCTGCTGAAGGCCGTTCGCCTCGGCCTGGCCGAGGGCCTTGCGCCGCGTGACCACCGGGACCAGGGTGCGGAAGAGCTCACGGCCGGCGGCGCCCTGGGCCCGTACGGCGGCGAGGTCGAGCTGCACCGGGACCACCACGGGGCGGTCCATCCGCAGGGCTGCGTCGAAGAGGGCCACGCCTCGGTCCGAGGCGATCGGGAAGACGCCGCCGACGGACGAGATGCGGGAGCGTTCGGCCCCGGACAGCTTCCCGGTCATCCCGCTGGCCTCGTCCCAGAAGCCCCAGGCGAGTGAGTGGGCGGGGAGTCCTTCCGCTCTGCGGTACGTGGCGAACGCGTCCAGGAACGCGTTGGCCGCCGCGTAACTGCCCTGGCCCGCGTTGCCGAAGGTACCGGCCACGGAGGAGAAGAGGACGAACGCGGCAAGGTCCATGTCACGCGTCAGCTCATGCAGGTTCAGCGCCGCGTCCACCTTCGGACGCAACACCGCACCCACCCGCTCCGCCGTCAACGAACCGATCACCCCGTCATCCAGCACACCCGCCAGATGCACCACACCCACCAACGGCCGGTCCACCGGAACCGACCCCAACACCCGGGCCACAGCAGCCCGGTCAGCTACATCGCACGCCTCGACCACCACCTCCGCACCCCAGCCCGCCAACTCCTCGACCAGATCCCCCACACCCTCGACCGCACCACCACGACGGCTCGTCAGCACCAATCGCCGCACCCCACGCTCCACCACCAGATGACGCGCGAACACCCGGCCCAACGTCCCCGTACCACCCGTCAGCAACACCGTCCCCGCCGCATCGAACTCCACGTGGGCGGTCTCATCGGCCTGCTGTGCCGCACGCATCAGCCGGCCCACGTGGGCACGGTCCTCACGCACGACCACCTGCGACTCGCCCATGGCGGCCACCCGCGCGGCGTGCTCGGTCACGTCATCCGAGTCAACGTCCAGCAGCACCACACGCCCCGGGTTCTCGGACTGCGCCGAGCGCACCAAACCCCACACCGCGGCACCGGCCACGTCCAGCAGGCCTTCGCCCGGCAGCGCGACCGCACCCGCCGTCCGCACCACCAGTCGAGCGTCGGCGAAGCGCTCGTCGCCCAGCCACTCCTGAACCACTTCCAGCGCCTCGCACACCGCGTCCCGCACAGCGTCCGCAGCGCCTGCGTCCACCTCGCCGGCGCGCGGCGACTCGTACACCACCACGTCCGGTACGGCGCCCGAAGTCCCCCTCACATCGGCCCAGCGCCCCACCGAGACACCGTCTACGGCTCCCGCGTCCGGCAGCGCCGCCTCGGGCCACTCCACCCCGAACAGGGACCCCGCCACGCCCGACTCCGCCACCGCGCGCCGTTCCCCGCCCACCGAACGCAGCACGAGCGAATCGACCGATGCCACGACCCCGCCACCGGCATCGGCCAGCACCACCGACACCCGGCCCTCACCCACCACCGACACCCGGACCCGCACCGTCGACGCGCCCACCGCGCCCAGCGACACACCCGACCACGCGAACGGCAGCGCAGCCCCCTCACCCACCGCACCCGACAACGCCACCCCGTGCAGCGCCGCGTCGAGGAGGGCCGGGTGGAGCCGGAAGTCGGTCGCGGGCGTGCCGGTGGGCAGGGCGGCCTCGGCGTAGATGTCGCCGTCGGCGCGCCATGCGGCGTTCAGTCCCCGGAAGACGGGGCCGTACCGCAGTCCCTCCTCCGCCATGTTGGCGTAGAAGCCGTCCAGATCCACGGGCTCCGCTCCTGCCGGCGGCCACTGCGCCGAGGCCCAGGCCGCGTCCTCGGATCCGCTCCCTCCCGGAGTCGGGGGTTCCGGCGCGAGGATGCCGGTCGCGTGCCGTGTCCACGGCTGGTCGCCGTCGTCCGTGCGGGCGTGCACGGTCACCGGGCGCCTGCCGTCGGAGCCGGCTGTGCCGACCGTGACGCGTACCGCCACACCGCCCCGCTCGGGGACGGTCAGAGGGGCCTCCAGCGTCAGTTCGTCGATGACCGGGCAGCCGGCCCGGTCACCGGCACAGCCGACGAGTTCCACGTGTCCGGTGCCGGGGAAGAACACGGAGTCGCCCACGCGGTGGTCGCCGAGCCACGGGTGTGTGCCGAGGGACAGGCGACCCGTCAGGCTGAGCGCGTCCGTGTCGGGAGCCGACACCCGTGCGCCGAGCAGCGGGTGGCCGGCCGGTTCGAGACCGGCGGTGAGCACGTCGCCGGCGCCGGTGGGTGCGGTGACCCAGTAGCGCTCGCGCTGGAAGGCGTACGTCGGGAGCTCCACCCGGGCCGTGGGCGCGGCGTCGTGGAAGAGGCTCCAGTCGACGGGGGCACCGTGTACGTAGGCCTCGGCCAGCGACAGCGCGAACCGGGCGGGGTCTCCGCTGTTTCGGCGCAGCGATCCGACGGCGGTGGCACCGGCCGGTGTCGTGGCGATCGTCTCACCGAGTGCGATGAAGAGGCCCGGGTGCGGGCTCGCCTCCACGAAGAGGGTGAACCCGTCGTCGAGCATGGCCCGGGTGGTGTCCTCGAAGCGCACGGTGCGGCGCAGGTTCTCGTACCAGTAGCCGGCGTCGAGCGCAGTCGTGTCGAGCGGGCCGCCGGTCACCGTGGAGTAGAAGGTCGTGGTGGACGGGCGGGGTTTCACCTCGGCTATCTCCGCGAGGAGGCGGTCGCGGATCTCTTCGACGAACACCGAGTGGGAGGCGTAGTCCACCGGTATCCGGCGGGCCTGCACGCCCTGGGCCTCCAGGTGGGTGTAGAGCTCGTCGAGGGCTTCCTTCTCGCCGCAGACGACGGTGGAGGCGGGGCTGTTGACCACAGCGATCTGGAGCCGGTCGCCCCAGCCGCGCATCACCGACTCGGCCTCCGCGGAGGGCAGTGCGACCGACATCATGCCGCCGCGTCCGGCGAGGTCCTGGCGGATGATCCTGCTGCGGAGTGCGACGACTCGCGCGCCGTCCTCCAGTGAGAGGGCACCGGCGACGCAGGCGGCGGCGATCTCTCCCTGCGAGTGGCCGACGACGGCGGCGGGCTCCACGCCGCACGCGCGCCAGAGGCCGGCGAGGGAGACCATGACGGCCCACAGGACCGGCTGGACGACGTCGACCTCCTCCAAGGTGGGTGCGCCCGGGCGCTGGTGGACCACGTCGAGGAGGTCCCAGTCGGTGAAGGGGGCCAGCGCGTCGGCGCACTCGCGCATCCGGTCGGCGAACACCGGGGAGGACGCGAGGAGTTCCACGGCCATGCCGACCCACTGGGAGCCCTGGCCGGGGAAGACGAACGCGACCTGGGCGGGCCCGGTGGCGGTGCCCCGCACCACGTGGGGTGCCTTGGCGTCGGCCGCGAGGGCGTCCAGGCCGGCGAGGAGGAGGGCGGATTCGCTGCCGTCCGTGCCCGCGGGGTCCCCGGTGTCGAGGACGACGGCGCGGTGTTCGAACGCGGTGCGGGTGGCGATCAGGGCGTGCCCGATGTCCCGGGGACGGGCGGTGGCGCCGGCTTCGTCCCGTACGAAGGCGGCCAGCCGCTCCGCCTGGGCTCGCAGGCCCGAGGCGCTGCGTCCCGAGACGGGGAAGGGGGTGACGGGAGTGTCGAAGGGGAGCGTCCGGCCGTCCGCGGCCGGCTCCGCGCTCTTCGCGTCGGGTGCCTCTGCCGGTTCCGGTTCCGGCTCCGGTGCCTCCTGGAGGATCACGTGGACGTTGGTGCCGCTGAGTCCGAACGCGGAGACGCCTGCGGTGCGCGGGTGGCCGTGACGTGTCCAGGGCTCGGCCTCGGTGAGCAGGCTGACGTGGCCGGCGGTCCAGTCGACGTGGGTGGAGGGCTGCTCGACGTGCAGGGTTCTGGGCAGCAGACCGTTGCGCAGGGCCATGACCATCTTGATGACGCCGCCGACGCCCGCCGCCGCCTGGGCGTGGCCGATGTTGGCCTTGAACGATCCCAGTCTCAGCGGCTGTTCGGCGGTGCGGTCCTGGCCGTACGTGGCGAGCAGGGCCTGCGCCTCGATCGGGTCGCCGAGCGTGGTGCCGGTGCCGTGCGCCTCGACGGCGTCGACGTGGGCGCCGGGTACACGTGCGTTGGCGAGGGCCTGGCGGATGACGCGCTGCTGGGACGGGCCGCTGGGGGCGGTGAGGCCGTTGGAGGCTCCGTCGGAGTTGATGGCCGAGCCGCGGATGACGGCGAGGACGGGGTGCCCGTTGCGGCGGGCGTCGGAGAGACGCTCCAGCAGGACGATGCCGGCGCCCTCGGACCAGCCGGTGCCGTCGGCGCTGTCGGAGAACGCCTTGCACCGCCCGTCGGGTGCGAGGCCGCGCTGCTTGCTGAAGGCGACGAACGGCGCAGCTGTCGACATGACCATGACTCCGCCGGCCAGGGCGAGGCCGCATTCGTCCTGGCGCAGCGCCTGGGCGGCGAGGTGGAGGGCGACGAGCGACGACGAGCAGGCGGTGTCGACAGTGAAGGAGGGTCCTTCGAGGCCGAGGGCGTACGAGATGCGGCCGGAGATGACGGAGGCGGCCCGTGCCGTGGCCATGTAGGCCTCGACCGCCTCCGGTACGCCTTCGGGGAAGTCGCCGTAGTCCTGGATGCCGGAGCCCATGTAGACGCCGACGCGGCCGCCGCGCAGGGACTCCGGGTCGATACCGGCCCGCTCGAAGGCTTCCCAGGCGACTTCGAGGCTGAGGCGCTGCTGCGGGTCGGTGGCCTCCGCCTCCATGGGGCTGATCCCGAAGAACCCGGCGTCGAAGTCGCCCGCGCCTTCGAGGAATCCGCCTTGGTGCACGTAGCTGGTTCCCGGCTGCGAGGCGTCCTCGCCCATGAGCTGGTCGAGGTCCCAGCCGCGGTCGTCCGGCATGCCCGATACGGCGTCGCGGCCCTCTGCCACCAGTTGCCACAGGTCTTCGGGGGTGGTCACCCCGCCGGGGAAGCGGCAGCCCATGCCCACGATCGCGATGGGTTCCTGCGCGGCGGCCTCGGCGTCCTGCAGGCGGCGCCGGGTGCGGTGCAGGTCGGCGGTCACCTTTTTGAGGTAGTCGAGGATCTTCTCGTCGTTGGCCATATCGGTCTCACCGGGTCCTTTGGGGTCAGATGACGGCAGCGTGCCCGTGTCAGGCGAGGCCGAGTTCCTGGTCGATGAAGGCGAGGACGTCGTCGGCGGAGGCCTCGTCGAGCGAGTCCCGCACGGCGGCCACCCCCGTTTCGCCGCTCTGGAGGGTGGTCAGTGTGTCGAGGAGTGCCTGCAGCCGTGAGGTGATGCGGCTGCTGCGGATCTCCTCGATGTCCAGCGCCCCGACCAGTTCCTCGAACCGGTCGACCTCCGCGAGGACCGGCGTGGCGGTGTCGTCGACGTCCGGGAAGAGCCGGGTGTGCAGGTGGTCGGCGAGTGCTGTGGGCGTGGCGTAGTCGAAGATCAGCGTGGCGGGCAGTTGGGCACCCGTGGCGGCGGTCAGGGCCTGGCGGAGCTCCACGGCTGCGACGGAGTCGAAGCCGAGGTCCTCGAACGCGCGTTGCGGGTCGAGTGCGGAGGCGGCGTCGTAGCCCAGCAGGGTCGCGACGCGGGTACGTACGAGGTCGAGCAGTGCGCGGCCGCGCTCGGCGGCGGAGAGGCCGGCGAGCCGTGCCATCAGAGCGTCCGTGTCCGAGGCCGCCGCGTCGGGCTCGGCGGACAGGATCCGGCGTACGTCGTCGAGGGCGTCGAGCAGGGGGCGGGGCCGGGCGAGCGTGAACGTGGGGGCGAAGCGGGACCAGTCGAACTCGGCGACGACGAGGTGGCTCTCGTCGTGCTCCAGGGCCTGCTTCAGGGCGGCCACGGCGAGGCGGGGGTCCATGGCGGGGGCGCCGATGCGTTCCATCACGGCGGCGAGTTCGGCGTCGACCATGCCGCCCTGCCAGGAGCTCCAGGCCACGGAGGTGGCGGTGAGCCCGCGTGCGCGGCGGCGGTGGGCGAGGGCGTCGAGGTGGGCGTTGGCGGCGGCGTAGGCGGCCTGCCCGGCACTGCCCCAGACGGCGGCGCCGGAGGAGAAGAGCACGAAGGCGTCGAGGGGCCGGTCGCCCAGCAGATCGTCGAGGTGCAGGGCCCCGGTGACCTTCGCGTGGCCGACGGCCGCGAACTCGTCCTCGGTCAGGTCGGTGAGCGGTGCCATGCGCTGCATGGCGCCGGCCGCGTGCACGACGGTGGTCAGCGGCAGTTCGTCGGGGACGGCGTCGAGGACCCGGGCCAGCGCGGCGCGGTCGGTGACGTCGCAGGCGGCGAGGGTCACCCGGGAGCCGGACGCCTCCAGTTCGGCTGCCAGTTCGCGCGCACCGTCGGCCGCGTCGCCGTGCCGGCTGAGGAGCAGCAGGTGCGGGACGCCGTCGGCGGCGAGCATCCGGGCCACGTGGGCTCCGAGACCCCCGGTACCGCCGGTGATCAGGGCGGTGCCGTTCGACGGGCGGGCCCGGACCGGGGTGCGGTCGCCCAGCGGGGCGCGGACCAGGCGGCGGGCGAGGATGCCGTCGGTGCGCAGGGCCACCGCGTCCTCGCCGGTCGCGCCCGAGAGCACGTCGCAGAGGCGGTGCAGGTCGGCCGGGCCCGGTTCGGCGGGGAGGTCGGCGATGCCGCCCCAGGTGTCGGGGTGGTCGAGGGCGAGGCCACCGCCGAGGCCCCACAAGGGGGCCTGCTCCGTTGCGGTCAGCTCGGTGGAGCGGGAGGTGGCGACGGCGGACTGCGTGGCGCACCAGAGCCTGGGGGCGTCCGGGATGTCCGCGAGGGCCTGTACGAGGGTGACGGTGGCCGTGAGGCCTCGGGTGAGATGGGGGTGTGCGGGTTCGGGGCGGTCGTCGAGGGCGAGCAGCGACAGGACGCCGGCGGCGGGCTGCGCGGCGAGCCTGGCGGTCAGGTCGGCTCGGCTCCGGCCGGGGACCGATTCGATGACGTGCGGGGAGGCACCGCGGTCGATGAGGGCGGCCAGGACGGCGGTGACCGTGGGGGTGTCGGCCTGTCCTTCGGCGACGGCGACGAGCCAGGGGTCGTCGAGGCCGGTGGCGTGGGCGGGCGGTGCGGTGACGGGCTGCCAGACGACGCGGTAGCGGAGGTCGTCGACCGCGGCCCGCTCCTGGTGGAGGCGCCGCCAGCGGGCCATCGCGGGCAGGACCTCGCCGAGTGCGTTCTCGGTGACCGAGAGCCGGGCGGCGAGGGCCGTGACGTCCTCCCGGTCGACGGCCTCCCAGAAGGCGGCTCCGGCCGGGTCCGCGGTCCGGTCGGTGGCGTCCTGGGGCCCGGGGTGCTCCAGCCAGTGACTGCGGCGCTGGAAGGGGTAGGTGGGAAGGGGGACGCGGTGGGCGCCCCGGCCCTCGAAGAAGGCGTTCCAGTCGACCGCGCTGCCGTGCGCGTGTGCGTGGGACAGGGCGGTGACCAGGGTGTGCTCCTCGTCGCGTGCGCGGCGCAGGACGGGGACGCACAGGGTGCCGTCGGCGGGCGGCAGGCAGTCGGCCGCCATGGGAGTGAGTGCCGCGTCCGGCCCGATCTCGATGAGTACACGGGCCCCTTCCGCGTGCAGGGCGCGTACGCCGTCGTGGAAGCGGACCGCTTCGCGGACGTGGCGGACCCAGTAGTCGGCCGAGGTCAGTTCGTCGGGACCGGCGAGCCGGCCCGTCACGTTGGAGACGACGGGCAGCCGGGGCGCGTGGTACGTCATCCGGGCGGCGACCTCCCGGAAGGCGTCGAGCATGGGTTCCATGAGCGGCGAGTGGAAGGCGTGCGACACACTCAGCCGCTTCGTCCGACGCCCCAGCCCCGCGAAGTGCTCCGCGACCGCCAGCGTCTCCTTCCCCGCACCCGACACCACCACCGCCGACGGACCGTTCACCGCCGCAAGACCCACCTCAGCACCCAGCAACGGAACCACCTCCGCCTCCGAAGCAGCCACCGCCACCATCACCCCACCCACCGGCAGCGCCTGCATCAACCGGCCACGCGCCACCACCAACTCAGCCGCATCCCCCAGCGACAGCACACCCGCCACATACGCGGCCGTCACCTCACCGATCGAGTGCCCCGCCACCACATCCGCCCGCACACCCCACGACTCCACCAACCGGAACAGAGCAGACTCCACCGCGAACAAGCCCGCCTGGGCAAACATCGTCCCGTTCAGCAGCTCCGCGTCCTCACCCCACACCACCTCACGCAGACTCACGCCCAACCGCGCATCCAACTCCCCCACCACCGCGTCGAACGCCTCCGCGAACACCGGAAACGCCCCATACAACTCCCGCCCCATCCCCAGCCGCTGCGCACCCTGACCCGTGAACAGAAACGCCGTCAGCCCCTCGGCCGAGGACGGCCCCGCCGACACCACGACATCCGCACACTCCCGACCCGCCACCACGTCCGACAACGCACGCACCGCACCCCCACGATCCGCGGACAGCACCACCGCACGGTGGTCCAGCACCGCACGCGTCGTGCCCAACGAGAAGCCGATGTCCACCAACGACTCCTCCGGATGCGCCGCCACACGGGCGAGCAGACGCTCCGCCTGTGCCTTGAGGGCGTCGGGGGACTTGGCGGAGAACGGCAGCGGGATCAGCGAGGACGTCACGGTGGGCGGGGCCGGTTGTTCGATGTCCTCGGCCGCCGGCGCCTCCTCGATGATGACGTGGGCGTTGGTCCCGCTGAGCCCGAACGCCGAGACGGCCGCGCGTCGCGGGCGTCCGAGGTCGGGCCAGGCGATGGCGTCGGTGAGCAGGGAGATGTTGCCCGTGGACCAGTCGACGTTCGGCGTCGGGCCGTCCACATGGAGGGTGCGGGGCAGGATGCCGTGGCGCATGGCCATCACCATCTTGATGATTCCGCCGACACCCGCGGCGGCCTGGGCGTGCCCGATGTTCGACTTGATCGAGCCCAGGTACAGCGGCTGGTCCGCGGGGCGGCCCCGGCCGTACGTGGCGAGCAGGGCCTGCGCCTCGATCGGATCGCCCAGGGTGGTCCCGGTCCCGTGGGCCTCCACCGCGTCGACCTGGTCGGCGGTGAGCTGGGCGGCTGCGAGGGCCTGGTGGATGAGCCGTTGCTGTGCCGGGCCGTTGGGCGCGGTGAGCCCGTTGCTGGCCCCGTCGGAGTTGACGGCGCTGCCCCGCACCACGGCGAGCACCCGGTGTCCGTTGCGTCGGGCGTCGCTGAGCCGTTCCACGACGAGCATGCCGACGCCTTCGCCCCAGCCCGTGCCGTCGGCGGCCGCCGCGAAGGATTTGCAGCGGCCGTCGGGTGCGAGTCCGCGCTCCTGGCTGAAGCCCACGAAGGAGGTGGGTGTGGCCATCACCGTGACGCCGCCGGCCAGGGCGAGGTCGCACTCGCCGGTGCGCAGCGACTTGACCGCCCAGTCGAGGGCGACGAGGGAGGAGGAGCAGGCCGTGTCGACGGTGACGGCCGGTCCCTGGAGACCGAGGGTGTAGGAGACGCGGCCGGAGGCGACGCTGGCCAGGCCGCCGGTGCCGCCGTCGGTGGCGTAGTCGTGGTAGACGACGCCGGCGAACACGCCCGTGAGGGAGCCCTTGAGGGAGAGCGGGTCCACTCCGGCGTGTTCCAGGGCCTCCCATGACGTCTCCAGCAGCAGGCGCTGCTGGGGGTCGGTCTCGCGGGCGTCCTTGGGGCTCATCCTGAAGAAGTCGGCGTCGAACAGGTCCGCCTCGTGGAGGAAGCCGCCCTCGCGGGCGTACGTGTGTCCGGGCGTGGCGGGTTCGGGGTCGTACAGTCCCTCCACGTCCCAGCCGCGGTTGACCGGAAAGGCCGTGATGCCGTCCCTGCCCTCGGCCACGAGTTCCCACAGCTGGTCGGGGGAGGTCACGCCGCCGGGGTAGCGGCAGCTCATGCCGACGATCGCCATGGGCTCGTGCTCCCTGGCCTCGGCTTCGCGCAGACGGCGCTTCACCTGCCGCAGGTCGGCCGTGGCCCGCTGGAGGTAGTCGCGAAGCTTGTCCTGGGTTGCCATCTGTACCTCAACCAATCTCGGTGCGGGTGTCGGCCGTGCCGGGCGGGACCGGTGCCGTGACCGGTGGGGTGCGCGAACGGGCGGTGCGTGTCGGTGGCGGGGCCGGGCGGAGCCCGGCCCCGCGGCTTTGTCGGTGGGGGCGCTAGAGGAGTCCGATCTCCTGGTCCAGCACGTCGAACAGTTCGTCGTCGGTGACCGAGTCGAGTGCGTCGTCGTCCTCGTGCCGGGTGCGGCCGGTGTCGTCGCCGTGGGTGTCCTGCCAGCGGCGCAGCAGTGCTTCCAGGCGGGAGGTGATGCGCGGGCGGGCACCTGCGTCGGGCTGTGCGGCGGTGAGGCTCGCGTCGAGTCGGTCGAGCATGCCCAACAGGGCTTCGGAAGCGTCCTGTTCCTCGGATCCGTCGTCGATCAGTCCGTTGAGGTGCGCCGCGACCGCGCGGGAGTCCGGGTGGTCGAAGACGAGGCTGGCGGGGAGGCCGAGGCCGGTGGCGCTGCCGAGGCGGCGGCGGAGTTCGACGGCGGCCAGTGAGTCGAAGCCGAGGTCCTGGAAGGCCCGGTCGGCACCGACCGCGTCGGGGGTGGGGTGGCCGAGCAGCGTGGCGACGTGTGAGCGGACGAGCTCCAGGAGGATGCGCCCCCGCTCCTCCTCGCCCCGGCCGGCGAGGCGCCGGCGCAGCTCGGCGGCGACGGTGAGGCCGGTGCCCGGACGGGTTCCGGGGCTGCCGGGGGTGCGGGCCAGTGTCCCGAGTACGGGGGGCAGATGACCGGCGAGGGTGCGCAGGGCGCCCTGGTCGGGGTGCAGGGCGAACAGGGCGGCGGCCGGTGTGTGCAGCGCGTCGCCGAGGAGTGCCGCGGTGCGCTCGGCGGTCAGTGGCAGGAGGCCGGGGCCGGCCTCCGCGGGGCCGGTGGCGACGGCCGTCGCGGGGAGGCCGAGGCTGTGCCGGTGCCGGGCGACGGCGTCCAGGAAGGTGTGTGCGGCAGCCTGGTGGGCTGCTCCGGCGCCGTGCACCAGGCCGTGGGTCGAGGTGAGCAGGACGAAGGCCGACAGGTCGAGTCCGGTGGTGAGTTCGTGCAGGTTCCAGGCGACGTCGGCGTGGCTGCGCAGCGCTTCGTCGAGGAGGTGCGGTGTGCGTTCGCCGATCGGCGCGCCCTCCCCGGTGGGACCCGTGTGGACGACGGCGGTGAGCGGGAGGCGTTCGGGAAGGCCGGCCAGCAGACCGGCGAGCGCTTCGCGGTCGGCGGGGTCGCAGTCGCTGATGACGAGTGCCGCGTCGGTGCCGTCCGTGAGCGTGTCCGCCGCGCCGGGAGCCACGGGTCCGCCGGCGAGGAGGACGCGGGTGACGCCGTGTTCGGCGACGAGGCGGCGGACCAGTGCGGCGCCCGTCGCGGAGACCGCGCCGGTGACGAGGACGGTGCCGCCGCCGGCCGCGGGGGCGGTCGGGTCGGTGTCCGGTGCCGCCGGGACCAGCTTCGGGACGAGTACGGTGCCGCCCCGGACGGCGAGTTCGTCGGCGCCGGTGGCGAGCGCGTCCGGCAGTGCGGTCGCGGAGGCGTCCAGTCCGTCCACGTCGGCGAGGACGAACCGCCCGGGGTGTTCGCTCTGTGCCGCCCGGACGAGACCCCACACGGCCGCGTGCCGGACGTCGGGCGCCTCGTCCCCCGCCGGGACGGCGTTCCGGGTGACGACCACCAGCCGGGTCGTTCCTCCGTCCTGCGTGTGGTGGAGGAACTCTCGCAGGTGTGCGAGGACCTCGGCGCCGTGCGTGCGGACGGCTTCCGGCACGTCGCCGGACGGGGCGGGCAGGGGCAGCAGGACGAAGTCGGGGGCGTCCCCGTCCCGGGGCCCGCGCGGGTCGAAGGCCGGGAAGGGGAGGCCGGTGCGCGGGTCGTCGAGGGGTCCGGCGGAGGCGAGGACTGCGGTCCTGGATCCGAGGTCGGCGATGTCGACGGGTGCGGGCACCCACTCCAGCCGGTACAGCGCGCCCGTAGGAGTGCCGGCGGTCAGTTCGGCCGGGGTGACCGGCTTCCAGCTGATGTCCGCGGCGGTCAGCACGGGCCGCCCCCGGCCGTCCGCGAGGTCGAACGACGCACGGTCCGGGCCGGTCGGCCGGACCCGTATCCGCAGTTCGGTGGCGCCGCTGCGGTGCACCTGTACGCCGGTCCAGGCCGCGGGGCTCAGCGGCGTGCCCTCGTCCGGCTCCGTGCCGTCGGGCAAGGCGCCGAAGCGGGCCAGCTGGACGGCCGCGTCGAGGAGGGCCGGATGCAGCACGCACTGCTCACGGGCCGTCTGCTCGTCGAGCACGGCGTCGGCGAAGAGTTCGTCCCCGCGCCGCCAGGCGGACCCGATGGTGCGGAAGGCCGGGCCGTGTCCGTGGCCGAGGGCGAACAACCGGTCGTAGAGGGTGGCCGGGTCCACCGGGGTGGCGCCGGGCGGCGGCCAGGCGGTCGTCTCGTCGGCCGGGTCGGCGGCGGGCGGGGCGAGGACACCCCGGGCGTGCCGGACCCAGGCACCTTCGCCGTCCTCCGGTCGCACGCCCTGCGTCCTGGAGTGGATGTCGACCGTACGGCGGCCGTCGTCCGCGGGCGCACCGACGGTGACCCGGAGCGCGGTGCCGGGGCCGGCGGCGAGCGGCAGCTGGGCCGTCACCGTCAGCTCGTCCAGGCGGGGGCAGCCCGTCTCCGTACCGGCGCTCAGGGCAAGGTCGGCGAAGGCCGCGGCGGGCAGGACGGGGGTCCCGAGCAGGTCGTGGTCGTCGAGCCAGGGCAGCTCGGTCCGGTTCAGCCGGCCGGTCAGGAGGGCCCCGCCGTCGGGGAGCGCCACGACCGCGCCGAGCAGCGGGTGTTCCGTCGCGCCGAGTCCGGCCGCGGTGAGGTCGGCCCCGGCCCGTTCGGGCAGCGCCCAGAACGGCTCGCGGCGGAACGCGTACGTCGGCAGGTCGATGCGGTTCGCCCCGCTCCCGGCGAAGAACCGCGTCCAGTCGACCGGGACATGGCGTACGTGGGCGAGCGCGAGGGCTCCCACCAGTTCCGCCGCCTCGTCGCGGTCACGGCGGGACAACGGCAGGAACGCGGCAGTGGTGGTGTCCGGCAGGCAGGCGGGGCCGAGGGCGGACAGTGCCGCGTCCGGGCCGATCTCCACGTAGGTGGTGACACCCGCCTCGTCCAGAGTGTGTACGGCGTCGGCGAACCGCACCGCTTCCCGCACGTGCGCGACCCAGTGCCGGGGGTCGGCGAGGTCCGCGGCCGTCACGATGCGTCCGGTCAGGGTGGAGACGAGCGGAACGGACGGTTCCCGCACCGTCATCCCGGCGGCGGCGCGCGCGAAGTCGGCCAGCATGGGTTCCATCAGCGGCGAGTGGAAGGCGTGCGACACCCGCAGCGGCTTGGCCGAGCGGCCCAGCGCCGCGAAGTGGTCCGTCACGGCCCGTACGGCACTGGCGGTGCCCGACACGACAACGGACTCGGGGCCGTTGACGGCGGCGACGGCGGCGTCCCCGGTGAGGAGCGGAGCCACCTCGTCCTCGCTCGCCCGCAGCGCGGCCATGGCACCGCCCTCCGGCAGCGCCTGCATCAGAAGGCCGCGTGCGGCGACCAGGCGTGCGGCGTCCGGCAGCGACAGGGCCCCACAGACGTGGGCGGCGACCAGTTCGCCGATGGAGTGGCCGGCGAGGAAGTCGGGGCGGACGCCCCAGGACTCCAGGAGCCGGAACTGCGCCACCTCGAAGGCGAACAGTGCGGCCTGCGTGTACCCGGTGCGGTTCAGTGCGGCTTCGTCCTCGCGGATGATGCCGGCGAGCGGCCGGTCGAGGTGGACGTCGAGCGCGGCGACGGCCTCGTCGAAGGCCTGCGCGAAGGCGGGGTGGGTGCGGTGGAGCCGCCCGCCCATGCCGAGGCGCTGGGATCCCTGGCCGGAGAAGAGGAAGGCGGTCGGGCCGCCGCCGGTGCGTCCGGTGTCCTGCCCGGCTACGAGGGAGGCGGTGGTCCCGCCGTCGGCGAGCACGGCCAGATCGCGCACGGCCTGGGCCCGGTCGGTGACCAGGAGCGCGGCGCGCTGTTCCAGGGGGGTGCGGGTGGTGGCCAGGGAGTGGGCGACGTCGAGTGCGTCCGCGTCGGGCCGGGACTCCAGGTGGGCCAGCAGCCGACCGGCCTGGCGGGCCGTGCCCTCGGGGTCGCGGGCCGACAGGAGCCACGGCACGGGGGCGCTCCGCTCAGGGGCGGGGGCGGCCATGTCCGCTGCGGCGTCGGGCGCCGGCGCCTCGATGATCACGTGGGCGTTGGTGCCGCTGATGCCGAACGAGGAGATTCCGGCGCGGCGCGGGCGGTCCAGTTCGGGCCAGGGGCGCGCCGCCGTCAGCAGGGTGACGTCACCCGTCGCCCAGTCGACCTGGGGCGAGGGCTCCTCCAGGTGGAGGGAGCTCGGCAGGACTCCGTGCCGCATCGCTTCGACCATCTTGATCACTCCGGCGATGCCGGCGGCGGCCTGCGCGTGCCCGATGTTCGACTTGATCGAACCCAGGTACAGCGGCTGGTCCGCGGGGCGGCCCCGGCCGTACGTGGCGAGCAGGGCCTGCGCCTCGATCGGGTCGCCCAGGGTGGTCCCGGTCCCGTGGGCCTCGACCGCGTCGACGTCGGCGGTGCCGAGGCCCGCGTTCGCGAGGGCCTGCCGGATGACGCGTTGCTGGGACGGGCCGTTGGGCGCCATGAGCCCGTTGCTGGCACCGTCCTGGTTGACCGCACTGCCGCGCAGGACGGCCAGGACCGGATGCCCGTTCCGGCGGGCGTCGGAGAGCCGTTCGATCACGAGCACGCCCGCGCCCTCGGACCAGGCGGCGCCGTCGGCGGCCGCGGAGAACGAGCGGCACCGGCCGTCGCGGGACAGCCCGCGCTGCCGGGCGAACTCGACGAACGTCTCGGGGGTCGACATGACGGTCACACCGCCGACCAGGGCGAGCCCGCATTCGCCCGACCGCACGGCCTGGGCGGCCAGGTGCAGCGCGACCAAGGACGACGAGCACGCGGTGTCGACGGCCAGCGAGGGCCCCTCGAAACCGAAGGTGTACGAGACGCGGCCGGGGCCGAGCGATCCGGCGGCGCTGTTGCCCGCGTAGTCGTGGTACATCGTGCCGGTGAAGACGCCGGTGGCGGTGCCCTTCAGCGAGAGCGGATCGATCGTCGCCCGCTCCATCGCCTCCCACGCCACCTCCAGCATCAGCCGGTGCTGCGGGTCGGTGGTCAGTGCGTCGTTCGGGCTCATGCCGAAGAAGCCGGGATCGAAGTCGGCGGCGTCGTGCAGGAATCCGCCATGGCGTACGTAACAGGTGCCGGGCCGGGTGGACTCGGGGTCGTAGAGCCGTTCCAGGTCCCAGCCACGGTTGCGGGGGAACTCGGTGATGGCGTCGACGCCGTCGTCGACGAGGCGCCACAGGTCTTCGGGCGAGCGCACGCCGCCGGGATAGCGGCAGGCCATGGAGACGATGACCACGGGGTCGTCGTCGGCGGTCCGAGCGGCAACCGCGGTGGGCGCGGCAGCGGTGCTGTCGCCCGCGAGCAGCGTGTCCAGGTGTCCTGCGACGGCCCGCGCGTTGGGGTGGTCGAAGACCAGGGTGGCGGGCAGCCTCAGTCCGGTGGCGGAAGCGAGCCGGTTGCGCAGCTCCATGGCCGTCAGGGAGTCGAACCCGATCTCGGTGAAGGCCCGGTCGGGTTCCACGTCGGCCGCCGACCCGTGGCCGAGTACGGCGGCCACCCCGTCCCGTACGAGGTCGAGCAGAGCCCGCAGCCGCTCCTTCGGCGCCAGGGCCGCCAGGCCGGACCGGGGCTGCCGAGCGGGTGCGGCGGAGGTGGCACGCGCCTTGCGGCGTACCAGGCCGGACAGGATCGGCGCCGGCTGCTCCGCCTCGCGCAGGGTCCTGAGGTCGAGGCGGACCGGGAGGAGCAGCGCCTCGTCCGACTGCCCGGCCTGGTCCAGCAGTGTCAGGGCGTCGCCCGGCAGGAGGGGTGCCACACCGGACCGGCTCATCCGTCGCAGGTCGGTGTCGTCCAGCCCGCTCGCCATGCCGTCGGCCCACAGACCCCACGCGAGGGACTGCCCCGGCAGGCCGAGGCCCTGCCGCAGGACGGCCAGGGCGTCCAGGAAGGCGTTACCGGCGGCGTAGTTGGCCTGCCCCGGGTTACCGAGGACGCCCGCGACGGACGAGAAGAGAACGAAGGCGGACAGGTCCAGCCCGGCCGTCAGCTCATGCAGGTTCCACGCCGCGTCGATCTTCGGCCGCAGCACGCGGGCCAGTTGGCCGGCGGTGAGCGAGCCGAGGGTGGCGTCGTCCAGCACCCCCGCGCAGTGGACGACCGCTGTCGGCGGGTGCGGGGTCAGCAGGGCGCGGACGGCCTCCCGGTCGGAGAGGTCGCACGCCGTCACGGTGACTTCGGCGCCCAGAGCCGTCAGTTCGGCGCACAGCGCGGTGGCTCCGGGTGCGTCAGGTCCGCGGCGGCCGGTGAGCACCAGACGCCGGACGCCGTGCGCGGTGACGAGATGGCGGGCGACGAGAGCGCCGAGGGTGCCCGTGCCACCGGTGACCAGTACGGTCGCGTCGTCACCACCGAACGGAGCGCGGTCCGCCGTGTCCGGCGCCGACGGGACACGGACCAGCCGGGGTGCCCACGTGCCGCCGGCCCGGACTGCCGACTCGGGTTCGCCGGATGCGGCCAGGGCGGTGATGTCCGGGGTGACGTCGGGGTCGATGTCGGAGAGCAGAATCCGTCCTGGGTTCTCCGTCTGAGCAGACCGCACAAGACCGGAGACGGCCGCAGCCGCCGGACGGGTCAGCTCCTCACCCGGCAGGGCGACCGCTCCCCGGGTGACCATGAGCAGCCTGCTGGACGCGAACCGCTCCTCCGTCAGCCACTCCTGTACGACACCGAGGGCGCGGGCGGTCAGTTCATGCGCGTCGGACACCATGTCACCGACGGGCGGCGGACACTCCCAGACCAGGACGGCGGCCTCCGGCACGGAGCCGTCGTGCCGGTCGTCCCACCGCACGGCGACGGCCTCGGGGGCGACGGGCGCGGGGGCCACCGTGAGCGGCGTCCACCGCACGGCGTACAGGGACCCGTGCGGTGCCGTTCCGGCCGTGGCCGCTACGGCCACCGGCCGGGTGACGAGGGCACCCACGGAGAACACGGGGCGCCCCTCGGCGTCCGCTCCGTCCACGGTGATGCTGTCGGGACCCGCGGGTGCGATCCTCACCCGGAGCCGGGCTGCGCCCACGGCATGGAGACGGACCCCCTTCCACGCGAAGGGAAGCCTCGCCGTTCCCTCGCCGCCGGGCGTCGCGCCCGAGCCGTCGACGAGTGAGGCGTGCAGTGCGGCGTCGAGCAGGGCGGGGTGCAGGCCGTAGTGTTCGGCGTCCGCGACCGCCGCCTCCGGCAGAGCCACCTCCGCGAAGATCTCGCCGCCACGCCGCCACGCCGCTTCGAGGCCCTGGAACACGGGCCCGTAGGCGTACCCCTGCTGGGCCAACTCCTCGTACACGTCGTTCAGTTCAAGTGGCGAGGCGCCGTCCGGGGGCCAGCTGGCGGCGTCGAAACCGGGTACGGCCGCGTCCGGGCGCAGCAAGCCGTCGGCATGCAGGGTCCATGGCGCGTCGCCCGCTGCGCCGTCCTCGTCCCGCGCATGCACGGTGACGCTCCGGGCGCCGGTACCGTCATCGGCCCCGACCAGGACCCGGATCTGAACGCCGCCGCGGGGCGGGAGCACGAGGGGCACCTGAAGGGTCAGCTCGTCCAGTACGTCGCATCCGACCTGGGCACCGGCGCAGAGGGCCAATTCCACCAGGCCCGCACCGGGAAACAGGGTGGACGTGCCCATGCGGTGGTCGGCAAGCCACGGCTGACTGTCGAGGGAAAGCCGGCCCGTCAGTACGGGCCCGTCCGCTCCGGGAAGGGTGACAGCGGCGCCGAGCAGGGGGTGGCCGGCCTGGTCCAGCCCCAGTGATCCCGCATCGGGTGCTCCCAGTTCCGCCTGCATCCAGTACCGCTCGCGCTGGAAGGCGTAGGTGGGCAGATCGACCCGGCGGGCACCCGAACCCTCGAAGAACCGCGCCCAGTCCACCGAAGTGCCACTCACGTGCAGCTGCCCCAACGCCATCACGGTGGAGGCGACCTCCGGACGCCCCTTGCGCACCAGCGGAACGAAGACCGCCGACTCCGTGTCCACGGACTGCTGCGCCATCCCACTCAGCACACCATCAGGACCGATCTCGACGAACGACGTCACACCCCGCGACGCAACGAACGACACCGCGTCCGCGAAGCGGACCGCCTCACGCACATGCCGCACCCAGTACTCCGCCGAACCCCAACCCGACGCCAGATCCCCCGACACACCCGACACCACCGGAATCGACGGAACACCGAACGACAACCCGGCCACCACCGCCCCGAACTCCGCCAACATCGGCTCCATCAACGGCGAATGGAACGCATGCGAAACCCGCAACACACTCGTCCTGCGCCCCTGACCGGCAAACTTCCCCACCAGATCAGCAACCGCCACCTCCGCACCCGAGACCACCACCGAACGCGGACCGTTGACCGCAGCTATCCCCACCTCACCGTTCAACAACGGAAGCACCTCGGTCTCCGTCGCCTCCACCGCCACCATCGACCCACCTGAAGGCAACGCCTGCATCAACCGACCACGAGCGACCACCAACTCAGCCGCATCGGCCAGGGACAACGCCCCGGACACATGCGCGGCCGCGATCTCACCCACCGAATGCCCCACCAGGAAGTCCGGACGCACCCCCCACGACTCCACCAACCGGAACAGGGCAGTCTCCACCGCGAACAGGCCGGCCTGGGCGAACATCGTCCCGTTCAGCAGCTCCGCGTCCTCACCCCACACCACCTCACGCAACGAACGCCCCAGCCGGCCATCCAACTCCCCCAGCACCGCGTCGAAGGCTTCAGCGAAGGCTGGGTAGGCCTCATACAGCTCCCGGCCCATCCCGAGTCGTTGCGCACCCTGACCCGTGAACAGGAACGCGACCTTGCCCGCCGGCCGCACCACTCCCCGCACCACCGAAGACGGGACACCGCCCCCGGCCAACGCGGTCAGACCCCGCACCAGCTCCTCACGGTCAGCGACCGCGACCACCGCACGATGCTCCAGCACCGCACGCGACACCACCGACGAAAAACCCACATCCAACAACGAGGAAGAGGACTCCCCCAGCTGCTCCAGCAGCTTCCCGGCCTGCGCCGACAGCCCCGCCTCACTCCGCGCCGACAACACCACCGGCACCACCGGCAGCTCCACCACGGAGTCCGCCTCCGGCTCCTCCACCACCGGAGCCTGCTCCACGATCACATGCGCGTTCGTCCCACTCAGACCGAACGACGACACACCCGCCCGACGCGGACGATCCCGCACCGGCCACGCCCGCGACTCCGTCAGCAACTCCACCGCTCCCGCCGACCAGTCCACCTGCGGCGTCGGCACATCCACATGCAACGTCCTCGGCAGCACACCGTGCCGAATCGCCTGCACCGCCTTGATCACCCCACCCACACCCGCAGCCGCCTGGGTGTGGCCCAGGTTCGACTTCAGCGAGCCCAACCACAACGGATCACCCTCCGCACGACCCTGCCCATACGTCGCCAACAACGCCTGCGCCTCGATCGGATCACCCAGCCGGGTCCCGGTCCCATGCGCCTCCACCATGTCCACGTCCGTGGCAGTCAGTCCCGCGCCCTCCAACGCCGCGCGGATCACCCGCTGCTGCGACGGACCGTTCGGAGCCGTCATGCTGCTGGAGGCGCCGTCCTGGTTGATCGCGCTTCCCCGGACCACCGCGAGAATCGGGTGACCGTTCCGCTGGGCGTCCGAGAGGCGCTCCAGCATGAGGACGCCGACGCCCTCCGAGCAGCCGGTGCCGTCCGCCTCGGCGGAGAAGGACTTGCAGCGGCCGTCCTTGGCCATACCGCGCTGATGGCTGAAGTAGAGGAACATGTCCGGCGTCGTCATCACCGTCACGCCACCGACCAGCGCCATCGAGCACTCGTCGGACCGCAGGGCCTGGGCGCCCAGGTGCAGGGCCACCAGTGACGACGAGCAGGCGGTGTCCACCGTGACGGACGGCCCTTCGAGGCCCAGGGTGTAGGAGACGCGCCCGGAGACGAGGCTGCCGCCGGTCGTGGCCGCGGCTTCCGTGCCCAGCGCGTAGTCGTGGTACATCAGGCCGGCGAAGACGCCGGTCCGGCTGCCCTTCAGGGAGAGGGGATCGATACCCGCGCTCTCCACCGCCTCCCAGGACGCCTCCAGCAACAACCGCTGCTGCGGATCCATCCCCAACGCCTCACGCGGCGAGATCCCGAACACCCCGGCATCGAAATCAGCCGCCTCGTACAGAAACCCACCCTCACGCGTCACCGTACGATTCGGCTTCCCCGGCTCCGGATCGTAAAGACCCTCCACATCCCACCCACGATCCACCGGAAAACCCGACACACCGTCCCGGCCCTCCACCACCAGATCCCACAACTCGGCCGGAGAACCCACCCCACCCGGATAACGACACGCCATCCCCACGATCGCAATCGGCTCGCCACTGGACTTGCGTTCGGCGGCAGCGAGCCTTTTGCGCATGTCGCGCAAGTCGGCTGTCGCCCGGCGCAGATACTCGAGAAGTTTTTCCTCGTTACTCACCGAGCATGCCCTCCTGTGTCATGACGTTCAGCGGACCGCGGACCCGAGCAAATGACGGAATGAGCGGAATGAAGAGAATGAAGCGTGGGGTCACTCGGAAAATTACGTGGCCCGCGGACCTGTTGCCCACCCCTTAGTCGTGCCCTGGGTCCCCACAATCGGGCCCCTGCTCCACCCCGGTCACCCCAGAGCCGGGGTGGGGTCACCGGACCGTCCCGGCGGGCGGCGCACGGTGGGGCAGGGGTCGGCCTACCGCTCCCACCTGCGAGGGAGGGCGCGGCCGCGGACGGCTCGGCCCGTACCCGCTGCCGGGAACACCCCTCGCACGACGCCTTCATAGGGGCGGGTAGGGGTACTGGTTCGGGCTCGCCGGGACTAGCGTCGGGCCCCGGTATCCCATTCCGGCCGGGCACGTGGGCGGCCGGCTGTCTCGCCTCCGTTCCGGCCCGGCCGGCGGTCAGGCGATCCCGGAACACCATTCACCCCTTCACGCCTGAAACCGGAGTCATCATGTGGGATGAACAGTTCGACATTCTCCTTCGGAAGCAGTTGTCCTTCCTTTCCCCGGACGAGCCGATCACGGGGGACATGAGAATGCGCGAATTCGGTCTCGATTCACTGGGCATGATCGAGCTGCTCGCGGGCCTCGAAGCCGCCTACGACGTACGCTTCCGCGACGAGGCGCTCTCCCTGGAGATATTCGAGACCCCGGACGTCCTCTGGAACGCACTGCAACGTCTGCGCTGAGGGCCGGTGACATGCGTAGCGTCCCGGCATTGCGACTGCACGAGGGCGACCGGGCCCGGTTGGAGGCTCTGACCCGGATGTCGACGGCGCCCGCCGGGCTCGTCCGGCGGGCGCGGATCGTCCTGCTCGCCGCGGGGGGTGCCTCGAACACGGAGGTGGCCGCCCAGTTGCGGGTCTCCCGTCCGACCGTCATCAAGTGGCGTTCGCGGTACGCGGATTCGGGTATCGCGGCGCTGGGTGATCTGCCCCGGCCCGGGCGTCCCGCAACGGTGGACGAGGTGGCGGTGCTCGTCGCCACGCTCGCTGACGGCGCCAGGCCTCCGACCCGGCTGCGGGCCCCGTACTGGTCGTCGCGGCTGCTCGCCGACGAGCTGGGCATCGCCCACTCCACAGTGGCGCGCGTGTGGCGCAAGTGGGGAGTGCGGCCGCATCGCCCGGAGACCTTTCAACTGCCGTCCGTGCCACCCCTGCCGCCGGGTATCCATCGCGGGGTCGTCGGTGTCTTTCGCGCGTCGTCGTGGAACGCCGTGGTCCTGCGGGCGGACGAGCGGACGGGACATCGGGCCGAGGAGCGGTTCCGTCCCCTGCTGGTCGACCGGGCCGGGCCGGGCGCAGACCGCACCTCCGCACCGGCCGCCTTTCTGCACCTCCTGGACGCGGTCGCACAGGCCCACCCCTACCCGAGGCTGCACGTGCTCCTGAACGGAACGGGTGCGGTGCGTTCCAGGGGCGTACGCGAGTGGCTGGCGAGAAATCCCCGGGTCTCCGTGCACCATGCGCCGGCCACCCGTTCCTGGGCCGATCTCACCGAGGTCATCCTGCGGCTCGCGGGTCCCGGGCACCGCTCCCTCTCATCCATTCACCGCCATCCGGGGAACACTCATGGACCAGACGTCGGCCCACGCCCTCTATGACCGATTCCTGCGCGGACTCGCGCGGTCCCCGCAGGGGGTGGCCATCCGTGTCGGCGACGCCTCGCTGACGTACCGGGAGCTGCACGACCGGGCGTTGACCTGGGCGGGCTCGCTGCTGGCCGCGCTCCCGGAGCGCCCGGCCGCGGTGGGCGTGCTCGCGGGCAAGGGCCTCGACGCCTATACGGGCATCCTGGCCTGCCTGTTCACCGGTGTGCCGATGGTTCCGCTCCAGCCTTCCTTCCCGGTGCTCCGTACCCTCCAGATGCTCGAAGCGGCGGAGGTGGGGGCGCTGATCGTCGACGCCGAGGCGGTCACGGCGCTGGAGAAGCTGCGTGCCGAAGGCGTCGCGCTTCCCGCGCTGCTGGACGGGGCCGTGAATGGTACCGACGGGGTGATCGCCCCCGATCCGGCATCACGTCTGTCGCGTCCCCGCCCGGTCGCCCCCGACGACATCGCGTACATGCTCTTCACTTCCGGTTCCACGGGCCGCCCCAAGGGTGTGCCGGTCACGCACGCCAACGGAGCCCACTACTTCGGCCTGCTCGACGCACGGTACGACTTCGGTCCGCACGATGTGTTCTCCCAGAACTTCGATCTGAACTTCGACTGCGCGATGTTCGACCTGTTCTGCGCGTGGGGCGCCGGCGCGACGCTGGTGGCCGTTCCGGCGGCTGCGTACCGGGACCTCCCCGGTTTCGTCGCCGAACGGGGCGTCACCGTCTGGTTCTCCACCCCCAGTGTGATCGGCCTGATCCGTCGCACGGGACAGCTGACGGACGAGGCGCTGCCCTCCCTGCGCTGGAGCTTCTTCGCGGGCGAGGCGGTGACGTGCCAGGACGTCACGGACTGGCAGCGCGCGGCGCCGGGTTCGGCCATCGAGAACCTCTACGGCCCCACCGAACTGACGATCACCATCACCCGGCATCGCTGGTCGCCCGGGAGGTCGCCCGGGATCGCCGTCGCCGGTGTCGTCCCGATCGGGCCGGTGCACGCGGGGCACGCGTGGATGCTCCTCGGCGCGGACGGCGAACCGGACCCGCTGGAAGGGGAGTTGTGTGTCTCCGGCCCGCAACTCACCGCCGGGTATCTGGATCCGGCCGATGATGAGGGCCGGTTCCTCGACCGGGACGGAGCCCGCTACTACCGGACGGGCGACCGGATCCGGCTGGGCGAGGACGGCCAGCTGCTCTACCTCGGCCGGCTGGATCAGCAGGTTCAGGTGCGTGGCGTACGGATCGAACTGGCGGAGATCGACGAGGCGCTGCGCCGATGCCCGGGCGTGGAGGACGCCGTCGCGGTGCCGGTGCCCTCCGAACAGGGCATCACGCTGGCGGCGTTCCACTCCGGCGAGCGCGTGCCGCCCGTCGCCCTGGCCCGCGAGCTGAGCCGCACGCTCCCCCGGGCCGTACTCCCCCAGCACTTCTTCCACATCGCGGAATTCCCGCTCAACTCCAATCGCAAGATCGACCGCCGGGAACTGCTGCACCGCGCGCTGGAACTGCTCGGCCGGCCGCGCTGAAGCCTCGGCGGGACGGGCCCCCGGGGCCCCGGGCGGCCCCTGATGAGTACGCGACACGCCGACGCGTACCTGATACGCTCAGCGTGTTACGTACCCATGGTCATGACGCAGGAAGGCATGGACGTTTGCCATGACAGAAATCAAGCCCCGGGCGGGGCTCAAGGAATGGCTCGGCCTCGTGGTGATCGTCCTGGTCACCCTGCTGATCGCCATTGACATCTCGGTACTGGGCTTCGCGATCACGCCCATCAGCGAGTCACTGAAGCCGAGCGCCACCCAGCTGTTGTGGATCATGGACATCTACAGCTTCGTGCTGGCCGGTGCACTGATCACGATGGGCTGGGTCGGCGACCGCTTCGGACGGCGGAAGCTGCTGATCATCGGCGCCCTGGTCTTCGGCGTCGCGTCCGCACTCGCCGCGACGGCGGACAGCCCCGAGATGCTCATCGCCTCGCGCGCCCTGCTGGGGCTCGGTGCCGCGACGCTGACGCCGACCTCCCTGGCCCTGATCCGCAACATGTTCCACGACTCCAAGCAGCGGAAGTCGGCCATCGCCGCCTGGAGCGGCACCCTCGCCACCGGGGCGGCCCTCGGCCCGGTCGTCGGCGGTCTGCTGCTGAACAACTTCTGGTGGGGTTCGGTCTTCATGATCAACACCCCGGTCATGGTGCTGGTGCTGATCCTGGCCCCGATCCTGCTTCCGGAGCGGCGCGACCCCTCGCGCGGCAAGCTGGACGTCCTCGGTGCGTTCCTGTCGATCGCGGGCATCATGCCGTTCATCTACGGCCTCAAGGAGCTGGCCGTCGACGGCTGGTCCGTCGAGTCCGCCGTCTGGGCCGGCGTCGGCGCCGTCCTGCTCGTCGCCTTCGTGCAGCGCCAGCGCATGACGTCCCACCCGCTCATCGACATCTCGCTGTTCCGCTACGGCGGCTTCACCGGAGCGATCCTGACCAACCTGATGGTGATGTTCTCGTTCATGGGCGTCAGCATCCTCACCAACCAGTTCCTCCAGATGGTGCTGGGCATGACTCCCTTCCGGGCGGCCCTGTGGTCCATGGCGGTGATGCCGGCGATCGGAATCGCGGTCGGCCTCGTCTCGGCCCTGTCCCGCAAGGTCAAGCCGGTCTACCTGGTCGCCAGCGGCATGCTCGTGATGGCCGTCGGATTCGGCGTGCTCAGCCGCCTCACGGTGGATTCGAGCGTCGCCGTCCTGCTGGTCGGCGTGGGGCTGATGGCAGCCGGCATGACAGCCTCGAAGACGCTCACGGCGGAGATCGTCGTCACCTCCGCGCCGAAGGAGCACGCCGGGTCGTCCACCGCCACCTCGGAGACGTTCACCGAGTTCGGCAGCGCGTTCGGCTTCGCCGTCATCGGCAGCATCGGTTCCGCCATCTACCGGCATGACATGGACGCGGTGAACCCGGCCGGTCTCGGCGGCGAGGCGCTGGACGCGGTACGCAACACGATCGGCGGTGCCGCCACCGTCGCCGCCCAGCAGCCTGCCGCGGTCGGCGCCGAACTGCTCGCCACCAGCCGCGAGGCCTTCACCCACGGTCTGCAGGTGGCAGCGCTCTCCGGGGCAGCCGCCATGGTCGTAGTGGCCGCGATCGTCGCCGTGCTGCTGCGCAAGGTACCGATCGAGACGGGCGAGCCGATCGACCCGTACGACATCGACGCACCGGCGACCGTGCCTTCCCCCAAGCGCATGCAGCCCACCGCGGGCTGAGCCGGTCCGGGGCGCCGCACGCGTGGAAGGGGGCTGGTTGCCCACCCGGCCGGGTGGGCAACCAGCCCCCTTCCACGCGTGCGGCCGGAACGCCCGTCAGGTGAGCGGCTCCTCACCGTTGCGAATGCGGATCAGCACTTCGATACCGTCCAGGACCCGCTGGAGGCCGAACGTGAAGTCGTCCTCGGGCTCGTCGAACGCGCCGGCCTCCAGCAGCTCGGCGAGAGCGGGGAACGACGCGGAGTCGGCGTACTTGGCCAGCGCGCGGCCGTAGTTGGCCATCAGGTCCGCCTCGCTGATGTCCTGGGTGACGACACCGAGCGACATCTGCACGTTGTTGCGCACATAGCCGATCATGAGCATCATCACGGAGAGCTTGTCGTCCGGCCGGAGGGTGGTACCTCCCAGGGTGCGCAGGCCGGACTCCAGCCAGCTGAGCTGGCCCGGCTCCAGGGGCGGCCCGCTGACCGAGATCTGCAGCATCCAGGGATGCCGGTGGAAGACCTCCTGGAAGGCTCGGGCCCACTGCTCCAGCCCGTCCCGCCAGTCGCCCTCGGCCGTGTCGATGCGGGGCGGGGTGCCGTAGGCCATGTCCAGCATCAGCTGCCGCAGCTCGTCCTTGCTCGACACGTGGCGGTACAGCGACATGGTGCCGAAGTCGAGGCTCTTGGCGACACGGGACATGGACAGGCCGGCCAGACCGTCGGCGTCCGCCGACTCGATCGCGGCCGTCACGATGCGCTCGACACTCAGACCGGTGCGCGCGGTGCGCTGCTCCCGGTTCCGCAGTTCCCAGAGCACCGCGATGCTGTTCGGCAGGCCGACGCCTTCCGTGCTCGTTCCTTCGCCAGTAGTCATCTCGTGCCTGCCTTCATCAGGAGCCCTTCCATGCGTACCACGCACGCATAGAGCATCGTATACGCCCCGGGTCCGCCGTACGCGGAGCCGGTGTGAGACCGAGGTGGAGAGACGGTACGACACTGAGCGCGGTGCCGTACCGTGCGGTCCGCTCCCACCCCCTGGCAGGGGACGTCAGACGCCCGCCGTCGTGGCGGACAGCTCCGACGACGGCCGGCCGAGCAGCTGCCGGCACTGCCGCAGACCACGCGCACTGTTCCAGCCCAGCCCGCCGACGAGGACCCCGTCGCGGTGGTACGCGGCGACGAACTCGCGGTCCGCGGTGGACCCGCTGATGATCTCCGTCCGTGCATCGGGAGGGCACCAGCCGACGGTCTGGATCTTCTCCCCGAACTGGTGGGTCCAGCCGAAGGGCACGGGAGTGTACGGCCGCGCTCCCCCGTCGCCGGCCAGCAGGTTGGCGACGACCGCCATGGCCTGCTGGGCGGCGTTGGTCCGCTGTTCGAGCCTGACCCGGGCCCCGGCCACCATGGGGTGGGGCCAGTTGGCGACGTCTCCCGCCGCCCACACTCCGGGGGCGGCCCGGCAGTAGGCGTCGCACAGGACCCCGTCGCCCAGGGGCAGTCCGGAATCGGCGAGCCAGTCCACGGCGGGCTCGGAGCCGATCGCGACGACGACCAGGTCGGCGTCGACGGTGGTGCCGTCGGCGAGCAGCACCCCCCTGACACCGGCGCCGTCCCGCGCCATTCCCACCACATCGGCACCGAGAACGAGCCGCACCCCGTGGTCACGATGGAGGCCTGCCACGAGCCCGCCGATCTCGGCGCCGACCTGGCGCGCGAGCGGCTGGGCGTTCGTGTCGATCAGTGTCACGTCGAGCCCGGCCCCACGCGCCGTGGCGGCGATCTCCGCACCGAGAAAGCCGGCTCCGATCACCGCGACCCTGGGACCTGTCGCGAGCGCCTCACGCAGTCGGACCGCGTCGTCCAGTGACCGCAGGACATGGACACCGCGGAGGCCGTCCCCGCAGGGAAGTCGGCGCGGCCGCAGTCCCGTCGCGATGATCGCCGCGTCGTAGGGCAGCCGCTCGCCGGTGGAGAGGGTGACGGTACGGGCGGCGGGGTCGAGGCCGGTGGCCCGGCAACCGAGCCGCAGATCGGCATCGACGGCGGCCAGCACGTCCTCCTTCCGCAACCATGTGCTCGGGGGTTCCCAGCCAGGGTTCAGCAACTCCTTGGAGAGGGGCGGCCGGTCGTAGGGCGGATGGCGCTCGTCGCCGACGAGCGTGAGCTCTCCCTCGTACCCCTTGGCGCGCAGCGTCTCCACCGCGGTCAGTCCTGCGGCCGCCGCGCCCACGACGACTATCCGGTTCAGCACACTCGCTCCTCGTCTCCGGTCCGTACTCACGTCAACAGCTGGTGCCATGACCGACGAGGTCTGCCCGGAGGGCATTACGCTTCGCCGTCGAGAATGTCGAACAGCTCGTCCGCGGTGGCCGCGCTGAGGTCGTCCGCGGGGGTGTCCTCTCCGAAGAGCGCCTGCCGCAGGTGCGTGGCGAGCTCGGCGGCGGACGGGTAGTCGAAGATCAGGGTCGGTGCCAGTCGGCAGCCGGTCACCTCGCCCAGGCGGCTCCTGAGTTCCAGTGCGGTGAGCGAGTCGAATCCGATGTCGAGGAATCCGCGCTCGGCCGGGACCGCTTCGGCGCCCGAGTGCCCCAGAACGGCGGCAGCGTGGCTCCGTACCAGGTCGAGAAGGGCCTGTTCGCGGTCCTCGGTGCTCAGCCCGGCGAGACGGGTGACCAGCGCGGCGGGATCGGCGCTCTTCGTGCGGCTCCGGACCACGGGGCCGGCCTCGGTGAGGACCAGGTCCCGCAGAAGGGAGTGCAGCGCACCGGGCTTCGCCTTCAGGGTCGGTACGTCGACGGCGAGCGGCACCAGCGCCGGCCGTCCGGAACGCAGGCCCGCGTCGAAGAGCCGCAGCGCGTCGGCGGGAGCGAGAGCGGGCAGGCCGCGTGCGGCCATGAGACGGGCATCGTCTTCGATGGCCTCGGTCAGGCCTGTGGCGACGTCCCACAACCCGTAGGCGAGGGAGGTGGCCGGCAAACCCTCCGACCGCCGCTGCACCGCCAACGCGTCCAGGAACACATTCGCCGCCGCATAGTTCCCCTGACCCGCAGCCAGCACCGAACCACCCGCCGACGAGAACATCACGAAGAACGCAAGATCCCGCTCACGCGTCAACTCATGCACATACCAAGCACCATCCGCCTTCGCACCCAACACCCGATCCAACCGGGCCCCATCCATCGACCCCACCAAACCGTTGTCACCCGCACCCGCCGCATGCACCACACCCACCAGACCAGCACCCACACCCTCCACCAGACCCACCACCGCAGACCGGTCCGACATATCACACGCCACCACCGACACCTCCGCACCCAACCCACGCAACACACCACACAACTCATCAACCCCAGGAGCCCCCGGACCACGACGCCCCGCCAACACCAAACGACGCACCCCATACACCTCCACCAAATGCCGCGCCACCAACCCACCCAAACCACCCGTACCACCCGTCACCAACACCACACCGTCCGGCACCCTCTCCACCGTCGCGCCACCGGCAGACACCTCGACCAGACGCGGGACCAGGACCTCACCCCCACGCACCGCAACCTCCGGCTCACCCGACCCCAACACCACACCCGCCACATCCGCGAACGAACCACCCCCCGCATCCACATCCACCAACACAAACCGACCCGGATTCTCCGCCTCAGCCGCCCGCACCAACCCCCACACCGGCGCCTGACACACATCCACACCCACATCCCCCGCAACCGCCACCGCACCCCGCGTCACCACCACCAACCGACCCGCCTCATCAGCCCCCAACCACCCCTGAACCGCCTCCAACACCCCACCCAACACCGACCGCACACCCACCACCGGATCCACACCCACCACCGGAACCGGCACCTCAAACACCCTCGACACCGGCACATCACCACCAGCAACCCCAGCCGCCACCAACGGCCGCCACACCACCTCATGCAACCCACCACCCACACCCGACCCAACAGCCAACTGCTCCACCGACACCGGACGGAACATGAGTCCGCCGATCGTGGCCACAGGGGCGCCGTCCTGGTCCGCCAGGCTCAGCGTGCGACTGCTGACGCCCTGAGGGGAGAGCCTCACCCGCAGCGAGCGGGCCCCGGCAGCGTGCAGGGACACGTTCGTCCAGGTGAAGGGAAGCTCGGTCGGCTCGTCGCCCGTGACGTCCTCACCGACTCCCAGCGCGTGCATGGTCGCGTCGAGCAGGGCGGGGTGGAGACCAAACCGTTCGGCGTCTCCGTGCGCCTGCTCGGGCAGCTCGACCTCGGCGAAGACGTCGTCCCCTCGCCGCCACGCGGCTTTGAGCCCCCGGAAGACGGGGCCGTAGACGTAACCCTGTTTGTGGAGCAGCTCGTAGGCGTCGTCCGTTCGTACGGCGGTCGCGCCGGGCGGGGGCCATTCGGTGAGGTCGAACGCCGGCACGGACTCACCCGCACCCACCACACCATCCGCATGCAACACCCACCCCGCACCCGAACCCGCACCCTCCCGACGCGAATGCACCCGCACCGAACGAGAACCCACCTCGTCCAAACCACCCACCACCACCCGCAACGCCACACCACCACGCTCCGGAACAACCAACGGCGCCCGCAACGTCAACTCCTCCACCACCCCACAACCCACCTCATCCCCAGCCCGCACCACCAACTCCACAAACGCCGCCCCCGGCAACAACACCGACCCCAACACCACATGATCCGCCAACCACCCCATCCCCTCCACCGACAACCGCCCCGTCAACACCACACCACCCGAATCCGGCAACTCCACCGACGCACCCAACACCGGATGATCAACCACCACCTGCCCCAAACCACCCGCATCCCCACCACCCACACACTCCAACCAAAACCGCTCACGCTGAAAGGCATACGTCGGCAGATCAACACGACGAGCACCCGAACCCTCGAAGAACCGCGCCCACTCCACCGAAGTGCCACTCACGTGCAGCTGCCCCAACGCCAACACAGTGGAGGCGACCTCCGGACGCCCCTTGCGCACCAACGGAACGAAGACCGCCGACTCCGCCTCCACCGACTGCTGCGCCATCCCACTCAGCACACCGTCCGGACCGATCTCGACGAACGACGTCACACCCCGCGACGCAACGAACGACACCGCATCCGCGAAGCGGACCGCCTCACGGACGTGCCGCACCCAGTACTCCGCCGAACCCCAACCCGACGCCAGATCCCCCGACACACCCGACACCACAGGAATCGACGGAACACCGAACGACAGCCCGGCGACCACCGCCCCGAAGTCGGAAAGCATCGGCTCCATCAACGGCGAGTGGAAGGCGTGCGACACCCGCAGCACACTCGTCCTGCGCCCCTGACCGGCAAACTTCCCCACCAGATCAGCAACCGCCGCTTCCGTACCCGAGACCACGACCGAACGCGGCCCGTTGACCGCCGCGATCCCCACCTCACCGTTCAACAACGGAAGCACCTCAGCCTCCGTCGCCTCCACCGCCACCATCGACCCACCAGAAGGCAACGCCTGCATCAACCGACCACGCGCCACCACCAACTCAGCCGCATCGGCCAGGGACAACGCCCCGGACACATGCGCAGCCGCAATCTCACCCACCGAATGCCCCACCAGGAAGTCCGGACGCACCCCCCACGACTCCACCAACCGGAACAACGCCGTCTCCACCGCGAACAACCCCGCCTGGGCAAACATCGTCCCGCTCAGCAGCTCCGCATCCTCACCCCACACCACCTCACGCAACGAACGCCCCAGCCGGCCATCCAACTCCCCCACGACCGCGTCGAAGGCCTCCGCGAACACCGGATAGGCCTCATACAACTCCCGGCCCATCCCGAGTCGTTGCGCACCCTGGCCCGTGAACAGGAACGCCGTAGCACCCGCCGGCCGCGCAGCCCCCCGTACCACCGAAGGTGACAGCTCACCCCCGGCCAACGCGGTCAGACCCCGCACCAGCTCCGCACGGTCAGCGACCGCAACCACCGCACGATGCTCCAGCACCGCACGCGACACCACCGACGAAAAACCCACATCCAACAACGCGGAAGAGGACTCCCCCAACTGCTCCAGCAGCTTCGCCGCCTGGGCGGACAACCCCGCCTCACTCCGCGCCGACAACACCACCGGCACCACCGGAACCTCCACCACAGATTCCGACCCCGGCTCCTCCACCACCGGAGCCTGCTCCACAATCACATGCGCATTCGTCCCACTCAGACCGAACGACGACACACCCACCCGACGCGGACGATCCCGCACCGGCCACACCCGCGACTCCGTCAACAACTCCACCGCACCCGCGTCCCAGTCCACATGCGGCGAACGTGTCTCGGAGTGAAGGGACTTGGGCAGCACACCGTGCCGGATCGCCTGCACCGCCTTGATCACCCCGCCCACACCCGCAGCCGCCTGGGTGTGGCCCAGGTTCGACTTCAGCGAGCCCAGCCACAACGGATCACCCTCCGGGCGCCCCTGCCCATACGTCGCCAACAACGCCTGCGCCTCGATCGGATCACCCAGCCGCGTCCCGGTCCCGTGCGCCTCCACCAGATCCACGTCCGTGGTCGTGATCCCGGCGTCCTCCAGCGCCGCGCGGATCACGCGCTGCTGCGACGGACCGTTGGGGGTGGTCATCCCGCTCGACGCGCCGTCCTGGTTGATCGCGCTTCCCCGGACCACCGCGAGAATCGGGTGACCGTTCCGCTGGGCGTCCGAGAGGCGCTCGACCATGAGGACGCCGACGCCCTCCGAGCAGCCGGTGCCGTCCGCCTCGGCGGAGAAGGACTTGCAACGGCCGTCCTTGGCCATACCCCGCTGATGGCTGAAGTAGAGGAACATGTCCGGCGTCGTCATCACCGTCACGCCACCGACCAGCGCCATCGAGCAGTCGCCTCGGCGCAGTGCCTGTCCTGCCCAGTGGAGGGCGACGAGGGACGAAGAGCATGCGGTGTCCACCGTGACGGCGGGGCCTTCGAGGCCGAGCGTGAAGGCCACGCGGCCGGTGACGAGGCTGCCGTCGCTCGTACCCGGTCCGTAGTCGTGGTACATGACACCGGCGAAGACGCCGGTCCGGCTGCCCTTCAGGGAGAGGGGATCGATGCCCGCGCTCTCCACCGCCTCCCAGGACGCCTCCAGCAACAACCGCTGCTGCGGATCCATCCCCAACGCCTCACGCGGCGAGATCCCGAACACCCCGGCATCGAAATCAGCCGCCTCGTACAGAAACCCACCCTCACGCGTCACCGTACGATTCGGCTTCCCCGGCTCCGGATCGTAAAGACCCTCCACATCCCACCCACGATCCACCGGAAAACCCGACACACCGTCCCGGCCCTCCACCACCAGATCCCACAACTCGGCCGGAGAACCCACACCACCCGGAAAACGACACGCCATCCCCACGATCGCAATCGGCTCGGTGGCGTCGCCGGTGAGGCGGTCGTTGGCCGACCGCAGGCGTTCGTTCTCGACCATGGTCGAGCGGAGGGCCGCGACCAGCTGCTCTACAGATGCTTCCATGATGTCCTCAGCCCTCGCTCGGGTTCCGGGTCGGGTCGGCGGACGCGAGCGCGGCACGCACCAGGTCGTCGACGTCCATGGTCCTGATCGCTTCGCCGGCCGGCCCGGCCTCGTCCTGCGAGGCGTGCGTTGCGGTTTCGGTGGCGGGTGCGGGTGCCGCGGGTCGGGCGGCGAGTTTCAGCAGTGCGTCCAGCAGGCCGGCCTCCCGGAGCGCGTCGACCGGGATGTCCGCGAGGGCCTGCCGGACGGAGGCGTCGGTCTCCGCGCTCGCGGGCCCGCCCGGTGAGGGGGCGGAGGCAACGGGTGTCTCCGGTGTGTTCTCGTCGATGCCCGAAGGGAGCTCGTCGAGGAGGAATTCGGCCAGCACCGTCGGACTGGGGTAGTCGAACATGAGTGTCGCCGGAAGTCGGAGGCCGGTGGCCTTCTGGAGCCGGTTACGGAGATCGATCGCGGCGAGCGAGTCGAGGCCGAGCTCGGTGAAGCCCTTGGAGACGTCGATGGTGGCCGGGACGCTGTGGCTCACTCCGGCGACCTGCTCGCGTACGACGTCCAGCACCGCGCGCCTGCGTTCGGCCGCCTTCATGCCGGACAGGCGCTGTTCCAGGGTGAGTTCGGCGACGGGCGCGCTCGCCGCGGTGACGGCGGGTGCCCGCACCTCCTTGCGTGCCGCGGGCCGTTCCGGTGCGCCGAGCACGTCCTTGAGCAGGTACGGCGGTTCGGCCGGGGCCTGGTGGTCGCGCTCCACCCGGATCGGTACGAGCACCGGCCGGTCGAGTTCCAGTGCCTCGTCGAGGAGGGCCAGGCCCTCGGCGGTCGGCAGGGCCGGCATGCCCATGATGCGCATGCGCCGCAGGTCGGCGTGGGTGACGCCGCCCCCGAGTCCGGTCCTGGTCTCCCAGAGGCCGAACGCCAGGGAGGTGGCCGGGAGTCCGGCCTCGCGGCGGTGTGCGGACAGGGCGTCCAGGAAGCGGTTGGCGGCGGCGTAGTTGGCCTGGCCGACTCCCACGACGAGTCCGGCACAGGAGGAGAAGAGGATGAACGCCTTCAGGTCCAGGCCGCGTGTCGCCTCGTGCAGGTTCCAGGCCGCGTCCACCTTGGGGCGCATCACCGTGTCGATCTGTGCGGGGGTCAGGGCGGCGAGCAGCGCGTTGTCCATGACGGCTGCTGCGTGGACCACCGCCGTCAGCGGATGCGCGGCCGGTATCGCGGTCAGCATCTCGTCCACGGCCGCACGGTCGGACGTGTCGCAGGACGCGAGGGTGACGCGGGCGCCGAGTCCGTGCAGTGCGTCGCGGAGTTCGGTGGCGCCGGGTGCGTCCTGGCCGCGTCGTCCGGCGAGCAGGAGATGGCGTACACCGTGCTGTTCCACCAGATGGCGGGCGACGACGGCACCGAGGCCGCTGGTCCCTCCGGTGATCAGTACGGTCCCCTCGGCGTCCCAGGGCAGGGGCGCGGTGGGCGCCGCCGCCGCCACCCGGGCCAGGCGGGGTACCCGTACTTCGGCGCCGCGCAGGATCGCCTCGGGTTCGCCCGATGCGGCCACCGCGGCCAGCGACTCCCGGGCCGTATCGCTGCCGTCGGAGTCGATGAGGACGAAGCGGCCGGGGTACTCCTCCTGGGCGGAGCGCAGCAGCCCCCAGACCGGTGCCTGGACCAGGTCGACACCGGTGGCGTCGCCCTCCTGGAGAGGAAGGGCGTCGCGGGTGACCACCATGAGGCGGGAGCCGGCGTACCGCTCGTCAGCGAGCCAGGACTGCAGCGTGGCGAGGACCTGACCGGTCAAGGAGCGGACGGCCGCCGGGATGTCGTCGTGGTCCGCGGAGCGCGGCAGGGGCAGGAGGACCACGTCGGGCAGCGGGGCGCCGTCGGTCAGGGCGGCCCCGAGAGCGGGAAGGTCCTGGTAGGCCGTGCCGGGCCAGGCCGCGGCCGTGCTTTCGGTGCCGGTCCCGAGCACCGCCCAGCGGTCGGTGGCCGCGGCGACGGCCGCGCCGAGGGGCAGTTGCTGGCTGACCAGTTGGAACACGGCCTCGTGTTCACCGCCGCCTCCCGCGGCGGCGGCCGCGTTGACCTTGGCCGCTGTGACGGGGCGGACCACCAGGGACTCGATGGTGGCGACCGGGGTACCCGTGGGGTCGGTGAGTTCGAGACGTACCGCGTCGGACCCTTGTGACCGGTGGGATTCGACGGCGGTGATGCGCACCCTCAGCCGCGAGGAACCGGCGGCGTGCAGGGTGACGCCGGACCAGGCGAACGGCAGTTGGGTGCCGCCGACGTCCTGGGGGCGGCGGCCGTCCATGAAGTCGGTGGCGCTCAGCGCCGCGTCGAGGATGGAGGGGTGGAGCCGGAAGTCCTTGCCGACGTCCAGGGAGTCCTCCGGCAGGGAAACTTCCGCGAACGTCTCACCGCCCCGGGACCAGATGCCGCGCAGGCCCCGGAACATGGGGCCGTAGCCGTACCCCTGGCCGGTGAGGTAGTCGTACACACCGGAGATGTCGACCTCGGTCGCCCCCGCGGGCGGCCAGTCCCCCGGGGCGGGGGCGAAGGCCCCGGCGGGCGGTGCCTGCCCGCTTCCCGGGGCGAGTACGCCGCTGGCGTGCTTGCTCCAGGGTGCGCCGGCCGGGGCGTCGTCGGCGCGGGAGTAGACGGCGAGTGAGCAGCGCCCGCCCGCGTCGGGGGCGTCGACGACGACCTGGACGGCGAGTCCGCCGTGGGGCGGGATCGGCATCAGTGCCTCGATGGTGAGTTCCTCCACCACCTCGCAGCCGACTTCCTCACCGGCCCGGATGGCCAGTTCGATGTATCCGGTGCCGGGCAGCAGCACGGTCCCGAGGACATCGTGGTCGGCGAGCCAGGAGTGGGTACGGACGGAGAGCCGCCCGGTGAGCACCACACCGCCGGCCTCCGGGGAGGCGACCACGGCACTGAGCAGCGGGTGCGCGGCGGCGGTCTGGCCGAGGCCGGTCACATCGCCGCCGACGGGGTCGGGGGCGTCGAGCCAGTACGTGGTCCGGTCAAAGGCGTACGTGGGCAGGTCGACCTTGTGGCCGCCGCGGCCGTCGAGCACGTCGGCCCAGTTGACGACGGGGCCGGCGACGTGCAGCCGGGCGAGGGCGGCGAGCAGGGTGGGGACCTCGGGCCGGCCCTTGCGCAGGACGGGCACGGTGAGGGTGTCGGGCGAGCCGGGTGCGGTGGCCTCGGTGAGTGCGGTGAGCACCGCGTCGGGTCCGAGTTCCACGAAGCGGGTGACGCCCTGGTCCGAGAGGTGAGCGATGCCGTCGGCGAATCGGACGGCTTCGCGCACATGACGGACCCAGTACTCGGGTGAGGTCAGCTGCTCCGCGGTCGCTTCGGTTCCGGTCACATGGGACACGACGCGCATCGAGGGTGCGGCGTACGTGAGTGTCTCGGCGACCTTCCGGAAGGCGTCGAGCATGGGCTCCATGAGCGGTGAGTGGAAGGCGTGCGACACGTTCAGCCGCTTCGTACGACGTCCCAGCGCGGCGAAGTGCTCCGCGACCGCGAGCGTCTCCTTCTCCGCCCCGGACACCACCACGGCCGACGGACCGTTCACCGCCGCAAGACCCACCTCGCCGCTCAGCAACGGAAGCACCTCCGCCTCGGACGCGGCCACCGCCACCATCACGCCACCGGCGGGCAGCTCCTGCATCAAACGGCCCCGTGCCACGACGAGTTCAGCGGCGTCCGTCAGCGACAGCACACCCGCGACGTGCGCGGCCGTGATCTCACCGATCGAATGCCCCGCGACCACATCGGCCCGCACGCCCCACGACTCGACCAGCCGGAACAGGGCAGTCTCGACCGCGAACAACCCGGCCTGGGCGAACATCGTCCCGTTCAGCAGGTCCGCGTCCTCACCCCACACCACCTCACGCAGTCCCACACCCAGCCGGGCATCCAGCGCGGTGGCCACCGCGTCGAACGACGCCGCGAACACCGGGAACGCCTCATACAACTCCCGGCCCATCCCCAGCCGCTGCGCACCCTGGCCCGTGAAGAGGAACGCCGTCAGGCCATCCGCGGAGGAACCCGCCGACGTGACGACCTCCGCACACTCCCGGCCCGCCGCCAGATCCGACAACGCACGCACCGCCGCCCCACGATCCGCGGACAGCACCACCGCACGGTGATCCAGCACCGCACGCGTCGTGGCCAGGGAGTGGCCGATGTCGGCCGGCGACTCCTCCGGATGCGCCTCCACATGGGCGAGGAGGCGGCCCGCCTGCGCGGTGAGCGCCGTGGCGCTCCGGGCGGAGAGCGGCAGCGGTACGACGGGCAGCGGTCCGGTGGCACCGTCCGGCTCGTCCGGCTCCGCCTGCTCGACCGCCGGCGCCTCCTCGATGATGACGTGCGCGTTGGTACCGCTGAGCCCGAACGAGGAGACGCCCGCCCGCCTGGGCCGGTCCTGCGCCGCCCAGTCGACCGGCTCGGTCAGCAGTCGTACGCCGCCGGCCTCCCAGTCCACCTGCGGCGACGGCTCGTCGACGTGCAGGGTCCGGGGCAGCAGGCCGTTGCGCAGGGCCATCACCATCTTGATGACACCGCTGACACCGGCGGCTGCCTGGGCGTGCCCGATGTTCGACTTGACCGAGCCGAGCCACAGCGGGCGGTCGGCGGGGCGGTCCTGGCCGTACGTGGCGAGCAGGGCCTGCGCCTCGATCGGGTCGCCCAGCCGGGTGCCGGTGCCGTGTCCTTCCACGGCGTCCACGTCGGCGGGGGTCAGCCCGGCGGCCGCCAGGGCCTTGCGGATGACGCGCTGCTGGGAGGGGCCGTTGGGGGCGGTCAGCCCGTTGGAGGCGCCGTCCTGGTTGATGGCGCTGCCCCGGACCACGGCGAGGACGGGGTGCCCCTTGCGGCGTGCGTCGGAAAGGCGCTCCACCAGCAGGAGACCGACTCCCTCGGCCCAGCTCGTGCCGTCGGCCGCGCCCGCGAACGCCTTGGAGCGTCCGTCGGCCGCGAGGCCGCGCTGCCGGCTGAAGTCGACGAAGATCTCCGGGGTCGGCATGACGGTGACACCGCCCGCCAGGGCGAGGTCGATCTCGCCGGTGCGCAGCGCCTGGCAGGCCATGTGGAGGCTGACCAGGGAGGAGGAGCAGGCTGTGTCGACCGTGACGGCGGGCCCTTCGAGGCCCAGTGCGTAGGCGACGCGGCCGGAGGCGATACTGCCCGCGCTGCCGTTGCCGAGGTATCCGGCCAGGTCGTCGGGAACGTCGGTGACCCGGCTGCCGTACTCGTGGTACATCACACCGGCGTACACACCGGTCTGGCTGCCGCGCAGCGTCTCCGGGTCGATGCCGGCGCGCTCGAAGGTCTCCCATGCGGACTGGAGCAGCAGCCGTTGCTGCGGGTCCATCGCCAGGGCCTCGCGCGGCATGATGCCGAAGAACTCGGGGTCGAACTCCGCCGCGTCGTAGAGGAATCCGCCTTCGCGCACGTAGGTGCGGCCGGGGAGTCCCGGTTCGGGGTCGTAGAGGGCGTCGGCGTCCCAGCCCCGGTCGGCGGGGAAGTCGCCGATGGCGTCGACGCCGCCTGCGACGAGGTCCCACAGGTCCTCGGGGGAGCGCACGCCCCCGGGGAAGCGGCAGCTGATCGCCACCACCGCGATCGGGTCGTCGTCCACCGCCGCGTGCGGGGTCGCGGCGCGCTCGGCGATGGCGGCCGTGCCGGTGAGCAGGGTGTCGAGATGTCCGGCCACCGCACGGGAGTTGGGGTAGTCGAAGACCAGCGTCGCGGGCAGTCGCAGCCCGGTGGACCCGACCAGCAGATTGCGCAGTTCCACGGCGGCGAGGGAGTCGAACCCCTGGTCGCGGAAGGCGGTGTCGGGTCCGACCGCCTCGGGGGTCGGCTGGCCGAGGACGGAGGCCACCTGGGTGCGGACCGTGTCCAGCAGGATGCGGGCGCGCTCGTCGGGGGTGGCGCCCGTCAGGCGGCGTTCCAGGGCGGAGCCGGTGGTGGTCGCCCGCACGGTGCGGCGGGCGGGAGCGCGGCCCCTGCCGCGCAGCAGTGCGGGGACCTCGTCGCTGCGGGCGGCCAGCGCCGCGGCGTCGATGGTGAGGGGGACGACGACGGCGTCCTCGACGACGAGGGCGGCGTCGAAGAGCTCCAGGCCCCGTTCGGCGGGGAGTGCCGGAAGGCCGAGGCGGCGCATCCGGTCCAGGTCGGCTTCGGTGAGGTCGCCGCCGAGCCCGGTGCTGACGTCCCACATGCCGAACGCGATCGATGTCGCGGGCAGTCCGGCCGTCGTGCGGTGGGTGGCGAGCGCGTCCAGGAAGACGTTGGCTGCCGCGTAGTCCCCCTGTCCGGCGGCGAGGACGAGGCCGCCCGCCGAGGAGAACATGACGAACGCGGTGAGATCGGTGTCCCTGGTCAGTTCGTGGAGGTGCCAGGCGCCCTCGGCCTTGGGGCGCAGAACGGCGTCGAACCTGTCGGGCGTGAGGCTGCCGACCAGGCCGCCGTCGGCGATCGCGGCGGCGTGCACGACGGCGCGCAGGGGGCGGCCGGCGTCGATCCCGGCGAGCAGTGCGGCCAGGGCGTCGCGGTCGGCCACGTCGCACGCGGCGATCCGGACCTGGGCGCCGAGACCCGTCAGTTCGGCGGCGAGTGCCGCCGCACCGGGTGTGTCCGGGCCGCGCCGGCCCGCCAGCAGGAGGTGCCGCACACCGTGGGCGGTGACGAGGTGGCGCGCGACGAGGGCGCCGAGTCCGCTGGTGCCTCCGGTGATCAGCACCGTTCCGTCGGTGTCCCACGGCGCGAGCCGTGCCGGCTCGGGGGCGGTGGCGCGGCCCAGCCTGGGCACCCACGACTCGCCGCCGCGCAGGGCGGATTCGGGTTCGCCGGACGCGACGGCTGCGGAGAGCGCGGTGTCCGTCGCCTCGGATTCGTCCTCGACGTCGAGCAGGTGGAAGCGGCCCGGGTTCTCGGCCTGCGCTGCACGTACCAGTCCCCAGACGGGGGCCTGGGCCGGGTCCACGTCCTCACCGGACCGGACGGGCACGGCGCGCCGGGTGACCACGACGAGGGGGCCGGTGCCCGCCTCGGGATCGTCGAGCCGGTCGCGTATCTCGCCGAGCACGTGGTGTGTGAGGGCGCGCGCCGCTTCCGGCACGTCCTGGCCCTCGGGCGCTGCCGGGCAGTGCAGGACGGTGTACGCGGGGGTGGCGCCGGCGTTCTCGGTGACCGGCTCCGTCCGCTGCCAGACGATCCGGTGGAGGGAGGCGGACCGGGCTCCGGAGGCTGCCGCGATCTGCTCCGGCGAGACGGGGCGGGAGACGAGCGACTCCACTGTGGCCACCGGTGCGCCGCTCTCGTCGGCGACCAGGATGGCGGACACCTCGTCGCCACGTATCCGCTGGATGTGAACGCGTAGCGAGGGGGTTCCGGCGGCGTGCAGGGTGACGCCGTTCCACGAGAAGGGCAGCAGCGTGGCCGCGTCGGCGGCCGGATCCGTCAGCAGATCGGCGTGCATGGCGGCGTCGAGGAGTGCGGGGTGCAGTCCGAAGACCGCCGCCTCGCTGCGGGCGGGACCGTCGAGGGCGACCTCGGCGAACACGTCGTCGCCGCGCCGCCATGCCGCGCGCAGGCCCTGGAAGGCGGGGCCGTAGTCGTACCCGCGTTCGCGCAGCCGCTCGTAGGCGGAATCGACGTCGACCGGGGTGGCGCCGGCCGGCGGCCACTGGGTGAGGTCGAAGGCCGGTTCGGCCGCCTCGCGGGTCAGGGTGCCGTGGGCGTGCCGGGTCCACGGCACGTCGGGGTCCGATGAGCCGCGGGAGTGGATGCTGACCGTGCGGGCGCCGGAGGGGTCCGGTGCGCCGACGACGACGCGCAGGGCCACTCCGCCGCGGGCCGGCAGTGTCAGCGGTGCTTCGAGGAGCAACTCCTCGATCCGGCCGCAGCCCACGTGGTCGCCCGCCCGGATCGCCAGCTCGACGAAACCGGTGCCCGGCAGCAGCACGCTGCCCAGCACGCCGTGGTCCGCGAGCCATGGCTGGGTGCCGGTCGCGAGCCGCCCGGTGAGGACGACCCCGCCGTCGTCCGGTGTCGCCACGGCGGCGCTGAGCAACGGGTGGTTGACCGCTTCGAGTCCGGCCGCATCGAGGTCTCCGGGGGCGGCGGCCAGGTCGAGCCAGTAGCGCTGGTGCTGGAAGGCGTAGGTGGGCAGGTCCGGGCCCTGACCGAGGCCACGGTGACCGAAGAAGACGTCCCGGTCGACGGTGACACCGCGCGCGTGGGCTCTGCCGACGGCGGCGAGGAGTTCGCGTACCTCGGGCCGGTTCCGTCGCAGTGAGGGGACGAAGGCGAACACCTCGGCGTCCTCGACACAGTCCTGGCCCATTCCGCTGAGCACGGCATCGGGTCCGATCTCGATGTACGAGGTGACGCCGCGGCCTTCGAGGAACCGGACCGCGTCCGCGAAGCGGACCGCCTCACGGACGTGCCGCACCCAGTACTCCGCCGAACCCCAACCCGACGCCAGGTCCCCGGACACACCGGACACCACAGGAATGGACGGGACGCCGAACGACAGCCCGGCCACCACCGCCCCGAACTCCGCCAGCATCGGCTCCATCAACGGCGAATGGAACGCGTGCGAGACCCGCAGCACACTCGTCCTGCGGCCCTGCCCTTCGAACGTGGCGACCAGCTCACGCACAGCCGCTTCCGTACCCGAGACAACGACCGAACGCGGCCCGTTGACCGCCGCGATCCCCACCTCACCGTTCAACAACGGAAGCACCTCAGCCTCCGTCGCCTCCACCGCCACCATCGACCCACCAGAAGGCAACGCCTGCATCAACCGACCACGCGCCACCACCAACTCAGCCGCATCGGCCAGGGACAACGCCCCGGACACATGCGCAGCCGCAATCTCACCCACCGAATGCCCCACCAAGAAGTCCGGACGCACCCCCCACGACTCCACCAACCGGAACAGAGAAGTCTCCACCGCGAACAACCCCGCTTGGGCAAACATCGTCCCGTTCAGCAGATCCGCATCCTCACCCCACACCACCTCACGCAAACTCACACCCAACCGCGCATCCAACTCCCCCACCACCACATCGAACGCCTCCGCGAACACCGGATAGGCCTCATACAACTCCCGGCCCATCCCCAGTCGTTGCGCACCCTGACCGGTGAACAGGAACGCGACCTTGCCCTCACTGACCGCGTCCCGCACCGGCCCGTCGCCGGCTGCCAGCGCCTCCAGCGCGGCTGCGAGTTCCGTACGGTCGGCGCCGAGCGCCACCGCACGGTGGTCCAGGGCGGCGCGGGTCGTCGCGAGGGCGTGGCCCGTGGCGGCGAGGGCGTCGTCGGGGACGGTCGCGAGATGGCCGAGCAGGCGCGTCGCCTGGGCGCTCAGCGCGTCCGGGGTCCTGGCCGAGAGCGGCCAGGTGAGCAGGCCGGAGGTGGGACCGGCCGGCTCCGGCGCGTCCTGCGGCGTGGCGGAGGGCGGCTCCTCGATGATCACGTGGGCGTTGGTGCCGCTGATACCGAACGACGACACCCCGGCGCGACGCGGGCGGCCGTGCGCGGGCCAGGCGGTGGGGCCGGTCAGCAGCGCGACGGCGCCGGACTCCCAGTCCACCTGGGAGGACGGCTCTTCGGCGTGCAGGGTCGCGGGCAGGGTGCCGTGACGCATCGCCTGCACCATTTTGATGATGCCCGCCACACCGGCTGCCGCCTGGGTGTGGCCCATGTTGGACTTGATGGAGCCGAGCCACAGCGGGCTGTCGTCCGACGGGCGTTCCTGGCCGTAGGTCTCCAGCAGCGCCTGGGCCTCGATCGGGTCGCCGAGAACGGTGCCGGTGCCATGGCCCTCGACGGCATCGACGTCGGCCGGGGTGAGGCCGGCGACGCTCAACGCGCGTCGGATGACGCGCTGTTGCGCGGGCCCGTTGGGCGCCGTGAGACCGTTGGAGGCACCGTCGGAGTTGACGGCGGAGCCGCGGACGAGGCCGAGGACCCGGTGACCGTTGCGTTCGGCGTCGGAGAGCCGCTCCAGCAGGAGCATGCCGACACCCTCGCCCCAGCCGGTGCCGTCGGCACCGCTGCCGAACGACTTGCACCGCCCGTCGGCGGCCAGGCCTCGCTGCCGGCTCATGTCGACGAACGTGTCGGGGGTGGACATGACGGTGACGCCGCCCGCGAGGGCGAGGCTGCAGTCGCCGCGGCGCAGCGCCTGGGCGGCCCAGTGCAGGGCGACGAGTGAGGACGAGCAGGCGGTGTCGACGGTGACGGCCGGTCCTTCGATGCCCAGGGTGTAGGCGACCCGCCCGGAGACCACGCTGGCGAGGCTGCCGTTGCCGTGGTAGCCGGCCACCTGCTCGGGCAGCGGGCCCAGCCGCAGCCCCCAGTCGTGGTACATCACACCGGCGAACACACCGGTGTCGCTGCCGCGCAGGGCGTGCGGGTCGATGCCCGCGCGTTCGACGGTCTCCCAGGCGATCTCCAGCAGCAGTCGCTGCTGGGGGTCCATGGCCTGTGCCTCACGGGGGCTGATACCGAAGAACTCGGCGTCGAATCCGGCCGCCTCGTAGAGGAATCCGCCCTGGCCGGTGAGGCTCTTGCCCGGTGTGCCGGGCACGGTGTCGTGGATGTCGGTGGCCCAGCCGCGGTCGGTGGGGAACGCCGATACGACATCGCGCCCTTCCTCGACGAGCTGCCACAGCTCCTCGGGCGAGGTAACGCCGCCGGGGTAGCGGCAGGCCATGGAGACGATGGCGATGGGGTCGTCGTCGGAGGCGGTGACAGCGGCCGGGGCGGGCGGGCCGGCCTGGTGTTCCGTGTCGCCGCCGAGCCGGGAGGCCAGATGGTCGGCGAGGGCTCCGGGCGAGGGGTAGTCGAAGACGAGGGTGGCCGTCAGGGGCAGGCCGGTGGCGGAGCCGAGCCGGTTGCGGAGTTCGACGGCCGCGAGGGAGTCGAAGCCCATCTCGTTGAACGCCCGTGTGGTGACGACGCGTTCGGGTCCGTCGTGGCCGAGGACGGCGGCCACCTGGGTGCGGACCAGGTCGAGGAGGGCCTCGCCACGCTCCGAGCGGGTCAGGCCGGCCAGGCTGCGCGCGAGGGACTGCTCGACCCTGATCCCGCCCCCGCCCACGGCGCGGCGGGGCGGACGGACCAGAGCACGAAGGAGGGCCGGTACGTCACCGGCGCGGGCGTTGAGCGTGCGCAGGTTCAGCCGTACGGGCATGACTGCCGGGTGGTCCGCGGTGGTGATCGCACGGTCCAGGAGGGCGAGGTTCTCCGCGACGGACAGGGGTTGGAGGCCCAGACGTTCGATGCGCCGCAGTGCGGCCTCGTCGAGGGTGCCGCCCATGCCGCCGGTGCCGGTCCACAGCCCCCAGGCGAGCGAGGTCGCGGGGAGTCCGAGGGCGGCACGGTGGGTGGCCAGGGCGTCGAGGAAGACGTTGGCTGCGGCGTAGTTCCCCTGTCCGGCACCGTCCAGCACGGTGGCGGTGGAGGAGAACAGGACGAACGCCGACAGGTCCATGTCGCGCGTGAGTTCGTGCAGGTGCCAGGCACCGTCGGCCTTGGGCCGCAGGACGGTGTCCAGGCGGGCGTCGTCGAGGGAGTCGACCAGTGCGTCGTCGAGCACCCCCGCCGCGTGCACCACGGCGCTCAGCGGCAGCCCCTCCGGTACGGCGGCCAGGGTCTCGGCCATCGCGTCGCGGTCGGCCGCGTCACAGGCGGCGATCACGACCTCCGCGCCGAGTGCGGTCAGCTCGGCCCGCAGCTCCTCGGCGCCGGGCGCATCCGCGCCCCGGCGGCCGGTGAGCAGCAGTCCGCGTACGCCGTGTGCGGTGACCAGGTGCCGGGCGACCGTGGCGCCGACGCCACCGGTGCCGCCGGTGATCAGGACGGTGCCGTCGGTGCGCCAGGGGGCGGAGGCGGCGGTGTCCGGTGCCTGCGTGGTGCGGGTCAGCCGGGGTACGAACAACTGCCCTTCGCGCAGGGCGATTTCGGGTTCGTCCGTGCCGTCGGTGAGGCGGAGCAGTTCGTCCGTGCCGAGGGAGCCGTCGGTGTCGAGCAGCAGGAAGCGGCCGGGGTGCTCGGCCTGGGCCGAGCGCACCAGGCCCCAGACGGGCGCCTGGGCGAGCGCGGCCGGCTCCCCCGCGACGGCGGCGACCGCGCCCCGGGTGAGCACGGTCAGCCGCGCGGTGGCGGAACGCTCGTCGGCGAGCCGGTCCCGTACGGCCGCCAGCGTGTCTCCGAGGACGGCACGGACGTCGGCGGCGACATCGGGGCCGGCCGGTGCGGGGCAGATGTGGACGGCGGTGTCGGGGTCCGGCCGGGTGGCGGCGGGGGCCGGCAGCGGGATCCACCGGACGTGGTGGAGCGCGTCGGGGTGGGCTGTGGCGGCCAGCCCGCCGGCGGCGAGGGGCCGGACGAGGAAGGAGTCGACGGAGGCCACCGGGGCTCCGGCGGCATCGGCCAGTTCGAGGGCGACCTCGTCGGTGCCGGTGGCGGTGACGCGTACCCGCAGCGTGGTCGCGCCCGCCGCGTGCAGGGTGACTCCGGTCCAGGCGAAGGGCAGCAGGATGCGCTCGTCCGGGGTGTCCGTGCCGGCCGCCGTGGCAAAGTCGGTGGCGTGCAGGACCGCGTCGAGGAGCGCGGGGTGGAGCCCGTAGGCCGAGGGCGGGTCGCCGGCCGTCGCGGGCAGTCGCACCTCGGCGAACACCTCGCCCTCCCCGCCCCTCCAGACGGCTCGCAGTCCGTGGAAGGCGGGCCCGTACGCGTAGCCCTGCGTGGCCAGGTCACCGTAGAGGCCGGTGATGTCCAGGGGCTCGGCACCGGGGGGCGGCCAGGTGCCCGCCGCGAAGTCCGCGGTCCGCGGCCCGGCGGGGTTCCGGGGGGCGAGGCTGCCGGTCGCGTGACGGGTCCACGGGGCGTCGGCGGGGGCGTCCTCGTCGCGTGAGTAGAAGGCGAGGGCACGCAGGCCGGTGGGGCCGGGAGCGTCGACGACGATCTGGAGGGCGACGCCGCCCGTGGTGGGCAGGGTCAACGGGGCCGCCATGACGAGTTCGTCGAGGCGTTCGCAGCCGGTCTCCTCACCGGCCCGGACCGCGAGGTCGACGAACGCGGTTCCGGGCAGCAGGACATGGCCGTCGATCACGTGGTCGGCGAGCCAGGGATGCGAGCGCAGCGAGACCCGTCCGGTGAGAACGGCGCCGCCGGTGTCCGCGAGGCCCACCACCGCGCCCAGCAGGGGGTGGTCGGCTGCCATCTGGCCGAGCGCCGTCGCGTCCTGGGCGGCGTCGGGGGCGCTGAGCCAGAATCGTTCGTGCTGGAAGGCATAGGTGGGCAGCTCGACGCGCCGGGCGCCGGAACCGGCGAAGAAGGCGTTCCAGTCGATGCGCGTGCCACGCGTGTGGGCGACGGCCACGGCGGCGAGCAACTGCTGCGGTTCGTCGTGCCCGCGTCGCAGGAGTGGGACGAACTCCGCGGACGAACCGGCGCTCGCGCGGCCCATGGCACAGAGCACCGGGTCGGGTCCGAGCTCGAGGAAGGTGGCGACGCCGCGCTCCGTGAGGGAGGCGACGGCGTCGTGGAAGCGTACGGGCGCGCAGACGTGCCGTACCCAGTACTCGGGATCGGTGAGTTCCCCGGCGGTGGCGAGCCCACCGGTGAGGGCGGAGACGACGGGGATCTTCGGCGCGGTGTAGGTGAGGATCCGGGTGATCTGCCGGAACTCTTCGAGCATGGGTGTCATCAGCGGCGAGTGGAACGCGTGGCTGACCCGGAGCCGCTTGGTGCGGTGGCCGTCGGCCTCCAGCCGGGCGGCGAGGGCGGTGACCGTGTCCTCGTCACCGGACAGGACGACCGCGCGGGGGCCGTTGACGGCGGCGATGCTCACCGTGTCGCGGCAGTGCGCGAGGAGCGGTTCCACCGTCTCCTCGTCGGCCTCCACCGCGATCATGGCGCCGCCCTCCGGCAGCGCCTGCATCAGCCGGCCGCGTGCGGCGACGAGGGTGGCGGCGTCGTCGAGCGAGAGCACACCGGCGACATGGGCGGCGGTCAGCTCGCCGATGGAGTGCCCGGCCACGTAGTCGGGGTGAACGCCCCAGGACTCCAGGAGCCTGAACAGGGCGACCTCGACGGCGAAGAGGGCCGCCTGCGCGTACATGGTGCGGTCCAGCAGAGCCGCCTCGGGGCTGCCCTCGTCGGCGAACAGGACGTCCCACAGGGAGCGGTCGAGCTGGAGATCGAGATAGCCGATGGCGTTGTCGAGGGCTTTGGCATAGACCGGGTAGGCGTCGTACAGCCGACGCCCCATGGCCAGGCGCTGGCTGCCCTGACCGGTGAAGAGGAACGCGGTGCCGCCGCCTTCGGTGACCGAGGCGAGGACGCCCGGGAGTTCGCGGCCGTCGGCCACGGCGCGCAGTCCGTCCAGGAGGCCCGTGAGGTCACCGGCGAGCACCACGGCGCGGTGCGGCAGCGCGGAGCGGGTGGTCGCCAGGGAGTGGGCGAGGTCGAGCGGCCGGGTGCCCGGGGTGCTCTCGACGTGGGTCAGCAGGCGCCGCGCCTGGTCGCGCAGGGCGGCCTCGGTCTTCGCGGAGAGAACCGCCGGCAGCGGCCGGCCCTCGTCGGCCGGGGCGCCGTCACCCTCGGCGTCGCTCTGCGCGCTCTCGGCCGGCGGTTCCTCGACGACGATGTGGGCGTTGGTGCCGCTGACACCGAAGGAGGAGACGGCGGCCCTGCGGGGGCGTTCGCCGGGCTCCCACGGCACGGGTTCGGTCAGCAGCCGGACCTCCCCCGCCGACCAGTCGACGTTGGGCGAGGGGGCGTCCACGTGCAGTGTCGCGGGCAGCAGCCCGTGACGCATCGCCATGATCATCTTAATCAGTCCGGCCGCGCCCGCCGCCGCCTGGGTGTGCCCGATGTTGGACTTCACCGAACCGAGCCAGGCCGGTCCCCCGGTGCGCTCCTGCCCGTAGGTGGCGAGCAGTGCCTGGGCCTCGACGGGGTCGCCGAGCGTGGTGCCGGTGCCGTGCGCCTCGATGGCGTCGACCTCGCCCGCGGTGAGTCCGGCGTCCGCGAGTGCCTGGCGGATGACCTGGCGCTGGGCGCGGCCGCTCGGTGCGGTCAGGCCGTTGGACGCCCCGTCCTGGTTGATGGCCGTGCCGCGTACGACGGCGAGGACCGGGTGGTTGTTGGCCCGGGCGTCGGAGAGGCGTTCCAGGACGAACACGCCGGCGCCCTCCGCGAACGCCGTGCCGTCCGCGGCGGCGGCGAACGCCTTGACGGTGCCGTCGGCCGCCAGACCGCGCTGCCGGCTGAACGCGGTGAACACGCCGGGGCTGCCCATGACGGCGACCCCGCCGGCCAGTGCGAGGGTGCACTCGCCGCGCCGCAGGGACTGGACGGCGAGGTGGAGGCCGACCAGCGAACCCGAGCAGGCGGTGTCGACGGTCAGCGCGGGGCCTTCCAGGCCGAGTGTGTAGGCGACCCGGCCGGAGACCACGCTGGGCGCGTTGCCGCTGAGCAGATAGCCGTCCAGACCGTCAGGTGCTTCGTGCAGGCGCATCGCGTACTCCTGCGGCTCCGCGGCGACGAAGACGCCGGTCCGGCTGGAGCGCAGGGTCTGCGCGTCGATTCCGGCCCGCTCCACGGCCTCCCACACGGTCTCCAGCACGAGACGCTGCTGCGGGTCCATGGCGAGGGCTTCACGAGGGCTGACGGAGAAGAAGTCGGCGTCGAACCCGGCCGCGCCGGAGAGGAATCCGCCGTGGCGGGCGTAGGTGGTGCCGGGGGTCGTGGGGTCGTCGTCGAAGAGACGGTCCAGGTTCCAGCCGCGATCGGTGGGGAAGTCGTCGCGGATGTGGGTTCCGTCGGCGACCAGCCGCCACAGCTCCTCGGGCGACGACACGTCACCGGGGTAACGGCAGCCGATGCCGACGACGGCGATCGGGTCGTCGGTGGCGATGCCCGGCGCGACGACCGGATCGGGCAGGTCCGGCAGGCCCAGGGCCTCGGTGCGCAGATGTGCGGCGAGGGCGGCCGGTGAGGGGTGGTCGAAGGCGACGGTAGGGGGCAGGGGGAGGCCGGTGGCCGCGATCAGCCGGGCGTGCAGGGCCACCAGCGCCACGGAGTCGAGCCCCAGCTCGCGGAAGGCGCGTGCCGGGTCCACGGTCTGTGTGGTGTCCGGCCGGGTCTGCCGCAGGACGGCCGAGGTGTTCTCGCGCACCAGGTCCAGCAGCACCCTGGTCTGCTCCGAGGTGGGGAGGGATTCCAGCTCACGCACGAGTGCGGCCTGCCGCTCCGTACCCCCGTCCGGCACACCGTCGGTGCCAGAGACGAAGTTTTCCGACTCAGTCATCTGCACTCCACACAATTGTCGCCCGTCACCGGACTGAATTCACCAAGGAACCGCACCACTGCGGGTCACGCTATGAAGGCGAAGGGCCGCGCACAGCCCCTAGAGCCCCCCTAAGAGGAACCGGAATCCGCCGGCGCGATATCCGCGCGGTCACGGTCCCGGACACCACCGGATTCCAGCGCCGTCCTGTCGAACGCCCTTTGTACGTAGGAGAGGTCGGCGATCAGTCCCGACGCGGTGACCTCCCGGGTGCGGGCCGGGCCGACGAGCCCGGCCAGCGGCAGCCTCCCGATGCCTGCCCACCGCAGCCGGCCGTCGCCGTCGATGTAGCTGCGGGCCCGGCCGTGGTTGTCCGGGTGCAGGCAGTAGGGGATGTCCAGGGCCCCCTGCCTGAAGGCGAGTTCGAATGCGTGCCCGATGTCGGTGGACAGTTCGAGTACGCCCTCGATCAGCGCTCTGGCCTCCAGGTATGTCTGCGAGTCGGACTCGGCGGGGGCAGGGGCGCCGGCCCGCGCCGCCCTCGCGGTCAGGGCCGCCGCCTCGAGTGCGGCGACGTTCTCCGCGACGGTCGGGATCCGGCGGGACTCCGCCACGGTCTTCACGATGAGCCGCTCCGACCCGGAGGTGACAGCGAGCCGTGCCGCCTCGTCGAGCAGCCGGTAGGCCCCCTCGTCCGTGGTCGGGTACACGCCCATGTAGGCGTAGATGACCACGTGCCAGTTGGGTGTCGGAAGCAATTCGCCGCAGAGCCTCCGCAGAGCCGCGACCGCTTCCCGGTCCTGGCCCGGATGGGTCTGCTGGGCATAACTGAGCGACACACTGCGTATTCCGTGCTGGCAGAAGAACAGCGCTTCGAGCAGACTGATCGCCACCAGCTGACTGGGTGGGCACAATTGGCCCAGCATGCAGCCGCCGAACGTCTCCAGATGGGGTTCCACTCCCGATTCCCGCAGCTGCGCGAAATCCTCGGTGCAGCGGACCCAGTTCCGTACGGACTCGTCCAGCGGAGTCCGTCCGTAGGGGAGGCAGTAGGAGACGGGGCCGCCCTCCGTGGCATTGATCAGCGTCCTGCGCAGCGCGGCGAAGATGTCCCCGGGAACCGCCGATCCGTGCCTGACCTGGACCGGGAACGTCTCGTCCCTGATGCCCGCGAGGACCTGCCCGGTCACGGCCCGGTCGTAGGTGACGATGGGGTATCCGTTGAGCTTCGCACCGGATCTCAGGGCCGAGTCCACGGAGGCGAGTTCACCGACCCTCGTATAGCTGTCGAGGGTGATGGTGCCGACCGTCGTGGCGTCGGCGGCGCGGGTGGCGGCCAGCCCCGCGCGCATGGTGCCGGGGTCGCTGAACCCCATGCGGGGCTGGACCACCAGGTCGCCGGTCCGGCTTCTCGCGCGGACGAAGGCTCCGAAGTCCACCGGGCGCGCGCCCTCGGCCGTCCGCCGGAGCGGGTGCGCGCCCGGTCTCACGCCACGACCTCGGTACGTTCCAGGGGACGGGCGGCCGCGGGCAGCGCGCCGACGAACCGGCTGAACTCCCGCGTGGTGGTGGAGGAGTCGTCGAAGACGGCATCGAATCCGGCGGACATCAGCTCGCCGATCGCCGCGTCGCTCTGCTGCCCCGCGACGCCGAGCTTGCCGCCGATGACCACCGGGGTCGAGGCCAGTTCACCGCAGGCGCGCAGCGCGTCGATGACGCGCAGGCCGTCCTGGTGGCCGTGCCCGTTGACGCTGCTGATCACCACCAGGTCGGGGGCCGTCTCCCGGCAGGCGTCGATGAGGACCTGGTCCGGGACGCACGGGCCGAGGTTGATGACCTCGTAGCCCAGCTCCTCGATGAGCAGCTGGAGGAAGACGAGGTTCCAGGTGTGCGAGTCGGAGGCCACGGTCGTGACGACCACGGTGCCGCGTCGGCCGCCCGCCGGGCTCACGGTGTCCGTGGCGCCGTGCATCAGGCCGGCGCTCACTCCGCCTCTCCCGCAGCGGTGCGCGCGGACGTTCCGTCCACGGCCGCGTAGGAGCGGCTGTGCTCGATCCGGGAGACGGACAGCACCGTGTCGCCCCGCACCACCACCTCCGTGGGGGCCGGGCGGCCCAGGAACATCAGCAGGCTGGCGGTCGGCCCGTAGGCACCGGCGTTGGGGATCGTCACCAGATCGCCCGGGGCGAGGGCCGGCAGGTCTATCTCGCGGCCGAGGATGTCACCGGGGGTGCACAACGGGCCCACCAGACTGGCGGATTCGACGCACTCCCCCGATTCGGTCCCGACGGCGACGGGCAGCAGCCGGCCGAGGCCCGACATGCCGCCGAAGGTGTTGATGCCCGCGTCGAGGATGACGAACTTGCGGCCGCGGCTGACCTTGACGTTGCTGACCGAGGCGACCAGCGTGCCGCTCGCCCCGACGAGGTAGCGGCCCGACTCGCAGGCGAGCTCGGGGCCCTCGGTCCGCCACTGGGGGAAGTGCGTGTCCAGCGCGGCCGCGAGTTCGCCGCGCAGCTTGGGGTACGCGCCCCGGCCACCGGGAACGGCGTAGGGCACGGTGAAGCCTCCGCCGATGTCGAGGAAGCGCAGGGGGAGGTCCAGTTCGTCCTGGAGGCGGGCGGCCAGCTCGATGGTGTGCCGGAACTCGCCGACGAGGCTCTCCTCGTCCTTGGCGTTGCTCAGCGGGAAGAAGTGCATCCCCGTGATGCGGATGCCCGCGATCGTGCGCAGTTCGGGGAGGACACCGGCCAGGGTCTCGCTGTCGAAGCCGAACTGCGAGGGGGTGCCGGTCATCCGGATGCTGCTGGTGGCGCTGGCGGTGGCGCTGTTGACGCGCAGCAGGCAGTCGGCGGTCGCACCGTTCGCCAGGGCCGCGTCGGCCACGTGGCGGACGTCGGAGACCGAGTCGGTGGAGAAGACGCGGACTCCCAGCCGGATCGCCTCGGCCAGCTCGCCCGGGGTCTTGCCGGGGCCGGTGTAGAGGCAGTCCTCGCCGCGGAACCCTGCGGCGAGGGCGGACTCCAGTTCGCCGGTGGAGCTGATCTCGGGCCGGCAGTGGCGGCCTTCGCCCTCGCGCAGGGCCCGGACCAGGTCCGGGTGCGGGTTGGCCTTGAGGGCGTAGAAGAGGGTGAACTCCTCGGGCAGGGCTTCGAGCAGCTGCTGACGTGCCGCGTCGACCTCGTCGAGGTCGTACACGTACAGAGGTGTGCCGAAGCGTTCGGCCAGTGCCTGGTATCGGCTCATCGCCCTTCCCCGTCGATCATCTCGGTCAGTGCCTGCCGGGCGTTCTTCCCGTGCAGGCTCAGCGGCAGTTCGTCCAGGACGCGGCACAGGGCGGGCACCTTGGCCGACTCCAGACGCTCGGCCAGTTCCTTGAGAACGGTGTGGGGAGCCAGATCCGTCTCGGCGAAGATGACCAGGTCGCGGGTGTCGGTGGGCGGCAGCGCCGTGGCGGTGCGCACGCCGGGTATGTCCATGGCGGCGGCCTCGATCTCCACCGTGCTCATCCGGATGCCCTTGCGCTTGAACATGTCGTCGCGGCGGCCCTCGAAGTAGAGGTAGCCGTCCTCGTCGAGCCGGCCGTAGTCGCCGGTGTGCAGCCGCAGCGCCCCGCTGTCCGGGTCGGGGCGGAAGGTGCGCGCCGAGAGTTCGGGGCGACGCCAGTAGCCGGGCATGACGTGCGGTCCCGCGGCGACGATCTCGCCGGTCTCGCCCGCCGGGAGGGGCCGGCCCTCGGCGTCGAGGATCAGGACGGTGGTGCCGGGGAGCGGCAGCCCCACCGACCCGGGGCGCTGGTGTTCCTCGTCCGGCGGCATGATGCTGACGCGCTTGCACTCGGTCTGGCCGAACTGGCGGACCACCTGCACTCCGGGGAACGCCTCGCGCAGGGCGGTGACCGCGTGGTCGGGAAGCGCCGCGCCGGTGTTGGTGAACATCCTCACGGGGGGCGGGTCCTGGGCGTCGCGCGCGGCGAGGGTGCCGATCATCGTGGCCAGCGACGGCACGATGGGGACCACGGTGGCACCGGTCTCGCGCATCCGCCGCAGCAGTACGAGGTCGGACTCGCCGCCGTCCAGGACCAGTTGGGAGCGTCCGAGGCAGGCGAGCAGCACCTTGTACAGGCCGTAGTCCCAGGAGATCGGGAAGCGGCAGAAGACGACGTCGTCGGGGCGGTAGCCCAGCACCTCCTGGATGGCGCGGGAGGCGAAGGTGACCTGCGCGTGCGGGCACACGACCGCCTTGGGGGCGGCGGTGCTGCCGGAGGTGTAGACGAGGAACGCGGTGTCGTCCGCGCTGATGCCGAGGGGCGGGGGCGCCGGGCGTCCCGCGGCCTCCTCGACGTGCGGCCAGATCGCCGTGAGGTCGTGCACGGGGAGAGCGGCGGCCCGGCCGAGGACCTCGGTGGTGGGGCCGTCGCCGATGATCAGGGAGGGTTCGGCGTCCTCGATGACGGACCGGAGGTGGTACTCCTTCATCGCGGGGTTGAGCGGTACCAGGATCACACCGAGGCGCGAGGCCCCGTAGACCATGGCCACGAGCTCGCGCCGGCTGGGGATCTGCACGAGCAGCCGGTCACCGCGTGCCGCGCCCTGCTCGCTGAGCCAGACGGCGAAGCCGTGACTGAGTTCGGCCATCCGCCGGTACGTCACCTCACCGGCGGCGTCGCGCAGACACTGCCCGTCCGGGGTGTCCGCGGCCGCGTCGTCGAGCAGGGAATGGACCGTCCCGCCGTTCCCGTGCGCCGTCGGCGCGCAGGTGGTGTTCGGATTCTCCACGGTTCCAACGTCGCTTTCGGGAGTGGGTGGCGAGCGGGCCACGCCGTCGCGCGACGGGGCCGGGCTCTTCGGGGTGGTGAGACCCCGGTGCGGCCGGGGCACGGGCCCGGAGGGGGTGGGCCCGTGCCCCGGCTTCCGGGGGGGGTGGTCGAATCCCAAACGAGAGGAGCTAGTCGGCGACGCTCAGCGCCGCGACCGGGCACACGTTGACGGACTCCAGGACTTCCTCGCGCAGCTTCTCGTCCGGGGTCTCGATCAGCAGTACGACCTTGCCGTCCTCGTCGTTCTGGTCGAAGACGGCGGGCGAGGTGATCACACAGGAACCGGCCGCGACACAACGCTCTTTGTCGACGATCACACGCATGGAAAACTCCTTTACCAGGTCACCGGCAGCTCGTGGACGCCGTCGATGAGGGCGTTGGCCTTGAAGGGCAGTTCGCCCAGGGCCGCGTCGAGACGCAGTCCGGGGATGCGCCGCAGCAGGGTCGTGAAGACGACCTCCAGCTGCATGCGGACGAGCATCTGGCCCGCGCACTGGTGGCGTCCGAAGCCGAACGCCACGTTGTGGCGTGCCTCGCGGCGGGTCAGGTCCAGGGTGTTGGGGTCCTTGAAGACCGCCGGGTCGTGATTGGAGGCGGAGAGCGAGCAGATGACGCCCTCGCCCTTGCGGATCAGCTGGCCGCCGATCTCGGCGTCCTCCAGCGCGACGCGGACGGTGCCGTGATCGGAGATGCTGGAGTAGCGCGACAGCTCGTCGACGGCCTGGCCCGACAGCTCGGGGTGCTCGCGGAGCCAGTCGGCCTGCTCGGGGTGCTGGAGGAGAACGAGGGCGCCGATGGAGATGCCGTTGACGGTGCTCTCGTGGCCGGCGGCGATCATGGCCCGTACGAGTGCGCTGATGTCGGCCGGTTCCAGCTCGTTCTTCTCCCCGTTGCGCTGGAGCAGACTGCTGATCAGGTCGTCCCCGGGGTTCTTCTGGCGCTCGGCGATGAGCTCGTAGAGGAGCACCTCGACCTCGGCATTGGCCGTGGCGTGCTCCTCGGCGCTGCCCTGGGTGACGAGGAGGGTGACCCAGCGGTGGAACAGGTCGCGCGACTCGTGCGGGACGCCGGTCAGCTCGCACATGCCGATGGACGGCACGGGCATCGACAGCATGGACACCAGGTCGACCGGGCCGCCCCGCTCCAGCATCGCGTCGATGCACTCGTCGACGATCTCCTGGGTGCGCGGCCGCATCGCCTCGACGCGCTTCACACTGAGCTCCGGCATCAGCATCATGCGGTGCGCGGTGTGCTCCGGCGGGTCCATGTGGAGCAGCGCGGGCTTGACCTTGCCGAGCAGTTCCATGGGGAAGTGGAACTGGAGCGGGTAGCCGGGGTCGGCCATGTTGGAGCTGAACCGGGGGTCGACCAGCATCTGCCGGACGTCCTCGTACCGGGTGAGGAGCCAGGCCTCACGGCCGTTGAACCTGAGCTTGACCCGGGAGACCGGCTCGGTCTCCCGCAGCACCGCGTACTCCGGTGCGGGGTCCAGGGGGCAGCCGGTGCGCTCCAGGGGGAAGGGGCGGGGCTGGGCGTGCGGACATGCGTCGACGAGATCGGACATGGTTCCTTCTCCAGAGGTCTCTGCGCTCGGTGGGTGGGGGTGGCGCACTCAGCCACGGGCCTTCTCGAGGGCGGCGCGCACGGCGGCGGCGGTGCGGGCGATGTTCTCGCTGAGCGGCAGGTCGCGCAGGTCGGCGGAGAGGACCTCCACGGACGGGGTGACGTCGACGCCCTTGGCGTCCAGCGTGCGCAGCAGTCCGGTGATGTCGAAATCGCCGTCACCGGGCAGCAGGCGGCCGCTGAGTACCTCGTTCATGACGTCGGGGGACGGGGTGCGCGGGGCGTCGCCGAATTCCACGCCCGCGATCTGCGCGCCCGTGAGCTGATCGACCGAGCCGACGCCCGTCGGGTCACGGAAGAGGTGCCACATGTCGATGAGCAGACCGGCGTTGGGGCGGTCGGCGGCGACGATGACGTCGGAGGCGACCTGGTAGGTGAAGCCGGGCATCACGGCCATCGCTTCGAGGGAGACGTTCAGCCCACGTGCGGCCGCGCGGTCGCACATCGCGCCGAAGCGCTCGGCGAGGACCTCGGTGGGCGGCATCTCCACGCCGGTCGGGTAGACGGCGCAGGACTTGACTGCGGGAATGCCGGCCAGCCCCGCCAGCTCGAAGAGACGGGTTTCCGACTCCAGGGCGGGGCCGCTCTCCTCCGGTCCGGCGTTCCAGCCGAACAGGACCTCCAGCTCGTGCAGCCGGACCCCGTACTCGGAGAGCAGGCCACGCAGCTTGTCCGCCGAGTGGTCGGCGAGGAACGCCTCCAGCTCCTCGACGCTCATTCCCATCGAGACGCAGTTGTTCTCGGCCAGCGCCGCCAGCCGTTCCTCCAGCGTGTACCGCACCGGCTCCTGCCAGACCGACCCGGTCAGGTGCAGATAGGCAAATCCCAGGTCGGTCCTGGTCAGAAGGGTCATGGTGTACCTCTCGCTCGAAAGTCCTCGGCCGGTCCTGATGGAGGCGGCAGGGGCGCGGCGCCGGCCTGGGCGCGTCCCACCGGAGGTGCGTCGGGTCCGGGGTGACCGGGCCTCGCCTCAGGCGGCCAGGCTGCGGCGGACGGGCTGGAGCGCCGTCCTCGGGTCCACGGCGACGACGTCGAAGTTCCCGGTGGTGACGGGAACGCGGCCGAAGAGGCTGTCGGGGCCTGCGACGTACAGCTTGCCGACGCCGTTGCGGCGCAGGGCGTCGACGACGGCGGGCCAACGGACCGGACGGACGAAGCCGTCCAGCAGCATGGTGCGGACCTGGTCGCCCGTGGTCAGCAGGGTGCCGTCCTGGTCGGCGACGACCGGTATCCGGGGATCGTGGAAGGTCAGCGGGGCGAAGAGCTCTTCCTCGGCCCGCCGGCGCAGAGGGGCGAAGACGCTCGCGTGCATGGGCGGCCGCATCGTGTACAGCGGCAGCCCGCCCACCGAACGCAGCCGCTTGCCGAGCCACTCCAGCACGGACTCGCGCAACGACACCATGTAGAAGTCCTCGTCGACGTGGCAGGCGATCTCGTACCACTCACCGCGCTCGTCGAGTTCGGCGAGCACCCGGTCCAGTTCGGAGCCCGGGACGCGCGTGAAGGAGTGGGTGACGACATCGCGGTGGTTCTCGGCGAACCAGGACTCCAGGAGCCTGGCCCAGCCGGCGGTCAGGCGGACCGCGTCGGCGAAGTCCAGGACGCCCGTGTGGGCCGCCGCGGTCTTGCCGCCGAAGCTGGGGCCGACGCAGAGCCCGGGCTGCGGGTCGAACCGGTCCTGCGCCCAGGCGGCGAGGGCCAGGCAGTTGACGAGGAAGGCGACCTGGGCGTATTCGCTGTAGTCACCTTCGGTGTCGCGGTAACGGTCGACGAGCGAGTAGCCGAGCGCGTCGTCGGCCTCGGCGACGAGCCGCCGGGCCACCGGGTTGATCAGCATGAACTTGGCCGAGTCCTGGAAGCGCGTGGGGCTCATGCCGGGAAAGACCAGCGCACCGCCGGTGCGGAAGTCGTGTCTCATGGTGTCCTGCCCTTCAGCACGTCGTTCCCTGAGCGATCAGCCCGTCGGGCGCTTCGTTTCCGAACCGGTCGGGATCCAGGCTGAGGTCTGCCCGCCGCCGCCAAAACCCCTAAGGTTCCCGGGTCCCAATTCCGTTGACAGCAGGCCGCACTGGACACCGGACACCTCGTCGACCAGGCGGTGTAAAGGCACTTCGCCTCCACCCGGCGAGGCCCCGTAGAGCCCCTAAGGGTCCTGGGTCCGGAGCGGCCGGGCCGGCGGGTGGGGGCCGCGAGAGGGCGACGGCTGTCGGGACAGCCCTTAGGGGGGTGCCGGACAACTTAGGGGAGGGCACGGGGATCGCACCGGGTCTTCAATGAGGGACGGTTATCCCGATTCCGGCGCCGGTGCGAGCATCCACCGCGCACCGTCGAGCCTTGGATGGGTGGGACCATGACAGTGATTCAGGACGCCCCGTCGAACAACGGTGGTGACAACGCCCCGGAGTCCCAGCCCGATCTGCGCTCACTGGTGGCGCAGGCGGCGGAGCTGAAGAGGGCGGCGCGCGAGGGGATGGGCCCGCGCTCCACGGAACAGCAGCACGCACGGGGCAAGTTGACCGCCCCCGAACGGCTGGAGCTGCTCTTCGACGCGGGGACGTTCCAGGAGGTGGAGTCGCTGCGGCGGCATCGGTCCACGGGCTTCGGCCTGGAGCACCGGCGGCCGAGCGGGGACGGGGTGATCACCGGATGGGGCCTGGTGCACGGACGTACGGTGTTCGCGTACGCGCATGACTTCAGGGTCTTCGGTGGCTCGCTGGGCGAGGCGCACGCGCAGAAGATCCACAAGGTGATGGACCTGGCGATCTCGTCCGGCGCGCCGTTGGTGGGGCTGAGCGACGGTGCCGGGGCCCGGATCCAGGAGGGCGTGACGGCGCTCGCCGGATACGGCGGGATCTTCCGCCGCAATGTGCGGGCCTCCGGGGTGATCCCCCAGATCAGCGTGATCCTCGGGCCGTGCGCGGGTGGTGCCACCTACTCGCCGGCGCTCACCGATTTCGTCTTCATGGTGCGGGACATCTCGCAGATGTACATCACCGGGCCGGATGTGGTCCAGGCCGTCACGAACGAACGCGTGACGCACGAGCAGCTCGGTGGGGCGGAGGTCCACGGGACGGTCTCCGGCGCGGCCGGCTTCGTGTACGACGACGAGGCGGAGTGCCTGGACGAAGTCAGGCACCTGCTCTCCCTGCTGCCCGCGAACAACCGCGAACTCCCGCCCGAGGCACCGACCGACGACCCCGCGGACCGGCGGTGCGAAGCGCTGTTGAGCCTGGTTCCGCATCATGCCAACCAGTCGTACGACATGCGCGCGGTGATCCGGGAGATCGTCGACGACGAGGACTTCTTCGAGGTCCACGCCCAGTGGGCCACCAACATCATCTGTGCGCTCGCCCGGCTGGACGGCCACACGGTCGGCATCGTGGCGAACCAGCCCGCGTCGCAGGCCGGAGTGCTGGACATCCACGCCTCGGAGAAGGCGGCGCGGTTCGTCCAGACCTGCGACGCGTTCAGCATCCCCCTGATCACCCTCGTCGACGTGCCCGGCTTCCTGCCGGGCACCGACCAGGAGCACCAGGGCATCATTCGGCACGGCGCGAAGCTGCTCTACGCCTACTGCGACGCGACCGTCCCCCGCGTCCAGGTCATCCTGCGCAAGGCGTACGGCGGGGCGTACATCGTGATGGACTCGCGTTCCATCGGAGCCGACCTGTCCTTCGCGTGGCCGACCAACGAGATCGCGGTGATGGGCGCGGAGGGCGCGGCGAACATCGTCTTCCGCCGGGAGATCGCCGCCGCGCCGGATCCCGCGGCGGCTCGCGAGCAGCGGATCAAGGAGTACCAGCAGGAGCTGATGCACCCGTACTACGCGGCCGAGCGCGGCCTGGTCGACGACGTGATCGATCCGGCCGAGACCCGCGCGGTGCTGGTGCGTTCCCTGGCGATGCTGCGGACCAAGGACGCGCCCGTCCCGGCCCGCAAGCACGGCAACCCCCCGACCTGAGTCCTGTGAGGAGTGACCGAACCCATGACCACTGCCCCCTGCTCCCCCGTGTCCGGAGCCGCGGACCCGGACCACGCCGGACCGGTGCTGCGCTTCCTCGGTGGTGCGCCGTCCGCCGAGGAGATCGCCGCGGTGACCGCCGCGCTGCTGAGCCTGCGCCGCGCTCCGGCGGACCGCCCGGAAGCCGGGCGGGGCGTGGCCCCCTGGCAGAACACGCCGCTGCACTACCGGCCCCCCGGAAGCTGGGCGGCGCGATGAGACGAGGGCGCCGGCCCCCGCCGGACCCGACCCGACGACCACAGCCGCAGTCACAGCCGCAGTCACAGCCGCAGTCACAGCCGCAGAAGAAGGATGTAGAGCACTGATGAGGGACGACTCACGGGAGACCGGACCCTGGATCCGGCGTTTCCATCCGGCCCCCGGGGCACGCACCCGCCTGGTCTGCTTCCCGCACGCGGGCGGATCGGCCACCTACTACTTCCCGGTGGCCCGTGCGCTGTCCCCGGCGATCGACGTTCTCGCGATCCAGTACCCGGGCCGCCAGGACCGGAGGCAGGAACCCTGCGTCGAGGACATCGAGGAACTCGCCGATCTGGTCGTGGAGGAGCTGGGCCCCTGGAAGGACCTGCCCCTGACCCTGTTCGGCCACAGCATGGGAGCCACGCTCGCGTTCGAGGTGGCCCGCCGGCTGGAGGCCGCGGGGACCTCACCGGGGACGCTGTTCGCCTCCGGCCGCCGGGCACCCTCCCGGGTGCGCGACGAGCGCGTGCATCTGGCGGACGACGACCGCCTGATCGCCGACATCACCCAGCTGAGCGGCACGGACGCCGCGGTGCTCGGCGATCCCGAGATCCTGCGCATGATCCTTCCGGCGATCCGCAGCGACTACAAGGCCGCGGAGACCTACCGCTACCGGCCGGGGCCGCCGCTCGGTCTGGACGTCGTGGCGCTCGTCGGTGACACCGATCAGCAGGTGACGGTCGACGAGGCGGCTGCGTGGCGCGAGCACACCACGGGCTCGTTCGAGCTGAAGGTGTTCCCCGGCGGCCACTTCTTCCTCGACTCCCAAGTGTCCCCGGTCCTCGACCTGATCCGCGCCCGCACGAGCGCGCTGACGGTCGGAACGTGAACGGCGGGGAGCGGCGCTCCGTCCGCCCTTCCCTCCCGGTCACACCCGGGTGATTCCCGTACGGGACGCCGACGGCCGGCATCCCTCCCCGGAACCGCTCCCGCCTGCCCCGGAATCACCTCCGGGGCAGGCGTACTTCATGTACCGGGCAATGCATTCCGGACAGAGTTGTGCTTCCCTCACCAGAATCTAGACGACCGTACTAGACTAACGTCTATCGCGGCATCGGGCAGTCCGCCCTCAAGAGCCGATGTGCGAGGCAGTCCCGGTCGGAACCCGCAAACACCCCGCCCGGACAGACACCCCCATCCCCGCCCCGTGTATACGGTCACGCCTCCTTCCCATGGTTGGCCGTCACCGACCGGCTATCGACTACGGAGGCCAGAGTGCCGGTACGACCAGAGAACGGCGTCACGTCACGCGTCACCGAGGACGGGTACCTCGAATTCCTCACCGCGGCGGACGGCGCCAGTTACCGGTGCAGCCCCGTCGCCGCAGCCATGTGGATCGCCTTGCGCCAGCACAACGGCCAACTCGGCCCGGCGGCCGAGATGCTGGCCGAACTGTGGTGCACGGACCCGGAGAACACCCGTACCGACATGGACATCTGGGTCAGCGAACTGCGGGACGCCGGCCTGGTCCGCGACGAGCCCTGAGCCGGCGGCGACGCGGGGCCCGCGCCGCCGGGCGCCGGCCCACCGCCCCTTCCCGCCCGTTGCGGCCCGCCCCGTTCAGACAGCCGGGCCCGCACCGGCCGCGGCACCCTGATGGAGTACCAGGATCGCCCTCATCGCCTCGGCCAGGTCACGCCCCGAGGGCGCGGTCTCCGGTGAGAACAGCCACAGCGACATCACACCGTTGAGCAGGGCGGCGTAGAACCGGCCGAGGGTGACCGCCATCTGCTCGTCGACCTCGCTCTCGTCCACGCCATGGAAGAGCGCCACCAGCGCCGACCAGCCGAACGGCTGGGCCCTGGAGAGACCTTCGCGCATCTGCGGCAGGTCCTCCGCATGCACGGCGACCTCCACGCTCAGCGCCCAGAGGGGTTTGCGCTCGGGGAAGATCTCGACGATGCGGTTCCAGACCAGCTCGAAGCGCTCGATCGGCGACGACGCGGATTCGAGATCGGCCCCGATCGCGGTGCCCGGACCGAACTCGTCCGCCCACTCCTGCATCGCCTGCACGTAGGCCTGAACCAGCAGGGCGTCCTTGGAACCGTAGTGGTACCCGATGGACGCCAGGGCGGTTCCGGATGCCGCCACGATGTCCCGGGCGCTCGTTCGGGCGAAGCCCTTCTCCAGCAGACAGCGCTTCGCGCCTTCCAGGAGATCTTCACGGTGACCCACAGCACCACCCTTGCCTCGAAGCCGTCCGGGCATCTTAGACCGACCCAACTGCCTTGGAACGGCTAAGCGTTGACCAGTGGATGCCGAACATGCCGCCGCTTCGCCGAGCGTGCAGCTTGTGGCCACTAGAGGATGCGTCGAGCGTGCGCCACACTCATAGGCGTGTAGCGTACGCACACGCGTTCCATATACGCCACACACGTTCCATCAAAGCGTTTTCCCAATGCGGGACAGGTCGGAGCGCAGCATGGGTTCGGGGGACACTGTGGAATTTGCCGAAAGAGAGCTGGAAGTCAGGGCGTTGCGCACCGCACTCGGTGAGTGCCGGGGCGGCGCGGCCCGCATCGTCGTCATCGAGGGAGCCGCGGGATGCGGCAAGAGTGAACTCATCGACTCCCTCGCCGAATGGGCCGCCGCGGACGACCTGATCCTGCGGGCGTTCGGTTCACCGACCGAACGGGATCTGTCCCTGGGCCTGATGCGACAGCTGACCGGAGACGCACCGCCCGGCGCGCTCCCCGAGGTCTCCGCCACACCGGACGGAGAACCTCAGGTCAGCGCGATGCGCGAGTTCCAGGCGGCGTTGGAGCGGCTGAGCAGTACGACTCCGGTCGTGATCTCCGTCGACGACGTGCAGCACGCGGACAGTGCCTCCCTGCGCTATCTCCAGCACATCGTCCGGCACAGCCGCGCCACCCGGATGCTGCTGGTGCTCACGACGCCCTTGCACCAGGACAGCCAGGACGCCTCGTTCGGTACGGAGCTGCTGCGCAGCCGCAACGTGCGGCGCATCCGGCTGCGGCGGCTCACCCCCGAGGGGTGCCGGCGCGTCGCGGCCAGCTCCCCCGGCCCCACACCGCGCGAGGCGCTCTCGGGCGAGCTGCACGCGATCAGCGGGGGCAACCCGCTGCTGCTGCGCGCCCTCCTGGAGGAGTACCGTTCCGCGCCGGCCACCACCGATGCCTTCCGCCCCGAGCAGGGCGGGCTGTTCGGACAGGCGGTCCTGACGTGCCTGCGGCACAGCGGACCGCGCATGCTCGACCTCGGAGCGGCGCTCGCCGTGCTGGGCGACGCCTACACCCCGGAACGGGCCGGCAGACTCCTGGGCGTCCCGGCGTTCACCGCCGCGCAGTCGGTCGCTTCCCTGTCCGCCTCCGGCATCCTCAGCGGTCACCGATTCCCGCACCCGCACACCCAGAGGGCGGTCCTCGATCAGGTCCCGGCCCATGTGCTGGCCGGCCTGCATCTGCGCACCGGCGAACTCCTGTACGCCGAGGGCGAATCCGTCACCCGGGTTTCCGGACACCTGCTCACCGCAGCCCAGCTGGGCGGATCGCTCACCGCCCTCCCCTGGGCCGTGGACGTGCTGCGGGAGGCCACCGAGGACCTGCTGACGCACGGCAACCCTGCCCGGGCCACCCAAGCACTCGAACTCGCCCATGAACTGAGCCGTGACGAGCAGCAGCGGGCCGACATCAAGACCCGGCTCGCGGCCGTCACCTGGCGGGTCAACCCGGGACGGGCGGAGAAGCACCTGTCCGCTCCGCTCGCAGTGCTCCGCGCCGGCCGCCTGGCCGCGGAACGCCTCGCACCGCTGGCCGAACTCCTCACCTGCCAGGGCCGGGTCGCCGAGGCGGGAGAGGTGATGTCCAGGATCCTCCGGGAGACCGTGGCGAGCAGCACCGGGGGCCAGGACCGCACCGGATTCGGCCCCCGCCCGGACGAGGACGCCGGGGCGCCCGGCTCCCGGGCCGAGATTCCGCGAGTGCCCGGGGAGGGACGGCTCGCGCCCGGCACCGAGAGCGGCACGGAGACCACGGCCGCCGAACGCTTCCTGCGTACGACGGTCCTCACCGACGACACGCTGGAACCGGTCATGCGGGCGCTGCGCTCCCTCGCCTACTTCGGTCACCCGGAGCAGGCCGCCGCCTGTTGCCGCGAGCTGATCGCCGAGGCCGAGCGGCAGAAGGCCCCCGCCTGGCAGGCCCTGTTCTCCTCGGCTCTCGCGGCGGTACTGCTGCGCCTGAGCGATCTGCACGCCGCCGAGGAGTACGCGTGCCGGGCGCTCGACTGCCTGCCGGAGCAGAGCAGCAGCGCGTTCGTCGGGAGCCCGACCGCCACCCTGATCCGTGCGCGCACCCTCATGGGGGACCATGCGGCAGTCGCGCGCCAGCTCCACCAGCCCGTCTCGGACACGCTGTTCAAGAGCACCCACGGCCTCTCCTACCTGCGCGCCCGCGGCCTCTACCTGATGGCGACGCATCAGCTTCACGCCGCCCTGGGCGACTTCCTGGAAGCGGGCCGGCTCGCCAGGAGCTGGGGCGTGGACCGGCCGGCGATGCTGCCCTGGCGCACGGACGCGGCCGACGTACTGTTCCGGCTCGGTGAGACCCAGCGGGCCAGGACGCTCGTGGAGCAGCAGTTCGCCGACCCGGACGCGCGCCGGCCCTGGGTGCGCGGAATCAGCCTGCGTCTACGCGCGGTGACCTCGGATCCGCGCCAGCGGCTCACCCTGCTCAATCAGTCGGTCGACGAGCTCGGCCGGTCCGGCGACCGGGTGGAGCTGGCCCGTTCACTCGCGGAGCTGGGCCGCGCCCTGCGGGCGGTCGCCGAGCCTGCCCGTGCGGACGCGGTGATCCGCAGGGCCTGGAACCTGGCCCGGGAGTGCGGTGCCGAGACGCTGTGCGAGGAGTTCAGCCCGGAGCTCGGCCCGGAGGACCGGATGCGCCGGCGCGGCGCCCCGGAGGAGTTCCGCTCCGATCTCGACACGAAGCTCAGCGACTCCGAGCGCCGGGTGGCCACTCTCGCGGCGAGCGGCTACACCAACCGGGAGATCTCCCTGAAGCTGCACATCACCGTCAGCACCGTCGAGCAGCACCTGACGCGCGTCTACCGCAAGCTCAACATCACGCGTCGGCAGGACCTTCCGGTCGACCTCCACCTTGCGGTCTCCACGGCCGAAGCGGTCTGATGAGCCGAAGCGGTCCGGCCGGCCGGGGCAGCCCGATCGGCCGAACCGGTCCGATCAACCGGCTTCAACGCGATGGAAGGACTGACCTCCGTGACCCCCGGAAAGCTGTTCGCGCTCAGCGACCAGCACGTCACCCATACGGAGAACCGGCGCATCACCGAGTCGATCCGGCCGGAGTCCGACGACGACTGGCTGCTCGTCGCAGGTGACGTCGGCGAGAAGTTCGAGGACATCGCCTGGGCGCTGAAACTCCTCTCGGAGCGATTCCGCCAGGTCGTCTGGGCTCCCGGCAACCACGAGCTGTGGACCCATCCCGCCGACCCGGTCACTCTGCGCGGCGCGGAACGATACGAGTCCCTGGTCGAACTGTGCCGGGAGCTGGGCGTGTTGTCCCCGGAGGACCCTTACCCGGTCTGGCACGGCGGCGAGGAACCCGTCACCGTCGCCCCGTTGTTCGTCCTGTACGACTACTCCTTCCGCGCTCCCGGGACCCACACGAAGGAGGAGTCCCTGCGCGTCGCCCACGCGGCAGGGGTGGTGTGCACCGACGAGTACCTGCTCCACCCCGACCCGTACCCGTCGCGTGACGCCTGGTGCCGGGCTCGGGTCGCCCTCACCGAGGAACGGCTCGCGGCCGTCGACCCGGGGCACCGTACGGTCCTGGTCAACCACTATCCGCTGGTGCGTGACCCCACGCGGATCCTGACGTATCCCGAGTTCGCCCAGTGGTGCGGCACGGAGCTGACCGCGGACTGGCACCTGCGCTTCCGGGCGGCCGCCGTCGTCTACGGCCACCTCCATATCCCACGGGTCACCTGGCACGACGGCGTCCGCTTCGAAGAGGTGTCGATCGGGTACCCGAGGGAGTGGCGTTCCCGGCCTCCCCGCTCGCCGCTGCGTCAGATCCTGCCGGTCCCCGCACCGGAGCACACGGCATGATCGACGCCGTACTGCCCCCGGACGTGGCCGCCGTGAGCGTGTTCGGCGATCTGTCGCCCGCGGACGGCCGCGGGCTCTTCCCGGCGGAGACGGCGGTGATCGCCCGTTCGGTACCGCACCGCCGCGCCGAGTTCACCACCGTCCGGCTGTGCGCCCGCCGCGCCCTGGACAAGCTCGGCATGCCCCCGGTACCCCTGGTGCCGGGGAAGCGGGGCGCGATCGACTGGCCGGCCGGCGTGACCGGCAGCATGACCCACTGCACCGGTTTCCGTGCGGCGGCGGTCGCCCGCACCGGGTTCGCCGCGTCACTGGGCATCGACGCGGAACCGAATCTGCCCCTGCCCGACGGCATCCTGGAGGTCGTCTCCCTGCCGCGCGAGAGGGCCGCGCTCGCCGGACTCTCCCGGCAACGCCCGGACGTGCACTGGGACCGGCTGCTGTTCAGCGCCAAGGAGTCGGTGTTCAAGACCTGGTATCCGCTGACCCGGCGCGAGCTCGACTTCACGGAGGCGGAGCTCGACTTCGACCCCGTCGCGGGCACGTTCTCGGCGCGGCTCCTGGTGCCTGGTCCCGATGTGGCCGGGCACCGTCACGGCACGTTCTCGGGGCGCTGGACCGTGGGACACGGCTTCGTCCTGACCGCGATCGTCCTGCCGGGCTGAAGCGGCCCGTCTGTCCACGGCCGGCCGGGGTGGGCGCGCGCCGGAATTGTTCCCCTGCCCCCTTCCCCTCATGTGGCGTGCCCAAACGGTGTCACGATCTGAACACAAGTAAAGGGAAAGTAAATGAAACACATTCATTGAGTAAATGATACTCGGTGAGCAACCCCCTCAGTTACGCTCATGACCGACCGAGCCCAATCGGAATGACTTAACGGAAATCCTGGACGAGGGGGACAATTTCCTGACCCAGCACTACCGGACCACTTCCCGCCGAACACCCGCGTGTTAATTTCCGCCAACCGTTCCGAAACTTTCCGTATTCCCTCTCTCCACCGCTTGGCCTTACTCTCGGATCACTCGTGAGCGAATTTACGCTCCATTTCTCTTCACGAAATCCGGATATTTTAGAGTTGAAACGCCCGAACGACCTGCGGGCGCAAGGGGGAGCAGCGAATGCCGGCAGCCAGAGGGTCCCACTCGGTCGGGGAACGCACACCACTGGACCGCGGCGCACCGTCGCAACGAATCCACGGCGGCAGGCCGCCGTTGGACCGCGAGGAGAGCCGGTCGGCCCCGGCGGGCCCTCCCTCCACCGCAGGCGGTCCCGCGGGCGTCACGGCCTTTCACACGCTGATCACCGAGATGAGCAGCCAGTGCGGGCACGAACTTCTCCTCGTCCTGCCCAGCGGCGCCCGCCCCTGCCAGGCGTTCCCGGCCGCCCGGACCATCGCCCTGGACCTGCTGGGCCGCGGAGTGCGGGCCCGGTTGATCTACCAGCACGCCATACGCGGTGACCTGGTCACGCGATCCCTGGTCCGGGAGCTGACCCAGCACGGGGCCGAGGTCAGGACCAGCGCCGAACTGATCGATCCGCTCGTCGTCTTCGACCGCGAAGCCCTCGTCCTGCCCCACTCCCCGGGCCCCTCCGGGGAGACCGGCATGACGGCGGCGGTCGCGATACGGGCCCCGGCGATGGTGGCGTTCGCCTGTGCCGCTTTCGAGAACCTGTGGAACACCGCATGCCCGCTCATTCCCGACGCTAAGGACACCCCGCACACGATCGACGCCCTCAAGAAGGCGATAGTGCGCCTTATGGCGATGGGCCACAAGGACGAAATGGTGGCTCGCCGGCTCGGCATATCGGTCCGTACCTGCCGCCGGCATATTGCGGAAATCATGGATGAACAGGGCGCCATCAGCCGCTTCCAAGCCGGTGTTGCCCTGACCCGGGCCGGCCTGATCGACGACCCTTTTCCGGTGTCCTCGACGGTCACGACGGGAAACTTTTCCGCCTCACCGAACAATCCCTGCTCCACGGATGGGCCGACGTCTTCCGCAGAGATGCCCGGAACATCACCCACGTAACGAACCGGACGGTTACGCACCTATCGAGTATCTGCCGGAATACCGCCTTACCGCCCCTTGCACAGAACGGCGTCGGCTCCCAGCACCTCACCGAGGTCCTGGGAGCCGACGCCGCGTTCGTGCCCGGTGGCGGGCCCTACTTGGTCCACTCCGACCAGTTCATGTTCCAGCCGTTGAGACCGTTGTCCGGCTGGATCGTGCTGTCGTGGGAGTTCTTGACGACCACGACGTCCCCGATGAGGGAGTTGTCGAAGAACCAGGCAGCCGGAGTGCTCGGGTCACCGGCACCGCGCGCGTCCTGCAGACCGACACAGCCGTGGCTGGTGTTGGTCGTGCCGAAGATGCCCGATCCGCCCCAGTAGTTGCCGTGGATGAACGTGCCCGACGTGGACAGGCGCATCGCGTGCGGCACGTCCTTGATGTCGTACTCGCCGCCGAAGCCGACGGTGTCACCGTTCATCCGGGTCACCCGGAGCTTCTCGCTGATGACCATCTGGCCGTTGTACGTGGTGGTGGCCGGGGCACCCGCCGAGATCGGGATGTCCTTGATCTGCTTGCCGTCGCGGACGACCTTCATCCGGTGCGACTCCGCGTCGACCGTGCTGACCTGCCGGCGTCCGACGGTGAACGAGACCGTCTTGGCCTGCTTGCCGTAGACCCCCGGACGTCCCTCGACACCGTCGAGGTTGAGCTTCACGGTCACCTTGGTGCCCGCGGCCCAGTAGTTCTCGGGACGGAAGTCCAGACGGTCGTTGCCGAACCAGTGGCCCTCGATCTCGACGGCGGGTTCGGCCGTCACCTCGATGGCCTTCTCGACCGACTCCGGGTCCGTGATGCCCCGGGTGAAGTGGATCGAGACCGGCATGCCGACGCCGACCGTGGAACCGTCCTCCGGGGTGTACTGCCCGATGAAGGTGTTCTGCGGAACCAGCGTGGTGAAGGTGGTGTCCTTCGCCGACTCACGGCCCTTCGCGTCCTTGGCGACCGCGTGGACCTGGTACTTCGTCGCCGATGCCAGGTGCCGGTCCGGCTCCCAGCTCGTACCGTCGGCCGCGATCTTCCCCGCGACCTCGGCCCCCTTCGGGTCGGAGACCTTGACCGTGGCCAGCTTCCCCTGCTCGGCCGAGATCTTCAGCGCCCCGCTCGTGGCGACGGAGTCGGCCCCGTCCTTCGGCACGATGTTCACCACGGCCTGCGAGGCCGTGGTGTCCCCGGTCCCCGCCCCGACCGCCTTGCCGCCCTTGCTCCCGCCGTCGGTGTCTCCCCCGCCGCATGCCGTCACCAGCAACAGCAGCGCACCCAGTACCAGAGCCAGCAGACCTGTGGACCCACGCCCCCGCCGCCTGCTGTCCGCCCCGGCCGATGCCCCCGATATCGGCTGCCCGTTCAATGTGGTCGTCTCCCCTCACACGGCCTGGTCCCGCCAAGGCCCCAGGGAGCCCGCAGGCTCCCACCCCCGCACGCTGCACATGCGCGCTCAGCGAAAGATAATCACACCGACTGCGGGCAGATCTCCTCCGGAATGTCACCGTTCAGTCCCAACTCGTCCCGGGACTTCGCCTGGTCGGGCGTGGTACCGCCGCCGAGGGGCCGGCACGCCGGACGGCGCGGCCGTAGCGGCCGCGCCGTCGGTGAGGGACCGGAAGGGGTACCCCCGGGTGTCAGCGGAGTGCGGAACCCGCCTTCCACCGCTTCCAGTCCATGTTCCAGCCGCCCAGACCGTTGTCCGGAGCGACCTTCTTGTCCTTGGAGTTGACGACCTCGACGACGTCCCCGATCAGCGTCCGGTCGAAGAACCAGCCGGCCGGGGTGGAGCCGCTGCCGCCCTGCACGTCACGCAGCCCGATGCAGCCGTGGCTGACGTTCGTCGAGCCGAAGATGTCGTCGTCGGACCAGTAGTTGCCGTGCAGGAAGGTGCCGGACTCGGTGAGCCGGATGGCGTGCGGGACGTCCTTGATGTCGTACTCGCCGCCGAAGCCGACGGTCCGCCCGTCCATCCGCGTCACCTCGTGCATCTCGCTGACCACCATCTTCCCGTTGTACGTGGTCGTCGTCGGGGAGCCCGCGGTGATCGGGACGGTGGAGACGAGCTGCCCGTCCCGGCGCACCTCCATCGTGTGCGCGGCCGAGTCCACCCGGGACACCTGCTCCCGGCCGATGGTGAACCGGACCGTCTTGCGCTGGCTGCCGTACACCCCCGGCGCCCCCTCCACATCGCGCAGCCCCACCTCGACGGTGACCTCGGTGCCCGGCTGCCAGTAGTCGGCCGGGCGGAAGTCCAGACGCTTGTCGCCGAACCAGTGCCCCGCGATCTCGACCGCCGGATCGGCCGTCACCCGGATGGCCCGCTGCACGGCCGCGCGACGGGTGACGGGACGGTTGAACGCGAAGGAGACGATCATGCCGGTGCCGACCGTCGACCGGTTCTCCGGTTTGAAGTACCCGATGAAGCGGTGCTCGGGGACCTGTGTGGTGAACGTGGTGTGGCGGGCCGCGCGGTGCCCCGCACCGTCCACGGCCACCACGTCGACGCTGTACTTGGCGGCGAGCCCGAGCCGGGCGGAGACGCCCTGCGGGGACCAGGAGAGCCCGTCCTCGGCGATCAGGCCCCGCACCTCCTGCTGCTGCGCGTCCTCGATCCGGGTCACCTCGACGCTCTCCAGCCGCCCGTCGGGCACCTTCACCTCGACCCGGGTGTCGGGTGCGACGTCCTCGGCCCCGTCCTGCGGGGTGATCCGGATGGCTTCCTGCGGCGAGCGGGACTTCCCGCCGATGATCGAATCCGTACCCGAGCAGCCCGTCAGGACAGCCAGTACGACCAGTACGGCGAGCAGTCCCGACCGGGCCTTCACGGTCGCCGGGCTCGCCCCTGCCTTCTTCGCTACGTGATTCACGTCCCCCCAACGACGGGGGCGGCCCGGGGGAAACGTGAGTGCGGGCCCCCTCGTGGGCAGAACAGAGGGGACGACCACACTCGGGGAGCCGCGGCCGGGACGCCGCACACCCCCGTTTCCGGTGCCGGTCCCATGAGCCGCGGGAGGCGAGCAGGTGTCGAGCGCAGCCGAGCAAGAGGCAGTGCCGAGGACGGTTACGGGGCCGTCCGGGACGGCGGCGGTGGAGCGTACGCCCGCCACCGGATCCGGCCGGGCCACCGGCCCCGCACTGCGGACACCCGCGGTGTGGCCGGGGGCGCCGACCCCCCTGGGAGCCCGCTTCAGAGTGGGCCCCGACGGGGTGGCGGGCACCAACTTCGCCCTCTGGGCCGGCGGGGCGGAGGCCGTCGAGCTCTGCCTCTTCGACGAGGACGGCACCGAGACCCGCCTCGCCCTGACCGAGCTGACCCACGAGATCTGGCACGGCTTCGTGCCCGGTGTACGCCCCGGCCGGCGCTACGGCTACCGGGTGCACGGCCGCTGGGACCCGTGGACGGGCGCCCGGTGGAACGCGGCGAAGCTGCTCCTCGATCCCTACGCACGGGCCGTCGACGGCGATTTCACCCTTCCGGCCGAGGTGTACGGCCATGTGAGGGACTGGCCCCAGCAGCATGTCGCCGACACCGTGCGCGACGAACGGGACTCCGCTCCGTACGTCCCCAAGGGAGTGGTCGTCCATGACGACGACGACTGGGCCGAGGACCGCCGCCCCAAGACGCCCTGGGCCGACTCCGTCATCTACGAACTGCACGTCCGCGGCTTCACCGCCCGCCACCCCGGCATCCCCGAAGAGCTGCGCGGCACCTACGCGGGTCTCGCGCACCCGGCGGCCATCGGCCATCTGCAGCGCCTCGGGGTGACGGCCGTGGAGCTGCTGCCGGTGCACCAGTTCGCCCACGAGGACCATCTGCTGCGGCGCGGGCTGCGCAACTACTGGGGCTACAACTCGATCGGCTACTTCGCCCCGCACGCCGCGTACTCCGCGAGCGGCACGGCGGGCGAGCAGGTCGGCGAGTTCAAACGGATGGTGCGAGCCCTGCACGACGCGGGGATCGAGGTGATCCTCGACGTCGTCTACAACCACACGGCCGAGGCGGGCGAGCTGGGCCCGATGCTGTCGCTGCGCGGCATCGACAACCGCGGCTACTACCGGCTCCAGGCCGACGCCCGCAGATACGCCGACTACACGGGCTGCGGCAACACCCTGCACGTGGTGCAGCCGAACGTGCTGCGGCTGATCACCGACTCGCTGCGGTACTGGGTCACCGAGATGGGCGTCGACGGATTCCGCTTCGACCTGGCCGCGGCGCTGGCCCGGTCGATGCACGACGTCGACATGCTGTCCCCCTTCCTCGCGGTGATCGCCCAGGACCCGGTGCTGCGCCGGGTGAAGCTGATCGCCGAACCGTGGGACGTCGGCAACGGCGGGTACCAGGTGGGGGCCTTCCCCCCGCTGTGGACCGAGTGGAACGACCGGTACCGGGACGCCGTACGGGACTTCTGGCGCGGCGCCCTCCCCGACGTACGCGATCTCGGCTACCGGCTGACCGGGTCGAGCGACCTCTACGCCTGGGGCGGCCGGCGGCCGTACGCCTCCGTCAACTTCGTCACCGCGCACGACGGGTTCACCCTGCGCGACCTGGTGAGCTACGAGCACAAGCACAACGAGGCCAACGGCGAGGGCAACCGGGACGGCACCTCGGACAACCGGTCCTGGAACTGCGGCGCCGAGGGCGAGAGCGACGACGCGGGCGTCAACGCGCTGCGCCGCCGCCAACTGCGCAACCTCCTCACCACACTGCTGCTGTCGACCGGGGTGCCGATGCTGGTCGCGGGCGACGAGATGGGCCGCACCCAGGGCGGCAACAACAACGCCTACTGCCAGGACAACGAGATCGGCTGGGTGGACTGGTCGCTGCTGGAGCAGCCGCAGTGGCGCGAGCTGACCGAGCTGACGGCCCGGGTCCTGGAGCTGCGCCACACCCATCCGGTGCTGCGGCGCCGGGCGTTCTTCTCCGGCCGGGCCCAGGCACCCGACGGGCTGCGGGACCTGGCGTGGTTCACCCGGCAGGGCGCGGAGATGACGGAGGAGGACTGGTACGCCCCCGCCGCCACGGTCGGGCTGTACCTCTCCGGCCGCGACATCCCGGGCCGTGACGCCCGGGGCGAGCAGGTGACCGACGACAGCTTCCTCGCGGTCCTGCACGCCGGGGACCGCCCCGCGGACTTCGTGCTGCCGGGACCGCCGTGGGCCGACGCGTACGAACTGGTCCTGGACACCTCGCGGGAGGACCAGTCCGCCGCACCGGGCACGGTCCACGAGGGCGGCGAGGTCTTCCGGGTGCCGGCGCGGTCGGTACTGCTGCTGCGGGTGCGGTCGTGAGGGAAGGCCTCTTCAGCCGAGGATGCCGCGTTCGTAGGCCACCGCGACCGCGGCCGCCCGGTCCTTGGCACCCAGTTTGGCGAAGACATGGGTGAGATGGGTCTTCACGGTCGCCTCGCTGATGAACAGTTCGGCGGCGATCTCGCGGTTGGACGTCCCCCTGGCGACGAGTCCGATCACCTCGCGCTCGCGCGCGGACAGCGCCTCGTGGCCGGGCGCGGCCGGGGTGCGCACCCGTGAGATCAGCCGGGAGGCGACGGCGGGCGAGAGGACGGTGCGGCCGTCGGCGGCGGCGCGGACGGCGGTGAAGAGCTCGTCGCGGGGCGCGTCCTTGAGCAGATAGCCGGTGGCGCCCGCCTCGATCGCGGGCAGGGTGTCGGAGTCGGTGTCGTACGTGGTGAGGACCAGGACCTTGGAACGGGCGCCGCGCCGGGTCAGTTCGGTGATCGCCGCGACTCCGCCGCCGCCCGGCATCCGCAGGTCCATGAGCACGACGTCGGGGTCGAGCCGGACGGCCATGTCGACGCCCTCGACACCGTCGGCCGCCTCGCCCAGCACCCGGAACTCCGCCGCCGACGCGAACATGCCGCGCAGTCCGTCCCGTACGACGGGGTGGTCGTCGACGACGATCAACGTGATGACGCGTGCGGGTTCCCGGTCCATGGGGGCCCACCGTACTGTGCCGATGGATCCTGGGACTGACGGACCATGGGGACCCGGGCACAGACCGCGGTGCCGAGGCCGGGGCCGGTCTCCACCTCGACCGTGCCCGCGATGCGTTCGGCGCGCGCCCGCATGCCGCCCAGCCCGAATCCGCCGGCGCCCCGGTACGGCGGCAGCGCGGCCGGGTCGAAGCCGCGGCCGTCGTCCCGCACGTCCAGCGATATCTCGTCGCCCATGTAGGACAGGGTGACGCCGGCCCGGGACGCCCCGGCGTGCCGGGCCGCGTTGGCCAGGGCCTCCTCCGCGATGCGCAGCAGGGTGGCGCCCACCTCGTCGTGCAGCGGCTCGGCGGTGCCGGTGACGGTGAACTCGGCCCGGACCCCGGTCCGTTCCGACCAGGTGGTCACGGTCTTCTTCAGGGCGCCGGGCAGGTCGTCGTGCTCCAGCGCGGACGGGAGGAGGTTGTGCACGGAGCGGCGCGCCTCGCCGAGGCTGTGCCGGGCCAGTGCGGCGGCCCGGGCGAGGTGCTCACCGGCGAGCGCGGGGTCGGTCCCGGCCGTGGAGGTCACGGCCTGGAGCTGGGCGATGATGCCGGTGAGTCCTTGGGCGATGGTGTCGTGGATCTCGGCGGCCAGCCGGCTCCGCTCGTCGGCCACCCCTGCCTCACGCGCCTGGACGAGGAGTTGGGCGTGCAGCCCGGCGTTCTCCGCCAGGGCCTGTTCGAGCCGGGCGTTGGCCGACTCCAGGGCGGTGATGGTGTCGGTCCGGGTACGCGCCTGCTCGGCCTCCCGGTTGCCGATCTGGGCGAAGACCATGGTGAGGCTCACGTGCACGGCCAGCACGATGGCGAAGACGACCCAGTTCATGAGGGTGACGGGCGGCAGCCCGCTGCCGGACTGCGACCCCGCCATGATGACGGCGATGGCCAGCAGCCCGGCCCGCATGCCCCGTGGCGGCAGCAGCCGGCCGGCGTCGAAGTAGCCGAGCACGGCGTAGATCGAGAAGAACGGGTTGCACCAGGTCAGCCCGAGGGCCAGCAGGGTGCGGACGACGAAGTAGGCCCGGGCCGCGCGTGATCCCTGCTCGGCCGGGCCCCGGCTCCACAGGAACTGCAGGGCGAGCGCGGCCGGGAGCAGCAGCGCGGCGGCGTACACGTCCGTGCGGGACATGAGGAGCCCGCTGGTGACGGCCGAGACCACGGTGGCCAGAGCGAGCAGCGCGTACGGTCCCTGCCGGAAGAACCGCTCCCACCACTGTTCGGCCGTGGCCTGCCTCGGATTCATGGGTGAAGTCTGCCCTGCGCCGGCTACTCCCATCGGAACGTACGGATCGCGGCCGCCGCTGCCAGGACGGTCCACAGCGCCAGCACCCCCAGGAACACCCAGCTCGGCCAGGCACCGGCGGCCGCGCGGTCCAGCACCTGGGACGCCGCGCCGAACGGGGTGGCCTCGACGATCCGGCGGAGCGTGCCGGGCATGGACTGCACCGGCACCCAGACACCTGCGGTGAACATCATCACGAAGAAGACGACCGAGCCGACGGCGGCCGCCATCTTGGTGGTGCGCGAGACGGCGCAGACCAGCGCGCCCAGCGCCAGCACGCAGGCGACGGCCATCAACAGCCCGAGCAGATAGCCGAACGGCTGTCCGGGCAGCCGAACTCCGAAGGCGATCCGGCCGACTGCCGTCACGAGCAGGGTGGAGCCGAGCGCGGCGGCGCCGTGCAGGACGATCTGCGCGCCGAGCACCGCGGAGGGCCGCACGGGGGTGGTGGACATGCGCCGCAGGATCCCGCGTTCGCGGTAGCCGGTGAGCACGGGCGGCATCGCCTGCAGACCGGCCATGATCATGGCGAGCAGTACGGCCACGGGGACGTACAGGTCGATGACGCGGCGCCCGCCGAGCGCGTCGTCGTGCTCCCGGAAGGACGGGATCAGACCGAGGATCGTCAGGAGTACGGCCGGGAAGGCGAGGATCCAGAACAGACTTCCCGGTTCGCGGAGGAAGAGCCGGGCCTCGGACCTCAGGACCGCGAGCGAGGCGCGCGAGGGGGCGGTGCGGGGCGCGGGGACGGTGTTCGCCGTGGCCATCTCAGGCTGCCTGTTCTGTCAGTCCGCGCTCGTCCGCGGGGCTCGGGTGCTCGGTCAGGTCGAGGAACGCGTCGTCGAGCGTGGCTTCGGCGACCCGGAGGCGGTGCGCGGTGATCCGGAGCCGGGCCAGCAGCGAGATGACGGCGTTGACGGTCTCGTCGGTGCCGTTGAGGGAGATCCGTCCGTTCCTGTTCTCGTACGAGGTCGCACCGGGCAGTCCGGACAGTTCGGCGTCGGGGAGCGGCTCGGAGGGCGTGAAGGAGATGGCGGTGGAGCTGCCGGCCCTGGAGATCAGTCCGGACGGGGTGTCGAGGGCGGCGAGCCTGCCCCGGTCGATCACGGCGATGCGGTCGCAGAGGCGCTGGGCCTCCTCCATGAAGTGGGTGACCAGCACCACCGTGACCCCGCTGTCCCGTACCTCTTCGATCAGCTGCCAGGTGTCACGCCGTGCACGCGGGTCCAGTCCGGTGGTCAGCTCGTCGAGGACCACCACCCGGGGGTTGCCGACGAGTGCCAGTGCGATGGACAGGCGCTGTTTCTGCCCGCCGGAGAGCTTGCCGAACCGGGTGGTGAGCGTGGTGTGCAGCCCGAGCCGTTCGGCGAGCGGGCGCCAGTCGGCGGGGTGCGGGTAGAACGCGCTGTACAGCTCCAGCGCCTCGCCCACCGTGATCTTCGGCTGGAGTTCGCTCTCCTGGAGCTGCGCGCCCAGCAGGAGGGTCACGGCGTCGTGGTCGGCGACGGGGTCGAGACCGGCGACCCGGACCGTACCGGCGTCGGGAACCCGTAGCCCCTCGACGCATTCGACGGTGGTGGTCTTGCCCGCGCCGTTGGGGCCGAGGATCCCGAAGATCTCCCCCTCGTCCACGGAGAAGCTCACTCCGTCGACCACGGGGCGGCCGGCGTAGGTCTTGCGCACCCCGTTCACTTCGATGATTGCCATGCCCATGAGCTTCGCGGGCGCGGGTCATCGGCGGCATCCGCCATCGCGCTCGAAACGGCATCCGCCGATCGGCTGATGCCGCGCTACGACCCTCCTCCGTCATGGTCCGTCGAACCTCGGCCGAGCAAGGAAAACCACATGAGCGACGTCAGTGGTGAAACGTAGGCTCGCCCCTGATGCCCAAAGAACATGCAGAGCCCAAGGACCGGTCCGCCGCGCAGTCCCTGCTGCGGCTGTGGCCGTACGTGAAGCCGGTACGGACCCGTCTGTTCGGTGCCGCCCTGATCGCGATCGTCGCCTCGTGTCTCGGCCTGGTGATCCCGCTCGTACTGAAGTGGATCGTCGACGGCCCGGTCGCCGACCGGGACCCGGGCGGTGTCTGGCTCGGTGCGCTGTTCCTGCTGGTGCTGGGGATCACCGAGGCGGTCCTGTTCGGGGTACGGCGGTGGATGGTGGCGCGTCCGCTGGCCGGTGTCGAGGCGTCGATGCGGGCCGACCTCTACCGGCATCTGCAGCGGCTGCCGGTGGCGTTCCACGACCGGTGGTCCTCGGGTCAGCTGCTGTCACGCGGCACCACGGACCTGATGCTGCTGCGGATGTTCCTGGTCTTTCCGCTGACCTTTCTGCTGGTCAACACCACCACGATCCTGATCGGTTTCGTGATCCTGCTGTTCCAGGAGTGGACGCTCGGACTGGTGCTGCTCGCCCCGGTCGTGCCGCTGGTGATCATCTGCTCCGTCTTCGAGACCACGTACTCGGTGGTGGCGCGCAGGGCCCAGGACCAGGTGGGCGATCTGACCACCGTGGTCGAGGAGAGCGTGCTCGGCATCCGCATCATCAAGGGCTTCGGGCGGCACCGAAGCCAGGCGCTCGCCTTCCGGGCGCTCTCCCAGCGGCTGCGCACCACGGAACTCGGCAAGGCGCGGCTGCTCGCGGGTATCTGGGCGCTCATCACGACGATCCCCGAACTCGCGATCGGGGCCGCGCTGGTGCTCGGCACGATCCAGGTCGCGGACGGGGGCCTGTCGGCGGGCACCCTGGTCGCCTTCCTCTCCACGGCGCTGGCGCTGCGGTGGCCGGTGGAGTCGATCGGCTTCCTGCTCGCGATGAGCCAGGAGTCGGCGACGGCCACGGAGCGGTTCTTCGAGGTCATGGACGTGGCCGAAGAGGAGGACACCTCGGTGTCCGGGAACGCTGCTCGCGATGACCGCCCCGAGGCCGGCGGCATGGTCTTCGAGGGGGTCGGGTTCCGCTACCCGGACGCGGAGGAGGATTCCGCCCCCGTCCTGAAGCGGATCGATCTGCGGATCCGGCCGGGCGAGACGATGGCCCTGGTCGGGGCCACCGGATCCGGCAAGACCACGCTCACCGCGCTCGTTCCCCGGCTGCACGACGCCACGTCGGGGCGGATCACGCTGGACGGCGAGGACATCACCGCCATGCCGCGTGAGCGGCTGCGCGAGCTGGTGTCGGTGGCGTTCGAGGAGCCGACGCTCTTCTCCGCGAGCGTCGGGGAGAACGTGCTGATGGGCGCCGTCGGCGGGGGCGAGGAGGAGTTGCGGCGGGCCCTGTCGGTCGCGCAGGCCGACTTCGTCCACGATCTGCCGCACGGCATCGACACGCAGGTCGGCGAGCAGGGCCTCAGCCTCTCGGGCGGCCAGCGCCAGCGTCTCGCGCTGGCGAGGGCCGTCGTCGGCCGGCCGCGGTTCCTGGTGCTGGACGATCCGCTCTCCGCGCTGGACGTGCACACGGAGACGCTGGTCGAGGCGGCGCTGCGGCGCGTGCTGGAGGAGACCACGGCGATCGTGGTCGCGCACCGGCCGTCCACCGTGATGCTCGCCGACCGGGTGGCGCTCCTGACGGAGGGCCGGATCAGCGCGGTCGGCACCCATCAGGAACTGCTGCGCAGCAACGCCGAGTACGCCTGGCTGATGTCCGGCGCGGGCGTCACGGGCGGCGGGGAACCCGCTGCCGTGTCCCCTTCGGGACCGATGGCCGATGACCTTCCGGGCACCCACGCCCCTGCCGAGAAGAGCAGCACGCAATGACGAGCACCACGACCGGACGTCCCACGGAGCCGGGCGACGGCGAGGAGAGCGGGGCCCCGGAATCCGTGGCCGTCGCACCCGCCGAACGCGCCGGGGACCCCTTCGACCGCGACGACCTGCCCACCCCGCGCGGCGCCACCCGCGCACTGCTCGTGTCGCTGCTGCGGCCGCTGCGGGGCCGGGTCGTGGTCGCCGCGCTGTTCCTGCTCATCCAGCAGGCCGCAGTGCAGGCGGGGCCGTTGCTGGTGGCGTACGCCATCGACAGCGGGGTGCCCGCGTTCCGGGACGAGGACTACGGGCCGCTGATCGCGGTGGCCCTCGGCTACGCGCTCTGCTCGGCCGGTGCGGGCGCGATGCAGTACGCCTTCATCAAGGCCTCCGCCCGGGTCAACCAGGACGTGCTGCTCGATCTGCGGGGCCGGATCTTCCGCCATGCGCAGGCGCTGAGCGTGGACTTCCACGAGCGGTACACCTCGGGGCGGCTGATCTCCCGTTCCACCACCGATGTGGAGTCGTTGCGGGAGCTGCTCAGCGAGGGTCTCCAGGAACTGATCGGTGTCATCCTCTCCTTCGTCTCCATCTCCCTCATGCTGCTCTGGCTCGACTTCGGCACGGGCGCCGTCGCCGTGCTGTCCTTCGTGCCGCTGTATCTGCTGGTGCGGCTCTATCAGCGCCGGGCCGCGGTGATCTTCGCGGCGCGGTCGACGGCGATCGCGGCGGTGATCGTGAAGTTCGCGGAGACGATGAACGGGATCCGGCCCGTCCAGGCGTTCCGCCGCGAGCCCGTGAACGACGAGGTCTTCCGGAGGCTGAACCACGAACACCGGCGCACGAACGGCGACGCGATGCTGGAGAACGCGCGCTATGTCGTCGGCTCCCGGCTGGTGGCCAACACCGCTGTGGCCGGAATCGTACTGTGGGGTGCCTATCGCGTGGCCTCCGGAAGCCTCGCCCTCGGCGTGCTGGCCGCCATGGTCCTGTATCTGCGACGGCTCTACGACCCGATCGACCGGCTCAGCATGTTCCTCAACTCCTACCAGTCGGCGGCGGCTTCGCTGGAGAAGATCGCGGGGCTGCTGGCCCAGACGCCCACCGTCCCCGAGGCCCTGGAGCCTCGGGAGCTGCCGGCTTCGGTGGACGAACACCCGGGCCGCGAGGTGGTCTTCGACGGGGTGCGGTTCGCCTACCGCACGGGTGGTGAGGTGCTGCCGCGCTTCGATCTGACCGTTCCGGCGGGCCAGACGGTCGCCGTGGTCGGCTCGACGGGCGCGGGCAAGTCGACGCTGGCCAAGCTGCTGGCCCGCTTCTACGACCCGACCGAGGGACGGGTCCTGCTGGACGGTACCGATCTGCGGGACCTCGCCACCCCCGAGCTGCGGCGCGGGGTGGTCATGGTGACCCAGGAGGCCTTCCTGTTCTCCGGCACGGTCGCCGAGAACATCGCGATCGGCAGCCCGGACGCGACCCGTGCGGAGATCGAGCAGGCCGCCAAGGCGATCGGCGCCCATGACTTCATCGCCGGTCTGCCCGACGGGTACGACACGGACGTACGCAAGCGGGGCGGCCGGATCTCGGCAGGTCAGCGCCAGTTGGTCGCCTTCGCCCGCGCCCTGCTCGCCAATCCGGCGGTCCTGATCCTCGACGAGGCGACGAGTTCCCTGGACATCCCGGGTGAGCGGGCGGTGCAGCGGGCGATGGACACCGTGCTGCACGGCCGCACCGCGGTGGTCATCGCCCACCGGCTCTCGACCGTGGAGATCGCGGACCGGGTCCTGGTGATGGAGCACGGCCGCATCGTGGAGGACGGCGCCCCGGCCGAACTGATCGGCGGCACCGGCCGGTTCGCCGGTCTGCACCGGGCGTGGCGGGAGAGCCTGGCCTGAGGGCGGCGCTGGGCTTGGCGGGAGAGCCTGGCCCGAGGGCGGCACGGGGCTTGGCGGGAGAGCCTGGCCCGAGGGCGGCACGGGGCGCGGAACGCGCCACAGTGCGCAGCCGTCTCGCCAGGTGGGACCTTCTCACTTGTCCATGTTTCTTTCGAACACGTCATGTTCGGGCGCAACCTCAACTCCCTCTGCGCATTCGGGCTTCCGGGCCCCTGGATGACATCGCGGCGATGATCGGCGAAACGTCCGCTTAACGAACATGACCATTCCGGCAACGGACGAATTCCGGCCAACTTGTTGACGCGGTCCTGACAGACAACGCCATCTGCTGACACTCTTCACCCCGTTCTGCGCACTGCCTGCTCTGCCCGGACGGCTCACCCAGCCGCCGGTACCCCCCTCGCAGAAGGAGTCCGCGTGAGATCCACGCTCAGCCGTCGTACCACCGCGACCGGCGCTCTGATAGCCGCAGCAGCCCTCCTCGCCGTAGGAGTCCAGACCGGCACCGCCACCGCCACACCGGGCGGCGGAGCACAGGCCGCCCCCTCGGCCTCACAGCCCAATCCCGGCGCACTGGCCAAGCAGCTCTCGCCCTCGCAGCGGGCGGAGCTGATCCGTGAAGCGAGCGCCGGCACCTCGGCCGCGGCCAAGAAGCTCGGGCTCGGCTCGCAGGAGAAGCTCGTCGTCAAGGACGTCATCCAGGACAACGACGGCACCACGCACACCCGGTACGAGCGCACCTTCGGCGGACTCCCCGTCCTCGGCGGCGACCTCGTCGTCCAGGAGTCGAAGTCCGGCGCGACGAAGAGCGTCACCAAGGCGTCCAGGACCACCTCGGCGCAGCTCAAGGCCGTCGACCTGACCGCGGACGTGGCCCCGGCCACCGCCGAGAAGCAGGCCGTCGGCCTGGCCAAGGCGGACGGTTCGTCGAAGACCGCGGCCGACAAGGCGCCCCGCAAGGTCATCTGGATGGCGTCGGGCACACCGCAGCTCGCCTACGAGACCGTCGTCGGCGGACTGCAGGAGGACGGCACCCCGAACGCCCTCCACGTCATCACCGATGCCACCTCCGGAGCGAAGCTCTACGAGTGGCAGGCCATCGAGAACGGCGTCGGCAACACGGAGTACAGCGGGCAGGTCACACTCGGCACCGCCCCGTCGTACACGCTGACCGACACCACCCGCGGCAACCACAAGACGTACAACCTGAACCACGGTACGTCCGGCACCGGCACCCTCTTCTCCGGCTCCGACGACGTCTGGGGCAACGGCCTCGCCTCGAACGCGGAGACCGCGGCGGCGGACGCGCACTACGGCGCGGCCGAGACGTGGGACTACTACAAGAACGTCCACGGCCGCAACGGCATCAAGGGCGACGGCGTCGGCGCGTACTCCCGCGTCCACTACGGCAACAACTACGTCAACGCCTTCTGGGACGACAGCTGCTTCTGCATGACGTACGGCGACGGCAGCGGCAACGCCTCCCCGCTGACCGCGCTGGACGTGGCCGCGCACGAGATGACGCACGGCGTCACCTCCAACACCGCGGACCTGAACTACAGCGGTGAGTCCGGCGGCCTCAACGAGGCGACCAGCGACATCTTCGCCACCGCCGTCGAGTTCTACGCGAACAACACCACCGACAAGGGCGACTACCTCATCGGTGAGAAGATCGACATCAACGGCGACGGCACCCCGCTGCGCTACCAGGACAAGCCGAGCAAGGACGGCGCGTCCAAGGACGCCTGGTACTCGGGCATCGGGAACGTCGACGTGCACTACTCGTCGGGCCCGGCCAACCACTTCTTCTACCTCCTCTCGGAGGGAAGCGGCGCCAAGACCATCAACGGCGTCTCCTACGACTCCCCGACCTCCGACGGTCTGCCGGTGACCGGCATCGGCCGCGACAAGGCCGCGCTGATCTGGTTCAAGGCGCTCACCACCAAGTTCACCTCCACGACCAACTACGCGGCCGCCCGCACGGGCACGCTCGCCGCGGCCGGTGAGCTCTACGGCACGACCAGCGCCGAGTACACCGCAGTCGCCAACGCCTGGGCCGGCATCAACGTCGGTACCCGTCCCGGCGGCGGCACCGACCCGGGCGGCACGGTCTTCGAGAACACCACCGCCGTCTCCATCCCGGACCGCGGTTCGGCCGTCACCAGCTCGGTCAACGTCACCGGCCGCACCGGCAACGCCCCCAGCACCCTCAAGGTCGGCGTGGACATCACCCACACCTACCGCGGTGACCTGGTCATCGACCTGGTCGCCCCGGACGGCACCGCCTACCGCCTGAAGAACTCCTCGTCGAGCGACTCGGCGGACAACGTCCAGACCACGTACACCGTCAACGCCTCCTCGGAGGCGGCGAACGGCACCTGGAAGCTGAAGGTCCAGGACGTCTACTCGGGCGACACCGGCAAGATCAACAGCTTCAAGCTGACCTTCTGAACCGGAACCGCCGCATGACCCGCGTCTGACGCACCGCCCCGCCCGGGAGGAGATCACTCCTCCCGGGCGGCTGTGCGTGCGGTCAGTTCGGGTTGTTCGCGTGGGTCAGGGTCTCCCAGGCGACGAACAGATTGTTGGACCCGGCGGGCCGCTGCTGTTCGGTGAGGGTCTGGGTGTTGGTCATCGCGATGCCCATCCGGTGGTGCAGCGCGTTGAAGCCGACCTCGGTGACCGGCCCGAGGCTGTCCTTGAGCGACCCCCCGCAGAGCGACGACGGAACGGCCGCCCCCAGCTGGTACTTGGCGTGCAGGCCGAGGGCGTGGCGCAGCCGGTCGGCGATCTCCGGGTAGAGGTCCTGTCCCTGGATCCGGCTGGTCTCGGCAATGTGCGAGATCGCGGACAGGCCGTATCCGGTGTGGGTCAGATCGCGGCAGGTCTCCTGCGAGAGACCGTCCATGAAGGTCGACTGGCCCTGCCAGTAGCGGATGATCTCGTCACGGGTGTCCAGACCGCTGCCGGGTGCGGCCTTCGGCAGCGAACCGTCCGCGGTCACATAGATGTACGCGGGGACACGTCCGCGGAACTTGCTCACGGCCTTGTCGTACGAGGTCCGGTCCTCCAGGAAGACGGAGATGCCGATCGCGGCCTCGGTCATGCTCAGTTCCCAGTTGCCGTTGCTGTTCGACCCGTTGATGACCTTCGGGAGGTAGACGGTGCGCAGCATGGTGGCGAAGCGGCCCGCGTTCGGCCAGCCGCTGTAGGTGTACTTGATGATCTCGGCCGCCCGCGGCCAGGAGGATCCTGCCCAGCCGGTCTGCAGGGGGGCGTTGCTGTTGGTGTGGTCCTTGATCACGGCCGACCAGGCGTCCATGATCTCGATCGCCTTCACCGCGTAGCGGCTGTCCTGGGTGACGTACCAGGCCAGCGAGAGCGTGTACGCGGCTATCGCGTCCTCGCGCTCGTCGGTGCAGCCGTAGTTGGGATTGGAGTACGAGCCGCACTCCACGACGGCGCGAGGTCTGGCCGTCCGGCTCAGCGAGGCGTACTTGCTCCCCATCATCTGGTCGTACGCGCCCTTCCAGGGCTGTGCGCCGGCCTGCACCCTGGCGCGCACGAAGTCGAGCTGGGGGCGGCTGACGAGCACGCCGGGATGGGTGAAGGCCGCGGGGGCGGCGGCCCGTGGCGCTGCGGGTGCCCGGTCCGGGGCGGCGCGGCCGGCCGAGGCCGGTGCCATGAAGATGCCGGTGAGCAGGGCCGCGAGGGCGGTGGCGAGGCCGAGGCCGCGCCCGATGGTTCCGGTGCGCATGTGGGGGTGCCTTCCGGTACGGAGGAGGTCGGCAACTCGACCCGGAACAAGGGGAGTTCACATTCATGAACAATGAGTCGAGTTGTGAACGCTGCAATGAGTGAGGAACCTAAAGGCTTCCCATGAGCACGTCAAGGTTTGTGTTCAGGAGGCGAAGGGCCGGTACCCCGCAGCACAAGGGCCCGGCCCCCTGGAAACCTCCCAGGGGTGCCGGGCCCTCAACAAGGCGGAACGTCAGCGCAACAGCACGCCCGCGCCCTCGCCCGTCGCCTCCGTCGGCTGGGCGACCAGACCGAGTTCGGCACCGGTGGCGAGCAGCCGGTGGGCCGGCAGCACCCGCACGGTGTAGCCGTACGGACCCGTGCGGTCGAGGGCGAGCGGGCCGTCGTACAGCCAGCGGCCCTCCAGGTCCTGGCCGCCCGCCGGTTTCAGCGGGAAGACCTGGGCGTCCGAGATCGCGTCGGCGGAGTCGACGCGGCCGGCCACCGCCTGCACCTCCACGTCGTCCGGCTCCAGCACCCCGAGGCTGATCCGGACCCGCAGCGCCAGCGTGGCACCCAGTTCGGCCGAGCCGCCGGCCGCGGTGGGCGTCACCGCCTCGACATGGTCGACGGCCACCCGCGGCCAGGCCGCCCGCACCCTGGCCTTCCAGCCGGCGAGCTCCCGTGCCGCGACGGGATCCAGCGTGCGCCGGGCCTGCGCCGCGGGGGCGTACAGCCGCTCCACGTACTCACGGACCATCCGGTCGGCCAGCACCTTGGGGCCCAGCGTGCCCAGGGTGCTGCGGACCATCTCGATCCAGCGCCCGGGGAGCCCTTCCTCCCCCTGGTCGTAGAAGCGCGGTGCGACCCGGTCCTCGATCAGCTCGTAGAGGGCGTTCGCCTCCAGGTCGTCGCGCCGGTCCTCGTCCAGCGCGGATCCGTCGGCCGTGGGGATCGCCCAGCCGAAGTCCGGCTCGAACCACTCGTCCCACCAGCCGTCGAGGACCGACAGGTTGAGGCAGCCGTTCAGCGCCGCCTTCATCCCGCTCGTACCGCAGGCCTCCAGCGGGCGCAGCGGGTTGTTCAGCCAGACGTCGCAGCCCGGATAGAGCTTCTGGGCCATCGCCATCCCGTAGTCGGGCAGGAAGACGATGCGGTGGCGCACCCTGGGGTCGTCGGCGAACCGGACCAGCTCCTGGACCAGGCGCTTCCCGCTGTCGTCGGCCGGGTGCGCCTTGCCCGCCACGACGATCTGGACCGGGCGCTCGGGGTGCAGGAGCAGCGCCCGCAGCCGGTCCCGGTCGCGCAGCATCAGGGTGAGGCGTTTGTACGAGGGCACCCGGCGGGCGAAGCCGATGGTCAGCACGCCCGGGTCCAGCACCCCGTCGATCCAGCCGAGTTCGGCGGCCTGTGCGCCACGGGTCAGCCAGGAGGCGTGCAGCCGCTTGCGCACCTCGGTGACCAGTTGTTCGCGCAGGGTGCGGCGCAGGTCCCAGAGCTGCCGGTCGGGGATCTGTGCGACGGAGTCCCAGCGGCCGGGGGTGCCCCCGGACTCGGTGCGCAGCCGGTAGACCTCGGGGGCGACCCAGGTGGGTGCGTGGACGCCGTTGGTCACCGAGGTGATGGGCACCTCGGGCGGGTCGAAGCCGGGCCAGAGTCCGGCGAACATCTCGCGGCTGACGGCGCCGTGCAGGGTGGAGACCCCGTTGGCGCGCTGGGCGAGCCGGAGCCCCATGACCGCCATGTTGAAGACGCCGGGATCGCCGCCGTCGTACGTCTCCGTGCCCAGGTGCAGGATGCGGTCGGCCGCGACGCCGGGCAGTTCGCCGTCGTCGCCGAAGTGGCGGGCGACCAGGTCGCGGTCGAAGCGGTCGATGCCGGCCGGGACCGGGGTGTGGGTGGTGAAGACGGTGCCGGCCCGGACCGACTCCACCGCGGAGTCGAAGTCGAGGCCGGTTCCGGAGAGCTCGCGGATGCGTTCGAGGCCGAGGAAGCCGGCGTGGCCCTCGTTGGTGTGGAAGACCTCGGGGTCGGGGTGGCCGGTGAGCCGGCAGTAGGTGCGCACCGCGCGTACGCCGCCGATGCCCAGCAGCATCTCCTGGAGCAGCCGGTGTTCGCTGCCGCCGCCGTAGAGGCGGTCGGTGACCTCGCGTTCGAGCGGGGCGTTGTCCTCGACGTCGGAGTCGAGCATGAGCAGGGGTACCCGGCCCACCTGGGCCTGCCAGATCTGGGCGTGCAGGGAGCGGCCGCCGGGGAGGGACAGGACGACCTGGCTGGGCCTCCCGTCGGTCTCGCGCACGAGGGTGAGCGGTAGTTCGTTCGGGTCGAGGACGGGATAGCGCTCCTGCTGCCAGCCGTCGCGCGACAGGCTCTGGCGGAAGTAGCCGTGGCGGTAGAGCAGGCCGACGCCGACGAGGGGAACGCCCAGGTCGCTGGCGGCCTTCAGATGGTCTCCGGCGAGGATGCCGAGTCCGCCGGAGTACTGCGGCAGGGCCGCCGTCACTCCGAACTCGGGTGAGAAGTAGGCGATCGCGGCGGGGAGTCCGTCGCCCCGGTCGCGTTGCTCCTGGTACCACCGGGGGCCCTCCAGGTACTCCCGGAGGTCGGCGGACACCTCGCTGAGCCGGTGCAGGAACTGCTCGTCCCGGGCCAGCTCGGCGAGGCGTCCGGCGGACACGGCGCCGAGCAGACGCACGGGGTCGCACTCCGCCGTCCGGCCGGCCACCGGGTCGACGGCCTGGAAGAGCTCTCGGGTCTCGGTGTGCCAGGACCAGCGCAGGTTGCGCGCGAGGTCGCTGAGCGGTTGAAGGGGGTCGGGGAGGACGGGACGCACGGTGAATCGACGAATGGCCTTCACGTATTCCACCTTTACAGGGGACGTACGAATCCGAGGGGACGCACCGCTGTGTGCGCCGCTCCGTCACCCTCGACGGTAGCGGTGCGCGGTGGGCGGCAGCCACGGCGCACGGCCGGGGCGGGTGGTGCGACCCCGGGTGGTCCGACCGCCCCCGCCGCCGGTCCTCCCGCGTCCGTCCCGCACCATCCGCAGATCCAGACACATCCGTCACAGGCGTTATGGCCGATTCCCTCCCCTCGTGTGGCCTTGTGGGGCTTCGCGCCACAGGGAAGGCTGCCCTGTGGCACCGGTACCGCCCCGCGTACGCCGGTTCCCCGCAATCCCGCGCACGCGCGGTCGAGCCCGGCGCATTCGGACCTTCACAGATACGCCCGAGTAGTTAACACACCACCGGATTGGCCCACCGAGATCCGTGGGAAGGCTTCTCCGGTACCGGAACGACTGCATTCGGATGAGAGCAGAAGGCGATCCGTAACCGTCCTCCGCACGACTCATCCACTGTCCACCGGCGATCCGCTCCCGGTTCGTATGCAATCGGTACGGACGACGCACGCATTCGGTCCACACCCGTGCACCGGACCGTCTACCTCATCCATTCGAGTGCCATTCGAGTGAACGCGGACAGGAGCGGCCATGCCCACACCCCATCAGTCGTCGACGGAGCAGCTAGAAAGGACCGAACCCCACCATCGCGGCGTACGTGTTCAGCCTTCCGCGCCCGGTTCGCGCCCTGTCGAGTCCGAGCTCCAGTCCCCAGGTGATTTCATGATCGGTCGCATTCCCGTCCTCGACGTCCGTCCGCTCGTCGACTGCGGCAGAAGGCCCGCCAAGGCGGTCGCCGGTGAAACCTTCCAGGTCACCGCGACCGTCTTCCGCGAGGGCCATGACGCGGTCGCGGCCGATGTCGTGCTGCGCGATCCGAGCGGGCGCCCCGGGCCGTACACGCCGATGCGCGAGCTCGCTCCGGGCACCGACCGCTGGGGCGCCGAGGTGACTCCGGACGCGGAGGGCCGCTGGACGTACACGGTCGAGGCCTGGAGCGACCCGGTGTCCACCTGGCTGCACGCGGCGAAGATCAAGATCCCGGCGGGGATCGACACCGCGCTGGTCCTGGCGGAGGGCGCCGAGCTGTACGAGCGGGCCGCCGAGGGCGTGCCCAAGCGCGACGGGCGCGAGGCGGTGCTGGCCGCGGTCGACGCCCTGCGCGACGAGTCCCGGCCTGCCGCCGCCCGGCTGGCCGCCGCACTCACCCCCGAGGCGCGCGACGCGCTGGCCGGGCACCCCCTGCGCGAGCTGGTCACCGCGTCCCGTCCGCACCCGCTCCTCGTCGAGCGCAGGCGCGCGCTGTACGGCTCCTGGTACGAGCTGTTCCCCCGCTCCGAGGGCGCCAGGGTGGAGCCGGCGAAGGCGCCCCGCAAGGGCCGTACGGCCAAGACCGCCGCGGCCCCGAAGCCGCCCCGGATCATCAGCGGCACCTTCCGCACGGCGGCCGAACGGCTTCCCGCGGTCGCCGCCATGGGGTTCGACGTGGTCTACCTCCCGCCCATCCATCCCATCGGCACCACCCACCGCAAGGGCCCCAACAACTCCCTCTCCCCCGCCCCGCACGACGTGGGTGTGCCGTGGGCGATCGGTTCCGCTGAGGGCGGTCACGACGCGGTCCATCCGGACCTCGGCACGCTGGAGGACTTCGACCACTTCGTCGAGGCGGCCCGCACCCTGCGCATGGAGATCGCGCTGGACTTCGCCCTCCAGTGCTCGCCCGACCACCCGTGGGTGGAGAAGCATCCCGAGTGGTTCCATCACCGGGCGGACGGCACCATCGCCTATGCGGAGAATCCGCCGAAGAAATACCAGGACATCTATCCGATCGCCTTCGACAAGGATCTGCGGGGCCTCGTCACGGAGACCGTACGCATCCTGCGCTTCTGGATGGATCACGGCGTACGCATCTTCCGGGTCGACAATCCGCACACCAAGCCGGTGATCTTCTGGGAAAAGGTGATCGCCGACATCAACCGCACCGACCCCGACGTGATCTTCCTGGCCGAGGCATTCACCCGCCCCGCGATGATGCACACCCTTGCCACCGTCGGATTCCAGCAGTCGTACACCTATTTCACCTGGCGCAACACCCGGCAGGAAATCACGGACTACGTGACCGAGCTGTCCGGCGAATCGGCCTCCTTCATGAGGCCCAATTTCTTCGTGAACACCCCCGACATCCTTCCCGGTTATCTCCAGGAAGGCGGCAGGCCGGCCTTCGAGGCACGGGCGGTGCTCGCGGCGACCCTCTCCCCGTCCTGGGGGGTGTACGCGGGGTACGAGCTGTGCGAGAACACCCCGGTCCGCGACGGCAGTGAGGAGTACCTCGACTCGGAGAAGTACGAGATCCGGCCCAGGGACTGGGAAGCCGCCGAGCGCGAGGGCCGGTCACTGGCCCCGCTCATCACCACACTCAACCGGATCCGGCGCCGCAACCCGGCGCTGCAGCAGCTGCGTGACGTGCACTTCCACTCGTCCGACAACGACGCCCTGATCGTGTACAGCAAGCGCTCCGGTTCGAACATCGTTCTGACGGTCGTCAACCTCGACCCGCACCACACCCAGGAGGCGACCGTCTCGTTGGACATGCCGCAACTCGGCCTAGACCGGCACGAGAGCGTGCCGGTGCGCGACGAGCTCACCGGCCATTCCTATCACTGGGGCAGGACCTTCTATGTGCGCCTTGAGCCGGGCGTCACGCCCGCGCACATCGCGGTCCTGCGACCGTCCCCGCCGACCGGAGGGTCACCCACACCATGATCGTCAACGAGCCCGTCCACGACACCTTCGAGGACACCCCGGCCAAGGACCGCGATCCCGACTGGTTCAAGCGTGCCGTCTTCTACGAAGTCCTCGTCCGGTCCTTCCAGGACTCCAACGGCGACGGCATCGGAGACCTCAAGGGCATCACCGCCAAGCTGGACTATCTGCAGTGGCTGGGCGTCGACTGCCTCTGGCTGCCGCCGTTCTTCAAGTCGCCACTGCGCGACGGCGGTTACGACGTGTCCGACTACACCGCCGTGCTGCCGGAGTTCGGTGACCTCGCCGACTTCGTCGAGTTCGTCGACGCCGCGCACCAGCGCGGCATGCGCGTGATCATCGACTTCGTCATGAATCACACCAGCGACCAGCACGACTGGTTCCAGCAGTCCCGTACCGACCCCGACGGGCCGTACGGCGACTACTACGTCTGGGCCGACGACGACAAGCAGTTCCAGGACGCCCGGATCATCTTCGTCGACACGGAGACGTCCAACTGGACCTTCGACCCGGTCCGCAAGCAGTACTACTGGCACCGGTTCTTCTCGCACCAGCCCGACCTCAACTACGAGAACCCGGCGGTGCAGGAGGAGATCATCTCCGCGCTGCGCTTCTGGCTGGACCTCGGCATCGACGGCTTCCGCGTCGACGCCGTGCCCTACCTGTACCAGCGCGAGGGCACCAACTGCGAGAACCTCCCGGAGACCCACGGCTTCCTCAAGCGGGTCCGCAAGGAGATCGACGCCAACTACCCCGACACCGTGCTGCTGGCCGAGGCCAACCAGTGGCCGGAGGACGTCGTCGACTACTTCGGCGACTACCGGGCGGGCGGCGACGAGTGCCACATGGCGTTCCACTTCCCCGTGATGCCGCGGATCTTCATGGCCGTACGGCGCGAGAGCCGCTACCCGGTCTCGGAAATCCTGGCCAAGACCCCGGAGATCCCCTCGGGCTGCCAGTGGGGCATCTTCCTGCGCAACCACGACGAGCTGACGCTCGAAATGGTCACGGACGAAGAGCGCGACTACATGTACGCGGAGTACGCCAAGGACCCGCGGATGCGGGCCAACATCGGCATCCGCCGCCGGCTGGCGCCTCTCCTGGACAACGACCGCAACCAGATCGAGCTGTTCACCGCCCTGCTGCTGTCCCTGCCGGGCTCCCCGATCCTCTACTACGGGGACGAGATCGGGATGGGCGACAACATCTGGCTGGGCGACCGGGACGCGGTCCGCACCCCGATGCAGTGGACGCCCGACCGGAACGCCGGCTTCTCCTCCAGCGATCCGGGACGGCTCTACCTCCCCACGATCATGGATCCGGTCTACGGCTACCAGGTCACGAACGTCGAGGCCTCGATGGCCTCGCCGTCCTCGCTGCTGCACTGGACGCGGCGGATGATCGAGATCCGCAAGCAGAACCCGGCGTTCGGGCTCGGCTCGTACAACGAACTGCCCTCCTCCAACCCCGCCGTGCTCGCCTTCACCCGTGAGCACGGGGACGATCTCGTGCTGTGCGTGCACAACTTCTCACGGTTCGCGCAGCCGACGGAGCTCGATCTGAGGTCCTTCAACGGGCGTCATCCGGTGGAGCTGATCGGCGGGGTGCGCTTCCCCGCCATCGGTCAGTGGCCCTACCTGCTGACTCTCGCGGGACACGGCTTCTACTGGTTCCGGCTGCGCAAGGACGCACCGCCGGCCTGAGCGGCTGCCGGGCCATCCGGCAGCCGGCCTCTGCGAACGAACGGCACCTGCGGGGCGGTTTCCGCCGCCCCGCACGGGGCACTCTTCCCCGCATATCGAGCACTTCCGTAGTGTTCTTGGATCTTCCTGGCGTTTCGATCACCCCGAGTCGAGTCCGTACGGACCATCCTGACCCGACACGTCCCGCACAGCCGGACAGCCAAAGCCGCAATCCGGGACACTCTTCGCATCCTGTGGTGTGCCCGGGGAAAGGACGCGATGCCATGTCGGAGGCTGCATCCGCTCAGGTCACCCTGGCGAACAGCACAGCCCTGCTCCCGTCTCTCGGACCGCTGCTGCACGAATGGCTGCCCCGGCAGCGGTGGTTCGCGGGCAAGGGGCGGCCCATCACCGCCTTCTCGCTCGTCTCGGCGACCGAGATACTGCCGGTCGACTCCGCCGCCGTCGATACGGGTCCTGGGCTCCTGCACCTGCTGGTGCGGGCCCATCAGCCCACGATGCCGGACCAGCCCCCGGCGGACTGCTACCAGCTGCTGCTCGGCGTACGGTCCGCGCTGCCCCCGCGCCTCGCACCCGCGCTCATCGGCCATGTGACGGACGGACCGCTGGCCGGCCGCACCGTCTACGAGGGGCTGCACGACCGGCGCCTGGCCGCGCTGCTGCTGGAGCGGCTGCGCACACCCGGCAGCCTCGGCGCGCTGCGCTTCGGCCGGGGGGCGGAGCCGATCCCCGCCGCCCTGACCCCCCGGCTGCTGGACACCGAGCAGTCCAACTCCTCGCTCGTGTACGGCGACTCCTACATCCTCAAGATCTTCCGCCGGGTCTTCCCGGGCACCAACCCCGACCTGGAGCTGCCGCTCGCGCTCTCCCGCCAGGGGTGCGGGCGCGTCCCGGCACCGGTCGCGTGGTTCGAGGCCGCCGCACCGGAACGCCTCACACTCGGCGTGCTCCAGCCGTTCCTGCGGGGCGCCGAGGACGGCTGGCAGCTCGCACTGCGCGCGCTGGCGGCGGGCGACGACTTCACGCACGAGGCCCAGGCCCTGGGCCGGGCCACCGCCGAGGTGCACACCGCGCTGGCCGCCGCGCTGCCCACACCGTCACTGCGCCGCTCCCAGACCGACGAGCTGGCCGCCGCGATGGTGCAGCGCCTGGAGGCGGCCGCCCACGCGGTGCCCGCACTGGTGCCGTACGTCCCCGGACTGCGTGCCGCCTTCGACGCCGTGACGGCCCTGGGGCAACGGGGTCACGGGTGGCCCGCCCAGCGGGTGCACGGCGATCTCCACCTCGGCCAGACGCTGCGCGGCACCGACGGATTCTGGTCACTGATCGACTTCGAGGGCGAACCGGCCCGCCCGCTCCCGGAGCGCCGCAGCCCGCAGCCACCGGTGCGCGACATCGCCGGAATGCTCCGCTCCTTCGACTACGCGGCCCGCTCGCACCGCCCGTGGAACGCCGCATGGGCGGCGCGCTGCCGGACCGCCTACTGCGACGGCTACGCCAAGGCCGCGGGCGTCGACCCGCGCGACGAGCCGGAGCTGCTGCGCGCCCACGAGACCGACAAGGCGGTGTACGAGGTGCTGTACGAGGCCCGGCACCGGCCCGACTGGCTCCCCGTCCCGATGGCCGCGATCCACCGTCTGGCGGCCGACGCCGACTGAAGCGGCACGACCGCCCGCTGCCCGCCCCACCCCACCCACACCCTCCGAGGAGGCTGTCCCTGTGACCGCCCGCAAGCCGTCCCGCAAAGCGTCCGATCCCGCTCCGACCCCCCTCGACGCCCCTCTCTCCGCGGCCCCCGCCGAGCATGCGGACGCCGCCGCCGGCCCGGCCACCGGGACCCTGGCACCGGTGGAGGCGGCCGCACCGGCCGCCGCGGCTCCCCCGGCCAAGCGGGCGAGGAAGGCTGCGGCACCGCCGCGGCCCCGCCGCGCGGGCGGGCAGGGCGTCCGCCCCGCCGGTGCGCTCGACGACGGCGACCGGGCACGCCTCCTGTCGGGCGAGCACCACGCCCCGCACGAGCTGCTCGGCGTCCACCAGGTCCGCGGCGGGGTCACCTTCCGGGTGCTGCGCCCCTTCGCCCGCTCGGTCACCGTCCTCGCCAAGGGGCTGCGGGCCCAACTGCTCGACGACGGCGACGGGTTCTTCTCCGGCCTCCTGCCGATGTCCACGGTCCCCGAGTACCGGCTCCTGGTGGCCTACGACGACAACGAGATCGAGATCCACGATCCGTACCGCTTCCTGCCCGCGCTCGGTGATCTCGATCTGCACCTGATCGGCGAGGGCCGGCACGAGGAGCTGTGGACGGCGCTCGGCGCCCGGGTGATGGAGCACCAGGGCGTCACCGGCACCCGGTTCACGCTCTGGGCGCCCAACGCCCGCGGGGTCCGGGTGTCCGGGGACTTCAACTACTGGGACGGCACCGGGTTCCCGATGCGTTCGCTCGGCTCCACCGGAGTGTGGGAACTGTTCCTGCCGGCGATCGGCGAGGGCGCGCTGTACAAGTTCGACATCTGCCGCCCGGACGGCTCGCACACGCTGCGCGCCGACCCGATGGCCCGGCACGCCGAGGTCCCGCCGTCCAACGCCTCGGTCGTCACGGCCGCGCACCACGTCTGGCAGGACCAGGAGTGGATGGCCCACCGCGGGGACGTACCCGTGCACGAGGCGCCGCTCTCGGTCTACGAGGTGCATCTGCCGTCCTGGCGCCCCGGCCTCACCTACCGTCAGCTCGCCGAGCAACTCCCCGCGTACGTACGCGATCTGGGCTTCACCCATGTCGAGCTGATGCCCGTATCCGAGCACCCCTTCGGCGGCTCCTGGGGCTATCAGGTCACCGGCTTCTACGCCCCGACGTCCCGGATGGGGTCGCCCGACGACTTCCGCTTCCTCGTCGACGCCCTGCACGGCGCCGGGATCGGCGTGATCGTCGACTGGGTGCCCGCGCACTTCCCGCGCGACGAGTGGGCGCTCGCCGAGTTCGACGGCCGGCCACTGTACGAGCACTCGGACCCGCAGCGGGCCGCGCACCCGGACTGGGGCACGCTCGAGTTCGACTACGGCCGCACCGAGGTGCGCAACTTCCTGGTATCCAACGCCACTTACTGGTGCGAGGAGTTCCACATCGACGGGCTGCGGGTCGACGCGGTCGCCTCGATGCTCTACCTCGACTACTCGCGCGAGGACGGCCAGTGGTCCCCCAACGAGCACGGCGGCCGGGAGAACCCGGACGCCGTGGCCTTCCTCCAGGAGATGAACGCGACGGTCTACCGCCGCAACCCCGGTGTCGTGACGATCGCCGAGGAGTCCACCGCCTGGGACGGCGTCACCCGTGCCACCCACCACGTGGGCCCCGGCGGCTTCGGCGGTCTCGGCTTCGGGCTGAAGTGGAACATGGGCTGGATGCACGACTCGCTGGAGTACGTGTCGAAGGAGCCGGTGCACCGCAAGTACCACCACAACGAGATGACCTTCTCGATGGTGTACGCGTACAGCGAGAACTACGTCCTGCCGATCTCGCACGACGAGGTGGTGCACGGCAAGCGGTCGCTGGTCAGCAAGATGCCCGGCGACTGGTGGCAGCAACGCGCCAACCACCGCGCCTACCTCGGCTTCATGTGGGCCCACCCCGGCAAGCAGCTCCTCTTCATGGGCCAGGAGTTCGCCCAGGGCGCGGAGTGGTCGGAGGGCCACGGCCCCGACTGGTGGCTGCTCGACCCGTCGTACGCGGCGGAGAGCGACCACCGCGGCGTACGGACCCTGGTGAGCGACCTGAACACGGTGTACGGGGCGACACCCGCGCTCTGGCAGCGCGACACCGTACCGGAGGGCTTCAGCTGGATCGAGGGCGGCGCAGCGGAGGACAACGCCTTCGCGTTCGTCCGGTACGACGCGGCCGGATCACCACTGATCGCCGTCTCCCACTTCTCCCCGGTGGTGCGGCACGACTACCGCATCGGGGTGCCGGACGGGCCGGAGGCCTGGGTGGAGGTCCTGAACACGGACGAGCTGCGGTACGGCGGCAGCGACGTACGCAACGAGGAGCCCCTGAAGCCGGAGGCGGTGGCGGCGCACGGCCGCGACACCAGCATCACGCTGACGCTGCCGCCGCTGGCGACGGTGTGGCTGCGGCCGGCCTGACGGCGGTACGGGGGCCCGCGCCACGCACCGGTGGTACGGGCCCCCGTGCGACCGGCCCGACCGCGGTACGGGCCCGCGCCGCGCACCGGTGGTACGGGGCCCGCGCCGCGCACCGGTGGTACGGGGCCCCGTGCGACCGGCGCGGTCAGACCGCCGCCGGCAGTACCTCCTCCAGCTCCTGGAGCAGGCGCCGCTTGGGGCGGGCGCCCACCATCGACTTCACCGGTTCACCGTCCTGGAAGACCATCAGGGTCGGCATGGAGAGCACCGCGTAGCGGCTCGTGATCCCCGGGTTGTGGTCCACGTCGATCTGTACCACCTTGAGCCGGCCGGCCTCCTCCGCGGCGATCGCGCTGAGCACCGGGGCCAGCTGGCGGCACGGACCGCACCAGTCGGCGGTGAACTCGACCAGGACCGGCAGACCGCCGGCCAGCACCTCGGCGTCGAACGTCGTGTCGGTGACCTCGGCGACACCTTCTGCATGGATCATCTGTCGTCCTCCCAGTTCGGTTCAGTGCAGTTCACAGCGCGGTTCGGGACCACCGGGCACACCGGCGGAGGCCTCGATCTCGGCGCGGGCCAGCTGGGCGCCCACCTCCGTGCGGACCGACTGGAGCTGACCGATGAGGGCGTCCAGCTCGCCGAGCTTGCGCCGGTAGACGGCCAGCGAGGCCGGGCAGGAGTCGCCCGCCGGATGGCCGGCGCGCAGGCAGTCGACGAAGGGGCGGGTCTCCTCCAGGTCGAACCCGAAGTCCTGAAGGGTCCGGATCTGCTGGATCAGCCGCAGGTCGCCCTCGTCGTAGGTGCGGTAGCCGTTCTCCGCGCGGCGTGCCGGCAGCAGGCCACGTGACTCGTAGTACCGCAGCGTCCGTGTCGTCGTACCGGCGCGTTCGGCCAGTTCCCCGATTCGCATGCCCCGACGGTAATCCTTGACGTCGGCGTCAAGGCAAGGACCGTCCGGCCGTGTTCGGAAAGTGGAGCGGCCATAGCCATTGACGGCCGCCCCGGGTGCAACTAAATAACTCTGAGAGCGCTCTCAACGACAACCTTCCCGGCACCGTCCCCACCGGAGGTTCCTTTGCGTACGAGCCGCACCACCCCCCACAGACGCACCACCGTCCTCGCCGCCCTCACGGCCCTGGCCCTCACCCTCGCCGGAGCGATCACCGTCGCAGGATCCGGGCCCGCCCGCGGCGACGTGCCCGCCACCCCCGGCTGGAACCTTCAGTGGAGCGACGACTTCAACGGCGCGAACCGCGCCCTGCCGTCCTCCGCGAACTGGCAGATCGACACGGGTCACGGCTACCCGGGCGGCCCCGGCAACTGGGGCACCGGGGAGATCCAGAACTACACGGCCAGCCCCGACAACGTCAGCCTCGACGGCAGCGGCAACCTCCGCATCACGCCGCTGCGCGACGGCGCGGGCAACTGGACCTCGGGCCGCATCGAGACCAAGCGGGCGGACTTCAAGGCCCCGGCCGGCGGCACCCTGCGCATCGAGGGCCGCGTACAGATGCCGAACGTCACCGGCAACGCGGCCCTCGGCTACTGGCCGGCCTTCTGGGCCCTCGGCTCCCCGTACCGGGGCAACTACTGGAACTGGCCGGGCATCGGCGAGTTCGACATCATGGAGAACGTCAACGGGATCAACTCCGTCTGGGGCGTCCTGCACTGCGGGGTCAACCCGGGCGGCCCCTGCAACGAGACCACCGGCCTCGGCAACAGCCGCACCTGCCCGGGCGCGAGCTGCCAGTCCGCGTTCCACACCTACCGCTTCGAGTGGGACCGCGCCGTCACCCCGAACGCCCTGCGCTGGTACGTCGACGACCAGCTCTTCCACAGCGTCACCCAGAACCAGCTGGACGCCACGACGTGGGCGAACATGACGGACCACGCCGGGTACTTCCTCCTGCTGAACCTCGCGATCGGCGGCGCCTTCCCGAACGCGCTCGGCGGCTCCACCCCGACCGCCGAGACCGTGCCGGGCCGGCCGATGCTGGTCGACTACGTGGGCGTCTGGACCAAGGGCGGCGGGGGCACCACCGAGCCGCCGACCGACCCGCCCACGGATCCGCCGTCCGGCTCCTCCACCCTCGCCCTGCGCAGCGCCGGAGGTCTCGGCGCCACCCAGTCCACCGCCTCGTCGGTGACGGTCGCCTCGGCCGGGGGCGCCAACTACGACGGCACCCCGCACAGCCCGCAGACCTTCACCGCCACCGGCATCACCCGGGCGTACGACGGCGGCTCGACCCAGTTCGACGTCTTCGCCGACTCGGGCACCACCATCGCGAACGGCCAGCAGGTGCGGGTGAGTTACGACCGCACGGGCGACGGGACCTGGGACCGGACGGAGACGTACCAGTACTTCGCCACCGACCCGGTCAACGGGTACGAGCACTACACCCAGGCCAAGGGACTCAAGTCGTCCACCGGGAGCCACGGCAACCTGGTCAACGGAAAGGTGCGGGTCGAGATCTGGAACGCGATCGGCAACGGCACGAGCACGGTGGGCGTCGGCAACCAGTCCGTCGTGCACATCCCGTACGGCTGAGAGCCGCCCGGACAGACGGGTGCGGCCGGTACGGGATTCCCGTACCGGCCGCACCCGCCGTGTGTCAGACCTTGGTGAGCGAGGGCTTCTCCTCGTCACCGTCCCTGGCTTCGGGGACATGCGGCTCGGTGGGGCCCTCGTCCGTGAACATGCTCTCGTCGAACGGAAGCGCTCCGGAGAGAACCCGGTCCACCCGCTCGCGGTCGATCTCCTTGGTCCAGGTGCCGACGAGCACCGTGGCCACCGCGTTGCCCGCGAAGTTCGTCAGGGCACGGGCCTCGCTCATGAAACGGTCGATGCCGACGATCAGGCCGACGCCGTCCACCAGCTCGGGGCGGTGCGACTGGAGGCCGCCCGCGAGGGTGGCCAGTCCGGCGCCGGTGACGCCGGCCGCACCCTTGGAGGCGATCACCATGAAGACCAGCAGCGAGATCTGCTCGCTGATGCTCAGCGGGTCGCCCGTCGCGTTGGCGATGAACAGCGAGGACATCGTGAGGTAGATCGCGGTGCCGTCGAGGTTGAAGGAGTAGCCGGTCGGCACGGTGATGCCGACGACGGGCTTGCTGACGCCCATGTGCTCCATCTTCGCGATGAGCCGCGGCAGGGCCGACTCGGACGAGGAGGTGGAGAGGATGAGCAGGAACTCCCGGCCCAGGTACTTCAGCAGGGAGAAGATGTTGAGCCCGGCCACCAGGCGAAGGATCGCGCCCAGGATCAGGAACACGAAGAGCGCGCAGGTGATGTAGAAGCCGATCATGATGACCGCGAGGGACTTCAGCGCGTCCACGCCGGTCTCGCCGACCACCGCGGCCATGGCGCCGAACGCACCGACCGGGGCCATCCACATGATCATGGCGAGGATGCGGAAGACCAGGCGCTGGATGTGGCCGATGCCGCGCAGGACCGGCTCGCCCGCCGAGCCCATGGCCTGGAGCGCGAAGCCCGCGAGCAGGGCGATGAGCAGGGTCTGGAGGACCTCGCCCGCGGTGAAGGCCGACACCATGGTGTCCGGGATGATGCCGAGCAGGAAGTCCGCGGTGGACTCGCTGGCGCCCGAGGCCTGCTTCTCGCCCGCGGCTCGGGCCGCCTCGGTGAGGTGGAGGCTGGAGCCGGGCTCCAGGATGTTGCCGACGACCAGGCCGATGGCAAGGGCGACGGTCGACATCACCAGGAAGTAGCCGAGGGCCAGACCGCCGACGGCGCCGACCTTGGCGGCCTTGCGTACGGAGCCGACGCCCAGCACGATCGTGCAGAAGATGATCGGCGAGATCATCATCTTGATGAGGTTGACGAAGCCGGTTCCGATCGGCTTGAGCTCGACGGCGGTGTCCGGAGCGACGAGGCCGACCAGAATGCCGAGCCCCACCGCCGCGATCACGGCGAGATACAGATATTTCGTACGGTCCCGCTTGGCGGCGGCCACTCCCACGGGGGTCTCCTCGGCTCGTCCTTGTCACTCCCCCGTCCCTGGGGGCCCCGGTGACTATCCCGCCCCTTGTGACGCCGGTCACCCTTACGTGCGTTTCGTTCATAGGTTTTCGGCCAGGCAGACTGGGGAGATGCGTTTCCCCCGTACCCGCCCGCGCAGCCTCGCGGGCCAGCTCTTCGCCATGCAGGTGGTGCTGGTCGCGGCCGTGGTGGCGGGGTGCGCCTTCTTCGCCTACGTCTCCGGCAGCTCCCAGGCCAAGGAGACCGCGACCCGGCAGGTGCGGACGGCCGCGCTGGCGATCGCGGGTGCGCCGTCGGTACGGGAGGCGATCCGCACCCCGGACCCGTCGGCGGTGCTGCAGCCGTACGCGGAGCAGGTCCGCAAGGACACCGGGATCGCGTTCGTCACCATCATGGATCCGCACAGGGTCCGCTGGACGCACCCGCACACCGAGCGGATCGGCGAGAGCTTCCTCGGCCACACCGCACGGGCCCTGCGCGGCGAGACGTTCTCGGAGACGTACACCGGCACGCTCGGCCCCTCGATACGGGTCGTCACACCGATCCGGGACGGTGACAGGATCGTCGGCCTCGTCAGTGCGGGCATCACGGTGGAGCGGGTCTCCTCGCAGGTGCGGGCCCAGCTGGGTGCGCTGGGGCTGGCGGCGGGTGCGGCACTGGCGCTCGGCGGCCTCGGCACGTACGTGATCAACGCCCGGCTGCGGCGGCACACCCACGGGATGAACGCCGCCGAACTGAGCCGGATGCACGACTACCACGAGGCCACGCTGCACGCGGTGCGCGAGGGACTGCTGATGCTCGACGGGCAGCGCAGGATCGCCCTGATCAACGACGCGGGCCGCGAACTGCTCGGCCTGGCGCCCGGCACGGTCGGCCGCCGGGTCGCCGAGCTCGATCTGCCCGCGCCGCTGACCGGGGCGCTGCTCGCCTCCGAGGAGCGGGTCGACGAGGTGCATCTGACGGCGGACCGGGTGATCGTGGTCAACACCCGTCCGGTGGTGGGCGGGGAGCGTCGCGGCACCGTCATCACCCTGCGCGATCACACCGAACTCCAGGCGCTGTCCGGCGAGCTGGACTCCGAGCGCGGGTTCACCCAGGCCCTGCGCTCGCAGGCGCACGAGGCGGCGAACCGGCTGCACACGGTGGTCTCGCTGATCGAGCTGGGCCGCGAGGAGGAGGCGGTCGGCTTCGCCACGGCGGAACTGGAGCTGGCCCAGGTGCTCACCGATCGCGTCGTCGGCGCGGTCGGCGAACCGGTGCTGGCGGCGCTGCTGCTCGGCAAGGCGGCGCAGGCGAACGAGCGCGGGGTGGAGCTGGTGCTGGCGGACGACAGTCTGATCGACGACGGGGCGCTGCCCGCGACGCTGCCGCAGCGCGATCTGGTGACCATCCTCGGCAATCTGATCGACAACGCGGTGGACGCGGCGTCGGAGGCGGTGACGGGCCCCGACACCGGTGGCGGTGTGCCCGCCCAGCGCACCGGCCCACGGCCGGCCCGCGCCCGCGTCACGGTCACCGCGCTCGCCGGCGACGGGGAGCTCCTGCTGCGGGTCGCCGACAACGGGGCGGGCGTCGGACCGGACGACGCCGCGGAGGTGTTCCGCCGCGGCTGGTCGACACACGGCGCGGGCCGCGGGCTCGGCCTGGCTCTCGTCCGGCAGGCCGCGCACCGCAACGGCGGGGCGGTGGTGCTGGAGCAGGGGCCGGACGGCGGCGCGGAGTTCACGGTACGGCTGCCGCTGGCTGCGTGCGGCAGTGCGCGGAAGGAGAGGACCCCGTGATCCAGGTACTGGTCGTCGAGGACGACCCCGTCGCCGCCGACGCCCATCAGCTGTACGTGGACCGCGTCCCGGGGTTCACGGTGGCGGCCGTGGCGCACTCCCGGGCCGAGGCGGTGCGGGCCCTGGACCGTGTCCCGGTCGACCTCCTGCTCCTGGACCTCTACCTGCCGGACGGGCACGGGCTGCAACTGCTGCGTTCGCTGCGTGCGGCCGGGCACGGGGCCGATGTGATCGCGGTGACCTCGGCCCGCGATCTGGCCGTGGTCCGCGAGGGGGTCTCGCTCGGCGTCGTGCAGTACGTACTGAAGCCCTTCACCTTCGCCACGTTGCGCGACCGGCTCGTGCGGTACGCCGAGTTCCGCGCGGCGGCCGGTGAGGCGAGCGGCCAGGACGAGGTGGACCGCGCGCTGGCCACCCTGCGCAGCCCGCAGCCCGCCCGCCTGCCCAAGGGCCTCAGCAGCCCGACCCTGGAGGCCGTGACCCGCGTGCTCCGGGCGGCCCCGGACGGGGTGACGGCGGCGGCGGCCGGGGTGGAGCTCGGGATCTCGCGCATCACCGCGCGCCGCTACCTGGAACACCTGGTGACGGCCGGGCGGGCGGTACGCAGTCCACAGTACGGACAGATCGGACGCCCGGAACTGCACTACCGGTGGCTCGCGGAGGGGCGCTGAGCGGGTACTCAGCGGCTCGGAACGGACCGCCCGGCCGTCTGGAGGTTCCTATGAGCTGTGGTCATCGTGTGAACACACCGTGGTCATACCGCCTCTGACCTCCTACGGTGGGGCCGTGCACCCCACCCCGCCTTTCAACGCCCCCGCCGCGCGCAGACTGCGCGAGGCCCTGGGGATGGCTCCCGGCCATGTCGCCTACGGCCTCGGCGCCCAGTACGGCCTCCGGATCAGTGCCGAGACGGTCGCGGCCTGGGAGCGCGGACTCGCCTGGCCCACCGAGTACGAACTCACGGCCCTGGCAGGTGTGTTGTGGTGTGCGCCGGGCGAACTCCTCACCGCCGCCCGCACGCTGCGTGAGCACCGGGTCGCCCGGGAGATGACCGCGGAGGAGCTGGCTGGGCAGCTGGGGATCTCCGCGTCCGCGTATCTCCGGATGGAGGAGGCGGGCCGGTGGCGGGGCAACGAGCGCCAGTCCGCCGCCCTCAGCGAGGCGCTGGGGCTCGGCCCCGCCGCGTTCGTGACGGTCTCCGGACGCGACGAGGAACTGGCGGAGCTGCTGCGCAGCGCGGTGAAGACCCGCTGGCAGGCGTACGTCAAACCGGTGGCGAAGCTCGCGCCCCTGGACCGTTCACAGGTCCAGGGCTCGCTGGAGCGGCTGCACGCGGACTACCAGGCGCTGATGGTGTCCACGCTCAGCTGGAGCAGTACGGGTACGGAGTCGTCGGGCGCCACCGGGGACGCCGGCCGGGCGTACCTGGTGGGGATCGTGGACCGGTTCTGGGAGACGGCTCAGGCGTAGCGCCTTCGGGCGGTGGCGGCCGCCGGGGGCCCGGCGGTCACCACGCGCCCTCCGTACCGGCTCAGAAGACCGACTCGGCCTCGTGCATGCGGGACACGGGCACGGTCTTGAGCTGGGTGACCGCGTCGGCGAGCGGCACCATCTCGATGTCGTTGCCGCGCAGGGCCGTCATCCGCCCGAAGTCACCCCGGTGCGCCGCCTCCACCGCGTGCCAGCCGAAGCGGGTGGCGAGCACCCTGTCGTACGCGGTCGGCGTGCCGCCGCGCTGGACGTGGCCGAGGATGACCGGGCGGGCCTCCTTGCCGAGCCGGGTCTCCAGCTCGACGGCCAGGCGGTTGCCGATGCCCTGGAAGCGCTCGTGGCCGTACTGGTCGATCGCGCCCTTGGCGTACGGCATGGAGCCCTCGGCCGGGTGCGCACCCTCGGCGACGCAGATGACCGCGAACTTCTTGCCGCGTGCGAAGCGTTCCTCGACCATCTTGACCAGGTCCTCGACCTGGAACTGCCGCTCGGGCAGACAGATGCCGTGCGCGCCGCCGGCCATGCCGGACTCCAGCGCGATCCAGCCCGCGTGGCGGCCCATCACCTCGACGACCATGACGCGCTGGTGGGACTCGGCCGTGGTCTTCAGCCGGTCTATGGCCTCGGTCGCGACGCCCACCGCGGTGTCGAAGCCGAAGGTGCGGTCGGTGGCCGAGATGTCGTTGTCGATGGTCTTCGGGACGCCGACGACGGGCATGCCCGCGTCGGACAGCATCCGGGCGGCCGTGAGGGTGCCCTCGCCGCCGATCGGAATCAGTGCGTCCATGCCGTAACGGCGGCTCAGCTCGGCACAGTTCTCCGCGGCTTCGCGCAGCCGGTCGCGCTCCAGGCGGGCGGAGCCGAGGATGGTGCCGCCGCGGGCGAGGATGCCGCTCACCGCGTTGAGGTCGAGGGGGCGGAAGTGCCCGTCGAGGAGGCCCTTGAAGCCGTCCTCGAAGCCGATGACCTCATCGCCGTGACCCACCACGGCACGGTGCACGACCGAGCGGATCACTGCGTTCAGGCCTGGGCAGTCGCCGCCTGCGGTGAGAACTCCGATGCGCATCGTGCTGTATCTCCTGCTCGCTGGGGCCCGTCGTATGCCGTACGGGCCGGGGGCAACGGCATGATCCCCCGTACCGTGAGTCACGACGATTGTCCCACGTGACGTCCGTACCCCGCGCTTTCGGCTGCTCCATGGGCGGCCGGACCGGCTCCGGCGGTGGTTACGACGGCTGCGACCAGGGACTTTCGCCCGGCGGGCGGCCTCTCGGCCCTCGCAGGTATCGTCAAACAGGCGATACCACTCGAACCGGACAACATACCGGACAAGAGATGACGGGAGAGCACGCGTGACGCGCAGCGTGTACGTGACCGGGATCGACCGGGGAGACGGCCGCCAGGTCGTCGATCTGGGAGTCATGGAGCTCCTGACGCGTCAGGTGGACCGGGTCGGGGTGTTCCGGCCCCTGGTCCACGACGACCCCGACCGGCTCTTCGAACTCCTGCGGGCCCGCTACCGGCTCTCCCAGGACCCGGGGACCGTCTACGGCCTCGACTACCACGAGGCCTCCGCGATCCAGGCGGAGCAGGGGACCGACGAGCTGGTCTCCCGGCTCGTCGAGCGCTTCCACCGGGTGGCGGCGGACTACGAGGTGGTCCTCGTCCTCGGCACCGACTTCGCCGCCACCCAGCTCCCCGACGAGCTGGCCCTGAACGCCCGCCTCGCCAACGAGTTCGGCGCCTCGGTGATCGCGGTGGTCGGCGGCCAGGACCAGGACGCGGAGTCCGTGCGGGCCGAGACGCGCAACGCGTACCGCGCGTACGCCGGTCTCGGCTGCGACGTGCTGGCGATGATCGTGAACCGGGTGGCCTCCGCGGACCGCGAGGTGATCGCGGAGCGGCTCTCGGCCACGCTGCCGGTGCCCTGCTCGGTGCTGCCCGACGACCCGGCCCTCTCGGCGCCGACGGTCGCGCAGATCACCGCGGCGCTGGACGGCACGGTGCTGCTCGGCGACGACGCGGGTCTTGCGCGGGACGCGCTGGACTTCGTGTTCGGCGGTGCGATGCTGCCGAACCTGCTGAAGGCACTGACGCCGGGCTGCATGGTGGTGACGCCCGGGGACCGCTCCGACCTGGTGGTCGGCTCGCTCGCCGCGCACAGCGCCGGTACGCCGCCCATCGCGGGCGTGCTGCTGACGCTGAACGAGCGGCCGGGCGAGGAGATACTCAAGCTGGCCGCGCGCCTCGCGCCCGGCACCCCGGTCGTCTCGGTGGCCGGCGGCTCCTTCCCCACGGCCGGGGAACTCTTCGCCCTGGAGGGCAAGCTGAACGCGGCGACGCCGCGCAAGGCCGAGACGGCCCTGGGACTCTTCGAGCGACATGTCGACACGGCCGCACTCCTCGACCGGATCTCGGTCGCCCGCAGCGGCCGGGTCACGCCGATGATGTTCGAGCACGAACTGCTGGAGCAGGCCCGCGCGGACCGGCGCCGGGTGGTGCTGCCCGAGGGCACCGAGGAACGGGTGCTGCGCGCCGCCGACGTACTGATGCGGCGCGACGTCTGCGACCTCACCCTGCTGGGCGATCCCGACGTGATCCGCAAGAAGGCCGCCGACCTCGGCATCGACCTGGCGAGCACCCAGCTGATCGACCCGCAGACCTCCGAGCTGCGCCAGACCTTCGCGGAGCGGTACGCGCAGCTGCGCGCCCACCGCGGGGTGACGGTCGAGCTCGCGTACGACGTCGTCTCGGACGTCAACTACTTCGGCACCCTGATGGTCCAGGAAGGGCTCGCGGACGGCATGGTCTCCGGGGCCGTGCACTCGACGGCGGCGACGATCCGCCCGGCGTTCGAGATCATCAAGACCAAACCGGACGCCTCGATCGTCTCCTCCGTCTTCTTCATGTGCCTCGCCGACAAGGTCCTGGTGTACGGCGACTGCGCGGTCAACCCGGACCCGAACGCGGAGCAGCTCGCGGACATCGCCGTGCAGTCCGCGGTCACCGCCGCCCGCTTCGGCGTGGAACCCCGGATCGCGATGCTCTCGTACTCGACGGGCACGTCGGGGTCGGGCGCCGACGTCGACAAGGTCCGCGAGGCGACGGACCGGGTGCGCGCGAGCCGGCCCGACCTGATGATCGAGGGCCCGATCCAGTACGACGCCGCGGTGGAGCCGAGCGTCGCCGCGACGAAACTGCCCGGCTCCGAGGTGGCGGGCCAGGCGACGGTCCTGATCTTCCCGGACCTGAACACCGGCAACAACACCTACAAGGCCGTGCAGCGCTCGGCGGGCGCCGTGGCCGTCGGCCCGGTCCTCCAGGGGCTGCGCAAACCCGTCAACGACCTGTCCCGGGGCGCGCTCGTCCAGGACATCGTCAATACCGTGGCCATTACGGCGATCCAGGCACAGGGCGAGGAGTGACCCGCACCATGACCACCACCGAAGGCGCCGCAGCAGGTACGGGCCCGAGCCGGGTGCTCGTCCTCAACTCCGGCTCCTCCTCCGTGAAGTACCAGCTCCTCGACATGCGCGACCACACCCGGCTCGCGTCCGGGCTGGTCGAGCGGATCGGCGAGGAGACCTCCCGGCTGGTCCACACCCCGCTGGCCGGAGGCGGCGAGCCCCGGGAGCGCACCGGCCGGATCGCCGACCACGACGCGGCGCTCAAGGCGGCCGCCGAGGAACTGTCCGCCGACGGGCTCGGGCTGGATTCCCCCGAACTGGCGGCGATCGGCCACCGGGTGGTGCACGGCGGGCTTCGGTTCACCGAGCCGACCGTGATCACGGACGAGGTGCTGAAGGAGATCGAGCGCCTGGTGCCGGTGGCGCCGCTGCACAACCCGGCGAACATCACCGGCATCCGCACGGCCCAGGCGCTGCGCCCCGACCTGCCGCAGGTGGCGGTCTTCGACACCGCGTTCCACACGACGATGCCGGAGTACGCGGCGCGGTACGCGATCGACGTGGAGACGGCGGACGCCCACCGGATCCGCCGCTACGGCTTCCACGGCACCTCGCACGCGTACGTCTCCCGCAAGGCGGCCGAGCTGCTGGGCAGCGCCCCCGAGGACGTCAACGTCATCGTGCTGCACCTGGGCAACGGCGCCTCCGCCTCAGCGGTGGCGGGCGGCCGGTGCGTGGAGACCTCGATGGGACTGACCCCCTTGGAGGGGCTGGTCATGGGTACGCGTTCCGGGGACATCGATCCGGCGGTCACCTTCCACCTCAAGCGGGTGGCGGGCATGTCGGCCGACGAGATCGATGTGCTTCTCAACAAGAAGAGCGGTCTGGTCGGCCTCTGCGGCGACAACGACATGCGGGAAATCAGGCGCCGGGTCGACGAGGGCGACGAGCGGGCGGCGCTCGCCTTCGACATCTACGTGCACCGGCTGAAGAAGTACATCGGCGCCTATTCGGCGGTGCTCGGCCGGGTGGACGCCGTGGTGTTCACGGCGGGGGTGGGTGAGAACTCGGCTCCCGTACGCGAGGCTGCCATCGCCGGCCTGGAGGAACTGGGCCTGGCGGTGGACGCGGATCTCAACGCCGTACGGTCCGGCGAACCCCGGCTGATCTCGCCGAACTACGCACGGGTCGCGGTCGCCGTGGTGCCGACGGACGAGGAGCTGGAGATCGCCGGCCAGACCTTCGCACTGGTCGACAACTGAGCACCCCCGCGCCCCTTTGTATCTTCCACCAGACGGAATATTCCGCAGCGAAACAAACCGATAGGATCCGCCTCATGCGCCGTTCCAAAATCGTCTGCACCCTCGGTCCCGCCGTCGACTCCCATGAGCAGCTCGTCGCTCTGATCGAGGCCGGCATGAGCGTGGCCCGATTCAACTTCAGTCACGGTTCCCACGCGGAGCACCAGGGTCGTTACGACCGGGTCCGCAAGGCCGCCGCCGAGACCGGGCGGGCGGTCGGCGTGCTCGCCGACCTCCAGGGCCCGAAGATCCGCCTCGCCAAGTTCGCCGAGGGCCCGGTCGAGCTGGTCCGCGGGGACGAGTTCGTCATCACCGCCGAGGACGTCCCCGGGGACAAGTCGATCTGCGGCACGACCTACAAGGGTCTGCCCGGCGACGTCGCCAAGGGCGACCCGATCCTGATCAACGACGGCAACGTCGAGCTGAAGGTCGTCTCCGTGGACGGCCCCCGCGTCCACACCATCGTCATCGAGGGCGGGGTGATCTCCGACCACAAGGGCATCAACCTGCCGGGTGCGGCGGTCAACGTCCCGGCCCTGTCCGAGAAGGACATCGACGACCTGCGCTTCGCCCTGAAGATGGGCTGCGACCTGGTCGCGCTCTCCTTCGTGCGGGACGCGAGCGACGTCAAGGACGTCCACAAGATCATGGACGAGGAGGGCCGCCGGGTCCCCGTCATCGCCAAGGTCGAGAAGCCGCAGGCCGTCGAGAACATGGAGGGCGTCGTCGCGGCGTTCGACGGTGTGATGGTCGCCCGTGGCGACCTCGCGGTCGAGTACCCGCTGGAGAAGGTCCCGATGGTGCAGAAGCGCCTGGTGGAGCTGTGCCGGCGCAACGCCAAGCCGGTGATCGTGGCGACCCAGATGATGGAGTCGATGATCACCAACTCGCGCCCGACCCGCGCCGAGGCGTCCGACGTCGCCAACGCGATCCTGGACGGCGCGGACGCGGTCATGCTCTCCGCCGAGTCCTCGGTGGGCGCGTACCCGATCGAGACGGTCAAGACGATGTCGAAGATCGTCGTCGCCGCCGAGGAGGAGCTGCTCTCCAAGGGCCTCCAGCCGCTGGTGCCGGGCAAGAAGCCCCGCACCCAGGGCGGTTCGGTGGCCCGCGCGGCCTGCGAGATCGCGGACTTCCTGAACGGTGAGGCCCTGGTCGCCTTCACCAAGTCCGGCGACACCGCCCGCCGCCTCTCCCGCTACCGCGCGGCCCAGCCCATCCTCGCCTTCACCACGGACGAGTCGACCCGCAACCAGCTGGCCCTCAGCTGGGGCGTCGAGGCCTACGTGGTCCCGCACGTGGACAACACGGACGCGATGGTGGACCTGGTCGACGCGGAGCTGCTGAAGCTGAACCGCTACAGCAACGGCGACACGATGGTCATCACGGCCGGCTCGCCTCCCGGCATCCCCGGCACGACCAACATGGTGCGCGTGCACCACGTGGGCGGCCAGGTCCGCGACTGACGGCACCCGCCCGGCACATGACTGTGGGCCGCACCCCCTCGAAGGGGGGCGCGGCCCACAGCCGTTGTGCGGCTCCCGAATGGGTCAGGGGGCGCGTCAGGTGCCGTCCTCGGTGAAGTAGTTCTGCAGCCCCGGCACCGTCAGCGTCCCGCCGAACTGGCCCGCCTGCTTCAGCTTCACGTTGGTGAAGAACGCGAACGGCACGTTCAGCGGCGGAGGGGTCTCCGGGCTGAAGGTGATCGGGATGAGGCCGAAGAGATTGCCCTTCAGCTCGTCCGTGTACATCGTCACCTCGCCGTCGCGGATGGTGGACGTGGAGCCCTTCCGCGCCTTCACGTGGCCCGTCACGCCCGGCATCGGGCCGACGGTCAGCTGGTGGAGGTCCTTGATGTCGATGGAGGAGGCGGTGAACTTCAGCACCTTCTTCGTGCTGCCGTCGCCCTTCTCCACCTCGACGATGCCCTTGTAGTCGAGCCCGGCCAGCGTCAGCAGCGAGCTCTCCAGAACCCACGGATCGTTCGGGAGGCGGGGGATGCCCTGCTCCAGATCGGCCGCGGCCAGGGCCTCGGGGTCGGCGGTCGGACACGGGAAGGAGGGCTTGGCGCCGTCCGGTATGTCCTCGTCCGCCTTCGGGTCGAGACCCTTGACGTCCTCTTCGAGCTCCTCGACCGGCTTGCCGGCCTTGTCCGCCGCGTCACGGATGGCGTCGGCGGTCTTGTCGACCGTGTCCTTCGCCGCGTCCGTAGCCTTCTCGACGGGCTTGTCGGCGTCCTTCTCGGTGGGCTCCGCGGTGGCGGACTTCGAGGGCTCCGGGGTCGCCGTGGTGGCGCTCGGGGACGGGCTCGCCGTCTCCTTGTCCGGTCCGTCGAAGAGGTCCTTGAGCGCGTCGCCGACACCCAGCGGGTCGAGCGGGTTCGTCGACTTCGTGGGGGTGGGGCTCGGACTCGCCGTCGCGGCCGGGGCGTCGGCGCTCGTCTTGGCCGTGCCCGCCGTCGCGTCGTCCGTGGCGCTCGCCGACGCCGACGGGGTGGCCGTGGGCTCCGGGGTCGCCCCGTCGCTCGTCTCCGGAGCGGGCTTGCTGCTCTCGGAGGCCGACGGGGACGGCGTCTTCGACGCCGAGGGCGACGGCTCCGCCGACTCGCTCGGCTCGTCGGAGCGGGTCACACAGGGGCCGGGGGCGAACGGGATGTCCGTGCTGTCGTCGGCCATCGCGAGCTTGGGGGTGAGCCCCATCCCGACGAAGACGGCCGTCGGCATCGCGGCGAGCGCGAACGCCTTCTTGCCGGAGGGCATGTGCAGCTTCGTCAGCAGCGACTTCCTGGGGGCGGCGTGACGCGGCCCTCTTCGCTCGTCGAGCCCGCCCTCGCCCAGGGCGTTCACCTGCCTGTCGTCACCCCGCACGATGCCTCCCGCCGTCGACCTCGACTGTCGTGTCGTACTGAGCCGGCTGCTGCTCCGGGACACCCATCCCGTGGAGTGCGCCCTCGGGGTGGGCCGGGGCGTGCGTGTCCTTCGCGAACGAGAAGGCGTCCGGCGCTTCCGCACCGAGCAGCTCCGGCTCCTCGGCCTCGCCGAGGAGGCCCTGGGCCGGTTCGGCTTCGTCCGTCTTCGGCTCGCCCGGAACCCAGGACACGGAGAGCGCGCCACCGAGCAGGGCGAACAGGAAGCCGATGAGGAAGCCGCCGATGTTGGCGACGGGTATGGAGATCAGTGCCAGCAGGATCGCCGCGACTCCGGCGAACACGCGGACGATGCTGTGGAACCACATCGTCAGGCCCAGCGTGACGAGCAGGACTCCGATGATGAGCGACCCGGCGCCCGCGGTGGTGGACATGGCCAGTGTCATGTTGCCGAGGTGCATGTTCGCGTACGGGAAGTACGCGATGGGTACACCGCCCAGCATGGTGAACAGGCCCGCCCAGAACGGCCGGTTACCCCGCCAGGTGCGGAAGTCCCGCCGGACGACGCTGAGGTAGTGCTCGTTCTGCCCTTGGGATTCGGGGCTCATGGAAAACAGCTCCCTGGAACCGGTACTGCTGTGAGAAAGAGAAGGGTGGGTGGCCGGGGTCCGCTGCGACGCGCACCCCGGCCACCCGGGCGAGTGCTTAGTAGCACTCCTTGACGCCCTTGTGGAGCTTCAGCGACAGGTCGGGAAGCTTGAACGTTCCTGCCGTGGTGGCCCACGCCTGCTGGCGGACGTCCGACAGCTTGGCCTCGTCGGCACGCTGCGAGAACCCGTACGGGTTGGCCTGGGTGCCGGGCTGGATGCCGATGCTCCCGGGCCGGTCCTTCTTCAGCGAACCGGCAGCCACACCGATGTCGATGTTCTTGAACTCGGCGTCCGCTTCGAGCTGCGACACGTCGAGGTACAGGTCCTTGGCGTAGACCTTGTCCTTGCCAGTGCCGGCGTTCAGCTGCAGCGTGATGCTGCCGAGGCCGAACGGCAGGTCGGGCGTGACGACCGACTGGCACATGTTCGTGATGGTCGCCTCGCTGAACCCGGACACTGCGACGGGAGCCGCCTGGTCCTTGCCCTTGAGGTCCTTGCCCGTCGCGACACTGCCGTACTGGACGAAGTTCTGGCCGACCAGCTCATCCGCGCTGACCTTGAACTCCTGGCCGGACACGCTGAACGACGCGGCGAGCGCGCCCTGTGCCAGACCGACACCCACCGCGGCGGTGGCTATGACGCTCGGCACCATGACGACAGCGAAACGCTTCCATCTCGTGCCACCGCGAACCTGGGAACTCATACTTTTCCTCCTTCTCGGACGTACATCTCCGGCCTGGCATCCTGCCCGACCTGGGATGGGAGAAGTGCTACGTCCTCGGGAAGGAGAGCGCCTGCGGACGGGGCTTGAACCGCGCCCGAATCACTGGCGATCACCCCCGAGCGACAACCACTGGCCACGCGTTCGCGCAACCTGTTTCGGACAGGCCCTGCCGGTCAGCAGGAACCCCCCTGTCCGGAATCGGCGCCACTGCCGCCGATCCACTCGGTGGGGACCCAACAGAGCCGCCGCACCGACTGGCAGCCGGACTGGCGTTATTGGACCGAGCGTGGCCGATCGTGGTCCATTCGCGGCCGTGACACAAGGGGGTTCGTTACTCACTAGTAACGGCCCGATAACCGACCCACGACCGGGCGGCACCGAGCGGCCACACAGGGTTGCCCCGACCTGGGCGACGAAAGCAACCATTGGTGAGCGAAGTCGGACAGACCACAAAGATCGATTTACTGCGAGTAACAGGACGTGCTTTTATCAAGATTTGGTAAAGCGGAGGGCTCTCTTATCGCCGGAACGCGAAAACGGCCGTGACCCCCACCGGGGGCCACGGCCGTGTTGTCAGATCAGAACAAGACGCGCGCGAGCGCGGTGCGCGCGGCACCGACGCGCGGATCGTCGGGGCCGATCACCTCGAAGAGCTCCAGGAGACGGACCCGCACCCGGTCCCGGTCGTCACCGAAATTGCGGCGGACCGTCTCGACGAGACGCCCGAACGCGTCCTCGACATGACCGCCGACCAGATCGAGGTCGGCCGCCGCGATCTGCGCGTCCGCGTCCCCCGGGTTCTCGGCGGCGTCCTTGCGGACCTGGTTCGGGTCCATCTTCTGGACCCGGCCGAGGAGTTCCGCCTGCGCGAGGCCCAACTTGGCCTCACTGTTGGCAGGGTCATCGGACAGGACGTTCTTGTACGCCTGGACGGCGCCGGCGAAGTCATTGGCGTCCAGCGCCTGCGCGGCCGCCTCCAGCAGCGCGTCGTACGGTCCTGCGGGCGCCTCGGGAGCCTGCGCCGCCTCCGGGCCCGCGGCGTCCCGGTCGACCGCGATGCCGGTGAGGCCGAACCGCTCCTCGCCGACCTGGATCAGCTGGTCCAGGGTCTCCCGGATCTGGGACTCGGGGGCCGCGCCCTGGAAGAGGGGCAGCGCCTGTCCGGCGACGACGGCGAAGACCGCCGGGATGCCCTGGATCCCGAACTGCTGCATCAGCATCTGGTTGGCGTCGACATCGACCTTGGCCAGGACGAACCGGCCGTTGTACTCGTGGGCCAGGCGCTCCAGGAGCGGGCCCAGCTGCTTGCACGGCTCGCACCACTCGGCCCAGAAGTCGATGACGACCGGGACCTCGGCGGAGCGCTGGAGGACGTCGCTCTCGAAGCCCGCCTCATCGACATCGATCACGAGGGAGGACGGGGGCACGGCTGCGGGGCCACCCTGCCGGGCGGACTCGGCACGGGCCTGCTCCGCCTTCACCTTGGCCTCACCGGCCGCCTTCACCGCGGCGAGGTCGACGACGCCGCTCATGGACATGTTCCTAGGCTGCATGAGTACATCCTCCCCCCTCGGCACACCGTTCCGGAAAGCGATACGGGAACCGCGTCCGCCCGCTGCCCCCGCCGGTGTGCGAGGTGCACGGACAGACACGGTCCGAGGACCCCTGAAAGGCCCGGTTCGGCACCCGGTCCCCACCCGGCGCCTGTGGCTGTAGCTCGTTCACAGCGCCACGACGGCAGGACCGTCGTTCTTACGCTACGACCCGTAGCGTAACTGGCCCCCACCCTCGATGCACAAGAGTGTTCGGTGATCTGTCTCACGGGGCACGGGGTCGGCCGGATCTAGCTACTGGCGGGTATGGTCGCGGGATGCTGAGCCGCAGCCACCCCAAACCCTCACGAACGGGACGCCCGCGCAGTGCCGCGGCCGACGAGGCGATCCTCGAAGCCACCAGAGCCTCGCTGGTCGACCTCGGCTGGTCGAAGCTGACGATGGGCGATGTGGCGACGCGCGCGGGGGTCGCCAAGACGACTCTGTACCGGCGCTGGGCGGGCAAGAACGAGCTGGTCGTGGACGCCGTCGCGGTGCTCTTCGACGAGCTGGAGCTGCCGGACCTGGGCAGTCTGTCCGCCGATGTGCAGGCGGTGGTGCTGCAGTTCGCCGCGCTGCTGGAGCGGCCGGAGACCCAGACCGCGCTGATGGCGGTGGTCGCGGAGTCGACGCGCGACGAGGCGCTGCGGACCCGGATCCGCGACTCGATCGTGAACCGGCAGAAGCGCCTCGTCCTCCAGGGCCGGCAACGGGCGCAGGAGCGCGGCGAACTGCCTGTCGAGCAGGACGAGGCCACGGCAGCGCTGACCGCCGACCTGATCTTCGACGTGATCGCCGGTGCGGTGGTCCACCGGGCACTGGTGAGCGCCGAGCCCGTCGACGAGGACTGGGCCCGGCGCTTCACGCTGCTGCTGCTCGCGGGGCTGGGCGCGGCCGCGGCGGGTTAGCCGCGGCCTGCGGGGCTGTCAGAAGCCCGGCGGCTCCGTGTACGTGCCCCACTCCTCTCGCAGCACCCCGCAGATCTCGCCCAGCGTCGCCTCCGCGCGGACCGCGTCGAGCATCGGCGCGATCATGTTGGAGCCGTCGCGGGCGGCGGCCAGCATCGCGTCCAGCGCCTTGGTCACCCGGGCGTCGTCGCGGCCCTCCTTGCGGCCGGCGAGCTCGCGGACCTGTTCGCGTTCGACCTCGTGGCTGACCCGGAGGATCTCCAGGTCGCCGGTGACCGAGCCGTGGGCGACGTTGACGCCGACGACGCGCTTGTCGCCCTTCTCCAGGGACTGCTGGTACTGGAAGGCGGACTCGGCGATCTCGCCGGTGAACCAGCCGTCCTCGATGCCGCGCAGGATGCCGGAGGTCATCGGGCCGATGGGGTGCTGCCCGTCGGGGTGGGCGCGGGTGCCGCGTTCCCGGATCTGGTCGAAGATCTTCTCGGCTTCCGCCTCGATCCGGTCGGTGAGCTGTTCCACGTACCAGGAACCGCCCAGCGGGTCGGCCACGTTGGCGACGCCGGTCTCCTCCATCAGCACCTGCTGGGTGCGCAGCGCGATCTCGGCGGCCTGCTCGGAGGGGAGCGCGAGGGTCTCGTCGAGGGCGTTGGTGTGCAGGGAGTTGGTGCCGCCGAGGACGGCGGACAGGGCCTCGACCGCGGTCCGTACGACGTTGTTGTACGGCTGCTGGGCGGTGAGCGAGACGCCGGCCGTCTGGGTGTGGAAGCGGAGCCACTGCGCCTTGTCGGTCTTCGCGCCGTACGTCTCCTTCATCCAGCGGGCCCAGATGCGGCGGGCGGCGCGGAACTTGGCGATCTCCTCGAAGAAGTCGAGGTGCGCGTCGAAGAAGAAGGAGAGTCCGGGGGCGAAGGTGTCGACGTCGAGGCCGCGGGACAGGCCCAGCTCCACGTAACCGAAGCCGTCGGCGAGGGTGTAGGCGAGCTCCTGAGCGGCCGTGGCCCCGGCCTCGCGGATGTGGTAGCCGGAGACGGAGAGCGGCTTGTAGGCGGGGATGTCGCGGGCGCAGTGCTCCATCAGGTCGCCGATGAGGCGCAGATGGGGCTCGGGCTGGAAGAGCCACTCCTTCTGCGCGATGTACTCCTTGAAGATGTCCGTCTGGAGCGTGCCGTTGAGTACGGCCGGGTCGATGCCCTGGCGCTCGGCGGCGACCAGGTACATGCAGAAGACGGGCACGGCGGGGCCGCTGATCGTCATCGACGTCGTGACGTCGCCGAGCGGGATGTCCTTGAAGAGGACCTCCATGTCGGCGGCGGAGTCGATGGCCACCCCGCAGTGCCCGACCTCGCCGAGCGCGCGCGGGTCGTCCGAGTCACGACCCATGAGCGTCGGCATGTCGAAGGCGACGCTCAGTCCGCCGCCGCCCGCGGCGAGGATCATCTTGTAGCGCTCGTTGGTCTGCTCGGCGTTGCCGAAGCCGGCGAACTGGCGGATGGTCCAGGTGCGGCCGCGGTAGCCCGTCGGGTGCAGGCCCCGGGTGAACGGGTACTCGCCGGGCCAGCCGATCCGCTCGAAGCCCTCGTACGCGTCCCCGGGGCGGGGGCCGTACACCGGGTCGACCGGATCACCGGAGAGCGTGGTGAAGTCCGCGTCACGCTTGCGGGCCTTGTCGTAACGGGCCTGCCAGCGTTGGCGGCCTTCCTCGATCGCGTCAGCGTCCATACACATCAATTTACTAGGACGTCCTAGTAAATGTCGATGACAAACCGCCCGGTGCTTCGCACGGGGCGGTTCGGGTGGGACGGTCAGGCGTTCGCGGGGGCCGCGGGAGCCGCGTCCGCGAGCAGCGGCTCGACCTCGCGGACGACCTTGCGCTCGACGAAGAACGCGGCCGTCGGGATCGTGCCGGAGAGCAGCACCCAGGCCAGCTTGCCCATCGGCCACTTCGCCTTGGAGCCCAGGTCGAAGGCGAAGATCAGGTAGATGATGTACAGCACGCCGTGGACCTGGGAGACGACGAGGGTCAGGCCCTCACCCTTGTCGAAGCCGTATTTGAAGATCATGCAGACGCAGAGGATCAACAACATGACGGCGGTGACGTAAGCCATCACCCGATAGCGGGTCAGCACACTGCGTTTCATGCCATCGAGACTAACCGGCCGCCCGGGGCGATCTTGCAGCGGGCCGGGGCCCCTGCTACATCTCCTCGAAGTCCTGGGCCGCGATGCGCAGCGGACGCAGCAGGGCGAAGATCTCCGCGCACTCCTCGGCGTCGTACACGCCGAGTCCGAACTCCATCGCGACCAGGTCCCGGGTCGCGGACTCGACGACCTCGCGGCCCTTGTCGGTGATGGAGGCGAGCGTTCCGCGGCCGTCGTTCGGGTTGGGGCGCTTGTCGACGAGACCGGAGCGCACCAGCCGGTCCACGGTGTTCGTGACCGAGGTCGGGTGGACCATCAGGCGCTCGCCGATCTTGGACATCGGCAGCTCGCCGGCCTTGGAGAAGGTGAGCAGCACCAGCGCCTCGTACCGCGCGAAGGTCAGTCCGTACGGTTTGACGACCGCGTCGACCTCGGCGAGCAGGATCTGCTGCGCCCGCATGATCGAGGTGATCGCTCCCATGGAGGGCACCGGGCCCCAGCGCTGCTGCCAGAGCTCGTCGGCGCGGGCGATGGGATCGAAGGGGAGACTGAGGGGCTTCGGCACGGCCACGACCTTACCCATGAGGAACTTTCCGCTGCTCCCCGTCTCGAACTTCGGTCCGAATCCCGAATGAGGTGGGCATGCGAGAAGCCCCCGGCCGGTTTTTCAGCAGGGGGCTTCTGACGTGCGAGCGCGGACCGGATCAGTCCGCGAGGTACCGCTCGACCGTCTCGACCTTGGAGGTCAGACCGTCGGTGACACCCGGGCGGATGTCGGCCTTGAGTACGAGGGAGACCCGTCCGGCGCGCGCCTCTACGGCCGCGACGGCGCGCTTGACGACGTCCATGACCTCGTCCCACTCCCCCGATAGCGGGTAGCTTCGAGTACATGACATCACCATCACAGATCCTGGTCATTCTCTACGCGTACCTGCGACTCAGCAGAGACAGCGACGGGTCGGCAAGCATCGACACACAGCGCTCCGCCTACGAGTCGTGGATGGACGGATCCGAGTTCCAGCGGTGGCTAGCCGAACTTGGCGTGACGAGAGACCAAGTCGAAGTGCGCGAGTACGTGGATGCCGGAGTTTCCGGAGCCCGCCCTCTGGAGCTGCGCAAGGACATGCGGCGCCTCATGCACGATGTAGAGCAATCCCGCCGCCTGGACCGCGCGGGAGTCATCAGGCGGATGATGATCGGTTGGAAGCTGGATCGCTATGCCCGCAGCGTCTCCGAGTTCCTCCGCCTGACGGCTTGGGGTGAGGCTCACGCCGTTCGCGTCGCCACCACGGACAACACGATCAACACGAGCACCCCGACAGGGCGCATGGTCGCTGTCGTACTCGCAGCGCTGGCGGAGTGGGAGCGGGACCTCATCAAGGACCGCATCTCAGACGGCCACGCCACCCGACGCGCACAGGGCCGTTGGGGAGCGGGCCGCGCTCCCTTTGGCTACCGCATCGTTCGTCGCGATGGAGCCGCCTACCTGGAGGTAGACCCCGAGCAGGCACAGAAGGTCTGCGCAGGAGTCAGCGAACTGATCGCGGGCGGCACCGTCGCCAGCACCGCGCGGACCGTCGGACTGAGCGAGCCCCAGTGGCGCCGCCTACTGAAGGCCCCAACACTGCGTGGACAGCGCAACCACAAGGGCTCGCTTGTCCTGGCGGCCGACGGCGTCACGCCAGTTCAGTTCGCGGAGCCCGTCATCAGCGCTGCCGAACTGCTCGCAGTGCGTCAACGGATGCTAAACCTGGCGACGGGCGTCGATCGTGCTCCACGCCAGGAAACGCCCCGGTGTGCCGAGATGTCGACGTGCTACCGGTGCGCGGGACGGCTGAACGGCGGGACCAGCGACAAAGGTGTCCCCCTCTACCGCTGCAAGGCCGGCCACGTCACCATCTATCAGGAGACCTTGAACGGCAGGGTGGAAGAGGAGTTCCTCAAGGTCTACGGACGCTTCGCAGAAGTTGACATACACCTTGAGGGCGGCAACGACCTCTCCGCGGAGATGGTGGAGGCGCAGGAACAAGCCGCGCGCATCGGCGCACAGATGGCCACGGCAGGGCCCCTGATGCTGACGACGTACGAAGAGATGTCCGCCAATCTCGAAGCCGCCTACGCCGCCCTCCTTGCTGCTCATGACCCGGAAGTGCGGGAGGTAGAGACGCCTACCGGGCGGACCATGGGCGACGCATGGGCGGCGTCGGATGAGGCAGGCAAGACGCGCCTGCTCCGCTCGATGGGGCTGCGTGTCGTGCTTCACCCGAAGGCGTGTACCGACCGCCTGGACATCGACTGGGTGCGAGAGGACCCGGAGGCGGATGCCGCGGAGGAGGCGGCAGAGCAGGCCGTGTAGCCGCCTCACAGCACACGGAAGCCCCCGTCGGGCGAACCGGCGGGGGCTTTCCGCTGCACTACTCGGCCGGCGGACGTTCGGGAAGCGTCGCTCCCTCTCGCCTGACGTACCACTCCATGTAGGCCTTGAGCGTTGACGAGCGGTCCGCCCCTACCGTCGACGTTGCGGTGTCGAAGTCGGTCCATAGAGCGTCATCGATGCCGCGCAGACCGCGGACAGGGTGCTTATGCATGTTGGCCATGACGACACTCTGACAGGGTGGTTGACCACCCCGCAAGCGTGTGTCACTCTTCAGGGGTGGTCAACCACCCGGGAACAGCCCGGGGGCACGCCACAGGCCCGCGCATCTTGCCGGAGAGCGGGCCTGTGAACTCCCCTGAAGGAGCACGCCATGTTCGCATACGCCCCCGCCTCCACCGCCCTCGTTGTCGGCCCGACGTCGACGGCCGCCCAGCGCAACCGGCTCCGCGCCTTCGCGATCGACGTCGCCGCTCAGGTGGGAGCGCAGACGACGTACGCACTCCACACGGACTACAGCGTCACGGACTTTGAAGCCGTCTACGTGCTCGGCACGGCGACGAAGCTGCGTGATGCTGACTGCCTCGTCCTCGTCGCGGAGGCACTGGCAGCCAGTATGGAGGTCGTCGACGCCCCCGACCCGAAGGACTGCGGTACCTGCGACTGTGGCCGCTCCGTCACGGTGCACCCGCGACAGACCCCGTGGGGTGAGCTGGCGTGCGTCGAGTGCGCCGGCTGGGCGCCGCTCTGCGTGCACTGCGGGGAGGACCACGAGGACTTCAAGCCGCTGACCATCGTCGAGATGGGCGAGACGTTCCACCTCGTGCACCCGGACTGCCTCACGGAGGCGCGCGGTATGTACCCCGGGAACGCCTTCGCGACCGTCTGACGCTCACTATCCGTAACGACGACTGCCCCGCTCCGGCTCACCCGGGGACGGGGCAGAGTCATGTCCGGGCGCCTCGTCGACGTCCGCCCATTCGCCGTCGACGCCCTCCGCGGCGCTGCTGGACAAACTTCTGTCCATTCCGAGAGTGAAGCGCACAGGGTGCTCCTCTCCTGAAACAGGGTCGTAGTTTGACCTGCGCCCCCTATGTCCGGTTTGCGGGCCCGTTTCGGGGGCCAGTTTGGCCAGAATGACAAACTAACCCCTTACTTTCAGTTCTCCTTAACGCGTCTAAGAGAGAAGTGAAAATGGAGGTTAGTTTGTCATTTTGGCCTCCAGTCTGTCCGGGGGCGGAAGAGGCCCCCGCTCGACGTCGGCAACCCCACGCGCGGGCGCGAGGGAGGCGGAGGAGCAGCAAGGGGCCGTGCGCGCCCCTGCATGCCCCCCTGAGCGCCTGGCACACCTTTCCGGCATCCGGTTACCGTGAAGCGCTGCGGGAGCCTCTGAGGGGCCTTCCAGGGCTTTGAGCTCCATCGCCCCGCCGTTCGACGTCTCGCGGGAGGTGGGCCGCGGAGTGGGTGGAGGGTCGCATCTCAGTTTTCGGACACTTAGCAGTCCATATACTGACCCAACGGTGTGATGCGCGCCACAAATAGGGCCATTCTTGTAACGGTCTGATCTCGGAGTGAAACAATTCGGGGTTTTTCCCACATAACTAATGTGGAAGGTGGTTTCATCGCGCACGCGCGCGAGCCGCCGCACTGGTTACACACCGTAGCCTCCATGAACCGCGGGAGTCCTGGCCTCAGCCTCTGGGGCGAGCCGGACTCCCGTGCGCACTGCGCCGCCCCGCGACTCCTCTCGCGTGGGACGTGGCGCACGATCCCGCTTCCGCTGTTGAGCACGTCGACGCTGCCCACATCCTCCGGGCCGGCTCCGTCGCTCCAGCGGGGGCGGGATCCCATACTCCGGCGCGTCCGTTCCGCCACGACGTAGGCGCCGGGATCACGTGGTCCGGCTGTGTTGAGCACCGACGACGAGCGACTCTCCCGCTCAGTTGTCGACGTGCTCCACGGCCGGACCACGATCTTTTTGCCCGAACCAGCGAGATATCTGACTAGCGAGAAGGACGGAGAACCGCGATGAGCGACGTACCGGACCGACCGAAAGGCGCCTGCCGTACCTGCGGGACGGTGCTCCCACTGACTACCGAGCACTGGCACAAGGACGCCGCCAACGCGTCCGGCCTGAAGAAGCAGTGCCGTACGTGTGCCTGTGACGAGGCGAAGAGGCGGTACGAGGCGAACTCCGTGGATGTCCTTGCGCGCCTGCGTGAGAGGCGCGCGGTACGGGCCGCGCACTTCGAGTACATCGGCCTGTACGACGCCGCCTGACGGCCGCACAGCCCCGCACAGACAGGCCCTTGCCGGCGTGGTGAGGGCCTGAGTCATACCCGAGAGGAAACCAAGTGAACACACAGCTCGAAGCGGCTCACGCAGCCGTGCCAGAGATTGCGGAGCACTTCGAACGCAAGGCGCGCGTGGAGGAACTCCTCCGCCGGGTCCCGGAGACATCCACACCGGACGAGGCGGCGCAGCACGTGGCCGACGAGGCGATTGCGGGCTATCTCGACACGGGCGTCTGGCCCGACGACGTCGAACAGCGCGCGCAGACTGCCTATGTGGCGGCCAGTGGTGCTCAGGCAGTACGCAACCGCCTGGCGGCCCTTCACCGGGACTACATCGGCAATACCGGCCTGAAGCTCCTCCGTGAGGCACACCGTTCGGAGATTCTGGCAGCGCTGGAGGTGCAGCTCCGCGACGTTCTGGCGGAGGCCAGGAAGCACGTCACGGCCCTCGGTGACGTCCGTACCGCCGACGAGGCGCTGACGGCCGGCGGGGAGGCTGCGGAGGCGTACACGGCTATCCGTGCCCTTGTGCCGGCGTTGAAGAACATTCGGGCCGCACAGTGGGAGGCGCTGTCTCAGGGCGAACTTACCGGCCTGACGAGTTTGTATCAGCGGGCGAAAGACAGCGGCTTCGGGGACGTCCAGGACGTGTCTGACGCGACGCCCGCGGAACAGTTCGAAGCGATGAAGTCACGACGCTACACGCTCTCTCACCTCGTGTGGCTTGCGCAGATGAACGGCGTTGCCTACGTCCCGGAGGACGTGGAGACCGTCGTTGCGGCGCAGGAGGCGTACGAGAACCGCGGGGCCGTTGCTGACGCCCCGAAGGCGATTCTCGAAACGTGGGAAACGCCGATCGTCCCCACGCCGCAGCCCGCCGAACCGCGCCCCACATATGAGCGTGAGCGCGTGCTCCGTGCCCGCTCCGGCCGCTCCTTCTGACCAGAAGAGGAACCATGACCGACCAACAGCAGACCCCGCCAACTCCCCTTGTGGGTACGGAACTTGAGCTTGCTCGGCTCCGCGCCGGCCTGACGGCTGGCCTGACCGTGGAGCAGTCCGCACGGCTCCAGGGCGCGGACGAGGCAGCGCTCACGGCCGACGCAACGGCGTTCGCCGCGGAGCTGTCCGCAGCCAACCCCGCGCCACAGGGCCCACGCTCCGGCGGGGACCGTGGTGGCGACGTCCAGGGCACTGCGGGAACCGTCAGCGCCGGCGTAGCCGAGTACCGGCGGAAGCACGGCCTGGACGAGGACGGCAACCGGCCGCCCGTCCCGCAGCGCGTCAACACATCCCGGACCGCCAACCCCTATGCCGAGCGCGGCTACACGACGGAGCACCGATGAGCAACTACACCCGCGACATCATCGCCCGCGTGCTGGAACTGGAAGGCGAAGGCGTCACAGTCCGGCTGCCTGGCGGTGACCTGTCCGGGACCATCACGAGCGTGTCCGACTCCTCGCACCTGTACGACGGAGGGCGGCTCTCGTTCGTGCTCACCGACGGCGAGTTGGTGCCCTGGCTGGTTCCGGTGAACGCCGTGTGCGCCATCGCTGCCACGTCGGCCTGATGCCCCGCCGGCTGAACAAGCTTGCCCCCGCGGCTCGTTGTCGCGGGGGCGGGTACTACTTCCGGCGCCAGAACGGGAACGACTTCACTGCGTCGCCAATGGCCTGAATTGCCGCAGCCTTGTCGGCGCCCTTGACGCTTCGGACACCGCTGATGTGAAGCGCCAGGAGGAACGTCCCGCAGAGGGCGAACACGACGAGCACAACGGCAGCCATGACGAGGGCAAACGCCTGCGGGGACATGGCAAGGAAATCAATAAGAGGTACAGACATGGGTGGACCCTTCGCCTACACGACGGAGGCCCGGAAAAGGGCGCACTCCGTTGCGGTCGAATGACTGCAAGCTTGGCGTCGGTCGCAATGCGCGACGCGTCCACGTGGGTCCGCCCGTGGTGGCGTTCCGGATCAAAGCCCCGGTGCGCAAGCACCTTCCCACGGAACGCCCTGTACGTCAAGGGATGTTGCCGTGTCAACTATGGAAAGGAGGGGGCGCGATGGTTGCCCCTGGACCGCGACGAGATCTCAACAACCCGGGCAGCAGGGAGTACCGCGGGAAGGGATCGCGCAGGGTGACAGGCCCTGTCGTGCTTCCTCTCGACGGATGCGATCTGCCGGCGCCGGACATGCCGTCAGGGCGTGACTGGACGGAGCCCGAGAAGGCCACGTGGACGGAGCTGTGGGCATCGGCACAGGCAACGATGTGGGACGACTCCTTCGTTCTCATGGTCGCCACGTACGTTCGCATCACGCATGACATCTTCTCTGGTCAGTGCCGCGCAGGTCTGGCAGCAGAAGCGCGCTACTACGCAGACCACCTTGGTCTCTCTCCCGCAGGGCTGAAGACACTGGGCTGGGAGCTGGAGCGTGCAGGTACAGGCATGGGTGAGCTGCACGCCGTGCCCACCACGCAGAGCCTGAGCGTCGCGTGAGCAGCGCACGCAAGCAGGCACAGCTAGCGCGCAGGGCGCAGGCATCGGCAGGGCAGGGCTCAGGCGGCGCCTCGTCCGCAGTGCCTGCGGTGCTCATGCAGTGCTACGTAGACGAGTGGCTGACGTCCGAGGATCACGCGCTGGCCGACGGACAACGTGACGTCGTCGCCTGGAACCGCTGGCGACGAGCACGACAGACGTTCGCTGACGAGCGTGGGTTGACGCTCATGCAGGCGTTCGGCTGCGTGGCCCGTGGCGTCGCAGGTGAGAGCCGGCCAACGTGCAGTGCGCGCACTGGCTGTGCAACGCGATCAAGGGCGACCGCGAGTGGCGTCCGGAGATGGCGCCGGCGCTCGCCGCGTGATCACGTGGCCCCGGAGGGCAGGGGATAGTCCCCTCCGGGGCACCTTCCGTGCCGTAAGAGTGCTAGTAGGCGCGAAACGGCAACCGGTTAGCCCTAAAGGCCCTCCGGGGCCATTTTGGGCATCCTGAGGCCCTGAGCGGCTTTCTGGCGGACTTTTGGCGACTCCGCGCGATCGATCGAGAGCCTAAAAATCGGGCCCCGGAGGCTCAAAAAGCCCCGAAAGTGTGACGCCAAGGGCAGGTAAAGCCGCTGGTCAGAGCGCTATTACCGTTTCAAAGATCATCTAGCCACCTCCGTCCCCATTGAAGACGTGGAGACGTTAGCCATGCCCTGGAGGCACCGTGTCCGACGAACCCAACCCCGATACCGAGACCTGTCGGCGTCCCGGCTGCACCTGGCCGCGCGCATACCGCAAGGGGCGGGGTCCAGGCCGGCACATCCGCCGAAGCGCAACGTGTTCGTTCGCATGTGGGGCGTGGATGGAGCGCGCACAGCTTGCCATGGAGTTCGGGGACGAGGCGGAAGCCAGGCGACTTCTGCACTTTGCGCGGCTGTTGGATCAGCGCAAGAGCACTCAGCGCCCCATCCCAGGCATCTTCGACTTCCCTCGGAAGGCCGCCTGACGGCCTACGACGCGTACCACCACCCACGGCCCCTGAGGACGCTCAGGGGCCTTTCCTATGCCCTCCGGAGGGCCAATGAGAACCACTGAAGAGAACGTCTGCGCCCGTGACGGGTGCGGCTGGACCACGGAACACGTCTGGGTGGCTGATATGGCGCTGCCAACGTCGTATTGCAGCGACGCTTGTGCGGATTTCGACTGGCTCCGTCGTTGCCTGGACGCCCTGGAACTGACGGCCGACGTCATCGCTCTGTACGGCAACCTGCGCGGCGTCGCTGACGTCCTGGACGCCCGCACCGACCCGACTCAGATCGGGGCGTTGATCGATGACTGACCTGGACATCGTCGGCGGTGCTGCCGTCGACGTAGTGCCCGTAATCCCTCAGTTCCACACCAAGCTGAAGGCCCTCGTCCTCCCCATCGCCGACAAGGTTGGGGAAGAGGCCGGACGTCGCATGGGGGAGGCGATCAGCCGGAACATCGTCATCGCCATCCCGGACGCGATCCGGACCGGTGGACGAGCCGGCGTAGCAGCCGCGGGGCGCTCCGGTGACGACGCGGGAGGCGCGTTCGCACGCAGCCTGAAGCGCAAGCTGGAGGTCGCTTTCAAGGCGATGCCGAAGCTTGACATCCGCCTCGGAGACACTGGCGCTGACGCCGAACTAGCGCGCCTGCGAAGCAAGTTGGAGCAGCTGAGCGGCAAGCGCATCGGTATCGACGTCGACGCCATGGCCGCTCGCGCCGAAGTTGTGCGCCTGGAGGAGCAGCTCCGACGGCTGGGAGCCGAACACCCCAACGTCGCCGTACGGGCTGACACAGCAGCCGCACGCGCGGCGCTTATCGCCATCCGGGAGGAAATCGACGCTGTCGACCGGAAGCGGATCAACGTCCCCGTTCGCGTCGACACAAGCCAGGCCAGTTCCGCCCTGCTCAGCCTCGGGATCCAGGCTGCGGCCCTGACTGCGATTCCTTTGGGTCCGGTGCTGGCCGCCGGTCTGGGAGCTGTCGCCTCCATGGCAGTAGCAGCCGGCGCCGGTATCGCTGGCGTCGTCCTCGTCGCGATCCCTGCCATCAAGAGCGTCACAAGCGCACTTCAGCTGAAGACAGCCGCGGAGGACGAGGCCAAGAACGCCACCGACAGGGGCGCTCAGGCGACGTCGCAGGCGGCATCCAAGGCGCTCCAAATGGCTGGCGCTCAGGCGTCGCTAGCCTCCGCTCACCGCAATGCCGCACGCTCCATCGAGAGCGCAGAGAGGGCCGTCGCGCAGGCACGGCGGGCCGTGGGCGACGCCACTCAGCGGGCCGCGGAGCAGCGCCAGACAGCCGCTGACGGAGTGCGCAGGGCCGAACAGAGCCTTGCCGACGCTCAGCGCACCGCACGCCAGGCGGAGCAGGACCTCACACAGGCCCGTGCTGACGCCGCTCAGCAGCTCCAGGAGCTGTCAGACCGGCTCATCGATGGGCACCTGGACCAGCGGGAGGCAACTCTCCGCGTCCAGGAGGCGGAACGGGATCTGCAAGCCACGTTGGCGGACACCACGTCCACGGACCTCCAGAAGGAGGCCGCACAGCTGGCGTACGACCGCGCGGTTGCCAACGCCAAGAAGCAGAAGGTCGACTTCGCCGACCTCCAGAAGGCTGCCAAGAAGCAGCGTCAGGCCGGCGTAGAGGGCTCCGACGCAGTCAAGGCAGCGACGGAGCGCGTATCCGACGCTCAGCGGGGCGTAGTGGATCAGACGGAGGCGCTGGGCAAGGCGCAGGCTGCCGTCACGAAGGCGCAGAAGGACGGCGCGCGGGACGTCGCCGACGCGCAGGCGAAGGTAGCTGACGCTGTGAAGTCCGCGGCCGACGCGCAGGTCTCCGCGTCGGAGTCCATCGCCAACGCTCAAAGAGGTTTGGCGACTGCCCAGCTCTCGTCGGCATCGGCAGCGGGTACCGCTCGCACGAAGGCGGACGAGTATCGCGAAGCACTGGCGAAGATGACCCCCGCCGGCCGGGACCTCTTCGACGCCATCGCCGGCAGTCGGGGACTCTCCGCGGGATTCAAGGCGTGGTCGACGAGCCTGCAACCGGCGGTGCTTCCGCTTTTCACCCAGGCAGTCAACGGACTGAAGAACTCACTGCCGGGTCTGACGCCGATCGTAAAGGGCGCAGCTCTCGGAATTGACGACCTCCAGGATTCCGCATCGCGTGAGCTGAAGTCGCCTTTCTGGCAGGGGTTCAAGCGAGACATCGCGACGAGCGTGCGCCCTGCCATCGTCGGACTGGGCAAGGCTCTCGGGAACACCGTTAAGGGCATGGCAGGCGTCATTGACGCTTTCCTCATCCACATGGACGGAATTGCGAAGAAGTCTGACGGCATCACGTCCCGGTTCGCGAAGTGGGGAACGTCGCTCAAGGGCAGTCCCAAGTTCGAGAAGTTCCTGAAGTACGTCAAGGACACCAGCCCCGGGCTCGGTAAGTTCTTGGGCGATCTCCTGACGGCTGCTCTTGACGTCGCAAAGGCGGCATCGCCGCTCTCAACGACGATGATGGCGATCGTTGGGCCTGTTTTCCAGGCGATTAGCAAGGTTGCCACGGAAAACCCCGGCGTTGTGCAAGCGTTGTGGGGGTTGTGGGCCGCTCAAAAGGCGGTCGCACTTGGAATGGTGGCGTTCAGCGCTGCGATGTACCTATACGAGAGCGTCATGCTGCTCGCATCCATCGCAACGGCAGGGTTTGGCACCGTTCTCAGCGCGACGGGAATCCTCCCGATCATCCGCGCCGTACTGATCGTCGTAGGTCTCCTCGTCGCCGCATTTGTGCTGGCGTACAAGAATTGCGACGGTTTCAGAGCTGCCGTCGACGGCGCTTGGGCTGGCATCAAGGCCGGAACGATATTCGTCTGGAACAACATCCTGAAGCCGACCTTCGCGGCCATCTGGACCGCAATCAAGGCGGTCGGCGACGTGGCGAAGTGGCTGTGGACCAACGCGATCAAGCCGTCCTTCGACCTCATCGCAGCAGCCGCGGAACCCCTGTTCAGGATCCTGGTAACCCTGCTCCTCCTCCCCGCGTACGTGGCCTTCAAGGCCCTGGGCGCGATCGGGATATGGCTGTGGGAGAAGGCGCTCAGGCCGGCATTCAAGTGGATCGGCGACGGCGCAATGTGGCTCTGGGATAAAGCCATCGGGCCCGCGTTCGGCTGGATAGGCGACAAGGCCAAGTGGCTGTACGAGAAGGCCATCAAGCCTGCCATGACGGAGGCTAAGAGGCAGTTCGACGCCCTGGGCACCGTTGCCAAGTGGTTGTGGGATAAAGTCATCAAGCCCGTCTTCGGATGGATCGGAGACAAGGCCAAGTGGCTGTACGAGAAGGCTATCAAGCCGCCGTTCGACAGCATCAAGGATGCCGTCGATCTCGTCGCGAAGGCTTTCAAGCTCTCGAAGGACGAGATCAAGAAGCAGTGGGATCAGCTCCAGGGAATCGCTAAGAAGCCCATCAAGTTCATCATCGATCACGTCTACAACAAGGGCATCGTCCCGTTGTGGAACGGGGTGGCTGGGGTCACTGGAGCCGGCAAGCTGAATAAGCTGCCTCTGGACGGGTTCCACACTGGCGGCATCATGTCCGGCTATTCTCCGGGCCGTGACGATCGAGTTATCGCCGTAGGCGGTGGCGAGGCCATCATGCGCCCGGAGTGGACGCGAGCAGTCGGCGCAGACAAGATCAACTCTTGGAATGCGGCTGCCCGTTCAGGCGGCGTCAGCGGTGTCCAAAAGGCCATCTCCAATGGCATGCCCGCGTTCAAGGACGGTGGCGTCGTCGGATGGGTCAAGGATAAGGCGGGTGACGTCGGTGATTTCCTCTCCGGCGCCATCGACTACCTGAACCCGAAGAAGCTCTTCGACAAGGCGACGAAGGCCATCACGGGCCAGATGAGTCACCTCCTGACGAACCCGTGGGCGAAGTCCGTTGCGCAGCTCCCCATCAAGGCCCTTTCCAGCATGAAGGACAAGGCCTTGGACCTTCTCGGTTTCGGCGGAGGAGGTGGCGCAGGAAACTCTACTGGCGCGTGGGCCAAGCCCGTGAATGTCCCGTACGGCACTCGATTCGGCGTTGCCGGCTCCATGTGGTCGTCCGGGCATCACACCGGCCTGGACTTCCCGGCAGCCACCGGGACGGCGATCAGGGCCGTGGCCGACGGTAACGTCTCGCAGGCGACGTCAGGCGGACCCTACGGGAACCACGCCATGATCAACCACGGTGGCGGACTCGCCTCCCTGTACGCGCACATGAGCAAGATGCTGACCTCCGTGGGCGCTGCTGTGAAGCAGGGCCAGGTGATCGGCAAGGTGGGCGCCACTGGCAACGTCACCGGGCCTCACCTCCACCTGGAGGCGCGGCTCGCTGGCAAGGCCATCGACCCGATGCGCTACCTGGAGGACAACGCAGGGAGCGGCGGGAAGGGCGTCCAGCGCTGGCGTGGCGTCGTCCAGCAGGCATTGCGCCTGACGGGCAACCCCCAGAGCTACACGGACCTGACTCTCCGGCGCATGAACCAGGAGTCGGGCGGTAACCCGCGGGCGGTCAACAACTGGGACTCCAACGCGCGTGCCGGCTACCCGTCGACGGGCCTCATGCAGCTCATCCGTCCGACGTGGGAGTCCTTCGCGGGGCGGTTCTCCAAGACGGGCCCGTTCATGAACGGCGTCTCTGTCGACCCGCTGGCCAACGTGTTCGCCTCCATGACGTACGCCAAGCGTGCCTATGGGTCGATCGCGACGGCCTACAACCGTCCGGGCGGCTACGACTCCGGCGGCTACCTGATGCCGGGCTGGACCCCAGTGTTCAACGGCACTGGCAAGCCCGAGCCCGTTTTCACCTCCGGCCAGTGGGACACCATCCGGTCCCACGCGAATCAGGGCGGAGGCCCGACAACGATTCAGGCTGACGTCCGGGTCTTCGTAGGTGACCGCGAGATCACGGACATTGTGCGGACGGAGGTCGTCGCGCACGAGGAATCCACGGCAGCAGCTATCGAGACAGGACGGTGGATCAGATGAGTGAGGCCGCCTGACGCACACAGGGCCGCTCTCCCGGCATGGGAGGGCGGCCCACTCGCACGCCTACAACTCGCCCTGGAGCGGCCCGACATGGGCCCTCCAGGGCTTCCCCGAGCATCATCGAGAGGACACCCCATGGACTTCACCAAGCCCGCCAAGCCACAGTGCGCCATCACGTGCGGCCACTGCAACGCCGACGTACCGCAGAAGGAGGGACGGGGCCGGCTGCGGCTGTTGCGCCCTTGACCGCGCGCCTACTCCGCGTCATCGTCGTAGAACCTTGCGCAACCCCGACGACATGGAGGAATCATGACGTTACATTTCATCGCGAAGGACCCTGATTCAGAAGAGGATCACTGCCCGTCGGTATGGTTCGACGACGTGGCACAGGAGTTCGTCGTCCAAGGATGGAAGGCGGACGAGATGCTTCAGCTGAAGTGCCTGGAGTCGGGCCCCATTCCGGACAGTGAAGCGGTGGTTCGCCTCCCTGCCCGAATGATCGATGTGCTGAGGAAGGTCGTTGATGTCGCAGACCGTTCCGCCGTTCGCTGAGCTACTGGCGAACTGCCGTCGGTCAGCTGTCCACCTGGAGACCCGTGACACCTACGGGATCCCCAAGGAGAACAGCGACTTCACTGCGTGGCGTGCCGGTCGCCGTTACGACAACGGCGACCGCTCGTCGTGGTGGAGCAGCTTTCACGACGCCATCGCAGAGGCGACATCACGCGGGGTCGTCATCCGACGTGCCCGAATCGTGTCTGAGCCGTTGAGTGAGTACGTCCGGTTCGAGCACGCACGTACGCCACGGAACATCGAAGCCGGCGAGGAGGTCAGATGGCTTCCACGCCGACTCGCGGTAGACCTCCTCGTGCCAGTCAACGACTTCTGGTTGTTCGACGACGAGCGGATCCGTGTGCATCACTTCGCAGCTACGGGAGCGCACGTGCGCGATGAACTGGAGGAGCGGGCCGACGTCGTGGAGCGGCACGCCGAAGCGTTCCGCGCAGTCTGGGAACGTGCCATCCCGCACGAGGACTACCGGGTCTGATCACAGGTGTCCGAACCGTCTCCATCCCCGTCAGCCCGGGTCGCAGAAGCCCGCGAGCGGGTAGCCGCGCGCCTTCGTGAGCTGCGGCTAGACGCTGGGCTGACGGGGCGAGACGTGGCCTATCGGACCGGATGGCACGGGTCCAAGGTAAGCCGCATGCAGGGCGGCGTCAGTCAGCCGTCTGACGCCGACATCCGCGCTTGGTGCCGCGCTTGTGACGCAGACTCCCAGGCCCCTGACATCATCGCCATCGCGCGTACGGCCAGCTCGATGTACACGGAGTGGAAGCGCAAGGAGCGCGCAGGGCTGAAGCGCATGCAGGACGGTCGTGTCCCGCTGTACGAGAGCACCACGGCAATGCGCGTCTATAGCTCCAGCGTCGTCCCCGGACTACTCCAGACGCGTGAGTACGCCCGTGCCCTTCTCCGCACGATCGGCCGCTTCAAGGACCTGCCCGACGACTCCGAGGCCGCCGCGGAAGCACGGGTTGCACGGTCGCAGATCATCACCCGCGCCGGCCGGACGTTCTCCATTGTGGTGGAGGAGGCCGCTCTCCGACGTCGGGTCGGGGACATGGAGACCATGGCCGCGCAGTTGGGATCGCTGTTCACCGTCGCGACCTTGCCCGCCGTGTCGCTGGGCGTGATCCCTGCGGGTGCTCCGGCGCTGTGGCCACTGGAGACGTTCACCATCTACGACGAAGATCGCGTCTCCGTGGAGCTGTTGACGGCCGGCCTCACCATTACGGCACCGTCGGAGGTGGCTCAGTATCTTGCCGCACACCGCCAGATGTCGAAGGCGGCACTCGTCGGTCCGGCCGCCTATCGGATCATCGCTGACGCCATCGCGGCACTCGGGTAACTGGGATAGAAACCCGTAGAACTTCCTGGGAACTCCGCCTTCCGGACCCGTAGCGTCATCGGCTAGAAGCCCACGGCGGAGGAGCGGACATGCCGACAGTCATGCGTCAGCCCAGCGAAGTGCATCTGACGGAACCAATCGCCCCGCGCCCCTATCCGGGCTGCAAGGTGTGCGCGGCCCTCGTGAAGGAGTGGGTCGCCGTGACGGAACCGGCCTCCCCGCAGTACAGCTTGAAAGAGGCATTCCGCCTCGTCGACGAGATCAAGAGCCATCGTGCGGACGACGAGGCCAGCGCGCCCGCCCTCTGACGTCCGACAGACCGCACACCGGAGTTCGCGCCCCGGTGTGCAGGAGCGGCAGGGGCTGAGGTCGACATACCCGCCCCTGCCGCTCCACTGAGGCCCCGTCTTCCGAACCCCCGGGAAGGCGGGGCTTCTGCGTAGCGCCCTATGTACTCAAGGCTTTGCTACCGAGCCCTCGATGGAGGTGAACATGGCGTCCGTGCGGTTGGGCAGCCCCGACTCACGGACCACCCGGACGGCGTCGGCGACGTACTCGCCGACGTCCTCACCGACACCCAGCGGGCTGACGGAGAAGGCGACGATCATGCGCTGACCGTGCCTTCACGGCGGGCCCGGGCGGCGATGACGCCGTCGGCCTCGTAGCGCTTCAGCACCTTGTCGCCGTACAGGCCGCCGAAGGGCAGTACGCAGAGCAGGAAGAAGAACGCGACGCGCTTGAACGGCCACTTGGTCTTCCCCCAGACGTCCAGGAGGAGCACAACGTAGATCACGAAGAGCACGCCGTGCAGCATGCCCAGCGGCATCATCAGGAAGTCGATGTCGGAGATCCGGCTCAGCACCGAGCCGAAGAGGATCAGCGCCGGGAAGGAGAGCGCCTCGGGAATCGAGATGAGGCGCAGCCGGTGCAGGGCGGTAGCGGTCTTGATGTCCACGGGGGCACCTTCGGTGGGAGGACGGTGACAGCTTGTGAACGCAGGCACAAGCGGCCCCCATTGTGGCATCGCCGCCCGCGGCGCCCGGCAGCGGGGGCGTGGCCGCGGCGCTTGCTCCGCAAGAGATACGTCCCGATTGCGTCCGCATCCGGTACCGGATGCGTATCAGGGGCGGTTCAGGGGGCCGGATCGGGTGACACGCCCTGTTCCGGCGGCGGCCCCTGCCGTTACCTTCGCCGGGTGGCGATGTTCCGACTCCAAGGCAGCAAGACGCTCGCCGTCGACCTGACCGGCGACGCAGTCAAGGCGAAGAACGGTTCGATGGTCGCGTACGACGGCCGGATGACGTTCAAGAAGATGACCGGCGGGGGTGAGGGTCTGCGCGGCATGGTGACCCGCCGGCTGACCGGTGAGCAGATGGCCGTGATGGAGGTGACCGGGCAGGGCACCTGCTTCTTCGCCGACCGCGCGAGCGAGATCAGTCTCGTCTCGCTGCACGGCGACAAGCTGTACGTCGAAGCGAGCAATCTGCTCTGCACCGACGCCGGGCTGCGCACCGGCACCACCTTCACGGGGATGCGCGGCAGCGCGGCGGGCAACGGCCTGTTCACCACCACCGTCGAGGGGACCGGCCAGGCGGCGATCATGTCGGACGGCTCGGCCGTGGCCCTGCGGGTCTCCGCCCAGTACCCGCTCTTCGTCGACCCGGGCGCCTACATCGCCCACCAGGGCAACCTCCAGCAGCACTTCCAGTCCGGGGTGAACTTCCGGACGCTCATGGGCGAGGGGTCGGGCGAGTCCTTCCAGATCCGGTTCGAGGGCGAGGGGCTCGTCTACGTCCAGCCCAGCGAGCGGAACACGATCGGGGGCAACGTCTGATGCCGTTCCGTGAGATCAACTCGAAGATGGTCGAGGCGACGGTGATCCCCGGCCAGAAGATGTTCAGCCAGCGTGGCGCGATGCTCGCCTACCGGGGCGAGGTGTCGTTCACGCCGAACATCCAGGGCGGCCAGGGCGGTGTGATGTCGATGATCGGCCGCCGGATGGCGAACGAGGCGACGCCGCTCATGACGGTCGAGGGAAACGGCACGGTGATGTTCGGCCACGGCGGCCATCACATCCAGGTGATCAACCTGACCGGCGACACCCTCTATGTGGAGGCCGACCGGCTGCTCGCCTTCGACGGGACGCTGCAGCAGGGGACCATGTTCATGGGCTCGCAGGGCGGCGTGATGGGCATGGTGCGCGGCCAGGTGAGCGGGCAGGGCCTGTTCACCACGACGCTGAAGGGACACGGCGCGGTGGCGGTGATGGCGCACGGCGGGGTCATCGAGCTGCCGATCACGCCGGGCCGCGAGGTGCATGTGGACCCGCAGGCGTACGTCGCGCACCACGGCGACGTGACCAACAAGCTCTCCACCGCGCTGGGCTGGCGCGAGATGGTGGGGCGCGGTTCCGGCGAGGGGTTCCAGCTGGAGCTCAGCGGCAGTGGTGCGGTGTACGTCCAGGCGTCGGAGGAGAAGCTGTGAGCGGGCCCGTGGTCTTCGACCCGATGACGCTGCCGTCGGACGACAACGTCAACGCGTACACCTTCTGCGTGGAGCTCAAGGGGAGCCAGTGGTTCCTCCAGAAGGGCAAGATGATCGCCTACTACGGGCGGATCGACTTCAACGGCATCGGGCACGGCCGCTTCCAGGGCCTGGTCCGTACGAGCTTCCACTCGCCGCTGCACGCGGCCGACTGGGTGGTGGCCGAGGGCAGCGGGAAGATGCTGCTCGCGGACCGGGCCTTCGATGTGAACTCGTACGACCTGGACGACGGGAACCTGACGATCCGGTCCGGCAACCTGCTCGCCTACCAGCCGTCGCTGGCGCTGAAGCAGTCGATCGTCCCGGGATTCCTGACGCTGATCGGTACGGGCAAGTTCGTCGCCGCGTCCAACGGTCCGGTGGTCTTCATGGAGCCGCCGTTGCGCGTCGACCCACAGGCGCTGGTGGGGTGGGCGGACTGCCCCTCCCCGTGCCACCACTACGACCACGGCTACATGACGGGCGTGCTGGGCGGGCTGCGGGCGATCACCGGGATCGGGGGCGCCTCGGGCGAGGAGCACCAGTTCGAGTTCGTGGGCGCCGGTACGGTACTGCTCCAGTCCAGCGAGACGCTGATGGCCGAACAGCCGACGGGGGCCGTGCCGCACCAGGCGGGGGTTCCGGGCGGGGGTCAACCTGGATCCGGACCCCGCAGGCCCGGTCAGCGGGGGGACTTCCCCCATCCCTTCAGTTTGTGAGCGGTAGTCTGCGGAGTGTGACGTCGAACGTCTGCGCCCTGACTGTGAGCGGGTGCCGGGCATCACACCCCCCAACTTCGTCCGGCTTTCAACTTCTTAGGTAGAATCGATACATGGAGACCGAGACGGCCACCCGCTGGCTGAGCGACGCGGAGCAGTGCGCCTGGCGCACCCACCTGGACGTCGGCAGACTGCTGACACACCAACTGGAGAAGGACCTCCAGCCGTTCGGCCTGACCATGAACGACTACGAGATCCTCGTCAATCTCTCCGAGTCGGACGACCAGCGCATGCGGATGAGTGACCTCGCCGGTGCCACGCTGCAGTCCAAGAGCAGGCTCTCGCACCAGATCACCCGCATGGAGAGCGCGGGCCTGGTCCGCCGGGAGAACTGCGAGTCCGACCGGAGGGGGCTGTACGCGGTCCTCACCGAGACGGGCGGCGAGACGATGCGCAAGGTCGCGCCGCACCACGTGGCGTCGGTCCGCAGGCACTTCATGGACCTGCTGACGCCGGAGGCCCTGGAGCAGCTGCACGCTGCCCTGACCCCGGTCGCCGACCACCTGCGCGGGCGGCGCGGCAAGCTCTGACCCACTGGGGCCTGTCGTCGACCTGCCGTCGTCGCCCGAAGGGCGGCCGCGACGACAGGCCCTGGGGGTTCAGCGGGTGCCCGGCAGCCACAGCACGAACCGGGCGCCCCGCTCCCCCGCATCCGTCACGGTCAGCCGGCCCCCGTGCCGCACGGCCACATCCCGGGCGAGGGCCAGGCCCAGTCCCGCCCCGCCCTCGTCACGGGTGCGGGCGTCGTCGAGGCGTACGAAGCGTTCGAAGATCCGCTCACGTTCCGCCTCGGGCACCCCGTCCCCGTCGTCGGTGACCTCGACGACCACACCACCGCCCTCCGCGCGCACGGCGACCGCCACCGCATGACGGGCGTGCCGCTCGGCGTTGTCCAGCAGATTGCCGACCACCCGGGCCAGCTGCGTACGGGAACCGGTCACCTCCAGGCCCCCGGTCTCCTCCGCGACGGACACCGTCACCGGGATCCGGTCACCGGTGCGCTGCGAGACCTCCTCGCGCACCAGCGCGCCGAGCTCCAGCAGGGCCGTGCCCGGCCGCTCCCCCGCGTCCAGCCGGGCCAGCAGCAGCAGATCGGCGGCCAGCGCCTGGAGCCGTACGGTGTCGGCGACCGCGCCCGTCACGTCCAGCAGTTCCGGGTGCGCGGCGCCCACCTCCAGCTGGGTGCGGAGCGACGCGATCGGGCTGCGCAGTTCGTGCGAGGCGTCGGCGACGAAGCGCCGCTGCCGCTCGACGGAGGCCTCCAGGGCGGTGAGCGTCTCGTTCGTCGTACGGGCCAGGCGGGCGATCTCGTCGTGCGAACCGGGCTCCGGCACCCGCCTGCTCAGATCCTCGGACGCGGTGATCGCGGCCATCTCGCGCCGGATGCCCTCGACCGGGCGCAGCGCCCGCCGCGTCACCAGCCAGGTCACACCGGCGACGACGAGGAGCACGACGGGCAGTCCGGTCAGCATCGCGCCGCGCACACTGCCGACGGCCCGCTGCTCGGCGGCGAGCGGGGCGCCCGCGTGCACGGTCAGGGTCAGCCCGGCCGCGTTCGTGGCCTCGACGGAGGCGAAGCGGTAGTCGGCGCGGTCACCGTCGACCGTTGCGGTGCCGTTGGTGAAGTCCGGGTCGTCGGTGGAGACCTCACCGCGGGCGGGGTCGGGGCTGTCCGTCCCGTCGTCATCGTCGCCGTCCTCTTCGCCGTCCTTGGCGGAGGCGGAGGGCGAGGGCGAGGACGGGAGCGTGGGCGTGATCCGGTCCGTGCCGGTGCCGGAGATCGCCTCCAGGTCCTTCGAGACGGCGACCACCCGGCCGTCCTCGTCGGTCACCTGGACGGGGTGGTCCTCCTCGTCGCCCGTCTCCAGCCGGTCGTACGGCACGCCCAGGGCCAGCTGCCCCGCTACCTCCCGGGCCGCGACCTCGGCCTGGAGCCCGGCCTGGTCGGTGAGGTTGGCGCGCAGGACCAGGAGGACGGAGAGCCCGGCGACGGCCAGCGCGACGGCGACCACCACGGTGGCGCCGAGCGCCGCCCTGGCCCGTACGGACCTCACAGCGCCTCCAGCCGGTAGCCGGCGCCGCGCATCGTGCGGATGGACGCCGTGCCGAGCTTGCGGCGCAGGGTGCTGACGTACACCTCGACGATGTTCGGGTCGCCGTCGTAGGCGAAGTCCCAGACGTGCTCAAGGATCTCCGCCTTGCTCACCACCTGCCCGGCCCGCAGCACGAGCTGTTCCAGCACGGCGAACTCCTTCGCGGTGAGGGCGATCTCCTCCTCGTCGCGGTGGACCCGGCGGGCCGCGGTGTCCATGCGCAGGGAGCCGACCGTGACCACCGGGGACGTGGTCCCCGCCCGGCGGCGCAGCAGCGCCCGGACCCGGGCGACCAGCACCACGTAGCTGAACGGCTTGGTCAGGTAGTCGTCGGCGCCTGTGTCGAGACCCTCCGCCTCGTCGTACTCCCCGTCCTTCGCGGTCAGCATGAGGATGGGCACCTCGTGGCCCGCGGCACGCAGGGCGGCGCAGACCCGGTAGCCGTTCATCCCCGGCAGCATGATGTCGAGGACGACGAGGTCGTAGGCGCCGTCGGAGGCCCGGTGCAGCCCTTCCAGGCCGTCGTGGACCACGTCCACGGCGAACCCTTCGGCGGTGAGCCCCCGGGCCAGGGAGATCGCCAGCCGCTTCTCGTCCTCCACGATCAACAGGCGCATGTGCACAGCGTCGCAAACGGAGGCTGAAGAAGCCTTCAGGTGGCTTCAGGCTGCGTTCAGCATCGCCCCGGCAGTGTGGGCCGCATCGCAACGGACCCATCCGATCGGGGAGGAACCCTCATGAAGCGAAAGATCGTCATCGCCGCCGTCACCGCGGCCGTACTCGTCGGCGGCGGGACCGCGACGGCCGTGGCCCTCGCGGACGACCACGACAGCCGTGACGCCGGCAGTGGCGTCGCCGCCCGTGTCACCGCCGGCGACGCGGCCTCGTCCGCCGTCCGGGCCGTCCCGGGCACGGTGACCGAGGCGGAGCTCGACGACGAGGACGGCGCCCTGGTCTGGGAGCTGGACGTGTACGGCTCCGACCGGGTCTGGCACGACGTGACAGTGGACGCGGGCAACGGCAAGGTGCTCGGGAAGCACACGGACGACGACAACGACGACCGCGACCGGCACGCGCCGCGGTCGGCCCCCGTCACGCTCGACGCGGCGGTCGCCGCCGCGCTCAAGGCGTCCCCGGGCACGGTGACCTCGGTCGAGCTGGACGGTCACGGCGGCAAGGCGGTGCGCTGGGAGGTCGATGTCCGGGGCAAGGACGGCAGGGCGCACGAGCTGAACGTGGACGCGAAGTCGGGTGCGGTCACGGTGGACCGGTCCGACGGCGACCACGGGGACGACCGGGGCGACGACGACTGAGGCCGCGTCCCGGGGACGATTGGGGCGACGACGACCGGGGCCGGTCCGCCGGCGCCGTTCCGCCGGGTCCCGGTGCGGCCGCACGCCGCACCGGGACCCGGGAACGGGTCCGGTCAGGCCTCCCCGGTGAGTCCCGCCACCAGTTCGTCCGCCGCCGCGTACGGATCGAGGCGGCCTGCCACGATGCGTGCGGCGAGGGCGTCCAGGCGGCGGTCGCCGTGCAGGTCCCCGATGCGCTCGCGGAGCCGGGTGACGGCGATCGTCTCGACCTCGCGGGCGGCCCGGGCGGTGCGCCGCTCGGCCAGGACCCCGTGCTCCTCCATCCACGCCCGGTGCTTCTCCAGTGCCTCGACGACCTCGTCGATGCCCTCGCCCCGGGCGGCGACCGTCTTCACGATCGGCGGGCGCCAGTCGCCGGGACCGCGGGACTCCCCGAGACCCAGCATGTGGTTGAGCTCGCGGGCCGTGGCGTCGGCGCCGTCCCGGTCGGCCTTGTTCACCACGTACACGTCGCCGATCTCCAGGATCCCGGCCTTCGCCGCCTGGATGCCGTCGCCCATGCCCGGGGCGAGGAGGACGACGGAGGTGTCGGCCTGGGAGGCGATCTCCACCTCCGACTGGCCGACGCCGACCGTCTCCACCAGGATCATGTCGAAGCCCGCCGCGTCCAGCACCCGGATGGCCTGCGGGGCCGACCAGGCGAGACCGCCCAGGTGACCGCGCGTGGCCATGGAACGGATGTAGACGCCCGGGTCCGAGGCGTGGTCCGCCATCCGGATCCGGTCCCCGAGGAGCGCGCCGCCGGAGAACGGGGACGACGGGTCGACGGCGAGCACGGCGACCCGCTTGCCCTGCCGCCGGTAGGCGGAGACGAGCGCCGATGTCGATGTCGACTTGCCGACACCCGGGGATCCGGTCAGGCCGACGACGCAGGCGTTCCCTGCCAGGGGTGCCAGCGCCGCCATCACCTCGCGCAGTTGCGGCGACGCCCCCTCCACCAGGGAGATGAGCCGGGCCACGGCCCGTGGCCTGCCCTCACGGGCCTGCTCGACCAGGGTGGGGACGTCCACCTTCACGCTCGGCCTCCTCGCTCGCTCGTACCGACTACTTGCCCGGTACGCGGATGATCAACGCGTCGCCCTGGCCGCCGCCGCCGCACAGCGCCGCCGCACCGGTGCCGCCGCCTCGTCGCTTGAGCTCCAGCGCCAGGTGCAGCACCACACGGGCGCCGGACATCCCGATGGGGTGGCCGAGCGCGATGGCGCCGCCGTTGACGTTGACCTTGTCCGAGGTGACGCCGAGGTCCTTCATGGACTGGACGGCGACGGCCGCGAACGCCTCGTTGATCTCGATCAGGTCGAGGTCCTCGACGCCGATGCCCTCCTTCTTGAGGGCGTGGCGGATGGCGTTGGACGGCTGCGACTGGAGCGAGTTGTCCGGACCGGCCACGTTGCCGTGGGCGCCGATCTCGGCGATCCAGTCGAGGCCCAGCGCCTCGGCCTTGGCCTTGCTCATGACGACGACGGCGGCGGCACCGTCGGAGATCTGCGAGGAGGTGCCGGCCGTGATCGTGCCGTCCTTCGCGAAGGCGGGACGCAGCTTACCGAGGGACTCGACGGTCGTCTCGGCGCGGATGCCCTCGTCCTTGGAGAAGAGGACCGGGTCGCCCTTGCGCTGCGGGATCTCGACCGGGGTGATCTCGGCCTCGAAGAGACCGTTCTTCTGCGCCGCGGCGGCGCGCTGGTGGGACAGGGCGCCGATCTCGTCCTGGGCCGCACGCGTCAGGCCGAGACGGGTGTTGTGCTTCTCGGTGGACTCGCCCATCGGAATGTTCTCGTAGGCGTCGGTCAGGCCGTCGTAGGCCATCGAGTCGAGCATCTCGATGGCACCGTACTTGTGGCCCTCGCGGGACTTCGGGAGGAGGTGCGGGGCGTTCGTCATGGACTCCTGGCCGCCGGCCACGACCACGTCGAACTCACCGGCGCGGATCAGCTGGTCGGCCAGGGCGATGGCGTCGAGGCCGGAGAGGCACACCTTGTTGACGGTGAGCGCCGGGACGTTCATCGGAATGCCGGCCTTGACCGCCGCCTGGCGTGCCGGGATCTGCCCTGCCCCGGCCTGCAGCACCTGGCCCATGATCACGTACTCGACCTGGTCGCCGCCGATGCCGGCCCGGTCCAGCGCCGCCTTGATGGCGAAGCCGCCGAGGTCGGCTCCGGAGAAGCTCTTGAGGGAGCCGAGGAGGCGGCCCATGGGCGTACGGGCGCCCGCGACGATCACTGAGGTGGTTCCGGTCGTTCCTGACATGAGGCGCAGCCCCTTGGGATCGATTGTGAACGAGGGTTTACATGAATGTACTGAGCGGTACCCCGCCCGTCATCCGGCAACGGGTGTGATCGCGCGCACGTTGCGTAACCATCCGCCGGGCGCTGCACTGGTTCCATGCTGACGCGAATCGACCACATCGGGATCGCCTGTTTCGACCTCGACAAGACCGTCGAGTTCTACCGCTCGACCTACGGGTTCGAGGTGTTCCACTCCGAGATCAACGAGGAGCAGGGCGTGAGGGAGGCCATGCTCAAGATCAACGAGACGTCCGACGGCGGCGCCTCGTACCTCCAGCTGCTGGAACCGACCCGCGAGGACTCCGCCGTGGGCAAATGGCTGGCCAAGAATGGCGAGGGCGTGCACCACATCGCCTTCGGCACGGCGGACGTGGACGCGGACGCCGCGGACATCCGGGAGAAGGGGGTCAGGGTGCTGTACGACGAGCCCAGGACGGGTTCGATGGGGTCCCGGATCACCTTCCTGCACCCCAAGGACTGCCACGGTGTGCTGACCGAACTGGTCACGTCCCGGACGGAGCACTGACCCCGGCCGATCGGGCGGGAGCCGGACAACAGCTTCTCAGGGATACCCGGCCCGGTAGAGTGGGCTGTTCCGGGCCGGGGCCGGGTCGGGGCCGCGCCGCGTCCCCAGCCGTTGATCTGTCACCATTCCCCGGGGGACCGTTCGCCGGCGAACGGTACTCGTTTGGAGTTTGCGACCAGGGGACGGATGGGACCGCGCAGTGCGGGGCTACGAACGCCAGGAGAGCCACCGAGCTGAAGACGACCATCTCTCGCGGTTCGAAGCCGAGATGGACCGGCTGAAGACCGACCGGGAGAAGGCCGTCCAGCACGCCGAGGACCTCGGTTACCAGGTCGAGGTCTTGCGTGCCAAGCTGCACGAGGCCCGACGCAGTCTGGCGACCCGTCCCGCCTACGACAGCGCGGACATCGGTTACCAGGCGGAGCAGTTGCTCCGTAATGCCCAGATCCAGGCCGACCAGCTGCGCAACGACGCCGAGCGCGAGCTGCGCGACGCCCGTGCGCAGACGCAGCGGATCCTTCAGGAGCACGCCGAGCACCAGGCCCGGCTCCAGGCCGAACTGCACAACGAGGCCGTGCAGCGCCGCCAGCAGCTCGACCAGGAGCTGGCGGAGCGCCGCCAGACCGTCGAGTCCCATGTCAACGAGAACGTGGCCTGGGCCGAGCAGTTGCGCGCCCGGACCGAGGCCCAGGCCCGCCGGCTGCTGGAGGAGTCGCGTGCCGAGGCCGAGCAGGCGCTGGGCGCCGCCCGTGCCGAGGCCGCCCGGCTGGCCGACGAGACGCGTCAGCGTCTGGGCTCCGAGGCCGAGTCCGCCCGTTCCGAGGCCGAGTCGATCCTGCTGCGCGCCCGCAAGGACGCCGAGCGGCTGCTGGGCGCCGCCTCCAGCCAGGCGCAGGAGGCCACCGCCCACGCCGAGCAGCTGCGTACGTCGACGACGGCGGAGACCGAGCAGACGCGGCAGCAGACCACCGAGCTGAACCGGGCCGCCGAGCAGCGCATGCAGGAGGCCGAGACGCAGCTGCGCGAGGCGCGTGTCGAGGCCGAGAAGGTGCTGTCCGAGGCGAAGGAGGCCGCGGTCAAGCGGCTGGCCGGCGCCGAGTCGCAGAACGAGCAGCGCACCCGTACCGCCAAGTCGGAGATCGCCCGGCTGGTCGGCGAGGCCACCAAGGACGCCGAGTCCCTCAAGGCGGAGGCCGAGCAGGCGCTCGCCGATGCCCGGGCCGAGGCGGACCGGCTCCGTTCCGAGGCGGCAGACGCCGCGCGCACCGCCGCGGCCGAGGACGCCGCGGCCCAGCTCGCCAAGGCGGCCCGTGCCGCCGAGGAGGTGCTGACCAAGGCGTCCGACGACGCGAAGTCGACCACCAGGGCGGCGAGCGAGGAGGCCGACCGGATCCGCCGTGAGGCGGAGGCCGAGGCGGACCGGCTGCGCGGCGAGGCCGCCGAGCAGGCCGACCAGCTCAAGGGCGCGGCCAAGGACGACACCAAGGAGTACCGGGCCAAGACGGTCGAGCTCCAGGAGGAGGCGCGCCGGCTGCGCGGCGAGGCCGAGCAGCTGCGTGCCGAAGCGGTCGCCGAGGGCGAGCGGATCCGTGGCGAGGCCCGTCGCGAGGCGCTCCAGCAGATCGAGGAGGGCGCGAAGACCGCCGAGGAGCTGCTGGCCAAGGCGAAGGCGGACGCGGAGGAGCTGCGCGGCGCCGCGGGCGCCGAGAGCGAGCGGGTCCGCACCGAGGCCACCGAGCGGGCGGCGGCGCTGCGCAAGCAGGCGGAGGAGGCCCTGGAACGGGCCCGCGCCGAGGCCGAGCAGCTGCGCACCGAGGCCGAGGAGCAGGCGGAGTCGACGACGGCCGCGGCCGAGCAGGCGGCGGCCGAGCTGCGCGGGGAGACCGAGCGCGCGGTCGCGGCCCGTCAGGCGGAGGCGGCCGACGAGCTGACCCGGCTGCACAGCGAGGCCGAGACCCGGGTCACCACCGCCGAGCAGACGCTGAGCGAGGCGCGTGCCGACGCGGAGCGGATCCGGCGCGAGACGAACGAGGAGTCCGAGCGGCTGCGCGCGGAGGCCGCCGAGCGGCTGCGCACGCTGCAGGAGCAGTCCGAGACCGAGGCGCAGCGGCTGCGCGACGAGGCGGCGGCCGATGCCGCGCAGTCCCGTGCGGAGGGCGAGTCGGTCGCCGTACGGCTGCGCGGCGAGGCGGCCGCCGAGGCCGAGCGGCTGAAGACAGAGGCGCAGGAGAGTGCCGACCGGGTGCGGTCCGAGGCCGCGGCCGCCGCCGAGCGTGTGGGCACGGAGGCCGCCGAGGCGCTGGCCGCCGCCCAGGAGGAGGCGAACCGGCGCCGCCGCGAGGCCGAGGAGACCCTCGACGCGGCACGGACCGAGGCCAACCAGGAGCGCGAGCGGGCCCGCGAGCAGAGCGAGGAGCTTCTGGCTTCGGCCCGCAAGCGGGTCGAGGAGGCGCAGGCCGAGGCCCAGCGCCTGGTCGAGGAGGCGGACGCGCGGGCGACCGAGATGGTCGCCGCGGCCGAGCAGACCGCCCAGCAGGTACGGGATTCGGTCAACGGGCTCCAGGAGCAGGCCGAGGCGGAGATCGCCGGGCTGCGCTCCGCCGCCGAGCACGTCGCGGAGCGGACGAAGTCCGAGGCGCAGGAGGAGGCGGACCGGGTCCGTTCCGACGCGTACGCGGAGCGGGAGCGGGCCGGTGAGGACGCGGCCCGGGTGCGCCGGGTGGCGCAGGAGGAGACCGACGCCGCGAAGGCGATGGCCGAGCGGACCGTGTCCGAGGCGATCACGGAGTCGGAGAAGCTGCGGGCCGACGCCGCGGAGTACAGCCAGCGGATGCGTACCGAGGCGTCCGACGCCCTGGCCTCGGCCGAGCAGGACGCGGCGCGCAGCCGGGCCGAGGCCCGCGAGGACGCCAACCGGATGCGGTCCCAGGCCGCGGAGCAGGCCGACAGCCTGGTCTCCGAGGCCACGGCCGAGGCCGAGCGGCTTCGTGCGGAGTCGACGCAGCAGGCCGACAGCCTGGTCTCCGGCGCCACGGCCGAGGCCGAGCGGCTCCGCGCCGAGGCGACGCAGCAGGCGGCCCGGCTCGGTGACGAGGCGGCGGGCGAGGCGGAGCGGATGCGGGCGGAGGCGGCGGCGACCGTCGGTTCCGCGCAGGAGCACGCGGCCCGTACCCGCGAGGAGTCGGAGCGGCTGCGGGGCGAAGCCGAGGCGGCGGCCGAGCAGATGCGTGCGGAGGCGCGGCAGGAGGCGGACCGGCTGCTGGACGAGGCGCGCGAATCGGCCTCGAAGCGGCGTGCGGACGCGGCCGAGCAGGCGGACCAGCTGATCAACAAGGCCCAGGAGGAGGCGCTGCGCGCTGCCACCGAGGCCGAGGAGCAGGCCGACACGATGGTCGGGGTGGCCCGCAAGGAGGCCGTACGGATCACCTCCGAGGCGACGGTCGAGGGCAACTCCCTGGTGGAGCGGGCCCGGACGGACGCGGACGAGCTGCTGGTCGGCGCGCGGCGGGACGCCACGCAGATCCGGGAGCGGGCCGAGGAGCTCAGGAACCGGGCGGAGGCCGAGGTCCAGGAGCTCCACGACCGTGCGCGTCGGGAGACGGCCGAGCAGGTCAAGACGGTCGGCGAGCGCGTCGACAACCTGATGAAGGCCGCGACCGAGCAGCGCGAGGAAGCAGCCGCGAAGGCCAAGGAACTGCTGTCCGACGCCAACTCCGAGGCGAGCAAGGTCCGGATCGCCGCCGTGAAGCGGGCCGAGTCGCTGCTCAAGGAGGCCGAGCAGAAGAAGGCCAGCCTGGTGCGCGAGGCCGAGAAGCTGCGGGCCGACGCCGAGGCCGAGGCCAAGCGGACGGTGGACGAGGGCCGGCGCGAGCTCGATGTCCTGGTGCGCCGGCGTGCGGACATCAACACGGAGATCTCCCGTGTCCAGGACGTCTTGGAGGCGTTGGAGTCTTTCGAGACCCCCGGGGCGGGCGGTAAGGGCGCGGGCGCCGGTCCGCCGGGCGGCGTCAAGGCCACGGCGGCGGCGGGCACGCGTGCGGGTGGCAAGCAGTCGGATGGGTAGCCACCCGGTGCTCTTCCGTGGTTCGGCAAGAACGTTCAGCCCCCCGAGTGGCAAGGGTTACGGGGGTCAGCCACTCAAAAGGGGTGTCATTCTCCAGATCAAAAGGGCATCTGCTCGGTGACACGCCGTTCTGGCCCCTAGGATTCCCTCTATCACCTCACCGGTCTCACTTCGACAGGAACCCCATGAGTGACCCTTCCTCCCCCTTCGGCTTCGAGCTCGTGCGGCGTGGTTACGACCGCGGTCAGGTGGATGACCGCATTACCAAGCTCGTCGCCGACCGTGATAGTGCTCTCGCCCGCATCACGTCTCTGGAAAAGCGCATCGAGGAGCTCCACCTCGAAACGCAGAACGCCCAGGCCCAGGTGAACGACGCCGAGCCGTCGTACGCGGGTCTCGGCGCGCGTGTGGAGAAGATTCTCCGCCTTGCCGAGGAGGAGGCCAAGGACCTGCGTGAGGAGGCCCGTCGCGCCGCCGAGCAGCACCGTGAGCTCGCCGAGTCCGCCGCCCAGCAGGTGCGCAACGACGCCGAGACCTTCGCCGCCGAGCGCAAGGCCAAGGCCGAGGACGACGGCGTCCGCATCGTCGAGAAGGCCCAGGGTGAGGCCACCACGCTGCGCTCGGACGCGCAGAAGGACGCGGCCCAGAAGCGCGAGGAGGCCGACGCCCTCTTCGAGGAGACCCGCGCCAAGGCCGCCCAGGCCGCCGCGGACTTCGAGACCAACCTGGCCAAGCGCCGCGACCAGTCGGAGCGCGACCTCGCGTCCCGTCAGGCCAAGGCCGAGAAGCGTCTGGCCGAGATCGAGCACCGCGCCGAGCAGCTCCGTCTGGAGGCCGAGAAGCTCCGCACGGACGCCGAGCGCCGCGCCCGTCAGACGGTGGAGACCGCTCAGCGCCAGGCCGAGGACATCGTGGCCGACGCCAACGCGAAGGCCGACCGGATCCGCAGCGAGTCGGAGCGCGAGCTGGCGGCGCTCACCAACCGCCGCGACTCGATCAACGCGCAGCTGACCAACGTCCGCGAGATGCTGGCGACGCTGACGGGTGCCGCGGTGGCCGCCGCCGGCTCGCCCGCCGACGAGGAGCCCGCCACCCGCGGCGTCCCGGCGCAGCAGACCCGCTGATCACCTGCTCGGTCCAGCCCTTGCGCGCCCGGTTCCGCCTTTGTGGTGGCGCCGGGCGCGCGGCCGTTCTAGCGTGAACGCATGATCGAGCTTGATGGCCTCACCAAGCGCTTCGGCAACAAGGTTGCCGTCGACCAGTTGTCGTGCCGGATCAAACCGGGGATGGTGACGGGTTTTCTGGGACCCAACGGGGCGGGCAAGTCCACCACGATGCGGATGATGCTCGATCTCGACAACCCCACCAGCGGATCGGTGCGCATCGACGGCAAGCACTACCGCGATCTGTCGGAGCCGCTGAAGTACATCGGCGCGCTCCTGGACGCCAAATCGATGCACGGCGGCCGCAGCGCGTACAACAACCTTCTCTGTCTCGCCCAGAGCAACCGGATCCCGGAGAGCCGGGTGGCGGAGGTCCTGGACACCGTCGGCCTGACCGCGGTGGCGAAGAAGAAGTCCAAAGGGTTCTCCCTCGGTATGGGCCAGCGGCTGGGAATCGCGTCGGCGCTGCTCGGTGATCCCGAGATCCTGATGTTCGACGAGCCCGTCAATGGTCTGGACCCCGAGGGAATTCACTGGATCCGCAATCTGATGAAGGCGCTCGCCGCGGAAGGCCGGACGATCTTCGTCTCCTCCCATCTGATGAGCGAAATGGCACTGACCGCGGACCATCTGATCGTGATCGGTCAGGGCCGGCTGCTCGCCGACACCTCGATGGCCGACTTCATTCATGAGAACTCCCGTAGTTATGTGCGGCTGCGCTCCCCGCAGCAGGAGCGGCTGCGGGACGTCCTGCACGCGGAGGGAATCGTCGCGGTCGAGTCGGGCAACGGCACGCTGGAGGTCGACGGGGCCACCACCGAGGCGCTGGGCGAGCTCGCGGCCCGGCACACGATCGTGCTGCACGAGCTGAGCTCCCAGCGGGCCTCTCTGGAGGAGGCGTTCATGCAGATGACGGCGGACTCGGTGGAGTACCACGCGCATTCGGAGCGCGGGGCCGCGCCACCGCCGGTGGGGCCGCACTGGGGCGATCAGTGGAACCAGCCGCCCGGCTCCGCCCCGGGGGCGCCCGGCGGTTCCGGCACCGGAACGGGGGTGTGACGGCGATGGCATCGGTACCCGCGGTCCTGACCTCCGAATGGACCAAGATCCGTACGGTTTCCTCGACGACCTGGACGCTGATCTGCGCGTTCGCCGTCACCGTCGCGATGAGCGCCGCGCTCTGCGCGGTGATGAACTCCCAGTTCGACGACCTCTCCGACGCCGAGCGGGCCACGTTCGACCCCACGTTCATCAGCTTCTCCGGGATGATCCTCGGCCAGCTGGCGATGGTCGTCTTCGGTGTCCTGGTGGTCGGTACGGAGTACAGCTCCGGCATGATCCGCACCTCGCTCGCGGCCGTGCCGCAGCGTGCCACCTTCCTCTTCAGCAAGATGCTGGTCGCCGGTGTGCTGGCCCTGGTGGTCGGGATGGTGACCAGCTTCGTCTCGTTCTTCCTCGGCCAGGCACTGCTCGGTGACCACAGCATCGGCATCGGCGAGGACAACGTGCTGCGGGCGGTCTTCGGTGCCGGTCTCTACATGGGCCTGATCGCGATCTTCTCGATGGGCGTGGCGGCGATGCTGCGCAGTTCCATGCTGTCGCTCGGCATCCTGATGCCGTTCTTCTTCCTTGTCTCGCAGATCCTGTCGGCCGTCCCGGGCGCCAAGAGCGTCGCCCAGTACTTCCCCGACCAGGCCGGTTCCAAGATCATGCAGGTGGTGCCCGACGCGATGAACAGCGATCCGGCACCGTACGGGCCGTGGGCCGGGCTGCTGATCATGGTGGCGTGGGTGGCGGCCGCGGTGATCGGCGGCTTCCTCGTACTGAAGAAGCGCGACGCCTGACCCGGTGCCGTGGGCCCCGGTCCACGGCACCCGGCAGCGACTCGCCCCGGTTTCGACTTGGCCGGAACCGTCAGGGCCTGGATATCCTCCTCACTCATACGGGGGGCGTACGGCCGACGGCCTGTGCCCCGACGACAGATAAGTCGATGGGCTGGAGCATGATCGAGGCAGTCGGCCTGACCAAGCGCTATGGCGCGAAGACGGCCGTGTACAACCTTTCCTTCCAGGTGCGGCCCGGCGCCGTCACCGGGTTCCTCGGCCCCAACGGGTCGGGGAAGTCGACCACGATGCGGATGATTCTCGGCCTGGACCGGCCGACGGAGGGCCGGGCGACCATCGGCGGCCACGATTTCCGCGATCTGCCGAACGCCCCGCGTCAGGTGGGCGCCCTGCTCGACGCCAAGGCCGTGCACGGCGGGCGCAGCGCCCGCAGCCACCTGCTCTCGCTCGCCCAGCTCGCCGGCATCCCGGCCGCCCGGGTCGACGAGGTGCTGGGTGTGGTCGGCCTCCAGCAGGTGGCGTCGAAGCGGTCCAAGGGCTTCTCGCTGGGCATGGGGCAGCGCCTGGGCATCGCGGCGGCGCTGCTGGGCGACCCGCAGGTGCTGCTCTTCGACGAGCCGGTCAACGGTCTCGACCCGGAGGGCATCCTCTGGGTCCGGAACCTGATGAAGATGCTGGCGTCCGAGGGCCGCACGGTCTTCGTCTCCAGCCATCTGATGAGCGAGATGGCCCTCACCGCCGACCATCTGATCGTGATCGGCCGCGGTCAGCTCATGGCCGACATGAGCATCACGGACTTCATTTCGACCAACTCGGCCGACTTCGCCCGGGTCCGGGTCCCGGACGACGGGCCCGAGCAGCGCGAGAAGCTCACCGCCACGCTCACCGAGGCGGGCGGCCAGGTCATGTCGGAGCCGGACGGCGCCCTGCGGATCACCGGGCTCCGGCTGCCGCGGATCAGCGATCTGGCCCATCGGGCGGACGTCCGGCTGTGGGAGCTCTCGCCGCACCAGGCCTCGCTGGAGGAGGCGTACATGCGGATGACGCAGGGCGCCGTGGACTACCGCTCGACGGCCGACCAGGTGGCCCACCTCCAGGCACCGCCGCCGCCCGCCGGCTACGGCCCGCAGCAGGCGTACGCCCCGCCGCCGCAGAGCGCCCCCGAGGTGCCGCAGCAGGGTTGGTACGCCCCGCCGCCGCCCGGCCAGAACCCGTACGGGAGCGCCCCGGCCCCCGCGGCCCCGGCGGCCGCTCCGGCCGCTCCTGCGTCCCCTGCCGCCCCTCCCGCCCAGGCAGCGCCCGCGGGGCCCTCCGCAGACCTGACCAAGAGCGACCTCAGCGAGGACTCCCGATGACGACGCCGCCCACGCCGCCGACGCCGCAGGCCCCGTATCAGCAGCAGGCGTACCAGCAGCCCTTCGCCCCCCAGCAGCACGGCCAGGGCCCGCAGGCCGGCTTCTACACCTCCCCGATCCCGGTGCGCCCGGCCACCCTCGGTGACGCGGTCGCTTCGGAATGGACCAAGATCCGGTCCGTACGCTCCACGATGTGGACGCTCGGCATCATGATCGTGCTGCTGTTCGGCATCGGGGTGCTCTCGGCGATCGCCGTCAGCTTCTCCGACTCCGAGTCCGACATGGGCTCCACCCCGGTGCTCAGCCTCGGCTTCTTCGGCGTGCTCCTGGGGTCGATCTGCGTGATCACGCTCGGCGTCATGACCATCGCGTCGGAGTACGGCACCGGCATGATCCGTACGACGCTGACGGCCTGCCCGAGCCGCGCCCGGGTGCTCAGCGCGAAGGCGATCGTCTTCTTCCTGCTCACCTTCGTGCTGACGACCGTGATGACGACGATCGTCGCCCTGATCCAGACAGCCATGCTGGACGCGGCGGCGCCCAGCGGGAAGGAATGGCTGAGCGCGACCGTCGGCGTCGGTCTCTACATGGCGACGCTGGGGCTGCTCTCGCTGGCGGTCGGCGCGCTGATCCGGCACTCGGCCGGGGCGATCACGATCATGATCGGCCTGGTGCTGCTGCCGCTCGTGCTGGCGATCTTCATGCTCGCCGACTCCCTCACGTCGATCCGTGAGTGGCTCCTGGAGTACTCGATCCCCAACCAGCTCAGCATCTTCTACGACAACTCGGTCGCGACGTCCGGGCCGTCCGGCTGGGAGCCCCTGTGGCTCATGCTCGGTGTGACCGCCGTGGCCCTGGGCGGCGCCTACCTGGCGATGAACAACCGCGACGTCTGACGCCGGCGGCCGGTTGTCAGTACCGAGGCGCGTTCCTGGACCGCTGCACCCGCGTGGTGCGGCGGTCCTTCGCGTTCCAGCACGCCTTGTGCCAGTGTCTGCGGTCGTCGATCCCGCCGTACTCGGACCAGGCCACCAGGTGCGGGATGCCCGAGGGGATCTCCTGGTCGCAGCCGGGGCACCGGTAGCGCTTGCCCGCCGCGCTCGCACCGCTCACCGGGCGGACCGACCACTCCTCCCCCTGCCACTCCTCCGAGCGCCCTCCGCCGCCGTACCGGTCCCCCTCCACGCTCGCGCTGTCGGTGGGACTCTCGCCGCCTCGGGGGCGGTTGCGGCGCGGGGACACGTGACACCTCACGGGGCAGGGCTGGGCAGTTCCCGTCCAGCGTAGGGCCATTCGGCGGGGGCATACGTCTCGCACCGCCCGGGACGGGACGGGTTACCGGAAAATCGCAACAACTTCCCGTTGGACCGTGCCTTTGGCACGTGTCAGACGTTGTTGCCAGTAGGGGAGAGCCGCGTCGGCCGCAAGGAGGTATCTGGCGATGCGTGTGGGAACGTTCGTACTGGCAGCCCAGTTTCCGGGGCAGGGGCCGGGGGAAGCGCTGCACCGCGCGATCCGGTCCGCCGAGGTCGCGGAGGAGTCCGGCCTCGACTCGGTCTGGCTGGCCGAACATCATTTCGTGCCGTACGGGGTGTGCCCGTCCGCCGTGACACTGGCCGCGCTGCTGCTCGGCCGCACGCGCAGAATCCGCGTCGGTACGGCGGTGAGCGTGCTGCCGACCCAGCATCCGGTCGCGCTCGGCGAGCAGGCGGCGCTGCTGCACCTCACCAGTGGCGGCCGGTTCACCCTCGGCGTGGGCCGGGGCGGGCCGTGGATCGACCTGGAGGTGTTCGGCGGCGGTCTGGAGGCCTACGAGAACGGCTTTCCCGAGTCCCTGGGCCTGCTGCTCGACTGGCTTCGCGAGGCTCGGGTGGCAGGACGCGGGGAGCGCTACGGCTTCCGCGAGGTGGCAGTGGTCCCCCGGGCCGACGAGCTGCTCGACGCGGAGAGCGGGGAGAGCCCCGGGGGCCCGGAGGTGATCGTCGCGTGCACCTCGCCCAAGAGCGTGAGACTCGCCGCCGAGAACGGCCTGCCGATGCTGCTCGGGATGCACTGCGGCGATGAGGAGAAGGCCGAGATGGTCGCCCTCTGGCGCTCCTGCGCGCTCGCCGCGGGCCGTTCGCCGGAGAGCGTACGGCAGGCGGGGCACGTGTCCGCGGGCGTGGCCCAGATCGCGGACCGCGCCGACGACGCCCGGGAGACGCTCGTGAAGGCGATGCCCGGCTGGCTGCGGCAAGGGCTGGACGCCCATGTGACGGTGGACGGCCGGCACCGGGTGATGCGCGACCCGGTCGGCTACACGGAGCTGCTGTGCGGGCTTCATCCGGTGGGCCCGCCCCGGCTCGCGGCCGACCGCCTCGCGGCCACGGCGGAGCGCACGGGCATCACCCGCTTCGCGCTCCTGGTGGAGGGGTCCGGAGATCTCGTGGCCACGGAGGAGAACGTAGCGCGGCTGGGCACCGAGGTACTGCCACTCCTCGAATGACCCACACCCAGGGGTCTCACGGTGTACGTACGGGAGCTGCCGCCCCGGACCAGTTGCACCTCCCGCGGCCCGGGGCGGCAGCAGAAGCGTTCAGCAGTCCCGTAGTTCGGGCGACTGGTTGAGCAACTGACCCCTCACCGAGGTGAACTTGGCCAGTCGGTCGTCGACCGAGGCGTCCAGCGGGAACACCGCGACGCGGTGGCAGTTCTGGAATGCCAGGCGCACCCCGAAGTGCCGCTGCAGCGCACCGCGTATCGCATCACTCGCGAGCGCACGCAGCAGCTGACCACGTGCCTGCTCGTTGGGCGGCGGCGTCTGGTTGTCGGCGAACTGCCCACCGTCGACCTTCAGCTGAGCCACCAACGAGCTGATCATCTCCCATGCGTAGGGCAGGGAGGTCCGGACGCAGTCGACGAAGTCGGCTTCGTCGACCTCGCCTCGCTCGGCCTGTTCCAACAGCGCCGGTGAGACGTCGAGCGACATGGGTTCTCCTCTCGCGACCCCGACGGAGGGCCGGGGCCTTACGGGCAGGGAAGAAGGACGGCGACGCAGCGTGCACGCACGGCGACCTCCTGCATCCACGGTAAGGGCGCAGTCCGGGCCGCACCAGGAGATTGGGAACACAACCGGCCAATAACGAAGGGGTTCAAAGAGGGGCAAGCCAGAAAGTGTCACTCCGGGGCGGGAAGGGAGTGACGGGTGGGTGAATCGCGTCGAGCACCTGTCGTCGAGTAGCGTTGCCGACCATGCGTCTCGTCATCGCCCGCTGTTCCGTGGACTACGCGGGCCGGCTCACGGCCCACCTGCCCTCCGCTCCCCGTCTGATCCTGGTGAAGGCGGACGGGAGCGTGTCGATTCACGCCGACGACAGGGCGTACAAACCGCTCAACTGGATGTCGCCGCCCTGCACCCTGAAGGAGGGCAGCGACGACACCGCGGGCGTCTGGACCGTGGTGAACAAGGCGGGCGAAAAACTGATCATCACGATGGAGGAAATCCTCCATGACTCGTCCCACGAGCTGGGCGTCGACCCCGGCCTGATCAAGGACGGCGTGGAAGCGCACCTCCAGGAGCTGCTCGCCGACCGGATCGAGACGCTGGGCGAGGGCTACACGCTCATCCGCCGCGAGTACTTCACCGCGATCGGCCCGGTCGACATCCTGTGCCGTGACGCCGACGGGCAGACCGTGGCGGTCGAGCTGAAGCGGCGCGGCGACATCGACGGCGTGGAGCAGCTGACCCGCTACCTGGAGCTCCTCAACCGCGATCCCCATCTGGCGCCGGTGAAGGGCATCTTCGCCGCCCAGGAGATCAAGCCCCAGGCCCGCGTCCTGGCGACGGACCGCGGTATCGGCTGCGTGGTCCTCGACTACGACGCGATGCGCGGCATCGAGGACGACAAGCTCAGGCTCTTCTGACCCGCCTCCCGGACCCCTCCGGGCCTTCCCTTCCCAGCCCGTCCGGCGTGTGAGGACGGAACCCTGCGCAGGGAGACCGGCGGCCCAGCCGGACGGGCATCCGCACCTGCCAAGCCCGTCCGGCCTTTCGAGCCCGTCCGGCGATTGAGGACGGGACGCCACCGGGCGCCCCGGCTCAGGTCAGCGACGGACTCGCAGTCGTCCCCGAGGGCCCGCTCGCCGAGTCCGACGAATCGGGCACGGTCGGCGTCGTCTCGGTGTCCGTCGGTGTCGGATCCGTGGGCGGATCCGTCGGCGGCTCCGACGTCTCCGTGTCGCTCGGCGAAGGGCTGGTGGGCGTCACGGTCGGCTTCGTCGTCGTCGTACGCGTGGGCGAAGGCTTGCTCGACGACGACCCCCCGGGCGACGACGGAGCGGACTCCGAAACCGTCGCGCCCGGCGAGGACGCTCCGCTCCCACCCGCCGGCGCGGACCCGCTCCCGGACGGCCCCGGCGTCACCGACGACGACGCGGAACCCGACGTCCGGGCGGACGGAGTCGCGCCGTCCGTGGTCTCCTCGGCCGGCAGTTCCTCCTCCTGGTCACCGCTCTCGGTCACCGACTGCTCGGTCGAGGCCCCGGGGTCACCCTGCGGGTCACTGTTCGAGGTGAGCCCGAGGGTCACCACCGTGCCGAGCACCCCGGCCAGCAGCACCCCCGCACCGGCCGCGACCAGATTGCGCCGGGCCCCGCCCAGCATCGCGAAGCGGCCGCCCTCCTCGTCGGCGGTCTTCGGAGCGACCTGCCGGGACACGACGGCAGGCTCCTCCGGGTACGTCCGCGGCATCGACACGGGGATGACCGTCGGCAGACCGCGGGGCGGCGACACCTCGAAGCGGTCGACCGGCAGCTCGTCCATCACCGGGGCACCGACCGCGGCCGGTCCGCCGGAACGGTCCTCGACCAGGGCCAGCGCCCTCCGTCCGGCCACCGCACCGGACTTGTCGGCGAGCGCCCCGCGCATGCTGATGGAGGTCTCCAGCTCGGCCCTGGCCCGGTCGAGGTTGCCGGTGCACAGGGCGAGCACGCCCAACTCGTGGTGGAAGTAAGCCTCTTCGGCGACCTCACCGGCGATCCGGCCGGCCTCCTGACCGATCCGCAGGGACCTCTCCCAGGCGCTCCAGTGCAGCCCTGCGGCGAACGCGGGCGAGGCACTGCGGGCCAGCAGCACGGCGACGCTGGTCTGCCCGGCCCCGTCCCCCGGCACCAGCTGCGCCATCGCCGCGAGCATCGCATCGGACTCGGCCACCACCCGTGCGGGGGTGACGGAGGGGTGCCCGGCCCACCAGGCGTAGTGCTGGGCCACCGTCCGGGCCCGGTCCGTGGCCCCGTCGCCGTATCCGGCGGCCTCCAACTGGGCGAGGACGCCGGCGGCCAGCCGGTAACGGGAACCGGCCGGGGACAGCAGTCCGCAGCCGGCGAGCTCACCGAGTGCCGCGTCCGCGTGGGTGTCCCCCACGAGCGCCGGCAGATGCGCCTGGTGCGGCACCTCGCCGCCGAGCGCGACCGAGAAGCGCAGGGTGTCGCGCGCGGCCTCGCTCAGCCGTGAGGCGAGCAGCGCGGCGGGCGCGGCGCCCTCGCCAAGGCTGGGCAGCGCCACCTCCGGGGCCGATGTCCCGTCGGCCGCCTCGGCCGCCGGCGGCTCCCCGGCGGGGCGGTTCTCCAGGTATCCGTACTCGTCGTACGCGGTCGGGTCGGTGCTCAGCAGGTCGAGCTGGCGCAGCAGGGCGCCCGCCTGCACGAAACGCAGCGGAAGGCCCTCGGACTCGAACCAGAGGTCACCCGCCCAGTTGGCCTCCTCCTCGGTGAGCTTCCGCTCGACCACCCGCTCCATCAGGTCGACCGAGGCGGCGCGGTCGAGACCGGCGAGGAAGACCTCATCGAGGTGGGAGTCGGGGCCGGGGGCCGCCACATCGGGTGTCGCAGCCAGCAGGAAGGCGCACTCGGGCGTCGCGGCGAGGAGCTCGTCCAGTGCGGCGCCACCGAACTCCAGGTCGTCGAGGACGACGACGGCGCCGGTCGACCGCAGCTTCTCCAGCAGCAGTTCCCGGTCCGGGCGGTGCAACGGCGCGTCGTGGACGGCCTCGAAGAGTCCGTGGAGGAGGTCGGCGACGGTGCGCTTGTGGCCGCTCAGCCGGACGACTCCGTCAGGGGCGAGTTCCGCGCAGTCGGCGGCGACGGCGTCCAGCAGCGCAGTACGGCCGGAACCGGCCGGTCCCGTGAGCCGTACGGAGCGGCCGCGGGCCAGCAGGCGCACCAGGCGTTCGCGTTCGTCGGCCCGCTGCAGCAGCGGCAGCTGGAGGACGGGCGGGCCGGGCGGGACGGGAGGTGCGGCGGCCCGCTCACGGTCGGCCCGTTCCGCGGGGGTGCGCCGGACGGGTGCGGCGGGCTGCTCCCCGGGCGGGCACGGTTCCACCTCGCTGCCGTCGACGGGGTTGACGGTGAGCAGGAGGTCGCCGGATATGAGCGGGACGATGCGCGCCTGTTGCGGTGTTTGCTGACTGAAATCCGGCGTCAGCGGATCCCGGGAGGGACGGCGCCGGCCGGCTTCCTCGGACGAGCCGTTGCCGTCGTGGCCGAATTCTTCCGGCCCCCGGTGTATCGGGTCCATCGCCAAAGCCCCCAAGACGCGTCGAGCACGGTTGTCCCTCCCGGCCTCGCACGCCCAGCTGTCGCTTCCGGTCCGGTGTCCGCCAGGTGGGTCCGTCAATCGGCAGACGGCCGAACCCTAAACCTTCGCACAGTATCTACGAACATCCGGGGTGGCGCGCCGCCCCACAGATCACGGTCTCGTGAGGATTGTGTGGCTTCGGCCGGGGCCCCGGGACGGGTGTCCGCCGCCGGGCGCCCTCAGACGCGCGGCAGGGATTCTGCGGCGATTCCGCCCTCGATGGCCAGGATGCGGTGCAGTCTGGTGGCCACCAGCAGGCGTTGCATCTGCGGCGGTACGCCGCGGAGCACCAGCCGCCGCCCGGCACGCCCGGCCCTGCGGTGCGCGCCCATGATGACGCCCAGTCCGGTGGCGTCCCACGAATCCAGCTCGGTCAGGTCGAGCACCAGGTCGCCGACTCCGTCGTCGAGGGCCGAGTGCAGGACCGTACGGGCGTCCGCCGCGCTTCGGACATCGAGGCGGCCCCCGACGACCAGCTCGGCGTGGTCGCCCCTGATGTGCATATGCGCTCCCTGGAAGGCTCCGTGGCGTGTTCGGTCTGTCTGAAACTGTCTCTGCCCCAACTGACTGTGGCAGCGACAGGGAAGTTGCCGTCTGTAAGCGAACCGATACCGAATTCACTCCGTGGAGTGACCGAAGTCCGCCGCGGGCCCCTGCGGATCCATTGCGGATCCGCTGGTTCCGAAAGACGACCCCCCGGAACCCCCGGGCCTGATCGACGGCGGATCAGGCGGCGGGGGGCCGGAAACGATCAGTAGGTGTAGAAGCCCTGCCCGCTCTTGCGGCCGATGTCACCTGCATCGACCATTCGGCGCATCAGCTCCGGGGCGGCGAACTTCTCGTCCTGGGACTCGGTGTAGATGTTGCCGGTGGCGTGCAGCAGGATGTCGACGCCGGTCAGGTCCGCGGTGGCGAGCGGGCCCATGGCGTGACCGAAGCCGAGCTTGCAGGCGATGTCGATGTCCTCGGCCGAGGCGACGCCCGACTCGTACAGCTTGGCGGCCTCGACGACGAGGGCCGAGATCAGCCGGGTGGTGACGAAGCCGGCCACGTCGCGGTTGACCACGATGCAGGTCTTGCCGACCGACTCCGCGAACTCGCGTGCGGCGGCGAGGGTTTCGTCGCTGGTCTTGTAGCCGCGGACGAGTTCGCAGAGCTGCATCATCGGAACCGGCGAGAAGAAGTGCACGCCGACGACGCGCTCCGGGCGCTCCGTCACGGCCGCGATCTTGGTGATCGGGATGGCGGAGGTGTTGGAGGCGAGCACGGCGTCGTCCCGGACGATCTTGTCGAGGGTCCGGAAGATCTCGTGCTTCACCTCCAGCTTCTCGAAGACGGCCTCGACGACGACGTCCGCGTCGGCGACCGCGTCGAGATCGGTGGTCGTGGTGATGCGGGCGAGCGCGGCCTCGGCGTCGGCCTCCGCGAGCTTGCCCTTGGAGACGAACCTGTCGTAGGAGGCCTTGATGCCGTCACGGCCACGAGTCAGGGCCGCGTCGGTGACATCACGCAGCACGACGTCCCAGCCCGCCTGGGCGGAGACCTGCGCGATACCGGACCCCATGAGTCCGGCGCCGATGACGGCGAGCTTCCTGGCCACGTTGGCACCCCTATGCATCTCAGCGGTTCTTGTTCCGTGCTCTCCGGCGGAGGTTAGTACCCGTGAGGGGCGCTGGGGCGGTGAAGAGATGCGCGTCACGTCTCAAATGACGGACATCACACCGGGATGCGTCATTCGGCGGCGCGCCGGGCGTAGTTGAGCACTGTTTCGCCCAGCAGGTCCTCGATGTCGTCGAGCAGGACCAGGGCGTCGCGAGACACCTCGGCCGCCTTTCTGCCCGCCATCATCTCCCCGCCGATGTACGCCATGAGCGTGCCGTGCACCCAGGAGAGCTGGCCGGCCACCAGGCTCGCGGTCCGGTCCCCCGTCCCGCACTCCTCCCGCAGCGTCCCCTCCAGATGCTGGAGGGCTTCCTGCTGGATGTGCCAGAGGCGGGCCTTGAGGCTGTCGGCGCCCTCGATGACCCGCATGAAGCGCTCGTAGCCCTCCATCAGACCGACGGTGGGTGATACGCCCTCCACCTGGATCCGCAGTTCGCGCAGGACGGCGTCGGCCGCGGACTCCCCCTCGTCCCGGCCCCGGACGTACCGCGAGAGCCGGTCGACGACGCCTCGGCTGCGGTCGAGGAAGAGGTCCTCCTTGGTCGGGAAGTAGTTGTAGACCGTGTTCACCGAGACGTCTGCGGCCCGGGCGATCTCGGCGATCGTGACGGCGTCGAATCCCCGCTCCAGGAAGAAGCCGGTGGCCACGTCGGAGATGTACTGCCTGGTCTGGCGCTTCTTGCGCTCCCTGAGTCCCTCAGCCATGGCCCCATCGTAGGGCGCTCTGGAGTCCATGAATATTTGGTGCCGTTGCAATTTTTAAGCGACTCTGTTTTTGTGGTCGCTATGCCCATCATCAGCACATCCGGTCTCGCCCGGACCTTCGCCTCGAAGACCGGCCCCGTGGAGGCCGTCCGCTCCCTCGACATGACCGTCGCTGCCGGCGAGATCGTCGGCCTCCTCGGCCCCAACGGAGCGGGCAAGACCACCACCCTGCGCATGCTCACCACGCTGCTCTCCCCCACCGGCGGCGCTGCCACCGTGGCGGGCCGCGATCTGGTCGAGGACCCGGTGGGCGTACGGGAGAAGTGCGGGTACGTGGCCCAGTCGGGCGGTGTCGACCCCCACATCAGCGTCCGGGAGGAGCTGGTCACCCAGGGCCGCCTGTACCGGCTCGGCAAGGCCGCGGCCGTGGCCCGGGCCGCGGAGCTCGCCGCCGAACTGGGCCTCACCGAGCTGCTCGACCGCAGGACGCTCACGCTCTCCGGGGGCCAGCGGCGGCGGCTCGACATCGCGATGGGGCTCACCCACCGCCCGGCCGTGCTCTTCCTCGACGAGCCGACCACGGGACTGGACCCGGGCAGCCGCACCGATCTGTGGGACCTGGTGCGCCGGCTGCGCGACACGCACGGCACGACCGTCGTGCTCACCACGCACTACCTCGACGAGGCCGACGCGCTGGCGGACCGGCTCGTCGTCATCGACGGCGGCCGGCTCGTGGCCGAGGGCACACCGGCCGCCCTGAAGAACCGCTACGTGGGCTCGCCCGACGCCTCGCTCCAGGACGCCTTCCTGGCAATCACCGGGCGCACCCGAGCACCCGCGGACGCCGCTCCTGTCGCCGTATAGCCCCCACCGCTCAGAGGAATCCGATGCTTCTCCACGACACCGCGATCATCTTCGGGCGGTACGCCCGGCAGACCCTGCGTTCCAGGTTCCAGATCTTCTTCGGCATCCTCATGCCACTGCTGTACCTGCTCTTCTTCGGGCCGCTGCTCACCGGCCTGCCGCTCGGCCCCGCCGGTGACTCCTGGCAGATCCTGGTCCCCGGACTGCTGCTCCAGCTGGGCCTGTTCGGTGCCTCGTTCGCCGGATTCGCCATCATCATCGACAAGTCGACCGGAGTCATGGAGCGGCTGCGGGTCACCCCGGTCAGCCGGACGGCGCTGCTCCTGGGCCGGGCCCTGCGCGATGCGCTGCTCTTCATGTTCCAGGCGGTGCTGCTGGTGCTCGTCGCCGTACTCATGGGGCTGCGCGCGCCGCTGCCCGGCGTGCTGATCGGCTTCGCCTTCGTCGGACTGCTGACGGTCTCGCTGGCCTCGCTCTCGTACGCACTGGCCATGAAGGTGGGCACGCCGCAGGAGTTCGGACCGGTGATCAACGCGGTCACGATGCCGGCCATGCTGCTCTCCGGCCTGATGCTGCCCATGACGCTGGGCCCCCGGTGGCTCGACGTGCTGTCGCACTTCACGCCGTTCCGCTACCTCGTGGACGCGGTGCGGGACGCCTACGTGGGCTCGTACGCCACCGCGCACATGCTGTACGGGGTCCTGGTCTCCCTCGGCTTCGCAGCAATCGCCGTGACAGTGGGCACACGCGTCTTCAGGAAGGCGGGCGCCTCACTAGGCTGACCGCATGGTCAACCTGACACGTATCTACACCCGCACCGGCGACCAGGGCACCACCGCCCTCGGCGACATGAGCCGGACCGCCAAGACCGATCTGCGCATCTCCGCGTACGCCGACGCGAATGAGGCCAACGCGGTCATCGGTACGGCGATCGCACTCGGGCAGCTGACCGAGGACGTCGTGAAGGTCCTCGTCCGGGTGCAGAACGACCTGTTCGACGTGGGCGCGGACCTGTCGACGCCGGTCGTCGAGGAGCCGAAGTACCCGCCGCTGCGCGTCGAGCAGTCCTACGTCGACAAGCTGGAGGCGGACTGCGACCACTTCCTGGAGCAGACGGAGAAGCTCCGCAGCTTCATCCTGCCGGGCGGCACACCGGGCGCCGCACTGCTGCACCAGGCGTGCACGGTGGTCCGGCGCGCGGAGCGGTCCACCTGGGCCGCGCTGGAGGTGCACGGCGAGGCGATGAACGCGCTGACGGCGACGTACCTCAACCGGCTCTCGGACCTGCTGTTCATCCTCGCCCGGGTGGCCAACAAGGAGGTCGGCGACGTGCTGTGGGTGCCGGGCGGCGAACGCTGACCGGGCAGCCGGCCGCCGCCCGCGGGGCTCACCCCGCGGGCGGGCCCGGCACGTGCTTCACGTCGCCCCGCGGATCCCGCTTCGGGAAGAGCGTGTAGCTCCCGGCGATCACCAGGTTGAGCCCGATCACGAAGAGCATCTTCTGCTGCCACGCCCGCAGCGATGCCGTGTCCCCGTCTCCCCCCACGTACCAGACCGCCGCCTGGAGCAGCGCCAGCGCCGTCACCGCGGCCACCGTCCAGCGCCCCGCCGTCCGCCACTCGTGCGCGGCTCGTGCCATCCCGTACTTGGGCGGCTTCACCGGCGGCGGACCACCGGCGAATCGGTGGGCGACCCGGGCGTCGATCCACTTGATGGTGGAGTGACCGAGCCCCAGCGTGAAGCCGATGTAGACAGCGGCCAGCCCGTGCTTCCAGTCCGGATCGGCGCCGTTCTTCAGGTCGATGGCCGTCACCACCAGCAGGACGACCTCCAGCAGTGGCTCGCACAGCAGCACGGCGGCGCCCAGTCGCGGCATCTTCGCCGCGTAACGCAGTGCGAGCCCTGCGGCCAGCAGCACCCAGAAGGCGATCTCGCAGAGAACGATCAGTGTGACGATCACGGTCCGGCTCCTTTCCCTCCCCTCCAGCGTCTCCGCCACCGCGCTCCCGATCGTCGGCCGGAGTGACGAACCGGCGCTGCATCCTTCGATGTACTCGCGGCTCACTCCCCGTACCGACGTGCCGAGATGTCCCGCCGTGTTGGATGGGAGGGTGTTCTCCCCTCCCCGCCCCCACCGCAGCGACGTCCTCATCGCGGTCGTCGGGCTGCTCGGCGGAACGGTCCTGTCACTGCTCGGTCTGCACATGCAGACCGGCCGCCTCCTCGACTCGCCGTGGCTCGCGCTCATCCCGCTCACCGTGATGTCGGCGCTGGAGCTGCTGCGCCGGAGCGCGCCGCAGACGGCGCTGGTCATCGGCACGCTCGCCCTGGTCGCGGACCAGTTCACCCGCGGGAACCTGGCGACCCTGCTGATGTACACCGACCTCATGTACGCGGCCGTGCTGTACGGGACCCCGGCGGCCGCCCGCCGGATCCCCGTGATCACCTTCCTGATCACCGTCGCGGGCACGATCGGCTTCCTGGCCTGGTTCCGCGATGCGCAGGCGCTGCTCGTCGGCATCGTCATCGGTCTCGTCTCGTTCGCGCCCGCGCTCACCGGGGTCAGCGTGCGCAACCACCGCGACGCCGCGGAGACCGCCCGGCTGCGCGCCGATCAGACCGCGCTGCTGGCAGAGATGGACCGCACCCAGGCGGTGACCGCCGAACGCGCCCGGATGGCACGCGAACTGCACGACATGGTCGCCAACCACCTCTCCGCCATCGCCATCCACTCCACCGCCGCGCTCTCCATCGACGACCCGGCGACCTCCCGCGACGCGCTCGGAGTCATCCGCGAGAACAGCGTCGACGGTCTGGCCGAAATGCGCCGTCTGATCGGGCTGTTGCGCACCGGATCCGCAGATCTGGAGCCGAGCAGCTCGCCGACCCTCGGCTCGCTGGACGCCCTCGTCGAGCAGCACCGTACGAACGCCGCCTCCAGCGGACTGGTCTGCACCCTGGACGACAACCGAACCGACCCCGGCCGGCTGCCCGCTCCGGTCGAACTCGCCGCGTACCGCATCGTCCAGGAGTCCCTCACCAACGCCCTCAAGCACGCCGCGCCCGGCCCGGTCACGGTACGGCTGGAGCAGACGGGAGAGCAGCTGACGGTGGAGGTGGGCAGTGTCCTCGGGGACCGGCCCGGGTCGCGCGCGCCGGGATCGGGGGCCGGGCTGATCGGGATGCGGGAGCGCGTGGCGCTGCTCGGCGGGGAGTTCGAGGCAGGGCCCGTGCCCACCGGGGACGGGTCGAGGATCTGGCAGGTACGGGCGCGACTGCCCGTGGGCGAAGGAGCGTGAGTCGATATGACCATCAGGGTTCTGGTCGCCGAGGACCAGTCGGCCGTACGGGCGGGGCTGGTCCTCATCCTGGGCAGCGCGCCGGACATCAAGGTGGTCGGAGAGGCCGGTGACGGCGAGGAGGCCGTCCGGCTGGCCCGCGAACTGCGCCCGGATCTGGTGCTGATGGACGTCCAGATGCCCCGGCTGGACGGGGTGTCCGCGACGAGGCAGGTGGTGGCGGAGCGGCTGGCGGACGTGCTGGTGCTGACGACGTTCGACCTGGACGAGTACGTGTTCGGGGCGCTGCGGGCCGGGGCGTCGGGCTTTCTGCTGAAGGACACCGAGGCGCGCGGGCTGCTCGACGCGGTCCGCACGGTGGCGCGCGGCGAGGGCCTGATCGCCCCGTCGGTGACGCGCCGGCTGATCGCGGAGTTCGCGGGAACCACGCCGCACGGGTCGCCGGAGGGCCCCGACCGGGCGGTCCTGGACACGCTCACCCGTCGCGAGCGCGAGGTGCTCGGCTGCCTCGGGGAGGGGATGTCGAACGCGGAGATCGCGGTGCGTCTTTCGATGGCCGAGGCAACGGTGAAGACGCACGTCAGCCGGTTGCTGGGGAAGCTGGAGCTGCGCAGCAGGGTTCAGGCGGCAGTGCTGGCACAGGAGTTGGGCGTCTGAGGTTTATCCGCGCCCGACTCCGAACTTTGGTCTGGACCTCTTGACGATTGGTCCAGACCTTCCTAATCTCACCGAGCACACTGCGGTGAGCCCGCCATGACAAGGCGGGCTCAGGGCGGCGCAGGGTTTGCAGTCCACGAACCATCCCCGTTCGGCCGGACCCCACCCGAGGAGCACCGTTGAGCACTGAGACCCCCCGCCGGACCCGATTCAGATTCGGGGCCGGAAAAGCCACCAGATCCCGAGCAGTCGCGGGCCTCACCGCACTGCTCCTTCCGCTCGCCGCGATGGTCGGCCTGGCCTCCCCCGCCGAGGCCGCCACCTCCGCCACCGCCACGTACGTCAAGAAGTCCGACTGGGGCAGCGGCTTCGAGGGCCAGTGGACGGTGAAGAACACCGGAACCACCTCCCTGTCCTCCTGGACCATCGAGTGGGACTTCCCCTCCGGCACCGCGGTCGGCTCCGCCTGGGACGCCACCGTCACCAGTTCCGGAACCCACTGGACCGCCAAGAACGTCGGCTGGAACGGCACGGTCGCCCCCGGAGCCAGCGTCAGCTTCGGCTTCAACGGCACCGGCTCCGGCGCCCCCGCCGGCTGCAAGCTGAACGGCGCCTCCTGCGACGGCGGCAGCGTCCCGGGTGACAACGCACCGTCGGCACCCGGCACCCCCACCGCGAGCGCCGTCACCGACACCTCGGCGAAGCTCACCTGGAGCGCCGCCACCGACGACAACGGCGTCAAGAACTACGACGTCCTGCGGGACGGCGCCGTCGTCGCCACGGTCACCGGCACCACGTACACGAACACCGGCCTCACCGCCGGCACCGACTACTCGTACACCGTCCAGGCCCGCGACACCGCGAACCAGACCGGACCGGTCAGCGGCGCGGTCAAGGTGCACACCACCGGCGGCGGGGGCACCGACCCCGGTCCGGGCGGCGACAAGGTCAACCTCGGGTACTTCACCGAGTGGGGCGTCTACGGGCGCAACTACCACGTCAAGAACCTGGTGACGTCCGGTTCCGCGGCCAAGATCACGCACATCAACTACGCCTTCGGCAACGTCCAGGGCGGCAAGTGCACGATCGGTGACGCCTACGCCGACTACGACAAGGCCTACACCGCCGACCAGGCGGTCGACGGGGTCGCCGACACCTGGGACCAGCCGCTGCGCGGCAACTTCAACCAGCTGCGCAAGCTCAAGGCGAAGTACCCGCACATCAAGGTCATCTGGTCGTTCGGCGGCTGGACCTGGTCCGGCGGATTCGGTGCGGCGGCCCAGAACCCGGCCGCGTTCGCCCAGTCCTGCTACGACCTGGTCGAGGACCCCCGCTGGGCCGATGTCTTCGACGGCATCGACATCGACTGGGAGTACCCGAACGCCTGCGGTCTGACCTGTGACACCAGCGGCCCCGCCGCGCTGAAGAACCTCTCCTCGGCGCTGCGCACCAAGTTCGGCACGAACAACCTGGTCACTGCCGCGATCACCGCCGACGGCTCGGAGGGCGGCAAGATCGACGCCGCGGACTACGCCGGCGCCGCCGCGTACTTCGACTGGTACAACGTGATGACGTACGACTTCTTCGGCGCCTGGGCGGCCAAGGGCCCGACGGCCCCGCACTCCCCGCTGACCTCGTACAGCGGCATCCCGCAGGCCGGCTTCAACTCCGCCGACGCCATCGCCAAGCTCAAGGCCAAGGGCGTCCCCGCCAAGAAGCTGCTGCTCGGCATCGGCTTCTACGGCCGCGGCTGGACCGGCGTCACCCAGGCGGCACCGGGCGGCACGGCCACCGGCGCGGCACCGGGCACGTACGAGGCGGGCATCGAGGACTACAAGGTCCTGAAGAACAGCTGCCCCGCCACCGGCACGATCGCCGGCACGGCGTACGCGCACTGCGGCACCAACTGGTGGAGCTACGACACCCCGGCGACGATCCAGTCGAAGATGGCCTGGGCCAACGGCCAGGGCCTGGGCGGGGCGTTCTTCTGGGAGTTCAGCGGTGACACCGCGAACGGTGAACTCGTGAGTGCGATGGACAGCGGCCTCAACTAACCCCCACGAGGCAGTCGCACCCCGAAAAAGCGCCGGGGAGACAGGTCCGCCCCCTGTCTCCCCGGTTTTCGTGTGCTCTTGCGGTACAGGCCCGCGGCCTCAGGCCACGTTCACCCTCTGGCCGGGCGGTGCCGCCTCCAGCCAGGCGAGGAATCCGGTGAGGGCGTCCTCGCTCATCGCCAGCTCCAGGCGGGTCTCCCGGTGGAGACAGCCGAGCACGACGGCGTCGGAGAGGAGCGCGAGCTCCTCCTCACCCTCGGGCAGCCGGCGGGCGACCACCTCGATCGAGGAACGCTCCAGCACCCGGCGCGGGCGCGGGGAGTAGCTGAAGACCCGGAACCAGTTCACCTTGTCGCCGCTGTACCGGGCGACTCCGTACACCCAGCCCTTGCCCGAGAGATCGGGCTCCTCCGGGATGTTCCATCGCAGGCTGCAGTCGAAGGTCCCGCCGGAACGCTGAATCAGCCGCCGGCGCAGACCGAAGACGAAGAGCCCCAACAGGACCAGTGCGACGACGAGTCCGCCCACCCACAGCGCGAGGACCATCTCCACCGACCTCCTCGCGTCATCGAGTAAACGGATACCGCACGAACTTCACCTGCACCTGCATCGCCTCAGCCGCGACACGGTCTGGAGGGGTCTCCAGCACGGGCCGCGGCTGAGGGTAAAGCCGTTTCGCGGGGTGACTAGTGCACCGCCACCGCACGCAGTCGCACATCGGCGCGGCGCTCGGCAGCGCTGTCCGTGTCCGACTTCGCACGCTCGAACGCACGCTCCGCGCGCTCGACATCGATCTCGTCCGCCAGCTCGGCGATCTCCGCCAGCAGCGAGAGCTTGTCGTCGGCGAAGGAGATGAATCCACCGTGCACAGCGGCGACGACAGTGCCGCCCTCGCTCGTACGGATCGTCACCGGGCCCGATTCCAGCACACCCAGGAGCGGCTGGTGACCGGGCATGACGCCGATGTCGCCGGACGTGGTACGTGCGACAACGAGGGTGGCCTCGCCGGACCAGACACTGCGGTCCGCGGCGACCAGCTCGACATGCAGCTCAGCAGCCAAGGGTGGCTCCTCGGGTCACCACCCGGCGGTGATGCCGGGTGTTGGGTCAATTCTACGGGGCGTGGTGAGGGGGGCGGGACACACCCACCCCCCTCGGTGAGCCGGAGGCTCAGGAGACGCCGAGCTCCTTGGCGTTGGCCTTCAGGTCCTCGATGCCACCGCACATGAAGAACGCCTGCTCGGGGAAGTGGTCGTACTCCCCGTCACAGATCGCGTTGAACGCGGCGATCGACTCGTCGAGCGGAACGTCCGAACCGTCCAGGCCGGTGAACTGCTTGGCGGCGTGGGTGTTCTGCGACAGGAAGCGCTCGACGCGACGGGCACGGTGGACAACGAGCTTGTCCTCCTCGCCCAGCTCGTCGATACCGAGGATCGCGATGATGTCCTGGAGGTCCTTGTACTTCTGCAGGATCCCCTTGACGCGGCTGGCCGTGTCGTAGTGGTCCTGCGCGATGTAGCGCGGGTCCAGGATGCGGGACGTGGAGTCCAGCGGGTCCACGGCCGGGTAGATGCCCTTCTCGGAGATCGGACGGGAGAGAACCGTCGTCGCGTCGAGGTGGGCGAACGTGGTGGCCGGGGCCGGGTCGGTCAGGTCGTCCGCGGGGACGTAGATCGCCTGCATCGAGGTGATCGAGTGACCACGCGTCGAGGTGATGCGCTCCTGGAGCACACCCATCTCGTCGGCCAGGGTCGGCTGGTAACCCACTGCGGACGGCATACGGCCGAGCAGCGTGGAGACCTCGGAACCGGCCTGCGTGAAGCGGAAGATGTTGTCGATGAAGAGCAGCACGTCCTGCTTCTGCACATCGCGGAAGTACTCCGCCATGGTCAGGGCGGACAGGGCCACGCGAAGACGCGTGCCCGGCGGCTCGTCCATCTGGCCGAAGACCAGTGCGGTCTTCTCCAGAACGCCCGAGTCCGTCATCTCGTCGATGAGGTCGTTGCCCTCACGGGTGCGCTCACCGACGCCGGCGAACACCGACACACCGTCGTGCAGCTTCGCCACACGCATGATCATTTCCTGGATGAGGACCGTCTTGCCGACGCCCGCACCACCGAACAGACCGATCTTGCCGCCCTTGACGTACGGGGTCAGCAGGTCGACGACCTTCAGGCCGGTCTCGAACATCTCGGTCTTCGACTCAAGCTGGTCGAAGGCCGGGGCCTTGCGGTGGATCGGCCAGCGCTCGGTGATCTGAGCTTCGGCCTCCGGCTCGTTCAGGATCTGACCGAGGGTGTTGAACACCTTGCCCTTGGTGATGTCACCGACGGGAACGGTGATGCCCGCGCCCGTGTCGGTCACCGGGGCCTGGCGGACCAGACCGTCGGTGGGCTGCATCGAGATCGCGCGGACCACGCCGTCACCCAGGTGCTGGGCGACTTCGAGGGTCAGCAGCTTACGAGCGCCGGCCTCGGCCGGGTCGTCGACCTCGACGTGCAGGGCGTTGTAGATCTCCGGCATCGCGTCGACGGGGAACTCCACGTCGACGACCGGGCCGATGACCCGGGCGACGCGGCCCGTGGCAGCGGCCGTCTCAACTGTCGTCGTCATTACTTGTCACTCCCCGCGGACGCGTCGGCCAGCGCACCTGCACCGCCGACGATCTCGCTGATTTCCTGGGTGATTTCGGCCTGGCGGGCCGCGTTGGCAAGCCGGGAGAGGCTCTTGATCAGATCCCCGGCATTGTCGGTCGCCGACTTCATCGCGCGGCGGCGGGCAGCGTGCTCGGAAGCGGCAGCCTGCAGCAGTGCGTTGTAGATGCGGCTCTCGACGTAGCGCGGCAGGAGGGCGTCCAGGACGTCCTCCGCCGACGGCTCGAAGTCGAACAGGGGAAGGATCTCGTCCTTCTCCGTGCTCTCCTTCGCGACCTCGTCGATCGAGAGCGGCAGCATCCGGCCGTCGACCGCGTTCTGCGTCATCATCGACACGAACTCGGTGAAGACGATGTGCAGCTCGTCGACGCCGCCCTCGGCCGTGTCCTTGGTGATGGACTCGATCAGGGGCGCCGCGATCTTCTTGGCGTCCGCGTACTCCGGGCTGTCGGTGAAGCCGGTCCACGACTCCACGACCTTGCGCTCGCGGAAGCCGTAGTAGGCGACACCCTTACGGCCGACGATGTACGTGTCGACCTCCTTGCCCTCGGCCGCCAGCCGCTCCCGCAGCTTCTCCGCCGCCTTGATGGCGTTGGAGGAGTAGCCGCCGGCCAGACCGCGGTCGCTCGTGAGGAGCAGGACCGCGGCCCGGGCCGGGGACTCGGCCTCGGTGGTGAGCGGGTGCTTGGTGTTGGAGCCGGTCGCCACCGCGGTCACCGCACGGGTGAGCTCGGTCGCGTACGGCATCGACGCCGTCACCTTGCGCTGCGCCTTGACGATGCGCGAGGCGGCGATCATCTCCATCGCCTTGGTGATCTTCTTGGTCGCGGTGACGGCTTGGATGCGGCGCTTGTAAACGCGAAGCTGAGCGCCCATCGATCAGCCCTCGCCCAGGAGCTTGCCGTCCGAGGTCTCGAACTGCTGCTTGAAGGCGGCGATCGCGTCGGCGATCGACTGCAGCGTGTCGTCGGACATCTTGCCGCCCTCGGCGATGCTGGTCAGGAGGTCCTTGCGCTCGCGGCGCAGGTACTCCAGCAGCTCGCTCTCGAAGCGGCGGATGTCCTCGACCGGGACGTCGTCCATCTTGCCCGTGGTGCCGGCCCAGACGGAGACGACCTGCTCCTCCATCGGGAACGGGGCGTACTGCGGCTGCTTCAGCAGCTCGACCATGCGCTTACCGCGCTCCAGCGACGCCTTGGAGGCCGCGTCCAGGTCGGAACCGAAGGCGGCGAACGCCTCCAGCTCACGGAACTGGGCGAGGTCCACGCGCAGACGGCCGGAGACCTGCTTCATGGCCTTGTGCTGGGCGGAGCCACCGACTCGGGAGACCGAGATACCGACGTTGAGCGCCGGACGCTGACCCGCGTTGAACAGGTCGGACTCCAGGAAGCACTGGCCGTCGGTGATGGAGATGACGTTGGTCGGGATGAACGCCGACACGTCGTTCGCCTTGGTCTCGACGATCGGGAGGCCCGTCATCGAACCGGCGCCCATGTCGTCGGAGAGCTTGGCGCAACGCTCCAGCAGACGCGAGTGCAGGTAGAAGACGTCGCCCGGGTAGGCCTCGCGGCCCGGCGGACGGCGCAGCAGAAGCGACACGGCGCGGTAGGCGTCGGCCTGCTTCGAGAGGTCGTCGAAGATGATGAGGACGTGCTTGCCGTCGTACATCCAGTGCTGGCCGATGGCCGAGCCGGTGTACGGCGCCAGGTACTTGAAGCCGGCCGGGTCGGACGCCGGGGCGGCGACGATGGTCGTGTACTCGAGCGCGCCGGCCTCTTCCAGGGCACCTCGCACGGAGGCGATGGTGGAGCCCTTCTGACCGATGGCGACGTAGATGCAGCGCACCTGCTTGTTCACGTCGCCCGAGCGCCAGTTGTCGCGCTGGTTGATGATCGTGTCGACGGCCAGCGCGGTCTTACCCGTCTGACGGTCGCCGATGATCAGCTGACGCTGGCCGCGGCCGATCGGCACCATGGCGTCGACGGCCTTGTAGCCGGTCTGCATCGGCTCGTGCACCGACTTGCGGACCATGACGCCAGGGGCCTGCAGTTCGAGGGCGCGACGGCCTTCGGTCGCGATCTCGCCGAGGCCGTCGATCGGGTTGCCGAGCGGGTCGACGACGCGGCCGAGGTAACCCTCGCCGACGCCGACGGAGAGCACCTCACCGGTGCGCTGCACCGGCTGGCCCTCCTCGATTCCGCTGAACTCGCCGAGGACGATCGCACCGATCTCGCGCTCTTCGAGGTTGAGGGCGAGACCGAGGGTTCCGTCCTCGAACTTCAGCAGTTCGTTCGCCATGGCGGAGGGCAGGCCCTCCACCTTCGCGATGCCGTCGCCGGCAACGCTGACCGTTCCGACCTCCTCGCGCGAGGCCGCGTCCGGCTGGTACGACTGGACAAAGTTCTCCAGTGCGTCCCGGATCTCCTCCGGCCGGATCGTGAGCTCCGCCATCTGGGTTCCCTGCTCTCCTTGTTGGGCCCGAAGTTTCTTAAGGGGGTCTGGGGGCCGACCCCCAGGAATCTTCTGCAATTTCTGCACGGCCCAACCGGGCCGCTGGTCTTGCTCTGTTCTGTTTGGTACGTCGCGCTGCGTCAGCCGGCCATGCGACGGGTCGCCTCTTCGAGGCGCTCCGCGATGGAGCCGTTGATGACCTCGTCGCCGACCCGCACCACGATCCCGCCGAGGACCTCGGGGTCCACGTCCAGGCTCAGGTGCATCTGCCGGCCGTAGATCTTCGCCAGGGCGGCGCCGAGACGCTGCTTCTGCCGGTCACTGAGCGGCACGGCGGAGGTGACGACCGCCACCACGCGGTCCCGGCGGTCCGCGGCGAGCTTGGACAGGGACTCGAGTCCCGCTTCCAGGCTACGTCCACGGGGCTGGGTGACGAGCCGCACGACGATGCGCTCGGTGGTGGGCCGCGCCTTGCCGCCGAGCAGGCTGCGCAGCAGCTCGCCCTTGGCGGCGGGGGTCGCGGTCCGGCTGGTCAGCGCGGAGCGCAGCCCGGTGTCCGAGGCCACGATCCGGCCGAACCGGAACAGCTCGTCCTCGACGTCGTCGAGGTCTCCGCTGCGCTGGGCGGCGGTGAGGTCGGCGGTGTTCGCCAGTTCCTCGATCGAGTCGACCAGGTCACGCGACTGCGACCAGCGCGAGCGGACCATGCCGGAGACCAGGTCGAGGGCTTCGCCGCCCACCTGTCCGCCCAGCAGCCGTCCGGCCAGCTCGGCCCTGGCCTCGCCTGCCTGCGCCGGGTCGGTCAGGACCCGGCGCAGCGACACCTCGCGGTGCAGCAGCGCCGTGACGCCGGCCAGGTCCTCGGCGAGCTTCGCCGCGTCGACCGACGTGTTGTCGGTCAGCGCGTCGAGACGCTCGCGTGCGGCAGCCAGTGCCTCGCGGCTCGCGCTGTTCATCGGACTGCCTCGGCCTTCGCCTCGAGCTCGTCGAGGAAACGGTCGACGGTGCCGCTCTGCCGGGCGTGGTCCTCGAGGGACTCCCCGACGAGCTTGCCGGCCAGGGCGGTGGCGAGCGTGCCCACGTCCTGACGCAGCGCCGAAGCGGCGGCCTTGCGGTCGGCCTCGATCTGGGCGTGGCCGGCAGCGACGATCTCCTCGCGCTGCCGCTGGCCTTCCGCCCTCATTTCCTGCAGGATCACGGCGCCCTGCTCCTGCGCCTCCTGGCGCAGACGAGCGGCTTCGTGGCGGGCCTCGGCGAGCTGAGCCTTGTACTGCTCAAGAACGCTCTGGGCCTCGGTCTGGGCCGCATCGGCCTTTTCGATACCGCCTTCGATGGCCTCGCGGCGCTCTTCCAGAACCTTGTTGATGTTCGGGAGGAGCTTCTTGGCGAGGAAGCCGAAGACGATGACGAAAGCGATGAGGCCAATGACGAGCTCAGGGATCGGCGGAATGAGCGGGTTTTCCGCTTCCTCCGCCGCGAGCTGAACCAGGGGGTTCACGTCAGTGCCTTCCGTCGAATGGGCTGTTCGCGACCGGTCAGGAGGTCGGGTAGACGAACGGCATGACCAGACCGATCAGGGCGAGCGCCTCACAGAAGGCGAAGCCGAGAATCTGGTTGGCGCGGATGAGACCGGCAGCCTCGGGCTGACGGGCGAGCGCCTGGGTGCCGTTACCGAAGATGATGCCGATGCCGACGCCGGGGCCGATCGCGGCGAGGCCGTAACCGATCGAGCCGAGGTTGCCCTTGATTTCGACGCCGGCGGCGAGGGTCTGGAGAGCGGACATGCCGGTTCTTCCTTCTCTTTCAATGTCCGGTGGGGGTTGGCCACCGGGTGCTTCAGGAGGTGGGTGCTCAGTGGCCCTTGGCGAGAGCGCCCTGGATGTAGCTGCAGGCCAGCAGCACGAACACATAGGCCTGGACAGCCTGGATGAAGAGCTCGAAGGCCGTCATCACGAGGACCATCACGAACGACACGCCTGCGTACGCGAAACCGATGCCGTTGAGCAGGTACCAGCTGGCGATCGTGAAGAGCAGCAGGAGCGTGTGGCCCGCGAACATGTTGGCGAAGAGTCGGACCGCGTGCGTGAACGGCCGGACCAGCAGGTTCGAGAAGAACTCGATGGTCATCGAGAGCGGCAGGACCCCGCCGAGGGTCTTGTCGTAGCCCGTGAAGTTCTTGAAGGCTCCGACGAAACCGTGCTTCTTGAAGGTCAGGGCGACCCACAGGACGTAGACGATCCCGGCGAGAGCCGCCGGATACGCGATGATCGCCGTTACGGGGAACTGGGCAACCGGGATGATGGACCAGAGGTTCATCATCCAGATGACGAAGAACAGGGAGACCATCAGCGGGACGTACTTCTCGCCGTCGCGCTTGCCGATCGTCTCGTAGACGATGCCGCGGCGGATGAAGTCGTATCCGGCCTCGGCCACCATCTGAAGCTTGCCGGGCACCAACTTCGGCTTACGGAAGGCGGCCCAGAAGAAGCCAACGATGATGACCGAGCCGAGCAGGGCCAGCAGCATCGTCTTGTTGAAGTACAAGTTGCTGTCCGCGTCGCCCCAGAGGGGCTCGAACAGGAACGAGTGCAGGCCGGGTGCCGGGAAACCACAACCGTCGAAGATGTGGCAATCGGTCTCGAAGGCGAGCACCTGTGTCGGGTCAGCACTCACCGCGGGCTCCTTCAGCGTGGCGCATAGGTACGGCAACCTCGTTGTGTCGGCGCGGCGCGCAGCCGCGGTTCGGCACTGGACTGGTGTTTCGGATGTGTGAGCGGCAGTCAGGCATTTGAGCCTCGCGATCGAGCAGGCGTCAGCTCACATGCCCGCGCCCGCAGTGCCGCAGTTGGAACCGGACGATAGCAGGGTCGCGACCCTGCACTTATTCCGCCCCTACCCTTCACGCTGCGGACCCCGGCTTTTTGGGCTTTTCGTCCTTGTCGGACTCGGGTTCCACGTAAAGGATCTTGGCCTTCATGTGCGCACGCGCCTGTGCGCCGATCCACACGAGTGTCGTCACGACCAGAGTGATCGCGAAGGCCTTCGGGTTGAACAGCGAGGTGTTCTTGAATACGGCGACGAAGATGAACAGCAGCAGGAGTTGCGCCGTGTACAGCGCGAGACCCATCGCCTGGAAAAGGTGGGGCATGGACCGGGCGGTCCGTTGCAGGACCACCAGTCCGATCCCCATGAAGAGGATGACCACGATCGTCGCAACGATCGCGCCCAGGGCTCCCTTGCCACCGGCGACGCCAGCGCTGATCGCGGCGGCGACTGCGCCGGCGACAGCGGTGGGTACGGCGGTCTGGAGGAGAGTCCGGACGTCGTTGGACGGCATGGCGGCAGCTCCGCTTGCTGGGGGTGGGCAGTGTGTCGTCATGGACGAGCGTAGGCCCGGTCCGAGTCGAAGCCTCGGGGCCAAGGGACCGTGCTACTCAGGTCCTTCGGCTCTGTCACCGGGTTCGTGAACGGTATCACAAACTATTTGATGAGGTCTTTACCTAGAAAGTGTGCTTGCTGTCACACGTGAGAGCTAATTAACGCGTGTGAGCAAGACAACGCAACGACTTGTCTGGTATTGCCCCTTGGCGTCCGAATCAACGACGCGTCGAATCGGCCCTGCCCCGGTCCGCGAAGCGCGAACGGTGGCCGATCGCCGTCGCTCCGTTGACGCCGGACACTCCTGCGGCGATCGGGGCCCGCGGAGCGGCCTCGTGCCCATTCTGCCCCATCTGATCGTCCAGGGGCCCCTGTTGGCTCTCCGGCTCCTGTGAGGACCCCGCCCCGGGTTCCGCCTCGCGCCGGCGCCGGCGGTACCGCGGCGGCACGAAGCGCTCCGCCCATCGCGGGGCGCGCGGGGTGAACCGGGGCATCAGCAGGAGGATCAGGCCGAGCGCGCTCAGCCCCACGATCAGGAGCACGATCCACATCGACGTCGAGTGCACCGAGTAGCCGACCGCGCCGAAGGCGATCAGGGCCGACCAGAAGTACATGATCAGCACCGACCGGCTGTGCGAATGGCCGATCTCCAGCAGCCGGTGGTGCAGATGGCCGCGGTCCGCGGCGAACGGCGACTGGCCGTTCCACGTACGCCGCACGATCGCCAGGACCAGGTCCGCCGCGGGGATGGCGATGATCGTCAGCGGCAGGAGCAGCGGGATGAAGACCGGCAGCATCGCATGGGTCGCCTGCCGTTCGCTTCCCGCGAAGAGCTTCATCGCGTCCGGGTCGACCTGTCCCGTGACGGAGATCGCACCGGCGGCGAGGACCAGACCGATCAGCATCGATCCGGAGTCCCCCATGAAGATCCGCGCGGGATGCATGTTGTGCGGCAGGAAGCCGAGGCACATGCCCATCAGGATCGCCGTGAAGAGCGTCGCGGGGGCCGCGGCCTCGATCCCGTACCCGTACCAGAGCCGGTAGGTGTAGAGGAAGAGCGCGGCCGAGGCGATGCACACCATGCCGGCCGCCAGACCGTCCAGGCCGTCGACGAAGTTGACCGCGTTGATGGTGATGACGACGAGCGCGACCGTCAGCAGCGTGCCCTGCCACTGGGTGAGCGGGACCGTGCCGACACCCGGGATCGGCAGCCACAGAATCGTGAGGCCCTGGAGCACCATGACCGCCGCGGCGATCATCTGCCCGCCCAGTTTGATCAGGGCGTCGATCTCGAACTTGTCGTCCAGGACGCCGATCAGCCAGATCAGGGCCGCTCCGGAGAGCAGTGCGCGCGGTTCGTTGGAGAGCTCGAAGACACCGTCGAGGTTGGCCAGATGATCGGCGACGATGAGACCGGCACACAGCCCGCCGAACATGGCGATGCCACCGAGCCTCGGTGTCGGTTCCCGGTGGACGTCGCGCGCACGGATCGCGGGCATCGCCCCGACCGCGATGGCGAACTTACGCACCGGGCCGGTGAGCAGATACGTCACCGCGGCCGTGACACAGAGCGTCAGCAAGTAATCACGCACGGGCTGCCCCATAAATGTCGCCGGCCATCTCAGCCCACACTTTAACTACGTCGGCCTCGTGGTTGAGGACACGGAGGTCCCCGCGATGGTTGCACAGGCAGGCACCATTGCAGCTATATGGGCTATTTCACCCAGGGTAGGGCGGGTGAGCCGCCGCCATCTCCCGCACCTCCGCGAGAACATCGCCCTCCCCGCGCACCGCGGACCCCATGAGCACCGCGAGACGCGCCATGTCGGTGTCGTCCATGCCCTGGGTGGTGACGGCCGCGGTGCCGAGCCTGATGCCGCGGGCGTCCCCGTACGGCAGCGCGCAGGTGTCCAGCACCAGGCCGGCCGCGGCCAGCCGGGTCCGGGCGGTGGGGCCGTCGACGCCGAGCGGTGCCGGGTCGGCGACGATCAAGTGGGTGTCGGTGCCCCCGGTGGTGACGTCGAAGCCCTCGGCCTCCAGGCCGGCCGCCAGGACCCGGGCGTGGTTGACGACGTGGTGGGCGTACGCGGCGAAGGCGGGCGCTGCCGCCTCGCCGAACGCGACGGCCTTCGCCGCCACCGTGTGCATCTGGGCGCCGCCCTGGGTGAACGGGAAGACGGCCCGGTCGATGCGCTCCGCCAGCTCCGCGCCGCACAGGATCATGCCGCCGCGCGGCCCCCGCAGCACCTTGTGCGTGGTGGCGCAGACCACGTCCGCGTACGGCACGGGGTTCGGCGCCGCTCCCCCGGCGATCAGTCCCATCGGGTGCGCGGAGTCGGCGATGAGGTACGCGCCCACCTCGTCGCAGATCTCCCGGAACAGCTCGTGGTCGGGGTGGCGGGGATAGGAGATCGAGCCGCAGACGATCGCCTTGGGCCGGTGCGTACGGGCCAGGGTGCGGACCTGGTGGTAGTCGATCAGCCCGCTCTCGGAGTCCACTCCGTAGCCGATGAACTCGAACCAGCGGCCGGAGAAGTTGGCGGGCGAGCCGTGCGTGAGGTGGCCGCCGTACGGGAGTCCCATGGCGAGCACCGTGTCGCCGGGCCGCAGCAGCGCGGCGTACGCCGCGAGGACGGCCGAGGACCCGGAGTGGGGCTGCACGTTGGCGTGCTCGGCGCCGAAGAGCGCGGTGGCGCGGCGGATCGCGATGCGCTCGGCGGCGTCCGCCTGCTCGCAGCCGCCGTGGTGGCGGGCGCCGGGGTACCCCTCGGCGTACTTGTTGGCGAGCGGGGAGCCGAGAGCGGCCAGGACGGCGGGTGAGGTGAAGTTCTCCGCCGCGGTCAGCTGGAGGGTCTCGGACTGCCGGCGCAGCTCCCCCACCAGGACGTCGGCGATCTCCGGATCCTCCCGGAGCAGGGCGTCGAAGTCCTGCGGCAGGGCGGCGACGGCGGAGGGTGCGGCAGCAGCAGTGGTGACCGGCATCGGGGGCTCCGGGCCTGGGGACGGGTGACGCCCGGCGGTGACGTCAGCTCCAATGTAGGCCTGCCCCGGAGCCGCTGCCTGCTGTCGTGAGCCGTGGCGCACCCGCCCGGCCTATCGGAGGCCCGGCCCTCGGTCCACGGCCCTCAGAGCGGCGCGGACGGCCTTGCGGCCGTCGTTTCAGCGCGGCGCCGAGACGCCCGTCAGCGCGGTGACGACCGGGTCCAGGGCCTGGTTGATCTCGTCGCCGATCGAACGGAAGAAGGTGATGGGAGCGCCGTACGGGTCGTACACCTCGTCGGCCTCCGCGGTCGGGGCCAGCAGCCAGCCGCGCAGCGCGGCGGCCGCGCGGACCAGGGCGCGGGCGCGCTCGACGACGCCCTCGTCGCTCGCGTCGGGCAGCGTCGCGGGATCTATCGCCCGGACCAGCCGGGTGAATTCCTTGAGCGTGAAGGTGCGCAGTCCGGCGGAGTGGCCCATCGAGATGACCTGGGCCCGGTGGTCTCGGGTGGCGGTGAGCACCAGGTCGGCGCGGATCACGTGCTCGTCGAGCAGTTCGCGGCCGACGAACCCGGTGGCGTCGGCGCCGAAGTCGGCGAGGACCACCTCCGCGTTCGCCTCCATCGGGGCGCCCTCGTGCCCCCAGGTGCCCGCGCTCTCCACGATCAATCCGCCCAGGAGCGGGTCGCCCAGGCGGTCCACGAGGGCATGCCGGGTCAGCCGCTCGGTGATCGGTGAGCGGCAGACGTTGCCGGTGCTGACGTGGAGGATGCGGAAGGTGTCGGTCTGCCCCGCTATGCCACGCCCCTCAGGGGCGGTCAATTGGCCACCTCAAGGTCGGGTACCACCTTGCGCAGCTCCTCCGCGGAGAGCGCACCCGCGCGCAGCAGGACCGGCACCTTGCCGGTGACGTCGACGATCGAGGACGGGACGATGCCCGGCGTCGGGCCGCCGTCGAGGTACACGGACACGGAGTCGCCGAGCATCTCCTGGGCGGCGTCGCAGTCCTCGGGCGAGGGGTGTCCGGTGAGGTTGGCGCTGGAGACGGCCATCGGGCCGACCTCCGTGAGCAGCTCGATGGCGACCGGGTGCAGCGGCATCCGGATGGCGACGGTGCCGCGGGTGTCGCCGAGGTCCCACTGGAGCGACGGCTGGTGCTTGGCGACGAGCGTCAGCGCGCCCGGCCAGAACGCGTCCACCAGCTCCCACGCCTGCTCCGAGAAGTCGGTGACCAGGCCGTGCAGGGTGTTCGGCGAGCCGATGAGGACGGGCGAGGGCATGTTGCGGCCGCGCCCCTTGGCCTCCAGGAGGTCGCCGACGGCCTCCGAGGCGAATGCGTCCGCACCGATCCCGTACACGGTGTCGGTGGGCAGCACGACCAGTTCGCCGCGGCGGACGGCGGACGCGGCCTCGCGCAGACCCGTCGTACGGTCCGTGGCGTCGTTGCAGTCGTATCGCCGTGCCATCAGCCGGCCTCCTCAAGCATGTACGGGTAGGGGTGGTTTCCTCCGGTCACGGCATGGCCTTGCGGGCCGTGGCGAACCGGGGACGCCTGTTGAGGTCGGGGTGGTCGGCCGCGTCCGCCCAGCCCCGCTCCTCGGTGAAGATCCACGGCACCTGGCCGCCCTGGGTGTCGGCGTGCTCGATGACGACGAGGCCACCGGGACGCAGCAGACGGTGGGCGGTGCGCTCGATGCCGCGGATGGTGTCGAGGCCGTCCTCGCCGGAGAAGAGGGCCATCTCCGGGTCGTGGTCACGGGCCTCGGGGGCCACGTACTCCCATTCGGTGAGCGGGATGTACGGCGGGTTGGAGATGACCAGGTCGACCTGGCCGTCGAGCTCGGGAAGGGCCGTCAGAGCGTCTCCGCGGTGCACGGTGACCCTGGACTCCTCGGCGTTCTTCCTGGTCCATTTGAGGGCGTCCTCGGACAGCTCCACGGCGTGCACGCGCGAGCGCGGCACCTCCTGGGCCATGGCGAGGGCGATGGCACCCGATCCGGTGCACAGATCGACGATCAGCGGCTCGACGACGTCCATCGCACGGACGGCGTCTATCGCCCAGCCGACGACCGACTCGGTCTCCGGCCGGGGCACGAAGACGCCGGGTCCGACCTGGAGCTCCAGGTAGCGGAAGAAGGCGCGGCCGGTGATGTGCTGGAGCGGTTCGCGGGCCTCGCGCCGGGCGATGGTCTCCCAGTAGCGGGCGTCGAAGTCGGCGTCCGGCACGTTGTGCAGCTCGCCCCGCTTGACGCCGTGCACGAACGCGGCAAGTTCCTCCGCGTCGAATCGCGGTGAAGGGACACCGGCGTCGGCCAGCCGCTGGGTGGCCTGGGCCACCTCGGCGAGCAGCAGGTTCATCGCGGTTCTCCGTACGGGTTACGAGCGGGGCGGTGGGGCTCGGGACTCAGGGCGACCGTTACGCGGCGGCGAGCTTGGCTGCGGAGTCGGCGTCGACACAGGCCTGGATCACGGCGTCCAGGTCCCCGTCGAGCACCTGGTCCAAGTTGTACGCCTTGAAGCCGACGCGGTGGTCCGAGATGCGGTTTTCCGGGAAGTTGTAGGTACGGATCTTCTCGGACCGGTCGACGGTACGCACCTGGCTGCGGCGTACGTCGGACGCTTCCTGCTCGGCGGCTTCCTGGGCCGCGGCGAGAAGCCTCGACCGCAGGATACGCATGGCCTGCTCCTTGTTCTGGAGCTGGCTCTTCTCGTTCTGGCAGGAGGCGACGACACCGGTGGGCAGGTGCGTGATGCGGACCGCGGAGTCCGTGGTGTTGACGGACTGGCCGCCGGGGCCGGAGGAGCGGTACACGTCGATACGGAGATCGTTGGCGTGGATCTCGACGTCGACCTCCTCGGCCTCGGGCGTGACGAGCACACCGGCCGCGGAGGTGTGGATGCGGCCCTGGGACTCGGTGGAGGGCACGCGCTGCACACGGTGCACGCCGCCCTCGTACTTCATCCGGGCCCAGACGCCCTGGCCCGGCTCGGTGGCCCCGTTGCCGCCCTTGGTCTTCACGGCGACCTGGACGTCCTTGTAGCCGCCGAGCTCGGACTCGGTGGAGTCGATGATCTCGGTCTTCCAGCCCACGCGCTCGGCGTAGCGCAGGTACATGCGCAGCAGGTCGCCGGCGAACAGAGCGGACTCGTCGCCGCCCGCGCCCGCCTTGATCTCCAGGAGCACGTCCTTGTCGTCACTGGGGTCACGGGGTACGAGCAGGAGGCGGAGCTTCTCGGTGAGCTCCTCGCGCTCCTTCTCGAGGTCCTTGACCTCGGCGGCGAAGTCGGGGTCGTCGGCGGCGAACTCGCGGGCCGTCACGATGTCGTCACCGGTCTGCTTCCAGGAGCGGTACGTGGCGACGATCGGGGTCAGCTCGGCGTAGCGCTTGTTGAGCTTGCGCGCGTTGGCCTGGTCGGCGTGGACCGACGGGTCCGCGAGCTTCTTCTCGAGATCGGACTGTTCGCCGATCAGTTCCTCGACCGCCTCGAACATCTTCGGGCTCCTGGTTTCTACGATCGTCGTGCCTGCCGGCCGGCGGTTGCCTGCCGGGCGGGATACGGACTCGCCGTCGTCCCGGCCGGAAAAAAACGCCGGTCCCGACGCCCCCGGGAAGAGGGCGCCAAGGACCGGCGCAGTGGCTCGCTACTTGCTGGCGGAGCCGGCGGCCTTGCCGAAGCGGGCCTCGAAGCGGGCCACGCGGCCACCGGTGTCGAGGATCTTCTGCTTGCCCGTGTAGAACGGGTGGCACTCGGAGCAGACGTCGGCACGGATGGCGCCGTTGTCCAGGGTCGACCGGGTGGTGAACGACGCGCCACAGGTGCAGCTGACCTGCGTCTCGACGTACTGGGGGTGAATGTCGCGCTTCAAGGGTTTCTCCTAGGTTCGGGAGGGCGCCGGGTCGTACGCGCGGATTGCGCGTCCGTGAACCGGGGCCGACGTACCAGTCTGCCAGGACTGGCCGTATCTCCCAAAACGAGGGTCGGCCGCGTGCTATTCCCGTTGCCGGTCGCGGGTGGGTTCGTCACTGCACGATCTGCCCCGCGTCGCCCTTGTCGCCCGCCGACTTCTCGGTGGCGGAGGCGGGGATCGGCCGGTCGTTGAGGAGCGCCTGCCACACCTGCTTGCCGGCCTCCTCCTGCGGGATGACGCGGTTCGGGTCGGCCGGGTCGTACTCGACGGGCAGGGTCACCATGTGGACGTCGTCCGAGCCGAGCCCCTTGAGGCCGCTCGCGAAGGACGCGAGTTCCTTGACCGAGCCGAGGTCGGAGTCGGTGGTGATGGCCTTGGTCGCGGTGTCCGCGATGCCGTACAGCTTGGTGCCGTTGAGGATGCCCACGCTCTTGGCCTGTTTCATCAGCGCCTTGATGAACGCCTGCTGGAGCTGGATGCGGCCGAGGTCGCTGCCGTCGCCGACGCTCTTGCGGGTGCGGACGAGGCCGAGCGACTGTTCGCCGTCGAGCGTGTGGGTGCCGGGTTCGAGGTTCAGATGGCTCTTGGAGTCGTTGATCGCCTGCTTGGTGGTGATCTCGACGCCGCCGAGCTTGTCGATCAGGTGCTTGAAGCCGGTGAAGTCCACCTCGATGTAGTGGTCCATGCGGATCCCGGACATCGACTCGACGGTTTTGACCGCGCAGGCCGGTCCGCCGACCTCGTACGCCGTGTTGAACATCGCCCGCTGCTCCCCGGCGACGGCCTGTCCGCTCTCGTCGCCGGTGCACTCGGGCCGGGTGACGAGGGTGTCGCGCGGGATGGAGACGACGCTCGCCGTCCTGTGGCCCTTGTTGACGTGCACGACCATCGCGGTGTCCGAGCGGGCGCCGCCCTGGTCCTCGCCGTACTGCGCGTTGGCGCCGGAACGGGAGTCCGAACCGAGCACGAGGATGTCCTCGGAGCCGTTGTCGACGTTGTCGGGGCGGTCCTTGCCCAGCGCGTTGTTGATGTCGACGGCCTTGAGATTGCCGTTGAGGTGGAAGTAGGCGTAGCCGAGACCGGATCCGCCGACGACGACGAGGCCGGCCAGGCTCCACGCGGCTATGACGGTCGCCCTGCGGCGGCGGGACGGCTTCCTCCGGCGCTTGCCGGTGGCCCGTATTCGGCTGCTGCTCCCGCTCTGGTCGCTCATCCGTCTCCTCGTTGCTCGGCCGGCTCCCGGCTACCCCCTGCGATGGTGTGCGGGTCTGTATGCCGCTTTGTCGCCCAGGGCGTCACACGTGGTGTCGCTCTTGGTCACGACGCGGCGGCGACAAGAAGGGTTGCACAGGCTTCTGTGACCTCCGGGCGGGCCCGGGGCCGGCTCACGGAGTGCGGGAACAGCCGGTCACCCGGCGCTCACCTGCGGTTTCTTGCCTGCTACAGGCAACGGGACGTGGCCGTGGGGCCCACCGGCCGTGTGGCGAAGGTCTCGGGGCGGCAACGGCACAGGGCCGCCCCCGGCACCGAAGTGGCGGGGGCGGCCCTGTGCACTGCCGACGGGCTACGACTAGTCGTTGTTGCCCGGGGCCGGCGTCGTCTTCTGGATCTGGAGCAGGAACTCCGCGTTGGACTGGGTCTTCTTCATCCGGTCCAGGAGGAGCTCGATCGCCTGCTGCTGGTCCAGCGCGTGGAGCACCCGGCGCAGCTTCCAGACAATCGCCAACTCGTCACTGCCGAGCAGGATTTCTTCCTTACGGGTGCTGGACGCGTCGACGTCCACCGCCGGGAAGATGCGCTTGTCGGAGAGCTTGCGGTCGAGCTTGAGCTCCATGTTGCCGGTGCCCTTGAACTCCTCGAAGATCACCTCGTCCATGCGCGAGCCGGTCTCGACGAGCGCGGTGGCCAGGATGGTCAGCGAGCCGCCGTCCTCGATGTTGCGCGCCGCACCGAAGAAGCGCTTCGGCGGGTAGAGCGCGGTCGAGTCGACACCACCGGACAGGATGCGTCCGGAGGCCGGGGCGGCGAGGTTGTACGCGCGTCCCAGACGGGTGATCGAGTCCAGCAGGACGACCACGTCGTGGCCCAGCTCGACGAGACGCTTGGCGCGCTCGATGGCCAGCTCGGCGACGGTGGTGTGGTCCTCGGCCGGACGGTCGAAGGTCGAGGAGATGACCTCGCCCTTCACCGACCGCTGCATGTCGGTGACCTCTTCCGGACGCTCGTCGACCAGGACGACCATCAGGTGGCACTCGGGGCTGTTGACCGTGATCGCGTTGGCGATCGCCTGGAGGATCATGGTCTTACCGGTCTTCGGCGGGGCCACGATCAGGCCTCGCTGGCCCTTGCCGATGGGCGCGACCAGGTCGATGATCCGCGTCGTCAGGATGTTGGAGTCGGTCTCCAGACGGAGCCGGTCCTGCGGGTAGAGCGGCGTCAGCTTCTGGAACTCCGGGCGGCCGCGGCCGGTTTCGGGCGCCATGCCGTTGACCGAGTCGAGGCGGACCAGCGCGTTGAACTTCTCGCGGCGCTCGCCGTCCTTGGGCTGGCGCACGGCACCGGTGACGTGGTCACCCTTGCGCAGGCCGTTCTTGCGGACCTGGGCGAGCGAGACGTACACGTCGTTCGGGCCCGGCAGGTAGCCGGAGGTCCGGATGAACGCGTAGTTGTCGAGGATGTCCAGGATGCCCGCGACGGGGATCAGGACGTCGTCGTCGGTGACCGGCGGTGCGTCGCTCGCGAAGTCGTCGCGGCCACGACGGCCGCGGCGGTCGCGGTAGCGGCCCCGGCGGCCACGACGGCCGCCCTCGTCGTCGAAGTCGTCCTGCGGTCCGCCGCCGCCCTGCTGGCCCTGGTTCTGGCCCTGGCCGCCGCCCTGACCGCCCTGGCCGCCCTGACGCTGACGCTGGCCGCCCTGGCCGCCGCCCTGTTCGTCGCCCTTGCCGCGACGGTCGCGCTGACGCTCACGGCGCTCGCCGCGTTCGCCCCGCTCACCGCGCTGGCCGCGGTCCTGGCGGTCGCCACGACGGCCTTCGGCGTTGTCCGCGGCGGCTTCGGCCTTGGACTCGGAACGGTCCTCGGCAGGGGCCTCGTGCTTCGGCTCGTCCTGCGTGCGGTCCTTGGCCTGCGCCTTGGTGTCCGGGCTGCCCGCCTGCGCGGTCGCACGCCGCCGACGACGCTCGCCCGTGGGCTGGTCGTCACTGGCCGGCTGACCGGGGATGTCGATCTGCTGCTGGGCGGTGGCCTTCTCGGCGGGTGCGGCGGCCGGGGTCTCGTCCCCGGCGCCGGTGCGCGCCTTGGAGGTGGCCCGGCGCTTCGGCTTGGTCTCCGCCTCTTCGGCGGGGGCCGCGGCGGCCTTGGCCTTGGGCGCGGAGGAGCCGCCGGCCTGGGTCTCCTTGATGACCTCGATCAGCTGGCTCTTGCGCATCCGCGCAGTGCCCTTGATCCCGAGGCCGGACGCGACCTGCTGCAGCTCGGCCAGGACCATGCCGTCAAGGCCGGTGCCGGAGCGGCGGCGCCGTGCGGTGGTGCCAGTGGCAGCACCTTCGGCAGGCGCGGCACTGTCGACGCTCTTGTCGGCAGTCACGCCCATCAGATCGGTGGTGTCGCTCACGAAGGGTCCTTCCCTGGAGCGGACGTCGGCCTTCTGGCTCGGCGACCGGTTGTGCTGTCCGACTGCGGTCTTCGGTGCGGACCGTGCCGGGGCGGTGGTCCGCCGGATAGGTACGGCGGAGAGATGAAGGTGTGCAATGGGCCCGGCGCGAGCATCCCCCTGCTCGGCCCACTCCTGGACAAGCGAGGGGTGTCGTGCCGGTTCCGGAGCGTGCTCGAAACTGCTCAGGCAGGCTGCTCAGGCAGTTGGGGAGGCTCCCGGAAGAAAAGGTGGTCCCGGAAAGGGACACGAAGCAACGCGCCACATAGACGTCGATTGCAGACTTGAGGTTAACACTACCGGCTCCAACAAACATTCCCCCTCTCACTCACCGGCAATCACTTCTCGCTAAGGCGCGAGCGGCAGCACGCTCGCACCCTGGGCGTCGAGAGCGAGCCGGTTGGCCGCCCATCCCTCGCCCGCCAGCCGTGCGACCTTGTCGGCCGCACCGTCCTCGGCCAGCGCCAGCACGGTCGGCCCGGCACCGGAGATCACCGCGGGTACGCCGTCGGCGCGCAGCCGGTTGACGAGTTCCACGCTCTGCGGCATCGCCGGTGCGCGGTACTCCTGGTGCAGCCGGTCCTCGGTGGCCGTGAGCAGCAGCTCGGGGCGCCTGGTCAGGGCCTCGACGAGCAGCGCGGCGCGGCCGGCGTTGAAGGCGGCGTCGACGTGCGGGACGGTACGCGGCAGCAGTCCGCGGGCGGTCTCGGTGAGCACCGGCTTGCCGGGAACGAAAACCACCGGAACGATGGAATCTGCGGGATCCATCCTGATGGCGCGGGCCGATCCGCCGTCCATCCACGCGAGCGTGAATCCGCCCAGCAGGCAGGCCGCGACGTTGTCGGGGTGACCCTCGATCTCGGTGGCGAGCTCCAGCAGGGCCGCGTCGTCGAGCCGGGCGTCACCGCCGGTCGTCACGGCGCGGGCGGCGACGATGCCGGCGCAGATGGCGGCGGAGGAGGAGCCGAGGCCGCGGCCGTGCGGAATGCGGTTGGCGCAGACGATCTCCAGCCCGCGGGGCTGTCCGCCGAGCAGGTCGAAGGCCGTGCGCAGGGAGCGTACGAGCAGGTGCTTCTCGTCGCGGGGCAGCGTGTCCGCGCCCTCTCCGGCGATGTCGATGTGCAGCCCGGAGTCGGCGACCCGGACGACCACGTCGTCGTAGAGGCCCAGCGACAGGCCGAGGGCGTCGAAACCCGGGCCCAGGTTGGCGCTGGTCGCGGGGACGCGCACCCGGACGGCGGCGGCTCGGAAGGCGGGACCGGCCATCGCTCTGACGACTCTCCTTGTGAGGCGGCGGGGAATGCGAGGAGCTGCGGGGTCTTTCGGGGCTCTCGCGGCTCTTCGGGTTCTGCTTCTGTGCGGCTCTTCGTTCTGCTTCTGTGCTGCTCTTCGGGATTCTGCGGGGTTCGGGGATTTCCGGGGTGGGGATTCTTCCGGACGCTTGCGGCGGGTACGGCCCTGATCCCGGGAGTGAACCGACGGCCGCAACGGCCCGAGCACCCCGGCTCATACGGCGGGGCGGGTTGGGTACAGCTTATCGAAGGAAGGTTCTGTCGCGACATAGGGCGCACAGGAGGCGCACGATGCGTGTCGCACCCCTTCGATGCGCTCTCTGCCCCTAAAAGAGGCGTTTGAGCTGGCTTTCTGATGAGCCGTTGCCACGGCCGCACCCGGGGTCCGTCGTCCGGTCCGGGGGTGCGGCCGCCCTGTGGCGGGGTACGGCTACGCGAGGCCCAGCTTCTCGGCGGCGGTGACCGCGTCGACCGGGACGGTGACCGGCTGGGGGGCGCCGGCGACGGCCCAGTCCGGGTCCTTCAGACCGTTGCCGGTGACGGTGCAGACGATCTTCTGGCCGGGGTCGACCTTGCCCTCTTCGGCGGCCTTGAGCAGACCGGCGACGGACGCGGCCGACGCGGGCTCCACGAAGACGCCCTCCTGCGAGGCCAACAGTCGGTAGGCCGACAGGATCTGGCGGTCCGTCACCTCGTCGATGAAGCCGCCCGACTCGTCCCGCGCGTTGAGCGCGAACTGCCAGGAGGCCGGGTTGCCGATCCGGATCGCGGTGGCGATCGTCGAGGGGTCCTTGACGATCTCGCCGCGCACGATGGGAGCGGAGCCGGAGGCCTGGAAGCCCCACATCCGCGGCTTGTGCGTGGACAGGCCGTCCCCGGCGTACTCCGTGTATCCCTTCCAGTACGCGGTGATGTTGCCCGCGTTGCCGACCGGGAGGACATGGATGTCCGGGGCGTCGCCGAGCGCGTCGACGATCTCGAAGGCGGCGGTCTTCTGGCCCTCGATACGCACCGGGTTGACCGAATTGACCAGCGCCACGGGGTAGTTGTCCGAGAGCTGGCGGGCCAGCGTCAGGCAGTCGTCGAAGTTTCCGTCGACCTGGAGGATCTTGGCGCCGTGGACGAGCGCCTGGCCCATCTTGCCGAGTGCGATCTTGCCCTGGGGCACGAGGACGGCGCAGACCATTCCGGCCCGTACCGCGTACGCGGCGGCGGAGGCGGAGGTGTTGCCGGTGGAGGCGCAGATGACGGCCTGCGCACCCTCCTCCTTGGCCCGGGTGATGGCCATCGTCATACCGCGGTCCTTGAAGGACCCGGTGGGGTTGGCGCCCTCGACCTTGAGGTGCACCTCGCAGCCCGTGCGCTCGGAGAGGACCTGAGCGGGAACGAGCGGCGTACTGCCCTCACGGAGCGTGACGACGGGCGTCGTGCTCGTGACCGGAAGACGGTCCCGGTACTCCTCGATGATGCCGCGCCACTGGTGGGTGCCCTTGGTGGTCATGGGTCCTTACTCCCCTTCAACACGCATGATGCTGGCGACACCGCGCACGGTGTCGAGCTTGCGCAGCGCCTCGACGGTCCCGGAAAGGGCGGCGTCGGGCGCGCGGTGGGTGACGACGACGAGGGAGGCCTCGCCGCCGCCCTGTTCGATGCCGGCCTCGTCGCCGCTGCTCGAATTCCGGCTTTTCTGGCGGACCGTATCGATCGATACGCCCTGCTCGGCGAAGACCGTCGCGACCTGGGCGAGTACGCCAGGCTTGTCGGCCACGTCGAGGCTGATGTGGTACCGCGTGACGACGTCGCCCATGGGGCTCACCGGCAGACGCGTGTACGCGGACTCTCCGGGCCCGGGGGCCTCGTTGAGTTTGTTGCGGCAGACCGCGACGAGGTCGCCGAGGACCGCGGAGGCGGTCGGTGCGCCACCGGCGCCGGGGCCGTAGAACATCAACTGCCCGGCGGCCTCGGCCTCGACGAACACCGCGTTGTACGCCTCGCGGACGGAGGCCAGGGGGTGGCTGAGCGGGATCATCGCGGGGTGCACGCGGGCCGTGACCGACTGCCCGTCGGCGGCCCGCTCGCAGATGGCGAGGAGCTTGACGGTGCAGCCCATGCGGCGGGCGGAGGCGATGTCCGCGGCGGTGACCTCGGTGATGCCCTCGCGGTGCACGTCGCCGATCCTCACCCGGGTGTGGAAGGCGATTCCGGCGAGGATCGCGGCCTTGGCGGCGGCGTCGAAGCCCTCGACGTCGGCGGTCGGGTCCGCCTCGGCGTAACCGAGGGCGGTGGCCTCGTCGAGCGCCTCGGAGTATCCGGCGCCACTCGTGTCCATCTTGTCGAGGATGAAGTTCGTGGTGCCGTTGACGATGCCGAGGACCCGGTTGACCTTGTCGCCGGCGAGGGACTCGCGCAGCGGTCGTACGAGCGGAATGGCGCCGGCCACGGCGGCCTCGTAGTAGAGGTCCCGGCCGTGCTGCTCGGCGGCGGCGTGCAGGGCGGCGCCGTCCTCGGCGAGCAGTGCCTTGTTGGCGGAGACGACGCTCGCGCCGTGCTCGAAGGCGGTGGTGATGAGCGTGCGGGCCGGCTCGATGCCCCCGATGACCTCGATGACGACGTCGATGTCGCCCCGTTTGACCAGGGCCGTCGCGTCGGTCGTGATCAGCGCGGGGTCGATGCCCTCGCGGACCTTGGAGGGCCGGCGCACGGCGACACCGGCGAGCTCCACCGGTGCGCCGATGCGCGCGGCGAGGTCGTCGGCGTGCGTCGTCATGATGCGGGCCACCTCTGAGCCGACCACTCCACAGCCCAGCAGCGCCACCTTCAGCGGACGCGTACGCATCATCCGACCTCGTTTCCTTTACATCTGGTGTGTGAACCAGTCTCACTCACCGGACGGGGGTTTCCGCCACCCGTCCGGATCCTGAGATGTTTGGTGAGATCCCGGGGTGTTCCCCAGGAATAAAGCATCAGCCCACGTCGAGACGCAGAAGATCTTCCTCCGTTTCGCGCCGGACGATGACTCGTGCCTGTCCGTCGCGCACGGCGACGACGGGCGGGCGCAGGGCGTGGTTGTAGTTGCTCGCCATGGAGCGGCAGTACGCGCCGGTCGCGGGGACCGCGATCAGGTCGCCGGGAGCCAGGTCGGACGGCAGGAACGCGTCCTTGACCACGATGTCACCGCTCTCGCAGTGCTTGCCGACGACCCGCACGAGCATCGGCTCGGCGTCCGAGGTGCGCGAGACGAGGGAGACGCTGTACTCGGCGTCGTACAGCGCGGTGCGGATGTTGTCCGACATCCCGCCGTCGACGCTGACGTACGTACGCAGACCCTCCAGGGGCTTGATGGTGCCGACCTCGTACAGCGTGAAGGCCGTGGGCCCGACGATGGCGCGGCCGGGCTCGACGGAGATCCGCGGGGTGGCGAGACCGTTGGCCTCGCACTCGCGGGTCACGATGTCGCCGAGCGCCTTGGCGATCTCGTGCGGTTCGCGCGGGTCGTCGTCGGAGGTGTACGCGATGCCGAGGCCGCCGCCGAGGTCGATCTCGGGCAGTTCGATGCCGTGCTCGTCGCGCACCTCGGCCAGCAGCTGCACCACGCGGCGGGCGGAGACCTCGAAGCCGGCCATGTCGAAGATCTGCGAGCCGATGTGGGAGTGGATGCCGATGAGTTCGAGCCCGTCGAGGGTGAGGGCCCTGCGGACGGCCTCGGCGGCCTGCCCGTCGGCCAGCGCGATGCCGAACTTCTGGTCCTCGTGCGCGGTGGCGATGAACTCGTGGGTGTGCGCCTCGACGCCGACGGTCACGCGGATCTGCACGGGCTGGCGCCTGCCGAGGCGCTGCGCGATGTGGGCGACGCGGACGATCTCCTGGAAGGAGTCGAGCACGATCCGGCCGACACCGGCCGAGACGGCCCGCTCGATCTCGTCGACGGTCTTGTTGTTGCCGTGGAAGGCGATGCGCGCGGCGGGCATGCCGGCGTCCAGCGCGGTGGTCAGCTCGCCGCCCGAGCAGACGTCGAGGTTGAGCCCCTCCTCCTGGAGCCAGCGCACGACGGCGCGGGAGAGGAAGGCCTTGCCGGCGTAGAAGACGTCGGCGCCGGGTCCGAACGCGTCGGACCACGCGCGGCAGCGGGCCCGGAAGTCGGACTCGTCGAGGAAGTACGCAGGGGTGCCGAACTCCTCGGCCAGCCGGGCGACTTCGATCCCGCCGACGGTCAGGGCGCCGTGCTCGTCCCGGGTGACCGTGCGGGCCCAGACCTTCTCGTCCAGGACGTTGAGGTCCTCGGCGGGGGCGCTGTAGTGGCCCTCCGTCATGACGTCGGCGTGACGGGGCCCGGCGGGGTGTGCGGATCGGCTCATGGTGATGCTCTCTCGGGTCTCTCAGAGGTGTCGGGGTGCGCTGATACCGAGCAGGGACAGGCCACCGGCCAGCACCGTCCCGGCGGCCTCGGCAAGGGCGAGCCGGGAACGGTGGGCGGCCGAGGGTTTCTCGTCCCCGACGGGAAGCGGTGAGACGGCGTCGTGGAAGTCGAGGAGGGCGCGCGCGACCGCTTCGAGGTGCCGGGCGATCCGGTCCGGAGCGCGGTGGCGTGCGGCGGCGAGCAGCGCGGCCGGGTGGTCGGCGAGGAGGGCGAGCAGTGCGTCCGCCCCCGTACCGGTGGGCGCCCGGCCGGGGGCGCTCGCGAAACCGAGGAGTGCGGCACCGTGGGTCAGCGCGTGGACGCGCGAGTGTGCGTAGCGGACCAGGAACAGCGCGTTGGCCTCGCCCTGGACGAGGAGGTCGTCGCCGAGGGGCGCCCGGTCGTGCCCGGCGGGCCGCAGCAGCCCCCAGCGGGTCGCGTCGGGCCCGAGCCGGCGAAGCAGCTCCCCCGCGGTGGCGCCTGCGGGGACCGGCCGTATCTCCGCGGGGAGGGGGTCCCCGGCCTCCACGGTGACGCCCAGCCGCGCCCAGTCCGGGTCGGGTGCCCCGTCGCAGCCGATGTGCACCCGCGCGCCCTGCGCCCGTGCGAGCCTGCCCACCGCGTCGGCGGTGACCGCGGCCCGGACCTCGTGCGCGTGGCTGAATCGCAGCGGGTCCCCGGCGAGTGCGTCGCCGTGCCCGTACCGCAGCCCCTGCTCGCGCACCCGGGACAGCAGCGCCCCGTACGCGTCGGCGGAGGCGTCGAGCGTGAAGTTCAGGAATCCGGGCCCGGTGATCTCGACCCGCCCGATACCGGGCGCCCCGGCGACCCGTTCCCGCAGGATCTCGGCCACTTCCCGCGCGGACAGGGCGGCGGGCCCGGCCAGCTGGAGCGCGACGGCGCTGGCGTAGTCACCGCGTCCCCCGGGCCGTGTCCTCTCCACTCGCACGCGCGCGGGCACGGGCGCGCGCAAAGCGTTCTCGTCGACCGCGCGGCGCACGGCGCGCAGCACGGTCATGGAGAGATCGGCGGGGGTCACGGGTCAAGCGTATGGGAGAAAGGGGGGCCTTTCGCCAACGCGTTTCGCCATCCGGTCACCCGGCGGCGCTCTCCGCCCGTCCGGCCCCCTGCCTGCCGTCGAGCACCGGCGGCCGCCCGCGCTCCATCAACTGCCGTACGACCCGCACCAGCTCGCTCGGCTCGAAGGGCTTCGCCAGGAAGGCGTCGACGCCCGCCGCGACCCCGTTGTCCACCTCGTACGGCGTGCACGCGCTGATGATCGCCACGGGCAGATGCCGGGTGCGCGGGTCGGAGCGCAGCCTGGTGGCCGTCTGCAGTCCGTCCAGCCGGGGCATCACGACGTCGAGCGTGATCACGTCGGGACTGACCCGATGCACCAGATCCAGACACTCGACACCATCGGCCGCGGTCACGACCTCGAAGCCCTCCAGCTCGAGATTGACCCTGATCAACTGCCGGATGACCTTGTTGTCGTCGACAACAAGCACGCGGCCGCATGCCCCTGACACCCTTCGAGAGTAGGCGGGGCGGAGTGGCTGCGTCCGGGTTTTGCCCACTTCCGCCCCCGGACGGGTGGCCGGATATGCGTGCGAGGGCCGGGGCGGGGTGTCGCCACCCCGGCGACGACGCGGAAATACCTGTTCACGGGCACCCGGCGGAAGCTGGTAGTGTTTCACTCGTCGCAGAGCAGCACAGCGACACGCCCCCGTAGCTCAGGGGATAGAGCATCGGCCTCCGGAGCCGGGTGCGCAGGTTCGAATCCTGCCGGGGGCACTTCCGCCGGACAGCGTGATCAAGTCGCTGAACAGGCGAAGTGCCAGACTTCAAGAGCCGGACCCAGTGTCACTGGGTCCGGCTCTTTGTCTTTGTCCGCCACTGATCGCGAGTGAGTGGCGAGTGGGCCGGTCCCTCATGACCTCCGAGCGCCCACTGGGCGGTCCCCGCACCCCATCCCCCGCGGCCTCCTCCATCATGGCGCAACGGCCTGACCTCCTGCCGTACCCGCCCGTGGCCGTCGAGCCGAGGGGTCTCCCCCACGCTCGCTCCAGGAGAAATCCTCGTCCGCGTTGTCGGACGTCTCTGTTAGCTTCATGCGGCTCGGTGCGGTCCACGAGCTCAAACGCTTACAGGGGAGGGACATTGACCAGGTTCGGAAGGACGGTCAGATACAGACGGATGGTGGTGGGGAGCTGCGCGGCGGCGCTGCTCGCCACGTCTGCCGGTACGGCGTACGCGGTGGACAACCTGCCGCCGAAGCAACCTCTGATCCAGGACCTCCAGTCGGAGGGCAAGGCCTGCGCCACCGGCGACGACACGCCGTACGTCCCGGAGCCACCCAGACTCAGTGCCACGCTGTACGACCCGGAAGAGGACAACCAGCCCTCCGAATCCAGCCCGGTCAAGGGCGAGTTCGAAGCCTGGTGGACGGACGCGGCAGGGGTTGAGCAGCGTCGCACCCACACCACCATCACCGTGTCGTCGGGGACGCAGTTCTACTGGACGATGCCGGACGACGTCCCGGCGAACACGGTCGTTTCCTGGCACGTCCGCGCGAACGACGGCGAGGCGGCCTCCGCGTGGAGCGACGAGGGCGACGGCTCGGTCTGTTCCTTCGTGTACGACGACGTCAGTCCCGAGAAGGCGGCGATCAGCTCCCCCGAATACCCGAATCCGGAGGACGTCTTCTGGGTGGACGGGGTGGGCGTCTACGGCCACTTCACCATGGACTCACCCTCGGACGACGTGGTGGCGTACACGTACAACTTCATGGGTGGCCCTTACGGAACCGTCTCCGCCGAGCGGCCGGGCGCGGCTGTGACCGTTCCGTACCTGCCGCTCACCGCAGGTCCCAAGAGGCTGACGGTCCGCGCGCTCGACCGGGCAGGCCGAAGCAGCGGTAGTTCGTCGTACGACTTCAACGTGCAGGACGGGCGTGCCCCTGTCGCCCGGTGGAAGCTGGACGACCCGGCGGGCTCCCGCACGGCCTCTGCCGAGACGGGCGCCGTCGCCCGTGCCGGCACAGGCGTGACCTTCGGCGGCCCGGCGCCCGCGGGCACCGGAACCACCGCCACAGCCGGACTCGACGGCAGTGGCCACGGCTTCCTCACCACGGACGCCCCGGCCACCGACATCCGCAGGTCCTTCGCCGTCAGCGCCTGGGCGCGGCCCGCCGAAACCGGCCGGTCCATGACCGTCGCCAGCCAGGACGCGGCCGGGAAGCCCGGCTTCGGCCTCGGACTGCGCAACCGGGGCCCCGGCCCTGAATGGTCGTTCGCGATCGGGGGCGCACGGGTGTCCGGGGGTACGCCCGAGACGGGCGAGTGGGCCCATCTGCTGGGGCTGTACGACGCGGAGACAGGTCGCGCGCAGCTGTACGTCAACGGCCACGAGGTCGGCACCGCGGCGGAGGCGACTCCCGCGGAGGCGGCCGGCGCGTTCCAGATCGGACGAGCCCGTGGCGCTACCGGCTACCGCGACCGATGGCACGGTGACATCGGCGACGTACGGGTCCACGACCGGGTCGTGGTACCGGGCGAGGCCTCCGAACTGGCACTGCGCAAGCCGGAGCTGCTCGGTCACTGGTCGATGGACGACGCGACGGACGGCACGAGCCCCGAGCAGTCGGACGGCGCGCCGCTGCGGCTCAGCACGGGAGCCTCGATCTACCGGGGCTCCGACAACTCCTGCATCCCGGAGATCGACCCCGACTGCACCTACGTGCCGCCGCCGCTCGTCGATGACGGGCATCTGCGCCTGGACGGCGAGGCCGGGTACGCCGCTACCGACGGGCCGGTCGTGGACACCGGCGACAGCTTCACCCTCGGCATCGTCGTGCGCCTCGCGGACTCCGCGCCGGCCCACCCCATGACCGTGCTCTCGCAGGCAGGTGAGCACACCGACGCGTTCAAGGTGCGCTACGAGCCGTCCACGTACACCTGGCAACTCGTGATGCCGGAGAAGGACGAGGCCGGATCTCCCGAAAGGGTGGTCTCCCACATCGTGGGCGCGGACGGCGGCGAGGGCCAGGGTCATCGTCTCGCCGTGGTCTACGACGACGGGACCGACACGATCAAGCTCTACCTCGACGGCTACACCAACGCCGGAGCGACCGCCACCCTCCCCAACGGCCGGCACAGTACCGGTGCCCTCCAGATCGGCCGGGCCGAAGCCGGCGAGGGGTGGGGCGAGTACCTCCACGGTGATGTGGACGAATTGCAGGCCTACTCCGGTGCGCTGCGGGACAAGGACGTATCCGGCCTGGGCCGGGGTACGAATCCATGCCTGTGCTGATCCGTCCGTTCTGATCCGTCCCTTCTGAATTCGAGGGATCGAGGCTCGACGGCCCGGCAGCTTGCGCGCCGAAACGACGATGGACCCGGACAACATGTCCGGGTCCATCGTCGTTGCAGCTCAGCCCCCGACGCCCGCCGGGGCGCCGCCGCATCTCTCACACCAGTCGGCGCACGGCCTCGGTGACGGCCCTGCGCCCCGCTCCGGATCCGGTCGACCCTGGCTCCGGCGATCCCGTGGCAGACGATCACCTCCGGCCCCGACGGCGGGTCAGCCGACCGGCAGCCCCGGTGCCGGATACCCGTCCATCAGCGCCTTCACCTCGGCGCGGACCGTCGTGACGGCGGACTCGTCCCCGGTGCGGGCGGCGTCGACCACGCGGTCGATCCAGGCCGCGACGGTGGCCATCTCCGATGCGGGGATGCCCCGTGAGGTCAGGGCCGGGGTGCCGATCCTGATGCCCGAGGGGTCGAAGGGCTTGCGGGGGTCGTAGGGGACGGTGTTGTAGTTCACGACGATGCCGGCGCGGTCCAGGGCCTTGGCCGCCGTCTTGCCGGGGACGTCCTTGTTCGTGAGGTCGATCAGGAGGAGGTGGTTGTCCGTGCCTCCCGAGACGAGGTCGAAGCCGCGGGCCGCCAGTTCCTCGCCCAGGGTGCGGGCGTTGGTCACCACGTCGTGGGCGTAGGTGCGGAAGTCCGGTGCGGCGGCTTCGCGCAGGGCTACGCCGATGGCGGCCGTGGTCTGGTTGTGCGGGCCGCCCTGGAGGCCGGGGAAGACGGCGCGGTCGAGGGCGCGGGCGTGTTCGGCCCGGCTCAGCAGCATCGCGCCGCGCGGGCCGCGCAGGGTCTTGTGGGTGGTGGTGGAGACCACGTCCACGTGCGGGGCCGGCGAGGGGTGGGCGCCACCGGCGATCAGGCCCGCGATGTGGGCGATGTCCGCGACCAGGACCGCGCCCACCTCGCGGGCGATCTCGGCGAAGCCGGCGAAGTCGATCTCGCGGGGGACGGCCGTGCCACCGCAGAAGATCAGCTTGGGGCGTTCGGCGAGGGCCAGGTCGCGGACCTCGTCCAGGTCGACCCGGCCGGTGTCGCGCCGCACCCCGTACTGGACGCCGTTGAACCAGGTGCCGGTGGCCGAGACGCCCCAGCCGTGGGTGAGGTGGCCGCCCATGGGGAGCGACATGCCGAGCACGGTGTCGCCGGGCTTGAGGAAGGCCAGGTAGACGGCGAGGTTGGCCGGGGAGCCGGAGTAGGGCTGGACGTTGGCGTGATCCATGTCGAAGAGCGCCTTGGCCCGTTCGACGGTGAGCGTCTCGACCTGGTCGATGATCTGCTGGCCCTCGTAGTACCGCTTGCCCGGGTAGCCCTCGGAGTACTTGTTCTGGAGCACGGTGCCGGACGCTTCGAGCACGGCCGCGGAGACGTAGTTCTCGCTGGGGATCAGGCGGAGGGTGTCGGCCTGGAGCTGCTCCTCGGCCGCCACCAGCGCGGCGAGGTCCGGATCGGCTGCCGCCAGGGCGGGGTGGCGGGGGTGCGAGGGCACGGATGCGGATACGGTCACGGGGTCCTCCCGGGTCGGCCGCGTTGCTGCGGCGTGGACCCGGATGCCCAGGCGGACGGCTCTCCGGAGTTGACGCCCCGGGCGGGCCCGGGGTGTGCCGCTCCCTCGTGGTCGATTCCACTGAGCACCCAGGGGGTGCGCGCCAGTCGCAGCGCTTCGTACCTTACCGGGCGGGCGGTTTCGGGGCCCGGCGTTCCTCCACGGGGCCGGCAGCGCAGGTACGGGCGAGGAGCCGGGCGGCCGGAGAAGGCCGGGAGTCAGCCTTCGCGGCCGGGCAGCATGCTCAGGGCCCGGGAGCGCTGCGCGACGAGGTCGTCGTAGGTGCCGTCGCGCTCGGCCCAGCGGTGCACGAGGGCTGCCTTCACGACGATCTCGCGGGGGGTGGGGTCCGTCGAGAGCAGTCGCATGACCTCGGTGGCGAAGCCGTCGAGCGGCAGCGCGTGCGGGTTCACCTTTTCCTGGCCCGCTGTGGCGACGGCCGGGGGGACGAGTTCGACCACGCCGACACCGGTGCCGTCGAGCTGAGCGCGCAGCGCCTCGGAGTAGGCGTGCACTGCGGCCTTCGAGGCGGCGTAGGTGGGCATGGGCGGGAAGGGCAGGAAGGCGATGCCGGAGGTGACGGTGATGAACGTGCCGGTGCCCCGCCGGACCAGGTGCGGGGTGAAGGCGTCGATGACCCGGATCGTGCCCACCAGGTTGGTGTCGATCGTCCTCTCCGCCGCCTCGAAGTGCGCGGGGTCGCGCAGGTCTTCCATGAGCATGACGCCCGGCATCGTCACCACGGTGTCCAGCTCGGGATACCGGTCGAGCACGGCGTCGCGGGCAGAGGTGACGGAGGCGCTGTCGGTGACGTCGATGCCGACGGTGCCGAAGCCCTCTCCGGCGAGTTCCGAGAGTGCCTCCGTGTTGCGGCCGCCGACGGCCACGGTGCTGCCCGCCGCGGCGAACCGGCGGGCCAGCTCTCGCCCGATGCCCGAGGTCCCGCCGACGACGAGAACGGTGCGGTTGGAGAGGTCCATGGGGTCTTCCCTTTGGTCCGGGGCGCCGGCGGCATTCGGGCTGCGGCGCCTTCGGTGATGTTCCGCGGTCCTCCGCAGAACGCTGTACCCGCAGTCTTGACGGAATCAGCCGGGCCTGGCAGAGTCCCCGTCTTCCCTGGTCCTGCCAGGGCCCCCTCTGCGACGCGCACACCGCATTACGGTGGGCCCATGAAGGATGAGGATTCCGGCAACCGGCTCGGCAGCTACCTGCGCGCCCGGCGTGAGCTGGTCTCCCCGGCGCAGGCAGGGATCCCGCCGGGCGGCAACCGCCGCGTTCCGGGGCTGCGCCGCGAGGAAGTGGCCCTGCTCGCCGGCATCAGCCCCGACTACTACCTGCGCCTGGAACGTGGCCGCGACAGGAATCCTTCGCCCCAGATCCTCGAATCACTCGCACGGGTCCTGCTTCTCGACGATGTCGAGCGGACGTATCTGCTCGGCCTCACGGCGGTACGTCCCAGGTCATCGCGGCGCAAGCGGCCCGAGCACGTCCCCGCACGGGTGCACCAGCTCCTCGCCCACCTTCAGGTGCCCGCGTTCGTCGAAGGGCGCGCTTTCGACGTCCTGGCTTCCAACCCCATGGCCGTCGCGCTCTCCCCGCGCCTGCGGCCCGGTCAGAACCGGCTTCGTTCGCTGTTCCTCGACCCCGAGGAGCAGGCCTTCCACCAGGACTGGGCGAAGGCCGCGGCCGACTTCGTCGCCGCGCTGCGCACCACCATCGGGGACGACACCGACAACCCCCGGTTCGTGGAACTCGTCGGGGAGCTCGCACTGTCCAGTCAGCGGTTCCGCGAGCTGTGGGCCCGCCACGACGTCCGCAACCTCGACGGAGGGTCCGCCACCGTCCACCATCCCGTCGTCGGTGCACTACGGCTCCACCGCGACAAGCTCCCCATCGACGACGTCATCCTCGTCGTCTACTACCCCGACAAGGGCAGCGACAGCGACGAGAAGCTGCACCTTCTCGCCGCACTCTCACCGACCGGACCCACCGACGCGGCACACAGCGGGTCGGCGGACGCCCCGCACCCGTAGACGTCGTGACGAACGCCGGCCGGGGGAAGGCGCAGGCACAAGCGGCGTGCTCACCACCGGCCCGGGTTCGCGCCCCGGTTGACGAGCGTGCGGCGCGCGGACGGGTTCATGCCGGACCCGCGGACACCCACGGGTACACGATCACGATCTGACACGGGTGCCCCGCAGCCCGCGACACCGGGTCATACCTGGGGAAAGAGCCAGATACTCGGCGGTCCGGTGCGAACTCCCCTCGCCGACTTACCCCTTGGCCGATTCTTGGTCATTGCATGCCCCCTACATGAGGTGTTCCTCGCCAGAGTGGCGCATTGCATGTGCACAACATTCGGCACATGCGCCGCACGCGAGACCCACATCGCAGGGGGTTGTTTTGAGAATCAGCCGCACCCGACGACGCGCCGCGCTGAGCATGGCGGCGACGCTGCCACTGCTCGCCGGTGCGCTCGCCCTCGGGATACCGAACGCCAGCGCGGACTCGACGCCGGGCGCCCGGGACGCACTGCAGGGGACCAAGCCGGCCTGGGCCACCGCCACGGCCGATCAGGGGGCCACGGCCGACAGCGGAAAGGTCGCCGTCCGGGTCCACCTCGCCGGACGAGACGCGAAGGGGCTCGCCGCGTACGCGGCCGCCGTCTCCGACCCGCAGTCGCCGTCGTACGGGAAGTACCTGAGCGCCGCACAGGCGCAGGCGCGGTTCGGGGCCACCCAGGACCAGATCGACCGGGTCAGCCAGTGGCTGCGGTCCAGCGGGCTGACCGTCACCGGTGCCAACCAGCACTACGTCTCCGCCACCGGTGAAGTCGCCTCGGCCGAGAAGGCGTTCGGGACGCAACTGCGTAACTACCGCAAGGGAAGCCGCACCTACCGCGCCCCCGCCTCCACCGCCTCCGTTCCCGCCGCGCTGAGCGACGCCGTGCTCGCCGTCTCGGGTCTGGACAACGCGCCGCACAAGTCGAGTCACGACGAGGTGCTGCCACCCCCGGACGCGGTGTTCCGCAACTCCGGTCCGTTCTCCTCGTACTTCGGCTCGAAGACGGCCTCCACCCTGCCGAGCGCCTACGGGACCAAGGTGCCGTACGCCGTCAAGGGCTACACCGGCAGGCAGCTGCGCGCCGCGTACGGGGCCGGCGGCTACACCGGCAAGGGGGTCACCGTCGCGATCACGGACGCGTACGCCTCCCCCACCATCGCGAAGGACGCCGCCGAGTACGCCAGGCGCAACGGCGACGCGCCCTACCGGCGCGGGCAGTTCAGCCAGGTGCTGCCGGACGACTACACGAAGACCGAGGAGTGCGGCGCCTCCGGCTGGTACGGCGAGGAGACCCTCGACGTGGAGGCCGTGCACGCCGTCGCGCCCGCTGCGGACATCGTGTACGTGGGCGGCGCGTCCTGCTACGACAACGACCTGCTGGACTCGCTGAACAAGGTCGTCGACCACCGGCTCGCGGACATCGTCTCCAACTCCTGGGGCGACATCGAGGCCAATCAGACGCCCGACCTGGCGCTCGCCTACGACCAGGTGTTCAAGATGGGCGCGGTCGAGGGCATCGGCTTCTACTTCTCCTCGGGCGACGACGGCGACAACGTCGCGTCGACGGGCACCAAGCAGATCGACGTCCCGTCCAACTCCGCCTGGGTGACCTCCGTCGGCGGTACGTCACTGGCGGTCGGCAAGCACGACACATACCAGTGGGAGACCGGCTGGGGCACGCTGAACGCTCCGCTTGCGGCGGACGGCAGGAGCTGGACCGGCTTCCCCGGGGCGTACACCTCGGGTGCGGGCGGCGGTACCAGTTCCACGGTGAAGCAGCCGTCCTACCAGCGCGGCATCGTGCCGGACTCGCTGGCGAAGGCCAACGGGACGACCCGGATGCGGACGGCCCCGGACATCGCGGCCGTCGCCGACCCGAACACCGGCTTCCTGGTGGGCCAGACGCAGACGCTGCCGGACGGATCGCTGGGCTACGACGAGTACCGCATCGGCGGTACGTCACTGGCGGCGCCGGTCATCGCCGGTGTCCAGGCCCTGGCACAGCAGGCGCGGCACGGGCGGCCGATCGGCTTCGCCAACCCGGCGATCTACGCCCGCTACCACTCGAAGGCGTACCACGACGTGACGGACCACCCGCTGGGTGCCGGCCGTGATCTCGCGGTCGCCCGGGTGGACTTCACCAACGGCTACGACGCCGCGGACGGCCTGCGGACCTCGGTGCGCAGCCTCGGCAAGGACGCCTCGCTCTCGGCGGTGCGGGGCTACGACGACGTGACGGGTGTCGGCACGCCGTCCTCCGGCTATGTGAGCTCGTACCGCAGGCGCTGAGTCTGCGGTACGGACGGGATGTGCGAGCCGGCCGTCGCGGGGGATGGAGCCCCGTGACGGCCGGCTTCGTCATGCGGAGGCCCGTTTGCGGGAGGCCGTCTTCGTGGCGCTCTGCTTCTTGGCCGCCGTCTTCTTGGACGTGGCGCTCTTGGACGTGGAGCTCTTGGACGCGCCGGTCTTGGAGGCGGCCTTCTTCGCACCGGAACGGCTGCCGGACGCGGTCTTCTTCGCCGCCGGTTCGTCCGTACTCGCCGTGGACTTCTTCGCTCCCGAGGACTTGGGCGAGGAGGCGGACTTCCGGGAGCCGCCACCGGAGGACGAGCTGCGCGACACCGACTTGCCCGTGGGCGTCCTGCGCGTGGTGGAGGCCGACGGCTTGCGGTCCGCGAGGGAGGTGACCGACGCCTTCTCCTCGTCCCCGCCCTCGGCCGACCCGCTCCCCTCGCCGCGGGCCTCCTTCGCCGCCCGGACACTGCTCTCCAGGGCCGCGAGGAGGTCGATGACCTTGCCGCCACCGGAGCCGCCGGACTCGGGCTGTTCCAGGACCTCGCCGGAGGCCTTGGCCGCGATGAGCTCCTCGACCGCCTCGCGGTAGTCGTCGTGCAGCGACTCCATGTCGACCTCGCCGAGCGTGTCCATCAGCGCGTCCGCCAGATCGAGCTCGGCGTCCCGGACCGACACGTCGCTCTCCGGAGCGACCCCTTCGGGGGCGCGGATCTCGTCCGGCCAGAGCAGTCCGTGCATCGCGATCACGTCGTCGACCACCCGCAGCATCCCCAGGCGCTCCCGCCCGCGCAGCGCGTACTTGGCGAGGGCCACCTTCTGGCTCCGTTTGAGCGCCTCGCGCAGCAGCGTGTAGGGCTTGGCGGCCGGTACCCCGTTGGCGGACAGGTAGTACGCCGCGTCCATCTGGAGCGGGTCGATGGAGTCGGCCGGCACGAAGGCGACGATCTCGATCGTCTTGGCGGTGGGCAGCGGGAGCGAGCCGAGGTCCTCGTCGGTGATCGGGATCATCGAGCCGTCCGCGTCCTCGTACGCCTTGCCGATGTCGGAGGCGGTCACCTCCTCGCCGTCCAGCTCGCACACCTTGCGGTAGCGGATGCGGCCGCCGTCGGCGACGTGGATCTGACGGAAGGAGATCGAGTGGTTCTCGGTGGCGTTGACCAGCTTGATCGGGATGCTGACCAGCCCGAAGGAGATGGCGCCGTTCCAGATGGACCTCACCGGTCACCCCTTACGTGCGTTACATCCGTATAGATCCTTGTTTCATGTGATTCTTATCGTATGACGCCGATCACCGTGGTGGAGGGGCGGCGGGTGCCGCTCAGCAACCTGGACAAGGTCCTGTACCCGGCCACCGGCACCACCAAGGGCGAGGTGCTGCACTACTACGCGGCCACGGCGGCCGAGGTCCTGCTGGCCCATCTGCGGGACCGGCCCCTGTCCTTCCTGCGCTATCCGGACGGGCCGGACGGGCAGCTGTTCTTCACCAAGAACCCGCCGCCCGGTACGCCGTCCTGGGTACACACCGCCCCGGTGCCGCACCACGAGAAGGAGCAGGCCCGGCAGGTCGTCGTCCAGGACCTCGCCTCGCTGATGTGGGCGGCCAATCTGGTGGTGGAGTTCCACACCCCGCAGTGGCGGGCCGAGGCGCCCGGGACGGCCGACCGGATGGTGTTCGATCTGGACCCGGGAGCGCCCGCGACGGTCGTGGAGTGCTGCACGGTCGCCCTCTGGCTGCGGGAGCGGCTGGCAGCGGACGGGCTGGAGGCGTACGGGAAGACGTCCGGGTCCAAGGGGCTGCATCTGCTCGTACCGCTGGAGCCCACCGCCTCCGAGCGGGTGTCGGCGTACGCGAAGACGCTCGCCGTCCAGGCGGAGAAGGAGCTTCCGGATCTGGTGGTGCACCGGATGAGGCGGGCGCTGAGGCCGGGCAAGGTGTTCGTCGACTTCAGCCAGAACGCGGCGGCGAAGACGACGGCCGCCCCGTACACACTGCGGGCTCGGGCCGAGCCGGCCGTCTCCGCGCCGGTCACCTGGGCGGAGATCGAGGCGTGCCGCAGCCCCGGGGCGCTGGTCTTCCTGGCCGGCGCCATGGCGGAGCGGCTGGACCGGTACGGCGATCTGCTCGCGCCGCTCACCGAGCCGGACCGGGGACGGCCGATTCCGGACACTCCGTAGGGTTCCGATGGCCGGGACATACCGCATCGGCGCAGGTGTTGTCATGTTCAAGGGCAAAAGGCGGCATGGGGCGGGTGGATTGTCCGAGCGGTGGTGCACACTCTGCGCAAGACACTGCTTCGTGGGAAACCGTGGGGAGGCGATGGCGTGTTCGCGGGGATCGACGAGGTCGACTGGGCCTCGATGGAGCATGCCTACGGGCCTGCCGACGACGTGCCGGCCCTGCTCCGTGGTCTGGCGTCCGCCGACCCGTCGGAGCGCGAGGCCGCACTGGACGGCATGTACGGGGCGGTCCACCACCAGGGTGACGTCTACGCCTGCACGCTCGCCTGCATCCCCTTCCTCTTCGAGCTCGTCGTCGATCCGCTGGTCCCGGACCGCGGGGGCATCGTCGAGCTGCTGACCAGCATCGGCGGCATCGACATCGACGAGGAGGACATCGACGAGGCCGAGGCCGAGGACGACGCGGAGGGTGCGGCCAACTACGCGATGGCGGCGGCGGCCGTCAGCGCGGGCGCCGGGGTCTTCTTCGCGCTGATGGCCGACGAGGATCCGGGGGTGCGGGTCTCCGCCCCGCTGGCGCTGGCCACGCTGCACGGCAGTCCGTCCCGGGTCCTGACCCTGCTGTGCGAGCGGCTGACGCTGGAACCGGACGACGAGGTGCGGCTCGCCCTGGTGGAGGCCGCGGGGCGCGTCGCGCTGCGCCACGGACCGCTGGCCGGCCGGATCGCCGACTGGCTGAGCCGGCTGGCCGCCGAGGCGAATCCGCCGGGGCTGCGGCTGGCGGCCCTGGCCCAGCTGGCGCGGTGCGCGCCCGAGGCGCTGCCGGGCGATGTGGTGCGGATGGTGGCGGGTCTGCTGCGGCAGCTGCGCTCGGCCCCCGGGGCGCCGGAGGTCTCCGACGCGGGGTCCCGGGCTCTCGGGGCAGCGGCGGACCCCGCCTGTGCCGAGGCCGCTCCGATGACCCTGGTGGGGCAGTTGCGGGCGCCGGCGGCCGAGGACGGGGCCGGGCGCGCGGCGCCCTGGACGGCCGCTCTGCTGCGCACGCTGCACGTCGGACTCGACGACCGGGTCGCCGACCGCACGGCGCTGCTGACCGATCAGCTGTGCAGCCCCGACCCGGGGCAGCGCATCGACGCCGTCCGGATGAGCAGCGGACTGATCAGGGCCTGGCGCGGTTCCTACGGGGAGCTCGTCCGGCTCGTGGGCGATCAGCTCGTCTCGGACGAGCCGAAACTGGCCGAGGCCGCCTCGCACGTCCTGGAGGAGCTCTTCGGCCTGGCCGCGCCCGCGGGCGACGCGCTGGCGGCCCGGGTCGCGGCCGATCCGGACGCCTGGGTGAAGGAGTGGGCGAGCGGGCCGCCGGGGCTCGGCAGTGCGGTGAAGGCACTGGCGCGGCTGGGCGACGTGCGCGCGGTGCCCGCGCTGGCGGCGGCGCTGGAGCGGCCCGAGGTGCCGCACGACGTGGGGTTCGCCATCGGGTATCTGGGGCCGGCCGCCGCGCCGCTGGCCGGTGTGCTGCGCCGCCGGCTGAGCGAGGTCGGGCTGGACGAGGAGGCGTACGACCGGGCGAGCCCGCTGCTGGCCGGGCTGACCGCGCTCCGGGCGGGCGAGGCGGCGCCCGAGGTGTTGCGGATCCTGCGCGGCGCGCCGGAGTACCGGGGCGAGTGGCTGCGTACGGCGGCGCTGCGGGCGCTCGCCTCGTTCGGGCCCGCGGCGCACTGCGCGGTCCCGGAGCTGCGGGCGCTGATACGGCGCGCCGGGACGGCGGGGGCCACGGAGGCGGCCGAGGCGCTCTGGGCCGTCGACGGGGACGCCGGGGCGGTGCTGCCGGTCCTGATCGAGGGGCTCCAGGCGGAGCACGCGCGCGAGCGGCGGGCGGCGGCGAGCGCGCTGGGCCGGCTCGGCGCGCACGCGGCGGTGGCCGCACCGCGGCTGCGGGCGCTGCTGCTGCACGAGGAGCTGTGGCTGCGGGTGGACGCGGCGATCGCGCTGTGGGAGGTTTCGGGACGGGCCGAGGAGTCCGTTCCGGTACTTCTCGCGGCCTGGGAGAGGAACCGTCACGTCAGGGTTCGGGTGGCCGAGTGCCTGGCGCGGGCGGGGGCTGTCGGTGCAGGGTCGGAGGCGGCGCACGTGCTCCGCGCCGAACTCGCCTCCGTGCGCCGTCACAACGCGATGGACGGCGGGTACGGCAGCCATGACACGTACGAGGACGAAAAGCTGCTGGCGCTCTGCCGCCGGGCGCTCCTGGGGAATTCGGGGAAGGGACCCACGACATGATCATTTTCGGTACGCGAGGCTATCTCTACCAGCTGGCGGTCCTGACGCTGGTCTGCGGCTGGTGCGGGAATCCGGCGGCACACACGCTGCGCAAGCGGGTGACGAAGTTCACGCTGTTCTTCGTGCCGCTGTTCCCCTTCTCGACGAAGTACGCGACGCAGTGCACGTTCTGCGGCGGCGAGCAGCAGATCCCCAAGGAGCAGGCCGATCAGCTGCTGGCGCAGCACGTGGCGGCTCAGGGCGGTAACCCCTTCGGCCAGTCCCCGCAGCAGCCGGGTTACGCTCCGGGCTCGCAGGGCCAGGCGCAGGGCCAGAACCCCTATCAGCAGTAAATACGCATAAGGGACTTCCTTCCGAATAAGGTCTACGGAACCGGGGCCGCGCGCGATCACGCGTGGTCCGGCCCGGCCGTCGGAACGGGAGGAAGACATGCGTCCGCAGCACCGGACGGGGCGAGGCGCGGCTGCCGCCGTCGCGGCGCTCACGGGCGCCGTCCTGCTGGCCGGATGCGGCACCGGCGGGGAGCTGAAGAGCGCCGGACGGCCTCCGGCCGCCATCGGCCCCGCCCGCCTCTGGCCGGAGCTGCCACCCGCCTCCGCCGCCCCGTACGACTACGGCGAGGGCGAGACCGCCCATATCCCCGGGATCACCGTCCCGGGCGGCGATGTGCGCCGGCTGGACCCGGTGGCGGTGGTGCAGGCGGGGCTGAACGCCCGGCCGGACCGGTCCAGCGGCACGGACGCGCTCCCGGCCGCGGCCGTACGGCGGATCAACGCCTGCCGGACCGCGCCCGACTCCTGCCCGGTGCTGAAGCCGTACTACCGCGATCTGACGGGCGACGGCCGGGACGAGATGATCCTCGGCATCCAGCTGGCCGCCCGCCAGCTCTCCGTACGCGTCTACATGCCGGAGCCGAGCGGACTCACCCGGATCATGTCGACCTCCGACGCCGTGATCAGCGTGGAGCTGGCGGGCCGGGCCCTGATCATGCGGGCGCCCTCGGCCATCACCGGGTACGAGTACCGCACCGCCTGGTCCTGGGACGACCGGCAGCGCGCCATGCTGCCGACCCAGGAGGAGATCCTGCGGATGGCCGGGCGGGCCGATCCGGACCGGCGCCGCACCCCGAGCGCCCGGCCCTCCCCCCTGCCGACCTCCGGTGCGACGCTGAGCCCCGGCACGGCGGCACCCACCTCGGCACCCTCGCCGGCCGTGACCGCGGAGCGCCGGTGAGTGGCCCGCGGACGGGCGCGAGCAGGGTCCGCCGTCCCGGGCGGCGGCCGCGGCTGCCCGCCTGGACCGCGACGCTCACCTGGAAGTCCGCCGTCTTCATCACCGTGATGTGCTGCGTCCTCGCCGCCCTGCTGGGCGTGCTGGTGCACACCGCGGTCACCCGGCAGACGGTCGGCCATGCCCGGGAGAAGGCGCTCGCCCGGCTGGAGACCGCCACCGCCGCCTACGAGACGGGCGGGGCGCTGCCGCCGCGCTCCGGGCTCGATCCGCCGGGGCTGCCCGCGTCGTTGCGCGCCCTGGCCGTGGAGGACGGGAAGCGGGGCACCACGGTCGCCGACCGTCTCGGCCGCCCCACGATGTGGGCGGCCGCCCCGGCGGACGGGCGCGCCCTCGCGACGCAGGTCGACTACAGCCAGAGCGCCCGCACGATCAACGGCCTGGACGGGGCGATCCTCGGCTCCTCGCTGCTGGCGATCGGTGCCACGCTGCTCGTCGGCGCCTTCGCCGTCACCCGGGTCACCCGGCGGCTGCACCAGACCGCGCAGGTGGCCCGGCGGATCGGCGCGGGCGATCTGGACGCCCGCGTCAACGACCCGCGCACGGCGGACCCCTCGCGCCGGCCGGACGAGGTCGCGATCGTCGCCGGAGCGCTGGACACCATGGCCTCGGCGCTCCAGCGCAAGCTGGTGGCCGAACAGCGCTTCACCGCCGATGTCGCGCACGAGCTGCGCACCCCGCTGACCGGTCTGTCGGCCGCCGCCGAGCTGCTGCCGCCGGGCCGCCCTTCGGAGCTGGTGCAGGACCGGGTCCGGGCGATGCGCGCACTGACGGAGGACCTGCTGGAGATCTCCCGGCTCGACGCCCGTACCGAACACGTCGACCTCGATGTGCACGAACTGGCGCCGCTCGCCGAGCGGGTGGTCCGCGCCTCGGGCGGCGGCACCGAGGTCATGGTCGTCCGGGACGGACCACCGGTGCGGGTCGAGACGGACCGGCGGCGCCTGGAGCGGGTGCTCGGCAATCTGATCGGCAACGCGCACCGGCACGGCCGCCCGCCGGTGGTACTGACGGTCGACGGGCCGGTGGTGACCGTGCGCGACCACGGCGGGGGCTTCCCGGACTACCTGATCGCGGACGGACCGCAGCGCTTCCGTACGGAGGGCGACACCAAGGGCCACGGCCTCGGTCTGACCATCGCCGTCGGGCAGGCGGAGGTGATGGGCGCCGAGCTGGTCCTGGAGAACGCGCCGGACGGCGGAGCACTGGCCCGTCTGACGCTGCCGGAGTACGTGCGCCTGGACGACGGCGACGAGGACCCGCCGCGCTCCCCCGCCGGCACCCGAGGCCCGGACAGCACGCCCGGACGCGGCGACTGACGGCCGGACAGCACCCGGACCCCACGCACCTTCCGTGAGGACATAAGGGAAATAACACCCACCTCTTGCTACGTTGCGTGGCATGACCGCAACGACGGCGGACGCACCCCCGCCCGAGCTGCGCCTGCCCAAGCGGCGCGGCGTAGAACTCTCGCTCCTCATCGGGGCCGTCCTCATCTCCGTCTACGGCTACGCCGCCGTCGGTCTGGCCCACGACGACGCGGTCCCGCCCGACGTCGCCGGATACGGCGGCGGACTCGGGCTGCTCGCCCTGCTCGCCCATCTCGCCGTCCGCCTCCGCGCCCCGTACGCCGATCCGCTGCTGCTGCCCATCGCCGTGCTGCTCAACGGCATGGGGCTGGTGCTGATCTACCGGCTCGACCTGGAGACACCGAAGGACCAGGCGGCACCCACCCAGCTGATCTGGTCCACGCTCGGCGTCGCTTTCTTCATCGCGGTGGTGGTGTTCCTGCGCGACCACCGGGTCCTCCAGCGCTACGCGTACCTCTCGGTCGCCGCCGCCCTCGTCCTGATGATCGTGCCGATCTTCTTCCCCGCGGTGAACGGCGCCAAGATCTGGATCAGGGTCGGCGGATTCTCCTTCCAGCCGGGCGAGTTCGCCAAGATCCTGCTCGCCGTGTTCTTCGCCGCCTACCTCGCGGCGAACCACAACGCCCTCGCGTACACCGGCCGCAGGATCTGGAAGCTCCAGCTCCCCACCGGCCGGGTGCTCGGTCCGATCGTGGCGATCTGGCTGATCAGCGTCGGCGTCCTGGTCCTGGAGCGCGATCTGGGCACCTCGCTGCTGTTCTTCGGCCTGTTCGTGATCCTGCTGTACGTGGCGACAGGCCGGACCGGGTGGATCGCGGTCGGGCTGCTGCTGGCCGCCGTCGGCGCGTTCGCCGTCGGCTCCTTCGAACCGCATGTGCACAGCCGGGTGCAGGACTGGCTCGACCCGTTCGCCTCCATCGACGCCGGCCGGGGCCCCGGGCAGCTCGCCCAGTCGCTGTTCGCCTTCGCCGCGGGCGGGATGCTCGGCACCGGTCTCGGGCTCGGCCACTCCATCCTCATCGGCTTCGCCGCCAAGTCCGACTTCATCCTGGCGACGGCGGGCGAGGAGCTCGGCCTGACCGGGCTGACCGCGCTCTTCATGCTGTACGCGCTGCTGGTGGCGCGCGGCTACCGGGCCGGGCTCGCCCTGCGCGACGCGTTCGGGCGGCTGCTGGCGATCGGCCTCGCCTCGATCCTGGCGCTCCAGGTGTTCGTGATCGCGGGCGGGGTGATGGGGCTGATCCCGCTGACCGGTATGGCGATGCCGTTCCTCGCGCAGGGCGGCTCGTCCGTGGTCACCAACTGGATCATCGTGGCACTGCTGATCCGGGTCAGCGACGTGGCCCGGACACCCCACCCCGACGAGGTGGAGACCGGAGTCGTCGCACCGGTCCCGGAGAACGAACGGTGATCCCGCACCCGCCGACCGCCCTGGGGGCCCGGACATGATCCGCTACATCCGCCGCGCCGCCGCGTTCTGTCTGCTGCTGCTCGTGGCACTCCTGGTGAACGCCGCCCGTGTCCAGGTCTTCGAGGCCGACGCGCTCGACGACAACCCCGCCAACCGCCGTACCACCATCGACCGTTACGACCGGCCCCGCGGCAACATCCTGGTCGGCGGCCGGTCCGTCACCGGCTCGAAGGACACCGGCGAGCAGCTCGCGTACGAACGCACCTACCGCGACGGCCCGCTGTACGCGCCGGTGACGGGGTACGCCTCGCAGACGTACGGCACCACCCTGATCGAGAACGCCGAGGACGCGATCCTCTCCGGCACCGACCCCATGCTCGCGCCGCTCCCCTTCTGGAACGAGATCACCCGCGACCGGCAGCCGGGCGGTGATGTCGTCACCACGATCAAGGACTCGATGCAGCGCGCCGCGTACGAGGGACTCGGCGGCCGGCGGGGCGCGGTCGCGGCCGTCGAGCCGACGACCGGCAAGATCCTGGCCCTGGTCTCGACACCGTCGTACGACCCCGGGCGGCTCTCCGGCACCGGTTCGTCCGTCACCGACGCCTGGCGCGAACTCAATGCCTCCAGAAGCCAGCCGATGCTCAACCGGGCGATCCGGCAGACGTATCCGCCCGGCTCCACGTTCAAGATCGTGACGGCCGCGGCGGCACTGGACGCGGAGGTCGTCACCGATCCGGACGCCGGGACCGACACCCCGTCCCCCTACGTCCTGCCGAACACCTCGACCACGCTGCCCAACGAGGCCCGGGGCTGCGAGAAGGCGTCGCTGGCCGAGGCGATCCGGGTCTCCTGCAACACCGTGATGGCGCACCTCGGGGTGGAGGTCGGGCTCGACGGCATGGTGGAGGCGGTCGGGAGGTTCGGCTTCAACGACTCCGGGCTGAAGATCCCCTCCGGAGTGGCGAAGAGCAACTTCGACACGGACATGAGCGACGACCAGCTGGCGCTGTCCTCCATCGGCCAGTTCGACACGACGGCCACCCCGCTCCAGATGGCGATGGTGGCCTCGGCCGTGGCCAACGGCGGCGACCTCATGTATCCGCACCTGGTGGACCGTACGACCACGCACAGCGGCTCCACCGTCCGCACCACCGGGTCGCGTTCGTACCACCGGGCGATGAACCCGATGACGGCGATGCGGTTGCGGCAGATGATGATCGACGTGGTGCGGGACGGCACGGGCACCAACGCGGCCATCGACGGGGTGACCGTCGGCGGCAAGACCGGCACGGCGCAGCACGGCATCGACAACTCGGGCACGCCGTACGCCTGGTTCATCTCCTGGGCCCAGGCGGAGGACTCCGGGCGGCCGGCGGTCGCCGTCGCCGTGGTCGTCGAGGACGCCTCCGCCGACCGGGCCGACATCAGCGGCGGCGGCAGTGCCGCGCCGATCGCCCGTTCCGTGATGGAGGCGGCCCTGGAGGACTGAGCCGCTGACGGGTATCGGGGAAGGCGTCCTGAGAGACTGCTCCGGTGTTGGTTCTCGGGGAAGCCGCCCTGGGAGACTGGTCCGATGACGGCTTTCCGGGAGGTCTCCGAGACGCTGGCCGCGATCGAGCGGGAGGACCCGCGGCTCTGCGCGTTCCTCGACGTGTGGCGCGACGAGGCGCTCGCCCGGCTGCCCGAGGCCGCCCGGCTCCCCCTGGCCGGGCTGCCGTTCGCGGTGAAGGGCCCGACCGGGATCCGGTCGTACGCCGCGCGGCGGCTGATCGCGGCCGGTGGCGTCCCGGTCGGCTCGACGTCCGTGCCGGGCCCCGGCACGTACTGGAAGACCTGGGGGCTCGGCACCCACGGGCGCACCGTCAACCCGTGGCGGCCGGACCGGACGCCGGGCGGCTCGTCGGCGGGCTCGGCGGTGGCGGTCGCGGCGGGTTTGGTGCCCCTGGCGACCGGCAGCGACGGGGCGGGGTCGGTGCGCATCCCGGCCGCGTGGTGCGGGGTCTTCGGGCTGAAGACGACCAACGGGCTGCTGCCTTCCCCCGACCGGTCCGGCCTCGCCTCCGCCGGGGTCCTGACCCGGACGGCCGCGGAGGCGCAGACGTACCTGGCCCACGTCCTGGACGGCTACGAACCGGCCGCGGCCGAACTGCCCCTGACCGCCGCCCACAGCCCCGACCTGGGGTTCGCGGACGTCGACCCGCAGGTGGCGGCGGTGGTGCGGGGCGCGGTGCGGCGGCTGGCCGCGGCGGGCGTGGTGCGGCTCACGGACGGCGGCTGCGCGCTGCTGGACCCGGGGACGACGTGGCAGGCGGTACGGCACGGTGAGGTGGCGCCGGACCTCGCGGAGCTCCGGCGCGAGAACGACCGCAGGCTGGGCGCCTTCTTCGCGGACGCGCCCCTGCTGCTCACGCCCGTCACCCCCAACCGCCCACACGGCCACGACGGTCCGGGCGCGCTCTTTTCCACCTCGCTGACCTGGGCGTTCAACCTGAGCGGGCATCCGGCGGCGAGCGTGCCCGCCGGATTCACCCCGGACGGCTGCCCGGTCGGGCTCCAACTGGTGGCGCGGCGCGGCGCGGACGCGCAACTGCTCGCCATGGCCCGCGCGGTGGAGGAGGCGCTGGGTCCCGTGCGTCGGTGAGGGGCCACCGGGGCCGGGTCAGCCGGCTTCGGCCGCGGCTATCGGCTTGCGCGACTCGGCCCTGACCTTGGCGGTGTCCAGGGCGGCCCTGTCGAGGTCGACCTCTTCCGGGTCCTGGAGCGCGGTCTCGGCGGTGATGACGGCGACGAAGGACGCGGTGTTGTCGTCACCCCAGGCGCACATCGGGAGGGTGCTGCTGACGCCGCCCTCCTTCGACCGGACGACCTGGCAGGACACCGTGATCCCGTATCCCGCGGGGGTGAACTCCCTGGCGGGCACGGCGATGGTCATGCCCTCGTTCTGCACCGCCCCCTCCAGGATCTTGTCCCGGGTGAACTCGGGTCCCTTGATCCGCCCCCACATCCCGGAGATGACCAGGGTGCCGCCGCTCCCGGAGGTGTACTGGGTGACGACGGCCTTCGCGTCACGGATGGTCGGGTCGTACGTTCCCTCGATGTCCTTCCCGTCGGTCGACGAGGAGTCCTTCTGCAACGTGTACTCGCCGTCCAGTAGTTTCTTCGGCACGGTCAGCCGGTACTCGGCCGCCGGGAAGTCCCCGGTCGACGGGATGCCGCCGGCCTTGTCCACCTCGTCCACCAGTCGCGAGACGCCGAAGGCGAGGCCACCGGCCACCACGACGGCGCCGAGGGTGATGCCCACGATCAGCCCGGTCCTGTTCCGCTTCGGCGGCGGCATCCCGGGCCAACCGGGTGCGCCGGGGGCCGGAGCGCCCCACGGCTGGGGCGCCTGCGGATACCCGTGGGGCTGCTGCGGATACCCGAATGGCTGCTGCTGCCCCGGCACCGGCTGCTGGGCGTACGGATGGTTCTGCTGGGGCTGCTGCGGGGGGCCGTACGGGCCCTGCGGCGCTCCGTACGGGCCCTGCGGGGGCGGGGGCGGCGGCGTGGTCATGGCGCCAAAGTTACGCCATATGGGAACACCCTTTCGTGCCCCGGAGCGGGCGGCCCCGGCGTCAGCTCAGTGGTTCGCGGCGGCGCAGCCACTCGTCCGGCACCCCGTCGACGCCGGTGACCGCGCCGACGACCCCGCCGGTGATGGCGCACGTGGTGTCGACGTCCCCGAGCCCCTCGGCGGTGGCCCAGAGTGCCGCCTCCAGGTCCTCGGGGTGCCGGGCCGCGGTCCACAGGGCGAACGGCACGGTGTCGTCGGAGCGGATGCGCTGCCCGTTGCCGAGGAGGTCGGCGGCCTTCCAGGGTTCGGTGGCGAACGGTACGTCCACGGCCCGGAGAAGACCGTCCCGCACCGTCCCCGCGGGGGTCCGCCCGGCGACCCGGGAGAGCGTGAACTCACCCCGTACCGTCAGCGCCGCGGCCACCGCGACGGCCACCGCACCCGCGATCCCCTCCGGGTGGGCGTGGGTGATCTCGGCCTGCAGCACGGCCTGTCCGGTCACGTGGTCGAGGTCCCGGTGGAACCGCGCGCCGAGCGGGGCGACCCGCATCGCGGCGCCGTTGCCGAGGCTTCCGCCCTCGAACAGCTCGGGGGCCAGCGTCCGCCAGTCGGCCGGGGAGGCCAGTAGCCGGGGCAGCAGCAGGTGCATGCCGTGGCCGTAGCCGCGCGCCTGGTCGGCGTCGAAGGCGAGCGCGAAGTACAGCGCGAGCCGGTCCTGCTCGACGTGCCCGTGGTCGTCGAGCACCCGATGGAGCGCGCGGGCCAGCGCGGTGTCGTCGGTCCAGTGCCAGACGGGCTCGTGCGGGGTGCGGCGCGCCCTGATCTCGTTGAACGCCTTCCGGGGTTCCCGGAAGAGCGGGAACCACCTTTCCCCGAACGCGTCGCCGAGCGCGAGACCTTCGAGACTGCGGCGGGCGGCGGCCAGGTCGGGGGAGACATCGGTGGCGGTCATGGAGGCATCGTCCCGCCGCCGGCCCGGGACCGTACACCGCTTTTCGGCCGTGTTCGGGTCCGCCGGGGCGCCGTGTGACCCTGGTGCCATGAACGATCGACGTGGCCTCGCCGTCGTACGGCCTCCGGCAGGATCCCTCGCCACCGTGCACGGGCTGCCGACGCTGCTGGCCGACTACCACCTGCGGACCGAGGCGGAGAAGGGCAGGCCCGTCACGGACGCGGCGGCGCTGCCCGCCGCGTACCGCGCGGAGGTGGAGGATCCGGACGGCGCGTTCGCCGGTGCCGCCGTGCTCGTCGCGCGCGACGGGGACACCGCGGTGGGCTGTGTCGTGGTCACCGCGCCCGCGGACGGCCGGGCGGAGATCAAGCGGCTCTGGACGGACCCCGCCTGCCGGGGCCGGGGCGTGGCTTCCGCTCTGCTCGATGCCGCGCTCGCGCACGCCGCGCGGAGCGGGGTCCGCACCGTGCGGCTTTCGGTGTGGCGGTGGCGGACGGGAGCGGTCTCCCTCTACGAGCGGCTCGGCTTCTCCGTCACCGCGTCGTGGGACGAACGCGAGGAACTGGTCTGCATGGAGCGGGCAGTGGGGGAACCGAACCCCTGTGCAGAGCAGGGCCGTTCGTAGATCGTTACTGCTGTGACAGAGACGAACGGTACGACGGACTGGCCCGGCAGCATCAGCGCCCTCACCCTCTTCACCGAGGACCTGGAGGAGACCAAGCGGTTCTACCGGGAGGTCTTCGGACTGCCGGTCACCTACGAGGACGACGACTCGGCCGTGTTCACCTTCGGCAACACGCTCATCAACCTGCTGCGGACCACCGCCGCCCACGGGCTGATCGAACCGGCGGACGTCGCCGGCCCGGCCGACGGTGCCCGGATGCAGCTCACGCTGACCGTGGACGACGTGGACGCCGTGTGCAAGGTGCTGGCCGACCGCGGTGTGACGCTGCTGAACGGGCCGATGGACCGGCCCTGGGGTATCCGGACCGCCAGCTTCCGCGACCCGGGCGGGCACATCTGGGAGATCGCACGGTGACCGCCGCCGCCGCAGCCGGCCAGGGAGCCGGGAACATCGCCCCCGACCCCGAGATCCGTGCGCTCCTGTCGTCCCTGAACGGCCAGCGCCGCCATGTCCTCGGCATCCTCGAAGGACTCGACGCCGAGGCGCTCCGGCTGCCCGTGCTGCCGTCCGGGTGGAGCTGCCTGGGGCTCGTCCAGCATCTGGCGCTCGATGTCGAACGGTTCTGGTTCCGTGCCGTGTTCACGGGCGACCCGGCCGTGATCGCCGCCCTGGACGACATCGACGACGCCTGGCAGGTGGACCCCGGGGCCGACGCCGCCGAGGTCATCGGCCGCTACCGCGAGGAGACGGCGCTCGCCGACGCCGTCATCACCTCGGCCGTGGCCAACGCACCCCTGGCCCGGTGGCCCCACGACCAGTTCGGCGCACCGCATCTGCACACGCTGCGGGACGTCCTGCTGCACGTCATCACCGAGACCGCGTGCCACGCCGGTCATCTCGACGCGGCACGCGAACTCCTCGACGGCCGGCGGTGGCTCGTGCTGACGTAGGACCTGGGCCCGGCCGGCCCGGCGCCGCCCTACTCGCTCTCCCCGCCCTCCGCGATCGCTTCCGCGACCTCCGCCACCCGCTCCTGCTCCTCCGCCTCGAAGCGCTCCCGGTCCAGTTGCTCGGCTATCTCCTCGTCCTGGGCCATCAGCAGGTCCAGGTTCGAGTCGCCAAGGTCGAAGACGCCCATGTCGACGTACGCCTTCTGCAGGCGCTCGCCCCACAGGCCGATGTCCTTGACGCACGGGACGATGCGGCTGAACAGCAGCTTGCGGAAGAGCTGGAGGAACTCCGAGTGCTCGGAGAGGTCCTTCGCCTCCTGCTTGGCGATGCCGAAGTTCTCCAGCACCTCCACCCCGCTGAGCCGGTCGCGCATCAGGTAGCAGCCCTCGATGACGAACTCCTCGCGTTCGCGCAGTTCGGCATCGCTCAGCTGCTTGTAGTAGTCGCGCAGCGCCATCCGGCCGAAGGCGACATGGCGGGCCTCGTCCTGCATGACGTACGCGAGGATCTGCTTGGGCAGGGGCTGGGTCGTGGTGTCGCGGATCATGCCGAACGCGGCCAGGGCCAGGCCCTCGATGAGGACCTGCATACCGAGGTAGGGCATGTCCCAGCGCGAGTCGCGCAGGGTGTCGCCGAGCAGCCCCTGGAGGTTGTCGTTGATCGGGTACAGCATCCCGACCTTCTCGTGCAGGAACCGGCCGTAGATCTCCGCGTGCCGGGCCTCGTCCATGGTCTGGGTCGCCGAGTAGAACTTCGCGTCCAGGTCGGGGACGGACTCCACGATCCGGGCCGCGCACACCATGGCACCCTGCTCGCCGTGGAGGAACTGGCTGAACTGCCAGGAGGTGTAGTGCCGGCGCAGATCGCCCCGGTCCTTCTCGGTCATCTTCGCCCAGTGCGGCGTGCCGTACAGGGTGAGGGCTTCGTCGGGGGTGCCGAGGGGGTCGGCGGGGTCGACCTCGATGCTCCAGTCGATGCGCTTGTTGCCGTCCCACTGCTTGTCCTTGCCCTTCTGGTACAGGGCGAGAAGGCGCTCACGGCCGTCGTCGTAGTCCCAGCTGAACCGGGCGGCACCCGAGGCGGGCACCGTCCACAGCGGCTGCTCGGGGGCGGTGGTGTAGAGGTCGTGTGTCGACACGGACGGCTCCTTCGCCTCTCAGGGCCTGGGTAAGTCACCCGACGTGCGGCTCAGTTGGCAGGTTCACACGTTGGTAGACGCCGGGTCAACAAGTCGTGCGCAAGGGATTGACGGCCTTGCTGACAAGCAGTCTCATAATGGGTGACCGTCGGTAACCCATGGGAGAGGCCCGTCCAGCCATGACGACCGTGACCGAACGCGATGTGCAGATGCTCCGCGATGCACTCGGCCCGCTCCGCGACCGCGAGCAGATCGCCGAACGGCTCCTGGAGGCCTCGGCCAAGCACTCCTTCGACCCGGACAAGGAGCTCGACTGGGACGCGCCGGCCGAGGACGGCAAGTGGTTCTGGCCGCCGGAGCTGATCTCCCTCTACGACACCCCGATGTGGAAGCGGATGTCGCAGGAGCAGCGGCAGGAACTCGCCCGGCACGAGGCCGCCTCGCTCGCCTCGCTCGGCATCTGGTTCGAGATCATCCTGATGCAGCTGCTGGTCCGGCACATCTACGACAAGCCGGTGGTCAGCAACCACGTCCGCTACGCGCTCACCGAGATCGCCGACGAGTGCCGGCACTCGATGATGTTCGGCCGGATGATCACCTGGGGCGGCGCGCCCTGCTACCCGGTGCCGCGCCGCTACCACAATCTGGCCCGCGTCCTGAAGACCGTCTCCACGACGCCCGGTTCGTTCGCGGCGACGCTGCTCGGCGAGGAGATCCTCGACTGGATGCAGCGCCTGACCTTCCCCGACGAGCGCGTCCAGACCCTGGTGCGCGGGGTGACCCGCATCCATGTGGTCGAGGAGGCCCGGCACGTCAGGTACGCCCGCGAGGAGCTGCGCCGCCAGATGGTGACCGCTCCGCGCTGGGAGCGCGAGCTCACCCGGGTGAGCTGCGGGGAGGCGGCCCGCGTCTTCTCCGTCTGCTTCGTCAACCCGCAGGTGTACGAGAACGCCGGCCTGGACCGGCAGGAGGCCGTGGCCCAGGTGAAGGCCAGCGGCCACCGGGCCGAGGTCATGCAGTCCGGCGCCAAGCGGCTGACGGACTTCTTCGACGACATCGGGGTTCTCAACGGGGTGGGACGCAGACTGTGGAAGAGCTCGGGCCTGCTGGCCTGACGGCATCAGCGCTTAGGCTGCCTCGTATGACCCCTGCCGCAGCCGCGCCGCCCAGCCGTGCGTACCGAAGGCTCAGCGTCGAGGAGCGCCGCACCCAGCTCCTCGGTGCGGCACTCACGCTCTTCGCGCACCGGGCCCCCGACGAGGTCTCGCTCGACGAGGTGGCGACGGTGGCCGGGGTGTCGCGCCCGCTGGTCTACCGCTACTTCCCCGGCGGGCGTCAGCAGCTGTACGAAGCGGCGCTCAGGTCCGCCTCGGAGCAGCTGATCCTGTGCTTCGCCGAACCGGCCGTGGGCCCGCCCACGGAACGGGTGACGCGCGTGCTCGACCGCTACCTCGCCTTCGTCGACGAGCACGACGCCGGCTTCAGCGCCCTGCTGCGTGGCGGCAGCGTCGCCGAGACGTCCCGTACGAGCACCATCGTCGACGAGGTACGGCGGGCGGCGGCCGACCAGATCCTCGTGCACCTGGGCCGGGGCACCGGCAGCGAACCCGCGCCGCGGCTGCGGATGATGGTGCGCACCTGGATCGCCGCCGTCGAGGCGGCGTCGCTGATCTGGCTGGACGAGGGCAAGCAGCCGGACGCGTCCGACCTGCGCGACTGGCTGGTCGACCAGTTCATCGGGCTCCTCGCCGTCACCGCGGCCACCGACCCGGAGACCGCGTCCGCGGTGGCCGAACTGCTGCCGCTGGAGACCGCCGCGGGCCCGGCCGGCCGGCTGGCGGACCGGCTGGCTCCACTGATCGGCGCGGCGGCGCATCTGCTGCCGCCGGACTGATCGGTCAGACTGGGGCGGTGAGAAGCGAGAACGTCCCCTTCACCGGCGGCCCGCTGGACGGGCGGGTGCTGCCCGTCCTGGTCGGCGCGACCGGCCACCCGCCCAAGTGGTACGAGGTCCCGGTCCCGGCCGCCGACGGCGGACCGGCCACCGTGCACGCGTACCTGCGGGTCCCGGCCGGATACACCAGGCGGCTGCGGATCCAGCGTGGCTGGGTGTACGAGTACGCCCCGGCCGGCCGCGAACGCCACCGTCCCAAGTGGCCCTGGTCGAAGTCGGGGTAGGACGTCCGGGCGGAATGGGGGGGGTGGCCGGGCGGTCTGAGACCGACCGGCACATGGGGGGCGGGTGAAGGAGCGGGGCTGGGTGCGTGCGGCTGCAAGGCGGAGGATTGAGGCAACACGAAGGGGGTCCCCCATGCCTTCAGGGCTATGGGGGAGTTATTGAGTGACGACAACGCCGGAGGGGCCCCTCCCGGCTCCAGCGAAGCCGGGAGTTGGGGGAGTGCGTGCCCGGCCCCGCGACGCCACCCCCCTTTTGCCGGTCGGTCTAAGATCGACGCTCTGGTCCGAGGGACGGTCACAAGGGGGTGCGCCATGGAGGCGCTGCGTCAGGACGATCCACGCCGATTCGGCCCGTACACGGCGCTGGCGCGGTTCCGTGAGACGGCCGCCGCGGTCCAGTACCTCGCACACGGCAAGGATCCGGACGGCCTCGTCGTCGTCACCGCGGCCCGGCCGGAGCTGGCCGCACTGCCCGCGTTCCGGCGACGGTTCCACGCGGAGGCCCGTACCGCCGACCGGCTGGCCGGCGGCTGGGTGGAGGCGCGGCCGGCCGCTTCTGCCGACGGGGACGAGGACGAGGACCTGCTGTGGACGGCCTCGGCATACGTGCCGGCGCTGACCCTCGCCGAGGCGGTCGACCTGGCCGGGCCGCTGCCCGAGCGTGCGGTGCGGATACTGGGCGCGGGCATCGCCGAAACGCTCTCCCGGGTCCATGCGACGGGGGCCGTACTCCAGGGCCTCGCCCCCAGGACCGTGCTGCTCGCCGAGGACGGGCCCCGGCTCACCGCGTTCGGGCCGCTGGGAGCGGCAGCCGACGCCGAGGCCCGGCCGGGCGGCCAGCTTTCCGTGCGGCTCGGCTACCTGACTCCGGAGCAGGTCGCCGGCCAGGAGGCGGGACCGGCCTCCGACCTCTTCGTGCTGGGCCTGCTGCTCGCGTACGCGGCAACGGGCAGCACCCCCCTGGCGGACGGCCCGGCCGCCGAGGCCGCGGAACGGATCGCGCACACCGACCCCCGGCTGGACGAGGTACCGGACGCGTTGCGGGAGCTGGTCGCCCGCTGTCTGGCGAAGGACCCGGCCGACCGTCCCACCGCGGGCACGGTGGCGGCGGAGCTGGCGCTGGAGGGTGCGGCCGGACTGGCGAAGGGCGGCTGGCTGCCGGGGCTGCTGGCGGCCGCCGTGGCCGAGCAGAAGGCCCGGGCGCGGAAGACGGCCGCCGCGGCAGCCGCCGACGAGGCCGGGACGGACGTGAACGGGCCGGCCAAGGCCGGGGCAGGCGTGCCGGACGTGGACGTGCCGGCCAAGGCCGCGGTGGCCCGGGCGGACGTGAACGTGCAGGCCAAGGGCGCGCCGGACGTCCCCGACGTCCTCGACGTGCAGGACGCCGTCCCCGTCACCTCCGAGGACACCCCGCGGGACCCCGCGTCCCCGCCCGCATCCCTCACGCCCCACCGCGACACCAGAACCGCGCAGTTGGGGGTCATCGACCACCGGGCCCCGCGGCCGGACCGGGCGACGGCCCAGCTCTCGATGCCGGCCGAACTGCCCGCGCCACCCGGGCAGTCCGCTCAGATTCCCGGGCAGGGTCAGCCGGCCGCCATCCCCGCCGCGCCTCTGGCTCCGCTCCCCCGGGCCCTGCTCGCCGCCGGGCCGGCGGAGCCCCTGACCGCCGCCGCTCCCCCGGCTCCCACCGGACGCGCGGCCGTCGACCGCCGGACCTTGCTGGTCGGAGCGGCCGCCGGAGCCGCCGGCCTCCTGGTCGGGGGCGGCGCCGTGCTCGCGTTCGGCTCCGGTGACGACGCCGAGCCGACGGTCGACGCCAAGCCCGCACCGAGCCCCAGCCGTCCCGTCGTCGCCGGGCTGCCTCCTCAGCCGCGCTGGATCTACACCCACCCGGCCTCCGAACCCGCCCCCCTCACCGCCGCGCTCTGGAACGAGCGGCTGCTGGTGCTGACCGGCGACACCCACGCGTCGGCCGTCGACCTGAACACGGGGCGCCGGATCTGGGAGAGCCCGGACGCCGCCAAGGGCCAGGCGGCCCTGGCCGCCGGCAAGGAACTCTGCTTCGTCGCGGGACCGTCCGAGTTCCTGTGGCTGTCCGCGAAGGACGGCCGGGTGGCCCATCGGGTGGCGTACGCCGACGGGTTCGAGGGCGCTCCGCACCTGTCCGTGCGCGGCCTCGTCGGATCGGCCGGCCCACAGCTCTGGTTCACCGGTTCGCACCAGGTCACCGTGAAGGCTCCGAAGCCGAAGAAGGGCAAGAAGCCCGGCAAGGACCGGCAGGTCGTCAAGTCGTACCTGTTCGGGTACGACATCGAGCAGCGCAAGGAGCTGTGGCGGACGCCCGTGCCCACCGGCCGCGGCCCGGCCGCTCCCGTGTACCGACTCGTGGCGATCCGGCCGGACGCCGTCGTCGTACGGCAGGACCGCCTGACGCTCACCCCCGCCGATGTGAAGGCGGCCAGGGGCAAGGCGCTCTTCCGCAGCTTCGACCGGAAGACGGGGAAGCAGCAGTGGGCCAAGGTCTTCGGCACGGCCCCGGACGCGGCGGTCACGGGAGACGCGGACGGGCTGCTGTACGTGGCGTTCGGCGACGACCTGCGGGCTCTGGAGACCCCCGGCGGCCGTCCGAAGTGGACACTGAACGGAACAGCGGGTTCCTCCTTCGGGACCTCCGTCGAGGCCGGTGCGCTCCTGTACACCACCGGCAGCAACCAGGAAGTGGGCGTGGCCGACCGGGAGACCGGACGGCTGCGCTGGCGGCGGTCCACGGAGGCGGTGGCAGGCGGATCGGCTCCCACCGTCACGGTCAGCGGCTCGGGCGGCACCCTGCTCGCGGCGGACCCCGGGCAGGTCACCGCGTTCGCGGCGGCCGACGGGCGGCGGCTCTGGAAGTTCCAGGACATCGGGGCCCAGGACCCGAAGGGGGCGACCGTCACCGCCCGGTACCAGGTGCTGGCCTACGGAAAGACCGCGCTCGTCCGGCGCGACCGCGTGGTCTACGCGTTCCCGGTCGCCTGACCACAAGGCGGCGGACCCTTCGACGGGCCCGGTCCGCCGCCTTCCGGGGGAATCGGGCCGCCGCCACGCCCGGAGGTTCTTGCATCACCTGACCATGAGTGAGCGTATGGGAGGAATTGCGCTCACTCATGGGGTAGTCGCACGATTCACCCCGTTTCCGGAGGTGGTGTCGTGTCAGGCAGACTTCTGCGCTCCCTCGGAACGGCGGCGCTGGCCGCCGCCGTCGTGACCTCACCGGCCGCAGCCGTCGCGGACCCGTCGCCGTCACCCTCGTCCGCCCCTTCGCCGGGCGCCGAGGACGCCGCCGCCCCGGCCGCCGGTCCGGAAGCGGCGGCCGGCAGCGTCACCGGACTGCTGAACCAACTCCAGCGGCTGTACCAGCAGACCGAGGAGGCCACCGAGACCTACAACGGGACGGCGGCCGAGCTGAAGAAGAAGGCCGCGGAGGCGAAGAAGCTGGACTCCGCGCTCGCCGCCTCCCGGCTCCAGCTGTCCCGCAGCCGTGACGCCGCCGGCCGGCTGGCCCGTGAGCAGTACCAGGGCCGCTCCGACCTCTCCGCCTATCTGCGGCTGCTCCTGATGCGCGATCCCGAGTACGCGCTGGACCAGGGCCAGGTCGTCCAGCGGCTGGCCGCCGGCCGGGTGGCGACCATGAAGCGCCTGGGTGGTGCCGAGAAGCGCGCCGCCGAGCTGGCGAAGCAGTCCCGCAAGGTCCTGGACCGGCAACGGGCCCTGGCGGCTCGGCAGAAGAAGGAACGCGACGCGGTCCAGGCGCGGCTGAAGCAGGTCGAGGGGCTGCTCGCCACCCTCTCCACCGACCAGCTCGCCGAGCTCGCCCGCCTCGAACAGGAGGGCACGGACAAGGCGCAGGACGCGCTGGTCGCCTCGGGCGCCCTGTCCTCGGCCCGGCCCGCGACCGCACAGGGCGGCGAGGCGGTCCGGTACGCGATCGAACAGATCGGCAAGCCGTACGTGTGGGGCGCGGAGGGGCCGGACTCGTTCGACTGCTCGGGACTCACCTCGCAGGCCTGGGCGAGCGCCGGCCGCACCCTTCCGCGTACCTCGCAGGAGCAGTGGCGGCAGCTGCGGAAGGTGCCGGTGAACGCCCTGCGGCCGGGCGACCTGGTGGTCTACTTCCCGAAGGCCACGCACGTGGCGCTGTACATCGGCAACGGCCTGGTGGTGCAGGCTCCTCGGCCCGGTTCCCGGGTCAAGGTCTCTCCCGTGGCGTCGAATCCGCTGCTGGGCGCTGTCCGGCCCGATCCGGAGAGCGCGCCGCTGACCACGTACACGGCGCCGGAGCTTCCCGAGGGGGCCACCGACGGCTCCGACGAGGGGTACGGCGAGGCGTCGGCACCCGACGCGTAGCGCTCGCGCCGAACGCATCGGCCGGGCCGGGCCCGCCGGAGGAATCTGCGGCGGTGCCCGGCCCGGCCGGTGCGTTCAGGACGTACGGGGCACTCAGGCGGCCGGACCCGCGACCGAGGCGAGGTACGCGTTCGTCTTCTCGGGCTCGGAGAAGCAGCTTATCAACGGCGAAGGTCCCCTGACCTGCCAACTCCCGGCAGATCAGGGGACCTAGACGACGCTGGGGCCGTCTGTGGGCCGTCAGGCCCGGCGCGGGGCCCGGTCGTAGGCCACGGCGATGGCCTTGCGGGTGCGCTCCTGACTGCTCGGCATCAGGTGCGCGTAGACCCGCAGTGTCAGCGCGGGGTCGCTGTGCCCCAGGTACTCGCTGACCGCCTTGATGTTCTCCCCGCCGTCCAGCAGCGCCGACGCGTAGAAGTGCCGCAGGGCGTGCATTCCGTGCTCGCGTGCGGCGGCGTAGGCGTCCTCCTCGGTCTCCGGCTTCGGGATGACCCCGGCGGCCACCAGAGCGGGCTTCCAGGCGCCGTCATTGAGTGACGTGCGCCAGACGTGGCCGCCCCGGGGAGCACTCAGGATCAGGCGCTTGGTCACCTTCGGTCCGTTGGCCCGGCGCCACGGCAACGTGATCTCAACCGGCGGCCAGCGCTTCATATGCGCCCGCAGAGCAGCGGCCACCGGGCCCGGCAACGGAACCCTTCGCACTTTCCCGCCCTTGGGCAGAGCGAAGACGGGCTTGCTGCTGCTCAACTTGAGCTGCTGCACCACGTGAAGGGTGTCCTCCTCGAAGTCGATGGCGTCGACTGCAATGCCCAGAATCTCGCCCTGCCGCATCCCGCATCCCGCCCCCAGGTCGACCATCGCCTGATAGCGCTCCGGCAAGGCGTCCTGCACGGCGAATACGCGCTCCGTGGACCACGGGACGACCTTCTTGGGCTCAACCGTCGGCTGCTTGACCGAGCGAACCGAGCACGGGTTCCGGCTGAGGTATCCGTCGTCCACGGCCGCGCTGAGAACCGCCCGGATGTTGGCGTAGATCGCGCGGCCGTACGATCCCGGAACGCCGCGCTCCTCCATCGTCGCCACCCACTCCCGGATGTGCTCGGGCTGGAAGGACCCGAGCGGCCGGGACCCGATGTACGGGAAGGCATGCAGGGTGAGCTGAGACCGCACGGAGTCCACCGTGCTCGGTTCGGAGCCCAACGACTTGAGCCACTTCTCGGCGTACTGCCGGAAGGTCAGTCGGCCGGCGCGCGGGTCAACGTACTGCCCGCGCGTCATGTCCGCCTCGATCTGAGACAGCCAGCCGTCGGCGAGTCGCTTCTGCCCGTCGGGGAAGCTCTTGGACTTCTCAGTCCCGTCGGGGCCGATGTAGCGGGCCCGGTAGCGGAGGCCCGAGCCGTGGCGGTCGGTCTTGACGCGGGTGGTCTTGCCATCGGTGGTCTTGGTCTTGTACCAGCGGTCTTGGATATGGCCAGCCATGGGGCTGACTCCTCTCAGTGGTTCAGGGAGGCGGCATGGGGGTGCCGTAGGAGGGCTCTGGAGGGGGTTTTGCGGGTGGCGGGAGGGTTGCCTCCCTGCCTCCCTGCGGGGTGTTCTGCCTGATCAGGCAGAGGGAGGCGGGTCAGGGAGGCGGTTAGGGAGTTCTCCCTGCCTCCCTCGGTCGGCGGGGCCTGCCTCCCTGTCCGCCGTGGGGGTGTGCTGAACGTTCGGGGGAGGCAGCCGCAGGGGCCCGGGGTGGCTTCTGCGGGGCGGTTCCGGTGGGGTAGGGGGGGGCTCCCCAGCCTCCCCACGCTCCCCAATTGGGGTGTAGCCGCTGATCAGGGTGGGTGGGGCGGGTTGGGGAGGCGGTTGGGGAGAACTCCCCAGGATGTGCGCGACTCCCCAACTCCCTCCCCCGGGTTGAGCGGTATTTCGAGGAGCGGGCCGCGACCCCCTTACCGCCCTTACCTCGCAGGTGGGAGGCCCTTACCTACCCCTCTACCGGGGTAAAGGGCCCCCTTTACCGGCGAGGGGCGGTGGAGCCCCGGCGGCGCCTCGGTGGGCGGGCCGCCGGGAGCTCCCGGGTAGAGGGGGTGGGCTTTACCCCCGGGGTGGGTCAGGCGGTGTCGCGGTCGGTCTGCTGGTCGATCCAGTCGCGGACTGCGGCGGGGTCGTAGCGGACGTGTCGGCCGACGCGGAAGCCGGGTGGGCCGATGCGGCGCTTGCGCCAGTGGTAGACGGTCTCGATCGGTACGGCGAGCATCACGGCGATGTCTTCGGGGGTCAGGTAGCGGTCCGGGAGTCCAGCTCTGAGCGTTGCGCGGGGGTCGATCGGGGGCTTGGTCACGCCGCCGTTCCTTCCGTCTGGTCCAGCTCGGGCGGGTCGATCGGTCGAGGGTGTGACGGGGGTGTGACGCGGGCCGTCACGCAGGTCAGGGCCCGACCGATGGGGGTCGGCTGTGCGTGGTCGGGCGCGGGTCGATTGGTCACCACTGCGCGCACAGCGGGCGGGCCCAGCGGTTGCCGGGGCCCGGCGGCGGGGCGGCGCCGATCCGGTACGTGCCGTCATCGGTCCGTACGACCAGGGGCAGGGGCACGGGGACGTTGCTGCGGATGAGGTCGAAGCAGCGCCGGGCGCGCTGCCGGTCGGGCAGGAGACGGCGGTACAGCCATGCCCCGCTGTCGCCGGGGTCGGGGACGCGGGCCAGGTCGGCGCTCACCGCGCAGCCGAGTTGCACCAGAGCAGCCGCGGGAAGGCGGGCCGCGCCTTCGCGGACCTGGCGCGCGAGGGTGCGCGGGTCGAGTCGGCCGGCGCCGGGGGTTCGGGCGTATCCGGACAGGGCAAGGGCGGCGGCGGCTTCACCGGCGGTCATCGGCCGCGACCGGGCACCCTCGTACCAGAACGACAGGGCCAGCCGGTAGGCGTACCAGCGGCAGTCCCCCACTTCGGGAAACTCCACCGAGTCCAGCCCGGAGAACGTGTCGGTGCTCTCCACCAGTCCGGCCGGTCCCAGCTCAGCTACGCCCGTGCCGAGCAGGGCGTACAGGGTGTCCGTGGTGATGCCGGGCAGAGCGTGTTCGTCGCTGTAGACCTCGAACAGCGCGGCGGCCGTCTCCTCGCGGCACAGCTCCATGCCCGCCACGGGCACCGACAGCCACCCCGCCCCGCCCGCACGGCGCACCAGGACACCATGCGGGCGGGCGGTGGACACGTGAGCGAACAGTGCGCGCACCTGCTCCGTTGCGGTACTCATGCGCGCGCCATCCGGCGGATCGCGTCCTGCGCGTGAACCGGGCACATCCTGGCCAGCGAGTCGCAGCCCTCTTCGAGGTTCATCCGGATGCGACGGGTGCCCCGGCACGGGCAGTCGCCATCGACCTCGGCGACGTGGTTGCGGAGCCGGGTCTCCTCGCTCATGCGGTCGCCGTAGACGCTGTTTGCCGCCTGCTGGTCAGCCGCGACCAAGCGCCCCGTCTTCGGGAACCGCTGCTCGTGCCGCTGCTGGATCTGAACGGTCACCAGCCCGCTCAGGTCCAGCAAGCGGTACCCCCGAAAGAAGGCGCCCCATCGGGCAGTCTCCTCACGGCCGAGCCGCTCAACGCCCTGCGCGATCCAGGCCCGGACCTGCTCGTCCGAGTGGCGACGACGTCCAGACGGCATGTCGGACACGTACAGGGCCACAGCCCGCTCGGCGCCAGTCAGGCCCATGACGATGTCCAGGGTCGTAACGTCCATCGGCTGCGGAGCGATACGCGTGGTGGTGGCGGTTTCAGGCATCATGGAATTGCCCCTTCGTGGGTCGGGGAGCGGCTATCTGCTTGGCGGTAGGGGCCGCCCCCGGGGAGAGAGTCCTGGCCTTTGGCCAGGACTTTCTTTCAATCAGCGCTAGGCACGGCGCTGTTGTCCTTCCGGCGATTGGACCGACCGGCGGGCACATCCCTAAGGTTCCCTAGGGCACCCTACGGTGTCAAGCGGTACGCTAGGGAACGCATCGATTGAGACGAAGGAGCTGACGTGGTGTCGGAGCAGGTCGGTAATCGGGCCCCGTACGCACGGATCGCCGCCCACTACACAGAATTGATCAGCTCGGGGCGGCTGCAGCCCGGGGAGCTGCTGCCCAGCATCAAGACGCTGGCGCAGGAGTGGGGGGTCAGTACGGCGACTGCCGAGAAGGCCTTGAGGCAGCTCCGCACTGAAGGGCTCGTACGGGGCATCCACGGCATCGGCACCGAGGTCGTTGACCGTCCCACCCCCATGTCCTCGGGAGCTCAGCGGCAGGATCGGGGACGTCGCAGCGGTTCGAGCTGGGGGGCAGGCGAGCGGTCCGACTCCCACGAAGCGTCCGTGGTCTCGGCGCCGGCCGACGTGGCGGAGGCGCTGGACATCGCTCCGGGGGCGGACGTGATCCGCCGCAGGCGCGTCTACCGCGATCGGCGCGGCATCGTCGCGCACTCCACATCCTGGATTCCGATTGAGCACGGAAGGCTCGTGCCTCAGTTGGCTGAGAGCCAGCGCCTGACCGGTGGCACGTCGTTGCAGCTCATCGCCCAGGCCACAGGGCGGCCGATCACTCGTCGCATTGACGCAGCGTCAGCGCGTCTACTGACTGCGGAAGATGCGGAGCTTCTGGAACTGAACTCCACGAACCCGCCCAGTGAACCCGTGGTCGTCATGACCGCAAAGTTCATCGACAGCACTGACCGCGTTGTTGAATACGGTGTGGACCTCGGCGGCCCAGGCAGGACATGGCTCACGGAGTCAGAGGTCACTCGCTGATGGCAGATCCGACCCGTGGGCCCTTCTGTGTCCTGATGGCGGGCCTCCCTGGCTCAGGCAAAACCACGCTCTCCCGTGCTCTCACGGCGCGCGGGTTCGTCCGGTTGTGCCCAGACGAGGAGATGTTCCGTCGGCATGGTGTGTACGGGGTCGACTTTCCCCGAGGTACCTTCCCGACGTTGGAGCGCCCGGTGCTCGAAGACATCGAATTGGAGCTCAGCGCGCAACTTCGGGCGGGACGCAACGTGGTGGTGGATCACGGCTTCTGGACCCCGCAGGACCGCGCGCACTGGCAGTCGGTGGCCGTAGACGCAGGCGCACTGTCGGTGCTCGTCTATCTAGAGGCGAATCACGAAGAACTCTGGACGCGGGTGTCCAGGCGGAATTCTCAGCACGAAGCGGATCCCAACTCGATCTACTTCTCAGAGAGCGACCTGGCCCGTTACCGAACCAGGTTTGTCCCGCCTCAGGCTGATGAGCCTCACGTCCTCTACACCGGTGACCCTGGCTCGGTGCTCAAGGCACTTGAAGGCACTGGATTGCAGGGGTGCTAGTCGCTCCCAGCCCTGCCCCCTCCCTGTCAGGTCCGCTACCTCCGCTACCGCCGCTACCGTGCAGGTCAGGGGCATGATCGAGGTAGCGGATGGGGTAGCGGTAGCGGATAGCTCCCGCTACCCGCCCCCTTCTCCCTGAGGGGCCGCTACATCCGCTACGCCGCTACATCGCAGGTCAGGGGCATGATTTCTGTAGCGGACCGGTGGCGTGTAGCGGACAGGTCCCGCTACACGAGTGAGCGCGCAGACCGCTGTCCCGTGCTGGCCGACGAGTGGCGCTGTGGGCCTCTTAATGGAGGGGCGGGAGCCGCGCCTGTCCGAGGTTCGGATTTCTGCGTCACAGCGTCACAGCGTCATTCGGGTCTCTGACCTGCGGCTTTGCGTGACGCAGCGGTTGGGACTGCGTCATCGGTGCGTCACCTGCGTCACGGCGTGACGCAGGTGACGCAGGATGACGCAGAGAATTCCGTCTGCGTCACGCCCGTAACCGCAGGTCAGAAGCCGTTTTTTCCGCCCGCGTGACGCTGTGACGCAGAGCTTCCCTACTTAGGAAAAAAATAGGGGCAGTTTCCTGTAGTACGCCGGTGCCCTTGCACCGTGAGAAGGAGCCGCTGCGCGGCGCGACCAGGGGCGGCGGCGAGCCGCCGAACAGCAAGAGGAGCACCCTGCCCGGTGCGGCGTGGTGCTCCTCTTGCTTGTCCGGGCAGCCACGGCGGAACGCCACGGCCGTAGGTTCGCTTCCGGGGCCGGCGGCAGGCGTCCTGTGCTTAAGAGCGTGGTTCAACGGCGACGGGCCAGCACGCGGCGACGGCCGGTCCACCTCCCCCTGAAAAGCCTCGGTGCGACAGCACGCAGAGGGCGGGGCCGGACGTCCTCAGCCTCCGATGCCCTCTGCCGATCATCCCAACCACTGATGGCTTTTCAGGGGGCGGCAGCTTCTCGGTGCCAAGGACCCCGTGCCCCTGCGCGTGGCGTCCCTGGCAGGGTCTACGGACCGCCTGTCCGTCCCTGCCCTATGCGGAGACTCCACGGGCCTTCCAAGGGGGAGAGGCGCGTCTCTTGGAAGGCTGCTGACAACTCCCCTTCCGCAGTCGCCCGACGCCGATGGGAGCTCCCACGCTGGGCGCCCGAGAGTCGTCCGCCCGGCAGGGCGGTCCTTTCAGCCCTTTGCGCTTCTCCCGCAGTCGTCGTGTAGCGGGACCTGTCCGCTACACGCCACCGGTCCGCTACAGAAATCATGCCTCTGACCTGCGATGTAGCGGCGTAGCGGATGTAGCGGCCCCTCAGGGAGAAGGGGCGGGTAGCGGGAGCTATCCGCTACCGCTACCCCATCCGCTACCTCGATCATGCCCCTGACCTGCACGGTAGCGGCGGTAGCGGAGGTAGCGGACCTGACAGGAAGGGGGTCAGCTAGCCCGGTCGCGGTACAGCGCCCAAGCTCGCTCCAGTGTGCTCACGGCTGCGGGCATCGCTCCCCGGGCTCGCAGGTACTCACACTGGCCCTTGAGCTGCTTGCCGCTCGGCCAGTCAGGATCTGCGGATACGTCGCGGGCCAGGTCGCCTACGGCGGTGTCTGCCTTGACGTGAGTCTTCAACCACGCAGTGAAGCTTTGGGATTGAGGCATGAAGGCATCTTTCCACGGCACCAATGGTTCACCGCAGGGGCCGGAAGGCTGCTTTCGGCTGGGCCGTCTGTGGGCCGTCCGAGGACGGCCCACAGCCACCAACGCTCACCAACGCCAACCAGCGCTTCGCAGGCCAGGCGGTAGATCAGGCCCCGGACACCGAGGCGAGGTACGCGTTCGTCTTCTCGGGCTCGTAGAAGAAGTTCTCGAAGTCCGCCGGGTTGTTGAACCCGTTGGCGAAGCGGTCCGCGACGGGCTGGAGCTGGCCGGCGGCGCCGATCAGGTTCAGCACGTGCTCCGGCGGAACCCCGAGCATGGCGTTCGTCCACTTCGTGACGTGCTGGGCGGTCTCCCAGTAGCGGTCGAACGTGGCCTGCATCCACTCCGCGTCGAACGCGCGGTCGCCGTGCTCGATGATCGAGTCCAGGTAGGCGTTCGCACACTTGGAGGCCGAGTTCGAGCCCTGACCGGTGATCGGGTCGTTGGCGACGACGACGTCCGCGACCCCGAGCACCAGGCCGCCGCCGGGGAGCCGGCCGATCGGCTTGCGGACGGTCGGGGCGTAACGGCCCGCCAGGGTGCCGTTGGCGTCGGTCAGTTCGACCTTGGTGGCGCGCGCGTACTCCCACGGGGTGAACTTCTCCATGAGCTCCAGCGTCTTGGCGAGGTGCTCCGAGGGGTCCTTGATGCCCTGGAAGGCGTCGAGCGGTCCGCCCGGCACGCCCTCCCAGAACAGGATGTCGGCGCGGCCGGACGTGGTCAGGGTCGGCATCACGAAGAGCTCGCCGACGCCCGGTACGAGGTTGCAGCGGACCGCGTCGAACTCGGGGTGCTCGGGGCGCGGGCCCATGCCGTGGACGTACGCGACGGCCAGGGCGCGCTGCGGGGCGTCGTACGGCGAACGGGAGGCGTCCCGGCCGAACATGGAGACGAGCTCGCCCTTGCCGGCCGAGACCATCACCAGGTCGTAGGTGCGGGAGAAGTAGTCCAGGTCCGAGACGGCCGCACCGTGGATGACGAGCTGTCCGCCGCGCTGGGCGAAGGTGTCCATCCAGCCGGCCATCTTCACGCGCTGGTCCACGGACTGGGCGAACCCGTCCAGCTTGCCGACCCAGTCGACGGCGCGCGAGGAGTCGGGCGCGGCCACCGAGACGCCGAGGCCCTCGATGCGCGGGGCCTGGGACTCCCAGAAGTTGAGCTGGTAGTCCCGCTCGTGCTGGAGCGCGGTGTGGAACATGCACTGCGTCGACATGACCCGGCCGGAGCGGATCTCGTCGGCCGTGCGGTTGGACATGAGGGTGACTTCGTAGCCTCTGGACTGCAGTCCGAGGGCGAGCTGGAGCCCGGACTGGCCGGCTCCGACTATGAGTATCTTCCGCATCGCGGTTCTCCGTTGTGTGTGGCTATGCCGGGGTGTTGTCGAGAGCGTGGCCCACCAGGGCCAGCAGCGACTCGACGACGGTGATCCTGTTACGCGCGTCCATGATCACAACAGGCACGTGCGGAGGGACGGTCAGGGCCTCCCGGACGTCTTCGGCCTCGAACCCGGGTGTTCCCTCGAAGTGGTTGACGGCCACGATGTACGGCAGCCCGCAGCTCTCGAAGTAGTCGAGGGCGGGGAAGCAGTCGGCGAGGCGGCGGGTGTCGGCCATCACGACCGCGCCGATCGCGCCGCGTACGAGGTCGTCCCACATGAACCAGAAGCGCTGCTGACCCGGTGAGCCGAAGACGTACAGCACGAGGTCGTCGTCGAGCGTGAGGCGGCCGAAGTCCATCGCGACGGTCGTGGTGACCTTGTCGGGCGTGGCGCTGAGGTCGTCGGTCTCCTCGCTGGCCTGGGTCATCATCGCTTCGGTCTTCAGCGGGGTGATCTCGGAGACCGAGCCCACGAAGGTGGTCTTGCCCACGCCGAAGCCGCCCGCGACCACTATCTTCGTGGCGGTCGGGGCCCTGGTGCGGTCGAGCTGCCAGGCCTGGAGCGATTCCTCGGCCTGGTCCTTCGGCCCCGGCTGGCGCGGGGCGAACAGCGGCGACTCAGAGACGACGGAGTCCATTGAGCACCCTTTCGAGCAGTGCGCGGTCGGGCTGGCCGGTGCCGTGACCGGTCCCGTACACGCGGATCTTTCCCTGGTCGGCCAAGTCGCTGAGCAGCACCCTGACCACACCGAGCGGCATCTTCAGCAGGGCGGAGATCTCCGCGACGGTACGCATCCGGCGGCAGATCTCGACGATGGCCTGGAGCTCCGGCATGACGCGCGAGGCCAGGTTGCCGTTCGTCAGTTCGCGGCGCTCGTCGGGGGCGTCGAGCGCCGCGACGAAGGTCTCGACGAGCAGCACGTGGCCGAAGCGGGTACGGCCGCCGGTGAGCGAGTACGGGCGCACCCGCGCGGGCCGTTTGTCGGCCCCGCGCACGGGGAGCCTGCGGGCGGGTTCAGCAGCAGCGTGGGTCACTGGGCGCTCTCCATCGATTTGCGCAGCTCACTGCGGAGTTCGGGGGTGAGTACGTGTCCGGCACGGCCGACGAAGAGCGCCATGTGATAGGCGATGACGCTCATGTCGCAGTCGGGGGTGGCGTGCACACCCAGCAGCGAGCCGTCGCTGATCGACATGACGAAGACGCTGCCCTCGTCCATGGCGACCATGGTCTGCTTGACGCCGCCGCCGTCCATCAGCTTCGCGGCGCCGACGGTGAGGCTGCCGATGCCGGAGACGATGGTCGCCAGATCGGCGCTGGAGCCCCGGGGGCCGTCCTGCCGTCCTGCCACCGGGGCGACCTGGTGGCCGGGGTCGGAGGAGAGCAGCATGAGTCCGTCGGACGAGACGACGGTGACCGAGTGGACCCCTGGCACCTCCTCCACCAGATTGCTCAGCAACCAGTGAAGGTTCCGGGCCTCGGTACTCAGCCCGAATGTGCTGGGCGCAGTCAACTGCGTGCCTCCTCGACTGTGTCCCCCGTCTCTCCGGATCGGCCATCGGTTCGGCCGGCCTGCTCAGTGTGCTCGGTACGTGTGGTGACTCCGGCCGGTCCGGTGGCCTCGGCGATCTCCGCCTCGACGTCCCGGCGGCCGTCCTTCGCGCCCTGGTGGAAGCCGCCGAGCCGACGGCGCAGGGCCTCCTTGTCGACGCTGCCGGTGCGCTCGGGCGTGGGGGCCGACGCGGGCCTGACGACCTTGGGGGTGCGCTTGGGCAGCCCCTTGTCGGTGATCCGTCCGGCCTGCGGCTCGGCCTGCGGCTCCGGCTCGGGGTGGCGCGGCCCCGGGAGCGCGTCGGCCACCGGTGCGGACCGGGGGGCCGGAGCGGACTCGGGGGCCGGCTGCGGCCTGACGCTCTCGTCGGCGGTGCGCTCGTGGCGGTCGGGGCCGATGGCGTACGGGCCGGCGGCCGCGGTCTCCGGGCCGTCCCCGAAGGCGGGGGCGTGCGTGAACTCGGGGACGTCCTCGAATTCGGGCACCCGAGGGAGCCGGACCTGCATCGTGGTCTCGGCCTCGGACTCCGACGGCAGCGGGGGCTCGGGCTCCGGTGCGGGCTGCGCCGCCTGCGGGCTCTCGGGCTCGGCGGCGACCGGGGGCTCGTGGTCGGGGGCGGCCAGGCTCCCGTCCTCCGGGCCGGGTACGGGAACGGCGGCCGGGCCGGCCTCGGCGATCGTCTGCTCGGCGGCCGCGATCAGCGGGTCACCGGGCAGGGCGAGGGTGCGGCGCGGCAGCGCGTTGGAGTTGGCCTCGGCGACCGATCCGGGGAGGTTCAGCGTGGGCGCGTCCCCGAGGGCCGTGACCGGCGGCGGGGTCGCGGCCGGGGGCGCCTTCGGGAGCAGGGCCTGGGGCAGCACGACGACCGCGGTCACCCCGCTGCCCTTCTGTTCGCGCAGCTGGACCCGTACACCGTGGCGCGCGGCCAGCAGCGAGGTCACCTGGAGACCGAGACCGGCACCGTCCGCGCTCTGCTCACCCGCCTCGAAGAGCGACGGGTCGCCGAGGCGGGTGTTGAGCTCACCCATCCGTACGGACGACATACCGATGCCCTCGTCCTGCACGGAGAGCATCACCTCGCCGGTCTCCAGCAGCCAGCCGGAGAGCTGGACATGGGAGTCCGGCGGGGAGAACGAGGTGGCGTTCTCCAGGAGTTCGGCGAGGAGGTGGCTGAGGTCGTCGGCGGCGAACCCGGCGATCTGGGCGTGCGGCGGCAGGGACTGGATGGTGACCCGCTCGTACCGCTCGATCTCGCTGACCGCGGCGCGCGCCACGTCGACCAGCGGGATCGGCCCGGGGTGCCCGTGTCCGTGCTCGGCGCCCGCGAGGACCAGCATGTTCTCGCTGTGGCGGCGCATGACGGTGGCCATGTGGTCGAGCTTGAACAGCGTGCCGAGCCGCTCCGGGTCCTGTTCGCGCTCCTCCAGGGACTCGATGACTCCGAGCTGGCGCTCGACGAGGCCGAGCGTGCGCAGCGACAGGTTGACGAAGGTGTGGTGGACGGTGTTCCTCAGCTTCTCCAGCTGCGCCGTCAGGTCCGCTGTGTGGACCTGGAGTTCGGCGCGCTGGAGGGTGAGGGCCTCGCGGCCGGCGATCAGTTCGCCGCGCTCGGCCTCCAGCTTCTCGAACCGTCCGTTGAACTCGTGGAGCAGTCCGTGCAGCCGGCCGTGCAGGGCGTTGATGGAGCGGACGACCTGGGCGAACTCGTCGTTGCGGCCGGTGTAGCGGACCGGTTCGGCCGTCTCGGGCTCCGCGGCCAGGCGGCCGGCGCCGATCCGCAGGACGGCGAGCGGCTGGGTGAGGGTGCGGGCCACGGCGGTGGAGACGCCGACGGCGATGAGCAGACAGCCGCCGAGGAGCGCGATCCGCAGTTCCAGCGCCGTGACGTCGTCGTCGCGCAGTTCCCCGAGCCGCTGCACCTGGGCGGTGCCGAGGGCGGACTCGACGCCGCGCATCCGGTCGATCCGGGCGGAGAGGGCGGCCTGGAGCTTCTTGGTGCTGACCTTCTGGTCGGACTCGGAGAGCTCGGGGCGGTCGGTGAGCCCGGCGAGGTACTTCTCCGCGTTGTTGACCTCGGGGCCGGTGACCGTGGTGGACAGCTTGTCGCGGGCGGTGGCGCCGGCGGCCTGGTCGAAGTCGGCGAGGGCGGAGAGTTCACCGACCCGGGACTGCTGGGCGGCGCCGCTCAGCTCGTCGCGGGTGCGGTCCTCCTTGGTCTCGCCCTCGTCCTGGGTCTGGACGGGCAGGCCGGTGAAGGGGTCGATCTGCGGCTCGGCCGGCTCCTTGCGGGGGACGGCGAGCGCGGCGAGCAGCAGCCCGCGGGTGGCGGAGGCCTGTTCGGTGGCCCGGCCGAGCGCGAGGGGGGCGCGGACCGCCTCGGCGGCGCGCGGGGAGGTGTTGTCCGCGAGTTCCTCGGCGAGGTCGTGGAGCTTCGAGATGACCTCGGTGTACGCCTGGTGGGCCTCAAGCGCCGTGCCCTTGCCGCTGATGGCGTCGCGGCGCAGGGAGGGGATGGTGGAGAGGTCGCGGCGCAGGACTGCGGAGGCCGCGTCCCGGATCTCGTCCACCTGCTGGTCGACGCGGGCGCTGCGGCTGCCCGCGGAACCGCTCGTCGCACCGGGCTTGCCCTCCCGGCCGGCGGCGATGAACGCGGTGACCTCGTCGCGCTCGTCGGCGAGGGAGTGCGCCAGCGCGATGGCCTGCTGGTTCAGCTCCGCGAGGGTGACCAGGCGCTGCGATTCCGTCAGGTCGGAGGAGGCGCTCAGGGCCGCGGGCGCTCCCGCGGCTATGACGGTGATCCCGACGACGGCGACGCCCGCGACGAGCCGGCTGCGCACGCGCACGGTGCGCCCGCTCTCAGCCGGCGCCGACGACGCCACCTCGGAACCGCTGTGCTTGCTGCCCTTGCTCCGAGGCCGCTTCTTCTGCACCGGTGCTCGCAATCTCGACTCGTCCGCCCTTGAAGCAGAGGTGACGCTCGGTCACGTGATCGAACGCCCCGACCCCTGGTACGGCTTCCGACCATTCCAGTGCTTTTGAGAGGGGGGCGCGCATCAACCGCTCCGCCACTCGAACGAGTGAACCGCACTCCGGAGTTGGCGAACAAGTCTCCCCCCGGGGCCCTCAGGGCACACCCGCACGTCCGGCTGGATCTTCGGGGCAGGCTTTGGCAGGATGCCCGCCCGCACACTTCCCGGAGTGATTCCTTCCGCCCCACTCGCCCTTCTGACCTGCTGGTACGGGCCAATCCCCGGTCGGTGCAGGCCCCGTGAAGGCATCGTGCAGACTGGCGGCATGCGCATCGAACTCGCCACCGCCGCCGGCGCCGCCGGGCGTCCGAACGAGGACTGGGCGGCCACGGTCCTGCCCGCCTCCGGCCAGGGTGGAGGGCTCGTCCTGCTCGACGGGGTGACTCCGCCGCGAGGTGACGACGGTTGTGCGCACTCGGTCCCGTGGTTCACCGCGCGACTCGGTGGCGCCCTGGTCGAACTGTCGGGTTCGCGGCGGGATCTGCCGCTGCAAGAGATCCTCGCGGAGTCCATCCGGCGCACCGCCGACACGCACCGTTCCCTGTGTGACCTTTCTCACGTACGGACGCCGCAGGCAACGGTCGTGATGGTGCGTTGGGACGAGGCGGTGATCGAACACCTGGTGCTGTCCGACTCGGTGCTGCTGTTCGAGTCGCCGGGCGGCGCCGTCCGCGCCGTGCTGGACGACCGGCTCGACCGGCTGCCGCCGGGGTCGCTCGCCTCCGAGGCGGCCGCCGACGCGCTGCGGAACAAGGAGGGCGGCTTCTTCACCGCCGCCGCCGACCCGGCCGTCGCGGACCGCGCGGTCACCGGCCGGACGCCGCGCGCCGAGGTGCGGGCGGTTGCCGCGATGACGGACGGGGCGAGCCGCTGGACGGAGATGTTCGGCGAGGGCGACTGGGCGGCCTGCCTGGGAGTGCTCCACAAGGAGGGTCCCCAGGGGCTGATCGACCGGGTCCGGGCCCTGGAGGAAGCGGACACGGACCGTACGCACCTGCGGCGGAGCAAGCGCCACGACGACGCGACGGCGGTCTACGCGCAGCTCTGAACCATCCCGCGCGACGCCGAGCGGGATGGCCCTCCTCAGCTCTCGGCGCGGGCGTTCAACTGGTGCAGCAGCCGGGCCAGCTCCGCCACCTCGGTGCGGTCCCAGTCGGCGAGCTTGCGCACATAGCGGTCGCGGCGCGCGTCCCGGACGCTGCGGAAACGGGCCAGGCCCTCGTCTGTGAGGTGGACGAGGAAGGCCCGCCCATCGGCCGGGTCGGGCTCGCGGGCCACCAGGCCGAGGTCCTCCAGGGCGCGCAGTTGACGGCTCATCGTGGCTTTGCCGACGCCGAAGTAGGAGGCGAGGTCGGTGGCCCGCTGACGGCCGGCCGATTCCAGGCGTACGAAGAGTCCGTAGGCCGCCGCCTCCAGTTCGGGGTGCACCTCGCGCGCCATTTCACCGGAGTTGGCCCGGGCACGGCGCAGGAAGACCGCCAACTCCAGCTCCAGGGCGAGGAACTCGTGGTCCACACCACTTCCCCCGGTTGCGCCGGGTTCACTCCCGCGTTCGCTCCCGTGCACGTCAACACCCCTCATGAGCTTTCCCGCCACTGAAAGTTTCTTTCGCCGCCGGTCATCGCCGCAGCTCCACCAGTATTTCGCAGGAGTAGACCAACGGCACCGCCCAGGCCCTCTTCCGCCACCCGGGTCTACGTGCGTAGCGTCATGCATGGCATGTTCACACCATGGCATGCCGCAAGGGGTGCGTCCGCCGTGCCCCGGATCAGTAGATCCCCCCACTGAGGCCTCGGAGGCACGCAATGCCCGTGCACAGATCCGGCTCCACGACCGCCCGTCGCTCGCGCTTCGCCGCGGCGGGAACTCTGCTCGCAGCTCTCTCCCTCCTCATCGCCCTGCCCGGCGCCGCCGGCGCGTCCCCCACCGCCGGCGGCGCCGCGAAGCCCGCCCGGGGCACGGCCACGATGGGCATGGGCGTCATCGCCCACGACGGCCAGGGCAACCTGGGCGGCTCGGCCACCACCCTCGCCGCCCAGACCGAAGGCGTGGACGTGAGCAGCCACCAGGGCAACGTCGCCTGGTCGACGCTCTGGAACAGTGGTGTGAAGTGGGCCTACACCAAGGCCACCGAGGGCACGTACTACACGAACCCGTACTTCGCGCAGCAGTACAACGGCTCGTACAACGTGGGGATGATCCGCGGCGCGTACCACTTCGCCACCCCGGACACCACGAGCGGCGCCACCCAGGCCAACTACTTCGTGGACCACGGCGGCGGCTGGTCCAGGGACGGCAAGACACTGCCCGGCGTGCTCGACATCGAGTGGAACCCGTACGGCGCGCAGTGCTACGGCAAGACCGCGGCCGGGATGGTCTCCTGGATCCGCGACTTCGTGAACACCTACAAGGCGCGCACCGGGCGTGACGCGGTCATCTACACCGCGACGAGCTGGTGGCAGTCCTGCACGGGCAACAGCGCCGCCTTCGGTGCCACCAACCCGCTCTGGGTGGCCCGTTACAACACCACGGTCGGAACGCTCCCGGCCGGCTGGGGTTTCTACACGATGTGGCAGTACACCTCGTCCGGCCCGACGGTCGGCGACCACAACCACTTCAACGGCGCCCTCGACCGCGTACAGGCGCTGGCCAACGGCTAGCCACCCCGCGCCTCTTCTCCACGGAGCCCGGTGACGCACCCCGTCACCGGGCTCCGCTCCGTTCGCACGCACGTCTCCGACCAGGCATGAAGGCCCTCCACCGGCCTCGTGCCCTCACACCCGACCCCCTATACACCGCATGTATACGCGCTATGTATAGTCGTTGCAGTCCGCACATAAGTGCGACGTAAGCAATGAGGGAGTGACCCGCCTTGCCCAGTAGGACGAAGTCGATCGGTACGGGGTTGGCCGTCGCTCTTGTGACGGCGCTCACGCTGACGCTGAGCGGCTGTTCGATGGAGACCACGGCCCCCGGATCCGCCCGCGGTGACGCCGGATCGGACGCGAAGGGCTCGTTCGGGCCGGTCGACTGCCGCAAGGCGAAGTGCATAGCCCTGACCTTCGACGCGGGGCCGGCCGAGGACACCCCCCACCTGCTGGACATCCTCAAGAAGGAGAAGGTCCACGCGACGTTCTTCCTGCTGGGCAAGAACCATGTGAAGAAGCACCCCGAGACCGTCCGCCGGATCGAGGCGGAGGGCCACGAGGTCGCCAACCACACCTGGTCGCACGAGATCCTGACGGACAAGAAGCCCGCGGAGATACGCGCCGAGCTGAAGAAGACGCAGGACGCGATCGAGGCCATCACCGGCAAGAAGCCCCGGCTGATGCGTCCGCCGCAGGGCCGCACCGACGACACGGTCTCCGGGATCAGCAAGGACCTCGGGCTCTCCCAGATCCTGTGGAACGCCACCGCCAAGGACTACTCGACGACGGACTCCGCGCTCATCAAGAAGCGGATCCTCGACCAGGCGACCAAGGACGGCATCATCCTGCTGCACGACATCTACAAGGGCACGGTGCCCGCGGTGCCCGGCATCATCGAGGAACTGAAGAAGCGCGGCTACACCTTCGTCACCGTCCCTGAACTGATGGCCCCGGCCGAGCCGGTCCCGGGCACCATCTACCGCCCCTGAGCCACCGCCGCTCACGCGGAACGGCCCGCCTCCCCGCGAGGGGGAGACGGGCCGCCCGTACCGGCCGTGTCCGTGGTGCCACGCCCGTCACGCCGTGACACCTACGCCGCGGCCGGGATCCTCCGCTCCGCCGGGGCCGAGGCCGGGGCGAGGGCGATCTCCAGGACCTGGCGGACGTCCGTGACCGGGTGGACCTCCAGCGTGTCCAGCACCTCGGCGGGGACGTCGTCCAGGTCGGCCTCGTTGCGCTGCGGGATCACCACGGTGGTGATGCCCGCGCGGTGGGCGGCGAGCAGCTTCTGCTTCAGGCCGCCGATCGGCAGGACGCGTCCGGTCAGCGACACCTCACCGGTCATCGCCACATCCGTACGGACCAGCCGTCCGGAGAGCAGCGAGGCCAGCGCGGTCGTCAGGGTGATGCCGGCGCTCGGGCCGTCCTTGGGGACCGCGCCCGCCGGGAAGTGGATGTGCACGCCCCGGTCCTTGAGGTCGGCGACCGGCAGTTCCAGCTCCGCGCCGTGCGAGCGCAGGAAGCTCAGCGCGATCTGCGCGGACTCCTTCATGACGTCGCCGAGCTGACCGGTGAGGGTCAGTCCGGACGCCCCGGTCTCCGGGTCGGCGAGCGACGCCTCCACGAAGAGCACGTCACCCCCGGCCCCGGTCACCGCGAGCCCGGTGGCCACGCCCGGCACCGCGGTACGGCGCTCCGCCGGGTCCTGGGCGGACTCGGGGACGTGGTGCGGCCGGCCGATGAGCCCGCGCAGCTCCTGGTCGGTCACCGTGAACGGCAGCTCCCGGTCGCCGAGCTCGTGCTGGGCCGCGACCTTGCGCAGCAGCCGGGCGACGGCCCGCTCCAGGTTCCGGACCCCGGCCTCCCTCGTGTACTCGCCGGCCAGCTTCCGCAGCGCCGACTCGTCGAGGGCGACCTCGTCCTTCTCCAGACCGGCCCGCTCCAGCTGGCGCGGGAGCAGGTGGTCGCGGGCGATGACGACCTTCTCGTCCTCGGTGTAGCCGTCGAGCCTGACCAGCTCCATCCGGTCGAGCAGCGCCTCCGGAATGGCTTCGAGCACATTCGCCGTGGCCAGGAAGACGACATCGCTGAGGTCGAGTTCGACCTCCAGGTAGTGGTCGCGGAAGGTGTGGTTCTGGGCCGGGTCGAGCACTTCGAGGAGCGCCGCCGCCGGGTCGCCCCGGAAGTCGGAGCCGACCTTGTCGATCTCGTCGAGCAGGACCACCGGGTTCATCGAGCCGGCCTCCTTGATGGCGCGGACGATGCGGCCGGGCAGCGCGCCGACGTACGTACGGCGGTGGCCCCGGATCTCCGCCTCGTCCCGGACACCACCGAGGGCGACGCGGACGAACTTGCGCCCCATGGCGTGCGCCACGGACTCGCCGAGCGAGGTCTTCCCGACCCCGGGCGGCCCGACCAGGGCCAGCACCGCACCGCCGCGCCGGCCGCCGACCACACCCAGACCACGGTCGGCACGGCGCTTGCGCACCGCGAGGTACTCGGTGATGCGCTCCTTCACGTCCTGCAGGCCCGCGTGTTCGGCGTCGAGGATCTCCCGGGCGCCCTTGATGTCGTAGGCGTCCTCGGTCCGCTCGCTCCACGGCAGTTCCAGGACGGTGTCGAGCCAGGTCCTGATCCAGGAGCCCTCGGGGCTCTGGTCCGAGGCACGCTCCAGCTTGTCGACCTCCTTGAGCGCGGCCTCGCGGACGTGCTCGGGAAGGTCGGCGGCCTCGACGCGTGCCCGGTAGTCGTCGGACTCGTCCTCCGGGTCCCCGTTGAGTTCGGAGAGCTCCTTGCGTACGGCGTCGAGCTGGCGCCGCAGCAGGAACTCGCGCTGCTGCTTGTCGACGCCCTCCTGGACGTCCTTGGCGATGGACTCGGCGACGTCCTGCTCGGCGAGGTGTTCGCCGAGCCACTGGATGGCGAGCTTCAGCCGGGCGACCGGGTCGGCGGTCTCCAGGAGCTGCACCTTCTGGGTGGTGGTCAGGAAGGGGGAGTATCCGGAGTTGTCGGCGAGGGCGGAGACGTCCTCGATCTGCTGGACCCGGTCCACGACCTGCCAGGCGCCGCGCGTCTTCAGCCAGCTGGTGGCGAGGGCCTTGTACTCCTTGACCAGTTCGGCGACGGCTCCGGGGAGGGGTTCGGGGACGGTGCCGTCGACCCGGGTCCCCTCCACCCAGAGCGCGGCACCGGGCCCGCTGGTCCCGGCCCCGATCCGTACGCGTCCGCGACCACGGATGAGGGCACCCGGGTCGCCGTCCGAGAGCCGTCCGACCTGCTCGACGGTCCCGATGACACCGATCCCGGTGTAGGTCCCGTCGATGCGCGGAACGAGCAGCACCTCGGGCTTGCCGCCGCCCTCACGGGCTGCGGCCTGCGCGGCCTCCACGGCGGCACGCACCTCGCTGTCGGACAGGTCCAGAGGCACCACCATCCCGGGCAGCACGACTTCGTCATCGAGCGGCAGCACGGGCAGGGTCAGCGGTGTGACGGCGTTGGACTCAGTAGCCATGATCTCCCCTTCGGCACTCAAGTTGAGCTATGTGGACTCAATGCTTGTGAGCCGCTCAATGTTCCCGGGGCGTGTTCGCTGTGAGCGATCACGTGCGACTGCCGCGTCCTGCCCTGGTCCAACGCCGGGCCCGGGCGCCTTAGTCCCTCCGCCCGCGGACCGGGGCGCTCGACGTCCCGGTGCCACTCGACATCCCGGGGCCGCGCAACGTCCCGGGGCCGCGCGAAATCCCGAGGCCGCGCGAAATCCCGTGGAACACGAAGTCGCCGCCGGACACGATGGCCCCATGACCGATACCGCTCCCCCGTGCCAGGCCCTGCTCGTCGTGGACGTCCAGAAGGCCGGGGTGACCGGGGGCAGGGCCGTGCCCGGTGCGGCCGGACTGCTGGAGCGGACGGCGGACCTGATCGCCCGCGCACGCCGGAGCGGCGCGCTCGTCGTGCATCTGCAGAACGACGGCGCCCCCGGCTCGGGCGACGAGCCGCACACCCCCGGCTGGGCGCTCCACCTGCCGGTCCGGACGGGCCCCACGGAGTCCGTGATCCGCAAGACGCGGGACGACGGCTTCGCGGGGACGTCGCTGGGCTCCGTCCTGAGCGCGGCGGGCGTCGGGGCGGTCGCGGTCTGCGGCGTGATGTCGGAGATGTGCGTCCAGGCCACGGCCCGCACGGCGCTGGCGCTGGGCTACCGGGTCGTCCTCCCCCACGACGCACACGCCACGCAGGACATCCCGGCCGCCCCCGGAATCAGCGAGGCGGTCCCGGCGGCCGTGGTCTCACGCGTCGCGGCCTGGGCGATCAGTGGGGACGCCCATGTCACGGCGCGGGCCGCGGAGGTGACGTTCGCGGCGCCGCGGCCGCTCGGCAGAATGTCGTCATGAACGAGGAGCGGGGACTGAACCGGGACGGCACGATCGCCCGGGAGGGCTCGCTCGGCCGGGTGCGGCCCGCGTTCGCGCCGGTCGTGGCCGCGGCCCGTTCCCGTGTCACCGAGGTCTTCGGTCCCGCCCGGCTGGACAGCGCCTACGTCTACGGCAGCATCCCGCGCGGCACGGCCACGCCCGGGGTCTCCGACCTGGACCTGCTGCTCGCCCTGCGCGAGGAGCCCACCGGGCCGGACCGCGCCGACGCCGATGCCGTCGAGACCGCCCTGGACGCGGCGTTCGACGGGATCGACGGCGTCGGCATCCTGCTCTTCGGCGCGGACACGCTGCTCAGCCCACTCGAACGCCACGACATGGGCTTCTTCGTCGCATGCCTGTGCACTCCGCTGCTCGGCGACGACCTCGCCGCCCGGCTGCCGCGCTACCGGCCGACCTCGCTGCTCGCCCGCGAGACCAACGGAGACCTGTGCCTGGCGCTCCCGCGCTGGCGCGAGCGGGCCGCCGAGGCCACCACGGACGCCGCGCGACGCACCCTGAGCCGGGGAGTCGCCCGCCGGATCGTCCGTACCGGCTTCACCCTGGTCATGCCGCAGTGGGGCGGCTGGACCAGCGACCTGGCCGAGTCGGCCGAGCTGTTCGCCCGCTACCACCCGCACCTTCCCGAACGGGCCGAACAGATGCGGCTGGCCGCGCGGACGGGCCGCACCCCGAGCGCCGACCCGGCCGTCCTGTCCCTGCTCGTCGACGACCTCGCGCCCTGGCTGGCGGCCGAGCACATCGCGGTGCACGGCGAGAAGGCGCCACGCCCCTGACCGCATCCGGACGCGCGGTACGTGAACCGCCCGGGCTCCCGGCTCCGATAGAGGAAGTGTGAGCCACGTGCACCCCGCAGGGGACGACCGGAACGACGAGGCGCTGCTGCGTGCCGTCGCGCAGGGGGACACGGCCGCCCTGGCCGCGCTCTACGACCGGCACTCCGGCTGGCTGCTGGCCCGGCTGAAGCGCCGGTGCGCGGACGCCGAGACCGTGCGGGAGGTACTGCAGGACACCTTCGTCACGGCCTGGCGCTCCGCCGGTTCGCACCGCGGTGCCGAGGCCGGCGGCTGGCTCTGGGTGATCGCCGCCCGCCGGCTGGTCGACGCGCAGCGGAGCCGGGCCAGGACGGAACGCGTGGCCAAGGCCGAGCACGCCGACGGTGCGCAGTGGGCGGCCGCCGTGCCGTCCGCCGAGGACCGGGTCCTGGCCGGTCTGGAGTACGGCGACGTGGGCGCCGCGCTCGACCGGATATCGCCGGAACTCCGGGAGGTCCTGCGGGCGACGGTCATCGACGGGCTGACGACCCGGGAGGCAGCCCGGCTGCTCGGCATACCGGAGGGGACGGTCAAGACCCGTGCGTCGCGGGCCCGGCGCGAACTGCGGGCCGCGCTGGAGCTGCTGGTCGTGGAGAACGGACCGCTGGGAGGCACGGCATGACTGCCTGGCACGTGGGAGACGAACTGGCCGGACGGTACGCGGAGGGGGCCGCGGCCGAGACCGACGCGTGGTCGCTGGAGAAGCACGTCGAGTCGTGCTCGCGCTGCGCGGACCGGGTGTCGGCGGCGGTACGCGGCCGGGGGGCCGCGGCACCGCTGCTGGCGGAGGTCCGCAGCGCGGTGCTCGCGGCCGCGGAGAGGGAACCGGCGCGGGAAGCCCTGCGGTTGCCGGGGCCCGCCTCCCGGCTCGGGCGGATCCTGTGGGCCGCCGGCCCCGCGCTCCGGGGGGCGTGGGCGGGAGCGCTGCTGCTCGTGGCGCTCGGGGCGCTCGCCCTGGCGTACGTCGGCGGACTCGGCGGCGCGGTCCGCCCGCTGCTCCTCGTCGTCGCGCCGGTACTGCCGCTGGCCGGGGTCGGCGTCTCGTACGGGCGTTCCGCCGACCCGATGCACGAGATCGTCACCACGACCCCGGGCGGCGGGCTCCGCCTGCTGCTGGTCAGGACCGCTGCGGTACTCGCGGTGGCCGTCCCGGTGCTCACGCTCGCCGGGGCGGCGCTGCCCTCGTCCGCGGGCGGACCGGGGGCGGTGGCCTGGCTGCTGCCCGGGCTCGCCATGACGCTCGGGGCGCTGACGCTCGGCTCGTACGTCGGCTGCCGCACGGGTGCCTCGTCCGTGGCCGCATGCTGGGCCGCCGCCGTCCTGCTGCCGGCCTTCGGTACGTCACCGTCGCGGATCCTCGACGCGGCCGAGCCGGCCACCCGGTACCTCGCGGGTGCCGCCGCGCAGAGCTGCTGGGCGGCGGCGGCCGTGCTCTGCGCCGGGCTGCTGGCCCTGCGCCGCCGATCATTCGACCATCTGGAGAAGTCATGAGCGTGATCGCATGAGCAGCACCGTCAAGGTCACCGGGCTGACGGTCCGGCACCGCCGGACGACTGCCCTGGACGGCGTGGACCTGGACTTCACCCCAGGTGTGCACGGACTCCTCGGGCCCAACGGGGCGGGCAAGACGTCGCTGATCAGAGTGGTCTCCACGGCCGCCGCGCCCACCTCCGGGCGGATCGAACTGCTGGGCAGCGAGGTGGGCGCGGAGGCGGATCACCGCAGCCGCGCGGCGGTCCGGCGCCGGCTGGGCTATCTGCCGCAGGAGTTCGGCTACTACCCGGGCTTCACGGTCCGCGAGTTCGTCGCCTATGTGGCATGGCTCAAGGAGATGGACGGCGCCCTGATCGCGGGCGCCGTGGAACGGGCCGTGGAACGGGTGGGCCTGACGGACCGGATCGACGCCCGGATGAAGACCCTGTCCGGCGGTATGGTGCGGCGCGTCGGCATCGCCCAGGCGATCGTCAACGAACCGGATCTGCTGCTGCTCGACGAGCCGACCGCGGGCCTGGACCCGGAGCAGCGGGTCGAGTTCCGCACCCTGATGCGGGAGCTCGGCGACCGGGCCACGGTGATCCTCTCCACGCACCTGGTCGAGGACGTGGCCACGGCCTGCTCCGATGTCACGCTGGTCGAGGCGGGCCGGATCGCGTACCGGGGAACGACGGCCGAACTGGCGGCCCTGGGCGGCGACGGGGACGCGCTCGACGGCAGCCCCATCGAGCGCGGCTACACCGCCGCCCTGCACACCCACCGTGCGAAGGCGGGTGTCCGATGACGACGACCGATGCCCCCGCCGACGAGCGACAGCACTCCCCCGGCCCCGCGTCCACCCGTTCACGCGCTGCTCACCGTTCGACGCTCCTCGCGCTGCGCACCGAACTGCGCCGTGGCATCGCCCCGTGGACCGGCGCCTGTACGGCGGTCATCCTCGCCGTCACCATGGCGGCCAAGGCCGATACGTGGCAGGGGAGCTGGGGTGAGACCCAGGCGCTGCTCCATTCCACCGCGACGCTGCTCGCCGGTCCGCTGGTGGCTGCCGCCTCCTGCTGGCAGGGCGCCCGCGACCACCGGCGTTCGACCGACGAGCTCTGGAGCTCCACCCCGCGCGCCCGGTCGGCGCGGGTGCTGGTGGCCGCCCTGCCGGTCACGTTGTGGGCGGTCATCGGATATCTCGCCGCGCTGGCCGCCGCGCTGCTCGCCACCTGGCCGTACGCCGCGGGCGGGAGTCCGTTCCCGTCGTTCGCCGTGGTGGACAGTGCCTTCCTGGTGGCCGTCGGCCTGGTGGGGTTCGTCGTCGGCCAGCGGTGCCGGTGGCGGCTGGCACCGCCCGCCCTTGCCATGGTGCTGTACCTCGTCCTCGGTGTGCCGCTCTACTCCGAAATGCCGTGGCGGTATCTCGACCCCGCCGAGCAGTACATGCTCGACGGAATGCTGCCCGTGTGGTGGTTCGCCCCGGTCATGGTGGCGTGGACCTGCGGTCTCGCCGTGGCCGCGCTGGTCGCCCATGCGGTTCGGCGCAGGCTCCTCGCCGTCGTACCGCTCGCCCTGGCCGCCGCCGTCGCACCACTCCTCCTGCACACCGGCGAGGACCTGGTGCGGCACGACCCGGCTGCCGCGCGACGCGTCTGCACGGACGGTGTCCCCCGAATCTGCCTGACCGAGTACGGCCGGGCCGTGCTGCCGCAGGTCTCGCAAGCGCTGGCCGGACTGTTCGGGCGGCTGGACGGAGTGCCGGGCGCACCGGCCCGCTATGTGGACCAGGAGCCCTCGCGCGCTTCCGGTGAGGCCCGCGTGCCCACGCCGAACATCGGCTGGTACGTCGTGCGCGGGCGGCTGCGGCACGCGGAGGATTTCGCCCTGCAGGTGTCCTACGGCGTGGTGCCGCCGCGGAATTGCCGATCCGCCGAGTCCGCGGACACGCTACGGGTGGTGTACACCGACGACGCCGTCAGGAGCTGGCTCGCCGGCCCCGGCGCCCTGGCTGTCCACGCGGAGAAGACCCCGCAGCAGCGCCGCCTCGAAGCCCTGCCGGCCGCCGAGCGCCGGGCCTGGCTCGGCCGCTTCCTCGCTACGCGCGAAAGCTGCGTCCCGTCCGAGGTGCCGACCCTGTGAACCGCGTACCCGGCACCGTTCCCGTCCTCTATCTGCGCTCCCGAACCGTCCCCCGTACCGTTGCCGCTCTGGCCTGCATCGTGCTCGTCGCCGCCTGGGCCGCCGACTGGCTGGTAAGCCGGACCTACTTCAACCACAGCGCCCGGGTCCCCGTCCTCGTACTCGCCCCACTGCTGGTGTCGGCAGCCATCGGCACCAGCCTGTACGCCCCCGCCGACGAGCTCGACCGCACGGCCGTGCGCCGCTGGTGGCCCCGGCGGCTGCTGCATCTGCTCGCGCTCACCGTCCCGGCCGCCGCCGCCCTCGCGCTGGCCGTCCCCGGGCATCCCGAGTCGTTCGGCGCCCCCGGCATGATCCGCAACGTGCTCGGTGCCACCGGGGTGGCGGCCGCCTCCGCCGCCCTGATCGGCGCCCGGCTGAGCTGGCTGCCGATGACCGTCTACGGCGGCGCGGTGTACCTGGCGGCCCCCCGCACTCCGGGCGGCGCGGCCTCCGTGTGGGCCTGGCTGATGCAGCCGGGGCCGCAGACCGGGGCGTGGGTGGTGGCCTCGGTGGCCTACGCGACGGGGGCGGTGCTGTTCGCCGTACGCGGGCCGCGCCGCGAACGCGGCTGAACCCGCCCCCGTTCGGGGAAACCGCTGGCCCGGCCGCTGCGGCAGGCGACAGGATGGCGGGAACAGCGACCACCATCCACCGGAGACCAGCGCCATGCCCCTCACCTTCGGCCCCGACGCCCTCGCCCCCGTCACTCTGGACCGCCGCGAGGGACCGTACGGGGAGGTCGTCCTGCGCAGGCGGGGCGACGACTTCGAGATCATCGCGAACGGGTGCTTCCTGATGGACACCTCGGACGGGCGCTCCGAGCGGCTGCTGGTCGACGCCGCGCTCGACGCGCTGCCCGCGGGCCGGACCGCCCCGGCGGTGCTCATCGGCGGGCTGGGCGTCGGGTTCTCGCTCGCCCGGGCCGCCGCCGAACCGAGGTGGGGGCGGATCGCGGTGGCCGAGCGGGAGCAGGCCATCGTCGACTGGCACCGGGAGGGGCCGCTGGCCGGGATCTCGGGGGCGGCGCTGGCCGATCCGCGGACCGTGGTCCTGACGACGGACCTCGTCGCCCACCTCCGTACGACTACGGACCGTTACGACGCACTGTGTCTGGACATCGACAACGGACCGGACTGGACCGTCACCGACGACAACGGAAATCTGTACTCGCCCGCCGGGCTCGCCGACTGCCACGCGCGGCTCACCCCGGGCGGGGTGCTCGCGGTGTGGTCCGCACAGCCGTCCAAGGAGTTCGAACAGGCCTTGCGGAATGCCGGATTCCGTGGAGTAAGGACGGAAGAAGTAGGCGTTGCCCGAGGTGTGCCCGACGTGGTCCATCTCGCAATTCGAGCAGCCTGACAACCCCCCGCCGGGTATGCGGGCCCCCGGGACGCCCAGGGGCCAAGCGCCACAAGCGCGACACTCCGCCTCCACTGTTCGCCCGGCCCGCCCCCGTCGGCTTGCACCCTGCGTAGCCGGGAGCCCTCCGCTGCCTTTACGCTGCTGACCGATAGCGGGATCACCCACGAAATTCACGAGCGAGAACCGTACGTCCGGGGGAATGGCCTCCGTGAGAACGGGCAGGGGCGGGGCGATGGAACAGACACACACCACCCACACAGGTGTCGCGGCCACCCCGGGCGCGCAGCGCCGCGTGCTGGTGGTCGAGGACGACGCCACGATCGTCGATGCCATTGCCGCCCGGCTGCGGGCCGAGGGCTTCCTGGTGCAGACCGCACTCGACGGCCCCGCGGCCGTGGACGCGGCCGAGGCCTGGCAGCCGGATCTGATGGTGCTCGACATCATGCTTCCCGGCTTCGACGGCCTGGAGGTCTGCCGGCGCGTGCAGGCCCAGCGCCCGGTGCCGGTACTGATGCTGACCGCGCGCGACGACGAGACCGACATGCTGGTCGGCCTCGGCGTCGGCGCGGACGACTACATGACCAAGCCGTTCTCCATGCGTGAGCTGGCTGCCCGGGTCCATGTCCTGCTGCGCCGGGTGGAGCGGGCCGCGCTGGCCGCCGTGACCCCCCGCAGCGGGATACTGCGCCTCGGAGAGCTGGAGATCGACCACGCGCAGCGCCGGGTGCGGGTCCGCGCCGATGACGTGCACCTGACGCCCACCGAGTTCGACCTGCTGGTCTGCCTGGCCAACACCCCGCGCGCGGTGCTCTCCCGGGAGCAGCTGCTGGCGGAGGTCTGGGACTGGGCGGACGCCTCGGGCACCCGTACCGTCGACAGCCACATCAAGGCGCTGCGCCGGAAGATCGGCGCGGAGCGGATCCGTACCGTGCACGGTGTCGGCTACGCGTTGGAGACCCCGGCGCCATGACCGCGCCGGGACCGGGGCTTCGGCCGTTCTCGATCAAGGCGAAGCTGGGCACGCTGGTCGTGGTCTCGGTGTTCATCACGACCGGGCTGATCATGGTGGCGATGCGCACGCGCACCGAGCTCCGTTTCATCACGGTGTTCTCGGTGATCGCGACGCTGCTGATCACCCAGTTCGTGGCGCACGGTCTGACCGCGCCGCTGGACGAGATGAGAGCCGTCGCCCGGTCGATCTCGCACGGCGACTACACCAGACGGGTGAGCGGCGCCGACCGGCGCGACGAGCTCGGCGACCTGGCGCAGACGATCAACCTGATGGCCGACGACCTGGCGGCCGTGGACCGGCACCGCAAGGAGCTGGTGGCGAATGTCTCACATGAGCTGCGCACGCCCATCGCGGCACTGAGAGCCGTGCTGGAGAACGTCGTGGACGGGGTGTCCGCGGCCGATCCGGAGACGATGCGCACGGCCCTGAAACAGACGGAACGGCTCGGCAGGCTGGTCGAGACGCTGCTGGACCTGTCCCGGCTGGACAACGGCGTGGTCACGCTGAAGGCCGGCCGCTTCGAGGTGTGGCCGTATCTGTCGGGGGTCCTCAAGGAGGCGAACCTCGCCGCCGCGCACCGCCGGCTGTCCTCGGGCTCCGGCAACCACTCCCGTACGGACGTGCATCTGCACCTGGACGTGTCGCCACCGGAGCTGACCGCGCACGCGGACGCCGAGCGGCTGCACCAGGTGGTGGCCAACCTGATCGACAACGCCGTGAAGCACAGCCCGCCGCACGGCCGGGTCACCGTGCGCGCCCGGCGCGGCGGGCAGCCCGAGTCGCTGCACCTGGAGGTCATGGACGAGGGCCCCGGCATCCCGGAGTCCGAGCGCCACCGGGTCTTCGAGCGGTTCAACCGGGGCGAGGTGCCCTCTCCGCACGGTCCGGGGAGCGACGGCGGTACGGGACTGGGCCTGGCGATCGCCCGCTGGGCGGTGGATCTGCACGGCGGCCGGATCGGTGTGGCCGAATCGGCTCGCGGCTGCCGCATACGCGTCACTCTTCCGGGGATCCGTCAGCCGCGAGGTTGACATAGGGTTCGAACCGGAAGGGCGCGTTCTACGTGTTCTGTTCAAGGGGTACGGTCGAAGGGGCCGTAACTGCGGTCTCGCGTACCCGGAGTGAAGCGGAACCAAGCTTGTTTCCCGCCATTTCCTGCCCCGAAACCCGACTTTCGATGTGACTTGCACGACGAAGACCGGCCCGGCCTGCATGGAACGGCCGGGGAGGCGTAGCCTTGATTTCCGCTGTCCATCACCTTGTGAAGCGGAAGAGGGCGGTTGCCGCCGTGTCGTCTCAGTCCCCCAGTAACTCGAGCATCTCCACCGACCAAGCCAGCCCGGGTACGAACCCGGCTGCGGCTTTTGGCCCCAATGAGTGGCTCGTCGACGAGATCTACCAGCAGTACCTCCAGGATCCCAATTCGGTCGATCGCGCCTGGTGGGACTTCTTCGCCGACTACAAGCCGGGTACGTCCGGCACGGCGGACAAGCCCGTTCCCGGCGCCGCAGCCGCGGGGGCTGCGGTGCCCGCGGCTCCGGCCGCCACCGCACCGGCTCCGGCCGCGCCTGCCGCACCCGCGGCCAAGGCTCCGGCCGCACCCGTCGCTCCGGCGCCCGCACCGGCCGCGCCCGCACCTGCCGCCCCGGCGGCTCCGGTGAAGGCCGCACCGGCTCCGGCCGCGAAGGCTCCCGCCGCCCCGGCCACCGAGGCCCCGGCAGGTCCGGAGTACGTGACGCTGCGCGGCCCGTCCGCCGCAGTCGCGAAGAACATGAACGCCTCGCTGGAACTGCCGACGGCCACGTCCGTCCGTGCCGTCCCGGTGAAGCTGCTCTTCGACAACCGCATCGTCATCAACAACCACCTCAAGCGCGCCCGCGGCGGGAAGATCTCCTTCACGCACCTCATCGGGTACGCGATGGTGCAGGCCCTCAAGGCCATGCCGGCGATGAACTACTCCTTCGCCCAGAAGGACGGCAAGCCGACCCTGGTGAAGCCGGAGCACGTCAACCTCGGCCTCGCCATCGACCTGGTGAAGCCGAACGGCGACCGCCAGCTGGTCGTCGCGGCCATCAAGAAGGCCGAGACACTCAACTTCTTCGAGTTCTGGCAGGCCTACGAGGACATCGTCCGCCGGGCCCGCAACGGCAAGCTCGGCATGGACGACTTCACCGGCGTCACCGCCTCGCTGACCAACCCCGGCGGCATCGGCACCGTTCACTCGGTGCCCCGCCTGATGCCCGGACAGGGCCTCATCATGGGCGTCGGCGCGATGGACTACCCCGCGGAGTTCCAGGGCACGTCGCAGGACACCCTGAACAAGCTGGGCATCTCCAAGGTCATGACGCTGACCTCGACGTACGACCACCGGGTCATCCAGGGCGCCGCCTCCGGCGAGTTCCTGCGGATCCTCTCCCAGCTGCTGCTCGGTGAGAACGAGTTCTACGACGAGATCTTCAAGGCGCTGCGCATCCCCTACGAGCCGGTCCGCTGGCTCAAGGACATCGACGCCTCGCACGACGACGACGTCACCAAGGCCGCACGGGTCTTCGAGCTGATCCACTCCTACCGGGTCCGCGGCCACGTCATGGCCGACACCGACCCGCTGGAGTACCACCAGCGCAAGCACCCCGACCTGGACATCACCGAGCACGGCCTCACCCTGTGGGACCTGGAGCGGGACTTCGCGGTCGGCGGTTTCGCCGGCAAGACGATGATGAAGCTCCGCGACATCCTCGGTGTGCTGCGTGAGTCGTACTGCCGCACCACCGGCATCGAGTTCATGCACATCCAGGACCCGAAGCAGCGCAAGTGGCTCCAGGACCGGGTGGAGCGTCCCCGCCCGAAGCCGGAGCGCGAGGAGCAGCTGCGGATCCTGCGCCGCCTCAACGCCGCCGAGGCGTTCGAGACGTTCCTGCAGACGAAGTACGTCGGCCAGAAGCGGTTCTCGCTGGAGGGCGGCGAGTCCGTCATCCCGCTGCTCGACGCGGTCATCGACTCCGCCGCCGAGGCCCGCCTCGACGAGGTCGTCATCGGCATGGCCCACCGCGGCCGGCTGAACGTGCTGGCGAACATCGTCGGCAAGTCGTACGCGCAGATCTTCCGGGAGTTCGAGGGCAACCTCGACCCGAAGTCGATGCACGGCTCCGGCGACGTCAAGTACCACCTGGGCGCCGAGGGCACCTTCACCGGTCTGGACGGCGAGCAGATCAAGGTCTCGCTGGCCGCCAACCCCTCGCACCTGGAGGCGGTCGACCCGGTCCTGGAGGGCATCGCCCGCGCCAAGCAGGACATCATCAACAAGGGCGGCACGGACTTCACCGTCCTGCCCGTCGCGCTCCACGGCGACGCGGCCTTCGCGGGCCAGGGCGTCGTCGCCGAGACGCTCAACATGTCGCAGCTGCGCGGCTACCGCACCGGCGGCACCGTCCACGTGGTGATCAACAACCAGGTCGGCTTCACCGCCGCCCCGGAGTCCTCGCGCTCCTCGATGTACGCCACCGACGTGGCGCGCATGATCGAGGCGCCGATCATCCACGTCAACGGTGACGACCCCGAGGCCGTCGTCCGGGTCGCACGGCTGGCCTTCGAGTTCCGTCAGGCGTTCAACAAGGACGTCGTGATCGACCTCATCTGCTACCGCCGCCGCGGTCACAACGAGGGCGACAACCCGCAGTTCACCAACCCGCAGATGTACACCCTGATCGACAAGAAGCGCTCGGTGCGCAAGCTGTACACCGAGTCCCTCATCGGTCGCGGCGACATCACGCTGGAAGAGGCGGAGCAGGCGCTCCAGGACTTCCAGGGTCAGCTGGAGAAGGTGTTCGCGGAGGTCCGCGAGGCCACGTCGCACCCGGCGCAGCCGCATGTGTCCGACCCCCAGGCCGAGTTCCCGGTGGCCGTGACCACCGCGGTCTCCCAGGAGGTCGTCAAGCGGATCGCCGAGTCGCAGGTCAACATCCCGGACCACATCACCGTCCACCCGCGCCTGATGCCGCAGATGCAGCGTCGTGCGGCCTCGGTGGAGGACGGCACGATCGACTGGGGCATGGGCGAGACCCTGGCCATCGGTTCGCTGCTGATGGAGGGCACCCCGGTCCGGCTCGCCGGCCAGGACACCCGCCGCGGCACGTTCGGCCAGCGTCACGCGGTGCTCGTCGACCAGGTGACCGGCGAGGACTACACCCCGCTGCTCTACCTCTCCGACGAGCAGGCCCGTTACAACGTCTACGACTCGCTGCTCAGCGAGTACGCGGCGATGGGCTTCGAGTACGGCTACTCGCTGGCCCGTCCGGAGTCGCTGGTCATCTGGGAGGCCCAGTTCGGTGACTTCGTCAACGGCGCGCAGACCGTCGTCGACGAGTTCATCTCCTCGGCCGAGCAGAAGTGGGGCCAGACCTCCGGCGTCACGCTGCTGCTGCCGCACGGCTACGAGGGCCAGGGCCCGGACCACTCGTCCGCCCGCCCGGAGCGCTTCCTCCAGATGTGCGCGCAGGACAACATGACGGTCGCGATGCCGACCCTGCCGTCGAACTACTTCCACCTTCTGCGGTGGCAGGTCCACAACCCGCACCACAAGCCGCTGATCGTCTTCACCCCGAAGTCGATGCTCCGCCTCAAGGCGGCGGCGTCGAAGGCGGAGGAGTTCACCACCGGCGGCTTCCGCCCGGTGATCGGCGACGACTCGGTCGACCCGAGCGCGGTCCGCAAGGTCGTCTTCTGCGCCGGCAAGGTCTACTACGACCTGGAGGCCGAGCGCCAGAAGCGCGGCGACACGGAGACCGCGATCATCCGTCTGGAGCGCCTGTACCCGCTGCCGGGTGCGGAGCTCCAGGCCGAGATCGCCAAGTACCCGAACGCGGCGAAGTACCTGTGGGCCCAGGAGGAGCCGGCCAACCAGGGTGCGTGGCCGTTCATCGCCCTGAACCTGATCGACCACCTGGACCTGGCCGTCGGCGCCGACGTCCCGCACGGTGAGCGCCTGCGCCGCATCTCGCGGCCGCGCGGCTCGTCCCCGGCGGTCGGCTCGGCCAAGCGCCACCAGGCCGAGCAGGCTCAGCTGGTCGCGGAGGTCTTCGAGGCCTGACCGGCGCATGTACGAACCGAGGGCCCGGCTCCGCGAGATGATCGCGGGGCCGGGCCTTCGGCGTGGACGGCCGGGTGCGGCGGCGCTCAGGTGATGAGCGGTTCGAACGGCCAGAAGAACTCCGCGTCGGTGTCCGTCGGAACGGTCGCGATCGCCCGGTAGCAGGCGGCGGACAGCGGGTGCCGGGAGCCGAGCGTCTCGTTGGCCCGCTCGCAGCTCGCCCGCCCGAGCTCGCGTGCGGCACCCGGCCGGCCCGTCCGGGTGCGCATCAGCACCGCGTTCAGTGCACACCCGATGGCCCAGGGGTGGTCCTCGCCGACCGCCCCCGCCATCAGGGTGCGGGCCCGCTCGGTCTCGTAGTGTGCCGCCTCCCGGTCGCCGAGGACCCACCGCATCACCGCCGCGTTGCCCTGGACGCCGATCGTGTACGGGTGCCGGTCGCCCAGCATCCGCCGGTAGCCGGCCACCACCTGTTCGTGCAGGTCCAGGGCCTGCTGGGGTTCACCGGCCTCCCTCTCCGCCGTGGCGGCGGCCATGGTGATCAGGAGGGTGAGGGGGTCGTGCTCGCCCAGGAGGCGCAGCGCGCTCCGCCTGGTCGCGGCGAGTGCCGGAAGCGCGGACACGGCTCCCTCCAGCGCGTACTGACAGAGCGTCAGGTGATACTGGGCGCGCAGTGTCTGCGGGTTGTTGCTGCCCATCCTGCGCAGATGACGGCCGACCGTCTCGCGCAGGGCGAGTTCGGCCTCCCGGTGCCGGCCGAGGAGCCGCAGGTCCATGGCGAGGTTGATCTCCGAATAGAGGGTCGGCGGTGCGTTCGGCGCCAGGACGGACCGGCGCAGGGCCAGGGTGCGCTCGTCCTGTTCCCGCGCCTCCTCGTACCGGCCGAGCAGCCGCAGCGATACGGCGAGGTTGTTCTCCGCGTTGAGCGTGCGGGGGTCCTCGGGGCCGAGCAGCCGCCGGTCACGTTCGAGGATCGAGGCGGAGAGATCCAGTGCCTCCTGGTAGCGGCCGAGACCCCGCAGATCGGCGGCGAGACCGCCGGCGGCGCGCAGGTGGTCGAGGTCCATCTCTCCGCGCTCGGCGGCCAGGAAGTCGGCGGTGGCGCGTTCGACGCTCTCGCTGCCCCTGTAGTCGCCGAGGGCCCGCAGGAGGTTGGCGTAGTGGTGGCGCAGGGCCCAGATCCGGGGGTCGGCGGGCCCGAGCAGCCGTTCCCAGGCCTCCGTCGCGGGCTGGGCGAACCGGATGCCGCTGCCGTACTCCCCCGAGAGGTACATGTACCGGAGGCAGTTGAGGATCAGCTGGTGCACCTGCGGGTCCGCACTGTCCAGGACCCCCGCCCATTCGAGGTGAGAGGTGAGTGCGGCGTAGGCGGGCCAGTGACGGATCTCCGACGGGTCACCCGGGTCGGCGGCGGCAAGAGCACGACTGGCGACGTCGGCGCAGTGCTGCCGTTCGTCTTCCGGCATGTCCTTGCGGACGATCTGGTGGACCATGCGGTGCAGATGGATCGACTCCCCGCCGGACGCGTCCGTCTCCACGCGCACCATCGAGTAGCGGCGCAGCTGGCCGATCGCCCGTTCCCAGGTCTGCGGATCATTCAGCGGGCCCGCTGCCTGCCCCGGCCGTTCCCCGCGCGGAACGGTTCTCAGCAGCCGTACGGGGATGGAGCCGGGTGCGAAGAAGCTGCACAGGCGCAGCAGGTCGAGGGACTCGGGAACGGTGTCGCGGAGTTTGTTGAGCAGTATCGACCAGGCGGTCTGGAAGGCCAGGGGGAAGTCCGCGGAGACCCTGATGACGTCCTGGTCGATGCCACCGCCGAGGAGGTCGATGTACTCCTCGACCGACATGTCCGCATCGTTGAGCCACCCCGCCGACTGGTCGAGCAGCACCGGCAGGTCCTCCAGTGCCTCGGCCAGGCGGCCTGCCTCGGAGGGCGTCAGCCGTGGGGCGCGGCGGCGGATGAAGGCGATCGACTCCCCGCGCTCATAGACAGGCACCTCGACCAGGTTGCTGTCGTGCTCGCCCCATTCGGGGTTGCGGGAAGTGATCAGGACGTGTCCGGGGCCGGTCGGCACCAGGTCCCGGATCTGGTCGGGTTCGTCCGCGCCGTCCAGGATCAGCAGCCACCGGGAGTACGGGTCGCCGCGGCGCAGGGAGTCCCGGACCGCGCGCAGCCGCTCGCCGTACTCCGCCCCGGTGGACAGGCCCAGCTCGGGTGCGAGTTCGGCGAGCTTCTGCCGGTAGAGCGCGCGCCGGTCGCCGGGCACCCACCACACCACGTCGTACTCGGAACCGAACCGGTACACGTATTCGGCGGCAAGCTGCGTCTTGCCGACGCCCGGCAGTCCGTGCAGGGTGACGACGGCGGCGTCGGCCCGAGCGTTCTCCAGCGTGTCGAACACGACGGAGAACAGTTCCTCGCGCCCGGTGAAGCGGACGTTGCGGCGTGGGACCCCGCCCCACACCTGCGGCATCTCGGCCGGGAAGCGGGAACCCATCCGCGCCTCGGCCTCATCGGGCAGGGGGGTCGTGGGCAGACCCAGCCGCTCCAGCAGCCGCCGCTCCCCCTCGTCCGCACCGACACCCGTGAGGTCCGCCGCATTCAGGAGCGAGGCAGCGCCGGGCAGTGGCGCGGTGGTGACCGACACCGCGGCGAACCGGTCCGGGTCGGGGGCGACGACCTCGCGCAGCGCCCGGTCCCACTCCCCGTGGCTGCGCGGGCCCAGCTGGAAGTACCGCTCGCTGAGCAGGAGCAGAACCCGGCCCGGGGAGAGCGTGAGGTCCCGGAGGGCATCCGCCAGCGGCAGCTCGGCCGGCGGGTTCCAGCGCTGGTGGCTCACGTTCACCCCGCGCCGCTCCAGCCGGTCCGCGATCCACGCCACCCAAGCCCGGTTGGACCCGGCGAAACTGACGGTGACGCAGGAGTCGAGCGCGTCGGCGGTGGCACCGGAGCCGAGCGGGCCGGGATGCGGACCGGACGGGCCGAAGTCCTCGGTCCGGCCGGGCGGGCCGGTTCTCCCCGGCAGGTCGGCGAAGCGATCGGCCGGAGCCGGGGGCGGTGCCGACTCCGTGATGGAGCACGGCAGTTCTGCCTTGCGTATCGCAGCGCCCCACTGGTTGAAGACGGTCAGCCTCAGCACACCGTCGCCGGGCGAGGAGCCCGCGGTGACGAGGAACATCGCCGGACCGTACGTCCCTCCGAAGCGGTGCATGATGACGTCCGGGTCGTCGAGCACCTCGCAGACGAAGTGGGGTGCTCCGTCCAGGGTGACGCTGAAGGCCAGTTCCTCCTCGTCGTACGGCCACGCGTCGCCGTCCGCCTCCCCCCGGTCGTCGAGCGGTCCGCGCAGGTCGATGCTGACGGCCTGGACGAGGCCGGGTTCGACCTCGGGCAGCCAGCCCGCGACGGGTTCGATCAGCAAGGGGCGTTCGTCCCGGGTCACGACGCGTTCGCCTCGGCCGGGTCCGTGCCGTCGAGGGAGCGCCCGGTGAGGCGCACGGTGCTGAACGGGTGCCCGTAGTACTGGAACATCAGGCTGTACAGCAGCCGCAGCACGTTCCGCTGCCCCACGACGTCGAACGTGCCGTCGTCCCCGACCATCATCGGCACACCACCTCCGGCGGTGAACCTCTCGTGGACCTCGGCCCGGAACGCCCGCAGCGCACGGGCCACCGGCCGTTCGGGGTCTTCGGTCACGGTGTCGACGATCTGGCGGATCATGACCCGGGCCTCGGCGTCACCCACCTCGCCGGCCGAGACGATGCAGCCGCCGGCGCCCTTGTCGAGGAAGATCTGGGTGAAGCCCCGCAGTCCCTGCATGCCGTCCCCGCTGTAGTCGAGGAAGCGCCCCGAGTGGCAGGCGTTGAGGCAGACCAGTGAGGCGTCCTGACGCAGGCGGCGCATACCGAGCCGCTGATAGTCCGCCCACGTCGCACCGGCCAGGGTGAGCTTGCTGAGCTGGTCGTCGAACGTCCCGTGACAGCCCATGTACACCAGGCCGGTCCGCTGTGCTTCGCCGTCGTCGAGGTTGCGGAGGAAGGCCCCGATACCGAAGTGCGGGCGGTGGTCGTAGCCCTGGAAGAACTCCTGGTCACCGGCCATGTCGGCGTGGAAGAAGCCCAGCACCGCGCCCCTCGGCGCAACCGCTCGGTCCGGGAATCCGCCCAGCCAGCGCGCCACGTCGACGAGCGCGCCCAGAGGCCCGTCACGGAGCCCGGCGTCCGGGTCCGCAGGCAGTACGAGCGCCTCCCACGGCAGATCGAAACCGGTCTGGTCGAGGACGACGATCTGCAGGGCGTCACCATGGGCACGCCGGCAGCGGTTGATCCACTCCGTCAGCAGGTTCTGGTATCCCGACCAGCGTTCGATGGATTTGAAGAGTTCGGACGGAGGGGCACCGCCCTGCCGGGCCCGGCCGAGGTTGACATCGACAGGGCGCAGGAAGCCGTTGCCCGTGGTGTACGGCAGCGTTTCCACGCCGTCGCACCATGCCCGGACCCCGAATGCCTCCGGATCGCCCGGGTCGTCCCTGCGGTGGCGCACCACGAGGATGCGCGCGTACGTGGTGTCCGGCGCCCGGCCGGCGTGAGCGGGGGCGGGGCCGAGCCGCTGTGGCTCCGCCGTGCGCGCCCTGCCCGGCAGCGGGGTCCGCTGCCCGGGCAGCGCCTGAGCGGCCGACGCGACCATGCTGCGGATCAACCGCAGGCGGTCTTCACCCATGGCCGGCCACCTGCGGATCCCGGTCCTCCCGGCCCGCGACGACGCCGCAGCCGAGGGCCTCCGCCAGCGTGGCCGGCAGCCGGGTGCGCGGATGCCCGCCCGGGTCGACGACCACGCAGTGCAGCCGGCTCCGGCCCAGGGCGCGGATGCGCGCGGCCACGGCCAGGGCGTCGTCGACGCCTGCCCGTTGGACCGGGCCCCGGCCACGCAGGCCGGAGCGGCTCACGGACAGCGGTACGTTGCCGCGGCCGTCGGTGACCACGACCAGTAACGCCTCGACGAGCCCGGCGCGGTGGTGACGGAAGGTGCGCCGCAGCGCGTGTGCGGCCCGGTCGAGGCCGTGCGCGAGCGGAGTGGCCCGGCCGGGCGGGCGGGCCAGCGCGGCCGCGATCCGGGGGTCCCGGGTGGAGCGGGCGGTGAACGCGCCGGCCCGCAGCTCGTTCGTCTCCCCCTCGCCGCCGACCTCGACGACCTGGACGGATGCCCGGGTGACGTAGGCCCATTGCAGGAACGGTTCGAGCGTGGTGTGCCAGTCCCAGCCCCCGCGGCAGGTGTGGTCGAGCACCAGGGTGAGCATCCGCGCCGGTTCGGGCGCCCGGACATAGCCGCGCAGGTCCTGCGGGACGATCACCAGCGGTCCCCCGCCGCCCCGGACCGCCCGGTATTTCGCGGCCTCCATCGCGGTACGTACCGGGGCCAGGTCCCACAGGTCGCGGGCGCGCCGTACCCCGACGACCGGGCCCCGCGAGGCGCGGGCGCCCGCCGAGCGCCGGGCGGGTGTCCGGAGCGTGCCGCCCTCCGGTCCCGGACCCGCGGTGTCCTCCGGGTACGGGGACGCGGAAGCCGGCCGCTCCCCGCCCATCGGGGCGGGGCCGAGCGGTACTTCCGCTTCCGGGTCGTGTACCGCAACGCCGGTGTCGGTGCCCGGTTCCGGGGTGCGACGCGACTCGGGCCGGGGCGGGTTCCGGCCGGACTCGGGGAACACTGGCGTCTCCTGGTCCAAAGGCGCTTCGGGTGGTGCGTCCGGACGGTGGACGGTACGCAGGCGGATCAGCCGGGCGGCCCGGCCGACATGGTCGGCGGTGGCCGTGAGCGGGCCGCCGGAGGGCACACCGTCGGCGGCCCCCGCCTGCCCGGCACCGTCCAGCAGGGCCAGCGCACGGGCGATGCGGGCCAGGGCGAGCGCCCGGCGGTGTCCGGCGTTCTCCCGGTCCTCCAGGTGTTCCAGCACCGTCGGGGCGAACTCTTCGGAGAGCGTGACGCGGGGGCGCTGCGTCGCCGGGTCGAGGGCCGTGGCCCAGGCGTCGGGGAGCGCTCCGAGCGGGTCGGCGCCCCCTTGCGGCCGCAGTCCCGGGGTGGCGAGGCGGACGGGGAAGCGGTCCAGCAGGTGCGGGGAGAGCAGTTCCACGTCCTCGGCCCGGCAGCAGGCCAGCCATCGGGCGCGGGGCCGCCAGTGGTGCCGGATGCCGGAGTGTTCCAGGGTGGCGGTGTCCGCGCCGAGCAGTTGAACGGCCGCCCGCATGCCCGGGACACTGAGCCGGGCCAGATCGGGCACGACGACGAGCCGGGGGTCGTTGCCCGTCTCGGCCAGCGGCCCGGGGCCGAAGGAGAACTCGACGCCTCTCGGTCCGCGGTGCACCCGGGGCCGTATCCACAGGTCCTCGTCGACCGTAGCCGCGTCGAGCACCGTCCGTGACACGGTGCGGCCCGCGCCATGCCCGGCGGCCCGGCCGAGTACCTGGGCGAACACCCCGGTGACGGCGGACAGATGCTCGGGAGGGAGGTCGAAGAGCAGGACGCCGCCGAGGGACGGTTCGAGGGCGGAGCAGACGAGAGCGGCCAGCAGCCGGCGGGAGACGTCGTCCGGCTCCCGGGGATCCTCGGCCTGCTCAGGACGGGCTGACATCCGCGGCTCAGCCGAACAGCTCGTCGAGAACGGCTTCCTCGTCCGGTCCCCAGCTCAGTTCCGAACCGTGAACGGAATCGGGCCTGCGGTGGCGCAGTGCGAACGGCAGGGCCCTGCGCACGTGCCGGGGCTCGACCCGCGGTGCCCCCTCCTTGGCAGCCAGTGCCCGGGCGGCCTTGGCGACCAGCAGGTCGCCGCGCTGTCCGACGGCCCCGGTCCGGGCAGCGGCCTCGGCACAGAGCCTGCTGACGTCCGTCCCGAGCCGGACGGTGGTCAGCCGGCCGCGGGCGGCCAGCAGGCCCTCACGCTGTTGCCGGTTCTCCTCCTCGGCGGTGCGCAGCCAATCGGAACCGGGGTCGGTCCGCTCCTCCTCGAAGGTGAGCACGGTGGTGATCATCCGGTGGCGTTCCTCCGTGTCCAGCTCGCTGGTCGTCACCATCAGGCCGAAGCGGTCCAGCAGTTGGGCCCGGAGGCTGCCCTCCTCCGGATTCATCGTGCCGACGAGCCCGAACGACACATGGGTCTCGGTGTCGATGCCTTCGCGCTGGACGGAGAGGACGCCGGTGGAGACGACATCGAGGATGATGTTGACGATGTGGTCATCGAGAAGGTTGACCTCGTCGATGTAGAGCATCCCCTTCTCGTGGGCCTCTTCGAGCAGTCCGGTCTGCCGCTTCGCCTCGCCTCGCATCAGCGCGTCCAGTTCCCAGCCGCCGAGCACCCGGTCGTCGGTCGCGTTGATCGGCAGGGTGACGGGCAGCCGGCCGCCGGTCATCAGCGCGAAGGCCCGCACCACGGTGGACTTGGCCGTGCCGCGCTGTCCCGCGATCAGGACGCCGCCGATGCCCGGAGCGATGAAGTTCAGCTCCAGGGCCAGCTTCAGATCGTCCTGCCCGACGACACGGCTGTACGGGAGGATCGCCTCCGCGGCCGCACCGCTCACGACGGGGCCACCACGGCGGTCGCCTGCTCCTCGCGCCCCGGCTGCCAGCGGAACGTGACCTGGATCTGCGCCTCCGCACCGGCCTTCACCACCGCGGCCATGCCCGCCTCGAAGGTGATGCCGACCTGGAGCTCGACCTCGTCGGGCCGCAGCCCGTCCCCGAGGTCACCCAGCCGGCGCATGGCCTGGGAGGCGCAGCGCCGGGCGAGGTCGAGGCCGTCGCCGTACAGATCGCCCGCCGCCCCCAGCACGCGCCGCGCGGCGCCGGCGCCGTCCCGGGTGTCCACGCTCCCGTACAACGAGTCGGCGTCACTGACGGGCGACTGGGTCGTGGTGTACGCCTCGGCGTCCACCACGACCGGTATCGGACCGTCCTCGCCGGGTGACACCGAACCCACCACGACCGTCATGCGCCCCCCTGGGTGCTCAACTCCCTTGTTCAATAAGGATACTGACGTTGCATCAATGAATCCATGGATCAGATCATCTGCGGTTCGAAGTCCCAATAGGGCCGGACCCGGGACCGCGCAGACACGGTGTGGACGTGTTGGTCCCCCAGTGTCTTCTTCAGGTCGTCCAGCGCCTCCGACTCGACCTTGTCCGCATGTCGCAGGTCACGAAGGCCGCGCAGGTCCGCGGCGTGCGCGATGCGCGCGGAGAGCGTCAGGGGGTGGGTGCGGCCGAGCACCTCGATGGCGCGGGTGCTGATCGCGTCCGTCAGCGCGGCGGCGGACTCCGGGTCACCCACGAGATTCCGCAAGGCAGAGGCGTTGATCGCACAGCCCAGGGTCCAGGGGTGGCTTTCGCCCACGGCCCGGCCCATCTCGGTGAGCGCTTCCTCCAGCAGGTGGTGCGCCTGGTCCCGCTCGCCGACGTTGCGCAGGATCAGAGCATGATTGGCACGCGTGCCCGCGACATACGGGTGCTCCTCACCGAGCATGTCGACATATCCACTCACGACCTTCTCGCTTATGGCCCTGGCCTGGTCGATGTCGGCATGCTCCCGGGCGAAGAAGCTCTGGCTGGCCGCGAACATCATGGTCAGCGGGTCGGTCTCGCCCAGGACCCGCTCGCCCCGTTCCAGCACCCGGGTGAAGAGCTCCGCTGCCTCGCTCCGCTTGCCCGAGCGGTACAGGCACAGGGCAAGGTTGTGCTCGGCGCGCAGGGTCTGCGGGTTGTCCTGGTTCATCACGGTGCGGTGCACTCGGGCGCTCTGGGCCTGGAGCGATTCGGCCTCGGTGTACCGGCCGAGCAGACGCAGGTCGGTGGCGTAGTTGATCTCCGAGTAGAGCGTCCAGCTGTGGCGCGGGCGGAGCAACTGCCGACGCGCGTCCAGGGTGCGCCGGTTGAGTTCCAGTGCCTCTTTGTACCGGCCGAGGAGACGCAGGGACGTGCCCAGATTGTTCTGCGCGTTCAGCGTCCGCGAATCCTGGTCCCCCAGCAGCTCCCGGTAGGCACCCAGGATCCACTCGGACATCTCATGGGCCTCTTCGTACCGCCCCAGCCCCCGCAGATCGGCCGCCAGACCGCCCGCCGCACGCAGGTGCTCCAGGTCCTGCGCGCCCCGCTCGGCCCGGAGATGGTCGACGGCGGCCCGCTCGATGGCCTCCGTTCCGGCGTAGTCACCGACGGCCCGCAGCAGGTTCGCGTAGTGGTAGCTGAGGTCCCACACGCGCGGGTGGTTCTCGCCGAGCAGCTCCCGCCAGGCGTCCATGGCGCGCGCGCCCAGCTTGATGCCCGCCCGGTACTCCCCGGAGAGGTACATGTAGCGCAGGCAGTTGAGCACCAGGTTCTGTACCGCGGGATCCGTGCTGCGCAGGACGTCGGCCCACTTCAGGTGCGGGGTGATCTCCGCGTACGTGGGCCACAGCCGGGTGTCCGTCGGGCGGCCGGGGTCGGCCGCAGCCAGGGCGCGGCGTACGACGTCGATGAACTCCCGGCGGTCCTGGTCGGGCATGTCCTTGCGGACGATCTGGTGGACCATGCGGTGCAGGTAGATCGACTCGCCGGAGGACGCGTCGTCGATGATCGAGTCGTGCGACTCCAGGCGGACCACGGAGTACTGGCGCAGCTGACCGATCGCCTTGTTCCACAGCAGCGGATCGTTCATCAGGCCCGAGAGCTGTTCGGGCAGTTCCCCGGACGGCATTTCCTTCAGCAGCCGTACGGGGATGGAGCCGGGCGCGAAGAAGCTGCACAGGCGCAGCAGGTCGACGGACTCGGGGACGGTGTCGCGGAGTTTGTTGAGCAGTATCGACCAGGCGGTCTGGAAGGCGAGAGGGAAGTCCGCGGAGACCTTGACGACGTCCTGGTCGATGCCGCCGCCGAGGAGGTCGATGTACTCCTCGACCGACATGTCGGAGTCGTTCAGCCATCCCGCCGTCTGGTCGAGCAGCAGCGGGAGGTCCTCCAGCGCCTCGGCCAGCCGGTCGGCCTCGGTGTGCGTGAGGCGCGGGGCCCTGCGGCGGATGAAGGCGATCGACTCCTCGCGCTCGTAGACCGGGACCTCGACGAGGTTGCTGTTGTGTTCGCTCCACTCCGGGTTGCGTGAGGTGATCAGGACGTGCCCGGGGCCGGTCGGGACCAGGTCCCAGATCTGGTCGGGTTCGTCCGCGCCGTCCAGGATCAGCAGCCAGTGGCCGTGCGGGTCGCCGCGGCGCAGTGAGTCCCGGACCGCGCGCAGGCGTTCGCCGTACTCGGCGCCGGTGGACAGGCCCAGTTCCGGGGCGAGTTCGGCGAGCTTCTGCCGGTACAGCGCGCGCCGGTCCGCCGGCACCCACCACACCACGTCGTACTCGGAACCGAACCGGTACACGTACTCGGCGGCCAACTGCGTCTTGCCGACGCCGGACATGCCGTGCAGCGTGACCACACCGGCGCCCGTCCCGGCGTCCTGGAGTGCCTGGTAGGCCTTGCTGAGCAGTTCCTCGCGGCCGGTGAAGCGGGTGTTGCGCCGCGGGACCCCGCCCCACACCTCGGGGGTGTCGAACGGGAAGCGGGGCCCGGTGCGGGTCTCGGTGCCCTCGGGCTGGGCGGTCGTCGGCAGGCCCAGGCGTACGAGAAGCCGTCGTTCGGCCTCTACCGAGCCGACGTTGGTGAGGTCGGCGGCGCCGAACACGGAGGTGGCGCCGGGCAGCGCCGAGGTCGTGATGGAGACGGCGGCGAACCGGTCGGGGTCGGGGGCGACAACCTCGCGCAGGGCCCGGTTCCACTCCTCGTGGCTGCGCGGGCCCAGCTGGAAGTACCAGTCGCTGAGCAGGACCAGGACCCGGCCGCGGGAGAGCGTCAGATCCTGCAGCGCGTCCTCCAGCGGGACCTCCACCTGGGGGTCCCAGCGCTGCTGGACGACCGTCACTCCGCGGCGCTCCAGGCGGTCCGCGATCCATGCCGCCCAGGCCCGGTTGAACCCGGCGAAACTGAGGGTGACGGTCTGCGCCCCGATTGCTCCAACTTGCTTACGCGTACCGGGCATTCAACCGTCTCCCTGACATCGTTGCGAGCCTTTTCAAGATACACCGGGGCGTGCTCGCTCCGGCCGGAATCACCTGGCTGCTCAGGTCCTGGGTGATCCGTTCCTCTGCTGCCATATCACCCTCGTGGTGTTCACGTACGCGTCCGCGCGCGCCAGGTGACCCGTGGGTGGCGGCGAATCCTCCAGACGGTGGTAGAGCGTGATCATCTCGTTGACGAGCACGCGTCCCTCGGTGGTCAGCCGGGCCGATCCGGCCAGGACGGGCAGGACGGCCCCGACCTGCTGGCGGCAGCGGGCGTGTTCGGCCCAGGCCAGGTCGCGATGGGTGACGCGGCCGGCGCCGAGTGCGAAGCGCTGCCAGTAGTCGGCGAGCGCGAGGTGCGAGTAGGCGCCCTGGAACAGCCCGTCGAAGGGCCTGGGGTCGGCGCGCCACGGGGCGAAGTGGCGGGGCGTGGCGTCCTCGTGGTGCAGCGGGACGAGTGCGCCGAGGGCGGCGAGCTTGGTGTGCTGGAGCTCGTGGACGAGCGTCGAGGCGAAGTAGGCAGGGGTGGCGGGTTTGCTGCTGAGGACCGCGCCGAAGGCCTCGCGCCGGGTGCCGCTGCAGTGGGCCGCGGCCTCCCCGGTGGGTCCCGAGCCGGGCGGCGGGCCGAGCGGGACGAGGCAGCGCAGCAGCACGGCCGCTTCGGTGAGCCGGTGTTCGCCGCCGAGCCGTAGCAGCGGTTCGACTCCGGCCCAGGACGCCGTCCAGGCCTTGCGTTCCTGGTCGTCGACGTGGGTGGCCGCGCTCAGTCCGTGCCGTTCGAGGCCCGTTCCGCGCGTGCGGTACGGGTCGACGTCGTCCAGGGGCACGGGGCCGGTGCCGGGCAGCACGGGGTGCAGCATGAGCACCGGGAGCCAGCGGGGATCGGCGGAGGTCAGGGTGCCGTCCGGCTGGGCTCGGACGGTCAGGGCCGGTCCGCCGGCCGGACGGACGGTCATCTCGCCTTCCTCGAAGGCGATGTCGGCCGGGCCGTCCTGGGCGCGTACCGCCCCGAGTGTGGGCAGGGAGAGCTGTCCGCCGCGGGCCGTGAGCCGGGTGGTGACGGGCATCCCGGCGCGGATCGCGGCCGCTGCGGCGAGGGCGGTCAGATGGGCCAGGGCGGCGAGGAGGTCGGGGCCCGCCGCGGTCTGCGTGGTGAGGCCGGCCAGGAGGCCTTCCGCCCAGGGGCCCGTCATGGGGTGGAACAGCACGGCGCGCACCGCGGCCCGGTCGGTGCGCTCGGCGGATTCGAGGAGCGCCCAGTCCGTGTGCAGCCGGTCGAGCAGTGGGGGCGGGCACACGGCCACCGGCGCTGCGGCTGCCGCGTCGAGCAGGGCCCGGAGGAGGACGAGACGGCGGGTGTCCTGGTCGCGTACGAGCAGGCCGAGGGTGTCGGCGGTGCCTTCGGTGCGGCCGAGTTCGCGCAGGGCGCGGTCGGGGACGACGGAGCTCATGGGGGGTCTCCTGCGGTTGCGTCGGCGAGCCGGTCCGCGACGTGGCGGACCAGCCGGTCGAGGTCGGCGCAGTAGACGGACGGATTGACGAAGCCGTTCTCTGCGCGGTAGCGGTGGGCGTAGTGGCCGCCGCCGCAGACGTTCAGCAGCGGGCAGGCGCGGCAGACCGCGGCGAGTGCGCCGGCCCCTGCCTGGCGTGCGGCGACGCCCGGGTGGCGCAGGGCGTCGTCGAAGGTGTGGCGGAAGACGTCGAGTCCGGTGGCGGCCGCGGTGTCGTAGGCGGACTTGAGGGAGTCGACCTGTTCGATCGATCCGTCCGTCTCGATCACGACCGCGTTGACGGGGTCGAGCCCGAGGGACTCGGTGGCGGCGGGCAGCCCGAGGAGCAGGGCGATGCACTCCTCGAAGAGCCTGATCCGGGTCTCCCGGCGGGCGGCCGGCCACCAGCGGTCGAAGACGGTGCACAGCCAGTCGCCGTACGGGGTGGCGCGGCCCGGTCGTGGTCCGGTGGGCGGACCGGCCCGGTCCGCCAGGCCGGGCGGCGGACTGGTCCAGTTGCCGTGCGGCAGCAGGAGGTCCAGGGCCGGCGGACGCAGGGCGAGCAGTGACTCGTACATCTCCAGGGGGTCGGTGCGCGGGTCGACGACGGTGAGGATGCCCGCGTACGCCTCCGGGTGGCGGTCGGCGAGCAGCCGGGCGCCGCGCGAGGCCGCGGGCCAGGAGGGTCGGCCCGCGTGGTCGGTGCGCAGGGTGTTGTGTGCGGCCAGGCCGCCGTCCAGGCTGATGCCGATGCGTATGCCGTGCCGGGCGAGGGTGGTGACGCCGGCGTCGGTGAGCAGGGTGGCGTTGGTCTGCACGGTGGCGTGGACGGTGCAGTGGCCGGGCACGCGCTCACGCAGCCGGTCGGCGAGGGCGGCCAGCCGGTCGGGGCCTGCGAGGAGGGGTTCGCCGCCGTGCAGGACGAGAGCGACATGGCGGAGCCGGTGGGTGGCCGCGTGTTCGGCGATCCGGTCCGCGGTGCGGTCGAGGACGGCGGGCGGGGCGGCGGCGGGGCGGGTCCGCCAGGTCGCGTCGGGGCCCTCGTAGAGGTAGCAGTAGCGGCACGCGAGGTTGCAGCGGCCGTGCACCTTCACGATGAACTGCCCGAAGGGCACGGGGGCCGCGTCCGAGGGGACCGGCACCGGTGCCGGGTCCGGGCGCGCCGCCCCCTTCGCGCGCCGCGGCGTCGTCGGTCGAGCCACTCGGGCACCCCCGTGCTGTACGTCTGCCGGGACGGAGCCCGGAACCGGAAGCGGCTGCCCGGGCCGGTCGGCCCCCGCGCCGTGAGGCGGGCACCGGTCGGCCCCCGCGTCGTACGACAAGGGCCGGACGATCCCCGCGCCGGACGGCGAGGGCCGGTCGGTCCCGGGCGGTGAAGTCGTGGTCGTCGGCGCCCCGGACCGCGTGACTGCGGGGCGGCGCCCCGCCTCAGAAGGCGTTGTTGAATCCCCAGAGCATCTCCCGCGGCTGTTCGACGCGGCCTCGCAGATCCGCGACCACCTCGGACAGCACGGGGTGGTCCATGGTCCGCAGGGACTCCAGATCGAGGCCCAGCAGATCCGGAAGCTCGCCGGCGGCACCGGTCGCCCCCGTCCCGTCCTTACGTGTCGACTCGCTCATCACGCCTCCCCGTAGTGCAGCACCGGGACCGCCGCGCCGCGCTCGCCGTTGAGCGCACACCGCCGGTCCCGCGTCCCTGACCCGCCTCGGGCCCTTCGTGTGGATCACACCGGGCGTCACCGGTCACGCAACGCCCCGCGCTCGTCGTTGAGCACTCAGCGCTCCAGTTCGGCCAGCCGCCCGGCGGTCGACTCCCCCGCCGCGCCGCCGCCGTCCGGCAGCTTCCGCCACTCCTGACGGGCCGCCCGGTACGCGTCCCGCGCGGCCCGGGGGCGTCCCGCACTCTCATAGGTCTTACCCCGCCAGTGGTTGGCTGTAGCACCCAACTCCACAGCCTCTTGAAGCTGTTGTGGACTCATCTGCTCCGCTTCCGCCTCCGCTGCGGACTCGGCGGCCGACCGGAAGGCCTCGGCGGCGTCGTCCCGCCGGGCCGGACGGTCCAGTACGTCGGCGGCCTCCAGGCAGGCCCGGCCCAGCTCCAGCCAGCAACGGGCCGCCGTCAGCGGAGCCGCCGCCTCCTGCGCCGCCAGCCTGAGCAGATGCTCGGCCTCCCGCAGGTCGACCCGGTCCGCGGCGGCCCGGTGCCGCAGCATCAGGGCCCGGCCGAGCATGAGCAGCCGCTCGGACTGGTGCGCGCCGCCCGCGGGCGTCTCGGACCGGCAGTCGCGCAGCACCCGCACGGCCGCGCCCACGTACGCACCGCCGTCCGGCAGCTCGGCGCGTCGCAGCAGCGTGGCCCCCCACTCGGCGAGCAGGTCGGTGTGGGCCCGCGAGTCGCGCGGGGTGCCGCGGGCGGCGCGGGCGAACCAGTCGGCGGCGGCGACGAGTTCGGCCGGGTCGCCGGTGTGCTCGTAGCGGGCCGCCCGGACCCTTCCCGCCCTGGTCTGCAACTGGGCGCGCTGCCGCCCTTCGCGTACGGTCTCCAGCGCCTGGCCGGTCAGGAGCGCGGCCTCGTCCGGCTCCTCGCCCGAGGCGAGCAGGGCGTCCACCAGATCCAGCACGATGCGGTTCTCGGTACCCGTGGTGTGTCCGCCGCCCTGGGCGAACGCCGTGCGGAGCGAGCGGGCGGACTGCCGTGCGTACTCCCGGGACTGCTCCGGGTCCTCGGTGGCACCGGCCAGTTTCAGCAGCGTCCTGCCGTGCTGCAGCGGCAGTGCGGACGGGCGGTTCTCCTGGTCGGGCCAGGAGTCGGCGAAGGCCTCCAGCATCCCGCAGGCGCTCTGGAGCAGGGCGCTGTCACCGTCGAGCCGCCACTGCGCCTCCAGGGCCCGCACCCGCTCCAGGGTGAGCCGGAGGGCTTCGGCGGGCTCCATTCCGGGGGCCGCACAGGCGAGGATGTACTCGCGCTCGGCGCGCCGCAGGAGGTCCAGGGCGCCGCGCCGGTCCCCGCGCCGCCGCGCGTCGTCCGCCGCCGCGTGCAGCACCTGGGCCAGCACCGCGCGTTCGCGTACGGCGCCGGGGTGGGCCACGGCCCGTTCGGCTGCCCTTCTGGCCTCGCCGAGGAGTTCCTCGCCGCCCCGCACCTCCCAGAGCCTCAGCACGCACCGCGCGTACTCGGCCCGGAGCTCCGGGCCCGCGGGTGACTGCGGGACATTCCCGGCGGCTCCTCTCAGCAGTTGCACGGCATCGATCAGGCGCTGCACCATCTTGTCCGCCTCGAACTGCCGTACCAGCTCGCGGGCCTGTTCCACGGCGGGGCTCGTGCCGGCTTCCGGGAGGTCAGTCCCGTCGGCGGGCTCCTGGATCACGAACCCGGGCGGTACGGGCATGAAGCGCTCCAGCACGCGGGCCGCGACCTCGGCGAACGCGTGCGGAACGCCCCGGCCGTCGCCCGGCTCGTCCTCCTCGCCCTCGACCCCGTCCGGCTCACCGCCACCGCTCTCGTCGCTCTCCACGGTGCCCCGTGCCCCGTCACCGGGCCGGGTCCGGGTGGGGGCGCCGGGCCGTGCACCGCGCAGCGTGCCGTCCCCGAGCTGGGCGAAGGCCAGGGCAGGGAAGTTCGGGCCGCCCTTGCCGAACCGCTGCTCGATGTACTGCGAACAGTGCTTCAGCACGAGCAGGGCCTCGTCACGGCCGAGCGGCCCGAGAAGTGCGTCCTGGACGCCGGGCTCGAACGCGTACCACTGCCCGCGGCCGCCACCGCCGTCGGCGCGGGTGAGCAGTCCGCTGAGCAGCACCTCCGCCAGCTCGGACGGTCCCGAGTGGGGCAGCATCGTGCGCTGCACGAGCTGCATCACCGGGAGGTAGAGGGGAGCAGCCGCCAGATGGACGGCCAGCTGGCCGGCGGCCGGTGAGGCCACCGAACGGAAGCGGCTGACGAGCTGGAGCGAGGAGAGCGATCCGCCGGGCCGCTGGGCCGCCGCCGCGGGCTGGTCGGCCCGCACCCAGCCGACCGCACCGGCGATCCGGGCCGCACCGGTCCCGGAGAGCAGCCGGGCCCAGGCCCCGAGCGCGTCCGCCGTCGGCGGGAGGACGGGGACGGCCAGGGCCCCGGGGTGCACGGCGGGGCCGGCCCCGGCGTCCTCGGCGACCTTCAGCTGCGCCGCTCCGGCCGGGCCGTCGCCCCGCGACAGGGAGCCGAAGGTGACGGGCAGCCTGGTCCGGCTCCACATGCGCTGCGGCAGCGGTTGCAGGACCGCGACCGGGGACTGGCAGGCCAGTTGGTGCAGCAGCCGGTGGGCGCGCCCGCTGTGCCAGAGCGGTCCGGCGCAGTCGCTGATCACGACGGTGACCCGGCGCCCGGTCGGATCGCTGAGCCGGTCCGCGGAGTGCAGGGGCCCCGCGCCCGGGTCGGAGCTGCGGCTGACCGCGCATCCGCCGTCGGGACCCTGGTGCAGATAACGCACCTGGACATCCCGGAAAGCGCCCAACTGGGCGAAGATGCGCTGGAGTTCATGGAACATCCGGTCCCACACCAGCATGGAGGAGGAAGCGTCCATGACGCACTGGAGGATGGCGTCGCCCCGGCGGATGCCACGGAACACCGGCATGATCATGCCGCCTGCCCGGGCGCTGCGTTCGGCGGTCGCCGTCTCGTCCAGGGCGCGCCGCAGCGGTGCGGAGGCCGGGTGGTAGCGCTGTAACGGGCGCAGGGCGCGGGTGAGTTCGAGGGGGGCGGGCAGCACGGGGGCGGCGGGCACGCCGAAGGTGAGCGCGGTGCCGGGGGCGCCCGCCGGAGGCCGCCGGCCGGATCCGTGGTCGTCGTCGCGGGGCGCGTGCGCCCGGCCCGGGAGGGGGTACAGGGAGATCTTCCCGTCGCCCCTCGGCCCGCGCGGCCCCTCGGGCGGGGCCTCCTCGTCCACGTCGGGGGCGTCGCTCTCCGGCGGAGGGCCCGTCGCGGTACGGGTGGGGGCCCCGCGCTCATCGGGGAACGGCGCCGACGGCACCCCGCCCTGCCCCTCGGACCTTTCCCGGTCCGTCGCGGGCTCATCGGTGCTGCGGGTCCACCGGGCCAGCCAGAGCGCGTCGCACAACTGCTCCACGTCGGGGTCGAGCCCGGCTCCACGCAGCCGCGCGACCAGCGTCGCCAACTGCCCCTCACCGGGCGCCGACCCGTCCGAGGTCGCTCCGTCCGGGGCTGCTCCGTCCGGGGCTGCTCCGGATGCCGCACCGTCCGGGCCCTCCCCGAGTGCCACGCCGCTCACGCCCGCCCCGGGCGCCGACCCGTCCGAACCCGCCCCGGAAGCCGACCCGTCCGGGCCCGCCCCGGGCGCCGACCCGCTCACGCCCACACCGGGCGCCGGGCCGTCCGGGTCGGGTGCCCCGTCCGGCTCCCGGCCCGCTGGGGCCCCGGGCGTCCCGTCCGCCGCACGCATCAGCGCGTCACCTCGGCCGGTCGAGTCGCTGGATGAGCAGGTCGGCGAGCCGGTCGCGACCGGTCGGGGCCGCCGCCTGGGTCAGGTAGATCGCGTTCAGCAACTGGTCGGTGGCCAGGAGTTCGCTGCGTGAGCGCTCCAGGAAGAGCGTGATGAGGTCCTCGCTGGACCGGGCGGCCTCCTCGCCCAGGTGCGCCTTGACGAACGCGGCCAGCCGCTTGTGATCGGGGCGCCCCAGCTCCAGGTGAATACAGCGGCGCATCAGCGGGGCGGGGAAGTCCCGCTCCCCGTTGCTGGTGAGCACCACGAACGGGAAGGCCCGGCACTGCACCCGGCCGCCCTTGATCCGCACCTTGTTGCCGTCGTGGTCGAGCACGTCCGCCTCGCCGTCGGGCAGCCGGTCCGCGATCCGTTCCAGCTCGGGGATGGCGAACTCGCCCTCCTCCAGCACGTTGAGCAGGTCGTTCGGCAGGTCGATGTCGCTCTTGTCGAGCTCGTCGATGAGCAGCACCCGCGGCCGGTCCGAGGGCAGCAGCGCGGTGCCCAGTGGGCCCAGACGGATGTAACTGCCCACGCTCTGGGCCGAGTCGGCGCCGGTCCCGCCGCCGGCGGAGGCGTGCGAGGCGATCTGCACATCCTGCAGCCGGGCGATGGCGTCGTAGTGGTAGAGGCCGTCCAGGAGTGTGGTGCGGCTGACGACCGGCCAGCGCAGCACCTTGCCGAACTCCAGCTCCCGCGCGACGGAGTGGGCCAGCGTGCTCTTCCCCGCGCCCGGGTCGCCGGTGACCAGCAGCGGACGCCGCAAGTACAGGGCGGCGTTGATCATTTCGAGTTCCTCGGCCCCGGGCCGGTGCTCATCGGCGATGCGTCCGGGAATGCCGAGGCGGCGGTCGGCCGACTCGGCCCCGTCCGCTCCGCCGGACGCACCGGCGAAATCGCGCCAGGGCGGAGGCGGCGGCAACTGCGCCACCTCGTCGTGCGGTTCGCCGATGCCTCGGTAGATGAGCCACTCGCTGGGTTCACTCATAGCGTGTTCCTCGTTGTCACTCGCCTGCTGGCGGCGGCCGTCGAACCAGCCTTACCGTATCGATCCGGAGTAACCCCCGTAAGGGGCAGACCTGTTGACCTCCGGGTGCGAGGCGGGAATCTTCGCGTCACGGCGCCTCCAGGAACGCGTCGGAATCCGGCAGTGCACGGTTCGGGTCCTCGCAGAGCAGGGCGACCCCGTCGGACCAGAACATGTCCGCACGTCCCGCCCCCACTCCTCTTCTCAGCTCATGGATCTTCCACGGCAGCCGGTCCCGGGCCCCGGCGTCCGACACGGCCTCGGCCACCCGACGGTGGAACTCCCTGCAGACCGTGTCGGCCTCCGCGGCCCTTCGCTGCAGCAGCACGGCCCCGAAGCCGGCGTCGATCAGCCGCACCACCCCGGCGGTCGTGTCGGAGTCCGGCCGGCTGCCGTAGCGGCAGAGGACCGGAACGGTGTCGTGCGCCAGGGTTCGCAGCCGCGTCACATCCGGTACACGTACCCTCAGATCGTCCTCGCAGTCGACCGCTTCGGCATGGATCCCCGGCACCGGCCCGGTGTCCCAGCGCGCCCGTCGCTCCTCGGCCGGCCCCTGGTACGAACTGCGCAGCACCACCGGACGTACGGCCCCGAGCGGCAGCCCGGCCGACGGAAGCACCCAGTCGTCGACCGGAAGCCCGAAGAGCGCGGGCGCCACGACGACCTGGAGCATCGCCGGACTGCCCGGCTCGTCGCACCGCCGGAAGGCCTCGGCGAGCGCGGCGGCGAGCCGGTCGGGAACGGTGCCGAGCGGGGCGCCGCGGCTGTCCTCGTCGATGGGCTCCGCCCCCGAGGCCTGCCGGTCGACGGCGACCCGCCAGTCGTACTGGTCTCGGGCCCAGCCCTGAAGGTCGACGTTCAGCACGACTCCGTCGCGGTCCCCGTACAGGACGGGTTCGCTCACGGACGGGCGCACGGCCTGCTGACGGTTCTGTTCCAGGCGCAGCCGGATGGACGCCCACTCCATGTCGAGCTGCCCGCGCAGATCCCGGGACAGTTCGACGTCGGCGATGCGCTTCACCCACCCCCACAGCGCCTTGGCGTTCGTGACGGAGAGCTGTCCGCAGGGCCGGTCCGTCGCGAGGACGCCCATGCAGTAGCGCACGATCAGTTCGAAGCGGGCCTGCCGGTCGCGGGCGCGGGTCTCGTACAGCACCCCCAGACCGTCCCGCCAGCCGCGCGGGGCCGGCCGGTGGTCACGGGAGTGGACGCCGGGCAGACGGTCGAGGAGGGTGAGCAGACTGCGGGTGCTGGCCGGTGGCGGGAGTTCGGCGAGCCGGCCGAGCAGATCCGCGCGCAGTCGGGGGCCGAGGACGCCGGCGGAAGGTCCCGGCAGCTCGCCCTGCACGTCGGTCCAGGTCCGCTCGGTGGCGACCGCGACGTTGTGCCGGTCCGCGTGGTAGCGGTCGTGGGCGTGGAACACGGACTGGTACGTGTCGTCGGTCTCGGTCTCGATGGGTGTGGACGGCACCTCCAGGGTGCGCAGCCGCTCGATCCCTACGGCCGTGCCGCCCTGCTGCCTGTCCAGCCGCGACTTGACCACCCCGACCACCTCGCCCCGGGCGAAGTCGATCACGGGCCCGCCGGACATGCCCGGCTCCAGCCAGCCCTCGTCGAGGAGGACGACCTGCTCCACGTCGTCGGCGGCACCGTAGGAACCGTTCACCCGGTAGGTGCCGTTGCGCAGCTTCAGGCCGCCGCCGGGCGAGTTGACCCATCCCACGCAGCGGATGTCCCTGCCGTGGAGCAGGGCCCCGGAGCGCTCGGCGACGTACACGCAGGCGTGGTCGACGGGCCGGCGGAGCTGGATGAGCGCCAGGTCGGGGGCGGGCCAGGCGGCGGTCCCCGGCGGCCGGGTGCCGGGCATCGCGACGACGACCTTGCCGGGGACCTCGGCGAGCTCGCCGCTGTACCGGTCCCCCTTGAACACCACGTTCACCATGCCCCCCTCCCCCCGCATGGCCACGTGGGCGCACGTCAGGATCCAGCTCGGAGCGATGAAGAACCCGCTCCCCAGGAACTCCCCTCCCGGGTCCTGGCCGCCCGGTCCGTCAGGGGCATACCCGGACGCCGGTCGATGGATGCGTACGGTCGCGTCCTCCACGAGGCCCAGAAGAGCAGCGTCCGACTGTCCCTGGCCGCCCTCTGCGCCCCCGTCGGGGTCCGAGGTCATGCCCCGCCGCCGTCGGTGTCGCCCGCGCCGTCGGGGTGTGCCGGTGCGCCGGGGGCTGCCCCGGCGTGCGGCGACGGGGGCACGGGCGCCGGTGGCGCCGGGGGCGCGAACGGAGCGGGCGGCATCGCGGGGGCCGGTGCCTGAGCGGGTACGGGCACGGGTGCCGGTGGGGGCGGATCGACCGGTGGCCCGCCGCCGTTCCAGGTGAGCGTGACCTTGATCGCGCCCTTGGCCTCGCCGTCCGCGAGCAGTCCGACGACCTTGCCGGACTTGGCGGTGAGTTCGATCCCGAACTCGACGCTGACCTCGTCCGGCCGCACCGCACGCAGCGGCACGGCGAGCGAGCGCGCGACGCTGGTCACCACGGAGTGCAGGCTCTCGACCCGGGCCTGCACCTGGTCGCCGAGGTTCCCGAATCCGGTGTCCTTGAACGTCAGCCCACCGGGCTCCGGACGGTCCAGCTCCTCGGCTCCGGAGATCCGCGCCCAGACCGGTGTGCCGTCCGGCATCTCGATGCGTGCAATACGGGTCCCGCTGTCGTCCATGAAGCCCCCCGTTCCCCAACTACCCGCAGGTTAACGGCCGTAGGCGGCCGATGCGAGGTACATGGACCATGACGCGGGCGCGTACCGGCCCGGTTCTCGGCCGGACCGCACGGCCTCGGCCGGACCGTCGTCCGCTCGGGACGGGGCCGCCACCAGGGCCGACGGCCTCACCCGTGGGAGGGGAGCGGGGCGGGTCGGTAAACTTTGCGCCATGTACTTCACCGACCGCGGTATCGAGGAGCTGGAGAAGCGGCGAGGCGAGGAAGAGGTCACTTTCGAGTGGCTCGCCGAGCAGCTGCGTACGTTCGTCGATCTCAATCCCGACTTCGAGGTGCCGGTCGAGCGCCTCGCCACCTGGCTGGCCCGGCTGGACGACGAGGACGACGACGAGGACTGACCGGCCCAGGACGTTCAGCGCCGGCCGGGTTCCTCGTCCCTGATCCGGTCGTACGCGAGGCCGAGCGCCCCGTGCGCCATCAGCAAAGCCCCCGCGAAGGCCCATCCGCCCCGGCGCCGGCCCGCTCCCCAGAGGGCCATCGGGAGTCCCGCCGCCAGCTGGGCGCCGGCCAGGGCGCGGGCCCGGGGACCACGCATCCAGGGCCCCAGGCGACTGCTCTCGACGGCTTCGAGTTCGACCCTGACCGCGTCCCTCCAGCCGGTCCACACGATCTTCTCGGTCTCCGGCCCAAGACCGGCCCCCACGGCCAGCCGGCCGGAGGGCTCACCGGGGTCCAGGCCCGCCGGGAGTTCCAGACCGATGCGGGTGAGCACGGCGAGCAGTCCCCGGATCCGGGCCCGGGCGTCCGTCTCCGGATCGGGGCGGGTCAGGGCTTCGAGGGCCTGGACGTCCAGCACGGGATCGAGGCCGAGCCGTTCGGCGAACGTGCGCATCGCCTCGTCCTCACCGGCGGGGGTCCCGTCGGCGAGCCAGACGTAGCCGACCGGTCGGCGGAATCCCGCGGCGAGCGTGTATCCGGCCCGGTCGCCGTCCCACCACAGCGCCAGGACCGGCCAGGTGGAGCCGACCGCGAGTGCGGTGGCCCAGCCCCCGAGCACCCGGTCGACGGGCTCGGTGGTCTCCCCCTCCGCCGGCTGCCCGGCGTTCCCGCCCCGCCAGGGCGTTCCCTCCGGCACGAGGACGCTCCAGCCCTCCCCGGAGGGCGCGAGCAGCATCCGCTCGCGCAGCAGATGGGCGACCGGCCGCACGATGTCCGGTTCGGCCCGGCACAGCAGCAGTGCCCCCACGGGTGATGTCGCGTCCATGCCCCACACCGTAGGACAGATTGCCCGGTTTTGATGCATTTCGTACCGTCAACCACCCCGCCCGCCCCCTCGACATCGGCCTTGACTTCCCTCATCCGCGATATATCGTGTTCTGCAAGAGACGCGATATGTTGCGTCATCCGCGCTCCCCAGGAGGTCAGATCCATGCCTGTGTCGACGTGGGCCATCGCCGAGCCTCGCAAGCTCACCTTCGACGAACCCGTGACCGCACTGAGCGTGCGCATCGTCAACGGGACGGTCAACGTCGTCGGGACCGACGAGCCGACCGCCAGGCTGGAGGTCTCCGACATCGAGGGACCACCGCTGATCGTCACGCAGCAGGACGGCGTCCTGACCGTCTCGTACGAGGACCTGACCTGGCAGAGCATGCTCAAGTGGCTCGACCGCAAGGGCTGGCACCGCCGCGCGGTGGTCTCCCTCGCGGTCCCGGCCGGGTCGGCGGTGGAGGTCGGCGTGGTCGGCGCGGGCGCGTTCGTCTCCGGAGTCCGCGGTCGCACCGACGTGCGCGGCGTCACCGGCGACACCACGCTCGTCGGGCTCGCCGGGCCGGTCGGCGCGGAGACCGTGTCCGGCAACGTGGAGGCCCAGGCGGTCACCGGCGATCTGCGCTTCCACTCGGTCTCCGGCGACCTGACGGTCGTCGAGGGCGCCGGAGCCTCCGTGAAGGCGGAGTCCGTCAGCGGCAGCATGGTGCTCGACCTCGACGCGACCGGGAGCCCCACCGACGTCCGGCTGGCCACCGTCTCCGGCGAGCTGGCCATCCGGCTGCCGCACCCGGCCGACGCCAGGGTCGAGGCGAACACCGCGAGCGGCTCCGTGTCCAACGGCTTCGAGGACCTCCGGGTCAGCGGCCAGTGGGGTGCGAAGAAGATCACCGGCACCCTGGGCTCCGGAACGGGGACACTGAGGGCGACGACGATCTCGGGATCGATCGCCCTGCTGCGCCGCCCACCGGCCGAGGACGAACCGCACGACGCCGAGCCGACCGGAAAGGTGCTCTGACATGCCCCCCGTTTTCGCCCACGGCCGCCTGCGCCTCTACCTGCTGAAGCTGCTCGACGAGGCCCCCCGCCACGGCTACGAGGTGATCAGGCTCCTGGAGGAACGCTTCCAGGGTCTGTACGCCCCCTCCGCGGGCACCGTCTACCCGCGCCTGGCCAAGCTGGAGGCGGAGGGACTGGTCACGCACGCCACCGAGGGCGGCCGCAAGGTCTACTCGATCACCGACGCCGGGCGCGCCGAACTGGCGGGCCGCACCGGCGAGCTCGCCGATCTGGAGCTGGAGATCAGGGAGTCGGTCTCCGAACTGGCCGCCGAGATCCGCGACGACGTCCGGGGCGCGGCGGGCAAGCTGCGCAGCGAGATGCGCGCCGCGGCCGACGAGTCGCGGCACACGGGCTCCTCCCGGCCGGGCGGAAGGACCGCCAAGGAGCAGCCCTTCGGCGGCTTCGGCGACCTCGGGGACTTCGGCGACAAGGAGGCCTGGCGCACCGCCAAGGAGGAGCTGCGCAAGGCGAAGCAGGAGTGGAAGGAGCAGGCCCGCCGGGCGAAGGACGAGTCCCGCCGGGCCCGCGAGGAGGCCCAGCAGGCCCGCCGTCAGGCCAAGGAGGCCCAGGACAGGGCGCGTGAGCAGATGCAGAACGCCGCCCGCCAGGTCCAGGACCACTTCGCCCGGGGCGACTGGCCGGCAGGCGTACGGGAAGGACTGGCCGAGATCACCGGCCAGTTGGGCGGCTTCGCCCGCACCGGCAACTGGCCGCCCTACGTGAAGCCGGACGCCGCCGGACCGGACCCCGAGTGGGGCAAGGACACGGGCGGCACCGGTGACCCGGCGCGCGACCTGGACCGCCTGCTCGACCGCTTCCGCGACGACATCCGGGATGCGGCCAGGGACCGGGGGGTGACGGAGGAGCAGCTCGCGGAGGCCCGCCGTCATCTGTCGACGGCGGCGGCCCACATCGGGGCGCTGCTGCGGAAGGACACCGACGGCCCCGCGAAGTAGGAGCAGAGGGAAGTGGGGCGGCCCGGGGAACACTCCCCGGGCCGCCCGTCGTTCAGCCCGCCGCGCGGTCCCGGCCCGCTTCGCCGTCCCCGTACAGCGCACGGCTGACCGTCTCGTACGTGGCGCCGTGCTCGGTGAGCACATCGGCGACGACTCCGGGGGACGCGGTGAGGGCCAGCAGGAGGTGCTCCTCACCGATGAAGCGGTCACCGCGGCCGAGTGCGATCCGCAGTGACTTCTCCAGGATCTTCTTGGCCCCCTTGGTGAACGGGCGATGGCCCGTCCACCAGCGGCGGTCCGTGCGGTCACCTCGCAGCGCTCCCTCGCCGTGCGCCTCCTCGATGCGGGAGACGATCGCGGTGAGATCGATGCCGATGTCCGCGAGGGCGTCGGCATCGGCCCTGGTCATGCCGCCGCGTCTGCGCGCATCGGCGAGGGCGGCCTCCACCGAGGCCCTGCGGTCCGTGAGGCCCAGCGCCGTGACGGCGAACGACGCCCGACCGCCCTGCTGGTCCAGCAGGGAGAGCAGCAGATGCTCCTCGGTGACGGACCCGGCATCGGCCCGTTCGGCGTGGGACACGGCGCCGGTGACGGTGGCGCGGGCGCCCTTGGTGAATCGCTCGAACATCAATGCCTCCCGTACTTCTTGTGCACGGCCTGCCGGCTGACGCCCAGTTCGGCCGCGATCTCCTGCCACGACGAGCCCTGCGCCCGGGCGCTTCCGACTTGTACGGCTTCCAGTTGCTCCAGCAGCCGCCGCAACGCGGCGACCGACCGCAGCCCCACGCGGGGGTCACGGTCGCCGGCACGCTCGGCGAGATCCGTTGCTTCGGTCATGGTGTCAACTTACGTTGACACCATGACGCATGTCAACCCTGGTTGACAGTCAGCACGATCTTCCCGAACTGGTCACCCGAGGCGAGCCGCTCGAACCCCTCGCGGGCGCGCTCCAACGGCAGCACCTCGTCGATGACGGGCCGCACCCCCGTGGTCGCACAGAAGGCGAGAAGGTCCTCCAGCTCGTCCTTGGACCCCATGGTCGAGCCGACGACCTTCAGTTCCAGGAAGAAGATCCGGGTCAGTTCGGCGTGCGAGGGCCGGTCGCCGCTGGTGGCCCCGGAGATGACCAGCGTGCCGCCGGGGCGCAGGGACTTGACGGAGTGCGACCAGGTGGCGGCGCCGACCGTCTCGATGACGGCGTCGACCCGGTGGGGCAGCCGCGCGCCGGGCTCGTACGCCTCGATCGCGCCGAGTTCGACGGCCCGCTCGCGTTTGGCCTCGTCACGGCTGGTGGCGTAGATCCGCAGGCCGGCGGCCCGGCCGAGCACGATCGCGGCGGTCGCGACACCGCCACCGGCACCCTGGACGAGGACCGAGTCACCGGGCCGCACCCCGGCGTTGGTGAAGAGCATGCGGTACGCGGTCAGCCAGGCGGTGGGCAGACAGGCGGCCTGCTCGAAGGTGAGCTCCTTCGGCTTCGGCAGCACGTTCCAGCTGGGGACGGTCACCTGCTCGGCGAACGTGCCCTGGTAGCGCTCGGTGAGGATGGAGCGGGGCTCGTCGGGGCCGACCCCGTGTCCGGTCTGGCCGATGACGGAGTGCAGGACGACCTCGTTGCCGTCCTGGTCGGTGCCCGCGGCGTCGCAGCCGAGGATCATCGGCAGCTTGTCCTCGGTGATCCCGACACCGCGCAGGGACCAGAGGTCGTGGTGGTTGAGGGAGGCGGCCCGGACGTTGACGGTGGTCCACCCGGGACGCGCCTCGGGAGCCGGGCGTTCGCCCAGCTCAAGGCCGTTGAGGGGGTGGTCGCGGTCGAGGCGGGATGCGTAGGCGGCGAACATGGGCCCGACGATAGGCGGGGCCGTGGCCGGGCGTAACCGGCTGCGGGTGTGACACGCGCCGCGCGTCTCAGTGACCGGCCTCGGCCCGGTTCATTCGAGCGCCGGGGGCAAAATCCAGCCCCTCCGGCGATTGAGAAGCGGGGGTCCGGGGGCAGCGCCCCCGAAGAGGCACCGCGCCCGGACCCCCGCACTCACTCACCTCAACGCCGGGCGACACCCTCCGCCCGCGCGGCCGCGGCCACCGCGGCCGTCACCGCCGGGGCGACGCGCTCGTCGAACGGCGACGGGATCACGTAGTCGGCGGCCAGCTCGTCGCCCACCACGTCGGCCAGCGCGTTCGCCGCGGCGATCTTCATGCCCTCGGTGATCCGCGACGCCCGCACCTGGAGCGCACCCGCGAAGATGCCGGGGAACGCCAGCACGTTGTTGATCTGATTCGGGTAGTCCGACCGGCCTGTCGCCACGACCGCCGCGTACTTGTGCGCGATGTCGGGGTGCACCTCGGGATTCGGGTTCGCCATGGCGAAGACGAAGGCTCCGGGTGCCATCGAGGCGACGGCCGGCTCCGGGACCGTACCGCCGGAGACACCGATGAAGATGTCCGCACCGGCCAGCGCGTCCGCCAGGGATCCCGAGATCCCGGCCTTGTTGGTGAGCTCGGCAAGCTCCCGCTTGACGTCGGTCAGGTCATCGCGGTCCCGGCTGACGATGCCCTTGCGGTCGGCGACGGCCACGTCGCCGAGCCCCGCCTCCAGCAGGAACTTGGCGATCGCGACCCCGGCCGCACCCGCGCCCGAGATGACGCCGCGCAGCTCGCCCAGGCTGCGCCCGGACAGCTTCGCCGCGTTGCGCAGGGCGGCGAGCGTGACCACGGCCGTGCCGTGCTGGTCGTCGTGGAAGACGGGAATGTCGAGCCGCTCCTGGAGCTTGCGCTCGATCTCGAAGCAGCGCGGCGCCGAGATGTCCTCCAGGTTCACACCGCCGAAGGACGGGGCGAGCCGGACGACGGTCTCCACGATCTCGTCCGCGTCGGTGGTCGCGAGCGCGATCGGCACCGCGTCCACGCCGCCGAACTGCTTGAACAGGATCGCCTTGCCCTCCATCACGGGGAGGGAGGCCTCGGGGCCGATGTCGCCGAGACCGAGCACCGCGGTGCCGTCCGTCACGACGGCGACGACCTGCGACTTCCAGGTGTAGTCGTGGACGAGCTCCGGATTCTCGGCGATCGCGCTGCACACCTTCGCCACGCCGGGCGTGTACGCGAGGGACAGGTCGTCCTTGTCCCGGATCGGGACGGTGGCCTGCACGGCCATCTTCCCGCCCCGGTGGAGCGCGAAGGCCGGATCGAACGGCTCGTCGGTGGTGCTGTCCGTATTGCTGTCGCTGCGAGGATTGACGATCTCCGCTGCCATGGTGTTGACCCCTTAAGTCTTCATCGTTCGAGGGTGGCCACTCCTGGTTGAGGAGGGGTGGGTGGGCACCGCGTACGTTCCCCGCACTGGCGATTGGTCCGCCTCGGCAGGGAGGGATTCATACGCGCGGGCGCGCCGCACACGCGCCCTGAGCCCCGGATGAGGGGTGTAAACGTCCTTCTTACCGGACAGGCCGCACCGCGGACGAGTCGGTATCCCCACGGTGACGCGTCTCATAGTGGGACATACACACAAGTCGGCCAGGCGACACGAAATCCGCCCAGAGCAGGTCCAGGGCGATGGATCTTCCGGCAGGAAGAAGCGATTCCAGGGAAAGGTCCGGCCTTGATGTGCCGGCCCACTGGGTTCGGGGGTGTCCCGTTACCCGATTTTGACATGCGGTGCCCCCTGATTGGGCTAGTCCGAATGGCAAGATGCCGTAATCACACAAGGCGGCGACACTCGACGCCGTGTGCCATACCGCCTGGCGACACCCCCTTCACCTGCCGGAGGAACCCCACCATGACCGCACGTACCACCCGTCGCATGACCGCGAAGTCCCGGATTGCCGCGGTCGGCGCCATCGCGGTCGCCGGCACCATGCTGCTGACCGCCTGTGGCGACCAGACGAAGAACAACGCCGACGACTCGGCCTCCGCCAAGACCAGCGACGGCGCGTCCGCCGCGGCCTCCTCCCCCGCCGACCTCCTCCCCGCGGACATCAAGTCCAAGGGCGTCATCAAGGTCGGTTCGGACATCGCGTACCCGCCGGTCGAGTTCAAGGACGGTTCCGGCAAGACGGTCGGCATCGACCCGGACCTGGCCGCCGCGCTGGGCAAGGAGCTGGGCGTGGAGTTCCAGTTCGAGAACGGCACCTTCGACACCCTGGTCACCGGTCTGCGCGCCAAGCGCTACGACGTGGCGATGTCGGCCATGACGGACACCAAGGACCGTCAGGAGGGCATCGACCCCGAGACGAAGAAGAAGGTGGGCGAGGGCGTCGACTTCATCGACTACTTCACCGCCGGTGTCTCGATCTACACCAAGAAGGGCGACGACCAGGGGATCAAGACCTGGGCCGACCTCTGCGGCAAGAAGATCGCCGTCCAGCGCAACACCGTCTCCAACGACCTGGCCAAGGCCGAGTCCAAGAAGTGCACCGGCGGCAAGAAGATCGCCATCGAGTCGTACGACAACGACCTCCAGGCCCAGACCCGGCTGCGCTCCGGCGGCGCCGACGCCGGCTCCTCCGACTTCCCGGTCGCCGCGTACGCGGTGAAGACCTCGGGCGGCGGCAAGGACTTCCAGATCGTCGGCGAGCAGGTCGAGGCGGCCCCGTACGGCATCGCCGTCGCCAAGGGCAACGACCAGCTCACCAAGGCCATCCAGGCGGCCCTGGAGGCGATCATCAAGAACGGCGAGTACGAGAAGATCATCGCCAAGTGGGGCGTGGAGGCCGGCGCGGTCACCGAGGCCAAGCTGAACGGCGGATCCTGACCGGATCCGGCGCTGAAAGGCATCAGCCGTGACTGACATCGAGAAGACGGGCCCGGCCGACCGGTCGCCCGCACCCCCCACACCGCCGGCCGGTCCGGAGGCGATCAAGGCCATCCCGGTCCGGCACTACGGCCGGTACGTCTCGGCGGTCATCGCCATCGCCGCGCTCTTCGCCATCATCTACGCCTTCAGCCAGGGCAAGATCAACTGGGGCGCGGTCCCGGACTACTTCTTCGACGACCGGATCATCAAGGGCGTCGGCCAGACGCTGCTGCTGACCGTCCTGTCGATGGTGATCGGCGTGGTCGGCGGCATCCTGCTGGCCGTGATGCGCCTGTCGAAGAACCCGGTGACCTCGTCGATCGCGTGGTCGTACATCTGGTTCTTCCGCGGTACGCCGGTCCTGGTCCAGCTCTTCGTCTGGTTCAACCTCGGTCTGGTCTTCGAGTACATCAACCTCGGGCCGATCTACAAGGACTACTGGTCGAGCTTCATGACGCCGCTGCTGACGGCGCTGCTCGGCCTCGGCCTCAACGAGGCCGCGTACATGGCGGAGATCTGCCGTGCCGGTCTGCTCTCGGTCGACGAGGGCCAGACGGAGGCCTCGCACGCGCTCGGCATGAGCCACAGCAAGACGCTGCGCCGGGTCGTGATCCCCCAGGCGATGCGGGTGATCGTGCCTCCCACGGGCAACGAGGTCATCAACATGCTGAAGACCACGTCGCTGGTGGCCGCCGTCCAGTTCTACGAACTCTTCAAGTACGCCCAGGACATCGGGCAGGCGTCCGGGGCCCCGGTGGAGATGTACTTCCTCGCCGCTGCCTGGTATCTGGTCATGACCTCGGTGCTGAGCATCGGGCAGTACTACCTGGAGCGTTACTACGCCCGTGGCTCCAGCCGCAGTCTGCCGCCCACACCGATGCAGAAGATCCGGGCCAATCTGCTGTCGCTGGGCCGCCCGAAGGGAGGCATGGCATGACCGCCATGGTGAAGGCCGAGGGCGTCCACAAGTCCTTCGGCGCCGCGCACATCCTCAAGGGCATCGACCTGGAGGTCGCCCCGCGCGAGGTCTTCTGTCTGATCGGCCCGTCCGGTTCCGGCAAGTCGACCTTCCTGCGGTGCATCAACCACCTGGAGCAGATCAGTGCCGGCCGGCTGTCCGTCGACGGCGAGCTGGTGGGCTACCGCCAGAAGGGCGACAAGCTCTACGAGCTCAAGGACAGCGAAGTCGCCCTGAAGCGCCGTGACATCGGCATGGTCTTCCAGCGCTTCAACCTGTTCCCCCACATGACGGCGATCGAGAACGTCATGGAGGCCCCCGTCCAGGTCAAGGGCGAGTCCCGGGCGGTCGCCCGGGCCCGCGCCGAACGCCTCCTGGACCGCGTCGGTCTGTCCGACAAGGCGAAGAACTACCCCTCGCAGCTCTCCGGCGGACAGCAGCAGCGGGTGGCCATCGCCCGGGCGCTGGCCATGGAGCCGAAGCTGATGCTCTTCGACGAGCCCACCTCGGCGCTCGACCCGGAGCTGGTGGGCGACGTGCTCGACGTCATGCGCGGTCTCGCCGAGGACGGCATGACGATGATCGTCGTGACCCACGAGATGGGCTTCGCCCGTGAGGTCGGCGACGCACTGGTCTTCATGGACGACGGCGTGGTCGTCGAGTCGGGCCACCCGCGCGACGTCCTGACCAACCCGCAGCACGACCGGACGAAGTCGTTCCTGTCGAAGGTGCTGTAACTGCCGCGTACGCGCGTGAGGGCGGTACGGACCATGCCGGTCCGTACCGCCCTCTTGCGCACGTACGCGGACCGCCCTGCCGTCCGCAGGTGCGGCTACTTCGGCAGCACTTCCGGCCTGAGCATCAGGTCCCGCAGCTGCGCCCGCGTGAGCGGCGGGGTCTTGAGCAGCGGCCCCAGCGCGGTGTCGGCCTCGAAGCCGGTGCTGTCCCGTACGGCGAGCTGCCCGCCGTCCTTGAGCGTGATCCGGGCAGCCAGTTCCGGCCCCCATTGCGGGGTGCCGTCGCCGTAGTCCATCGCGTCGCTCCAGATGGTCAGCACCCGCCCGTCCGGCAGTTCCTCGCGGACACAGTCCGTACGCTGCGGCTCTCCGGGACCGGCCTGGCACGGATTCGTGTCCGCGGGCCGGCCCCCGAGCTTCTTCTCCAGCATCTTCGCGTTCATGACGTTGACCGTGAGGTAGCCGACGCCGCCGTCCCTGCGGACCGCGTAATGCCCGTCCAACGGCCCGGCCGAGTGCTCCTCGGCCTGCTCCACCGTCGCGTGCTTGATGATGACGGCGAGCGAGACCTGCTCGACGGCCCCCACGTCCGCGGGCAGCAGCTTGACGAGCTGCTGGGCCCGTCCGCTGTTGCCGACCAGTTCGGTGGGGGCGGCCACCGAGGCCTTCTGCGGGGACTGCCCCGAGAGCCCGGGCACGACGAACGCGCCCGCGGCCACCGCGCACACCGCCGCGGCCGACACCGCCACCCGTCGGCGGGTGCGCACCCAGGCCGCCCTCGCGTAGACCCCCTCCGTACTGATGACCGGCTGTCCCGCGTCCTCGGCGGCCCGCCCCAGCAGCTCATGCACGTCGTTCATACCAATTCCTCCGCCATCTCGGCGCGCAGCGCCGCCAACCCCCGAGCCGTGTGGCTCTTGACCGTGTTCTCCCGCATCCCGAGCACCTGGGCCGTGGCCTCGACGCTCAGGTCCTCCCAGAAGCGCAGCACCAGAACGGCCCGCTGCCTGGGCGTGAGCCGGGCGAGTGCCGCCCGTACCGCGAGGCCGGTGTCCGTGTCGGGCGCGTGGACCGCCCGTTCGGGCAGTTCGCCGTACGAGTGCTCGCGCCGCCAGAACCGGCGGCGGGACGCGATGAAGGTATTGACCAGCGTCTTGCGCGCGTACGCCTCGATGTTGTCGAGCCGCCCGTGCCGCCGTCCGCCGAGCACCACCTTGACCAGCGTCGCCTGGACCAGGTCCTCGGCCTCGTGCCGGTCGCCGCAGAGCAGATACGCGCTGCGAAACAGCGCGGTGCGTCTGCTCTCGACGAAGGCGTGCAGCGCGTCGTCGTCATCGCTCCGCATCGTCAGGGTCCCTCCCCCGGTCCGCGGGCGCGGACCGTCTCACCCTTCCAGTGCGGTGGGACGCAGGGCGGGTTGCAGTGGCCGGTCACAAAAAGTTGGCGGGGCGGTCCGGACCGTCGTCCGTACCGCCCCGCCCCGCATGGTGCCGCTACTTCACCGCGAGCACCAGACTGTCCGAGGGCGAGGACCAGACGGACCGCGCCTCGGCGAACCCCGCGGCGCGCAGGGTGTCCGCATGCCATGCCGCAGAGGGGGTGTCGCCGTCGGCGTGCTCGCCGTAGATCGCGAACCGCTCGGCGGTGGGCCCGGCGAGCACCGGGTCCTTCGCGGCCAGCGCCCACCACTGCGCCCAGTCCAGGACCCCGGCTGCCTTGGCCCGGTCCATACCGGCGTGCCGGTGGGCGCGTTCGGCGGCGTTGATCCGGGGAGTACCCGTCTCGATCATGCGGTCGGCGTTCATGAACACACCGCCGTCCCGGACGAGGCCGCCGATCTGCCCGTACAGCGCCGTGAGCGGCTCACTGTGCAGCCAGTGCAGGGCCGTGGCGGTGAGGACGGCGTCGTACGAGTCGTGGGGCAGCCGCTCCGTCCACCGCGGGTCCTTGAGGTCGGCGGTCACGAAGCTGACGCGCTCGTCGCCGGCGAAGGTGCCGCGGGCGATGGCGAGCAGCGCCGGGTCGAGGTCGACGCCGGTGCTGGTGGCGTTCGGGAACCGCCGCAGCAGCCTGTCCGTAATACTTCCCGTACCGCACGCGAGGTCGAGCACCCGCGGTTCCGGGCCGGTGAAGGCCTCGACCATGTCGAGCATGACCCGGAAGCGCTCCTCGCGGTCGGGCAGGTACCACTCCTGCTGCCGGTCCCAGCTTTCCTGCCAGGCCTGCCAGTCGGTGCCCGTAGCTGTCTCCGTCACCCGAAACCCTCCCATGTAATACCCTGGACCCCTAGAAGCCCATTACTTCATCACCGCATCGACCCTAGACCGACGCCGTAAGGACTGCAAGTGGAACTGGCCTATTACTCGGACTACGCCGTGCGTCTGGTCAACACCGAGGAGCCGGCTCGCAACAAGGACGCCCTCACCTCGGTCGACGCGGTGCGCGAGCTCTTCGGCGCCAACGGACAGGCCGCACGGCGGGCGACTGACGCGGACGTGACCCGCTTCCGGTCCGTACGGGCCCGGATGCGCGCGGTCTTCGAAGCGGCCGACGGCGGCGACGAGACGCTCGCGGTCGACCTGCTCAACTCGCTCCTGCTGGAGTTCCCCGTCAGCCCGCAGATCTCCGGGCACGACATCCGGGACGCGGACGGCAAGCCGGACTGGCACATGCACCTGACCGACCACCCGTCCAACGCCACGGCGGGCTACGCCGCGATCGCGGCGATGGGCCTCGCCTTCCACCTCACGTCGTACGGCGTGGACCGGCTCGGCCTGTGCGAGGCGGCACCGTGCCGCAACGCCTACCTCGACACCTCGACCAACCGCTCCCGCCGCTACTGCTCGGACCGCTGCGCGACGCGCGCCAACGTGGCCGCCTACCGGGCCCGGAAGCGCCTGGAGACGGAACGGGCCGCGGAGACCGGCCGCAACGCGGACACGGCCCAGCCCGCCACCCCGCGCACCGAGCGCTGATCCTTCGTCAGCGGCCGGTACCGGGCCCGGACCCTGGCCAGGACGAGCTCCTCGGGCACGGTCCCGTAGTCCGTGCTGTCCCCGCCCGCGAACCGGTTGTCCCCCAGTACCCACCAGCCCCCGGCCCGCCGCTCCACGGCCCTCTTCACGACCAGCAGGTCCTGCTGGAACGGATGCCGCAGAATCACCACGTCACCGGGGCGCACCTGCGCCCCGTACTGCACGAGCAGCCAGTCCCCGTGGTGGAGCGTGGGCACCATCGAGGGCCCCGTCACCTCCACCACCTGGAACGGCACTCTCGCCGCCAGCCCCCTTCGTGGCTGGTCATCGGTCAGTTCCGGCACCTCCGGCACCTCCCGCATCTCTCCGGCACCTCCCCGGTCCGTCCAGTACACCGTCCCTCACAGGGTTCCGTAAATTCGGCCACTGGTCTCATCCTCACCCTGGACTTTTGGCCTAAGCCCATGGGGGCACCCGCAAAAACACGCTTCTCACGGAGTAATGTCCCACCTGAGAAGACGATCACGAGGAAGGACAGCCCCATGCTTTCCCGCCTGTTTGCCCCCAAGGTGAAGGTCAGCGCCCACTGCGACCTCCCCTGCGGCGTGTACGACCCGGCCCAGGCCCGCATCGAGGCGGAGTCCGTCAAGGCCGTCCAGGAGAAGTACCAGGCCAACGAGGACCCGCACTTCCGGGCCCGCGCGGTGGTCATCAAGGAGCAGCGCGCCGAGCTCGCCAAGCACCACGTCTCGGTGCTGTGGAGCGACTACTTCAAGCCCCCGCACTTCGAGAAGTACCCGGAGCTGCACCAGCTGGTCAACGACGCCCTCAAGGCGCTGTCGGCCGCGAAGGGCTCCACGGACCCGGCCACGGGCCAGAAGGCGCTCGACCTGATCGCCGAGATCGACAAGATCTTCTGGGAGACCAAGAAGGCCTGATCTCCGGTTGGGCCGCCTGATCTGCGATATCGCAGGTCGCGTCCCTCGTACCTGACCGCACCCGGTCCGCGGGGCGCCGATGACGGCGTCCGTCGCGGACCGGGTGCGGTCTTTTTCTCCCGGCCGCAGATGGGCGTGGATCCGCAGGGTGATGACGGCGGAAGCGCGGCCGGCGACCAGCTGAACTCGCTTGACGCTCGCTCCGTCGGCGACGAGGGCGGGGGCGTGGAAGCGCCCCGGGTGGTGCGTCCTGCTCAGCGGACCGGCTTCAGTCCTGGCAACTGGTCGCGGAACCGTCGGCCGTGGACGATACGGCTACGCGGTAGCCGGCTCCGGAGCTGAACTCGGGCCCAGTCCTGCGCTCTTCCGCATCGAGGATCTCCTCGGTCAGGAAGTAGACGTCCACCATCGTCGCGTCGTCCGCCTTGCCGAGGGTGAAGCACAGGTTCCCGGGCTGATCCTCCTTCGCGGACTGCTGGGTGGCCCGAGACGGCTTCCAGCCTTCGCGCTCCGCTGCGGCCCGGTAGTACCGGGTCACGTCGGCCTTGTCGCCGGGAAAGACGTAGGTCCGCTCGGCATACAACGACGCTTCGCCGCTGTCCTCCCAGCAGCCGGCCTCGAGATCCTCGAAGCCTTGGGGCACGATCGTCCCCGGAGGCCGGGAGTCGAGAATGCCGTACGCCTTCAACGCGCCAACCCGGCTCTCGGTACCCTCACAGCCCGCGGCGGAAGCCGCATCCGCAAGAGTCTGGCACCCGGTGAGAACGCCGGTCACCCATGCGGCGGCCAGCAGGAGAGCGGGGCACCGGCCGGTTCCCTTACGAGGTGCCACGCCGACTCCTACAGGTGACGTACCAAGACAGCAACTTCGCTACCTGGCACCAAATTTGCGCGGTTTGTGACATTACCATCTCTTCCGCCAACCGCTGCGGGGGCACAACTCCCGTTGCCCTTGGGGGTTGTTCAAAGGATCGGGGCACGTCGGGTCCTGACCGCCGTCAGTTCGGCCGTGCTCGGCGGCGGAGTGATGGACATGTCGAAGCAGAAGCAGAGGTCCCGGAAGACCCCGCGTCCTCCCGACATCGGATCCGAGACGTCGGGCCGTCGGGCCACAGACGCGCCCCCTAGAGGAGCAGGGTCGAGGTGCCGTGCGTGAGGTGATCGAGGATCGCGCCCATCCATGGGCTGCGCACGGCCGGCAGCCGGACCAGAGTGTTCTGGAACGTTGCCCGATCAGGCCGGAAGAGCTGGTTGGGGAGCAGTGGGAGCGGGTCGTCGCGGAGGACGTCCTGGGGCATGCGGCCCGACACGGGGACCGGCAAGTACGGCTGTGGTGAGACCAGCCACAGCCACACTCCCAACGGCAGGGGCACCAGGTACGCCGACGCCGCCGGATCCTCGGGGCCCCAGGCCCGGCCCGTCTGCGGATGGAGCGGTACGAGGAGGATGTCCGCATCCGCGTCGGGGGAAGGATGTCCCGGTCCGGCCAGGACGGCACGCCGCTTCGGGGTGTCTGAGGGCAGAAGCGTGTCGAGCGCGCGCTGGAACACGTCCGCGGCCGCGCCGTCGGGCACCTTCACCGACTGCCCCCGGGAGGCCACCAGCAGGTGGGCGAGCGCATGGCCGGCTGCGGCCTCCCACCGCGGACTCCACGACCAGTAGTGGCTGGGCCCCAACGGTCCTCCCCACGTGGAGATCGGCTCGAACAAGGGCGTTTCCTCCCCCTGTTCCGCCAGCTCCGCCCAGGAGAGGGGCACAGGGCGGGGGCCGTCGACGGGGATGCGGTGCACGGTGTCCGCACTGAGCCGTACCGCCTGCCAGAGCGAGCAGTCGTCGACCCTGGTCGCCGCGGGCAGATCGCAGGCCTCGCAGGCCAGGTTGGGCCCGTCGGCTCCATCGAGGCCACAGCAGGCACCACCGAGTTGCTCAGGAATCAGCCGGGTTCCACGGATGTCACCGGGCGCGATGACACTCGCACCCGGCGTGCCGTCGGACAGAGCGCGGACCGGCGCACAGATCCCACGTGCCTCTGCCCCGTCCGGATCGATCTCGTCCCACATCCGCCACGGCCCGCCCCAGGGGTCCGGGTCCACAGCGAACGTTCCTGCCTGCATGAGCACCGGGAGCTGGGCACCGTTGCCGTACTTCTGGCGGGCGTGAACCGGCAGCGCGACCTGGGACAGCGGGGTGGTCAACCGGGCACCGCATCCCGCACACGTGAATACGAACAAGTCCCCTCCACCTTGGGAAACAGGCGCATCTTCGCAGCTCGACGTCAGCCGGCCAACCCGTTTACCCGTAGGGCGGGATGCGGGCGGTAGCCGCTGCGCTGGGTGGCGGAGTCCACCCGGAACCTCGCGGTGCCGCGGGTGAATCTCCGGAACGGATCAGCATGCGGAGGTCAATCGCTCCCGTGGACTCAGGCGCCCACGGTCCCGTCGACACCTTCCCGCAGAAAGTCCGCGTGCCCGTTGTGGCGGCCGTACTCCAGAAGCACGTGCACCATCACCATCCGCAGCGACACCTCTTCGCCCCACCGGGGCTGATACCCGGCCCGGTCCAAGGACTCGGCCTCCCGCTCGATGCGGCGCGAGTTCTCCACCTCGGCATCCCAGGCCATGAACGCCTCGTCCCTGGTCGACGCACTCGCGTCGTAGGCTGCCTGGAAGTCGATCTCTTCGGACCAGACCATGGGCGCGCCGTTGTCCTCGAACACTCGACGGAACCAAGCACGCTCCACCTCCGCCATGTGGCGCACCAGACCGAGCAGCGAAAGCGTGGACGGCGGCATCGACTGCTGCCGCAGCTCCTCGTCGGTGAGCCCCTCGCACTTCATGGCGAGGGTTGCGCGGTGGTAGTCGAGGAAAGCCCGCAGCGTGTCGCGTTCGCTGCCGATACTGGGCGGTCCTATGCGGTTGTCGCTGGTCATCGGTCGTGCTCCTCGTCCGTGTCTGCGTTGAGCCGTCGGCGTCCGCGTTGGGCGCCACCGGGCTCCTGGGTGGCAGGCCGCCGCCCGAGGGTGTGGTGTTTCCGGAGTCCGCACAGTAGAACTGGGGCCATGTCCAACCAGCAGCCGGGCCCTCACCCGGCCCGGGTGCCCGGTGCGTACAGCAGGTACGCGCCACCGCAGGCCCGGCCGGTCAGCGCCGCCTACCGGCGGTGGGCGGGTCTTCTCGTCTCGCTCGCCGTCATCATCGCTGCCCTCATGTTGGTGGCGTTCGTGATGAGCCTTGTCCTCCTGGCGGAGGCGGACGCGAACTCGGCGAAGGGTGCCCACGGTTACGGCGCCATCTTCCTCTGGTTCGGGATCGCCGCCGTGACCCCGGTCCTGGCCGCGGTCGCCGTCCCCGGTGTGGTCATGATGCGGCGTGTGCGGCAGCAGCGGCAGACGGGGACCACGCCCTCGTAAGGCGTCGGCTCAAGGCTCCGACCACCCCGTGCCGGGTCGCGGACGACCGGAGACGCGGGGCCCCCGTGGCCCCGCGTCTCCGGTCGGTGGTCGTCTGCGTACAGTGCGCGCTCCGCACCGTTGCTAGCGCGCCTCGCGCCGCGGCGCGAGGAAGGCTCCGGCCAGCAGGGCTCCCGCCAGGACGAGGGCGGAGTTGATCAGGATCGCGAGCGAGACCCCGGACAGGACGGTCTGCGGGTCGCCGTCGCCGAGGCCGGACATCCGGGCCGTGGCGATGGCGCTCATGATCGGGATGCCCATGGTGATGCCGACCTGCTGGGTCATCGTGGCGAGGCCCGTGGCCAGGCCCTGTTCGTCGTCGGGGAGGCCGGAGGTCGCGGTGACCATGAAGCCGACGATCATCAGCATGTTGCCGATGCCACCGATGAACGTGGCGGCCAGCAGGAGCCAGATCCAGGACCCGGAGGTGCCGAGTGCCACCAGGGTGAGCGTGGCCACGGCCTGGATGATGCCCCCGGCGACGATGGTCGTCCGGTTGCCGAAGCGGCCGACGGCCCGGCCGCCGAGCGTGCCGCCGATCACCGTGCCGATGCCCAGGACACCGAAGGCGAGACCCGTCGCCAGCGGCGAGTAGCCGAGGACTTCCTGGAGGTAGAGGGTCAGCAGGAAGACCAGCGAGGTCTCGGTGACGAACGCGATCAGACCTGTGGCGTTGCCCCAGATGACGCTGCGGCGCTTCAGGATGCGTACGGGGACGAGCGGTGCGGCGGACCTCTTCTCGACGAACCAGAAGGCGATGAGCAGCGCGGCGCCGGCGAGCAGGGCGGTCAGGGTGGTGGGCGCGGTCCAGCCGGCCGCGCCGGCCTGGGTCAGTCCGTAGACCAGGAGCAGCAGTCCACCGGTGACGGTCGCGGCGCCCGGGATGTCGAGCCGGGGGCGGGCCGCCGGGCGTGAGTCGGTGAGGACGGACGGGGCGAGCGCGACGACGAGGGCGGCGACGGGGACGTTGACGAAGAAGGCCCAGCGCCAGGAGAGCAGGTCGGTGAGGAGTCCGCCGAGGATCGCGCCCGCGGTGAAGCCCGCGGACATCAGGGCGCCGTTGAGGCCGAGGGCGCGTTCGCGCAGCGGGCCCTCCTTGAACGCGGTGGTCAGCAGGGCGAGTCCGGCCGGGGTGACGGCCGCCGTGGCGAGGCCCTGGAGGACCCGGGCCGTGAGCAGGACCTCGGGGGAGGTCGCCAGTCCGCCGAGCGCCGAGGAGGCGCCGAGGACGACCATGCCGCCCACGAAGAGACGCTTGCGGCCCACGAGGTCGGCGATGCGGCCGAACAGGAGGGTGAATCCGGCGGCGGCCAGGGCGAAGGAGGTGGCGATCCACTGAAGGTTCGGGAGCGAGAAGCCGAGTCCTTCGCCGACGACGGGCAGTGCGACGTTCAGGATCGAGAAGTCCACGGCGATCATGAACTGGGCGCCGAGGAGGAGGGTGAGGACGAGCTTTTGCCGCCCGGTCATGCGGGGAGTCGCCGGCGGGGCCACGGCGGGAGCGGTCGCGCCGCGTTGCTGGATCTGGCTGGGTGCGGACATGGTCGTCCTTCCTCGGACGGGAGTTTTAACGGGTCTGGAGTTCCGTTAAGATGGGATGACCGTAGCAGAGGAACGGCCATTAATGGAACTGGAGACCCGTTATGACTTCCGAGAGTGCGGAGAACGTGGAGCCCGGCACGGTCCGGCCCGGCGGGCGTACCGCCCGGGTCCGTGAATCCGTCCTGCGCGCGGCAGGTGACGCCCTGGCGGAGCACGGCTTCGACCGGCTCGATCTCGCCGATGTCGCACGCCGCGCCGAGGTCGGCAAGACGACCGTCTACCGGCGCTGGTCCACCACGACCGGTCTGATCGCCGACCTGCTCGACGACATGGCCGAGCAGTCCTCGCCGCGGACCCGCACCGGCTCACTGGCCGAGGACCTCAGGGCCAATGCCCGCCTCGTACTGTCGACGCTCACCGACCCACGCCAGGGCGCCCTGTTCCGGTCCGTGATCGCCGCGGCGACCTGCGACGCCCGCACGGCCCAGGCCCTGCACCGGTTCTACGCGGTCCGCATCAAGGAGTGGGCCGGGTGCGTCACCGAGGCCGTCGAGCGCGGCGAGCTTCCCGCCGGCACCGATCCCGACGAGGTGATCCGCGCCGTGTCGGCCCCCCTCTACTACCGCCTGCTGGCCAGCGGCGACCCGCTCGACGAGGCGGCCGCCGACCGCGCAGCCGATGCCGCGGCCGTGGCGGCGAAGGCCGGTGCGTACGTGAAGTGAGTGCGGTACGTACGTAAGCTGAGGTGCGTGCGGGACGTACATGAGTTGAGGTGCGTGCAGGACGGTACGTGACTGAGTGCGGTCACTTCGTCCGCAGGCGGGCCGCCCAGGGATGGCCCGCGCCCTCGGCCAGGGTGATCGTCTCCGTCAGCCAGGCGCGCCCGTCCTCGCCGAGAACGGGCAGTACGGCCTCGAAGTCCTGGTCGTCCTTGGGCCGTCGGGACCTGGCCTTGTAGAGGAGCTGGACCTCCGGCGCGAGGTAGGGCACGCCGTCGTCGGAGACCCTGCCGAGCCGCTCCAACGGGAGGCGGATCCGCGGGTCGCGGCGGAACACCCAGTCACCGTCCTCCGCCTCGTCGAGCATGAACTGCACCCGCCACGGTTCGCCCGTGCCCGGCCGGCACCAGATGTCGTGGACCTGCGGCGGGAGGATCTCGCCGGGGAGCCAGGGCCGCAGCGTGCCGGGCGGATCGGCGGCCCACCACTGCCCGTCCGGCAGGAGCCGCTGGACGGCGAGCTGATCGCGGCGCAGCAGCAGTACGTCGATGTCACCGTGGTCCCGGAAGGCGCGGCCCACGGCCAGTTCGACCGCGTACCCGCCCGCGATCCACCACGGCGTGCGCAGCGGGGCGAGCAGGTGTACGGCGTCGGCCAGGGACATCGGCTCCCAGGGGCCCCAGGGTGTTTCCGTGCGCATCGGGTCCCCTCGGATCGTCCTCCCGGCCGCTCAGTTGCCGGTCAGGAGGTGGCGGTAGCTGTCCGGGTGCTCGCGGAGGTACGTGGCCAGGCTCATGGGCGGCCGGCCCGTCAGGGTGGCCACGGCATCGGAGACGGTGGCCATCTCCCCGGCCGCGATGGCTTCGTACGAGGTCACCCAGCCGGCCACCTCCCAGTCCGGCGCCCCGTAGCCGGACCGTGAGGCGTAGGCCTCCTCCCGGGTCTCCGGCACGTAGGTGATGGTCCGTCCGGTGACCCGGCCCAGTTCCTCGGCGGCCTCGGCGAGGGTGAACGCCTCGGGCCCGGTGAGGTCGTACGTCTCCCCGTCGTGCGTCGGGCCCGAGGGGTCGGTGCCGGACAGGAGGACGGCGGTCGCCGCGTCGGCGATGTCCTCGTGGGCCACCGCGGCGACTCTTCCGTCGCCGGCCGGTCCGCGCAGGACACCGTCGGCGCCGGTCATCGCCGGGAGACCGGCCAGATACCAGCTGTCGCGCAGGAAGGTGTGCCGGACACCGGAGACCCGGATATGGGCCTCGGTGTCCCAGTGGTCCCGGGCGAAGGTGAACGTCGCGTCCGGTGCGGCGCCGAGGAAGGAGACGTACACGATCCGTTCGACGCCCGCCGCGACCGCCGCGTCCACGGCCGTGGTGTGCTCGTGCACGCGGTCCGGGCTCTCGTGCGCCGAGACGAGGAACAGGGTGTGCGCCCCGGCCAGCGCGCGGCGCATGGCCTCGCCGTCCCCGTACGGGGCCGGCGGCGCGGTGTCGGCGCCGGGGAATTCGGGCAGCCGGGACGGGTCGCGGCCGAGGAGCCGTACGGGGACGCCCGCCCGGGCCAGCCGCTTCGCGACCCGGCCGCCGAGCGCGCCGCTCGCTCCGGTGACGGCGGTGAGGGGGCCGCCGAACGCGGCGTCTTCGGCATCCTGCGTGGGGCCTGTGGGACTCATGAGGGGTTGCCTTTCTTGTACGGCCAGGGGCGAACCTCCACGACCGCCTCGGCCGGGACCGGTCCGTAGATGTGCGGGAACTCCTCGCCACCGGGACTCAGCGACTCGTAGCGCACGGGCACGGGAAGCCGGTCGGTGTCGATGACGAGCACCACCAGGTCCTGGTCACCCGCTCCGGACCCGTACAGCAACTCGGCCACACCGGCGAGCTGGTGAGGCAGTGAGCAGTGGATGAAGCCCTCTTCGTGCAGGGTGCGGCCGCGGGTGGACATCTCGTACGTCCCGGTCCCGCGGGCCGCCTCCCACAACGGGCGTTCGGTCAGGTGCAGCAGTTCGGCCATGGGCCAAAGCTAGTGCCGTGACCGGCAGGGTTCGCCCCATGAGGAGCGTCGTCCGACGCGGCGAGCGTGCGTGCGGGAAGACGCGACGGGGGCGAAGCCTGCCGGGAGAGGCACTAGCCGCGCCGGCGCGTCCTGCGGGCGATGAGCGTGGCCGCCGAACCGGCGACGAGCAGGGCGGCCGCGATTCCGCCGATCACCCATTCACCGCCGCGCGCACCCGTGTCCGGGAGCTGTCCGCCGTCGTGGGGCGGTCCGGGCCACCCGCTGTCCGTGGGGGTGGGGTGAGGGGCGGGCGTCGACTCCGAGGGGGACGGCCCGGGGCTGTCGGAGGGGTTGGGCGTCGGCGTGGGCGAATCCGTCGGCGTCGGTGACGGGGAGTCCGTCGGGGTGGGTGACGGGGAGTCCGTCGGGGTCGGTGTCGGGGAGTCCGTCGGCGTCGGTGACGGTGACGGCTCCTCTCCGCAGTCCGGCAGATCACCGTCGAACGGGTAGGCGTGCAGCTCCTGGCCGCCCGACTCCCCCTCTGACGTGTGGGTCAGCGAACCCGCGCTGTAGAAGCGCCCGTTGGTTCCGCTCATCGCGAGAGTCGCCACGCTGGACTGCTGTCCGATCAGCACGCTGCCCTGGAACTGGCCGGTGCCCTTCAGCCCGATCTCGGTGGCGTCCGGGAAGTTCCACATGAGGTGTTCGCGGAGACCGGACTGCGGCAACGAGTCCATGTACGTACTGATGTTGCGCATGCCGCCATAGACGTTGACCAGCACGGTCGCACCGTCCGGAACGGCGTTGAAGACGATGCCCTGCTGGCCGCCCGCGGCCGTGGTCAGGTCCGCGTCCACCGCGAAGACCTGGAGGGCGGAAATGCCGTCGCCGGTGAAGACGGTCTCGGCGCCACTGTTCCGCACCGTCCCGGTCGTCGGACGGCGGTGCTCCTCGTTGTCGTCGTACGCGTAGCAGTGGCTGGCCGCCGTCAGCTGGTCGCGGAGCGCGGTGTACGGATCGGTGGCGTCGGCATCGTGGACCGGGTCGGGGATGACCGTCCCGGCCAGGGTCCGGGCGTAGCGCACGACCCCGTAGTTGGGCCCCTCCTCGGCGAGGAGCCGCTTACCGGTCTGGATGCTGAGGTCACCGCCCACCGTCAGGTAGTCGGAGCCGTTGGGCGGCGGCACCCGCGAACCCCCGCCGGCGACACCGACGTTGTAGATCTGGGACACGCCGTCCCGCTTCGTCATGTCGAACTTTCCGAGGGTGACGATCTTGCCCTCGGCCTCTGCCGCCGCCTCCCTGACCAGGTAGTCGCCGCCGACGAAGATGTTGATGTTGCTGTCGTGGTAGATGACGTCGTCGCTGTTCGGATCCGGCCACGTGACGGGACAGTCGCTCCCGAGGCACGGGCCGAGGCCACCGGGCAGCGAGTCGGCAGCGGCCGTGGGGGCGAAGGCGCCCACCACGGCGGCCGCTGCCGCCACTGTCACCGCCACGCGGCGCCTTTGACCGTTTCTGCGCTCTTTTGCTCCCATACAGCGCAATATGCAGCTTTTTAGACTACGCATCGGACATGCCACGCCGGACGAACGGCCCCGATCCGCCGACTGCCGTCGGCCGTGGGTCACCCGTACGGCGACAGCCGCCGTCAGTCGGCCAGTAGTTTCGCCTCGATCGCCGGGTCGACGCCCTTCAGCGGACGGTCGGCACGCTGCGGCGCCGTACCACCGATGGCGCACAGCCAGGCCCAGGTGTCGGCAACGGTCTCCTCGACCGGCCGGCAGCGCAGGCCCGTTGCGTACGCCCTGCTGACATCGCCCTGGTGGAGCGTGTCGTACAGCTCCCCCGGCGGCAGCCAGACCGGCAGGTCCGTCCAGGGCTCGACGCCCGCCGCGAGGATCCGCTCGGTGTCGGTCCAGCGCAGCTCGGCGTCGGAACCGGTGGTCCGCACACAGGCGTTCAGCAGCCCGCCCATCGTGGTGTGACCGGGACGGCTGACCAGGTTGTACGGACCGTGCAGGCGCTTCCCGGCGGCGTCCAGCAGCCATTCCGCGAGGTCGCGGACGTCGATGTACTGGAGGTCGAGGTCCGGTGTACCGGGCGCGAGCACAGGGCCGCCGCGGGCGATCCGCGTCAGCCACCACGGCAGCCTGCCGACGTTCTCCCAGGGGCCGATGATCAGCCCCGCGCGTGCCAGCAGTGCCCGGTCACCGAAGGCGTCCTGCACGGCCAGTTCACCGCCGAGCTTGGCCTGCGCATACGGGACGTCGCCACCGGCGTCCGGCGAGGCGCCCGCCACCAGCGGACCGCCCTCGGGCAGGCCCGCCGGTGCCGGGTAGTCGTACACCGACCGGCTGGAGACGTACGCGTAGTGCGCGGCGCGGCCGGACAGCAGCCGGGCCGCGTCCCGCACGGCCGAGGGAGCACCGCTCCACGTGTCGACGACCAGGTCCCAGGTGTACGTCCCGTCGCCCGGCTCGGCCACCGCGGCGAGCGCCGCGAGGCCGTCCTTCTCGGTGCGGTCGCCGAGCAGTTGGGCCACTCCGGGCGGTGGTGCGTGGCGTCCACGATGGAACACCGTGATCTCCCAGCCGCGTGCGAGCGCGGCCTCCGTGACGGCCCTGCCGACAAATTCCGTACCACCCAGGATCAGAAGCCTCATGCCCCGACTCTGCCCGCCCGCGCCCCGGTCCGGAACGGTCCTCGCTCTCGGCGGAATCGCTGTCGGCTGAATCGCGCAGCGTGTCGCCGCCCCGCGCTCAGGAGAGGGCGAGCGGGCTGCGGTGACGCAGCAGCCACTGGTGATAGCCGGCCGCCCGCTGTGCCGCCTCCCGGTACGCGGCCTCCAGTTCCCCGTACACCACCGTCATATCGGCGCCCGGCCGGGAGACCAGGAGCAGCCGGACGGCGAGCGGGTCGTCGCGCAGCGGGCGGATGGCCATGTCGTCCCGCGGGCCCGAAGTGGGCTGGCACGGCGCCACCGCCTCTCCGAGGACGACGAGCGACGCGGCGGTGAGGTAGTCGCCGTGCAGCACGGTCGGCGCGACTCCGGCGGCGCCGAACACCCGGCGCAGGCCGTCCCATTCGCCGTCCACCGTGGGGTCGACCATCCACCGGTCGGCGGCCAGGTCGGCCAGGTCGACGACGGGCAGGGCAGCCGCCGGGTGGTCGCGGGACATGGAGATGAACTGCGGTTCGCGGTCCAGCAGAACACGCTGCTCCAGTCCCTCGGGAACGGACAGCGGGCAGCCCTCCACCTCGTGCACGAAGGCGACGTCGAGCCGGCCCGCCCCGACCGCGCGCAGCAGTGCGCGGGCCGACACGTCGACCCGCAGCGAGATGTCCGTGCCGGGCAGCCGGATCCGCAGTCTGCGCAGCCAGCCGCCGATGACCCGGCTCGCGGTGCAGCCGATCCGCAGCCGCGGACCACCGGCCCCGGCGGCGTCCACCTCCGCCTTCGCGTCGGTGACCAGTGCGCTCATCCCGTCGAGGAGGGGGCGTGCCCGGCCGATGACCGCGCGGCCGAGCAGCGTGGGGCGGCAGCCGGTGCGTTCGCGGCTGAACAGCTCCGCGCCCAGCGTGTTCTCGATGCGGCGCAGCTGGGTGGTGAGCGAGGGCTGGCTGACGCCCAGTCTGCGGGCCGCCCGGTGCAGGCTGCCGGTGTCGGCGATGGCGCAGAGCGCCCTGAGGTGCCTCACCTCAAGCTCCATGCAGCCGAGAGTAAGGCGGCGGAGTCGTACCGCACCAGACGCCGTAACCCGATCAAACGACGGCAATTCAACAGCTGTTGGTGTGATCGGCATCGTGTGGTCTTCCGCGGGGCCCTGACGGGCGATAGGGCGGCGCTATCGCCGGTTGGCATCATCCGCACGGCGCCCCGTTTCCCCGACACTCGCTGCGTACCGCCCCCGTTCGCGTCCGATGACCGGACGGGCCCCCGGCAGGTAACCCGTAGGAGAACCCCCCATGAGACACCCCAGGACCCTCATGTCCGCCGTGATCGGCCTCGGCTTCGGCCTCGCCGCCGCGCTGGGCACCGCCCCCGCGATCGCCTCCACCGCCCCGGCGCCCGCCGCTCCGCCCACGTCCGCCTCCGCCGATCACGTCGCGTACACCTCCCACTCCGGATCGCACGAGAGCGCCGCCGCCAACAAGGCGTTCTTCGAGGCCGTGGCGAAGTCGGTGGCCGAGAAGCGCGCCGCGCAGCCGGGCGTCCAGGCCGTCACCATCGTCTACAGCGCCGCCAACGCACCGAGCTTCCGTTCGCAGATAGCCAGCAGCGCGCAGATCTGGAACAGCTCCGTCTCCAACGTCCGGCTTCAGGAGGGGTCCAACGCCGACTTCTCGTACTACGAGGGCAACGACCCGAGCGGCTCCTACGCGAGCACGGACGGTCACGGCAACGGGTACATCTTCCTCGACTACGCGCAGAACCGGCAGTACAACTCCACCCGGGTGACGGCCCACGAGACCGGGCACGTCCTCGGCCTGCCGGACCACTACTCGGGTCCGTGCAGCGAGCTGATGTCAGGCGGGGGCCCCGGCCCCTCGTGCACCAACCCGTATCCGAACTCCAATGAGCGCGGCCGGGTGAACTACCTCTGGCAGTACGGCTTCGCGGCCGCGCTCGCAGGCAGCGGTTCCTGACCCCGCTCCCCGCCGCGAAGGGCCACCTCGCAGGACGGGGTGGCCCTTCGCGGGCAGCCGGGCGGCACAGTCGCGTGGGCAGTCGGCGCGCCCGTTCGCGGGCAACCGGTGCGCCCGTTCGCGGACAGTCGGCGCGCGGAGGCTGTCATCCGGCGGCGAGTTCGCTCCGGACCAGGGACAACAGCTCGTCCTCCGTCATCCCGAGCCGTCGCGCGTCGCCGACCACCTCGCGCACGCGCTCCAGCAGCCTGGCACGGTGTGGGGAGGCGCCGTCCGCGACGACCGCGCCCCGGCCGCGCCGCAGTTCGATCAGCCCTTCCTCGCGCAGCCGCTGGTAGCCGCGCAGGGCCGTGTGCACATTCACTCCGAGCGATTCGGCGAGCGCCCGGGCGGCGGGCAGGCGTTCGCCCGGGGTCACGGCCCCGTCGGCGACGGCGCGGCGCACACAGGCCGCGATCTGGTCGCCGAGCGGCACGGTGGAGGTGGGGTCGACCCTGAAGAGCATGGTCAGTGTTCCGTTCGGCGCTGGTCGATCAGGGTGTTGAGGAGCGCGGCAGCCGTCGCCGAGTCGTCGACCGTGACCGCGAAGTCCCGGCCGTCGGCCAACCGTGCCACGATCCCCTCGCCGGAACGAATCATGACGCCGGTGCGCCCAGGCCGGATCCGGTAGCCCCAGCCCCCGTACTCGGTGAGCGGCTTGATGTCCCGGCTGGCCGCCGCCTCGATCCGGTCGAGCGGTACCCGGACGCGCGGCCACGGCAGCATCCCGGAGACGGTGATCCCCCGCCGGTCCACGGCCACGTTCGGGCGGGCGAAGGTCACGAGGAGCAGCCCGAGCACGAGGAGCGGAACCGCTGCGATCCAGCCCAGGGTGTACAGCAGCACGACTCCTCCCGCACAGGTCAGGGCAGCCGCCGGAAGCAGCCACCGGCTCCCGGCGCTGCGCGCCCAGCCCGCGACCTCCCCGGCGGCCAGCGTGATCCGTTCCCCGCCCGCCGTCGCCCCGTCCGCCTGTCCGTCCATCGACGGCTCCTCCGGTACGGCAACGACTGCGGCCAGCAGCAGCCCCAGCCCGAAGGCGAGCGCGGCCACCCCCAGCGCGGCGGCCAGCTGCCACATCGGGAACGAGACGTCCTGGGCTCGGCCCTGCCCGTCCTCGGCGGCGTCCACATTGACGAGCAGGACCACCGCCATCAGGTACCCCAGGAAGCCGGCGACCGCATAGCCGGAGGCGACCGCTCCCCGGTACGCCCGGCCGTGGAACCCTCCCCGGGCGGTCATCAGGGCCCACAGCGCACCGGTACCGACGAGCAGCACCGTGGTGATGACGACGTACGAGGTCCGGCCCGCGTAGTCGTCCGCCCTGCCGTTGCCCACGAAGTGGCTGGCCAGCTGGGCGGGCAGGCGGTCACGGCGTGTGGCGAAAAGGATCAGGTCGGCGGCGAGGGCCAGCAGGAACGGCAGCGTGGCGAGAGCCGCGCGGCCGGTGTTCTTCCGGTTCATCAATACCTCCATTGTTCGCATGCTAGTAGAACAATGAAGGTGCGGCAACCTTCCGCTGAGGGCGCGGCGACCCGGGTACGGCCGGAACGACGAACCGGCCCGACGGCGTCGAGCCGTCAGGCCGGTTGAGGGCAGGCCGGTTGAGGGGGTGTCATGTCGCGTGTCACGCGGGCCGCAGGTGGAAGCCCGCCGCTGCGGTCAGGCCGTTTCGAGCGGGAACGCGCCGCGGTGGCCGGTGCCCGCACCCGTCTCCGGGCGGGGCTCGAACTCGCGGCAGCTCCAGACCTCCTGGACGAATCCGCTGCGCCGGTCCCACAGGTCCAGCACGTCGTCCTCGCCCGCCGCCCCGCGGTAGGCCTCCTTGGCGCCCCGGAAGCAGGCGAGGCCGCCGGAGAGCCCTCGGCCGGGTGCCGGGAAGTAGTCCGAGAAGGCGCACGCGATGCACGTCCGGAGCCGGATCCCGGGCGGCAGGGAGCGCTGGATGGTGGCAAGCGCGGCCCCGAAGTCGCTCTCGGCACGGTGGGACCGGAAGGCCGCACCGCCGTAGCGCAGCTCCAGATAGAGATACGGGTCGGGCCTGCGCAGCGACAACAGGCAGCTCAGCGTGGCCTGATGGAGCTCGCCGTCCGCCGTGACGGGGAACGGCAGGTCCCATTCCAGGACGCAGTCGTTGAGCATCCCGTCGGCGAGGGCAAACATCCCGCTCTCCGGCGGCATGCCCGCCACCGGGCACAGGGCATCGAAGCTCTCGCCCTCGAAATCGACGCCCCTGATACGAAGCCGGAGTTGCTGCCCGTCGGTGGTGAGGATGACGGCATCGGAGCCCTGTCGGTCCCGGTACCACCCTGCCCACGACTCATCTGTCATGGGCAGGGACTGTAGCCCCTGGCTCGGACACTCCCCGTGCCGCCCTCCACTTCGCCGCCCGACCCCTGTGACCTCGGCCGATCTTCGGTCGGCCGCCGTTCCGTGCGTCGGCCTCCGTTCAGTGCGTCCGGCCCCGTTCCGTGTGCCCGGCTCCGTTCCCTTCGTCCGCCTCCGTTCCGCGCGTCGGCCTCCGTTCAGCGCGTCCGGCCCCTTCCGTGCGGTCGCCCCCGTTCAGTGCGTCCGGCCCCTTCCGTGCGCCCGGCTCCCTTCCGTGCGTCCGCCTCCGTTCCGTACCTCCGCCCCCGTTCCGTACCTCCGCCCCCGTTCAGTGCGTCCGGCGGGTGACGAACTCCGCCAGGGCCAGGAGATCGCCCGCCGCCGACAGATCGGGCACGGCCCGGGACAGGTGGTGCACCGCGCGTGCCATGCGGTCCGCGGCGCAGACCTGGGCCCAGTCGCGCCCGCCCGCCCGGTCGACGGCGTCGGACGCACGACTGATCTCACCGGCCGTGTTCATCGGGCCCCGGTAGAGCGCGGCGAGCTCCGCCGCCGCCGGAGTGCCCGAGGTCAGCGCGGCGACCACGGGCAGCGACTTCTTGTGGGCGGCGAGGTCGGCCCCGACCGGCTTCCCGGTCTGCGCGGGGTCACCCCAGATGCCGATCAGGTCGTCGATGAGCTGGAAGGCGAGCCCGGCCTCCCGGCCGAAGCCGTCCATCGCTCCGACCGCACGCTCGTCCACGCCCGCGTAGAGCGCGCCCAGTGCGCAGGCGCAGCCCAGCAGCGCTCCCGTCTTCGCCGTCGCCATGGTGAGGCACTCGTCCAACGTGACCTCGTCCGGACCGCGTTCCTCGAAGGCGCAGTCCGCCTGCTGGCCCGCGCACAGCTCGATGACGCAGGTGGAGAGCCGGGCCGATGCGCGGCCCGACACGGCGCGCGCGTCCTCGGCCAGGAGCCGCTGCGCGAGGGCGAGCATGGCGTCGCCCGCGATGACGGCGTCGGGGATTCCGAAGACGGTCCAGGCCGTGGCCCGGTGGCGGCGGGTGCGGTCCTCATCGATGACGTCGTCGTGCAGCAGGGTGAAGTTGTGGGCCAGTTCCACGGCGACGGCGGCCCGCACGGCATCTCTGGGATCACCGCCGAGCGCACGGGTGGCGGCCAGGACGAGTGCGGGTCTGATCGCCTTGCCGGCACCGCCCGCGGCGGGGCTGCCGTCGGCGTGCTCCCAGCCGAAGTGGTACATCGCCACGCGCCGGATCGATCCCGGCAGTGAGGCGACCGCTGCCCGCAGATGCGGGTCGACGAGGGTCCGGGTGTACTCCAGGAGCGCCGCGGCCTCGTTGCCCTCGGTGGCGGCGGCGTCGGTACGGGTCATGGTCAATCGGTCACCCCGGTCGTTGCCGTCGCCGGCCCCCGATGGCTTTCGCCCCGGGGACCGGCGACGTGGGTGGTTGCTGTGGGTGCGTCGGCTGCGGCCGACGGGGTCCCGGCCCCGGCGGGCCCGGGACCCCGCGGACTCACCGCCAGCGGCTGACCTCGACGTTCTCCAGGACACCGAGGGCGTCCGGGACCAGGACGGCCGCGGAGTAGTAGGCCGTCACGAGGTAGGAGATGATCGCCTGCTCGTCGATCCCCATGAAACGGACCGACAGGCTGGGCTCGATCTCGTCCGGGATGCCCGTCTGCTGGAGGCCGATGACGCCCTGTTCGGCCTCGCCGGTCCTCATGCAGATGATCGACGTGGTGCGGGCGTCCGTGACCGGGATCTTGTTGGACGGGAAGATCGGAACCCCGCGCCAGGCCGGCACGTGGTGTCCGCCGACGTCCACGCTCTCCGGCACCAGACCGCGCTTGTTGCACTCGCGGCCGAAGGCGGCGATGGCCCGGGGGTGCGCGAGGAAGAGCTTCGATCCGCGGCGTCGCGACAGCAGTTCGTCCATGTCGTCGGGTGTGGGCGCCCCGTCGTGCGGCTGGAGCCGCTGCCCGTAGTCGCAGTTGTTGAGCAGGCCGAACTCCCGGTTGTTGATCAGCTCGTGCTCCTGGCGCTCGCGGAGCGCCTCGACCGTGAGCCGCAACTGCTGCTCGGTCTGGTTCATCGGCTGGTTGTAGAGGTCGGCGACCCTGCTGTGGACCTTCAGGACGGTCTGGGCCACGCTCAGTTCGTACTCGCGGGGCGCGGACTCGTAGTCCACGTAGGTGTGCGGGACGACGGCCTCGCCGACATGCCCGGCGGAGAGGTCGATCTCCGCCTCGCCGTACTTGTTGGTGCGCTGGTGCGGGATGGCCAGCAACGCGGCGAGATGGGTGCTCAGCGATTCGGCCCGCTCGGCGAGATTGAGCACATCGGCCCGCGTCAGGGTCAGGACCGTGCACGCCGTGACGGCGCGGGCCGTGTACTCCCAGAGGGCGTCGCCCTCGATCAGGGAGTGGTCTCCGAAGTAGGCGCCGTCCGCATGGACTCCGAGGACCGTCTCGTCCCCGTAGGGCCCGGTACCGATCTTCTCGACCTTTCCGTGCGCCAGCAGGAAGACCCGGTCCGCCGCCTCGCCCGCCGTCGCCAGGAGCTGTCCGGCGGGAACGTCGCGCTGCTCGCACCGCCTGGCCAGTTCGGCGAGCACCTCCTCGTCCCCGAAGTCCCGCAGAGCCGGCAGTTCACCGAGCTCGGCGGGGATCACGGAGACCCTGTCCCCTGTCTGTACGAAGGTCACCCTGCCGTCTCCGACCGAGTAGCTCAGCCGGCGGTTCACCCGGTACGTGCCGCCCTGCACCTGAACCCACGGAAGCATCTTCAGCAGCCACCGTGAGGTGATCTCCTGCATCTGCGGAGCGGACTTGGTGGTCGTCGCGAGGTTCCGCGCGGCTGCCGTGCCCAGACTCTGCTGCGGCGGCACCTGCGCGTTCTGAACCTCTTCACCAACGGACATCTGTCGTCCTCTCGATTCATCAGCTGACCTGCGAGAAGAACCTTTCAGCATGCAGACTCGCCACGCCATTACACAAAAGAGTGTGACTAATCGGGCTTTGGGCTGGGCACAACGCTGCGCGATGCCCGCCGGCCCGGTTAATTTGCATACGGAATGCACATTCACCTACCGTGACCGCCATGCGACTGACGAGATTCACCGACGTGGCACTGCGCGTGCTGATGCGTCTGGCCGTCGTGGCGAACGAGGACCCGCCGACCACCCGGGAGGTGGCGGCGACCATGCAGGTGCCGTACTCCCACGCCGCGAAGGTCGTGGCCCGCCTCCAGCACCTCGGCCTGGTCGAGGCACGACGGGGCCGCGGGGGCGGACTCGCCCTCACCCCGGCCGGCCGCTCCGCCTCCATCGGCGGGCTCGTCCGCGAGCTCGAAGGCCCGGGCGACGTCGTCGAGTGCGAGGGCTCCACCCCGTGCCCCCTGCGGTCGGACTGCCGGCTGCGCCACGCCCTGCGTGCGGCCTCGGAGGCCTTCTACGCCTCGCTCGACCCGCTCACCGTCACCGAACTGGTCTCCTCGCCGACCGGCCCGCTGCTGATCGGCATCAGCAGCAGACCGCCCGCGGACGCCTGAACCACCCCCCGCCGGACCGGCCCCACGGCCCGGTTCCTACACTGATTTTAAATGCGCATCTGAGATGCCAATTCTGAATCCGAGGAGTTAACGATGCTCTCCGAGCCGTCGACCGCCACCGTCCGTGCCACGCTTCCCGCCGTGGGCGCGGCCATCGGGGACATCGCCGATCTCTTCTACCGCAAGCTGTTCGACGCCCACCCCGAGCTGCTGCGCGACCTGTTCAACCGCGGCAACCAGGCCTCCGGCGCCCAGCGTCAGGCGCTCGCCGGCTCCATTGCCGCGTTCGCGACCCAACTGGTCGAACACCCCGGAACCCGTCCCGACGTGATGCTCGACCGCATCGCGCACAAGCACGCCTCGCTCGGCGTCACGGCCGCCCAGTACGACGTCGTGCACACCCACCTGTTCGCGGCCATCGCCGAAGTGCTCGGTGACGCGGTGACCCCCGAGGTCGCCGCCGCCTGGGACGAGGTCTACTGGCTGATGGCCAACGCCCTGATCGCCATCGAGGAACGCCTGTACGCACAGCAGGGCGTCGTCGCCGGCGACGTCTGGCGCGACTCGGAGGTGGTCTCGCGCACCGAGGAGACCGCGGACGTCGCCACGTTCCAGCTCCGTCCGGCCGACGGCGCCCCCGCCCCCGCCTTCCGCCCCGGCCAGTACGTGTCCGTGCAGGTCGAACTCCCCGACGGGGCCCGCCAGATACGCCAGTACAGCCTCTCCTGCGCCCCCGGTTCGGCCCTCCGCTCGTTCACCGTCAAGCGGATGCACGGCGACGGCGCCCCCGACGGCGAGGTCTCGCAGCAGCTGCACGCCCACGTTCGCGCCGGTGACCGGCTCCGCGTCTCCGCCCCGTACGGCGACCTCGTACTGAAGTCCACCGACGCCCCGCTCCTGCTCGCCTCCGCGGGCATCGGCTGCACCCCGATGCTGTCGATGCTGGAGCACCTCGCGGACTCCGGCCACCGCGCCCCGGTGACCGTGGTGCACGGCGACCGCTCCCCCGCCGACCACGCGCTGCGCTCCGACCACGCCCTGTTCACCGCCAAACTCCCCGACGCCGCAGCCCACTTCTGGTACGAGAACCCCGAGCAGGGCCACCCGGCGGACCGCACCGGCCTCGTCGACCTGACCGGCGTGGCGATCGCGTCCGGCACCCACGCCTACCTCTGCGGCCCGCTGCCCTTCATGCGGGCGGTGCGCACCCAACTGCTCGCCAAGGGCGTCCCGGCGGCCGACATCCACTACGAGGTGTTCGGCCCCGACCTGTGGCTCGCCCAGGGCTGAGCGGCCGCCGGTGCTCGCGGAATTGACCGGATCGGCTCGCACACCGTCCGAACAGGGCCCCGAAATCTCCCCGTGACTGGTCCGGGACCCCGTCCGTCGGGTACAAGCGCTGTACGGACACACTCCCCCCACGCACGAAGGAGTCGGTCATGTCCTCACCCATGTCCGCGAGCACCTTTCTCGCCGCGCTGAAGAACGAAGGGCTCACCGTCGTCCAGGTCGGCGACTGGCGCACCCACAACCGCAACCACAAGGGCCCCTGGGGGCCGGTCAACGGCGTGATGATCCATCACACGGTCACCAAGGGCACCGCCGCCACCGTCCGGATCTGCCGCGACGGCTACACCGCGCTGCCGGGTCCGCTGTGCCACGGCGTCATCGCCAAGGACGGCCGGATCCACCTGGTCGGCTACGGACGGGCCAACCACGCCGGGCTCGGCGACGACGACGTCCTGCGCGCCGTCATCGCCGAGAAGGGCCTGCCGTCGGACAACGAGGCCAACACCGACGGGAACCGGCACTTCTACGGCTTCGAGTGCGAGAACCTCGGCGACGGCAAGGACCCCTGGCCCGCCGTCCAGCTCGAAGCCATCGAGAAGGCGGCGGCCGCGGTCTGCCGCCACCACGGCTGGAACTCCCGGTCGGTCATCGGACACCGGGAGTGGCAGCCCGGCAAGGTCGACCCGCGCGGCTTCTCGATGACCTCCATGCGGGCGCGGATCCACGACCGCCTGAAGTAGCCCGGGGCCCGCTCCGGCCGGGGCGCGGCGACAATGGGGCCATGCCCTCCACGCCCTCCGACGCGCCGGGTCCTGCCGGGTACTCCGGCCAGGACCCCGGCCTCTCCCGGCTGCGGCCGGTGCTCCCGTCACCGCTGCAGCCGGCCGTGGACGAGCGCTTCGCCCGCCACGGCGTGACGCTCCTCCTGAAGCGCGACGACCTGATCCACGCGGACCTGCCGGGCAACAAGTGGCGCAAACTCGCCCCGAACCTCCGCGCGGCCGCCGGCCGTCCCGTGCTGACCTTCGGCGGCGCCTACTCCAACCACCTGCGGGCCACGGCCGCCGCGGGCCGGCTGCTGGGCTTCCGGACCATCGGCGTCGTCCGGGGCGACGAACTCGCCCACCGTCCGCTCAACCCCTCGCTGGCCCGGTGCGCGGCCGACGGCATGCTGCTGCACTTCGTGGACCGCCGGACGTACCGCGCCAAGGGCGATCCGCAGGTCCTGGCGGGCCTGCTGAGCGCCTACGGGGAGTGCGAGGTCATCCCGGAGGGCGGCAGCAACGCCCTGGCCGCACAGGCCTGCACAGAGCTCGGCCGCGAGCTGCGCAGGACGGCCGGCGTGGCGGCGGTGGCCTGCGGCACCGGAGGCACCCTCGCCGGGCTGGCCGCGGGACTGGCACCCGGACAGCGCGCCCTCGGCGTCCCGGTCCTGCGGGGCGGCTTCCTGGGGGACGCGGTCCGGGACCTCCAGCGGGAGGCGTTCGGCGGACCGGCCGGCACATGGTCCCTGGACGAACGTTTCCACTTCGGCGGGTACGCCCGCACCACACCCGCCCTGCACGCGTTCGCCGACGACTTCGAGGACCGGCACGGGCTGCCGGTCGAGCGGCTCTATGTGGCCAAACTCCTGTACGCGCTCACCGTGCTGGCCGGTGAGGGCGCGTTCCCCGCCGGATGCGCGGTCGCGGCCGTCATCACGGGGCGTCCTGACGCGCCCCAGGAGGATCAGTCGTCCGACTCCTCCCGGTAGGCCGCGGCCTCCTCCAGGTCGAGGCGCCTGAGCAGCGTCCGCATCATCTCGTCGTCGATGCTGCGCTCGTCCCGCAGCCGTACGAAGACCTCGCGCTCGGCCTCGATCATCTCGCCGGCCAGCCGCCTGTAGGTGTCGTCCGCCGACTCCCCCGTCACCGGATTGGCCGCGCCCAGGCGCTCCCAGACGGCGTTGCGGCGGCGCTCCAGAACGGTGCGCAGCCGGTCGGTGAGCGGCTGCGGCAGGCAGTTGCGCTTGTCCGTGAGGAGTTCCTCCAGGCGGGCCTCCGCGGCCGTGGACGCCTCGCTCTGGGCCTGCGCCTCGGCGAGCGTCTCGGCCTGCCGGTCGCGCCCGGGCAGCTTCAGGACCCGTACCAGGAGCGGCAGCGTGAGCCCCTGGATGACCAGGGTGCCGATGACCGTGGTGAACGTCAGGAAGAGCACCAGGTTGCGGGCCGGGAATTCCTCGCCGTCCGACGTGAGCATCGGGATGGAGAAGGCGATGGCGAGCGAGACGACGCCGCGCATCCCGGCCCAGCCGACGATCAGCGGTGAGGTCCAGTTGGTCTCGGGTTCGCGTTCCCTGATGCGTTTCGACAGCAGGCGGGGCACATAGGTCGCCGGATAGACCCAGACGAACCGGACGACGACGACCGCCAGGAACACCGCCACCCCGTACCAGAGTGCCTCGGTGACGGCGTACGTACCGAGCCCCTTCAGTACGAAGGGCAGCTGAAGGCCGATCAGGGCGAAGACGGCGGACTCCAGGATGAACGCGACCATCTTCCAGACGGCGGCCTCCTGGAGCCTGGTGGCGAAGTCGACCTGCCAGGAGCGGTGCCCCAGGTAGAGCGCGACGACGACGACCGCGAGCACTCCGGAGGCGTGCACGCGTTCGGCGGCCGCGTACGCCACGAACGGGATCAGGAGCGACAGGGTGTTCTGGAGCAGGGGCTCCCTGAGGTGCGTGCGGAGCCAGTGCAGCGGGACCATGAGGACCAGTCCGACGCCGACCCCGCCGACCGAGGCCAGCAGGAATTCGCCGATCCCGCCGCCCCAGCTCATGCCCTCGCCCACGGCCGCCGCGAGCGCCACCTTGTAGGCGGTGATCGCGGTGGCGTCGTTCACCAGGGATTCGCCCTGGAGGATGGTCGTGACCCGGGCGGGCAGGCCGACCCGGCGCGCGATGGCCGCGGCGGTGACGGCGTCCGGCGGGGCGATGACGGCTCCCAGCACCAGCGCGGCCGTGAGCGGCAGGTCGGGCACCAGCCGGTACGCCAGCCAGCCCACCGCGACGGTGGCGAACAGCACGTAGCCGACGGAGAGCAGCGCGACCGGGCGGATGTTGGCCCGCAGGTCCAGGTACGAGCTGTCCACGGCCGCCGTGTAGAGCAACGGTGGCAGCAGGAGCGGCAGCACGATGTGCGCGTCCAGCGTGTACTCCGGCACCCCGGGAACGTACGAGCCGATCAGCCCGAGGGCCACCAGCAGCAGGGGGGCCGGCACCGGCGTCCGGCGGGCGAGACCGGCCGTCGCCGCACTCGCCGCGACCAGTGCCACCAGTGGCAATGCGTCCATCTCACGGTCCTCGCATCCGTCGTAACCTGGCCATCATGAGCGAGTGCCCGCATGTACCGGACCTGCCGCGCCCCGAGCCCGCAGCCCTCTCCGAGACCTGTCTCGAATGCCGGGCGGCGGGCACCCACCCCGTGCAACTGCGACTCTGCCTGATCTGCGGGCATGTCGGCTGCTGCGATTCGTCACCCCACCAGCACGCCACGGGGCACTTCAAGGAGACCGGTCACCCGGTGATGCGGAGCTTCGAGGCCGGCGAGAGCTGGCGCTGGTGCTTCGAGGACGGTTCGATCGTCTGACGTCTGGGTACGTCAAACCGGCGCCTGTTGTTCGTAATTGACCGCCGCAGACCCCTAGCCACTGTGTGTACTCATGGGCTTACCATGAGTGACAGTCATGGGATGGGGTCTCGGCGACACGGCATCATGGATCGCGATAGCGTCGCCGGACCAAGAACCGAAGACGTACCGCATGGCTCCGGGCGACCCTTCCCGGATCCTCGAAGAGTTTGTGCCACCTTGGAGGTGAGGGTGTCCCAGATCGCAGGCGAGCCCGGGAATCAGGACTTCGTAGAGGTCCGGCTGCCCGCTGCGGGTGCCTACCTGTCGGTGCTGCGTACGGCCACGGCCGGTCTCGCAGCGCGTTTGGACTTCACTCTCGACGAGATCGAGGATCTTCGCATCGCGGTCGACGAGGCCTGCGCGATTCTGCTCCAGCAGGCCGTGCCGGGTTCCGTCCTCAGCTGCGTGTTCCGGCTCGTCGACGATTCTCTCGAGGTGACGGTTTCGGCCCCGACGACGGACGGCCGGGCCCCGGAGCGCGACACGTTCGCCTGGACGGTGCTCTCCGCACTGGCCGGAAAGGTCGACTCCTCGGTCGCCGATGACCGTACGGTCAGCATCAGCCTGTACAAACAGCGCGGCGCGGGACCCGGGCCGGCGTGAGCAACGGGAACGGGGACGGTCCTGTGCGGGACGAGACGATCCGACCGGGGGTGGTGCGCCCAGCAGGCATCCCGGAGCAGCAGGCCCTGCCTCATCCGGTGGACGGGGCGGAGCTGCCCCGTGCGGTGGACGGGGCGCAGGGGCCCGCCGGCATTACGGTCGCGGTGGAGAAGTCGCAGGCGGAGCGGGCGGGCCAGATGAGCGAGCACGGGCACCACGATCCACACGACCGCAGCGGGGCGCGGGCGCTGTTCATCGAGCTGGGCAAGCTCCCGGACGGGTCACCCGAGAAGGCGGAGCTGCGCAACCGGCTGGTGCGTATGCACCTGCCGCTGGTGGAGCACCTGGCGCGGCGCTTCCGCAACCGCGGCGAACCGCTGGACGATCTGACCCAGGTCGCCACGATCGGTCTGATCAAGTCGGTGGACCGGTTCGACCCGGAGCGCGGCGTCGAGTTCTCGACGTACGCGACCCCCACGGTCGTCGGCGAGATCAAGCGGCACTTCCGCGACAAGGGCTGGGCGGTGCGGGTGCCGCGCCGGCTCCAGGAGCTTCGGCTGTCGCTGACCACGGCGACCGCGGAACTCTCCCAGCAGCACGGCCGCTCGCCCACGGTGCACGAGCTGGCGGAGCGGCTCGGCATCTCCGAGGAAGAGGTCCTGGAGGGCCTGGAATCGGCCAATGCGTACAGCACGCTCTCGCTGGACGTGCCGGACACGGACGACGAGTCCCCCGCGGTCGCGGACACGCTCGGCTCCGAGGACGAGGCACTGGAGGGTGTCGAGTACCGGGAGTCGCTCAAGCCGCTGCTGGAGGACCTGCCGCCGCGCGAGAAGCGGATTCTGCTGCTTCGTTTCTTCGGCAACATGACCCAGTCGCAGATCGCTCAGGAGGTCGGCATCTCGCAGATGCACGTCTCCCGGCTGCTGGCCCGCACCCTGGCCCAGTTGCGCGAGCGGCTGCTCGTCGAGGAGTAGGCGGGCGCGGGGGCGGCCGGACGGCACCCGTCCGGCCGGCCCGAGGCTGCCGTAGCGCGCCTCAGGCGTCGGCGCTGTCCGTGTCGGGCGCCGCGCCCGGCCTGCGGATGCCGAGCGCCTCGATGGTCGCCGGGCGGGCCAGTTGGTACAGCGCGGTCAGCGCCACCGCTGCGAGCACGATGCCGGCCGGGATCAGCGCCCCCTGGGACCGCAGCAGCGTCCAGGCCACCGGCAGCGCGATGATCTGCGTGATGAGTGCGGGGCCGCGGCTCCAGCTCCGCCGCTGAAGCAGTCCGCGGGCGGCGAAGAGCGGGATCAGCCCCAGGGCGATCAGCGTCAGGCCGCCCATTTCGGCCTGCTGCGGGCTGTCGGGGCGGCCGAGCAGCCCCATCACCAGCATGGCGACACCGCCGATGACGAGGGCCGCTCCTTCGAGGGCGCTGAGGCCGGCCACGAGCGTGAGCCTGGCCGGCTTCGGCGGTTCGGCCGAGGGCGTCGGCGAGGGCGCGTTCTGCTGAGTACTCACCCTTGCAGGTTGGCATCCCCGGCACACGAAAGTGAAGCCGGGGTCGTCACGCCTTCCGCCGGGAGGTGCACCCGGGCACGGACCGGCCCATCGCGCCCGCACGGTCACTCAGCGTGAAGGCATCCGGGCAGGACTTCAGGCCGATACCTCGCGGTAGGTAGTCTGGCGGTCATGCGCGCACTTCTTGTGGTCAATCCAGCTGCTACCACCACCAGTGCGCGGACCCGTGACGTGCTGATTCATGCACTGGCCAGCGAAATGAAGCTGGAGGCCGTGTCCACGGAGTACCGCGGGCACGCACGTGACCTGGGACGACGGGCCGCCGACAGCGACGACATCGATCTCGTGGTCGCGCTCGGCGGTGACGGCACGGTCAACGAGGTCGTGAACGGCCTGCTCCACAAGGGCCCCGACATCGACAACCTGCCGAAACTCGCCGTGGTCCCCGGCGGCTCGACCAATGTCTTCGCCCGCGCCCTCGGTCTCCCGAACGACGCGGTGGAGGCGACCGGCGCCATCCTGGACGCGCTGGCCAACCGCACCGAACGGACGGTCGGCCTCGGTCTGGCGGCCGGCACCCCGGGCACGGAGGACGAATCGGTCCCGGAGCGTTGGTTCACGTTCTGCGCCGGCCTCGGATTCGACGCCGGTGTGATCGGCCGCGTCGAACAGCAGCGCGAGCGTGGCAAGCGTTCGACCCATGCGCTGTACGTACGCCAGGTGATGCGCCAGTTCCTCGAGGAGCCGCACCGACGGCAGGGAATCATCACGCTGGAAGTGCCCGGCCAGGACCCGGTCACCGACCTCGCGCTCTCCATAATCTGCAACACGGCTCCCTGGACCTACCTGGGGAACCGGCCGATCTACGCCTCCCCGAAGGCGTCGTTCGACACCGGCCTGGACGTCCTCGGCCTGCAGCGACTGTCCACCCCTGCCGTCACGCGGTACGCCACGCAGCTGCTCACTTCGAGCCCGGAAAAGGGCCCGCGCGGCAAGCACGCGGTTTCACTCCATGACCTCACGGACTTCACCTTGCATTCAAAGGCCCCACTGCCCCTTCAGATGGACGGTGACCACCTGGGGCTGCGTACAAGTGTGACGTTCACAGGCGTACGCCGTGCACTGCGTGTGATTGTGTGAGTGGAAGGGACCAAAGTCCTTTAACTCGAACGTTTGGACTGGGCTCCACCCTCTAGAAGTACGGCTGTGACCTAGCCGACACCGAGGAATCAAAAAAAACTTTCCAGAAGGGGTTGTATCCGTCGCCGAGGTTTGCGAATCTCTACATGGCGATCGGGACGGCCCGCAACAACGGCCTCCACTGAGAGCCAGAACCCCTCCTCACTGCACAGGACCACAACCAGTTCATCTGGGCGTCGGCCCGACACTTGCGGGGGGATTCGTGAAAGCGTTCACATTCACAAGCCACAGTACGTATACCAAGGAGAGGTAGCAGCCATGGACTGGCGTCACAACGCCGTTTGTCGTGAGGAAGACCCGGAGCTGTTCTTCCCCATCGGCAACACCGGTCCTGCGCTGCTGCAGATCGAGGAAGCCAAGGCCGTCTGCCGTCGCTGCCCCGTCATGGAGCAGTGCCTGCAGTGGGCGCTCGAGTCCGGCCAGGACTCCGGCGTCTGGGGTGGCCTCAGCGAGGACGAGCGCCGCGCAATGAAGCGCCGCGCCGCTCGCAACCGGGCGCGTAACGCCAGCGCCTGACCGACGCCACCGCTACGAACCTCAGCCAGGCGGCGCGTACAGAGCGTGCGCATCACCCCGCCCCCCGAGTCGCAGCGCGCAGTACCCCACGAAGCGCATGCTTGACCAGAGAGCCCGGACCGTTCACCAACGGTCCGGGCTCTCTGCTGTGTGTGCGTACTTCTGTGCGTGGATACTGCTGGGCGTACGCGCTGCTTGCGTCCGTACGCGTTACTTGTCGGCGCTGACCGGGATGTCGAGGACGACCTGGGTGCCGCGTTCGGGGGCCGGCACCATGCCGAACGAGCCGCTCAGCTCGCCCTCCACCAGCGTCCGCACGATCTGGAGCCCCAGATTCCCGGCGCGCTGCGGGTCGAATCCCTCGGGCAGGCCGCAACCGTCGTCCTGAACGGTGATCAGCAGCCGCCCCTCCGTGGGCGAACCGCCGCGCACCGCGGAGACCTCGACCGTGCCGGACTCGGCCACGCCGAACGCGTGCTCCAGGGCGTTCTGCAGTACCTCGGTGAGGACCATCGCCAGCGGGGTGGCCACTTCGGCGTCGAGGACGCCGAACCGTCCGGTGCGCCGGCAGGTGACCTTGCCCGGGGAGATCTCGGCGACCATGGCGATGACCCGGTCGGCGATCTCGTCGAACTCCACCCGCTCGTCCAGATTCTGGGACAGCGTCTCATGGACGATGGCGATCGAACCGACGCGCCGCACCGCCTCGTTGAGCGCCTCACGGCCCTGCGGGGAGTCCATCCGGCGGGCCTGCAGGCGCAACAGGGCGGCCACCGTCTGGAGGTTGTTCTTCACCCGGTGGTGGATCTCCCGGATGGTGGCGTCCTTGGTGATCAACTCGCGCTCACGGCGGCGCAGTTCGGTGACGTCACGCAGCAGGACCAGCGAGCCGATGCGGACACCCTTGGGCTTGAGGGGGATCGCCCGGAGCTGGATCACGCCGCCCGCGCACTCGACCTCGAACTCCCGGGGCGCGTAGCCGCTGGCCAGTTTGACCAGCGCCTCGTCCACCGGGCCGCGGGAGGGCGCGAGTTCGGCGGTGATCCCGCCGAGGTGCTGTCCGACCAGGTCGGAGGCGAGGCCCAGACGGTGGTAGGCGGAGAGGCCGTTGGGGCTGGCGTACTGGACGACGCCGTCGGCGTCGAGCCGGACCAGCCCGTCGCCGACCCGCGGTGAGGCGTCCATGTCGACCTGCTGGCCGGGGAACGGGAAGGAGCCGGCGGCGATCATCTGCGCCAGGTCGGAGGCGGACTGGAGGTAGGTGAGCTCCAGCCGGGACGGAGTGCGGACCGTGAGCAGGTTGGTGTTGCGAGCGATGACACCCAGGACCCGTCCCTCCCTGCGCACGGGGATCGACTCGACCCGTACGGGGACCTCCTCCCGCCACTCCGGGTCGCCCTCGCGCACGATCCGGCCCTCGTCCAGCGCCGCGTCCAGCAGCGGACGGCGGCCGCGCGGGACGAGATGGCCGACCATGTCGTCCTGGTACGAGGTGGGGCCGGTGTTGGGCCGCATCTGGGCGACGGACACGTAGCGCGTACCGTCACGCGTGGGGACCCAGAGCACGAGGTCGGCGAAGGACAGGTCGGAGAGCAGTTGCCACTCCGAGACCAGCAGATGGAGCCACTCGAGGTCGGTGTCACTCAGGGCGGTGTGCTGGCGGACGAGGTCGTTCATGGAGGGCACGTGTGCGAGCGTACCTGTGGATACGGACAGGTTCCGAACCGGACGGCCCGGCCGTACGTGCAAGAGGAAGGGCCGGAATTCGCCGTGCCCCGTGGATGGACAGCACGAGTGGTCTAGTCCACAATGCTGAAGACAGAGCCTCCGCTCTCCCCGCACAGGAGAGCGGAACGAGGTACCCGCGCTCTCTGCCCTGACTGCGCCGGGTGCCTCCCCCCGGCCGGGGGCACCGCACACCGCCGGCCGAGCCGACCGCCCATAACGGGCGGTCCTACTCCGGGCTGCGGTGCTGGTCGGGCTGAGGGTCCCGGCCCGGCGCCGCGGCCCGCGGGTTTGTCCGGAGGCGGTTTCGGCGGGTCAGCGGGTTTCCGTGACCTTCGCGAGCGCGCGCGGCGCGTCCGGGTCCTGACCGCGGGCGATCGTCACCTCGTAGGCCAGCATCTGCAGCGGCAGGATCTCCAGGATCGGCTGGACCTCCTCGGCGACCCCGGCCGTGGGCAGCACGAAGCCCGCGGAGGCCGCTTCCACCTGGGCCTTCGGGCCGACCACGAAAAGGTCCGCACCACGGCCGCGCAGCCGGTCCAGCACCGGCTGGAGCGCCTCGCCGCCCCGGCCGTCGGTGACCACGGCGATCACCGGGGAGATGTTGTCGACCATGGCGAGCGGACCGTGCAGCAGATCGGCGCCGGAGTAGGACAGCGCGGGGATGTAGCTCGTCTCCATCAGCTTCAGCGCGGCCTCCTTGGCCGTGGGGTAGCCGTAACCGCGCGAGGTGATGACCATGCGCTCGGCGAAGCGGTAGCGGGACGCCAGGGCCTTCACCTCGTCCCTGCGGGCCAGGATCGCCTCGGCCAGCTCCGGCAGGATCGCCGCCGCCGCGCCGTCGCCGCCGCGCAGCCCTTCCACGAAGAGGTACAGGGACAGCAGTGAGGCGGTGTACGTCTTGGTGGCGGGCAGGGCCTTCTCCGGCCCCGCCAGGATGTCGATGTGGTACTCGGAGACCGCGGCGAGCGGCGAGTCCGGGCTGTTGGTCACCGCCAGCGTGACCGCGCCGGCCTCCCGGGCCGCCTTCGTCGACGCCACCAGGTCGGGCGATCCGCCTGACTGGCTCACGGTGATGACCAGGACGTCCCTGAGGTCCGGCTTGGCGCCGTACGCGGTGGTCGTGGACATCGAGGCCAGGCCGCAGGGCAGACCGAGCGTGATCTCCAGCAGGTACTTCGCGTAGAGCGCGGCGTTGTCCGACGTGCCGCGGGCGGTGAGCAGGACGAAGCGTGGCTTCCGGCCGGCGATCTCGGCGGCGACCGCCCGGATGGCGGGTGCCCCTCGGTCGAGGATGCGCCGCAGCATCTCGGGCTGCTCGGCCATCTCGCCGGACATGATCCGGCCGGGCTGCTCGCCCTCGTCGGCCGGGTACGTGGCGGACATGTCTGGTGCCTCCCGGAGTGTCGCGGTGCGTCGGTCAAGTCAACACGGGGCACGGTGGGTCCGCCAGCGGACGACCCCGGCAGGGACGCGCCCGCGCGCGCCCGGAAACGCAGGACCGGGGGACACCGGGGGGCCGTGTCCGGGAACGGGAGTTCTGCTAGATTAGGACTTAGATTGGTCTATACCACATATCTTCAACTCTAGATCGGCAGGCCCCGCGTGGAAGTTGTCATCGTCCCGGACGCCAAGGCAGGCGGCGAACTGATCGCGGGGGCCATCGGCGCCCTGCTCGGCCGTAAGCCCGACGCCCTTCTCGGCGTTGCCACCGGATCGACCCCGCTGCCCATCTACCGAGCGCTGGCCGAGAAGGTCCGCTCCGGCGCGGTGGACGCGTCGCGTGCCCGCATCTGCCAGCTCGACGAGTACGTGGGGCTGCCGACGGGCCACCCCGAGTCGTACCGCTCCGTGGTGCTGCGCGAGGTCGTCGAGCCGCTCGGGCTCTCCGAGGCGTCGTTCATGGGCCCCGACGGCTCCGCCGAGGACGTCCAGGCCGCCTGTGAGGCGTACGACCAGGCGCTCGCCGACGCCGGCGGGGTGGACCTCCAGTTGCTCGGCATCGGCACGGACGGGCACATCGGTTTCAACGAGCCGTGCTCCTCCCTCGCCTCGCGCACCCGGATCAAGACGCTGACCGAACAGACGCGGATCGACAACGCGCGCTTCTTCGACGACGACATCGAACAGGTGCCGCACCACGTCATCACCCAGGGCATCGGCACGATCCTGGAGTCCCGCCACCCGATCCTGCTCGCGACGGGCGAGGGCAAGGCGGACGCCGTGGCACAGACGGTCGAGGGGCCGGTCGCGGCGATCGTGCCGGCGTCGGCGCTGCAGCTGCACCCGCACGCGACGGTCGTGGTCGACGAGGCGGCGGCGTCCAAGCTGAAGCTGGCGGACTACTTCCGCGCCACGTATGCGGCGAAGCCGCTGTGGCAGGGCATTTAGTTCTGGCGGTACGCGGGAGGGCCGGGGCACCGTGTGGTGTCCCGGCCCTCTTGCGTGCGGGGCGTTTCGCGTGGGCGTTCTGCCCTCAAACGCCGGACGGGCTTGATACTGCCGTCCCCGCCCGTCCGGCTCGGGCTTTGTCCTCAATCGCCGGACGGGCTTGATTTTTGCCGGGCTGGGCTTGATCGTGCCCGGAGGGGCTTGATACTGCCGGGCTGGGCTTGATCAGGCTCTGGTTCTACGTCGGCGACACGATCGCTTCCGCCGCTGCCAGGCCGCAGACCCTGGCCGCGCCGTGGGTGGCCACGTGCAGGGCTCCCCTGGGGTCGGCCTGGGGAACGCCCATCTCGACAACGATCGTGTCCGGGCGCGCCGCGAGCACCGTGTCGAGGGCCTCGGTCATCCATGGGTGGCGGTGCGCGTCGCGGACGACCGCGACGATGCGCCGCTCCCCCGCGGCCCGCAGCACATCGGCCCCGGGTGCGGTGTCATGGGGACCGCCGCTGTAGGCGCCGGTCTCGGTGCCCGGCAGCAGCCTGGTCAGTTCGGCGGCGATGCCCCAGGGGGTCTCGGCGCCGACCGCGATGTTGGCGACCGGGGTGAACGCGGCGACGTACGGAGGCTCGGTGAGCGGTGCGGCCGTGCCGGTCACCTTCACCGCGCGGCGGGCGGCGACCAGGCCGATGTCCGTACCGATGCCCGTGCTGTGTCCGGTGCCGGGCGCGGTCCCCTCCTGCACTGCCGCGCCCGGCTCCGAGACAGCCCCCCTGGCCCGCCGCGTCCAGGACGCGAGGGCCCGTACCCGGGCGGCGGCGTCGGCCAGCCGCTCCTCGGGCAGTTCACCGGCACGGACCGCCGCGACCAGCGCGTCGCGCAGCCGCAGGACCGTGCTGTCGTCGTCGAGGCCGCCGCCGACGCAGAGCGCGTCGGCACCCGCCGCGACCGCGAGGACCGAGCCGCGCTCGATCCCGTACGTCGAGGCGATGGCCTGCATCTCCACGGCGTCGGTGACGATCAGGCCGTCGTAGCCCAGCTCCTCGCGCAGCAGACCGGTCAGGATCTGCGGGCTCAGGGTCGCCGGGCGGTGCGGGTCGAGCGCGGGAAGCAGGATGTGCGCACTCATCACCGACTTGGAACCCGCTGCGATGGCCGCCCGGAACGGCACCAGTTCACGGGCGTGCAGGGTCTCCAGGTCGACGTCGATGCGGGGCAGCGCGTGGTGCGAGTCGACCGCGGTGTCGCCGTGTCCCGGGAAGTGCTTGGTGCAGGCGGCGACGCCGGCGGCCTGGAGGCCCTCGACGTAGGCGGCGGTGTGCCGGGCGACCAGGTGGGGGTCGGCACCGAAGGACCGCACCCCGATGACCGGGTTGCCGGGGTTGGAGTTGACGTCCGCGGAGGGCGCCCAGTTGAGGTTGACGCCGCAGTCGGCGAGCCGCCGGCCCAGCTCCTGGGCGACGGCACGGGTCAGGGCGACGTCGTCGACGGAGCCGAGCGCCAGGTTGCCCGGGAAGGACGAGCCGTGCCGCACCTCCAGACGGGTGACGTCGCCGCCCTCCTCGTCGATCGCGACGAGCACGTCGTCACGCTCGGCGCGGAGCTGGGCGGTGAGCGCGGAGAGCTGCTCGGGCGACTCGATGTTGCGGCCGAACAGCCCGACGGAGGAGAGACCTTCGCCGACCCGGCGCAGCAGCCAGTCCGGCGCCGTGGTGCCGGTGAAACCCGGCTGCAGGACGGCGAGGGCGTCGCGGGTGACGGTGTCCGTGGTGGATGTGAGGGTGGTCATGGCGGCGTTATCCCTTCACGGCGCCGGAGGTGAGGCCGGTTGCCATGTACTTCTGCACCAGCAGGAAGAAGGCCACGACCGGGATGGCGATCAGTGTCGAGGCGGCCATCAGCGCGCCGTAGTCGATGCCTCGGGAGGTCGTGAAGTTCATCAGCCACACGTTGAGGGTGTACTTGTCGTTGTCCTGAAGGACGACGTAGGCGAGCAGGTATTCGTTCCACGCCGTGATGAGCGAGAAGATCGAGGCAGCTGCGAGGCCGGGGGCCAGCAGCGGGAAGGTGACCCGCCAGAAGGCGCCCATCCGGCTGCAGCCGTCGACCATGGCCGACTCCTCCAGCTCCGGCGGGATGTTGATCACGAAGCCGCGGATCATCCAGGTGGCGAACGGCAGGGTGGACACGAGGTAGATGACGATGACGCCCCAGTACTCGTTCAGCCCGCCGAGGTCGTTCAGCTGAATGTAGATGGGGATGAGCATCGCCGTCGGAGGCAGCAGCTGGACGACGAGCAGCACGATCATGAAGAACTTGCGGCCGCGGAACCGGAAGCGGCCGATGGCGAACGCGGCGATCGTCGCCAGCAGCATGCCGCCCAGGACGGCCACGCCGCAGACGATCAGGCTGGACTCGATGGCGGTGCCGAAGTTCGGCTGCTTCATGGCGCGGGAGAAGTTGTCGAAGGTGATCGACGACGGCCAGAGCGTCTGGTCATAGCTACGGATCTCGGCGTTGGGCCGCAGTGAGCTGATGACCAGCCAGTAGACCGGAAAGGCCATCAGTACGAAGGCGACCAGGCCGGCGATGTTGTAGCCGATGCGGTTCTTCTTGCGGTCCGGGCGGAGGACCTGGGGGGTGGAGGTGCTCACTCGACCTCTCCGATCTTGAGCAGCTGGCGCAGGTAGTACACGGCGACGCCGGACAGCAGCAGGACCGTGATGAGCGAGATGGCAGCGCCCTGGCTGAACGAGTTGGACTCGAATGCCTTCTCGAACGAGTAGATGCCCAGCACGGAGTACTCCGGCTCGGGCTTGTTGCCACGCATGAGGAAGATCTGGCCGAAGACGTTGAAGTCCCACAGCACGGAGAGGGTGGCGACCATCTGGAAGACGGGCTTGATGACCGGCCATGTGACGTAGCGGAAGATGCCGGCCGTTCCGGCGCCGTCCAGCGACGCAGCCTCCTCCAGCTCCTTGGGGACCTGGGTCAGCGCGGCGTAGAGCGTCACGGAGACGAAGGGGATGGCACCCCAGACGACGACCGCCCCGATGATGACGAAGCCCTGCTTGGGGTCGAGGAACCAGTTGTGGCCCTGGGCGTCGATCCCGAGGTACTTGGTGAGCACCATGTTGATGACGCCGTAGTCGGAGTCGGCGAACCACCGGAAGATGGAGGTGGCGACCAGCAGCGGCATCGACCAGGCGGCGACCAGCGCGGCGGTCAGCAAGAGCCGGACCCAGGTGGACATCCGCTGCATGAGCATGGACAGGGCAAGTCCGACCGCCATGGTCACGAAGACGCAGACCGCCATGAAGATGACGGTGCGCCAGACGACGTCCCAGAACTCGGCGTCCCCGAGGATGTTCGTGAACTGGTCGAAGCCGACCCAGGGGGCGGCCGATCCGGACCACAGCTCGCGTCGGCCCACGTCCTGGAAGGACATGATGACCGTCTTGATGAAGGGCCAGACGAAGACTGCGGCGATGGCGACGAACGCCGGTGCTATGAGGAGGTACGGCAGCAGAGCGCCGGCCTTCCGCGGTTTACGGTTCACGTTCTTCGCGAGCTGAGGATCCGCGCCCTCAGGGGCCCGCGGGACGGACACCGGCGGGTCGGCTGCTTTCATGTCGGCGGCACTCATTGTGCTTGCCTTCCGTTTCGGACCGGGTACCGGAGGGCGGGGGTGGCAGACCCTTCCGGGCCCGCCACCCCCGCAGATGATCAGATGAACCGGTTCACGAGCTCACCGGCTCGGGTTCCGTGAGCGCGGGGCTCAGGACTCCTTGTTGATCATCGAGTCGATCTCCGCGTCGGCCGCCTTGGTGGCCTCCTCGACCGACTTGCCCTTGATGATGTCGAGCAGCATGATCTCGAGCGTTTCCTTCTTCTCGATCGCCGTCCAGCCCGGGGCGATCGGAGTGAACCAGGCGTCCGGCACGGCGTTGGCGATGGCCGCGGTCTCGGGCTTGGCCTTCAGCGGCTCGAGCTGCTTGGTGTTGTTCGGAAGGATGTTCTTCGAGGCGAGGACCGCCTCCGACTTCTCGGAGGTGAACATCGAGATCCACTCTTCGCCGAGGTCCTGGACCTTCGACTTGGAGATGGTGGCCAGGTCGGAACCGCCGATGAAGGACGGGAGAGCCTTGCCGTTCGGTCCGGGCATGCCCGCGGTGGCGATCTTGTCCGTCAGCTTCGCGTTGCCGTTCGCCTTCGGGTCGACGACGCTTCCGGCCTCCCAGCCGTTGCCGTAGAGAAGAGCGGTCTTCTCGTTGGCCATGACGTTGGCGTGGTCCGCCTCGTCCTTCGTCTTGTCACCGTGGTTGTACTTCTTGACCAGCTCGACGAAGTCCGTGATGCCCTTCTGGGCCTCCGGGGTCGACAGAGTGGACTTCCACTCCTGCTTGCCCTCGTCGTACTTGGCGATCTGGCCACCCTCGGCTGCGACGTAGGACATCGCGGCGTACCAGTAACGGCCCGGCAGGTACAGGGGCGAGAACGCCTTGTCCTTGCCGTACTTCTCACCGATCTTGTCCAGCGCGGCGGTCAGCTCGTCCTGGGTGGCGGGGATGCTGTCCTTGCCGGTGCCGGCCTTGAACATGTCCTTGTTGTAGATCGCGACACGGGCGCCCGCGTAGTAAGGCACGCAGTACTGCTTGCCCTCGAAGGCGCAGGTGTCCTTGAGACCCTTGATCCAGGTGTCCGAGTTCTCGTACTTCTTCGGGTCGATCTCACCGAGAGCCCCGTTGAGGATGTACGTCATGGTCTCGGTGTTGCCGAGCTCCACCACGTCCGGGAACTTCTCGCCGGCCAGAGCGGCGTCGAGCTTCTTGGCCTTGTCGGCCCAGGTCTGGTACTGAACGTTGACCTTGACGTTGGGGTACTTCGCCTTGAACTGGCCGTTGACATCCTTGACCAGTTCAGGCCACGTGCTCTGCGCGTCCGACATGAGCCAGACGGTGAGCGTTTCCTTGCGGTCCTTCGGGGCCTTCGACGACGCACCGTCGTCGTCCGAACCACACGCCGCCATGCCGAACACCATGCCCGCGACGCCGATCGCCGCGATGAGCTTGCGCTTCACGCCACCCTCCTCAGGGATGCTGCAACCCCCCGCCCACCGCGCAAAATCGTCGACGAGTACTACTGGGGCTGGAACCTGGTCTTTAATGGTTTAGACCAGTACCGGGAGCTTGGCCTAGACCTTTAGGGGTGTCAAGGGTGTATAAGAAGTGCACTCGCGTCCGTTATAGGACCGACACCTGAGGGAGGGCGACGAGCCGTGACCGGACCGTGCCACCATGTGAGCCGCGACAGACGGAGGAGCCGGTGACGGCAGCAACGCAGCAGTCGGGAAGGCGGGCCATGGGTGCCGACGGGGGCAGTGCGGAGAACGAGACGGGCGCGGGCGCGGGCACGCGTACCGCGCGCGTCCCGAAGTACTACCGACTGAAGCGACATCTGCTCGACATGACGGACACGATGCCGCCGGGCACCCCCGTGCCCCCCGAGCGGACCCTGGCCGCCGAGTTCGACACCTCGCGCACCACCGTGCGCCAGGCACTCCAGGAACTGGTCGTCGAGGGGCGACTTGAGCGCATCCAGGGCAAGGGCACCTTCGTCGCCAAGCCGAAGGTCTCGCAGGCCCTGCAGCTCACCTCGTACACCGAGGACATGCGCGCCCAGGGGCTGGAACCGACGTCCCAGCTACTGGACATCGGCTATGTGACGGCCGATGACACGCTCGCCGGGCTGCTCGACATCACCGCGGGCGGCCGTGTGCTGCGGATCGAACGGCTGCGCCTGGCGAGCGGTGAGCCGATGGCCATCGAGACCACGCACCTCTCGGCCAAACGCTTTCCCGCGCTGCGGCGTTCACTGGTCAAGTACACGTCCCTGTACACGGCCCTGGCCGAGGTGTACGACGTGCGGCTGGCCGAGGCCGAGGAGACCATCGAGACCTCCCTCGCCACCCCGCGCGAGGCCGGCCTGCTCGGTACGGACGTGGGCCTGCCGATGCTCATGCTGTCCCGGCACTCACTGGACGGACAGGGCGAGCCGGTCGAATGGGTCCGCTCGGTCTACCGCGGCGACCGCTACAAGTTCGTGGCCCGCCTGAAGCGTCCGCTGGACTGACACCGCCCTCACCCCGAACAGCCCCCGTGGAAGCGTTCCCACGGGGGCTGTTCGCCGTCTCGCGAGCCCCCACCCCTGATTGGCCTGGACCAACACCCCGACGTTTGGTGGCATTTCGGCCAGACGTCCGAGGCCGGACGACCGTTGCCGGACCGCAATGCGGACAGGGGGTGACGCTGGCCGGAACCCTCGCCTAGATTTCCTGCCCATTACAACTGGTGATCAGCGAGGGGACGGAGTCGCCGCCATGGCGGAAGAACCAGAAGGAAAACCACCCACCGTCACACCCGTGCGGGTGGTCATCGCCCTGTGTCTCATCGCGCCGTTCGTGGCGATGCTCTGGGTGAGTTCGTACGCCAAGGTCGACCCGACCTTCATCGGGATCCCCTTCTTCTACTGGTACCAGATGCTCTGGGTGCTGGTCTCGACGGCGCTCACGATGGTCGCGTACAAGCTGTGGCAGCGTGACCAGCGCGCCCGCAAGGGGGGTGCGTCAGCATGAAGGACGGCGTGAACGGCGTCGCGCTCGGCGTCTTCATCTTCTTCTTCCTGGCCGTCACGGTCGTCGGCTTCATGGCCGCCCGTTGGCGCAAGGCCGAGAACGAGGCCAGTCTCGACGAATGGGGGCTGGGCGGCAGGTCGTTCGGCACCTGGGTCACCTGGTTCCTGCTCGGCGGCGACCTCTACACCGCGTACACCTTCGTCGCCGTTCCCGCGGCGATCTACGCGGCGGGCGCGGCCGGCTTCTTCGCGGTGCCCTACACCATCCTGGTGTACCCGCTGATCTTCACGTTCCTGCCGCGCCTGTGGTCGGTGTCGCACAAGCACGGCTACGTCACCACCTCGGACTTCGTCCGCGGCCGCTTCGGCTCGAAGGGGCTGTCGCTGGCGGTCGCCGTCACCGGCATCCTCGCCACGATGCCGTACATCGCCCTCCAACTCGTCGGCATCCAGGCGGTGCTGGACGTGATGGGCGTCGGCGGCGGCGAGAACACGCACTGGTTCATCAAGGACCTGCCGCTGCTGATCGCGTTCGCGGTGCTCGCCGCGTACACGTACTCCTCCGGGCTGCGCGCCCCCGCACTGATCGCGTTCGTCAAGGACGGGCTGATCTACCTCGTCATCGCGGTGGCGATCATCTACATCCCGATCAAGCTCGGCGGCTTCGACGACATCTTCGCCAAGGCGGGCGAGGCCTTCTCCGCGAAGAACGAGGCGGCCGGAAAACCCGTGGCCGGACTCGCTCCCGGTGAGGCGGGCCAGTGGGGTTACGCCACCCTGGCCCTCGGCTCGGCGCTGGCGCTCTTCATGTATCCGCACTCGATCACGGCGACGCTCTCCAGCCGCAGCCGTGACGTGATCCGCCGCAACACGACGATCCTGCCGCTGTACTCGCTGATGCTGGGTCTGCTCGCGCTGCTCGGCTTCATGGCGATCGCCGCCGGCGTCAAGGTGGACAACGGCCAGCTGGCGATCCCGCAGCTGTTCGAGAACATGTTCCCCGACTGGTTCGCGGGCGTGGCCTTCGCCGCCATCGGTATCGGCGCCCTGGTGCCCGCCGCGATCATGTCGATCGCCGCGGCGAACCTGTTCACCCGCAACATCTACAAGGACTTCCTGAAACCCGACGCCACACCCGCGCAGGAGACCAAGGTCTCCAAGCTGGTGTCGCTGCTGGTGAAGGTCGGCGCGCTCGCCTTCGTCCTCACCATGGACAAGACGGTCGCGATCAACTTCCAGCTGCTCGGCGGGATCTGGATCCTCCAGACGATGCCGGCCCTGGTCGGCGGGCTGTTCACCCGGTGGTTCCACCGCTGGGCGCTGCTCGCGGGCTGGGCGGTCGGCATGCTGTACGGCACGATTGCCGCGTACGGGGTCGCCAGCCCGACCCAGAAGCACTTCGGCGGGTCCTCCAAGGAGATCCCCGGTATCGGCGAGATCGGCTACATCGGCCTGACGGCCTTCATACTGAACGTCGTGGTCGTCGTCGTCCTCACCTTCGTCCTGAACGCCGTGAAGGCGCCCGCCGGGGTCGACGAGACCTCCCCGGGCGACTACACCGCGGACGCGGGCGACCCGGGTGTGAAGACGGAACTCCCGCCGGCCACCGCCGGTGCTCCGGGCGGTCACTGACCACCTGCTGCCTGCACGGGCCGCCGCATCCCTCCCCGGAGAGATGCGGCGGCCCGTTCGCACCTCCCGCACAAATCGCTTGCGGCCACGGGCCGCCCGTGCGGCAGACTTCCCCCATGGACATAACGATCCGGCCGATCGAGCCCGCCGAGCACGCACTTCTCGGCGAGATCACCGCCGAGGCCTACCTCGGCGACGGCCTCCTGGAGTTCGGCGACGGCGATCCGTACCTGGCGCAGCTGCGCGACGTCCCCCGCCGGGCGGCCGAGGCCGAGGTGCTGGTGGCCGCCGACGCGACGGGCCGCGTCCTGGGCGGGGTCACCTACGCGCCCCCGGGGAATCCGTGGGCCGATATCGCGACGGCGGACGAGGCGGAATTCCGGACGCTGGCGGTCTCCCGCGAGGCCCGGGGCGCAGGAGCCGGGGAGGCGCTCGTACGGGCCTGTATCGACCGCGCACGGGGTACCGCGGGGGTCACGGGGATCGTCCTGTCGACGCAGCCGGCAATGCACGGGGCCCACCGGATCTACCGGCGGCTCGGCTTCGTCCGCACCCCCGAGAGGGACTGGAGCCCCGTCGCCGATCTGACACTGCTGACGTTCCGTCTAGAGCTGCGCCCTCCGGCGTGAGAGCGAGCACGACACAACATGTGGGGGCTGCCGCATCCTGCAGCCCCCACATGTATGCTCATGCCTGCTGTCGCCGCAGGGAAATCCGGTGCGAATCCGGAACTGTCCCGCAACGGTGTGTTCGGTGTGCTTTTGCGCACCCCCTAGTCCGAGGTCCTGCCGACAGCGCATCCGGCTCGACCGATCCGGATGCCCAGACGTCCGGGCCTCGTGGATGGGCCGGTGGACGCCGTACGGAGCGCTGCCCTGCCGGGTCCCGCCCCGTCCGGCTGCCCCCGCTCCCCGAAGGCCCCGAGCCGAGCGAGGGAGAGCACCACGTGACCATCGCGCCAGCCGATCCGGTTTCAGCGGCCGAATCAACGGGATCCACGAGCGACGGACCGGGAACCGCACTGCTGCGGACCCTGACCGACCTCACCGCCGATCTGCCCGACACCGACCCCGGACGCGTCGCCGCAGCGGCGCTGCGCGGCCGCAACGCCCGGTCGGACGAGGCCGAGCTGCGCTCGCTGGCCACCGAGGCCGCCGCGGGCCTGATCTCCGAGGACCCCGCCTACTCCCGGCTCGCCGCCCGCCTCCTCACCCGCACCATCGCGGACGAGGCGGCAGGGCAGGGCGCGACGTCGTTCTCCGCATCGGTCGCCGTCGGGCACCGCGAGGGCCTGATCGCGGACCGCACCGCCGAGTTCGTGACGCTCCACGCGGCCGCCCTGGACGCACTGGTCGGGCAGTCCCTCGCCGACGGCGCCGACGACCGCTTCGGCTACTTCGGCCTGCGCACCCTGCACAGCCGCTACCTGCTGCGTCACCCGACCACCCGCCAGGTCATCGAGACCCCGCAGCACTTCATGCTGCGCGTCGCCGCCGGGCTCGCCGAGGACACCTCGGAGCGCGCCATGGACGAGGTCGCCGCGCTGTACGGGCTGATGAGCCGGCTGGACTACCTGCCCTCCTCCCCCACGCTCTTCAACTCCGGCACCCGCCACCCGCAGATGTCCTCCTGCTACCTGCTGGACTCGCCGCTGGACGAGCTGGACTCGATCTACGACCGCTACCACCAGGTGGCGCGCCTGTCCAAGCACGCGGGCGGCATCGGCCTCTCGTACTCCCGTATCCGTGCACGCGGTTCGCTGATCCGCGGCACCAACGGGCACTCCAACGGCATCGTGCCGTTCCTGAAGACGCTCGACGCCTCCGTCGCCGCCGTCAACCAGGGCGGCCGGCGCAAGGGTGCCGCCGCCGTCTACCTGGAGACGTGGCACGCGGACATCGAGGAGTTCCTGGAGCTGCGCGACAACACGGGCGAGGACCAGCGGCGTACGCACAACCTCAACCTGGCGCACTGGATCCCCGACGAGTTCATGCGCCGGGTCGACGCGGACGGGACCTGGTCGCTGTTCTCCCCGGCCGACGTGCCCGAGCTGGTCGACCTGTGGGGCGATGAGTTCGACGCCGCGTACCGGGCCGCGGAGGCCAAGGGGCTGGCCCGCAAGACCATGCCGGCCCGTGAGCTCTACGGCCGGATGATGCGGACCCTCGCGCAGACCGGCCAGGGCTGGATGACGTTCAAGGACGCCTCCAACCGGACCGCGAACCAGACCGCCGAGCCGGGCCGGGTCGTGCACTCCTCGAACCTGTGCACCGAGATCCTCGAAGTCACCGACGACGGCGAGACGGCCGTCTGCAACCTCGGCTCGGTCAACCTCGGCGCGTTCGTCGAGGGCGGCACGATCGACTGGGAGCGCCTCGACGCCACCGTGCGTACCGCCGTGACGTTCCTCGACCGGGTCGTGGACATCAACTTCTACCCGACCGAGCAGGCCGGCCGCTCCAACGCCCGCTGGCGTCCGGTGGGTCTGGGCGCGATGGGTCTCCAGGACGTCTTCTTCCAGCTGCGGCTGCCGTTCGACTCCCCCGAGGCCCGCGCCCTGTCGACGAAGATCTCCGAGCGCATCATGCTCGCGGCGTACGAGGCGTCCTGCGACCTCGCGGAGCGCTCGGGCCCGTTGCCCGCCTGGTCCGAGACGCGTGCCGCCCGCGGTGTGCTGCACCCGGACCACTACGACACCGAGCTGAACTGGCCGGAGCGCTGGGACGCGCTGCGCGCCCGTATCGCGAAGACCGGGATGCGCAACTCCCTGCTCCTGGCCATCGCGCCGACGGCGACGATCGCCTCGATCGCGGGCGTGTACGAGTGCATCGAGCCGCAGGTCTCCAACCTCTTCAAGCGCGAGACCCTCAGCGGTGAGTTCCTCCAGGTCAACGCCTATCTGGTGGCCGAGCTGAAGAAGCTCGGCGTGTGGGACGCGCGGACCCGTGAGGCGCTGCGCGAGGCGAGCGGCTCGGTCCAGGGCTTCGCGTGGATCCCCGAGGAGGTGCGGGCGCTGTACCGCACCGCGTGGGAGATCCCGCAGCGCGGACTGATCGACATGGCGGCGGCCCGTACGCCGTTCCTCGACCAGAGCCAGTCGCTGAACCTGTTCCTGGAGACGCCGACGATCGGCAAACTCTCCTCGATGTACGCGTACGCCTGGAAGCAGGGGTTGAAGACGACGTACTACCTGCGCTCCCGCCCGGCGACGCGGATCGCCCGCGCGGCGTCCGCCGCCACGGTCCCGGAGCAGGCACCCGCGCCCGACGCGGACGCGATCGCCTGTTCCCTCGAAAACCCCGAGTCCTGCGAGGCCTGCCAGTAATGAGCTCCAACGACGACAAGAACCTGCTGGACCCGGGCTTCGAACTGACCCTGCGGCCGATGCGCTACCCGGACTTCTACGAGCGCTACCGGGACGCGATCAAGAACACCTGGCACGTGGAGGAGGTCGATCTCCATTCCGACGTGGCGGACCTCGCCAAGATGTCGCCCGCCGAGCAGCATCTGATCGGCCGGCTGGTGGCGTTCTTCGCGACCGGGGACTCGATCGTCTCGAACAACCTCGTGCTGACGCTGTACAAGCACATCAACTCCCCCGAGGCGCGGCTGTACCTGTCGCGGCAGCTCTTCGAGGAGGCCGTGCACGTCCAGTTCTATCTGACGCTGCTGGACACGTATCTGCCCGATCCGGACGACCGGGCGGCCGCGTTCGACGCGGTCGAGGAGATCCCGTCGATCCGCGAGAAGGCGCAGTTCTGCTTCCGGTGGATGGACTCGGTCGAGAAGATCGACCGGCTGGAGACGAAGGCCGACCGCCGCCGTTTCCTGCTGAACCTGATCTGCTTCGCGGCGTGCATCGAGGGACTTTTCTTCTACGGCGCCTTCGCGTACGTGTACTGGTTCCGCTCCCGCGGGCTGCTGCACGGCCTCGCCACGGGCACCAACTGGGTGTTCCGTGACGAGACGATGCACATGAACTTCGCGTTCGAGGTCGTGGACACCGTCCGCAAGGAGGAGCCCGACCTCTTCGACGACGCCCTCCAGCAGCAGGTCACCGACATGCTGAAGGAGGCCGTCGAGGCGGAGCTGCAGTTCGGCCGCGACCTGTGCGGCGAGGGCCTGCCCGGGATGAACACCGAGTCGATGCGCCAGTACCTGGAGTGCGTCGCCGACCAGCGGCTCACCCGGCTGGGCTTCCCCGCGGTGTACGGCTCGGAGAACCCGTTCTCGTTCATGGAGCTCCAGGGCGTCCAGGAGCTGACGAACTTCTTCGAGCGCCGCCCGTCCGCGTACCAGGTGGCCGTCGAGGGCACCGTCGGCTTCGACGACGACTTCTGATTCCTCAGATCCTCGCCCAACTCCTCACGTACGGACGCCGTGCGGCCCTCACCGGCCGTGCGGCGTCCGCCGTTTGCGGGGGTTCGCCGCTCCGGGCCCGTTCCGCCTCCCGCAACTGGCGGTCGATGCGGCGTTCGCGGGCGATGCCGACCAGCGTCGGCGCCAGGAAGAGTACGAAAACGAACGATATGCCCAGGTAGTTCAGGAATGTGTTCATGTCTCTACTGTCGCCGGTTCCGGCCGAACCCGGCAGTGGCAGGACTGTCATGCAGCATCGAATTACTGCCACACTGGGGGGCATGCTGAAGAATGTCGCCGCCCTGCTCCTCGATGAGGTCCATCCCTTCGAACTCGGCGTCCTGTGCGAGGTCTTCGGACTCGACCGCAGCGACGAGGGCCTGGCCGTACAGGATTTCGCCGTGGTTTCCGCCGAGGGCCCGACGCTCAGGACCCATGCCGGCTTCACCCTCACCACCCCCCACGGCCTCGACCGCCTGGAGGAGGCCGACCTCATCGCCATCCCGGCCGGCAGCCGCTTCGGCGACCGGGAGTTCCCCGAGGAGGCCCTGGACGCACTGCGCCGGGCCGTGGACCGCGGGGCCAGGGTGCTGAGCGTCTGTTCGGGGGCGTACATGCTCGGCGCGGCCGGTCTGCTGGACGGCCGGCGATGCACCACCCACTGGCGGCACGCCGACGAGCTGGCCCGCCGTTACCCGCGGGCGATCGTCGAGCCGGACGTGCTGTACGTGGACGACGGCTCCGTCATCACCTCGGCGGGCACGGCCGCGGGGATCGACGCCTGTCTGCACCTGGTCCGCCAGGCCTACGGGCCCGCCGCCGCCAACACCATCGCCCGGCGCATGGTGGTACCTCCGCACCGCGACGGCGGGCAGGCGCAGTACATCCAGCGTCCGCTGCCGCGCACCCGCTGCGACACCGTCGGCTCCACGCTGGCCTGGATGGAGCAGCACCTCGACCAGGAGATGACCGTCGAACAGCTCGCCACCCAGGCACACATGTCACCGCGCACGTTCGCCCGCCGCTTCCAGCAGGAGACGGGCACGACGCCGTACCGCTGGCTGCTGCGCCAGCGGGTGCTCCTGGCGCAGCACCTCCTGGAGACATCCGATGAAACGATGGATACGATCGCCGGCCAGACCGGCTTCGGCAACGCCGCGGCACTCCGCCATCAGTTCGTACGATCCCTGGGAACCACACCGAATGCCTATCGCCGGACCTTCCGCGGCCCGACCGCATTGACCGAAGTCGCCTGATCTTTTACGGATATGACCTCCGACCATTCGTCCAATCGATTCCCTCACATGTCCATGGACCGAACCCCTGTCGGCGGTCCATGGTCGGGCGCATGGACATCCGGATGGCTAAACGAAGGACCATCGGGGCCGTGGTGACCGCGCTCGCCGCCACTCTGCTGCCCTTGCAGAGCGCCTCGGCCGAGGACGGAGCGGCCGACGCCGCGCCGCCCGAGGTGCTGCCCTCGCTGCGGCAGTGGCAGCCCGGTGAAGGGGAGTTCACGCTCACGGACCGGGCGAGGATCGTGCTGGACGGGGTGCGCGAGCAGCGCACGGCGGTCGATGCGGCGCGGTTCGCGGGCGAGTTGGCGGGGAAGGCCCCGGTCTCGCGCGGCACGGCCCGCGCCGGTGACATCGTGCTGCGCCAGGACGCCACCCTGAAGGACTCGCTGGGCGCGGAGGGCTACCGCCTCGACATCGGCGACCGGCTCACGGTCACCGCCGCGACGTCGGCGGGCGTGTTCTACGGTTCGCGTACGGTGCTCCAGCTGCTGAACGACGACGGGCGGGCCGCGCGAGGTTCGGCGACCGACCTGCCCGCGTACCGCGAGCGCGGAGTCGGCGTGTGCGCCTGTTACATCAACGTCTCGCTGCCCTGGTTCGAGCGGCTGATGAAGGACATGGCCTCGCAGAAGCTCAACCAGCTCTGGATCGAGGCGAAGGTCAGGAGCGACGTCGACCCCGCGTCGGCGTTCTGGGGCTACTACACGAAGCCGCAGGTCCGTGCCCTGGTCGCGATGGCGAAGAGGTACCACATCGACCTGGTCCCGGAGATCAACTCCCCCGGCCACATGGACACGTACCTGGAGAACCACCCGGAGCTCCAGCTCAGGGACAAGGACGGCGTCGCCTCCCCGCCCCGGCTGGACATCTCACGCCCCGAGGCACTGGCGTACTACACCTCGATGGTCGACGAGGCCCTGGAGGTGTGGGACACCCGCACCTGGCACATGGGCGCCGACGAGTACATGATCGGCTCGTCCTACCCGAACTATCCGCAGCTTCAGACGGCCGCGACCGCGAAGTTCGGCGCATCGGCCACCCCCGACGACCTCTTCGCCGACTTCATCAACCAGGTCAACGCCCATGTGAAGGCCGACGGCCGGTCGCTGCGGATCTGGAACGACGGCCTGATGGGCCGCAACGGCGTCGTCCCCCTCGACCGTGACATCACCGTCGAGCACTGGCTGGGCGGCGGCGCGATCCAGCAGCCGTCCGCACTGCTGGCCGAGGGCCGGCCGGTGATGAACTCCGCGTACGCGCTCTACCTGGTGCGCGGCGGGTACACGATGCAGACCCAGAAGCTGTACGAGAGCGACTGGACGCCCCTGCGCTTCGAGGGCCAGACGCTGCCGGCCACGGCGGCGAACCTGACCGGTGCGAAGATCAGCCTGTGGCCGGACAACGCGGCGGCCGAGACCGAGAACGAGGTCGAGGCGAAGGCCTTCATGCCGCTGCGCTTCATCGCGCAGGCGACCTGGGGCGGTCCGAAGCCCACTGCGACGTACGCCGGTTTCGAGGCGCTCGCCCGGCGGATCGGGCACGCCCCCGGCTGGGACAACACCGGCCGCACCCCGCTGGCCGACGGTACGTACCGGCTGACGGAGGGCGCGAAGGCACTGGCGCCCGGTGCTGACGCCGGGGTGTCACTGAGCCGGGACGCGAAGGCGGCCTGGACGCTGACGGCGACCGCCGACGGGTACTACACCGTGAAGTCCGCCGACAGCGGACTGTGCCTGGACGCGGCGCGCGGGAAGAAGTACCTGGGCGCCCCGCTGGAGGTGGGGGCCGAACTGTCGCTCGGGTCCTGCGCGGCGGGCGCGCGCACGCAGCGCTGGCAGCTGGACGCCGGAGCCGGGGCCCTGGTCCTGCGCAACGCGGTCTCGCAGCTCCGGCTGACGGAGCGGGCCACGGACGGTGCCGCGGTGCAGACGACGGGCGGGACGCGCCTGACCGCGAGGTCCGCCTGACCGCAGCTGTGGGGCCCGCCGGTACCGGCGGGCCCCACAGGCGTGTCAGATGCCGCAGCTGGGCGCCGACCAGTAGTGGCTGGGGCCCTGGTTCACGTGGACGTGGTCGTCGTGGCCCGGGTAGCCCGGGCCGAGGATTCCGTTGAACCCGTGGTTGCGGGCCTGCTGGGCCAGGGTGCAGAAGGAGATCCCGCCCAGGTCGGCCGCGTCGCCGTACAGGTGACGGCTGTTGGACGCGCCGCCGACCGCGCTGTTGCAGGAGTAGGAGCGGAAGCCGCTGTTGACCGTGATGGGCCGGTCACCGAGTGCGTGGCGCAGCGCCTCCAGCTTCCACATGGTGCTCAGCGCGTTGGCCTTGGCCGTGCCCGCCGCCACGGCGCCACCCGCCCAGGTGCTGTTGCAGTGGTTGAGCTCGCCGTACGTGAAGTGGGCGGGCGTGCAGTCGCCGTCCTGGAGGGCGTAGAGCTTGGACTGGGTGGCCGGGCCGGCGACGCCGTCGGCGGCCAGTCCGTAGGCGGCCTGGAAGCGTTTGACGGCCGCGGTGGTGGCGGGCCCGTAGGAGCCGTCGATGGCGAGTACGGAGTTGTATCCGGGGTATCCGGCCACCCTGATCTGGAGCTGGACGACATCGTTGCCGGTGGCGCCCGAGGAGAGGGTGCGGGTCCAGGTGTAGCAGTCGTCGGCCTGTGCGGTACCGGCGGTCACCACCGCCCCGCCCAAGGCGAATGCCATGGTCATGACAAGGCCGAGCAGGAGTCGTGCGGAACGTCTGAGCATGGGGGCTCCCTACCACGAGAAGGTGTGGAGTGTGAGCCTGGCGGACGAGTCGACGCGCGTCAACTATGCGTGGAAGAACGCAAGTTGACTGTGCGAAAACGCGTGAGGGCCCCGTCCCGGCGTACCGGTACGGGGCCCCTCACGCCTGTGCGCCGGGCGGATCAGTCGTTCGGGACGACCTCGTAGCGCGGGGTGTTCTCCGCCATCTGACGCAGCGCGTCCTTGCGGTCGCGCTTGGAGAGGCGGTCGATGTACAGGTAGCCGTACAGGTGGTCCGTCTCGTGCTGGAGGCAGCGGGCGAAGTAGCCGTCGCCCCGCACCTTGACCGGGTTGCCCTTGGCGTCCTGGCCGCGCACCACCGCGTAGTCCGGGCGGGCCAGCGAGGCGTACGCCGTCGGGACGGAGAGGCAGCCCTCGTTGGAGTCGTCCAGGACACGCTCCTCGGGCGCCAGCTCCTCGAGCACGGGGTTGCAGATGGCGCCCGTGTGCCGGACCCCGTCGTCGTCCGGGCAGTCGTAGACGAAGACCTTGAGGTCGACCCCGATCTGGTTGGCGGCCAGGCCCACGCCCTCCGCCGTCCGCTGGCTGGCGAACATGTCGTCGATCAGCTGGGCCAGCTCGTCGTCGAACGCGGTGACGTCCTTGCACTCCTTGTGCAGGACCGGGTTGCCCACGACCGTGATCGGGCGCGAGGTGCCGCGCTCGCGGTGTGCCGCCTCACGCGCCTCGCAGTCCTCGGTGTCGATGAGGAAACCTTCCTCGTCGACGCTGATCTGCTCGTCCGTCTCCTGCTGCGCCATGTCCGCCGTACGCCTTCCTCACAACCTGAAACCCGGGATCCGCGGCTCGCGAGAACCCGGGTGCCCGAGCACCGGAATCGGTGCGCGTACAGCCTACGGGCACCCGTGGGCCGACTTCTTCGAGACGTCAGCAGACTTCTTCGAGATCCCGCCACTCGCGGCTGTCCGGACTGTCAGCCACCCAGCCGTCGAGCAGCCCGCGCACCAGCCCCGCGGGCGCCGCGAGACCGCACTCGCGCTCGGGCACCCACAGCTCTCCGGCGGTGCGGTGGCCCAGCGGACCGGGATGGCCCGGCTCGCTGTGGTCGTGCGGGTCGAGATGCTCGCCGTCGCCCTCGTCGCTCTCCATCCGGCTCTCCGAACAGGCCCGGCACAGCAGCCGCACGGACGAGGACCAGTCCTCGGCGGCGAACCCGGCGTCGGACGCCAGCTGCTCCAGCGCGTCCCGGTCCGCCTCGGTGGCCGCTTCGAGGAGCACCACCCAGGTGGGGACGGGGGACGGGGCCCAGAGCTCGATCTCGTCGAACACCGGGTACGAGGGCCCGGCCGCGGTGATCCGCTCACCGTGCGGCACCCCGTCGTGCAGGACGACCTCGCCCCAGCGCCGCCCGGACGACGGCAGCGGGATCGACAGCACCTCGATCCGTGCCGGATCCAGCCTGCGGCCCCAGACGACCTCGGCCTCGCCCTCCGGCGACAGCCGCACGGCCGCACTGCCCAGCTCCATGCCGACCGGCTCACTGCCCGCCGCCGGAGTCTGCTGCCCGCCGCCGGGCACCTTCAGCCCGTACGCCTGCCAGGCCCGGCGGGCCAGCGGCCAGTCCTGGAGTGCGGTGGCGGCGATCCCGACGTTCCACCAGTCGGGGGCGCCGGACTCCTTGTCGAGCAGCGCGACGGCCCGCAGGCCCGCGGCTCTCGCCTGTTCCCAGTCGTGCCGGAACTTGTGCAGCAGCGCCAGGTTGAACCATGACTCGGAGAGCCAGGGTTCCAGGTCCGCCGCCCGCGTCAGCAGCGCGCCCGCGTCCTCGTACCGGCCGTCGCCGATCAGCGTGAACGCGCGGTCCGTGGCCTGCCGCCAAGAGGCGGAGGGCCGATGCCGTACCTTCCCGAAGATCCTCACGATTCCCGCCTGTCCCGACTGGACACCCTCGTTTTCCGCTCTCTTCGCATCCAACCATGCCCGGCCGGACGCCCGCTCATTACCCATGGGTTACCCAGGTGGGACGGGGGTCAGACCGTCCCTGGCCAGAACCCTGGCGAGCGATTCCACCACCTGGGGCTGGTAATCACGGCCGGTCCCGAGCCTGAGCTGTTCCAGGGCGCCGAGCGGCCCGCCGATCCCTTCCCCGCACAGGTCGTCGTATGCGTTGACCGCACGGACGATCCTGGCGGACAGCGGCTGCTCGCGGTAGGGGTCCGCCTGCCGTTCCACCACGACGGCGACCTCGGTGTCCACCCCGGTCTGGCGGACCACGGCCCCGCCCAGCAGGGCGATCCGGCGCTGCTCGGCGGCCGGCAAGGAGGCGGTCGCCCCGTCCGGTACCGGGTCGACGAGCGAGAGCTGGCCGATGTCGTGCATCAGCGCCGCGTACTCCAGGACGGTGAGGTCGGGCCCGGAGAGGCCCATCTCGCGTCCGACGGCCGTGCAGAGCACCGACACCCTGCGGGCGTGACCGTGCGGGGTGTACCCGGCGATCTCGGTGGACCGGGCGAGCGAGGCGATGGTCTGCCGGTAGGTGGTGCGCACCGCCGCGAACCGGCGGAAGGACACGTGGGTGAGGAGCAGCGGTACGCACAGGACGGGCAGCGCCCACAGCCCGGCGACGGCGACCCCGAGCGCCATCACCGCGCCGGTCGCGCAGACCGCCGACCCGATGCCGCCCAGCGCCCGCAGCTCGTCGCGGAGCAGCGGCCCGTACGGGACGGGGGTCAGCCCGGCCGCCCGGAGGCTGCGGGGCAGGGTGCGGGCGCGCAGCAGCAGGGCGCTGAGCACGGCGTCGCACAGGGCGGTGAGGCCGAGCAGCACGAGGAGGAAGGCCGCGTAGTACGGGCCGTCGCCGAACCAGTCCGCGGACCGGCCGGAGTTGTACAGCGGCTGGAAGCAGACGGCCGCGAAGGTGACGGTCAGGACGCGGCGGGCCACCTGGTCGGGGCCGGGTCCGCTGCCGCGCGCGACATGGGGCACGGAGGCGACGAGCTGCGCGGCGACGAGCACGGCGATCACCTGGAGCACCCCGTGGCTGGTCGGCTGCCCGCCGCTGCTCCCGAGCAGGGCGTACGCGAGCGCCCCGGCCGCGCCGAGCGGTGCGGGCTCCCGTTCGCCCGGCTGGGCACCCCAGCGGGCCAGCTCACCGATGGTGATGAGCAGCCCGAAGGCGAGGGCGTGGCCGGGGTCGTGGACGCCGCGCCAGAGCGTGTGGACCAGCCCGGCGGCGGCGAGCGCGAGGACGGCACCCCGGACGGCCAGGACGACGGGCGGCAGCCGTACCCACCGGGGGCTCACCGGGGGAGGCCCGAATCGAGCCCGTCCGGCGATTGAGGACGAACCGGCCCCCGGACGGCCCCGGCGCCGACGTCCCCGCCCTCGTCCCCGGCCGCGCCCCGCGGTACCGGAACCCGCACCTCGTCCGCCGTCCCTGCCGTCACGGCTCCCGACCACCCGTGCCGTTCCAGGCCCCGCGCAAGCGCCCGGACCATCTGCGGGTCGAACTGGGTGCCCGCACACCGCTTGAGCTCCTCCACGGCGACCGGAACCGGGCGCCCCGGCCGGTAGGAGCGGGTCGAGGTCATCGCGTCGAAGGCATCGGCGACGGCGACGACGCGGGCGAACTCGGGGATCCGGCGGCCGCTCAGCCCGTACGGGTACCCGCTGCCGTCGAGCCGTTCGTGGTGGTGCAGGATCGCGGCCCGGGCCTCGCCGAGGAAGCCGATGCCGCGGACGATCTCGTGGCCGTACTCCGGGTGCAGCTCGATCACCCGGCGTTCCTCCGGCGTCAGGGGCCCGTCCTTGCGCAGCACCCTCGTCGGCACCCCGAGCTTCCCCACGTCGTGCAGGATCCCCGCGAACCGGAGCACCTCGATGCGCTCCCGCGCCATGCCCAGCTCCTGCGCGATGAGCACGGACGCGCGCCCCACCCGTTCGCTGTGCCCCCGGGTGTAGGCGTCCTTGATGTCGACGGCCTGCACGAGGGCCCTGATCGTGGCGCGGTGCGCGGCGTGCTCACGGTGGTACTGGGCGAAGACCCAGCAGGAGATGTACATCGGCAGCAGGACGAAGAGCGCGGCCAGCGGCCCGTACGAGCTGTACCACAGGATCGCCATCATCAGCCCGGCGAGACCGTGCACCAGGTGCGGCCCCAGCGAGCGGGGCAGCAGGCCGCTCCAGGCGCGCCGCAGGGGCAGTTGTTCCGCCGCGGCGAGGATGGAGCCGTCCAGGGCGGTCAGGACGAGGCTGAAGACCAGCGCGGCGGCGCAGGCGGGCAGCAGGGCGTACGGGAGGTCGGGGAGCCGGTCAGGCCCCGGGCCGCCGAGCGCTGCGGGGCCACCGAGCAGGGTGTGAACCGACGAGGCCGCCCAGACGGTGACGGCCAGCTGGCCGGCCCGCCAGATGCGGCGGGCCGCGGCGGGCGGCTTCTCCACCCGCCCGACGAGCGAGCCCGGGATCGCGACCAGCGCGGCCGCCGGAGGCGGCAGCAGGAACGCCGCGGCGAGCAGCAGGGGAAAGAACGATCCGGCACTGATGGGCACGGAACTGCCGAAGAAGGGACAGCGGCCGGGCAGTTCACAGACGAGATAGAGCCCGGCGAGCAGAACGAGGGTGGTCCACGGGGTACCCACGCCGGGACGCAGCGCGGGCAGGACGCACAGGACGGCGCCGAGTGCGACGGTCAGGATGTACGCCCGCGCCGCGCCGCGTGTGGCTCTCACCCGTTTCGCCCGCCCCCCAGCATCGCCAATGGAGGCGCCAGGCTAGCGAGTTGGGCGTCCCGGCTGAGTGCCGACGACTGCGATTAGCACGTTCGGGTGATGCGTCATTCGTTGGCGGCGGCCGGCAGCTCGGTGTCGGAGACCGTGAGGTCCTGTTCCGGTACCGCCTGCCCGGACCGGATCAGGTCGATCCGGCCCATCACCTTCGAGCGCAGGTCGGCCGGGACGTCGTCCTGACCGCAGCAGCGCTTGACCAGCTTCTTCACGGCCTGCTCCAGGCCGTACTTCTCCAGGCACGGGGAGCACTCGCCGAAGTGCACCTCGAACTTGTTGCAGTCGCTGTCGGGCATCTCCCGGTCGAGGAACTCGTAGAGGTGATCGAGGACCTCAGCGCACTCCGTCTCGTGCGGCTCTCCGCAGCTCATGAGCCCGAGCCTTTCCGATCGTCCGACTCACCGGCGCCCGCCGGGACGAGCCCGCGGTCACGGGCGTAGTCCTCCAGCATGCCGCGCAGTTGACGGCGGCCCCGGTGCAGTCGGGACATCACCGTACCGATGGGAGTCCCCATGATGTCCGCGATCTCCTTGTAGGCAAAGCCCTCTACATCGGCGAGATAGACGGCGATGCGGAACTCTTCGGGGATGGCCTGCAGCGCAGACTTCACATCGGAGTCGGGCAGGTGGTCAAGAGCCTGGGACTCGGCGGAGCGCAGACCGGTCGACATGTGCGACTCGGCACGGGCCAGCTGCCAGTCCTCGATCTCCTCGGCCGCACTGCGCTGGGGTTCGCGCTGCTTCTTGCGGTACGAGTTGATGAAGGTGTTGGTGAGGATGCGGTACATCCACGCCTTGAGGTTGGTGCCCTCACGGAACTGATGGAAGGAGCCGTACGCCTTGGCGTACGTCTCCTGGACCAGGTCCTCGGCGTCCGCGGGGTTGCGCGTCATGCGCAGCGCGGCCGAGTACATCTGGTCGAGGAAACCGAGGGCATCGCGCTCGAAGCGCGCGTTGCGCTCGGCGGTCGTCTCCTGCGGGCGGCCGTCGTCGGTCCCTGTGTCGGTCCCAGTGACCGGACCCACCTCCTCCAACGCTGTGGCGGAGCCGAAACCGGACCCGCTCGAATCGGAGAATAGTCGACCTTGGTCCGACGCGGGCTGTCGATCCGATCCGCTCAGTGCCCGCTCGGGAGTGGTCTTGGCCGCATGCAGCACCGTCCACTCCAGGTCAGCGGCGTTCGAGCGACGCGGGCAGATGGTCGAACCCATGCGACGGACTCCCTCTCCACATACGACGTTGGTGTACCGACGTCCCGAACAACAGCGGCCCCCCGTTCAACATTCCCGGGGTCCGGGACCGGCCCCGGATCACACGATTCCGGCCAGCCAGCCGGTCACGGACGTGGTGAGGATCTCCATCGCCTGATCCTCGGTCAGCCCCGAACGCTTGGGGACGGCGAAGCCGTGGTCCCCGTGCGGCACCTCGGCCATCCGGTACTCCCCCGGGGGGAATTCGGCGGGCTTGCCGAACGGGTCGTTGCCGCCCTGGACGACGAGCGTGGGCAGGCCGGAGCCCAGGAGCTCGTCCGCGCGGGACTTCTCCGGGCGGCCCGGAGGGTGCAGCGGGAAGCTGAGCGCCAGGACCGCCCGGGCACCGAGCTCCGCCGCGGTCCGGCAGGCGACCCTGGCCCCGGCGCTGCGCCCTCCGGCGACGACCGGGAGCCCCGGGGCCGCCAGGACCGGCCACAGGCCGCGCCAGCCGGTGTCCAGGGTCTTCGGGGCGGGCGCGAGCTTCTTCCCGGCGACCCGCCAGGGCTGCTCCACCAGAGCGACGCTCACCCCGTGGGCGGGCAGCGCGGCGGCAAGGGCCTTGAGGTCCCGGGCCTCGATGCCGCCGCCCGCGCCGTGTCCGAGCGCGAGCAGGAGGCGGGGCTTCTTCGCGGGCAGCCAGGTGATCCGGGCCGTACCGGCCTCGGTGTCGGCCGTCTCGGTGCGGGGTTCCTTCGCGGTGGCGTTCACGCCCCCATCCAACCAACCCGTGGCGGGCCGCCCGGGTACGGCGCGTCCCTCAGAAGCAGGTGCTCACCTCGGGCGCGTCCCTCAGAAGAGGGTGCTCACCTCGGGCGCGGCCAGCTCGTCCAGCAGCTCGGGGCCGTTGTTGCGCACGTTGCTCACGGCGGTGGCCACGGGGTAGGCCCGCATGAGCCCGCCGGGCGGGGGCGCGAGCAGCCCGCGCAGCTCCTCGACGTCGGTACGGGAGGGGTCGAGCCAGTCGTCCCAGCGGTCCGGGGTCAGCATCAGCGGCATCCGGGGGTGGATGTCGGCCAGCGCGGACGGGCCTTCGGCGGGTGCGACGGCCAGCGGGGCCGTCTCCGCCTCCGTCGTGATCACCGAGCAGGTCACCCACCAGGCCTGGGGGTGGTCGTCCGGCAGGGTCCGGTCCCGCCAGAACTCGTAGAGACCGGCCATGGCGAAGACGGATCCGTCGGCGGGAGTCACGAAGTACGGCTGTTTGCGGGGCCGCTTCTTCCGGCCCTTCTCCTCCAGCTGCCGCTCCTCGCTGCCGGTCACCCATTCGTAATAGCCGTCGGCAGGCAGGATGCAGCGCCGGGAGACGAAGGGGCGGCGGAAGGACGGCTTCTCGTGGACGGTCTCGGCGCGGGCGTTGATCATCCGGGCGCCGCCCTCCGGGGATTTGGCCCAGGAGGGTACGAGTCCCCACTTCAGGGCACGCAGCTGGCGAACCGGACGCTGGTCGTCGGCGTCCTTCACAGGACGCTCCAGTACGGCGTAGACCTCCTTGGTCGGCGCCACGTTGTAATCGGGTTCCAGCGTCTCGGCCGGTTCCCACTTCTCCACCTGAAAGAGTCCGGTCAGATCCTCGGGCCGCCGACTCGCTGCATACCGTCCGCACATAGGTGCCAGACTGCCACGACCGTCATCCCGACCGGACGCGAGACGGCAATCACGCCAATACAGCAAGGAGCCGCCCACCCCATGGACACCACCGATCTCGGCAATCTGTGGGACCGCGTCTTCGGCACCCAGCCCGCCCCCGAGCAGTGGCTGGTGGTCGTGACCGCCACGGCCGCGCTCATCGCCGTCGTACCGAACTTCATATGGCGGCTGTCGCGCAACGCGATCACCATCGCCCACGAGGGCGGCCACGGGCTGATCGCCCTGTGCACCGGACGGCAGCTCTCGGGCATCCGGCTGCACTCGGACACCAGCGGGCTGACGGTGAGCCGGGGCAAGCCGACCGGGATCGGCATGGTCCTGACCGCGGCGGCCGGCTACACCGCTCCGCCACTGCTGGGCCTGGGCGGTGCCTGGCTGCTGGTGAACGGCCGGATCACGCTGCTGCTGTGGCTGGCCACGGCGCTGCTCGCGGTGATGCTGGTGATGATCCGCAACGTGTACGGGGCGCTGACGGTGATCCTCACCGGTTCGCTCTTCCTGCTGGTGTCATGGCTGGCCTCGCCCGCCTGGCAGTCCCTGTTCGCCTACAGCGCGGTGTGGTTCCTGCTGCTGGGCGGCGTGCGTCCGGCGTTCGAGCTGCAGTCCAAGCGGCGGCACGGCGGAGCACCTGACTCGGACGCGGACCAGTTGTCCCGGCTGACGGACGTTCCGGCCGCGCTGTGGCTGTTCCTGTTCCACGCGGTGTCGCTCTGCTCGCTCATCGGCGGCGGCCGCTGGCTGCTGGGGCTGTGAGCCCGGCCCCGCGCCGCGACGCCCCATTTGCCGGACGCTCTAAAGTGACCTCATGACCGAAAGTGCCGTGCACCCCGCCCTCTGGCCCGCCCCTCACGCGAGCGGAGCCGTCGACGCCACCGTCACGGTGCCCGGATCGAAGTCGGTCACCAACCGCGCGCTGGTGCTCGCCGCGCTCTCCTCGGAGCCCGGGTGGCTGCGCCGCCCGCTGCGCTCCCGCGACACCCTGCTCATGGCCGAGGCGTTGCGCGCGATGGGCGTCGGCATCGAGGAGACGGTGTCCTCCAGCTCTTCCGTCGCCGGCGGCCCGGACGGTTCGGGCGAGGCCTGGCGGGTCATCCCGGCCGGTCTGCACGGCCCGGTCACCGTCGACGTCGGCAACGCCGGTACGGTCATGCGCTTCCTGCCCCCCGTGGCGACCCTGGCCAACGGGCCGGTCCGCTTCGACGGCGACCCCCGTTCCTACGAGCGCCCGCTGACGGGCGTGATCGACGCCCTGCGCGTACTCGGCGCCCGGATCGACGACGACGGCCGCGGCTCCCTGCCGATGACCGTGCACGGCAGCGGCGCGCTGGACGGCGGACCGGTGGCGATCGACGCCTCCTCGTCCTCCCAGTTCGTCTCGGCGCTGCTGCTGTCGGCGCCGCGTTTCAACCAGGGCGTGGAGGTACGTCACACCGGCGCCCGGCTGCCCTCGATGCCGCACATCCGGATGACCGTCGACATGCTGCGGGCCGTCGGCGCCCAGGTGGACGAGCCGGAGACGGGCGGCGAGCCGAACGTCTGGCGGGTCTCCCCCTCGGCGCTCCTGGGCCGCGACCTGACCGTGGAGCCGGACCTGTCCAACGCCCAGCCCTTCCTGGCCGCCGCCCTGGTCACCGGTGGCCGGGTCACCATTCCGGACTGGCCGCTGCGCACCACGCAGCCCGGTGACGCGCTGCGCGAGATCTTCACCGCGATGGGCGGCAGCTGCGAGCTGACCGAGCACGGGCTGACCTTCACCGGCTCGGGCCGGATCCACGGCATCGACGTCGACCTCGGCGAGGTCGGCGAGCTGACCCCGGGCATCGCGGCCGTCGCGGCCCTGGCCGACTCCCCCTCCACCCTGAGCGGCGTCGCCCACCTGCGGCTGCACGAGACGGACCGGCTGGCCGCGCTCACCAAGGAGATCAACGAGCTGGGCGGCGACGTCACCGAGACCGCCGACGGCCTCCACATCCGGCCCCGGCCGCTGCACGGCGGTACCTTCCATACGTACGACGACCACCGCATGGCCACCGCGGGGTCGATCATCGGCCTTGCCGTCCCCGGAGTGGAGATCGAGAACGTGGCGACGACCGCCAAGACCCTGCCCGACTTCCCGCAGATGTGGACCGGAATGCTCGGGGCCTGAGACATGCGCCGCTATGGCAAGAACCCCGACGAGGACGACATCCGGGTCCGCCCCAACCGCAAGGGCAACCGGCCTCGTACGCACATCCGGCCCAAGCACGAGGACGCCGAGGAGGGCATGGTCCTCACCGTGGACCGCGGCCGCCTCACCTGTCTCGTCGAGGGCCGTACGGTCGTCGCGATGAAGGCCCGTGAGCTGGGCCGCAAGGCCGCGGTGGTGGGCGACACCGTCTCCATCGTCGGCGATCTGTCCGGCGAGAAGGACACCCTCGCCCGGATCGTCCGGATCGGTGAGCGCCGGACGGTGCTGCGCCGGACGGCGGACGACGACGACCCGTTCGAGCGGGTGGTGGTGGCCAACGCGGACCAGCTGGCGATCGTCACCGCGCTGGCCGATCCGGAACCCCGCCCACGCATGATCGACCGCTGTCTGGTCGCCGCGTACGACGGCGGGCTCTCCCCCCTCCTGGTGCTGACCAAGTCGGACCTGGCCTCCCCGGACAAGCTGCTGGAGGCGTACACCCCGCTGGGGGTCCCGTTCATCGTCACCAGCCGCGAGGAACTGGAGAACGGCGACGCGGCCGACCGGGTCCGCGAGCAGCTGCACGACCGGGTCACCGCCTTCGTCGGCCACTCCGGTGTCGGCAAGACCACCCTGGTCAACGCCCTCGTCCCCAAGGACAGGCGGCGCACCACCGGGGTCGTCAACGCGGTCACCGGCCGCGGCCGGCACACCACCACGTCGGCGCTGGCGCTCCCGCTGCCGGACTACCGGGGCTGGGTGGTCGACACCCCCGGCGTCCGCTCCTTCGGGCTGCACCACATCGACCCGTCCCGGGTCATCAACGCCTTCCCCGACCTCCAGCCCGGCACCGAGGAGTGCCCGCGTGGCTGCACCCACGACAGCCAGCAACCGGAATGCGCGCTGGACGCCTGGGTGGCGGCGGGGCACGCCGATCCGGCACGGCTGGACTCGCTGCGCCGGCTGCTGTCGACCCGGGAGCGGCGCGAGGGCGACTGACGCCGTCCGCCGGAGAGGCACGGGGGTGCCGGGCAGGGGGCAACGCGAAGGCGACCGGTCCCGCCACGTTTGCGATCACCTGCCATTGGTAAGTGCATAATCACACCCAGCGGTACAAGGCGGTCACCTACGCGGGAGGGGCACTGACGATGGCGTGGCTGCTGGTCGTGGTCGCGGGACTTCTGGAGACCGGCTTCGCGGTCTGCCTCAAGCTGTCGCACGGCTTCACCCGGCTCTGGCCGACCATCGCCTTCTGCATCTTCGCCCTCGGCAGTTTCGGCCTGTTGACCATGTCGCTGAAGAAGCTCGACGTGGGCCCCGCCTACGCGGTGTGGACCGGCATCGGGGCCGCGGGCACCGCGATCTACGGCATGGTCTTCCTGGACGACGTGGTGTCCACGCTCAAGCTGGTCTCGATCTCGCTGGTGATCCTCGGCGTGATCGGCCTTCAGCTGTCCGGCTCCTCGCACTGACGGACCGCCCCGGTCAGGCGGCCGCGTCCGGCAGCCGTTCCACGACGTCCCGTACCAGCGGGACCCCATCTCCCGCACCGCCCCCGGGCACCAGCGCGTAGGACAGGGCGAGCCGCAGCGCGAGCTCGCAGGTCATGGCCAGGGCAGCCGGATCGTGCGGCGGGCGCCCCTCGTCCAGCGCGGCCACCGCCCGGTCCCTGACCTGTCCGAGGAGTTCGGCGGGGGTCGGTGGTCCGGCATCGGCCCTGCGCTGGGCGGGCACGGCGGAGGCAGGACGGCGCGGGGCGGCGACGGGGCGGGGTAACCACTCGCCCCAGCAGCCCGTGAGCAGCCCCCTGACCAGGGCGTTCGCCCGTGTGGCGCGGACCGTCCAGGCGGCGGTGGCGGCGAGCCTGTCGCCCGTGCCGCCGGCGGATCCCAGGGCGCGTTCGACCCCGGCGAGATAGCTGTCGGCGGCGCGCCGGACCAGGGCGCGGGCCAGTCCGTCCTTGCTGCCGAACTCGTTGTAGAGCGTCTGCCGGGACACCCCGGCGGCCGCCGCGACGTCGACCATCCGCACGGTGGCCCAGGGCCGTGCGGCGAGCGCCGCGTGGGCGGCGTCCAGCAGTGCTTCCCGCGCTGTCGGCATCGTCGCCTCCCACGCCAGGGCCGTGTCCGGTACTCCGGGCAGGGACCAGGGGCTCTGCGTTTCAGAGTTGAGGCGCTCCCCCGCACTGTCAAGGCTTCACGCAGCCTCCGGGGCCCTGTGGCTCCGTTCACCCGCGGTGGATACTGTGACGGCATGCCCGACTACCACGATGATCTGCGCCTTGCCCACGTGCTGGCGGACGCCGCCGACGCGACGACGATGGACCGGTTCAAGGCTCTGGACCTGAAGGTCGAGACCAAGCCGGACATGACGCCGGTGAGCGAGGCCGACAAGGCCGCCGAAGAGCTGATCCGCGGCCACCTCCATCGGGCACGGCCGCGCGACGCGATCCTGGGCGAGGAGTACGGGATCGAGGGGACCGGTCCGCGCCGCTGGGTGATCGACCCGATCGACGGCACCAAGAACTATGTGCGCGGCGTGCCGGTCTGGGCGACGCTGATCTCCCTGATGGAGGCCGGCGAGGACGGCTTCCAGCCGGTCGTCGGCGTGGTGTCGGCACCGGCGCTGCAGCGGCGGTGGTGGGCGGCGAAGGGTGCGGGTGCGTTCTCCGGCCGCAGCCTGACCTCAGCGACCAGGCTCAACGTCTCGAAGGTGGAGCGCATCGCGGACGCCTCGTTCGCGTACTCCTCGCTGACCGGGTGGGAGGAGCAGGGCCGGCTCGACGGTTTCATGGACCTGACCAGGGCCTGCTGGCGTACCCGTGGGTACGGTGACTTCTGGCCGTACATGATGGTCGCCGAGGGTTCGGTCGACATCTGCGCGGAGCCGGAGCTCTCGCTCTGGGACATGGCCGCGAACGCGATCATCGTCCAGGAGGCGGGGGGCCGGTTCACCAGCCTGGACGGAGTCAGCGGACCGGGCGGCGGTAATGCGGCGGCCTCGAACGGGACGCTCCACCACGAACTCCTGGGTTACCTGAACCAGCGTTACTGACCGCGCCTGCCGGGCCGCACGGCCCTGAGCAGCGCAGGAAACCGACGAGGGGCGTGCCGCACCACCGCACGCCCCTCGAACGATCTTCGCTCCCCCTCGTTGCCGCTCGCTCCCCCTTGTTGCCGCCCCCTATCGGTGCAACTCTGAGAGTCCCCCCACTTGTGAACTTGTGAATCGGCTCACAGAGTCGCTACACGAAGGAGGTGGCTCCCTTCATGCTCGTCCGTGACGCCATGAGCACGATGGTCCTCACCATCGGCCCGACCCACACCCTCCGCCAGGCCGCCCGGCTGATGTCGGCGCGCCGGATCGGAGCAGCCGTCGTCCACGACCCGGACACCTGCGGGCTCGGCATCATCACCGAGCGCGACATCCTCAACGCGGTGGGATCGGGGCAGGACCCCGATACGGAGACCGCCTCCACCCACACGACGACCGACGTGGTCTTCGCCGCCCCCACCTGGACCCTGGAGGAGGCAGCCGAGGCCATGACGCACGGGGGCTTCCGCCATCTGATCGTGCTGGACGACGACGGGCCGGTCGGCATCGTCTCGGTGCGCGACATCATCCGCTGCTGGACACCGGCCAGACGTCATCCGGTGGAGCTGGTGGGCTGAGGCGCCGGACGCACGACCGGCCGGTCCCCACGCGGGGCGCCGGCCGGTCTCGCGAGAGGCGCTAGGCGCGCAGTGCCTGGACGGCCGCTTCCAGCCGCTTGCCGAAGTCCCCGTCGGCCTGGCGGAAGTTGTTGATCGCACGCTCGGCGATGTCATCGCGCGAGACCTTCGCGATGAACCCGGCGAGGTTGTCGATCAGCCGGCTCTTCTCGTCCTCGGAGTAGAGCCGGTAGAGGTTCCCGGCCTGCACGAAGTCGTTGTCCTCGGCGTGGCTCGGCGCCTCGTGGGTTCCGGTGCCGCCCGCGACCTGGGTGGGCTCCCACAGGGGGCGGTCGGTCTGGGCCGGTCCGCCGAAGCTGTTCGGCTCGTAGTTCTTCGCACCCTTGTGGCGGCCGTCGTACAGGTACCCGTCGCGGCTGTTGGTACGCGCCTCCGTGGCGTGCGGGCGGTTGACCGGCAGGTGGTCGGCGTTGATGCCGACGCGGTAGCGGTGCGCGTCGCCGTACGCGAAGAGGCGGCCCTGAAGCATCTTGTCCGGGGAGGGGCCGATGCCGGGCACGAAGTGTGCGGGGCTGAAGATCGACTGCTCGGTCTCGGCGAAGATGTTCTCGGGGTTCCGGTTGAGCTCCAGCTTGCCGATCTCGACCGCCGGGTAGTCCGCGTGCGGCCACACCTTGGTGAGGTCGAACGGGTTGAAGCGGTACGCCGCGGCCTCGGCCGCCGGCATGATCTGGACCTGCACGGTCCAGGACGGGAAGTCACCGCGCTCGATGGACTCGCGCAGATCACGCTGGTGACTGTCCGGGTCCTCGCCGGCGAGCTTGTTGGCCTCGTCCTGGGTGAGGTTCTTGATGCCCTGGTCGGTCTTGAAGTGGTACTTGACCCAGAAGACCTCGCCGGCCTCGTTGTTCCACTGGTAGGTGTGCGAGCCGTACCCGTTCATGTGGCGCAGCGTGGCGGGTATGCCCCGGTCGCCGAAGAGCCAGGTCACCTGGTGGGTGGACTCGGGCGACAGACCCCAGAAGTCCCAGACGTTGTCCGCCTCCTGCGAGCCGGTGTAGGGGTCGCGCTTCTGGGTGTGGATGAAGTCGGGGAACTTGATGGCGTCCTTGATGAAGAACACCGGGGTGTTGTTGCCGACGAGGTCGTAGTTGCCGTCCTCGGTGTAGAACTTGAGCGCGAAACCGCGCGGGTCCCGCACCGCGTCGGCGGAGCCGAGGTTGCCCGCGACCGTGGAGAAGCGCAGGAAGGTCTCGGTCCGCTTTCCGACCTCGGAGAGGAACTTCGCCCGCGTCCACTGCGAGACGTCACGGGTCAGCGTGAACGTGCCGTACGCACCGGCGCCACGGGCGTGCACGATGCGCTCCGGAATGCGCTCACGGTTGAAGTGCGCGAGCTTCTCCAGCAGCGACTGGTCCTGCACCAGCACCGGACCACCGACGCCCGCGGTCTGGCTGTTCTGGTTGTCGGCGACCGGTGCGCCGGCCTCCGTGGTGAGCGGTCCCTGTGTCACGTGCGCCTCCTGCGTCGTTCCTGCGTATACGCCACGTCGTCGTGCCGTCATGGCGAGCACAGCCTGTCCCTGGCCTATCTCGATTTGATCCTACAATGGACTAAGTCCAAGTCAATGCAGCATCCATATTCACACCGATTCAGGACCTGGCCTCCGCCACTGCTAGGCTTGCGCCATGAGTGACCTGCTGGAACGACTCCGTGAACGCGGCTGGCGCATGACCGCACAGCGACGCGTCGTGGCCGAGGTCCTCGACGGGGACCACGTGCACCTGACGGCCGACGAGGTCCACGCGCGGGCCGTCGACAGGCTGCCCGAGATCTCCCGCGCCACCGTCTACAACACCCTCGGCGAGATGGTGACCCTCGGCGAGGTCATCGAGGTCTCCACCGACCGCCGGGCGAAGCGTTACGACCCGAACGCACACCGCCCCCACCACCACCTGGTCTGCGCGAAGTGCGGCGCCATCCGCGACGTGCACCCGGCGGGCGACCCGCTCGCGGACCTGCCGGCCGGCGAGCGCTTCGGTTTCGTGATCTCCGGCGTCGAGATGACGTACCGCGGCATCTGCCCGAACTGCGCCGCGACCGCCTGACCTGGACGACCCCCCTTCCGCCCTCACCGAACGTTCCGGTGGGGGCGCTTTCGTCACGCCCGGACCACCACTCCCCGGCCGGCCTGCCAGCCCGCTGTCATCGCGCACCCCCTTCCCCAATCTGACGGGTCGTCATATCGTCATCGGCGATCACAGCCGCCCCCGCGACGGCTGTGCACCTCGATGTGCACGAGGAGACACCCGTGGGAGACCCGCACCCGAACCCACCCCAGGCAACCGCGCCGTCCACCACCACTCCCAAACTCCGGGCCCACGCCCTGTCCCGTTCCTTCGGGCGCGGCACCCGGGCCCTGGCCGCCCTCGGCCCCGTAGATCTCGACATCGCGCCGGGCGAGTTCACCTGCATCGTCGGACCGTCCGGCTGCGGCAAGTCCACCCTGCTGAGGATCGCGGCCGGACTCCTGCGGCCCACCGCCGGTGAGCTGTCCATCCGGACGGCATCGCCCCGCCCGGCAGCGATGATCTTCCAGGACTACGGGATCCATGACTGGAAGACCGTCCTGGCCAACGTCCGCTTCGGCCTCGACATCCAGCGCGTGCCTCGCCGCGAGGCCGATGCCAGAGCGCGCGACTGGCTGGCCCGCCTCGGGCTTGCCGATTTCGCCGGCGCCTATCCCGCCGAGCTCTCCGGCGGGATGCGCCAGCGCGTGGCCATCGCCCGCGCGCTGGCCGTCGAGCCCGAGATCCTGCTGATGGACGAGCCGTTCGCCGCGCTCGACGCCCAGTTGCGCACGATCATGCAGGACGAACTGCTGGACCTCACCCAGACCACACGCACCACCACCCTGTTCATCACCCACAGCCTGGAGGAGGCGATCGTGCTCGGCGACCGGGTCCTCGTGATGTCCGCCAGACCGGGCCGGATCATCGCCGAACACCGCCCGCCGTTCGCCCGGCCGCGCACCGGCGACATCCGCTCGACCCCCGAGTTCACCGCGCTGAAGAGCGAGTTGTGGGAACTGCTGCGCGGCGAAGTACGCGGAGAGGCGGCGCAGGCATGAGCACGGTCCTGAAGTCCACGACCACCCCCGGGGACCAGGTCCTGGTCCGCAGGCCGGGGCCGCACGAACTCCATCCCGTACGCACCCACCGCCGGCGCCGCACCCTGGAGATCGCACTCGCCGCCGCCGTACCGCTGCTCCTGGTCCTGCTCTGGCAGCTGGCCGCGGCCAGGTCCTGGATCGACGACCGCGTCTACCCCGCGCCGTCCACCATCTTCGCGGACGGCTGGGACCGCGCGGCCGACGGCGATCTGTGGCCGGACGTGTGGGCCACACTCAAGCGGGTCCTGGGCGGCTACGCGATCGGCACGGCCGCGGGCTACGCCCTCGGCCTGCTGATGGGTTCGCTCGCGCTCGTCCGGGCAGCGCTGGAACCGCTGCTCGACGCCCTCTACGTCGTACCGAAACTGGCGCTGCTGCCGGTCTTCCTCAATATGTTCGGCCTCGGCGAAGGACCGCAGATCGCGCTGGTCGCCGCCACCGTCTTCTTCTTCGTCTGGATCTCCACGATGGCGGCCGTGCTCGCCGTCCCGTCCGGTCACCGGGACGCGGGGCAGGTGTTCGGCGCCTCGCCCTGGCAGATGTTCCGGCACATCCTGCTGCCCGCCTCGCTCCCCGCCGTCCTGGTCGGTGCGCGGATCGCGGCGGGGGTCGCCGTGCTGGTCATCGTCGCCTCGGAGCAGATCGCGGCGGCCGACGGGCTCGGGCACCTGATCTTCGACTCCCGCGCCCTGTTCCAGAACGACGTGATGTTCGTCGGCATCGTCTGCGTGGCGGTGCTCGGCGTCGTCTTCTCCGAAGTGGTGCGGATCGCGGGCCGACTGCTCACCCCGTGGGCCCCGCGCGACCGCGGCCGCAGTCAGTCGTGAACGGTTCCACCCGCTCCCCGTACGGAGGCACTGTGCGTACACGTACCCCTTTCACCTGCACCGTTGTACTCGTGGCTGCGTCCCTGCTCGGCGCGGCAGGCTGCGCCGGGAACGACCCGTCCGACGACGCCGCCGCGGACGCCGCACCGCGCACCGTCAAGCCGGTCGCCGGCTGCGGCGACGGCGGCTGGACCGACCCCTCGGATCTCGCGAGCGACCGCAAGCCCGCCCGCTGCGACAAGGGCGCACCGGCGCCGCAGCCGCTCGCGAAGAAGCGGAAGATCACCGTCGCCACCGGGACCCTGAGCGCGGAGTACGTCGCACCGCTCCAGGTCGCCGTCGCCAAGGGTGAGTTCGCGAAGGAGGGGCTCGATGTCTCCCTGAAGGTGCTGCCCACCCCGGACGCCCTGCCGCTGCTCGCCAAGGGCGACGTCGACGCACAGTGGGCCGCACCCGAGGCCGCGGTGATGAACGGCATCAACGGCGGCTTCGCCATCAAGTGGGTGGCGGGCAACTTCTCCCCCGACCCGGCCTCCAAGAGCGGGCTGTGGGTGCGCCTCAAGGACGGCGAGAGCGCCGATCACGTGGACATGGCAGGGCGGAAGCTCGGCACGATGATCGGCAAGGGGTCGGTGATCGCGTACCCGATGGGCACGTCGCTGAAGAAGCACGGCGGCGGGCTCGACAGGATCAGCTTCCAGCAGCTCGGCTCCGCGGACGTGCTCACCGCCCTGCAGAACGGCGGAGTGGACTCCGCCTGGCTGCTCGACCCGATCTGGCGGAAGGTGGACGGCGACAAGAAGTACGCCTTCCTCGGCGGCCAGCCCGTGGGCGAGCCACTCGGCGGGCTGTTGTTCGGTCCGAACCTGCTGAACAAGGACCCGGACGCGGGGGTCGCCTTCCTCCGGGCCTACATCCGCACGGTGAACACCTACTTCGCCGGCGACTACAAGGCCGACCCCGCCTTCGTCGCCGAACTGGCCGGGCTCATGAAGACCGACGAGGCCACCCTGCGCTCGACACCGTCGATGCGGATGGACTGGGAGATCAGGAAGGGCACGACGGACCGGCTGCAGAAGGCGTACGCCGACTCGGGGGTCTCGACCGGCGATCCGGTGCCGGAGGACAAGGCCGTGGACCGGGCGATGTACGGCGAGGCGGTGGGCCACAAGCCCTGAGCCCGGCGCGGTGCATGCACAGAGGGCCGGATCCTCGAAAGGATCCGGCCCTCTGTCTTCAGTAGCGGGGACAGGATTTGAACCTGCGACCTCTGGGTTATGAGCCCAGCGAGCTACCGAGCTGCTCCACCCCGCGTCGTTGTGATTGCAACTCTACGTCACGCCCTGGACCAGCGCAAATCCCTTTCCCGGGCCCTCCCAGGAGGACATCGAGCGGGCCCGGGCCGCGCCTCTATGCGGTCAGTTCCTGGTGCAGCGCCTCGCGCAGCCGTCCCGCGCGCTCCGCGACCTCCGCGGGCCCCAGCTCGACGGCGCGGGCGCACCACCGCTGCCCTTCGGTGAGCTCACCTCGGCGCGCGGCCAGCAGGGCGAGGCGCAGCGCGGCCCGCCCGTGCCCGTCGCCCGCGGCACGGCTCCACCACAGCGCGGCCTCACGCTCGCTGCCCTCACGGGCGAGCAGCAGTCCGAGGTTGAACGCCCCGTTGCGGCTGCCCGCCTCGGCCGCCTCCCGGTACCAGAGGGCGGCGCTCTCCACGTCTCCCCGGGCCGCGGCCAGCATGCCGACGCGGACCTGGGCGCGGCGGTGTCCCTGCTCGGCGGCGCGCTCGTACCACTCCTCGCACTCGGTCTTGTCCGGCATGGGCTCGCCGAGCGCGGGAGGCCCGGGCGGTGGCTGGCGCGCGTCCAGCAGCCCGGCCAGCCGGAAGGCCGCCTCCGCGCTGCCGCCGCCCGCCGCGCAGCGCAGATGGCGTTCGGCCTCGCGCTCCTGGCCGTGGTGCAGCAGCGCCATGCCGACCTGGAGGGCGGCCTCGGTGTGGCCGGCCGCGGCGGCGCGCTCGTACCAGAGCAGGGCAGTACGGTCCTCGTCGCGCCCGGCGTGCAGGATGCCGAGGTTGAAGGCGGCGTCGACGCTGCCGGCCTCGGCCGCCTTGGAGAACCAGGGCTCCGCGCCGGTCGCGTCGCCCGCCTGGAGCAGGAGCACGGCCAGGGCGTTGGCTGCCTCGCGGTGGCCCGCGTAGGCGGCACGCCGGTACCACTGCTCGGCCTGCGGCGTACGGTCCTGGGCGGCGCAGAGCAGCCCGAGGTTGTACGCGCCGTTGACGTCGCCCGCGTCCATCGCCGCGCGGTACCAGCGCTCGGCGGTCTGCTGCTCGCCCCGGGCAGCGTGCAGGGCGCCGAGCGCGTTGGCGGCGTTGCCGTCGCCGTCCTGGGCGGCCCGCAGCCACCACACGGCGGCGCTCTCCTGGTCGCCCGCGTCGCGCAGCAGGAAGCCGAGCGCGCAGGCGGCCCGGGCCTCGCCGGCCTTGGCGGAGATGAGGTACCAGCGGCCGGCCTCCTTGAGATCGCCGCGCTGCTCGAGGATGGCGCCGAGGTGAAGGGCCGCCCGGCGGTGTCCGCGTGCGGCGGACTGCCGGTACCACTGCTCGGCCTCGCCCATGCGTCCGGCGTCGGGGCCGGCGACCGGGCTGTCGTCCTTGCGCACGACGGACCGGCGCACGTCGGCACCCGCCTCGGACTCGGGTCCGGTACGGGGGCCCAGGCCGGGGCGGCCGAACGCGTCGTGCGCGGCCTCTGTCGCGTTGCGCTCCAGCATGCGCGCCAGCCGGTACGCCGCCTCGCGGTGCCCCTGCTCGGCCGCGGCGCGCAGCCAGCGCTCCGCGCCCACGTCGCTGCGGTGTTCCAGCAGGTCAGCCAGGGCGTACGCCCCCAGCGCGTGGCCCTGCTCGGCGGACTGGCGCAGCCAGTACTCGGCGCCGGGCTCGTCACCGCGCTCGCGGTAGTGGCGCCCGAGGGCGTGCGCCGCCGCGGCGGAACCGGCGACGGCGGCGATGCGCCACCAGCCGGCCGCCTCGTCCGCATAGCCACGCTGATGCAGGAGGACACCCAGGTTGTTGGCCGCCGCACGGTCGCCGTCCGCGGTGGCCCCACGCAGGTACCCCTCGGCTCCGCTCAGGTCGCCCCGGCGCAGCAGCAGCGCGCCGAGAACGCTCATCGACACGGTGTCCCCGGCATCGGCGGCACGGCGGTGGCGCGCCTCGCTCTCGGCGTTGTCCGCGCTCGCCGCGGTCTCCGCACTCTCGGCGTTCTCCACGCCGTCGGCGGTCTCTGCGGTCTCTGCACTGTCGACGGTCGCGGCACACTCCGCAGTCTCGGCGGTCTCGATGTGGTCGTTGTACTGCGCGGCGGCAGCGGCGAATGCCACATCCGCCACTTTTTCCGCCGGATGGACGCGCTGCTGCACAAACCGCCCTGTCTCCAACAGAGTTGCCCTGTCCCCCATAAATACCATCGTCGCACCACCCGCAACCCGCGTACACCTGGTAATTCGCGGCCCGTTGGGTCACTACAGCGTTTTGTCGACATGCCCACAGGGAGACAAGTCAAACACGCTCGTGCCCAACCAGCGCCCCACGAACCGCACTTCACGCAGCCTGCACAATAAAGTCACCGCGACATGACGAAGGCCCGGATCCCCTGGAGGATCCGGGCCTTCGTCTTTCAGTAGCGGGGACAGGATTTGAACCTGCGACCTCTGGGTTATGAGCCCAGCGAGCTACCGAGCTGCTCCACCCCGCGTCGTTGTGTTCAAACCGTACCACGACGCGGGGGTGAAGCTTTACCGAGTTACTCAGCCTCCGCTGTCGGCGCTCGCCGACGCCGCAGGCTTCTTCGGTTCATCCGTCGAGCTCGCGCCGCCGGACTTGGGCTGGGCGGCAGCTGCCCGCTCCAGTGCGTCCTGCAGCTCCTCCTGGGCCTTGCCGTAGGCGGTCCAGTCCTGCTCCTTCAGGGCCGTCTCGCCTGCGGTGTAGGCCTTCTGCGCATCGGCGATCGCCTTCTTCAGCGCCGCGTCACCGGTGGCCGGCGGCTCCGTGGTGTCACCCGGTGGCTCGGTCGTATCGGCCGGTGGCTCGGTCGTATCGGAGCCGTCCACCCCGAAGACCGCGTTGAGCGCCTCACCGAGGCTGTTCTCGAAGACGATCTTCGATCCGTACGAGGCGGCGACCTTGCGTAGCAGCGGGTAGTTCTGCGTGCCACCGCGCGTGTACACCGGCTCGATGTAGAGGAAGCCCCCTTCGAGCGGGACCGTGAGCAGGTTGCCGTACTCGATGTCGGAGTCGGTGCCCTTGAGGTTCCTCACGAACTCGGCGACGTCGTCGTTGCCGTTGAGCTCACTCTGTACCTGGCCCGGGCCCTTCACCGTGGTGGTGACTCTCAGCAGCCTTATCGTGCCGTAGTCCTTGCTGGCCGCATCGGCGTCCACCGCCATGAACGCCCCGAGGTCGGGTCGTCCCTTGGGGGTGAACGTCGTCGTCAGCGAGAACTTCTGAGCCGTCTGATCCGGCATCTTTATGCTCAGGTAGTACGGCGGAACGGCACCGGACTCCTTGTTGGTCGGATCATCCGGGACCTGCCAGGCGTCACTGCCGCTGTAGAACTGCGCGGGACTCGTGACGTGGTAGCGGGTGAGCAGTTCGCGCTGCACCTTGAACAGGTCCTGCGGGTAGCGCAGGTGGTCCATGAGGTCCTGCGGAATGTCCGCCTTGGACTTCACGGTCCCGGGGAACGCCTTGCGCCAGGTCTTGAGGACCGGGTCCTCGGTGTCCCACTCGTACAGCGTGACCTTGCCGTCGTACGCGTCGACGGTGGCCTTCACCGAGTTGCGGATGTAGTTGACCTGGTTCTGCTGGGCGACGACCGCGCGCTGGTTGGTGGTCAGCGAGTCGGCCGTGGTGTCACCGAGCGTCGTGCGCGAGGCGTACGGGTAGCCGTTGGTCGTGGTGTAGGCGTCGACGACCCACTGGATCTTTCCGCCGACCACGGCCGGGTAGGCGTCGCCGTCGATGGTCAGCCACGGGGCGACCGCCTCGACGCGCTCCTTCGGCGTGCGGTTGTAGAGGATCCGCGAACCGTCGCCGATGGCTCCCGAGTACAGGATCTGCGGCTCGCTGAAGGCCACCGCGTACGCGGCGCGGTTGAAGGCGTTGGAGAGACTGACGCCGCTCTTGCCCTTGTAGCTGGTGGTCTTCTCCCCGTCGTCCTCGTAGTCGAGCTCCTTCTGGGGCCCGCCGACGATGGAGTACTGCTCGGTCTTCTCGCCGTAGTAGATCTCCTGCTGGTACTTGCCCAGCTCTCCGGTGGTCGGCAGACCGGACTCCGTGAAGTCGGGAGATCCCTTCGGGTTGGTACCGGTGGTGGTGCCGCGGGCGGCGATCGCGCCGTAGCCGTGGGTGTAGGTGAAGTGGTCGTTGATCCAGTTGCGCTTGGGGATGCCCTGGAGGTTGAGCTCGCGCAGACCGATGACCGTGTCCTGCTCCTTGCCGGCCGCGTCCTTGTAGCGGTCGACGTCCAGCGTCTTGGGGAACTGGTAGTAGTTCCTCTTCTGCTGGAGCTGCTGGAAGGCCGGGGAGACGACGTTGGGGTCCATCACCCGGTAACTGGCCGCGGCGTCCGCGCTCGCGCGGAGCTTCGCGTCGTCGTCCGTGGTGGACTTGCCCGCGTAGTCGGTGACCTTCGCGTCATCGATGTCGTAGGCGTCGCGCGTGGCCTTGATGTTCTTCTGGATGAACGGGGCTTCCTTGGCCTGCTCGTTCGGCTGGACCTGGAACTTCTGCACGATCGCCGGGTAAAGCCCGCCGATCAGGATCGCGGAGAGGACCATCAGCCCGAACCCGATCACCGGGAGCTGCCAGGTGCGGCGCCAGAGCGTCGCGAAGAAGAGCACGGCACAGATCGCGGCGATGCAGAACAGGATGGTCTTCGCCGGAAGGTAGGCGTTCGCGTCGACGTACCGCAGGCCCGTCCAGTTGTCCGTTGCCTTGAAGTCGCTCGACTTCACGGCCAGCCCGTAGCGGTCGAGCCAGTACGCCACGGCCTTCAGCGCGACGAAGATGCCGAGCAGCACCGAGAGATGGCCGGTGGCCGCCCCGGTCGCCCGCGCGCCGGGGCTGGTGATGCGCAGCCCGCCGTACAGGTAGTGGGTCAGCGCGGCAGCGATCAGCGAGAGCACCGTGGCCGCGAAGCCGAAGCCCAGCAGGAAGCGGTACCACGGCAGGTCGAAGGCGTAGAAGGACACGTCCAGGTGGAACTGGGGGTCCTTCTGACCGAACGACACCCCGTTCACATACATCAGCCAGGTACGCCACTGGCCGGAGGCGGATGCTCCGGCGATCAGACCGACGAGCGCGGTGATCGCGAGCAGCACCCACTTCTTGTACGGGGCGAGACTCATCCGGTAGCGGTCCAGGCTCTGCTGTTCCAGCGACATCGCGCTCAGCGGCGGCCGGAGCCGGTGCGCGAGCCAGATGTTCACACCGATGGCGATGGCCATCAGCAGTCCGAAGACGAGGAACAGCCCGATCTTGGTCCACAGGGTGGTGGTGAAGACGGATGAATACGCGACCGACCTGTACCAGAGCCAATCCGTCCAGAACCCCGCGAACATGACGAACGCCATGGCGAGGACCGCCAGGACGCCCAGTGTCATGAGCAGGGTTCGGGCGCGCCGGGACGGGCGGCCGACTCTGATCCGTGGCCCGGTCGGGCCTCCGCCGCGGTCCGGCATCTGGAAAGCCAACGTGCGCACCTCGAAGTTCGCGGTCGTGTGGAGCGGGCCCAGCGATCGTAGAGCCCACCTATGCAACTTACTGAGGCTTTACCTAGTTCCCGTTCCGGGGGCGGAAGGAGGCAGGATGTTGTCCATGCCCAACGTTTCCCCCTCAGGCCCTCCGATGGCCGCGAGCCCGCTCACCGTCGCCGTGCTCGAAATCGACGAATACGTCTCCGGTCTCGGCTGGGACCAGCCCGCCCGGCTCTTCGCCCTCGTCGACACCGCACGGCTGCGGGTCCAGGAGCCCGGACTCGCCGCTCAGCTCGGCCTCGACGACGGCTCGAAGGCCGCCGCACTCACCCCTATCGAGCAGGAGGAGCTTCCCGCAGGTACCGCACTGGACGAGTTCCTCGCCACGATCGCCTGGCCCGACGCGGTCGTCGGGTGCGCGATGACGGTCGAGCGGCTGATGCTGCCGCCGTCCGCCGAGACCTCCGTACCGGAAGGCCTCAACGATGCCCAGCTGACCAAGTGGGTCGCCAAGCACCCCGACCGGCAGGAGGTGCGGATGACCGTGGCGGTCCTGCGGGACGGCGCCCGCGAGTCGGCCGTACGCCTGCGCGAGAAGGACTCGCCGAACGACGTGCTGACCGGCGCCGGCCTGGTGCCGGGGCTGGCCGAGGCGCTGGCCGCGACCTTCGAGTCCTGACCCGGCCGTCCCGCACCGACGGGGAGGCGGTCAGCCTGTCGAGCAGCTCGGCAGTCCGGCCGCGTCCCCGGTGCGGATCTTCTCCAGCGACTTCTTGGCGTCGCCGATGGTCTTGACCCTGACCAGCGTGAGTCCGTCCGGGGTGTCGGAGGCGGCCGCCTCGCAGTTGTCGTCGGGCGTCAGGAAGTAGCGTGCGCCCGCGTCGCGTGCGCCGACGAGCTTCATGTTGATCCCGCCGATCGGTCCGACCTTGCCCTTGTCGTCGATCGTCCCGGTGCCGGCAATGAACTTGCCGCCGGTCAGCTGCCCCGGGGTCAGCTTGTCGACGATGCCGAGGGAGAACATCAGACCGGCGCTCGGACCGCCCACGTCCGCGAGCTTGATGTCGATCTCGAACGGGAAGGTGTGGTCCGTCCCCGCCTGGATGCCGACGATCGCCCGGTTCTCCTTGGGCGCCTTCTCCGTGGTGATGGTGATCTTCTCGGTGCCCTCGGGCTCCTTGCCGGCCTTCTCGGCCGCCGCCGCGGTCTTGGCCGGGATGACCGTGAAAGTGACGTCCTGGCCGGGCTTGTGCTTGGTGACAAGCTTCGCCACGTCCTCGGGCTGCTCGACCGCCGTGCCGTCGACCGCCTTGATCACGTCGCCCGCGTGCAGCTCGCCCTGTGAGGGACTGTCCTTGAGGACCGTGGAGACGACGACCCGCGAGGACACCGGGATGCCCAGCTCGGTGAGGGCCGCGACCTTGGCGCTCTCCTGGGACTGGCTGAACTCCTCGGCGTTCTCCTGCGTCGACTGCTCCTCGGTCTTTCCGTCCGGGTAGAGCGTGTCGTGCGGGACGACCACACTGTCGTGCCCCAGCCATCCGGAGAGGGCCTCGACGAGGTTCATGTTGTAGTCGGCGCCGGTGACCCTGACCGTCGTCATGTTGAGATTGCCGGACGTCTCGTACGTCTTGTGCCCGGTGATCTGCAGAACGGGCTCCCCGTCGACCTTGCCGAGTGTGTTCACGGTCGGCCCGGGGGACATCTCCGAGTACGGCACTTTGATCAGCAGGCCTGCGCAGATCAGCGCGATCAGGATCAGGGTGGAGGCGAGCATCGTCGCGGTGCGGCGTGGCATGGAACGACAGTACGGGAAGGGCCTGTCAGTGCACCGTCGGGGCCGGTCCGTACGGGGGCCGCGGCCGGGCGTGGCGAGGGCGCCGGGCGGCGGAGCCGGAGGCTACCGGTCAGCGGATTGGCGACTGCGTACGACCGGCGTGGCGTCAGACGTTCGATATCTGCTCGACCGGCTCCGAAGCGGAGTGCGAGCGCTCCATCGCCTCACGGAACCGGGCATAGCCGGCGAGTTCGGTGACATCGCCGGTCGTGCGATTACGGGCAGCCCAGCTTCCCCATATCGCAGCACCGAGCGCAGCAAAAAGCGGAATCAACAACCAGGCGAGTGCTGCCATGACGACCTCCCTGCCCCATGCGACCGCAACGGAACGATCAGCAGATTAACCATCTGCAGGACCAACGCTCATGGCAGGGGTGGGGTTACGCAAATCGGGGTGGAAGCCCGCCCGGGCGGTTTGAGCCCGGCAGACGTCTCAGCAGGCGCCGACCCACTCCTCCGTACCGTCGGAGAACTGCTGGTGCTTCCAGATCGGAACCTCGTGCTTGAGGTCGTCGATGAGCTTGCGGCAGGCCTCGAAGGCCTCCGCGCGGTGCGGGCAGGAGACGGCCACCACCACCGCGAGATCGCCCACCGCCAGTTCACCCACCCGGTGGACGGCGGCCAGGGCCCGGACCGGGAACCCGGCGACTACCTTCTCCGCCACCCGGCGCATCTCGTCCTGCGCCGAGGGGTGGCACGAATAGCCCAGCGCCCCGACGTCCTGGCCGCTGTCGTGATTGCGCACGGTGCCGACGAAGAGCGCGGTGCCGCCCGCCGCGTCGTCGCCGACTGCGCGGAAGACCTCGTCCACGGACAGCGGTGTGTCGCGGATCTCCAGCAGCCGGATGGGGTCCTGTGCCGCCTGCTCGCCGGGGTGGTCGTACGTGGGTGCCATGACAGCCATCGTGCCGTACCGCCACGCCATCGCGGAATGCGGCTTTCACCCGGCGGGGCGTCGGCGGCCTTGGAGCCTCCTACAGGCGCCGGGTGCCCGCCACCGTCGTGTGACGCCGTGCACGGCCCGGTGTCTTCCTGGCTCGGCCCTTCCGCTTCTCTTCCGACGCCCCCTCGCTGCTCTCCGGCGCCCCCTCGCTTCTCTTCCGGCGCCCTTCCCGGCGAGCGGTGCCGGTCACGGTCAGGAGGACTAGAAGCGGCGGCGGGCCTTGCGGGCACGGCGTACCAGGGCTGCGGTGCCGAGCAGCGCCACGGTCGCACCGGCGGCTCCGGCCGCGGTCGCGTCCTTGCGGCCGAGCCGGCGGCCGGCCACGGTGTGGCGTCCCTCGACCTCTTCGAGGAGTGCGGCGAGCACCTCCTCGTTCGTCCAGCTCGGGCGCCAGCCCGCATCGTGGAGCCTGCTCACACTCACCACCCAGGGGTGCATCGTGTACGCCAGGTCGCCCGCCGGTGACGGGGTCAGACCGATCCGGTGCAGCCGGGCGGCGGCCCCGAGCGCGACGGCCGAGGGAAGCTCCATTCGGCGGACTCCGCTGAGCTCCTCGACCTCCGCCTGCTCGAGCCAGCCGTCGCAGCCGACCGCGAACTCTCCGTCGATCTTCTCCAGCGCGGCGTACTCCAGCGCCGTGACCAGGTCGTCGACATGGCAGAACTGCCAGGTGGGGCGCGACCCGGCGACGACCAGGAGGCGCGGCGACTCGAAGTAGCGGGTCAGGGCCGTGTCCGTACCGCCCACGAGCACGGTGGGACGGACCACGGTGACCTGGAGTCCGGGGTGGGCGCGGGGCGCGCGGCGGCCGAGCCGTTCGATCTCCAGCAGGTCGCCGACGCCGGTCGCCTCGGCCGTGGCACGCAGCTCGGCGTCCTCGGCGAGCGGGACGTCGTTGTCGGGCAGCGCGCCGTAGACCATCGCCGAGGTGCACAGCACCACCCGGTGGACGCCGACGGCCGCGGCCGCGGTCAGCACGGTCTGGGTGCCGCGCACGTTGTACGCGGTACGGGCGGCGGAATCGGTCTCCAGGTCGAGATCGAGCGCCAGGTGAACCACCACGTCGGCGCCGCGCAGCTTCTCCGCGATCGCCGGGTCGCGCACGTCGAGGACGTGCCACGTCGCTTCGGACACCTCGCCGCGGCGCTCGTCGATGGCGATGACCTGCTTGATCTCCTCGGAGGCCGCCAGGCGTGCGGTGAGCAGCTCACCGACACCCGTCGCGGCTCCGGTGACGGCCACGACGGGGCCGCGGCTTCTGGAGCGGCTGCGGACGGCCTTGTCCTCGGGCTTGTCCTCGGGCTTGTCCTCGGGCTTGTTCTCAGGCTTGTTCTCAGGCTTGTTCTCAGGCGAAGGGTCGGCCAGGTTTCGCGCTGCGCGAACCTGCGGATCTGGGGAACTCACCGGGCGTCTCCAGCGGTTGTCTTCAGTACGTACCCGAATGACGCGTACGTACCAGGTGGCGTCCATCCTGCCGCAGGCCGGGAGCAGGCGGAGCACTGAGGCCCTGAGCGGACTTGGTGTCTACGCTGGATGGTGATGTCGGGCAGTCGCCGTCGGTTCGAGCCGGCGGCCCTACGAGCCGAGGAAACCCGTGAGTGACACCCCATTCGGATTCGGCGTTCCGCCGGAGGAGCCGGACGACGGCGACAAGGGCAAGAAGAACGACCCCACCGGAGGTGGGCAGGGCTCGGGCGGTCCGGCGAACCCGTTCGGCTTCGGCCCCGGCGCGGGCGGTGACAATCCCTTCGCAGCCATGTTCGGCTCCATGAACCCGAACGACCTGGGCGCCGCCTTCCAGCAGCTCGGCCAGATGCTGAGCTACGAGGGCGGTCCCGTGAACTGGGACATGGCCAAGCAGATCGCCCGCCAGACGGTCTCGCAGGGCACGTCCGACGGCACCAAGGACGCAAGCGTCGGCCCGTCCGAGCGTGCCGCGGTCGACGAGGCGCTGCGCCTGGCGGACCTCTGGCTGGACGGCGTGACGTCGCTGCCCTCCGGTTCCGTCTCCACCGTGGCGTGGAGCCGCGCCGAATGGGTGGAGGCCTCCCTCCCCGCCTGGCAGAAGCTGGTCGACCCGGTGGCCGAGCGTGTCGGCCTCGCCATGGGCGACGTGCTGCCCGAGGAGATGCAGGCGATGGCGGGCCCGCTGATCGGCATGATGCGGTCGATGGGCGGTGCGATGTTCGGGCAGCAGATCGGACAGGCCGTCGGGGTGCTCGCCGGCGAGGTGGTGGGTTCCACCGACATCGGGCTGCCGCTCGGTCCGGCCGGCAAGGCTGCGCTGCTTCCGCTGAACGTGGAGCGGTTCGGTAAGGACCTGAGCGTGCCGCAGGACGAGGTGCGGCTGTACCTGGCCCTGCGCGAGTCCGCGCACCAGCGGCTCTTCGCCCATGTGCCGTGGCTGCGCTCGCATCTGTTCGGTGCGGTCGAGGCCTATGCGCGCGGTATCAAGGTCGACACCAGCAAGCTGGAGGACGTGGTCGGCCAGTTCGACCCGTCGAACCCGGAGCAGCTGCAGGACGCCCTTCAGCAGGGCATGTTCCAGCCGGAGGACACCCCGGAGCAGAAGGCCTCCCTGGCCCGCCTGGAGACGGCGCTCGCGCTCGTCGAGGGCTGGGTGGACGCCGTGGTCCACGAGGCCGCGAAGTCCCGGCTGACCTCCGCCGACGCGCTGCGCGAGACGATGCGCAGGCGCCGTGCCTCCGGCGGTCCCGCCGAGCAGACCTTCGCGACGCTCATCGGGCTCCAGCTGCGTCCGCGCCGGCTGCGTGACGCCTCGCGGCTGTGGGCCTCGCTCACGGACGCGCGGGGGCTCGACGGCCGCGACGCGCTGTGGGAGCACCCCGACATGCTGCCCACCGCCCACGACCTGGACGATCCGGACGGATTCGTTCACCACGAGCAGCTGGACTTTTCCGAGCTGGACAAGATGCTCGGCGAGGCGGCGAACGGGCAGCAGAAGCCCGGCACCGACATCACCGACGGCGACAGCCGGTCCGAGGGCGACGGGTCCGCGGGCGACGACAGCAAGGACGACACCGACAAGTGAGCCTGCACGACGACGCCCTCCGCGTACTCAAGGACTACGGTCCCGGGGCGGACGCCGCCCAGGAGGAACTGCGCCAGGCGTATCTGGACCACTTGGCCCTGCATCCCGACGGCATGTGGAAGGCCTGCGGCGCCGGGCATCTGACGGCCAGCGCCCTGGTCGTCGACCCGGAACGCGGCAGGGTGCTGCTCACGCTGCACCGGAAGCTGCGTATGTGGTTGCAGATGGGTGGCCACTGCGAGCCCGGCGACGCCTCCGTCGCCGCCGCCGCGCTGCGTGAGGCGACGGAGGAGTCCGGCATCGCCGGGCTGACCCTGCTGGCGGGCGGCCCGGTGGTCCTGGACCGTCATCCGATCCCCGCACCGTGTCACTGGCACCTGGACGTCCAGTACGCGGCGCTGGCACCGTCGGGCGCGGCGGAGCGGATCAGCGAGGAGTCACTCGATCTGCGCTGGTTCCGCTTCGACGAGGTCGCCGAGGTCGCCGACTCCTCGGTCGTCCGCCTGATGGAACGTACGCGCGCCGCACTGGACGCCGGGCGGTAAACGGAAGCGGGACGGTACGGGTAAGGGGCGGCCTCATGGGAGGCCGCCCCTTACCCGTCGATCGCACCGCACCCGTCTCACCCCTCGCACACAGGGGCGGGCGCTACGGCTCAGTTCCAGGCGTTGTTCTGGTTCTGGGCGTGGGACCCGTGCTGCCCCATGCCGTACTGGGCACCCAGCCCCTGGCCGATCTGCGCACTCTGCGGCGGCAGCACCTCGCTGGGCTGCACCAGGGCGAAGCCCTGGCCGAGGAAGCTGAGCTCCCAGCCCTCGCCGGTGTTGCCACGCCGGCGGAAGACACCCGAGGAGTGCGTCTGGGCCTGCATCTGCACCCGCAGGGAGCTGGACCAGGCGACGATCGCGTCGGCGTCGGCGTTGACGTACTTGTCAGGCGTGACCTGCATCATCAGCGGCTGACCGGAGGTCATCAGCGCGACCTTGCCGGTGCCGGAGATGTTGAGCTGGTACTTGCCGGTGCCGGAGATGCCGTACTGGCTGTCCACCGCGATGACCTCGGTGTGGAGGGACGAGTCGAGCGCCAGGACATAGGAGCTGTCCACCGTCAGACCGTCGCGGTCGACGTCCACCACGTGGACGTACTGCGCGAGGTTGGCGAGGTAGACCGTGCCCTGCCCGGAGCAGCGCATCAGGTCGAGGCCCTCCCCCGTGGTGGCGCGGGCGCGACGCTGTCCCTGCGACTGGTACTCGCCGTCGAACTCCATCAGACCCTGGTACGCGACCATGGCGCCCTTGCGGGCGAGGACGTCGTCGTGGCCGGTCAGCGAGACGCGCAGGAGCTGCGGGTTCTGGACCGTGTACCGCTCCTGGGACTGCTGTTCCGTATAGCTGAAAAGCGGACTCTGCATGGTGTGTTCTCCCTCCCCGTCAGTTCCGGACCCGCAGGCGGTCGGTACTGTCCTCGCTCGGCTGGACGACGACGATCCCCTGGCCGGAGAAGGCCATCTGGAACGCCTCGCCGCTGCCCCGCCCGATGAGCGACGAGGCTTTGAAGCTGCGCTTGCCCTTCACCTTGAGGTTCGGGGACCACGCCACGAGGGCGTCCGGGTCGACGTACGTCTCGTCCTCGCCGCGTCCGCAGTCGACGACGATCGGCGTGCCGCGCGAGGTGATCGCGACCCAGCCGGTGCCGGAGATGCAGACGTTCCACAGGCCCTGGCCGGCGAACTTGGCCAGACCCTTGACCCTTTCGACGCCCCAGGTGAGGTGGCCGTCGAAGGCGAGGACGTTGGTGCCGTTGACCGAGAGGGAGTCGTTGTTGAGATTGATGACGACCACATCGGCGCCGTAGTCGGCGAGGTAGAGCAGTCCGTCGCCGGCGCACTTCATCAGCGGCGCACCCTCACCGGTGATCCACTGCGAGGCGATCTGGCGGACGGCCGGCGGGTTGGGCTCGTACTGGATGAAGCCCTCGTACGCCACCATCGAGCCGGTGCGCGCGTACAGGTCCTGGCCGGTCGCCATGGCGACCTTCAGCATCGAATGGCCGTGGTTCTCCATCCGGGCCGTGACGGGGGTCGGGGCGTAGCCCGCGAGTTGCTGATTCATGACGGGCTCCCTCAGACCTCGTAGGGCTGGACGACGATGAAGTTGCCGGGAGCGCCCCGGAACTGGAGGTTCACGGTCTCTCCGCTGTGTCCGGGATAGGCGTTGCGGCGCAGCCGGACCTGGCTGGAGATGATCACCTGGGACGCGGCCGACCACGCCACGACGGCGTTGCAGTCGGCGAAGGTGGTCGGGGTGACCGGCAGGACGACGGGGACACCGTGGGTCTTGACGACGATGGTGCCGGTGCCCTGGAACTGCATGGTGAACAGGGCGCCGCCGGGAATGCCGTGGCCCTCGATCCTGCGGACCTCGTACTGCAGCGACTCGTCGAAGGCGAGGACACTCTCCGCCGAGACGCAGATCCCATCACCCTGGAGCTCGATGGCGTGCAGATGGGAGCCTTCTTCGGCGAGGAAGACCTGTCCCCGGCCGGTACAGCGCATCAGCTGCATTTCCTGACCGGTGGCATTGCCGACCATCCGGCCCGCGAAACCCGCGCCCTTGTAGCCGAAGTCGACCTTGCCCTGGTACATCACCATGCTGCCCTGCCGGGCCAGCACTCCGGTTCCGCCCATGGTCAGGTCGACGCGCATGAGCTGCTGGTTCTGCGGGGTCCAGCGCTGACCGGTGGCGGTCTCCTTGTACGGCTGGAGCGCGGCCAGCAGGCCGGCCCCGGCCTGCGGCACTCCTTGGGGCACACCCTGCGGGACGCCCGGCGGCATGCCGGGCGGCTGCTGTCCGTACGGGGCCGGAGCGGGCTGCCCGTAGGGCGCGGGGGCCGGCTGCCCGAACGGCGCGGGGGCCTGCGGCGGGACCTGCCCGAACTGCGGCTGCTGGGGAGGCTGCCCCGGCTGGCCGTAAGGTGCGGGGGCGGGCGGCGGCACACTGCCGCCCTGCCGAGCCAGCGGCGCCGCTATGGTCGGCGCGGCGTGCATCTGCTGCTGCGGCGTCGGAGCAGGCGCCTGCGCCGCCGGTGCGCCGAAGGACGGCGCAGGCTGCGGGGCCTGCGGTGCGGCCGGGGCACCGAAGGACGGTGCGGGGGCCGACGCCTGTGCGGGCGGGGCGAACGACGGGGCTGCGGACTGCGGCTGGGGGGCGGCGGGGGCCTCCTCGGCGACCTCGCCGCCGAAGTTCTTCAGCAGCGCGTCGAGCCCGCCGTCGAAGCCCTGGCCGACGGCGGCGAATCGCCAGACGTCCTTGAGGTAGAAGTCACCCAGCATCACCGCGCGCTCGGTGGTGAACTCCGAGCCCGTGAATGCGTACCTGACGACTTCCTCGCCACCCGCGACGATCCGGATGTACCCCGGACCGACCTGCGACATCTGTCCGGCACCATCCAGCGTGGCGGTGAAGGACAGCTTGTGGATGTTCGCCGGAATGCGGTCCAGAGTGACGCGGAACGACTCCGTGTCACCGGCCTGCGCGCCGAGGAGCTGAATGGACTCCTCGGGCGATTTCGGCTGATTGAAGAAGATGAAATAACGGTCGTCGGAGAGCTGCTCATTGGCATCGAGGCCGAAGCAGCTGATGTCAAAGGTCAGTCCCGGGCCGGCGATCTGCACACCTACGTACAGGTCCGTCCCCGGCGTGAGATCGCTGATCTTGGCCTTGTGGCCGCGTTGGAATTCCCTGGCCATGCGTAACGACCGTCCCCCATCCGGAAGGTGAATGCGTCGCGTCAGGCTAACCGCAAACTCAGGCATTGGGCCAAGCCGGTACAGACCCGGTACAAAATCGCGAACGTCACTCACCGCATGCGGCCGACGTCGCCGACCACATACGGCAGGCGTCACTCACCGCGTGCGGCAGGCAGGTGCGGCAGCCGGTCGGCAGCCACCACGCCCTCGAGATAACCCCGGGCCCGCTCGGTACGGGGGTAGGCGTCGAGGAGCCGCCAGAACCGCGGTCCGTGCCCGGGCACGAGGAGATGGGCCAGCTCGTGGACGAGCACGTAGTCGACGACGTACTCCGGCATGCCCTGCAGACGGTGCGAGAGCCGGATACTGCCCTCGGCCGGGGTGCACGACCCCCAACGGGTGTTCTGGTTGGTCACCCACCGGACCGAGAGGGGCCGGGCCCTGCCCTCGAAATACTGGGCGGACAGCCGCTCCGCCCGCTCCGCGAGCTCGCTGTCGCCGAGGATCCGTTTGTTCTCCTGGGCGGCGAGCTTGTCGAGCATGACGCTCACCCAGCGCTGCTCCTCGGCCTCGGACATCCGGGCGGGAATCAGCACGATGGTCCGGTCGCCCTCCCGGTACGCGGAGACCGTTCTGCTACGACGGTTGCTCCTGCGGACCTCGACCGCGCTCGTCGCCGAGGCACGGGGCGGATGGTCGGCCGCACTGCGCCGGTGGGTTCCGGCGCCGCGCGCGGAAGTCTCCCCGGCGAAGCCGGGTGACGGGTCGGCGGGCACGCCACGACGTTACCCGCTGTCAGTGGGGGAAGTCCCGCCTCCGGGACGGTTCACACATGATCCGCCCCATGGCTTGCACCATTTGAACGACTAATACCCCCCGCCTGTGGATAACTTTTCGCACGGTTCCGCGGCGCGCCTCATTCTGGCAATGGATCTCACGCAGCCACACAGACCGGGGGAAGCCGTGCATCCGATGTTGAAGCCCGCACTGCGCCGCGCATGGCGCGGCAGCGGCACTGTGCAATTCGGTGTGACGCCCGCACATGCGGTCAAGGTCGGCCCGATGGATATTGCGACGGGCTGTTTCCTGGAACTGCTCGACGGGACGCGCGGGATGTCCCTGCTACGCGCAGAGGCCAGGGCGCTGGACCTGAAGGACCATCAAGTGGACACACTCGTGGCGCGGTTGATGGACGCGGGGCTTGTCGACGACATCCGGGCGGGCGGCCCGGAAGCCGACGCGCTACGGAGCCGGGCGGACGTACTGGAACGTCACCGGCCCGACCTGGCGTCACTCTCCGTCGTCCATTCCGAACCGGGCGGAGGGCTGCGGCGGCTGGCGGCCCGCCGCTCCATGCGTGTCCAGGTGAGAGGAGCCGGCCGGGTCGGAGCGGCGATCGCGGCGGTGCTTTCCGGATCGGGGGTGGGCCGGGTCGAGGTCCTGGACGGCGGATGCGCCGAACCGTGCGACGTGGCGCCCGGGGGCCTGCCGGCCTCGGCGGTCGGGGAGCGCCGGGACTCGGCGGCGCGGCAGTTGGTCCGCCGCTCCTCCCCCGGCCCCTCGCCCCGGAGCGTGCAGCCGGCGGCCGGACGTGCCGGCGGAGAGCCCGGCCTGTCCTTGATCGTCGTCGCCCCTCGCGACGGGCTGACCGGCTACGTGCCCGATCCGCGCACCGCCGAGCCGTGGATCACCTCGGGCACACCCCATCTCTATGCCGGGGTCATCGAGGCCACCGGGTTCGTCGGTCCGCTGGTGCTGCCGGGAGGCACGGCCTGTGCGGGTTGCCTCGATCTGAACCGGCGCGACCGGGATCAGCAGTGGCCGCGCATGCTGGCTCAGTGGCAGTCCGGGCGGCGCACCGCCGTGCAGGCCTGCGATCTGGGCCTGGCGACAGCGGTGGCGGGACTTGCGGCGTCCCACGCGCTGGCGTTCCTCGACGGCGAACTGCCGGCCAGTACCGGGGCTCGCTGGGAGGCGGCACTGCCGCTGTTGGACTGGCGGTCGGAGCAGATCGGGGCACACGTCGGCTGTTCCTGCGGAGCGGGTGGGCACACTGAGGGGGTGCGCACCTCCGGGGCCGGCACGGCGCACGACACAATGGCCGGGTAACCGCCGCACGCAGCGCGGCAGTCTGGGATTTGGAGGGGCATATGTCTGATCTTCCCCGGAAGGCGGTCACCCGAACCGCCAAGCTGGCCGCGCTGCCTTTGGGGTTCGCCGGCCGTGCCACGTGGGGGCTGGGAAAGCGCATCGGCGGAAAGTCCGCGGAACTGGTGGCCCGCGAAGTGCAGCAGCGCACCGCCGACCAGCTCTTCAAGGTGCTGGGCGAGCTGAAGGGCGGGGCCATGAAGCTCGGGCAGGCCCTGTCCGTCTTCGAGTCCGCTCTCCCGGAAGAGGTCGCAGGTCCCTACCGTGCGGCCCTGACGAAACTCCAGGAGGCCGCCCCTCCCCTGCCGATCGCCACGGTCCACGCGGTGCTGGCGGAGCGGCTCGGCGAGGACTGGCGTGAGCTGTTCCTGGAGTTCGAGGACAAGCCGTCGGCGGCCGCCTCGATCGGGCAGGTACACCGCGCGGTGTGGCACGACGGCCGGGATGTCGCCGTGAAGGTGCAGTACCCGGGCGCGGGCGAGGCACTGCTCTCGGACCTCACCCAACTCAGCCGGTTCGCCCGGCTGCTCGGCCCGCTGGTTCCCGGCATGGACATCAAGCCGCTCATCACGGAGCTGCGGGACCGGGTGTCGGAGGAACTGGACTACGAACAGGAGGCGCAGTCGCAGCGGGAACACGCCGAGGAATTCGCGGGCGACCCCGACGTCGTGGTCCCCGGGGTGGTCCACCAGGCCGATCAGGTGCTGGTCACCGAATGGATCGGCGGTGTGCCGCTGGCCGACGTGATCGCCGACGGAACCCCGGAGCAACGGGACCGGGCCGGACAGCTGCTGGCCAGGTTCCTGTTCTCCGGGCCCGCGCGCACTGGGCTGCTGCACGCTGACCCGCACCCCGGAAACTTCCGGCTGCTGCCTGCGGAGCCCGCGTTCGCGGCGGACGGCGAGGCCGGTCAGGACGACGGTGCCGCGGCGGCCGGCACGGATCGGTGGCGCTTGGGGGTGCTGGACTTCGGCACGGTGGACCGGCTGCCGGGAGGGCTGCCGCAGACCATCGGGGACTCCTTGCGGCTGACGCTCCAGGGCGATGCGGACTCCGTGTACGAACTGCTCCGTGAGGAAGGGTTCGTCAAGGACTCGATCGACCTCGCGCCGGACGCCGTCCTCGACTACCTCCTTCCGATCATCGAACCCGCCGAGGTGGACGAGTTCACCTTCAGCAGGTCCTGGATGCGTAACCAGGCCGCCCGCATAGCGGACCCGCGTTCTCCCGCGCATCAGCTGGGCAAGCAGCTGAACCTGCCGCCCGCCTACCTGCTGATACACCGGGTGACGCTGAGCACGATCGGGGTGCTGTGCCAGCTCGGTGCCACGGTCCGGCTGCGGGAGGAACTGGAGTCCTGGCTCCCAGGGTTCCTGCCGGTGGAGGGAGAGGAGCAGGAGTCACCGACCGAGGAGGCATCCCCCGAGGATGGTCCGACGGTGTGTGAAGTGACGGCGGAGGACGAGGCGCTGGATGGCGCCGTGGCACCTGCGGACATGACCAAGGCCCCCGCGAGCCCGGCATGATCCGGACGAAGGGCCCTGGCGCCCGGCCGGGCGGTGGCGGCGCCGACCGGCGTCACCACCAGGCGGAGTCGAGGCGACCCTCGACGGCCCGGATGTGGGTGCGGGCGCAGTCGTCGCAGAAGTAGTGGCGACTGCCGTTCTCCACGGAACAGAGCCAGGTCGGCGGTGCGTTCTCGCTCCCGGCGCGGGCGCCGCACAGGGCGCACACGACGTCCGCGGTGCCGCCCGGTCCGGAGCGATGCGTCTCCTCGTCCACCTCGTGACGATAACTCCCCAGTGAGGATCCGGCACGGCGCCGGAGGCATCAGCGGCACCGGCGTGGCCGACGCGGCACCTGCCAGAACACGGCCGCGGGGCCGGTCCGAGTGGACCGGCCCCGCGGCGGGGTACGGATATGGGTCCTGCTTGCCGGGGAGCAGAGAGCGGCTGCCCCCGGCGGATACTGCCGGCGTGCGGTGCTGCTGAGTTCAGTGCATGACCGCCATGGCCAGCGCACGGCGGGCGCGCATCGAGGCGCGCTCGGCCCGGCGCTGCATCCGCCGCGCGGTGACCAGGCGCACGGCCTGACGCTCCGCGGCGGATTCCCGCAGGCGGTCGTGCATATGCGCACGAGCCAGGGCTTCTGGGATGAGTTGCATCTCGCGGGTCCTGTTCTGACGCGAGTCGTTCGCGCCGATGATGGTGACGTCCGGTGTCGCGGAGCCGACGGGCTCCCTCGTGGGGATGGTCATTGGTGCCTGGTTTCGGGGGTCGTGGGTCAGGGGACGGTCGATGGTTCCGATGCGTTTCATGGGCTTGGGGGCCATGACCCCCAGGTCGGCGGTCACGCCGCGACCGGGTTCTTGCGAGGACGGCCACGCGGCCGCTTGCGAGCGACGACGACGCCCTGGATGAAGAGCTCGCCACCCCAGACGCCCCACGGCTCGCGGCGCTCCTTGGCGCCGGCGAGGCAGGCCTCGACGAGCGGGCAGGTGCGGCAGAGGGACTTGGCGTACTCGACGTCCGCCGGCGACTCGGCGAAGAAGACCTCGGGGTCGTAGGAACGGCAGGGGACGGGCACGCCGAGGTTCTCGATGGCGTCGTCGAGCGCGGTGAGCGCGGTGAGGGGGATCAAGGTGGAGTCCTCCGTGAGGCCGGGCGGGGGGATCGTGTCGGAAGGCGGTACGGACGGGGCGTGCGCTTCGAGTTGCACGGTGGTGGTGTCCTCGTCTGGTCGTTTCCGGCCTGTTGGCCGGGGGGCGGCTGGTACCAGGTCTTGCTTGTCCCGAGGCTCCTTCGCGCTGTCTCGTCCGTTCGGACAAAACAAAAGGGCCGCGGATCCCGAGTGGGGTTCCGCGGCCCTGAAGGCGCCGGTCCGATCGTCGATCAGACTGGATCACTCCAGGGTTCAGGCCCACGGAAGGCCCACATCGTGTGGTGGTGCGTCGTCTTCTTGGCTCCGGCTTCCGCTCCCGCACCGACGGCCGCAAAGGCATAGGCCTGGGCCTGTCCCTTCGCTACTGCTGCTGCCGGTGCCTGAGCCGGTCGCTCATTGCGCTCCCGCACAGGGAGGCCGGCCAGAGGCAGCGGGCTGACGGCGGAAATGCCGGACATACCGGTGCCACGAAGCGAGGAATCCGAAGAGCAGGCGAGGCCGAGCGAGCAGGCGGAGACGACCGAGAGATCGGTCATTTTGTTGGTCTCGATGATGCTGATCACTTCAATCGCCTCCTCTCGGCGTCTCTGGGGACCGGTCGAGCCGGTCCTACGTATTCGGATAAGTACAGCACAGGGTCAGGGCTTCAGAGAAGTCGCTGTTCCCGTGGTTAAGAACCTATGGTGATGACTGGGGCGGGCGCAAACTATTTTTTCGACGAGTTTTTCTCACATCTCCTCGTCGGCCGCCCCGGGCCCCTCAACCCCGTCCCCACCTGCGCAGATGTCCAGGACGGCGGCGCCGAACCGGCCCAGCTTCCGCGCGCCGACCCCGGAGATCCCGGCCAGTTCGCCCTCGGTGCCGGGCACCGCCTCGGCGATGGCCATCAGCGTCTTGTCGGTGAACACGCAGTACGCGGGCTGGCCGATGTCCTGCGCCCGCGCCGCGCGCCAGTCACGCAGCCGCTCGTAGAGCGCCTCGTCCATGTCGGACGGGCAGTCGTCGCAGCGCATCAGCTTCATCTCGCCGGCATCCGTCAGCGTCTTGCCGCAGACCCTGCACAGTGCGGGCCCGCGCCGCTTGCGCCGGGCCGCGGCCGGGCGCTCGATCCCGCCGCTGCCGCCTGCCGTCGCCCGGCCGCCGAGCGCCGCCGAGCCGGGGCGCAGCCCGTTCAGGAACCGGCTCGGCCTGCGACCGGCCCGGCCACCGGGCGAGCGCGCCAGCGACCACGACAGCGAGAGATGGAAACGGGCCCGGGTGACACCGACATAGAGCAGCCGGCGCTCCTCCTCGATCTGCTCGTCCGTCTTCGCGTAGGTGATCGGCATCATGCCCTCGGTCAGCCCGACCAGGAACACGGCGTCCCACTCAAGTCCCTTCGCCGAGTGCAGGGAGGCCAGCGTGACCCCCTGGACCGTGGGGGCGTGCTGGGCGGCCGCCCGCTCGTCCAGTTCGGCGACCAGGTCGGACAGTGTCGCGCCCGGCCTGGCCTGTTCGAAGTCCTCGGCCAGCCTGACGAGGGCGGCCAACGACTCCCAGCGGTCGCGCACCGCTCCCGAGCCGGTGGGCGGTTCGCTGCTCCACCCCTTGGTGGAGAGCACCGCCCGCACCTCGGAGGGCAGCCCCTCCGCATCATCCAGCAGGGAGTCGTTGCCCCCCGCCCGGGCCGCCCCGCGCAGGGCGACGCCCGCCTCCCGCACCTCCGGGCGGTCGAAGAACCGCTCCGCACCCCTGAGCTGGTAGGGCACGCCGGCGTCCGCGAGGGCCTGCTCGTAGACCTCGGACTGGGAGTTGACCCGGTAGAGCACGGCGATCTCACCGGCCGGGACGCCGGCGGCGATCAGATCCCGGATACGGCGGGCGGTGCCCTCGGCCTCGGCGGGCTCGTCCGCGTACTCCAGGTAGGCGGGTTCGGGGCCGGACTCGCGCTGCGAGACCAGTTCGAGCCGGTGCTCGGCGGCCCGGCCCCGGGCCTGCGAGAGCAGCCCGTTGGCGAGATGGACGACCTGGGGTGTGGAGCGGTAGTCGCGGACGAGTTTGACCACGGTGGCCCGCGGGTGGCGGGTGCGGAAGTTGAGCAGGTGATCGGGGGTGGCTCCGGTGAAGGAGTAGATCGTCTGGCTGGCGTCGCCGACGACGCAGAGGTTGTCCCGGTCGCCGAGCCAGAGGTCGAGGAGCCGTTGCTGGAGCGGGCTCACGTCCTGGTACTCGTCGACGACGAAGTGCTGGTACTGGCGCCGTACGTGGTCGGCGATGTCGTGCCGGTCCTGGAGGATGCCGACGGTGAGGAGCAGCACGTCCTCGAAGTCGATCACCGTGCGGTCGCGCTTCAGCTGTTCGTACATCGCGTAGATCTGCGAGATCTCGGCGGGATCTCGGGGGGCGTCCCGCTGGGACTTGGCGACCACGGCCGGATAGTCGGCGGGCACGGTCTGGGTGACTTTGGCCCACTCGATCTCGCTCGTGACATCGCGCAGCTCATTGCGGTCGAGCCGGATGCGGCAGCGGGCCGCCGCCTCGGCGACCAGCTGGACCTTGCGCTCCACCAGCCGGGGCAGATCACCACCGACTGCTTTCGGCCAGAAGTACTGAAGCTGACGCAGCGCCGCGGAGTGGAAGGTCCGCGCCTGCACCCCGCCCGCGCCGAGCTGGCGCAGGCGGCCGCGCATCTCACCGGCGGCGCGATTGGTGAACGTGACGGCAAGCACACTCGTCGGCTGGAGTATCCCCGCGCGCACCCCGTACGCGATGCGGTGCGTGATGGCCCGCGTCTTGCCCGTACCGGCTCCGGCCAGCACGCACACCGGGCCCTGCAGGGCCTCGGCGACCTCGCGCTGCTCGGGGTCGAGCCCGTCGAGGACGGCGTCGGCGGTGTCGGGGACCTGGGGGAAGAGGGTGGAATGCGTTGCTGATGTCACCCCGCCATGCTGCCAGGTCGGAAGGGGCGGCCGCGGAAGTTGTCCACAGGGCTGCCGCATCCGTCGTACTAATCGAGGGCGGGTCCGGGAATGGTGGCCAGGTCACGTGCGTTCTCCCTCCGTGCGGCAACGCATGTCCCCCGATTCACGTGTGACGGACGAGACGCGCACGCGATGGGGCGGGATGTGGCGGGATCGCCGCGACCGATGAGACAGAGGAGCGCGAAGACATGCCGGGCACTGTGACGATGTACAGCACCACGTGGTGCGGCTACTGCCGTCGGCTCAAGGGCCAGATGGACCGCGAGGGCATCGCGTACACCGAGATCAACATCGAGCAGGACCCGGAGTCGGCGGCCTTCGTCGAGAAGGCGAATGGCGGAAACCAGACGGTTCCGACCGTGCTCTTCCCCGACGGCTCGACCCTGACGAACCCGAGCCTCGCCCAGGTGAAGCAGGCGCTGGGCGCCTGACCCACTGACGCACACGACCCCCGAACCGGCCCCGGCGCCGGTTCGGGGGTCTTCGTATGTCCGACCGCGCGGGGCCGGGCCGGCGGTCTACGCATGTCCGACCGCGCGGCCGTGCCGCCGCCCTGATCGATTTCGACCTGGCCGCCCCCGGCCGTCCGGTCCGGGACATCGCCATGGCTGCCCGCTACTGGGTACCGATGCTTGATCCGGAGTCCGCGTCCGCCCTGTACCCGGCCGGGCTGGACGCGTCCGTGAGGCTGCGGATCCTCGCCGACGGCTACGGCCTGGCGCCCGAGGACCGTGCCGCACTGCCCGGCATGATCGAACGGGCCACGGCGGTCTGCCGGGCGTTCGTCGCCCGCCGCGTGGCCGACGGCGATCCCGTCTACCTCCGCGTGCTGGCGGAGCGCGACGGATGGCGGCGCTGGGACCGTGTACAGACCTGGCTGGCCGCCCACCGCGGGACGTTCGCTGCCGCGCTGCTCGACTGATCCGGCGGCCCCATCGGGTCAGCTCGCGCGGACCGGCTTCGGGAGCGGCTTGCCGTACCAGATCTCGATCAGGCGGGCGGCGATCGAGATGCCGAACGGCGGCAGGATCTCGCCCGACTCGAAGGCGGCCGTCAGCTCCTCGCGGGAGAACCAGCGGGCCTCCTCGATCTCCTCGCCGTCGACGTTGATGTCGAACGTCGTGGCCCGTGCCATGAAGCCGAGCATCAGGCTGGAGGGGAAGGGCCAGGGCTGACTGGCGATGTACTCGACCTCGCCGACCGTGATGCCCGCTTCCTCGAACACCTCGCGGGCCACGGACTGCTCGATGGACTCGCCCGGCTCGACGAATCCGGCCAGGGTGGAGAACCGGCCCTCGGGCCAGTGGACCTGGCGGCCCAGCAGTGCGCGGTCCTGGTCGTCCGTGACGAGCATGATGACCGCGGGGTCGGTGCGCGGGTAGTGCTCGGCGCCGCAGGCCTGGCAGCGGCGGATGTGGCCGGCCGCCGCGATGACCGTGCGTTCGCCGCAGCGGGAGCAGAAACGGTGCAGCCGCTGCCAGTTCTCCAGCGCCACCGCGTGCACCATCAGCCCGGCGTCGCGGGCGCCGAGGAGCAGGCCCGCCTCGCGCAGTCCTGCCGGGCGGGCCGACTGGTCCATGCGGCCGGGCAGCGTGTCCTTCTGGAGGGCGAAGTAGCTGACGCCGTCGTCGTCGGTGCCGAGGAAGTAGCGGTGCGTCTCGGTGACCGGTGCCTCGAAGGCGGGGGTCATCACGAGTTCGGTGCCGTCGGCGGTGTCGTCGATCAGCACCTGCCCGCCGGAGACGACGAAGACCCGGGTCGTCGGGTGGCTCCACGCGGCGGCCAGCCAGGCCTCGTCGAGGCGGTGGTGCGCCGCGCGGTCGATGCCGCTCGGTGCGGTCAGACCGATGGGACGGTCCGTGGTGGCGTTGTCGAAGGTGCTCACAGGTGCTTCCTACTCCCCCGGGATGGATCGGGTGTTCAGAGGATTCAGCGGAGTGCGGCTGCCAGTTCGCCCCAGAGGTGGGCGGTGGTCTCGACACCCTTGAACAGCAGGTCGAGTTCGACCTTCTCGTTGGGGGCGTGCCAGCCGTCGGACGGTACGGAGATGCCCAGGAAGAGGACGGGGGCGCCGAGCACGTCCCTGAGGTCGGCGGCGGGTCCCGAGCCTCCTTCGCGGGTGAAGAGGATCTTCTGGCCGAAGGCCCGGCCCATCGCGCGGGCCACTGCCTGCAGCGCGGGGTGGTCCAGCGGTGTGAGGCAGGGGCGGGTGGCCGGGAGGAAGGTGATCCGGTGGCGGATGCCGGCCGGAATACGGTCCTCGGCCCAGGCCCGGACCGCCTTCTGGATGTGGTCCGGGTCCTGGCCGTCGACCAGCCGGAAGCTGATCTTGACCAGGGCGGAGGACGGGATGACCGTCTTGCTGCCGGCGCCCTGGTAGCCGCCGCCGATGCCGTTGACCTCGGCGGTGGGGCGGGCCCAGATCCGCTCCAGCGTGGAGTAGCCGGCCTCGCCCGACGCCGCGCCGGACTTGGCGGTGCGCAGCCAGGTGGCCTCGTCGAAGGGCAGTGCGGCGAAGAGTGCGCGTTCGGTGTCGGTGAGTTCGGCCACGCCGTCGTAGAAGCCGGGTACGGCGACCCGGCCGTCGGCGTCGTGGAGCGCCGCGACGAGGCGGGCGATCTCCGTGGCGGGGTTGGGGACGGCACCGCCGAACGATCCGGAGTGGATGTCCTGCTCCGGCCCGTGCAGCTCGATCTCGCACTCGGCGAGGCCGCGCATGCCGGTGCAGACGGTCGGGGTGCTCTCGTCCCACATACCGGTGTCGGAGACGATCACGGCATCCGCGCCGAGGCGGTCGGCCCGCTGCTCCACGAGGGCGCGGAAGTGCGGCGAGCCGGACTCCTCCTCGCCCTCGACGAGGAGCTTGAGGTGGACGGCGGGGGTGGTGCGGCCGGTGGTGGCGAGGTGGGCCCGGACGCCGAGGGTGTGGAAGAACACCTGCCCCTTGTCGTCGGCCGCGCCGCGCCCGTACATCCGGCCGTCGCGGATCACCGGTTCGAACGGGTCGGTGTCCCAGCCGTCCTCGCGGGCGGCGGGCTGCACGTCGTGATGTCCGTAGACGAGGACCGTGGGCGCGTCCGGGTCGTCGGAGGGCCACTCGGCGAAGACGGCGGGCGCGCCGTCGGTCTCCCAGATCTCGGTGACCGGGAAGCCGGTCTCCTTCAGCTTGGCGGACAGCCAGGCGGCGCTGCGTCGTACGTCCCCGTCGTGTTCCGGCTGTGCGGATACGGACGGGATGCGCAACCACTCGGCGAGATCGTCGAGGAAGGCTGCGCGGTGCTGCTCGGTGTACGTACGGACGGCGCTGTCCGGGGTGTCGCTCATGACCTTCAGCTTATCCGTCCGTAGGAGCTGGCTCGTCCAGGAGGATCCGCTCCAGTTCCGGGCGGCCCGGGAGGCGGGTGGGGCGCACGCTCTCGCCGCTGCGTACGAAGAGGAAGGTGGCCGTCACGTCGGTGAGCGGCAGTCCGTGCAGTTCGGCCCAGGCGAGGCGGTAGACGGCGAGCTGGAGCGGGTCGGCGGTGTTGGTGCGGCTGGTCTTCCAGTCGACGATCTCGTACGTGTCCCCCGTGCGGTACACCGCGTCGATGCGGCCCCGGATCACCCGGCCGGCCAGGGTGATCTGGAACGGCGTCTCGACGCGGTAGGGGGTGCGGCGGGCGTACGGGGTGCGCTCGAAGGCCTCCTTGAGCTCGGCGAGATCGCGCTCGTCGGCGATGTCGGCGTCGCTCTCGTCACCGCCGGGCAGCTCGTCGGGGCCGAGCATGGGCAGCGGCAGCTCCTCGAAGCGGGACTCGACCCAGGCGTGGAAGCGGGTGCCCCGGCGGGCGGCGGGCTGCGGGGGGCGGGGCATGGGGCGGGCCAGCTCCTGGGCGAAGCCGTCGGGGTCGTCGGCGAGGCGCAGCAGCTGGGTGGCCGAGAGCGAGGCGGGTACGAGGACGTCGCGCACGGTGGCGCGGGCGCGGCGCAGCTCCCCGGCGAGGGCGTCGAGGTCGCGGTCCCAGGAGGCGAGGGTGCGGGACTCCTCGGGGGTGAGGCGTGCGGGAACGTGCTCGGGAGTGCGGGCCGCCGGGACGTGCGGGGCGGCGGGGGCCCCGGGCACGTCGCCGTCATCGCGGAAGGGTGCGTCGTGCGGGGCGGCGGGGGCCCCGGGCACGTCGTCATCGGGGAAGGGTGCGTCGTCCAGGAAGGGGTCGTCCTCGGGGAACGGCTCGTCGTCTGGGAACGGCGCCTCTTCCGGGAAGACCTCGTCGACGCGGGCGTCGTCCGAAAGGGGCGGCGGTGCCGTGGCCAGCGCCTCCAGGTGGGCCATCACCGTGTCCGCGGCGGCGCGGCGGCGGGCCAGCGCGGCCGTGTCCAGCGGCAGCGGCCAGGCGTGGTCGGCCGTGGCCTCACCGAGGGCCGGGTTCTCCTCGTCCTCGGCCGGTTCGTCCGCCCACGCCTCGATCTCGCCGTAGCCGGCCGCGCAGTGCTCGTACAACGCGTCCAGGAACGCCGAGGGGCCGCGCGGCTTCTTCTGGCTCGGGCCCCACCAGTGGCCGGAGCCGAGCAGCAGGGTGCGGGGCCGGGTGAAGGTGACGTAGCCGAGGCGGAGCTCCTCGGTGTGCTGGTGCTCCTTCATCTCCGCCTTGAAGTCCTTGAGCCCCTTGGCGTCGAAGGAGTGGAGGACGGGCAGTGTGGGCGTGTCGCCGCGCAGCGCGTGCGGGAGGACCTGGGACTGGGAGGTCCAGGCGTCCCGGGACTGGCCGCTGGGGAACTGCCCGGTGACCAGGCCGGGCACGGCGACGACGTCCCATTCGAGGCCCTTGGACTTGTGGGCGGTGAGGACCTTGACGGTGTTCTCGCCGCCGGGCAGCGCGTTGTCGAGGCCCTTCTCGTACTGCGCGGCGGTACGCAGGAAGCCGAGGAAGGCGAGCAGCGTGGCCTCCCCGTCGACGGCGGCGAACCGGGCGGCGACGTCGAGGAAGTTGGCGAGGGTCTCGCGGCGGCGGGCCGCCAGGGCCTGGGGCGAGGCGGAGAGCTCGACCTCCAGTCCGGTGGTGGCGAGGACCCGGTGCAGGACGTCCATCAGCGGGTCGGAAAGGGAGCGGCGCAGGTCGCGCAGTTCGGTGGCGAGGCGGGCGAAGCGGATCCGGGCCTCGGCGGAGAACGGCAGCCGGTCGTCCTGTTCGCCGCCGGAGTCGAGGAAGGTGTCCAGGGCGTCCGCGAGGGAGATCACCTCGGCCGGGTCGATGCCCTCGACGGCCTCGGCGAGCCGGCGGTCGGGGTCGAAGTCCTCGTCGTCGCCGTGGGAGGCGCGGTGGACGAGGAGGCGGGCGCGGCGGCCGAGCAGGGCCAGGTCGCGGGGGCCGATCCGCCAGCGGGGGCCGGTGAGCAGCCGGACCAGGGAGGCGTTGGCCCCCGGGTCCTGGAGGACCTCGCAGACGGCCACGAGGTCGGCGACCTCGGGGAGGTGGAGCAGCCCGGAGAGGCCGACGACCTCGACCGGGATGTCCCGGGCGACGAGCGCGGCCTGGATCTCGGGGAAGTCGCCCGCGGTGCGGCACAGGACGGCGATCTCGCCGGGGGCCTTGCCGGTGCGTACGAGGTGGGCGATCGAGTCGGCGAGCCAGTCGAGCTCCTCGGCGTGGGTGCGCAGCAGGGCGCAGCGGACCAGGCCGTCGCGCTCGGCGCCCGGGGCGGGGCGCAGTGCCTCGACGCCCTCGTGCATGGCGCGCAGGGGCGCGGCGAGCCCGTTGGCGAGGTGGAGGAGACGGCCACCGCTGCGGCGGTTCTCGCTGAGGGAGTAGCGGGCGGCGGGGGTGCCGTCGGCGTGCGGGAAGTGGTTCGGGAAGTCGTCGAGGTTCGCGACGGAGGCGCCGCGCCAGCCGTAGATGGCCTGGCAGGGGTCGCCGACCGCGGTGACGGCGTGCCCGGAGGCGATGCCGTCGGGACCGCTGCCGAAGAGGGCGGAGAGCAGGAGGCGCTGGGCGACGGAGGTGTCCTGGTACTCGTCGAGCAGGACGACCCGGTACTCCTCGCGCAGGATGGCGCCGACCTCGGGGCGGGTGAGGGCGAGCCGGGCGGAGAGGGCGATCTGGTCACCGAAGTCGAGGAGGTCGCGGCTGCGCTTGGCCTCCCGGTAGCGCCGGGTCAGCGAGAGCAGCTCGCGGCGGGCCTCGGAGGTCTCGGGGAGCCTGCGCAGTTCCGCGTTGCTGAGCTTGGCGGTCTCCAGGGTGCGGAGCAGCTCGGTGTCGTACGCCGCGAGCTGTTCTGGACGTACGAGATGTTCGGCCAGCTCGGCGTCCAGCGCCAGCAGATCGCTGACCAGGGTGGGAAACGACCTGGTCAGGGCCGGGTAGGGGCCGGGGGCCTCGCGCAGCACGCGGGCGGCGAGCTGGTAGCGGGTGGCGTCGGCGAGGAGGCGGGTGGTGGGTTCGAGTCCTATCCGCAGCCCGTGCTCGGTGAGGAGCCGGCCGGCGAAGGCGTGGTACGTGGAGATGCCGGGTTCGCCCGGGGGGTTGTCCGGGTCGATCACGTCCGGATCGGTGACCCCGGCGGCGATCAGGGCCTTGCGGACGCGCTCGGCGAGCTCACCGGCCGCCTTGTTGGTGAAGGTGAGCCCGAGGACCTGCTCGGGGGCGACCTGGCCGGTGCCGACCAGCCACACCACGCGGGCCGCCATCACCGTGGTCTTCCCCGACCCGGCTCCGGCGACGATCACCTGTGGGGCGGGCGGCGCGATGATGCACGCCGTCTGCTCCGGGGTGAAAGGGATCCCGAGAAGCTCCTTGAGCTGCTCGGGATCGGTGATACGTGAGGACACTCCACAGAGGCTAACCGGCCGGACCGACAACCCACGAAGTCCGGAAGAGTCCGAGAAGTGCCGCTCCGGCCACCGCGGCGACCGGCGAGGACGCCAATGCCTGTATCCCGCATTTCTGCGCCGCGGCGGCGCACAAGCCGCGAAAGACCGTCTAAATTGACTGCTTGTCGCATCAACAGCCTTACGAGGACGGTCATATGAGCGCCGACGCACCCGCCCCTGACGCCGCAGAGCTCCGGGCACGCATCGACACGACGAAGGCGCACCCGGCACGGGTCTATGACGTGTTCCTCGGCGGCAAGGACAACTACCCGGCCGACCGCGAGGCCGCGGCCATGGCCCTGGCCGCCAATCCCCGCGGGTACCTCACCGTGCGGCACAACCGGGACTTCATGCGGCGAGCCGTCACGCTCGCCGCGCAGGACGGCATCCGGCAGTTCCTGGACGTCGGGACCGGGCTGCCGACCCAGCAGAACGTGCACCAGATCGCCCAGGCGATCGCCCCCGACGCGCGCGTGGTGTACGCCGACAACGACCCCGTCGTTCTCGTCCACGCCCAGGCCCTGCTCACCAGCGGGCCCGAGGGCCACACCGACTACGTCGAGGCGGATCTGCGCGACCCCGACAGGATCCTCGAAGCGGCCCGCCGCACCCTCGACCTCGACCGGCCCGTCGCCCTCGTCCTCGCCGCCGTCCTCCACTTCATCGAGGACGAGGCGGCCTACCCGATCGTCAGACAGCTCCTCGACGCCCTGGCTCCCGGCAGCTATCTCGTCCTGAGCAATGTCAGCTCGGACCTCAACCCCGAGCAGGTCGGGCAGATCACGAAGTCGTTCAAGGAGCGCGGGTTCGCGATGGTCCGCCGCTCGCACGCGCAGGTCGAGCGGTTCGTGACGGACAACGGACTGGAGATGCTCGAACCCGGTGTTGTCCCGGTGCACCGCTGGCGGCCCGAGAAGGTCGTCGACCTGCCCGAGTCCCGGGACCCGGATCCTGAGTTCGTGGCGGGTCTGGACCCGCTGGACCGGACGCGCTACCAGGGCATCAACGACGTCACCGACGCCGACGTCAGTGTGTACGGGGTGATGGCCCGCAAGCGCTGACGTCCGCGACAGCGGATCCCGCTCACTCCAGGACGTGCCGGCCCTCCGGCTGCGCACTGCACGAGGCCTTGAAGGCACAGTGGGAGCAGTGCTGTCCGGTCGACGGGGTGAACCGTTCGTCCAGGACCCGGCCGGCGGCGGTCGCCAGGAGATCGGAGACCCACTCGGTCTCGGGCGGCTCCTGGGCCTGCACCTTGGGGACGGCGTCGCCGCCCTCCTTCTTGGGGGCGGGCTGGCGCAGCTGTACGAGTTCGGCGCCGCCGGATTCGGGGCGCGTGCCGTCGAAGACCTCGTCGACCGCGCCCGCCCGGACCGCCAGCTGGTACACGGCGAGCTGCGGGTGGCGGGCCACCTCGTCCTTCGTCGGGGACTGCTTGCCGGTCTTGAAGTCGACGACGTAGGCCCGTCCGTCGGCGTCGCGTTCGACGCGGTCCATGGAGCCCCGGATGCGCACCTCGTACTCCCCCGCCTCCAGCGTCACGTCGAAGTCGTGCTCGCTGGCGGCCGGCGTGCGGCCGGTGCGGTCCATGACGTGCCAGCGCAGGAAGCGTTCGAGGGCGACGCGGGCCTGCTGCTTCTCCTGCTGCGACTTCCAGGGCGCGTCGAAGACCAGCCCGTCCCAGACCGAGTCGAGCCGCTCCATGAGGACGGCCAGATCGGCGGGCGTCCGCCCGGAGGCCACCTCGTCGGCCAGGACGTGGACGACGTTGCCGAAGCCCTGCGCCGCGGTCGCCGGGGCGTCGGCCTTCACCTCACGGCCCAGGAACCACTGGAGCGCGCAGGTGTTGGCGAGCTGGTCGAGCGCGCTGCCGGACAGGGCGACGGGCTGGTCCCGGTCGCGCAGCGGGACGGCCGAGCGGGTCGGCTCGTCAAGGCCCCACCACCGGTAGGGGTGGGCCGACGGTACGAGCGGCTGCCCCTCGTCGTCGCTCAGGGCCGCGAGACGGGCGAGGCGGTGAGCGGCCTCCTCGCGCAGCGCGTCGGAGGCACCGGGGTCGACGGTGGTGGCGCGCAGCTCGGCGACGAGGGCGGCGACGGCGAGGGGCCGGCGTGGACGGCCGGTGACGTCGCGGGGTTCGACGCCGAGTTCGGTGAGGAAACGGGACGGCTGGTCGCCGTCGTCGGCGGGCGCCTTGACCGCCGTGACGATCAGGCGTTCGCGGGCGCGGGTCGCCGCCACGTAGAAGAGCCGGCGCTCCTCGGCGAGCAGAGCGCCGGGGGTAAGGGGTTCGGCGAGGCCGTCACGGCCGATCCGGTCCGCTTCGAGCAGCGAGCCTCGGCGCCGCAGGTCGGGCCAGAGGCCCTCCTGCACTCCGGCGACGACGACCAGGCGCCACTCCAGGCCCTTGGACCGGTGCGCGGTCATCAGCCGTACGGCGTCGGGCCGCACGGAGCGCCGGGAGAGGGTGTCGGCGGCGATGTCCTGGGCGTCGACCTCCTCCAGGAAGTTGAGCGCGCCCCGGCCCCCGGTGCGCTCCTCCGCGCGGGCCGCGGTGTCGAAGAGGGCGCAGACGGCGTCCAGGTCGCGGTCGGCGTTACGGCCGCCCGCGCCGCCGCGCAGCGCGGCGCGCTCCAGCCTGGACGGCCAGGGGGTGCCGGACCACAGCGCCCACAGGGCCTCCTCGGCGGTGCCGCCGGCTTCGAGGAGCTCGCGCGCCGTGCGCAGCAGCGCCCCGAGGCGCTGGGCACCGCGGGCGTACGCCGGGTCGTGCGTCACGAGCCGTTCCGGTTCGGCGAGCGCGCGGGCGAGGAGTTCGCCGGAGGGCGCGGGCACGCGGTTGCCCGCGGCGCGCTCCTCGTCGCGCAGGGCCCGGCCGAGCCGGCGCAGGTCGGCCGCGTCCATGGAGCCGAGGGGCGAGGCGAGGAGGGTGAGCGCCGTCTCGGTGTCGAGCCAGGGGGCTGGGGCGGAGGCGGGGGCGGGGGCGGAGGCCAGGGCCTGGGGTTCCGCCACCGCGTCCGCCGGGGCCGGGGCCTCCGGTTCCGCCGCGCCCTCGGCCGAAGCGCCCGCGTCCGCCGGGGCCGGGGTCACGGATTCCGCCACCGCGTCCGCCGGAGCCCGGGTCTCCGGTTCCGCCACCGCGTCCGCCGGGGCCGGGGCCACGGACTCCGCCACCGCGTCCGCCGGGTCCGGGGTCTCCGGTTCCGCCGTGCCCGCATCCGCGCCCCGGCGCAGCGCCGCCATGGCCACCGTGCGCAGGGCCGTCAGCAGCGGGGCCACCGCCGGTTCGTGGCGCAGGGGCAGGTCGTCGCCGTCGACCTCCAGCGGGACGCCCGCCGAGGTCAGGGCCCGGCGCACGGCGGGAATGGTGCGCCCGCCCGCCCTGACCAGGACCGCCATCTCGTGCCACGGCACCCCGTCCTCCAGATGCGCCCGGCGCAGCAGGTCCGCGATGTTGTCGAGCTCGGTGGATGCGGTCGGGTAGGTGTACGTCTCGACGCCGCCGCCCTCGCGGACCGCGCCGAGCTCCCGGTGGGCCCGCACCTTCGCCGACGGCAGCCGGGTGAGCGGCATCCGGCGGGTGAGCAGACGGGTCGCGGCGAGGAGCCGTTCGCCGGAGCGGCGCGACGTGGTGAGGACGCCGACCGGGGCCGGGTCGCCGTCCGCGCGCCGGAACACGTCCGGGAAGTCGAGGATGCCGTTCACGTCGGCGCCGCGGAAGGCGTAGATCGACTGGTCCGGGTCGCCGAACGCGATCAGGTTCCGCCCCCCGCCGCCGCCCGGAGCGCTCCCCCGGTTCCCGGCCAGCGCATGCAGCAGCCGCACCTGCGCCGGATCCGTGTCCTGGTACTCGTCGACGAACACGGTGTCGTAACTGCCGGCCAGCGGCCCCGCCACCTCGGGGCGCTCCGCGAGCAGCACGGCACGGTGGACGAGCTCCGCGTAGTCGAGCACCCCCTGGGCGTCCAGCACGTCCAGGTACTCGGCGAGGAACGCCGCGGCCGCACCCCAGTCGGGCCGACCGGTGCGCCGGGCGAAGTCGGCGAGGGCGTCCGGGCCGAGACCCAGCTCACGGCTGCGGGCGAGCACGGCACGCACCTCGTCGGCGAAGCCGCGCGTGGTCAGACAGGCCCGCAGTTCGTCGGGCCAGCGGATGTGGTCGTGGCCCTCCTTCTCCAGGTCGAGCTGGCCCGCCAGCAGATCGCGGACGGTGACGTCCTGTTCCGGTCCGGAGAGCAGCCGCAGCGGGTCCGCGAACAGATCGGCGTCCTGATGGGCGCGCACCAAGGCGTAACAGAAGGAGTGGAAGGTGGTGGCCTGCGGCCCGCGGACGGCGCCGAGCCTGGCGGCCATCCGGTCGCGCAGCTCGACGGCGGCCTTGCGGCTGAAGGTGAGGATCAGCATCCGGGCCGGGTCCGCGCCCCGGGCGACACGGGCGGCGACGGCTTCGACGAGCGTGGTGGTCTTGCCGGTCCCGGGCCCTGCGAGAACGAGCAGCGGGCCGCCGGCGTGGTCAACCACCGCCCGCTGCGCCGCGTCAAGGAGAGGGGGATCCACGGAGCCCGGCAGGGTACGCACCAGCCGGTACGCGCCCGTGGCTCTTCCCCTGCGCCCCGCAGGGCGTGGGGGGACCCCCTGCCCGCCCTGACGGTGCGGACTGTTCCGGGTGGTGGAGGAGGAGCTCACGTTGGGATCGCCGGTCCTGGTGGGTGTGCTGGGTGCGCTGGAGATGCTGGCTGTGCTGGCTGTGCTGGAGGTGAGGGCGCGGCGCGGACCGCGAACTGACGACGCTACTCCGGCGGGACCGCCGATTGGGGCCGGACGACTGCGTGGATCGTCACGTTCCGCCGGACTGAAGGACCGGTCATCGTCACCTTCCGCCCGGCGCAAGGACCCGGCATCGTCACCTTCCACCGCATGGAAGGACCCCTCATCGTCACCTTCCGCCCGGCGCAAGGACCCGGCACGGCCTCCGCTGCACGCTTCCTGTACGTCGTACGGGCCCGGCTCCACCCGATGTGCCACCGGATGGCCGAAGCTGTCAGGTGTGAGCTCCCCCGCCGCCGCCGTCGCCCCGCGTTTCCCCGCCGCCGTCGCCCTCCGCCCCCGCACCGCCGTCCCACCGTGCGCGCCGCATGTCCAGGCGCGGGACATGCCCCTCCGCGGACCGCGCGGCCTCGCGCAGCGGGGTGTTCTCCTCGCGGTAGTGATCCAGCGCACGCAGCTCGTGGCCGGGCAGCAGCGCCCCGTCGGCGCGCACCACACGCCACCACGGCACCGCGGACCCGTACAGCGCCATGACCCGGCCGACCTGGCGAGGTCCGCCGTCCCCCAGCCACTCCGCGACGTCGCCGTAGGTCATGACACGGCCGGGCGGGATCAGTTCGGCGACGTCGAGCACGCGCTCCGCGTACTCCGGCAACGCGTCGCTCGTCGGGTGTTCGCTCATCCGGCCCATCCTGCCGTACGCCACCGACAGCCCGGCCCGTTCCGTGTCCGGTCGCACACGGCGTGTGCGCGGGCGGAGGACGGAGCGTATCTTGCGCTTCGCGCGGCCCCGCATCGCACCCTGATGCCCCCCGCCGGCCGCGGGCCGTGCCACCATCATGCGGGCGGTGACCGGTGATACGAGAAGACGAAGACCAATCAGAGGCGACGAAGGAGCAGGGCGTGCAGCCACCGAAGGCGGCCGACGCCTCTGATGCCGAGCCGCGCCCCGAGGAGAGCGGACAGGAGCCCGAGACCGGCCCGCGGACACCCTCGGAGCACCTGGCCGGCTCGACCCTCTCGACCTCCGATGCGGCTCTGTCCGACCGTGTCTCGGGTGACGAACCCCTGCTCCCCGCCCGGGTGCACCGCCCCTCCGATCTGCTGCGGCTCCTCATCGGAGTCCTCGCGATCGTCGTGCTGTTCGCCGTCGCCGCGTTCGCCCACGGCACGACGGCCGGCCTTGAGGAGGACATCAACAAGGGCACCGGGCAGGCACCCGATCTGCTCATCAAGATCGCCGGTCTCGTCTCCAGCATCGCCGTGCTGCTCGTCCCCGTGGCCTTCGCCATCGAGCGGCTGATCAAGCGCGACGGGCTGCGGATCGCGGACGGCGTGCTGGCCGCCGTGCTCGCGCACGGGGTGACGCTCGCCACGGATCTGTGGGTGTCCAACTCCGCACCCGGCACCATTCAGGACGCCCTGACCCAGCCGCAGCCCGGTCAGGCGCTCACCGACCCCGTACACGGCTACCTCGCTCCCGTGATCGCCTATATGACGGCGGTCGGCATGGCGAGACGGCCGCGGTGGCGGGTCGTGCTGTGGGTGGTGCTGCTGCTCGACGCCTTCACCATGCTGGTGGGCGGGTACACGACCCCGCTCTCGATCATCCTCACGGTACTGATCGGCTGGACGGTCGCGTACGGCACGCTGTACGCGGTCGGCTCTCCGAACGTCCGGCCGACCGGCCAGCACCTGATGGCCGGCCTGCGCCACGTCGGCTTCCGGCCGGTCACCGCGATGCGGGCCGAGGACGCGCCCGACTCGGGCGACCAGAGCGACCGCGGGCGCCGCTACGTGGTCTCCCTGGAGGACGGGGCGCCGCTCGATGTGACGGTCGTGGACCGCGAACAGCAGGCGCAGGGCTTCTTCTACCGGGTGTGGCGCAGGCTCACCCTGCGCGGCATCACCCAGCGGCGTTCCATCCAGTCGCTGCGCCAGGCCCTGGAGCAGGAGGCGCTGCTCGCGTACGCGGCGATCGCCGCCGGTGCCAACGCCCCGAAACTGATCGCCACGTCCGAGCTCGGTCCGGACGCCGTGATGCTCGTGTACGAGCACATCGGCGGGCGCTCCCTGGACGCGCTGGAGGACTCCGAGATCACCGATGACCTGGTGCGCGGCGCCTGGCGTCAGGTGCAGGCGCTCCAGTCGCGGCGGATCGCGCACCGCAGGCTCACCGGTGACGCCATCCTGGTGGATCGTTCCGGCAAGGTGTTCGTCACGGATCTGCGCGGCGGCGAGATCGCGGCCGGTGATCTGGTGCTGCGGATGGACGTCGCCCAGCTGCTCACCACCACGGGCCTGCGCGTGGGTCCCGAGCGGGCGGTCGCGGCCGCACTGGCGGTGCTGGGGCCGGACGCCGTCGCGGACTGTCTGCCGCTGCTCCAGCCGATCGCGCTCAGCCGCTCCACCCGCGCCCATCTGCGCCGGCTGGCCCGGGAGCGTTCGCAGCGCGAGCGCGAGGCCGTGCTGGAGGCGTCGGACGCGGCGAAGCGGGCCCGGTCGCAGGATGCGGAGCCTGCCGAGGACGCCGGGCGCAAGAGCGACCGCAAGTCGCAGCGCACCGAGAAGCAGGCCGAGAAGCGGGCCAGGGACGACGCCATGGACGTGGCCCGCGAGGAGGACCTGCTCTCCCGGATCCGCCAGGAGGTGCTGCTGATCCGGCCGCAGGCGCCGGTCGAGCCGGTCCGTCTGGAGCGCATCAAGCCGCGCACCCTGTTCAGCTTCATCGCCGGTGCCATCGCCGCGTACTTCCTGATCTCGCAGGTCACCGAGGCCGACTTCGGTGCGGTGGTCGAGCAGGCGGAATGGGGCTGGGTGGCGGCGGCGCTCGGCTTCTCGGCGCTCAGTTACATCGCGGCGGCGATGAGCCTGCTGGGCTTCGTGCCGGAGCGGGTGCCGTTCGGCAGGACGGTGCTGGCGCAGGTCGCCGGCTCGTTCGTGAAGATCGTGGCCCCGGCCGCGGTGGGCGGGGTCGCGCTGAACACCCGGTTCCTCCAGCGGGCCGGTGTGCGTCCGGGGCTGGCGGTCGCGAGCGTCGGCGCCTCCCAGCTGTTCGGGCTGGGATGCCACATCCTGCTGCTGGCCGCGTTCGGCTATCTGACGGGTACGGAGAAGACGCCGTCCTCGCTCACCCCGTCCAGGACCGTGATCGCGGGGCTGCTGACGGTCGCCGTGCTGGTTCTGGTGGTGACGGCCATCCCGTTCATGCGCAAGTTCGTCGTGACACGGGTGCGGTCGCTGTTCGCCGGGGTCGTACCGCGCATGCTCGACGTCGTGCAGCGGCCGCAGAAGCTGCTCACCGGCATCGGCGGGATGCTGCTGCTGACCGGCGTGTTCGTGATGTGTCTGGACGCGTCGGTCCGGGCGTTCAGCGGTCCGGACACACCGCACCTGAGCTACGCGAGCATCGCGGTGGTCTTCCTCGCCGGCAACGCACTGGGCTCGGCGGCGCCGACCCCGGGCGGCATGGGCGCGGTCGAGGGCGCGCTGACCCTCGGCCTGATCGCGGTCGGCCTGCCGAAGGAGGTCGCGGCGCCGGCCGTGCTCCTGTACCGGCTGCTGACGCTGTGGCTGCCGGTGCTTCCCGGCTGGCTCGCCTTCAACCATCTGACGCGCAAGGGCGAGCTCTAGGGCGTGTGCCCGCAGCCGTCCACCCGCTTGGACCGGCGCCCCGTGCACCCCCCGCGGAGCCGCCGCACGATGGAGCGATGAGGACCTCCCCTGCCCTGCGCGCCGCGGCCCTCGCCGCCACCGTGACCGTGCTGCTTCCGCTCACCGGCTGTTCGGACGGGGGCGACAAGGAGAGCTCGCCCCACGCCGCCGCGGCCGCCGCGACGACCACGCCCGCCGACCTCGCCTCCCAGCAGCTGAAGTGGACACCGTGCCCGGCCCCGTCCCCGGCCCAGGGCGGCGGTTCCTCACCCTCCCCGCTGCCCGGCGGGGCCGTCTGGGAGTGCTCGTTCATGGAGGCCCCGCTCGACTACGCGGAGCCGGAGGGCGACACCATCGAGCTCGCGCTCATCCGCGCCGAGGCGATCGACGAGAAGAGGCGGATCGGTTCGCTCGTCTTCAACTTCGGCGGTCCCGGCGCCTCCGGTGTCGCCACCCTGCCCGCGTTCGGCACGGAGTACGACAAGCTCCGCACCCGGTACGACCTGGTGAGCTTCGACCCGCGCGGCGTGGGCCGCAGCGCGGGCGTGGAGTGCGAGGACGACGCGCAGCTGGACGCGCGGTACGAGGGCGACGGCACTCCGGACGACGCGGCGGAGGAGAAGGCGTTCACCGAGGACACGAAGACGTACGTGGCCGCCTGCGAGAAGAACTCCGGCAAGGAGCTCCCCTTCGTGGGGACGACGAACGCGGCCCGCGACATGGATCTGATGCGTCAGGTGCTCGGTGACGACAAGCTGTACTACTTCGGCATCTCGTACGGCACCGAACTGGGCGGCGTCTACGCTCACTTGTTCCCCGAGAACGTGGGCCGGTCGGTCCTGGACGCGGTGGTCGACCCGACCGAGGACGCGGAGCAGTCCTCCCTCGGACAGGCCGAGGGCTTCCAGCTCGCGCTGGACAACTTCGCCGAGGACTGCGCGGACCGGGGCGATGCCTGCAAGCTGCCCGGTTCCACCGCCGAGGAGGTCGAGCAGGGGGTGTCCGGACTTCTCGACCGGCTGGAGAAGAAGCCCGTACCGGGCATCGGTTCCCGGAAGCTGACGCAGACGCAGGCCACCACCGGCATCGCGGCGGCGCTCTACTCCAAGGAGACCTGGCCCCTGCTGGAGCAGGGCGTGGACGAGGCCGACGGCGGCAACGGCGCGCTGCTCCTCGCCCTCGCCGACTCCCTCAACGGGCGCTCCGAGGACGGCCACTACGACAACTCCGCCGCGGCCAACACCGCCATCAACTGCGCCGACTCCAAGGAGCGGTTCACCCTCGACGAGACCAAGGAGAAGCTCCCCGCGTTCCGCGACGCCTCACCGGTCTTCGGCGACTACCTCGGCTGGGGTCTGATGGCGTGCACCGGCTGGCCGGTGGCGGGCGCCTGGGACACCCCGGACGTCAGCGCCGAGGGCGCGGCCCCCGTCCTGGTCATCGGCAACACGGGCGACCCGGCGACCCCTTACGCGGGCGCGAAGGCGATGGCCGAGGAGCTCGGCGAGGGCGTCGGCGTGGAGATGACGTACAAGGGCGAGGGCCACGGCGCGTACAACAGCGGCAGCGCCTGTGTGCAGAAGGCGGTGGGCGGCTATCTGCTGGACGGCAAGGTGCCGGACGCCGGGACGGTCTGCGGATAGGCGGTCCCGGTGCGCACCTACCATGGGCGAACTGCCGGACGGGCAGGCACGACGGGGAGGGAACTGCACGTGGTCGCATACGTACGGGCCGGGGCGCTGGCCGCCGCCGCACTGCTGCTGACGGGGGTGCTCGCAGGATGCGAGGACGCCGCGGACGACAAGCCGGGCACACCGGCGGACGGCACCACGGCTTCGGCCGCCTCATCCTCCGCCGCCCCCTCGGCCGCCGTGAGCGGAGCGCCCCTGCCCGCCGCCCTCACCTCGCAGCGCCTGGACTGGAAGAGGTGCGAGGCACCCGAGGGCGGCAGCGCTCCGGGCTCGTCCTGGCGGTGTACGAAGGTCACGGTTCCGCTGGACTACGCGAAGCCGGACGGCGACACGATCGGGATCGCGCTCATCCGCAAGGAGGCCCGGGACAAGGACCGGCGGCTCGGCTCGATGCTGTTCAACTTCGGCGGGCCGGGCGGCTCGGGGGTCTCCACCCTGCCGCGCGCCGCCGGTTCGTACGGGTCGCTCAACACCCGCTACGACCTGGTGGGTTTCGATCCGCGCGGGGTGGCCGGGAGCGCCGGGGTGCGGTGCCGCACGGACCAGGAGCAGGAGACCTCGTACCGCAAGGTCGACATGACACCGGACACGGCGGCGGAGGAGGCGGCGTTCATGAAGGACGGCGCCGGGTTCGGCGCCGGCTGCGAGAGCCGCTCGGGCAAGGTCCTGCCGTTCGTCGGCACGACGAACGCCGCCCGGGACATGGACCTGATCCGCGAGGTCCTCGGCGACCGGAAGCTGACGTACTTCGGCTTCTCGTACGGCACCGAACTGGGCGGCACCTACGCGCACCTCTTCCCGAAGCACGTCGGGCGGACCGTCTTCGACGCCGTCGTCGACCCGACCGCGGACACCACGGGCCACGCCCGTAACCAGACGACCGGCTTCCAGCGGGCGCTGGAGAACTACCTCAAGGACCGCGGCCAGGACCCGGCGGCGGGCACCCGGCGCATCGCCGCCCTGCTGAAGCGGATCGACGCCAAGCCGCTGCCGACCGGCACGGGACGCGAGCTCAACGAGTCGCTGGCGATCACCGGCATCGTGCTGCCGCTCTACTCCAAGGACAACTGGCCGGTGCTCACCCAGGCCCTGGACGAGGCGGAGAGCGGCACCGGGTCCATGCTGCTGCAGCTCGCCGACTCGTACAACGGCCGGGACGAGAACGGCCACTACGACACCCAGAACCACTCGCAGCGGGCCATTTCCTGCGCGGACAGCAAGGCCAGGCCGACGGCGGCCGAGGCGAAGGCGCTGCTGCCCGAGTTCGGGAAGCTGTCGCCGGTCTTCGGCCCGTTCCTGGCCTGGGACACCGCGGGCTGGTGCGCCGACTGGCCGGTGGCGGGCGAGCACGACACCCCGGAGGCGAGCGCCCCGGGCGCCGGTCCGATCCTGGTCGTGGGCACGACGGGCGACCCCGCCACGCCGTACGAGGGTGCGCGGAAGATGGCGGACGAGCTGGGCGAGGGCGTCGGCGTCCTGCTCACCAACAAGGGTGAGGGGCACGGCGCCTACGGCGGGAACAGCTGTGTGACGTCGACGGTGGACGCGTACTTCCTGGACGGGAAGGTGCCGGCCGACGGCAAGACCTGTTCGTAGCGCCGCCGTGTGCGCGACGAAGGGGCCGGTCCGCGTGGCGCGGACCGGCCCCTTCGTCGCGTTCAGCCTTTAGTACACCGGCTTCTCGGGCTCGATCTGGTTGACCCAGCCGATCACGCCGCCGCCGACGTGCACCGAGTCGGCGAAGCCCGCCGACTTGAGGACCGCGAGGACCTCGGCACTGCGGACACCGGTCTTGCAGTGCAGCACGATGCGCTTGTCCTGCGGGAGGTCCTGGAGGGCGTTGCCCATCAGGAACTCGTTCTTCGGGATCAGCTTCGCGCCGGGGATCGAGACGATCTCGTACTCGTTCGGCTCGCGGACGTCGATGATCTCGATCTTCTCGTCCGCGTCGATCCACTCCTTGAGCTGCTTGGGAGTGATCGTGGAGCCGAGCGCCGCCTCCTGGGCCTCCTCGGACACGACGCCGCAGAAGGCCTCGTAGTCGATGAGCTCGGTGACGGTCGGGTTCTCGCCGCAGACCGCGCAGTCGGGGTCCTTGCGGACCTTTACCTGGCGGTACTGCATCTCCAGCGCGTCGTAGATCATCAGCCGGCCGACCAGCGGGTCGCCGATGCCGGCGAGCAGCTTGATGGCCTCGGTGACCTGGATGGAGCCGACGGACGCGCAGAGCACGCCCAGGACACCGCCCTCGGCGCAGGACGGAACCATGCCGGGGGGCGGCGGCTCCGGGTAGAGGCAGCGGTAGCAGGGACCGTGCTCGGACCAGAAGACGGACGCCTGTCCGTCGAACCGGTAGATCGAGCCCCAGACGTACGGCTTGTTCAGCAGGACCGCGGCGTCGTTGACGAGATAGCGGGTGGCGAAGTTGTCCGTGCCGTCCACGATCAGGTCGTACTGGGCGAAGATCTCCATCACGTTCTCGGCTTCGAGCCGTTCCTCGTGAAGGATCACGTTCACCAGGGGGTTGATCCCCTGCACGCTTTCCTTGGCCGACACGGCCTTGGACTTGCCGATGTCGGCCTGGCTGTGGATGATCTGGCGTTGCAGGTTCGACTCGTCGACCTCGTCGAACTCCACGATGCCGAGCGTTCCGACACCGGCGGCGGCCAGGTACATCAGGGCCGGCGAGCCGAGACCGCCGGCGCCCACACAGAGCACCTTCGCGTTCTTCAGCCGCTTCTGTCCGTCCATCCCGACATCCGGGATGATCAGGTGGCGGGAGTACCTGCGGACCTCGTCGACGGTGAGCTCAGCAGCTGGCTCGACCAGGGGTGGCAGCGACACAGGAACCTCAACAATGCAGGTGGTCGGTTTCTACGTACTTCGGCTACGTACGGTTGTTCTTGCCGTAACACTGCCACGCCCCCTCTCATTCCGAGATAGCCGGTCCGATCCGCGAGACGATTTCGTCCCAGTACCTGGGCAGTGTCGCAAATGGATCGCTTTGCCCACGCCCGTTTCCGGGATCGGCCTCCTTGGTGCGGTCCGTGAAGAAGATCGTCCCCGCGCCCTGCCAGCGGGCGATGCGCATCGCCTCCTCCAGATGGGTGCGCGGAACACCGTGGACGAAGTGGGCGAACCGGCCGGGCGGGTAGGAGGCGGTCCACTCCGCCACCTGCGACCAGCGGTAGTCGGTCCACGCGCCGCGGAAGGTGACGAGCTGGTCGGCGGCCTCCGCGTAGCCCGGGTGCGGATGGGTGTCGTGGCCGAGCACGAGGTGTCCGCCGTGCTGCGCGCCGTCGCTGTCCGCCAGGAGGGCGGAGAGCGTGGCGGTGAGACGGCGGACGGTGGGGAGGGCGGGGCGCCCGGCCGGGCAGCGGTCGAGGTAGAACCCGTCGACGCGGTACCAGTCCAGGTAGGACCGCGCGTCGGTGACCAGGTCGCCGAAGGGCCGGCTGCCGTGCACCAGATCGAGCCGGCCGAGCAGCCGTCCGGCCGAGGCCCGCACGGAGTCGAGCGGATCCTCGCCGCTCACGGCCCGCTCGCGGGCGTTGCGGAGCCGGCCCGCGGCTTCCAGGCAGTGCGGGTCGGGCCGGATGCCGGGGCCGTCGTCGATGTCGAGGACGGCCCAGTGCAGCGGAGTGCCGGGGCGGGCCAGTTCGGCCCATTCGGCCGGGGCGAGCAGCGGGTGCGCACAGCCGGGCACGCCGAAGCCGAGCTGCTCGGCGCCACTGGTCCGGCGGGCGGTGCCGGTACTGGTCAGATACGGCATGCCGCCTCCATCCAGATGTCGGCGAGGGACTCCTCCAGATTGATCCGGGGGCGCCAGCCGAGCCGGTCCCTGGCGGTACGGACGTCCGCCTGCTGCCAGGCGCCGCAGCCGTCCGGGTAGGGCGAGGGCGTGACCGAGAGGTGCTCCATGACCGATTCGGTGGAGGTGCGGGGGGCGCCGATGGGCAGGCGTGCGGGGGGTGTGTCCAGCTCGTGGAGCGCGCCCCCGTACCCGGCGACCTTGGCGAGGACGGCCGCGGCGTCACGCAGCCGCACGGCCCGGCCGGTGCCGATGTTGACGACGCCCTGCGCGGCGGAGAGCGAGGCGGCGTGCACGGCGCGCGCGACGTCGCGCACGTCGACGAAGTCGCGCTGCACTCCGAGGCCGCTGAGCTTCAGCTCGCCGTCGCCGGACTGCATGGCACGGCGCATCGCCTCGGCGAGCCGGCCGAGCGGCGAGCCGGCCGGGGTGCCGGGGCCGACCGGCGAGAAGACCCGCAGCACGACCGCGTCGAGGCCGGAGCCGAGGACGAGTTCGGTGGCGGCGAGCTTGCTGACACCGTACGGACCGCCGGGGCGCGGGATGGCGTCCTCCGCCGTGGACGAACCGGGCTGCGAGGGTCCGTACTCCGAGGAGCAGCCGACCTGGACCAGGCGGGCGGTGCAGCCGCTGCGCCGCATCGCCTCGCAGACGGTGGCGACGGCGACGGTGTTGTGACGGGTCAGGTCGCGGGCCCCGCCCCGGGTGGCGCCGGCGCAGTTGACGACGACTCCGGGGTGGACGGCGTCCAGGAAGCGGGTGAGCGCTCCAGGGCTGCCGCCGGCGAGGTCGAACCGTACGTCGGCGTCGTCGCCGCGGCCGAGCGCCGTGAGGTGGACGGCCGGGTCGGCCAGCAGCCGGTCGGCCACGAAACGACCGAGGAATCCGTTGGCTCCGAGCAGCAGCACCCTCATCGCGCGCCCCCTGAGTGCCGACGGCGGGCTGCCGGTGCGGGGGATCGGTGGGTCATGTCCGGTGTCTCCTTGGGGCAGTTGCGTACGGTGTGGAACGGGACCCGCGGCGTCGGCTCCGCGGGGGCTGTGGGGTGCGTCAGACGGCGGTGTGGGCGGATGCCCGGGAAAGAGCGACGGTGGCGGTGGTCAGCAGGCCGAGCGCCGCCGCGCCGCAGGCGACGGCGGGGACGGCTCCGGTGCCGGCCGCTCCGATGAGCGCTTCGACGGGGCGGGCGAGGGCGTCGAGGCCGGGCAGCCGGCCCGCCAGGACGAGTGCGGGGGCGGCGACCTCGACGGCACAGGCGGCGGCGAGGCCGGTGGCGGCCGGTTCGGGGAAGCCGTGGACGGTCAGGAGCCGGGCCAGCAGGAGCAGCACTCCGAGTGCCGAGGCCCCGGCCTGCGAGCCGCCCCCGCCGATCCCCAGTCCGGCCAGGTACAGCAGCCCGCCGAGGACGCAGAGGAAGAAGGCGACGGCGGCGAACAGCAGGGGGCGCACGCCTGCGGCGAACTCCTCCAGTGCGCGGCTGCCGTTGAGTTTGCGGTGCGCGTGTACGGAGAAGAGGTGGGCGCACCAGGCCGCCGGGGCGACCGCCACGGCGAGGCCGAGCAGCGGTGCCGGAGTGATGTCCCAGGGGCCTTCGGGCCCGCCGCTGAGGAGCTGGTGGAGCAGTGCGTCGCCGTACAGGACGTAGCCGAGCAGCCAGCAGCCGAACAGACCGGCGGCGCCCGACGACCGCCCGTCGGCGCAGAGGGGTCCGGTACGCAGGGCGAGCGCGAGCGCGGTGAGCGCGAGGAGGCCGCCGCCGGAACCGATGGCGAGCCGCGCCCCGCCGTCGAGCACTCCTTCGGTGAACCGCAGCGCGACGAAGGTCGCGAGACAGGCGGCGCCCGGCAGCAGGGCCCGCAGTGACCAAGCGGCGCGCGTCTCGATGTCGCGCGCCGGTGCGAAGGACACGCCGACGGGCTCCCCGGCGACACCCGGTACCCGGGCGAACAGTTCCTCGGCGAGCGAGAACACGTCGCGGTGCCGATAGCGGGCGGCGGTGCGGTCGGTGACGCCGTGGGCCTCGAGCCCGGCGGCGATCTCCAGGGGGTCGACGGCGCGTTCGCAGAGTTCGCGGTGCCGGTGCATCAGGGACTTCACGGGATCGGCGGGCCCGCGCCGCCCGGTGGAGAGCTTGCGCGCCGGAGCGGTGTGCGCGAGCTCGGGGGCGCGCGGGGCAGGGTGCGGTGCGGGGTCGTCGGGAGGCGTCGGGTCCTCGTGGGGCACCGGGTCCTCGGCGGCCGGTGGGGTGTCGTCGGCCTCGGCGGGTACGGGGGTTCCAGCGGGGGCGGTGGCCGAAGCGGCGTCGGGCACGGGCTCCGGGCGGGCGGCCGAAGCGGTGGCGGGCACGGGCGCGGGGTCGAGGGCCGAAGCGGTGGCGGGCGCGGACTCCGGGCGGGTGGCCGAAGCGGTGGCGGGCACGGGCGCGGGGTCGAGGGCCGAAGCAGTGGCGGGCACGGACTCCGGGCGGGTGGCCGAAGCAGTGGCGGGCACGGGCGCGGGGCCGAGGACCGAAGCGGGGTCGGGCTCCGGGCACGGCGCGGCGCCGGGTCCCTCCCCCGGCCCGCTCACTGCCCCGTCCCGCGGTGCGGTGGACGGCCCCCAGGCCGGTTCGGAGACGTCCGCGAGCAGGGTCCCGGAGGCCGCCGCTCCTGTGCGGTGGTCCCCGTTGCTGCTGGTCGTCGGTGTGCCGAGTGCCTCGGGCACTTCGGTCGGGCGGCCCATCGTCGTTCCTCCGTGCTTGTCGCCGAGTGCGGCGGATGCACCGGCCGGTTCCGGTCGGTCGGTACGGCCCGGCGCGGCCGCCTCCTGGTCACACATCGCCGTCCCCCGCGCCGCACGCTCCCGCGCCGACCCCCTGCACGGCCCAGCTGGGCGTCCGCCCGGCCGGTCCCGGAACCGGGTCGTCGCCCGGCTCCGGCCACAGGCCGAGTACGTGGGCCTCCGGCGGGGTGTCGAAGGGGCGGGGACCACCGGCGGCCGGTGCCGGCGCCCTGCGGACCGGCGCCTGCGAGATCAGCTCCAGGTAAATGCCGCGAAATGCCGCGAGGTTCTGTTCGACGGTGAAGAGTTCGAGTGCGCGGGCACGCGCTGCGGCTCCCAGGCGCGCACGGCGCTCGGGGTCGCGCAGCAGCGCCAGGCAGGCGTCGGCGAGTGCCCGCGGGTTGCGCGGCGGCACCACGAGCCCCGTTCCGCCGATGACCTCGACGACCGCGCCGACGTCCGTGGACACCGTCGCCCGACCGCAGAACATCGCCTCGACCAGGCTGATCGGGAAGCCCTCGACCACGCTGGAGAGCACCACGACGCCGCCCGCCGCGTACGCCTGGGCGAGGTCCGGGACCTCGGCCCCGCCGATGTCCTCGAAGGAGACGGGGCTGTCACCGACGGCGTGCGCGTCGGCGGCCTCGTCGGGAAAGAGCTGGTCGGCGAGCGCCCGGCAGTGGGCGAGGTAGGAGGCGCCCTCCGGCCCCTGGGCCGCCGCGCCGATGATCCGCAGCCGGGCGTCGGGCTCGGCCCTGCGCACCTCGGCGAAGGCGTGCAGCAGGGCGATCAGGTCCTTGGCCGGCTCGATCCGGCCGACCCAGACCAGTGTGTCGGGGCCGCCGTCGTCCTCGCTCTCCCCGAGCACCGCGAACCGGCCGGACTCCATGCCGGGGTAGACGGTGCGCACCTTGGCGGGTTCGGCGCCGCAGCGCTCCTGCCAGCGGCGGGCATGGGTGTTGCCGGGGGTGATGAGCGCTGCCTGCCGGTACACCTCGGTGGCGAGCTGCCCATGGAAGTTCGCGAGCAGCGCGCGGACCGGCGCACTCACCGGCGTACCGGAGTCCGCGAGGTAGTGCGCGCGCAGCTGTACGGCGTGCTCGGTGACGAGCAGCGGCACCCCGAAGAAGCGCTTGGCGAGCAGTCCCGGCAGCGCTGCGGCGCCGCCTGACGCGGCGTGGCAGAGGTCGACGGCGCCGAGGCTCTCCTCGTCGTACCAGTCGAGGGAGAGCGGGCGCAGCACCCGGTCGAGCTCCGCGGCGAAGGCGAGGAGATCGGGGACGGTGGCGGTCTGGACGGTGCGTCCGGTGCCGGGTGCGCGGCAGGCGGCCTCCAGGATCCGTACCGCCGTCTCGGAGCGCAGGGCGGCGGGGAGCCCGCCGTGCTCGCAGGCCAGTTCGGCGAGTCCGTAGAGGCCTTCGGTGAACTGCGCGCCTCTGAGCTGCGGGTCGGCGGACCGCGCGCCCGCGCCCCCGTCCTCCCGCGCACGACCGGAGGCGTCCCCCACGCACACCGCGTGGGCGAGCGCCGTGAAGTGGGCGATGAAGCGGCGCCGTTCGCGCCGCCCGTACGTCCGCGCGCCCCCTCCGGTCAGCAGGCGCGGGATCAGCCCGCGGGGGGCGTGGAGGCCGAGAACGTCCTCGTCGGCGGTCCACAGCGGCGCGGTCCGCACCCGGCTGACCTGGGGCGGGAGCTGGACCCAGCCCTGCGCCTCCTGCTCGGCGCTGCGGCTGAGCGCGAAGAGATCGAACTCGTGCTGCGCGAGCCCGCGCACCAGGCGGTCGCACCAGAGTCTGGACTCACCGGACGCATACGGATAGCCACCGTCGGTGAGCAGTCCGATCCGCACGAGCACACCCCCGATCTCCCTTGTGAGCGGCCGCCGTTGGATCGGCGACTCGCAGCGGGACGACCGTAAGCGGATACGCCGGTGGTGCGACGGACGGTTGTCCGTCGCACCACCGAAAGGGGTGAACCGCCGTAACTTTCCCGCCCCGGTAGCGTTCTGTCGCGCTATAGAGGCAGTCGGTCACACAGGGTCAGGCTGCGGCCAGCTCCCTGCGGGCCGCACGGCGTACCGCCGCGAGCCCCGGATCGAGCACGGGGACGGCCGCCAGCAACTGCTTGGTGTACGGATCGACAGGGTCGCCGTACACCCGCTCCACCGGTCCCTCCTCGACGATCCGGCCCCGCCGCATGACGGCGACCCGGTCGCTGACCTGCCGTACCACGGCGAGGTCGTGGGCGATGAAGACGAGGGCGAGTCCCAGTTCCCGCTGGAGCTCCGCCAGCAGGGCGGTCACCTGGGCCTGGGTCGTCACGTCGAGCGCGGAGACCGCCTCGTCGCAGACGATGAGCTCCGGCTCGGCGGCCAGGGCCCGTGCGATCCCGACCCGTTGGCGCTGGCCGCCGCTGAACTCGTGGGGATAGCGGTCGTACTGCTCCGGGTCGAGCCCGACGCGCAGCAGCAGATCCCGTACGCGCGCCCTGATCGCGCTTTCGTCGCGCTCCCCGCGCGCCCGCAGCGGGTCGGCGACGGACTCGCCGACGGAACGGCGCGGGTTGAGTGAGGAGACCGGGTCCTGGAAGACCATCTGCACCCGGGCCGCCCGGCCGATCCGGCCGGAGGTGGGTTCCAGCAGACCGACGAGCATCCGCCCGAGGGTCGTCTTGCCGCTGCCGCTCTCGCCGACGATGCCGAGCGTCTCGCCGCGGCGGACCGTGAGCGAGACCCCGTCGACCGCGGCCAGGGCGGACCTTCCCCGGCCGAAGACCTGGCTGACGTCCGCGGCCTCGATCAGCACCTCGGCCTCGGCGCCGGCCCCTTCCGGCTCCGCCGTCCGCGCCGCGGGAGCGATCCTCGGCACCGCCGCCAACAGCGCCTTCGTGTAGGGCTCGCGGGGCGCGCCGAGCACCTCGGCCACCGGCCCGCGTTCCACGGCGAGGCCCGATCGCATGACGAGCACGTCGTCCACCGATTCGGCCGCCACACCCACGTCATGGGTGACCAGGAGCAGTCCCATGCCCGTCTCGCGGCGCAGATCGTGCAGCAGGTCCAGGATCTGGGCCTGGACGGTGACGTCGAGCGCGGTCGTCGGCTCGTCGGCGATCAGCAGTTCCGGTTCGCAGGCGAGCGCCATCGCGATCAGCGCCCGCTGGCGCATCCCGCCGGAGAACTCGTGCGGCCGGGACCGGGAACGGCGTACCGCGTCCGGTATCCCGACCCGGTCCAGCACCTCCACGGCCCGGGCGCGCGCGGCCCGCCGGGAGACGCGGTGGTGGACCCGGTACACCTGGGCGATCTGGTCGCCGACCGCGTAGTACGGGTCCAGCGAGGACAGCGGGTCCTGGAAGACCATCGCGGCCTTCGCCCCGCGCAGCCCCCGCAGTTCGGCGTCCCCGGCGGCCTGGACGTCCACGCCGGCGACCCGTACCGAGCCGCCGACCCGCGCCCCGGTCCCCCGGTGCAGTCCGAGCAGGGCGTACGCGGAGGCGCTCTTGCCCGAGCCGGACTCGCCGACGACACCGAGCGCGCCGCCCGCCTCCAGCGAGAAGGACAGTCCGCGCACCGCGTGCACGTCGCCGAACGAGATCGAGAGATCGGTGACCTCGACCAGACTCATGACAGCACCACCCGTCGGTCGGCCATCGCCTGGAGGATGTCCGCGACGGCATTGGCGAGGACGACGAAGAACCCGGTGACGAGCACCAGACCGACGACGACCGGGAGGTCCACCTGCTTGACGGCCTCCACGAGTTCGCGGCCGACGCCGGGGATCCCGAAGAGGGACTCGGTGAGCACCGCGCCGCCGAACATCGAGCCGACGTCGAGGGCGCCCAGTGCGATCACCGGGGCCAGCGCGCCGCGCAGGGCGTGCCGTCCGACGATCGTCCGCTCACTGACCCCGTACGCCCTGAAGGTGCGCACATGGTCCTCGGCGAGCGTCTCCAGCATCGAGGCCCTGGTCATCCGGGCGTACGGGGCGGCGGAGATAAGGGCGAGCGAGATCCAGGGCAGCAGCAGGTTCCAGGCCCACTGCTCCGGGTTCTCGGTGAAGGGGACGTAGTCGGGGAACGGCAGGATCTGGAGCGCCGTGACGCAGATGATGATCAGCAGCAGCCCGATCACGAACACGGGTGTCGCCATGCCCGCCAGGGTGATCCCGGTGAGGACGCGCTCGGTGACGCGGCCGCGCCGCCACACGGAGAGCACCCCGGTGCCGACCCCGAGCACCATCCACAGCACGAAGGCGCCGACGGCGAGCGAGGCGGTGGCGGGCAGCTTGGCGACGATCAGCTGGGTGACCTGCTGACCGCTCTGGTACGAGAGTCCCAGGCACGGGGCCTGGCAGTGCACCACACCGGTTCCGGTGGAGTAGTCGTGGCCTGCGACCAGGGCCTGGAGAAAGTGCGCGTACTGCACGTACACCGGGTCGCCGAGGTGCAGTTGCTCACTGACCTGGGCGACCTGCGCGGGCGAGCAGCGCGGGCCGCAGGCGATCTGTGCGACGTTGCCGGGGGCGACGTAGAAGGCGGCGTAGACGACGACGCTGAGGGCGAGGAGGACGAAGAGCGCCCCGCCGAGGCGGCGCAGCAGGAACCCGCTCATGCTCCGGCCTCCTTCCTGCGCCCGGTGCCGATCCGCAGCCGGGAGGCGGCGCGGGGGTCGAGCGCGGTGCGCACTCCCTCACCGAGGACGGTGAGCGCCAGCACGGTGACGAAGAGCAGCAGGGCCGGGATGAGCAGATAGGTGGGCGCGGCCTGGTACCAGGTGTCGGCGTCGCTGAGCATCTGTCCCCAGGACGGTGTGGGCGGCTTGATGCCGACGCCGAGGAAGGACAGGGCCGCCTCGACGACGATGTTGCCGGGGAAGAGCAGGACGGCGTACGTGATGACGGGCGCGGCGAGCGACGGCAGGAGTTCGCGGCGGGCGATCTGCCAGGAGCCCCAGCCGCTGAGCCGGGCGGCCGCGACATGGTCGCGCGACTTGAGGGACAGTGTCTGGGCGCGCACGATCTTCGAGATGCCGGACCAGCCGACCAGTCCGACGATCACGGCGATCAGCACCGGACGGGGGAAACCGGCCGGGACGACGGCGAGTGCGCCGAGCGCGGTCACCATGACCGGCAGGGCGACCACGACGTCGGTGACCCGGCTGAGTGCCTGGTCGACGAAGCGGTTGCCGAGACCGGCCGAGAGGCCGATGACGACACCGATCGCCACCTGGAGCAGGGTCGCCCCGAGCGCGACACCGAGCGAGACACGGGCGCCGTACGCGACGCGGGCGAACAGGTCGCGTCCGGTGAGCGGTTCGACGCCGAGCCAGTGCTCGGCGCTGATCCCGCCGAAGGAGCCGAGCGGAACCCCGCCGGTGGCGGAGTCGACGAGATCGGGGTGGTACGCGGTGGGGTTCTGGCCCTCGATGCCGGTGAGCAGCGGCGCGGCGAGCGCGAGGAGGACCAGCAGGGCGACGACGCCCGCCGCCACGAGGGCGGAGCGGCGGGCGCGCAGCCGCCGCCAGAACGGATGGGCCCCGGAGGCGGGGGCCCGGACGGCCCCCGCCTCCTTGACCAGCAGTGCTTCGGCCATGGCTACTTGACCGCGACCTGCGAGATGTCGAGCACGCCGGTCCAGTCGCTGATGACGACGTTCTTGACGGACTCGCCGTACAGGCGCTTGTAGACGGGGTGGAACAGCGGCACCGTCAGCGCCTGCGCACCGACCTTCTTGTCGAGCGCGCCCCAGCGGTCGGCGGCGGCGCTCAGGTCGGTCAGCTTGTTGATCTCGTCGATCTCCTTGTTGACCGCGGGATCGTCCAGCTGGGCGGAGTTGAAGTTGTACCCGGCCTTGACGATCTGGCGTCCGTCGAAGATCGGGGCGAAGAACGGGCCGCCGGAGGGCCAGTCGGCACCCCAGCCGCCGAGGAAGAATCCGGGCTCGGTCTTCACGTTGTAGACCGTGTCCGAGTAGGCGTTGTCCTCCAGGCCGCGGAGCTTGACCGTGATGCCGGCCTTCTTCAGGCCTTCCTGGAGCGCGGTGGCGATCTCCGGGCTGGTCGCGTAGTTCTTGTCGTTGTTGTGCGTGAGGGTGACCGTCAGCCCGTCGGGGTATCCGGCCTCCTTCAGCAGTTCCCTGGCCTTGGCGGCGTTGCCGTTCTTCCCGGCCGGGAAGGCGTCGTAGGGCGTGTGGCCGAAGGAGTCCTGGTCGGGCAGGAAGGTGGTGGCGGGCTCGGCGAGCGAGGAGCCGCCGGCGGCGTTGACCACGGAGGCGCGGTCGACGGCGTACGAGATGGCCTGGCGCACCTTCGGGTTGTCGAAGGGCTTCACCTTCGGGTTGAAGGCGATGTAGTTGGTGTAGCCGAAGTGGCCGGTGCCGACGCGGGCGGCGAGCTTCTTGTCGCCGGTGACCTTGGCGAGTTCGGCCGGGCCGAGGTTGGTGTCGGTGGTGACGGCCGCCGCGTCGGCGCCCTGGGAGGCGGACAGGCGCTGGTTGATGACGGCGGAGTCGAGCCCGGAGCGGACGTCGATCCGGTCGGGGTAGGCCTTGCGCTCCTCGTCGGTGGCGGCCGACCAGTGCGTGTTGCGCTCCAGGACCAGGCGTTCGCCGTCGCCCTCGTTCCTGACGACCTTGTACGGGCCCGAGGAGAGCGGGTGCTCCTCGTACTTGGTACCGGTGTCCTTGGCCTTCGGTACCGGGGTGGTCTGCGTCTGGGTGGCCAGGAAGGGGAACTCCCCCTCGGGCTTGTTGAGGTGGAAGACGATGGTCTTCGCGTCGGGCGTCTCGATCGAGGCGAGGCCCTTCTTGTCCTTGTACGGGCCCTGGTAGCCGGCCCCGCCGATGAGCCAGTCACGCAAGTAGGGCGCGCCGCCGGAGAGTTCGGCCGCGAAGGAACGCTCGATGCCGTACTTGATGTCGGCGCTCGTGATCGCGCTGCCGTCCTCGTACTTCAGGTTGTCCTTGAGCGTGTACGTCCAGACGGTGGCGTTCTTGCTGGGCGTGCCCAGGTCGGTCGCCAGGTCGGGCACGACCTTCGAGCCCGCCGCGCCGTCCTCCCGGTTGCGGGTGGTGAGCGTACGGAAGACGAGGGAGGGGACGTTGCCGCCGCCGGAGGTGTAGAGCCGGGCGGGGTCGAAGTCGTCCTGCGGGCTGCTGTTCAGGACGGTGAGCGTGCCGCCCTTCTTGGGGGCGCCCGCCGCGCCGGAGGTGTCGTCGCTGCCCTTGCTGCTGCCCTCGGGGCCGCAGGCCGCGGCGCCCGCGGCCACGGCGAGGACTGCGGCGGCCGCTGCTACGCGGCGCGATATGACGGACGGATGACGCATCGGAAGATGACCTCTCGGAGTACTGCCTGGATGAGGAAACAGAAGGTGATTCCGTGCAGGCGGCGACGGGAGAGGTGTGCACACGACCGGTCAGGACAGGTGAAGGTGACCGGAACACTGGAACTGCCGCGCCTGCGGACGGAGTACGCCCGGGCGCGGCGGTCGGGGAAGAGCGGTCCGGGCCATCAGGACTCGGACGGGGGGCCGACGTGCGCGCGGGCAGGCGTCAGCAACAGTCGATGTCGGCGACGCTGTGCCCGGTCACGCCGATGAGCGCGAGCTCGATGGCTGCGCGATCGGTGGTGACGGGGGTGCGTGACATGCCGAGAAATATGGGCGACGGCCTGACCGATGTCAACGCGATATGAGACGGTCGTCTCACGATTCGGACGGACACCCCGGAGAGTGCCGCCCGGACCCGGCCCGGCGGGGGCGCCGGGCCGGACGCCGCAGCAGCCCCTACCGGACTCAACCCTTCGGGTACACCCAGGCGTTGGGGAGGCATTTGATGCCGTTGAGGTCGAGCGACTTGGTCTGCTGCTGCATCACCGGAGCGAGGGCACCCTTCGTGCCGCAGCTCACATGGTTGTGCCCCAGCCGGTGGCCGACCTCGTGGTTGATCAGCATCTGCCGGTAGGCGAAGAGCTTGTCCGGCCCGAAGGTGGACGAACCCTGGGCCCAGCGGTATGCGTTGATCATCACGCGCTCGGTGGCGGCGGAGTCACAGGAGACGTTGTCCTCCATCGTGTCCAGCCCCGACTTCTCGCACCATTCACCCGTGGTCCCCGGACTCGCCAGCGTGATCACGAAATCCGGCTTCCCGGTGGAAATCCGTTCGAAGGTCATGTCGCCGTCGTGGGCCCAACTCCGGTCATCATTCAGAGTTTTCTGGACCGCCTGGGCGAAGAGCGCGGAGTCCAGTCCGAGCCCGTACTCGACATCGATCCGATAGCGGTACTTCTGCCCCTTGCCCGGAGCCTTCGCCGTCCCCGCGACGGTCTGGAACTTCCCCGATGCGGTGAGCTTCGGGGCCAGCGGATACGCCTTGGCCATCTTCTGCTCGTACGAAAGGGGCTTGGCCGCCACCTCGGGGCTGGGCGTCGTCCGGACGTCCGAGCGCGAGGCGTCGCCCTCGCCGTCCCGGTCCACGCCCGCGGGCTGCGCCGCGGCGGACCGGCGGCTGTCGTCATGGGCGACCTGGCCGGCCACGACCACCGCGAGCACGGTCGTCACGGCGGCCGCGGCGATACCGGTGAAGGTGCGGCCCTTGCCGCCCTTGGTGCCCTTGGCGTCGTCGCCGGGAGCCCGCGCGCGGTCGTCCGCGTCCGGCGGGTGCTCGTCCCAGTCGGTGACGGAGCGGTACGGATCGTCCGGACCGGAAGGCGTCGCGGCCGAGCGGCGGGGTGCGGGCGGGGCCGGCGGGCTGTCGAAGGCCTCGACGAACTCACGCCGCGGTCCCGGTATCAGCGGCCCGGCTGCGGTCTCCTGCGCATTCCGAGGTGTCTGAGGACTGCGCGGGCCCTGCGGGTTCTGCGGCCGCCCGGTCGCCTGGGTCCGCGCCTGGCTGCCGATGCGGCCCGTTCCCGTGCCGTGGGGCGGGGCCGGGCGGTCGCCGTACCGCCCGAGGGGCCCGGTTCCCCAGCCGCCGCCGGGTTCACGCTGTTCGGGATGGCCGCCGCGCACCTGGGGGACGCCCTGGAACGGCGTGTGACCGTCGGCGCCGGGAGCCGCTTCGCCCGGCCGTCTGCGCCGGCCGCTGCCGGCTGCGGGCCGGGCGCCCTCGCGCCCCGCTTCCGCGTTCGCCTCGGAGGGCCCTGTCTCGGGCGCCCTGGGCGCAGGGCCCTTTCGGCTGTGTCGTCCCACGCCCCGGATCAGCTCCCGCCGCATTCGTCGAGCAGTTCCCGGAACGCCTGGGCGACCGCCTCCGGGTACTCCATCATCGCCACGTGCCCGGCGTCGGGCAGTGTCAGCAGTCGCGCATCGCGGAAGGCCGCGGACGCCCTGCGTGCCATCCGGTACGAGACGAGCCGGTCCCGTCCGCCGTACACGAGCTGGACGGGTGCGAGCACCCGCTCGGCCTGGCGCCACAGCCCGTGCTGCCCGCCCAGTGTGTACGCGTCGACGATGCCGCGTGCCGAACGCGCCATCGCGTCCCAGAAGTACGGCAGCGCCAGCCGCCGCTCCATTTCGGCCACCGCGTGACGGAAGGCGTCGGCGGAGACACGTGCCGGATCGCCGTAACAGAGTGCCATGACTCCGCGGGTGCGTTGTTCCGCGCTCCAGTCCCGGGTCATCCGGGCGAACAGGGACACGACTCCCGGAACGGCGAGCAGTGCCGTCGGTGCGGCCGACAGCTGCACCCGGAGCTCGGGGAGCGCGGGCGAGATCAGGGTGAGGGTGCGCACCAGGTCGGGGCGGACCGCCGCGACCCGGGTCGCCACCGCGCCGCCCAGCGAGTTGCCGAACAGGTGCACGGGGCCGCGCTCCCCGGCGTCGAGGAAGCGGATCACCGCGCGGGCGTGGCCGGTGACCGAGTAGTTGCCGTCGTCCGGCGGCGGGGAGTCCCCGAAACCCGGCAGGTCGACCGCCTCGCTGTCCAGCACGTCCTGGAGCAGCGGCATCAGCGCCGACCAGTTCTGCGAGGAGCCGCCGAGTCCGTGCACGAAGAGCGCGGGCGGCAGACCGGTCCGCTCCGGCGGCCGCGAACGGACGGTCAGCGTCAGCCCGGGCAGCGTGACGGAGCGTAGCCTCTCCCCCTCCGCGACTCTGACGGCGCTCACCGTGGGGGCCACCGCTGCGGCGGCGGCACGGACTCCCGGCAGCTCGGTCGAAGACATGCGGCAATGTTACGAGACGATCACACCGTGGTTCATGTGTTCGCCGTCACAGATCACATGGCGGCTTCGGGGGGTAGCTCCTAGGCTCGGAGCAAGGAAGGGAGTCACCATGACGGTCGACCCCAGTGACCCGGAGAGCTTCGAGGACGTCCAGCCGGACGATCCCGGCCATGAGGCACCCGACGCGGACGCCGCCGAGCAGCACGCGGATCTGCGTCCCGAGGACGACGAACCGCTGACGGACGTCGACCGGGACCGCGCGAACGAGGCGGATGCGGCGGAGCAGGCCCGCGTTGTCCCACAGGATGAGGACGATTACCGCTGATACGCCCCGCTATGCGGCAGGGGGTGCGGAAACTGTGGCTACCGCAGTCGTCCGGTACGTGAAATTCTGCGTCCGCGCCGCGCATACCGGGGTTACCCAAAAGTACGATGTCGGTATGGCGCAGCGTGCACGGAACTGCTGGGTCCGATCACAATTTTGGGAGGCGGCGTGACAGCCATCGAGCAGACCGAGGCGGCGCGCCCGCGGGGCACTCGTTTGCCCCGCCGCGCCCGACGCAATCAGCTCCTGGGTGCTGCGCAGGAGGTCTTCGTCGCGCAGGGGTACCACTCCGCCGCGATGGACGACATCGCGGAGCGGGCCGGAGTCAGCAAGCCGGTGCTCTACCAGCACTTCCCGGGCAAGCTTGAGCTCTATCTGGCCCTGCTCGACCAGCACTGCGAGTCGCTGCTCCTCGCGGTGCGCACGGCGCTGGCGTCGACGACCGACAACAAGCTGCGCGTGGCCGCGACGATGGACGCCTACTTCGCGTACGTCGAGGACGAGGGCGGCGCGTTCCGGCTGGTCTTCGAGTCGGACCTGACCAACGAGCCCGCCGTGCGCGAGCGGGTCGACCGGGTCTCGCTGCAGTGCGCCGAGGCGATCTCGGACGTGATCGCGGGTGACACGGGGCTCTCCAAGGAGGAGTCCATGCTGCTCGCGGTCGGGCTGGGCGGGGTGTCCCAGGTGGTCGCCCGCTACTGGCTCTCCAGCCGCTCCGCCATCCCGCGCGACACGGCGGTGCAGCTCCTCACCTCGCTGGCCTGGCGGGGTATCGCGGGCTTCCCGCTGCACGGCCTCGATCAGCACTGAGCGGGGCGGCGGGCTCCGGTGTTCGCTGCGGGCGTTTCCCGCAGCGCCCTGCCCGGTCCCCTCAGCGGGCTAATGTGTGCTGGGTACGGCGCGGTTCACCGCGCAGGGACTGACCGTCGGAGGGACATAGCCGTGGAGGTCAAGATCGGGGTGCAGCACACGCCCCGGGAGATCGTTCTGGAGAGCGGGCTTTCCGCCGAAGAGGTCGAGAGCGCGGTTTCCGAGGCTCTCGCCGGCAAGGCGCAGCTGCTCAGCCTCACGGACGAGAAGGGCCGCAAGGTCCTGGTGCCGGCCGACCGGATCGCCTACGTGGAGATCGGCGAGCCCAGCACACGACGGGTGGGGTTCGGCGCGCTGTAGCAGCACGCCCGGACGCACAGACCGCGGAAGCGGCCCGATGGGGATTTCCCCGCCGGGCCGCTTTTCGTTGTGCCCGGGGCGGACCGCCGCACCGGGCCCTGCTCCTCTCGCCGTCGCGCCGTCGTTCCTGTGCGTCGGCTGAGCGAAGCCTGCTCCCGGGAGGGTTGCCCCGCGGCGCCCGGGGGTAGTACCGCCTACGACCGATTTGCCCGCCCTCCACCTGCGAGGTGATCGTCTGTGATCTTGGAAACCCTGGGCTCCGTCGTGCTGGGACTCGCCCTCGCCTGGGCGGCCCTGCGCGCCCTTTCGCCCCGGCTCCCGTCCCGCCGCGCCGTGCTCGGCACCGGTGCGCTGGGGGCGCTGTTCGGTGCGGGGCTCACCCACTCGGTGCTGGGGCCGGGCCACGCGGCGGCCACGCTGGTGGGCTCGGTGCTGATCTCCGCGGTGACGCTGTCCCTGCTGCTGAGGCCGCGCAGCCGCCGGCTGAGCCGGTCGGCGGCGGCCTGACCTCGGCGGAAGACGCTACGCGGCCAGCCCCAGGGCGGCCATCCGCTTGGTGTGCGCCTCGGTGATCCGGGAGAACATCCGGCCGACCTCGGCCAGGTCGAATCCGTCGGCCACCCCGCCCACCAGCATGGTCGACAGCGCGTCGCGGTCGGCCACCACCCGCTGCGCCTGCGAGAGCGCCTCGCCCATCAGCCGGCGCGCCCACAGCGCGAGCCGGCCGCCGAGCCTCGGGTCCGCCTCGATCGCGGCGCGCACCTTCTCGACGGCGAAGTTGCCGTGTCCCGTGTCATCGAGCACGGCGAGGACGAGGGAGCGGGTGTCCGAGTCGAGCCGGGCCGCGACCTCGCGGTAGAAGTCGCTGGCGATCGAGTCGCCGACATAGGCCTTGACCAGACCCTCCAGCCAGTCCGACGGCGCGGTCTGTCGGTGGAAGTCGTCGAGGGCCTTGGCGAACGGCTCCATGGCACCCGTCGGCTCCACCTCGATCGCGGTCAGCCGGTCCGTGAGCCGCTCGAAGTGGTGGAATTCCGCGGACGCCATCTTCGCCAGCTCCGCCTTGTCGGCCAGGGTCGGTGCGAGTTTCGCGTCCTCGGCGAGCCGCTCGAAGGCCGCCAGTTCCCCGTAGGCGAGCGCTCCCAGCAGGTCGACGACGGCGGCCCGGTACTGCGGCTCGGCGGACGCGGTGGCCCAGTCCTGGTCGGCGATTCTGGTGGATGCGGGGGCTTCAGTGGCGTTGTCAGGCGTCTCCATGAACCGCAGAATAGCCCGCCCGCCGAGGGGCGGAAGGGTCCGGCCGCCGACCGACGTCACACCGTTCCGATGAATTCGCCCAACACAGATGCGCGAATCCGGGGTACAGTGGTAATGCGCTTACTGAGCATTTTGCAACTGCTCGTCGCGCGAAATTGAATGAGGATGCCCGGTCGGTGGCCCGATCGGCTCCGACCCGACAGCCCTCCACGCGGTGCGTACGACACGTACGACCGCAGATGAGGGGCCCCCTCAGCGGCACGAGCGCTCGAGCGACGGCAGTGGTCCCGCGCCACCCGGCCCATCCACGGCCGGATGACCAACCCCGGCACGGTACGACCCCCTTCGTTCGCCTCGGACCGCGTTTCACAGAAGAGGCAGCACCCTGACTACGTTCCGAGACCTCGGGATCCTTTCCGAGACGGCCGAAGCCCTTGAGGCTGTCGGCATCATGTCCCCCTTCCCCATCCAGGAGATGACGCTCCCCGTAGCGCTCTCCGGCTCCGATGTCATCGGACAGGCCAAGACCGGCACCGGCAAGACGCTCGGTTTCGGCCTGCCGCTGCTGGAGCGCGTCACCGTCCTCGCGGACGTCGAGGCGGGCCGGGCACAGCCCGAGAAGCTGACCGACGCCCCCCAGGCGCTGATCGTCGTCCCGACCCGCGAGCTCTGCCAGCAGGTCACCAACGACCTGCAGACCGCCGGCAAGGTGCGTAACGTCCGCGTGCTCGCCATCTACGGCGGCCGGGCGTACGAGCCCCAGGTCGAGGCCCTCAAGAAGGGCGTCGACATCATCGTCGGCACCCCGGGCCGACTGCTCGACCTGGCCGGACAGCGCAAGCTGGACCTGTCGCACGTCCGCGCCCTCGTCCTCGACGAGGCCGACGAGATGCTCGACCTGGGCTTCCTGCCGGACGTCGAGCGCATCATCACGATGCTGCCGGCGAAGCGCCAGACGATGCTGTTCTCGGCGACCATGCCGGGCGCGGTCATCAGCCTCGCGCGCCGCTACATGTCGCAGCCGACCCACATCAACGCCACGTCGCCCGACGACGAGGGCACGACGGTCAAGAACACCGCGCAGTACGTCTACCGCGCGCACAACATGGACAAGCCGGAGATGGTCTCGCGCATCCTGCAGGCCAACGGCCGCGGACTCGCGATGATCTTCTGCCGCACCAAGCGCACCGCGGCCGACATCGCCGAGCAGCTGGAGAAGCGCGGCTTCGCCTCCGGCGCCGTCCACGGCGACCTCGGCCAGGGCGCCCGCGAGCAGGCGCTGCGCGCCTTCCGCAACGGCAAGGTCGACGTGCTGGTCTGTACCGACGTCGCGGCCCGCGGTATCGATGTCGAGGGTGTCACCCACGTCATCAACTACCAGTCGCCCGAGGACGAGAAGACCTATCTGCACCGGATCGGCCGGACCGGCCGCGCGGGTGCCAAGGGCATCGCGATCACGCTGGTCGACTGGGACGACATCCCGCGCTGGCAGCTGATCAACAAGGCCCTGGACCTGAAGTTCCCGGACCCGCCGGAGACGTACTCCACCTCGCCGCACCTGTACGAGCAGCTGGACATCCCGGCCGGCACCAAGGGTGTCCTGCCGCGTACCGAGCGGACCCGTGCGGGTCTGCGGGCCGAGGAGATCGAGGACCTCGGCGAGACGGGCGGCCGCGGCCGCAAGTCCGCCGCCGCGTCGGCCCCCGCGGTCCGCGAGGAGCGCCCCGCGCGTACGCCGCGTCAGCGTCGTCGCACCCGGGGCGGTTCGAGTGCGGAGGAGGGCGCCGTGACGGTGCCCGCACCCGCCACGGAGATCGCCGAGGCCCCCGAGGCCACGGACGGCCCGTCCGAGCCGCGCACCCCGCGCCGTCGCCGGCGCAGCCGTGTCGGTGCCGCGGAGATCGCAGCCGCCGACGTCGCAGCCGAGGCAGCCGTGGCGGTGGCGGAGGCTCCGGCCGTGGTCATCGACACCGAGCCCGAGGTCGCTCCCGAGCCGAAGAAGCGGACGAGGACCAGGGCCGCCAAGGCCGAGGTCGTGGTCGACGCCGAGCCGGAGGCCGAGGTGGTGGCCGAGGCCAAGCCGCGTCGCCGCCGTGCCCGGGTCGCCAAGCCCGCGGAGGAGGCCGACTTCCAGACCGCCCCCGTGGCCGAGCCGGCGCCCGTCGCCGCGACGGTGACCAAGCCGCGCCGCCGCGCCCGGGTGATCAAGCCCGCCGAGGACGAGGTCGACTTCCAGATCGCGCCGATCGCCGAGCCGGAGCCGGACGCCAGGTCGCGCCGTCGCCCCCGTGCGGCCGCGAAGCCGAAGACGGAGACCGTGGCTCAGGCACCGGCCGCCGAGGGCGAGGCCAAGCCGCGCCGTCGCCGGGCACCCCGGACGGCTGCCGCCAAGTCCGAGGGCTGAGCACGGCATCGAACGACCGCCCGGACGGGCCCGAGGGTTTCCTCGGGCCCGTCCGGCGTTCCACCGCATGACGGACCCCGCCCGCCGCCGTAACCTCGTCCCATGAGCAGGCCACCCACCTTCGTCCCGCCGCCCTGCGCCCGCCCCCGCACCCTGCACACGGGGCGCGGGGACTTCGCCGTCCTGGACGCGGTGCCGCGTACGCGACCGCGGGGCACCGTCCTCCTCCTGCCCGGGTTCACCGGCAGCAAGGAGGACTTCATCGCGCTGCTGCAACCGCTCGCCGACGCCGGCTACCGCGCCGTCACGGTCGACGGGCGCGGCCAGTACGAGACGGACGGGACGGACCGTCAGGAGGCCTATGACCAGGGTGAGTTGGCACAGGACGTAGGCGCGCAGACGGCCGCGCTCGGCCTCGGCGACGGAGCGGTCGACCTGCTCGGCCACTCACTCGGCGGGCAGATCGCGCGCGCTGCCGCACTGCTGGACCCCGCGCCGTTCCGCTCGCTCACCCTGATGTCCTCCGGGCCCGCCGAGGTCATCGAGGCCCAGCAGGTCAAGCTGAAGATCCTCGGTGACGCGCTCGCCACGATGAGCATGGACGACGTCTGGGCCGCCATGCGCGCCCTCGACCCGCCGGCCGAGGCGGAGACGGACGGCGAGGACATGCGGCAGCGCTGGCTGCGCCACCGCCCCGCGCAGCTGATCGCCACCGGCCGGCAGCTGGCCACCGAGCCGGACCGGGTGGCCGAGCTCGCCGCCACGGGACTGCCGGTCCATGTGATCTCGGGCGAGCGCGACGACGTCTGGCCGGTGCCGCTGCTCGACGCGATGGCGGTACGCCTCGGCGCGCGCCGCACCCGGATCGAGGGCGCCGAGCACTCACCCAACACGGACCGGCCGGAGCCGACGGCGGCCGCGCTCGTCTCCTTCTGGGACAGCCTGTGAGCGATGGCGAGGACGCGCGGGTACCCGCGCGGGCGGCCGGCGTCAGTACTGCGCCTGAAGGTGCTGCCAGAAGCCGTCACGCAGCGCCCGGCGCAGATGGGCGTGGCCACGCAGCGAGTGCTGGAGCAGCCGCTCGGCCTCGACCAGCAGATCCTGGTCGACGGAGCCCGGCAGATACGGGTGTCCGGGCAGCAGGTCGGCCAGGGACTCGCGGCCGCGGGCGGAGAGCCAGGTGGCGGCGATCTGCGCTCCGACGAAGCGGACGTCCTCACGCGAGGGCGCCGGGCTGTCGTCCTCGTAGGTGGTGACGGGGCGTCTGGTCACGTACGGGCGACAGAAGTCGAGGTCGAAGGTGCGCTGGCTGTCGACCTCCCAGAGCAGCGGTTCGGCCTGGTTGCGCCCTTCGCCTGCCTCGATGCCCCACAGGTGGACCCGGGCCCCGTACCCCTGCGCCGCCTCGACGGCCGACACGAGGTCCTCGTCGCCGCCGACCAGGGCGGCATCGCTGATGGCGCGGTGCCGGGCGAGGGATTCGAGGTCGGTGCGGATGAGTGAGTCGACGCCCTTCTGCTGGTTGTTGGCGTTGAGGTTGCCCAGCCTGACCTTGACGTCGGGGAGTTCGGCGATGGACTGCTGCTCGACGGTGTGGATCCGGCGTCTGGCCCCGTCGTACCAGTACACGCGCAGCAGCCTGCTGTCCGCGAAGATGGTGCGGGCCTTGTCGATGAACGCCTCGATCAGCCCTTCGGCGTCGAGGTCGAAGGAGCGCCGGTCCTCGGTGCCGGTGACGAGCAGCCCGGCCGCGGCGTACACGTAGCCCGCGTCCACGAAGATCGCGTGGGTCGACGGGGTCTTCGACACCTCCGCGAGCACCCGCAGGAGCAGTTCGTTGGTGCGGTCCAGACGGTCGGCGGTCTCTGCCTCGTTCATGCGGACCTCGTCGCGGAATCCGTCGTCCGCGCATGCTCGGTTACCTGCTGGTACTTAGACATCCAAAAAATTTCCTTAGCGTAGGGAATGATTGCAGAGGGCAAGCCGTTGTACACACCGTGGGGCGCGGGACAGAGATGCCTGTGCGCTCCACATCCTTGCGGACGGGCCACCCGTCCTCCCAGTAGTTCTCCAGCAGGAGGATCAGACGAAGGGAAGCCTTATGCGCTTCGAGATCATGCGACTCGACGATGTCGACGGTACCGCCGTGGACAGCACCGTCGTGGACGCCGCCTCCGTCAACCGGATCGTGCAGCAGGCCGCAGCAATCGGCCAGCGCATCTATATCCGCCCGGCCGAGACCTCGGCTTCGTAATGCCTTGCCGACGTAAGTAAAGACGCCGACGTACAAAGACGAAGCGCCCCCGCACGGAAGATCCGTGCGGGGGCGCTGTGGCGTCCGGGCCCGGTCAGGCGTTCTGGATGACCTGGGTGACGCCGTTGATGATCTGCTGGACGGCGATGGCGGACAGCATCATCCCGGCGAGCCTGGTGACCAGCACGACGCCGCCGTCCTTGATGACCCGGATGATCAGCAGCGAGTAGCGCATGGTCAGCCAGAGCACGACGTGCATGACGATGATGGCCGTCCAGACCGAGATCTGGCTGCCGACGGTGTCGGCGTGCTGCACCGCGAGGATGACGGAGACGATCGCTCCGGGACCGGCGAGCAGCGGCATGCCGAGGGGCACCAGCGCCACGTTGACGTCCTTGGTCTGCGTCGGCTCGTCGGTCTTGCCGGTCAGCAGATCGAGCGCGATCAGCAGCAGGAGCAGTCCGCCCGCGATCATCAGCGCGGGTACGGAGACGTGCAGGTAGTCCAGGATCTGCTGGCCGAGCAGCCCGAAGACGGCGATGACACCGAAGGCGACGGCGACCGCCTGCAGCGCCATCCTGCGCTGCATCCGGGCGGGGCGGCCCGCGGTGAGGGCGAGGAAGATCGGGGTGATCCCGGGCGGATCCATAATCACAAAAAGGGTGAGAAAAAGGGATCCGAAGACAGCGACGTCGAACACAGTGAGCCTTGCGAGGAGAGAGCGGACATGCGTGGGGAGAGGCGCCCCCGCGGCCTGCCGGACCGGCTGCCGTGACGTGGGGCGGGGACGAGCGGGCGTCACGCGGGCGCGCTGCGGCGCGGGCGTGTACGTGAAGGGGTGGCGTGTGGGCCGTTACCGGACGGCGGGCCCGCCGGCGCCCGGTACCGGGAAGGCTCCCGTGGCGCGCCGGGTGATCTCGCCGTAGATCTCCGGGTCGGTGGTGTACTCGCCGAGCGCCACGGTCTTGCGGCTGCCGTGGTAGTCGCTGGAGCCGGTCGTGAGCAGGCCGAGCTCGCGGGCGAGTCCGCGCAGCCGGGCCCGGGTGGGCTCGTCGTGGTCCATGTGGTCGACCTCGATGCCGTCGAGCCCCGCGGCGGCGAGCCTGGCCATCGACGACTCGGGGACCACCTCGCCGCGCTTGACGGCGGCCGGGTGGGCGAAGACGGTGACGCCGCCGGCGGCCTTGACCAGCCGGATCGCGTCGAAGGGGTCGAGTTCGTGCTTCTCGGCGTACGCGCGTCCGCCGTCGGCGAGCCACTCGGGCGTGAAGGCGTCGGAGACGGTCTCGACGACGCCGAGCTCGACCAGTGCGGTGGCGATGTGCGGCCGCCCGACCGAGCCGTCGCCCGCGATCCGTGCGACCTGTTCCCACTCGACCGGGACGCCCAGCTCCCGGAGCCTGCGCACCATGGTCTGCGCGCGCGGCACCCGGTCGTCGCGCACCAGCTCGCGCTCGCGCGCCAGTTCGGGCTCGTCGGGATCGAAGAGGTACGCCAGCATGTGCAGCCCCACGCCGTCGAGGCGGCAGGAGAGCTCGGCACCGGTGACCAGGGTGAGGCCCTCGGGGAGTGCGGCCTTCGCCGCGGCGTGACCGCGGACGGTGTCGTGGTCGGTGAGGGCCACGACGTCGAGCCCCGCGGCAGCCGCGTTGCGCACCAGCTCGGCGGGGGTGTCCGTACCGTCCGAGGCGGTGGAGTGGGTGTGCAGGTCGATGCGCACGACACGTACTCCAGATGCTCGCGGCCGGGTGGGGGACGCTCAAGGATAACCGGCGAACGGGTCCGCCCCGGCCGCCCGGCAGCCGCTCAGGGTCCCGTCAGCAGCCGGGGCGTGAGGGCGCCGCAGGGCACCAGGTCGACCTCTCCCCCGGCGTCGCGGAGATCGGTGAGCACCAGTTCGTCGTACATCAGGAGTCCCGACTGCTCGGGCCAGACGATGGCCCACAGCCAGAGCCCGCGCGCCTCTCCGGCGAACACCGCCCGGTCGGCGGGGGCGTCCTTCACGTGCCAGAGCGGGGTGGGGCGGCCGGCGGCGAGCACCTTGACGTCCGGCGGTCCGTCGACCCTCAGCAGCGGGCCCGGGTCCGGCCCGTCGATCCCCGCGTACCGGGCCCCGAGTCCGACACCGAGCTCCTCGGCGACGAGGAGCAGCTCCCCGATTCCGCCGAGCGGCCCCGGCCCGGAGCAGGCGACAGCGGTGGCCCGGCCGCCGCTGCGGTCGTCGCCCGCAGCCGCGACACCGGTGAACAGCCAGCCGACCGGCAGCGGCCAGGGCATCCACACCGGCACCTGGGCGCGGTGAACCACCACCCCGAGTGCTTCGACGCTGGGCGGGATGACCGGCTGCATCGGGTGCACGCTGCCGTGCAGCTCGCACTGCCAGGTGTCGTCGAAGAAACCGGGCGCCTTGACCCGGCCTCCGCACTTCGGGCAACTGGGTTCGCCCCTCATAGCGACCAACGGTCCTCCCCGGCCGCCCCCGCGTCAAGGACGATCACCCTTCCGCAGCGTGGCTCCGACCAGCAGATTTAGATGTAGTTTGCATTTATTAGGCACTCTAACTTATTCTGTGCACAACACACCGATCTAGTGGAGAGCGAGTAGTCCCATGCAGGGAGAGGATCCGTTCGAACAAGGAACGGCGAGCATCCTGCGCCAGCCGAAGGCCGTCTGGGCCACAGCGGGCGCTTCCGTCGTCGCGTTCATGGGAATCGGCCTCGTGGACCCGATTCTCCCGTCCATCGCGAAGGGCCTGGAGGCGACGCCGAGCCAGGTGTCCCTGCTGTTCACCTCGTACTTCCTGATCACGGCCGTGGCGATGCTCGTCACCGGCTTCGTCTCCAGCCGCATCGGGGGACGCAAGACCCTGCTGGCCGGTCTCGCGCTCGTCGTGGTCTTCGCCGCACTCTCCGGCACCTCGTCCTCCGTCGCCGAGCTCGTCGGCTTCCGGGCCGGCTGGGGCCTGGGCAACGCGCTCTTCGTCTCGACGGCACTCGCCGTGATCGTGGGAGCCGCCGCGGGCGGCAGCTCGGCGGCGATCCTGCTGTACGAATCGGCTCTCGGCCTCGGCATGGCCTGCGGGCCGCTGCTCGGGGCGCTGCTCGGTGACGCCAGCTGGCGCTACCCGTTCTTCGGCACGGCCGCGCTGATGGCGATCGGCTTCGTCTGCATCACGGCGTTCCTGAAGGAACAGCCCAGGCCGGCCCGCAAGACCTCCCTGCTCGACCCGCTCAAGGCGCTCGGCCACCGCGGGCTCGCCTCCGTCGCGACCTCGGCGTTCTTCTACAACTACGCGTTCTTCACGATCCTGGCGTTCACACCGTTCGTGCTGAACATGTCGCCGTACAAGTCCGGCGCCGTCTTCTTCGCCTGGGGTCTGCTGCTGGCGGTCTTCTCGGTACTCGTCGCGCCGCGGCTGCAGAAGCGCTTCGGCTCGCTCAAGGTGGTCGGCGCCTCGCTGGTGCTGCTCGCCGCGGACCTGGTCATCCTCGGGTACGGCAACCACACGACGGCGATCGTCTGCACCATCGTCTCCGGCGCCTTCATCGGCATGAACAACACCGTCTACACCGAACTCGCGCTCGGGGTCTCCGACGCACCGCGCCCGGTGGCCAGTGCGGGCTACAACTTCGTCCGCTGGTTCGCGGCCGCCGCCGCGCCCTACCTGGCCCCGAAGATCGAGGAGTGGAGCAACATCCACATCCCGTTCGTGGTCGCCGCCGTCGCCGCGGTCATCGGCGCGGTCGTCGTCTGGGTCCGGCGCTCGGCGCTGACCCACGAGGCGGAGGAGCTGGAGCCGAAGCACGCCACGGAGGACGGTGTCACGGTCTTCGCCAACTGACCGCTCCCACCGCCCTCACCGCCCCGCCCACGGCCCCGGCCGCGCGGCGGGGCAGCGCTGTTGTGTCCGTCTCAGTCCAGGGCGACCGATCCACGCAGCGGATCACGCAGATCCGTCCCCTGCGAAAGCCACCGCTCCTGGAGTTCCTGTGCCCCGCGGACCCGCTTCCAGGCCGCCTCGTTGTGCGTCATCGGCAGCAGCGGCAGGAACCGTACGGGCTCCATCGGCTCGTCCAGTTCCAGATCCTCGACCAGCCCTCCGGACTCGGCGACCAGCACCGAGCCGAACGGCGCCCCGGGCCACAGCGGTTCACCCACGTCCAGGGAGGCGCCCGGCGCCACGACGACCCCCTCCACCTGCGGCGAGGCCGCCAGCACCGCGAGCTTGCGCAGCACCTGGTCGGTGTCGGCGAGACCGACCCGTACCGAGAGGACCAGTTCGGCGCGCGGGCCCTTGACCGGGTCGGCGAGCGCGGCGGTCGGATCGGCCATCGGCTGGGCGGACATGCCGAGGGTGGCGTACCTCACCACATCGCCGTCGATGAACCTGAGCACCTCGATCCGGTCCGTCCCGAGAAACGTCACTGCCGCGCGTGCGTCCGGTTCACCCAGGGCCGTCCGCAGACGTGCCTCGACCAGAGCAAGAATTTCTGCCATGCCGCGAGCATAGGACGCGTATGGAACGGGCAAAGTAAGGGATTGACCCTGTACCGGCTGCTAGCCTGGGGTGCCGGTCGGGACAGCACGCAGAAGCGTCGCTCTCAAGTCCCGACGAAACGTCATCCCCCACGGGGGACCGACCGGAGGAGGTGGGGCTGCGGTGGATCCAAGTCGACCGTGCAGTACCAACCGCTCTTCCGCTCGACACCTTTCTTCTGTGATCTGACGCCTTCTCGGTCAAGGCCCCTGGCATTTCGCACGACGGAAGAGCACTCCCTTTTTGCCTGTCTGTAGCGAACGCCGTCGTCGTGCCTCCGCGGTGCCGCCCGCTTTGCGGACGTGAGCCCACGTCCCCATTCCGGGCTGTTCCACGCCTGCGCAGACGGCCCCTCCGTGAAGGAGCCAGTCATGTCGATGATCCGTGACCTGCGCGCTGTGGTGCGCCCGTCCCTGCGCAAGACCAACACCCTGCACAACGGTTACGACGCCACGCGCGACCCGTCCGCCTCCAGCGCGGTCGTCGACTGCGCGGTCTACCGCGACGGCCGCCGCATCGCCGAGGAGGACGGCACCTGCCGTACGCCGCACGAGGCGATGCTGCGCGTCCGGGAGAAGGGCGGCTTCGCCTGGATCGGCCTCCACGAGCCGACCGAGGAGGAATTCGCGGGAATCGCCCGGGAGTTCGGGCTCCACCCGCTCGCGGTGGAGGACGCCGTCCACGCCCACCAGCGGCCGAAGCTGGAGCGGTACGACGACACCCTGTTCACCGTCTTCAAGACGATCCACTACGTCGAGCACGCCGAGCTGACCGCGACCAGCGAGGTCGTCGAGACCGGCGAGGTGATGTGCTTCACCGGCCGGGACTTCGTCATCACCGTGCGGCACGGCGGCCACGGCTCGCTGCGCGCGCTGCGCCACCGGCTGCAGGACGACCCCGAGCTGCTCGCCAAGGGCCCGTCCGCGGTCCTGCACTCCATCGCCGACCATGTCGTCGACGGCTACATCGCGGTGGCGGCCGCGGTGCAGGACGACATCGACGAGGTGGAGATCGAGGTCTTCTCCACTCCGGACAAGGGCAGTCCGCGCGGTTCGGACGCCGGCCGGATCTACCAGCTCAAGCGCGAGGTGCTGGAGTTCAAGCGGGCCGTCTCCCCGCTGCTGCGCCCGATGCAGCTGCTCAGCGAACGGCCGATGCGGCTGATCGACCCGGACATCCAGAAGTACTTCCGGGACGTGGCCGACCACCTGGTCCGGGTGCAGGAGGAGGTCATCGGCTTCGACGAACTGCTGAACTCGATCCTCCAGGCCAACCTGGCGCAGGCGACCGTCGCGCAGAACGAGGACATGCGCAAGATCACGTCCTGGGCGGCCATCGTCGCCGTACCGACGATGATCTGCGGCGTCTACGGCATGAACTTCGAGCACATGCCGGAACTCCGCTGGACGTACGGCTACCCGATGGTGATGGGCTTCATCGGCGTGGTCTGCTTCTCCATCCACCGCATGCTCAAGCGCAACGGCTGGCTCTGATCCCCGCATGCGGGACCCTCTGAGACCGACCGGCACATGGGGGCGGCGGCGCGGGGCCGGGCACGCACTCCCCCAACTCCCGGCTTCGCTCGAGCCGGGAGGGGCCCCTCCGGCGTTGTCGTCAATCAACAACTCCCCCATAGCCCTGAAGGCATGGGGGACCCCCTCCGCGTTGCCTCAATCCTCCGCCTTGCAGCTGCACGCACCCAGCCCCGTTCCTTCACCCGCCCCCCATGTGCCGGTCGGTCTAAGCTCTGCCCCATGACTGCTGCTGACGCGCTGCTCGGACCCGCCCTCGTCGAGGAGGCCACCAAGAAGTCGGGCCTCATCTGGGTGCGCGGCACCGGCCCTGCGCGGGCGTTGTGGCATGTGTGGCACGAGGGGGCGGCGCATCTCGTCGGGGACGGCCCCGGCGAGCAGCCGCTCCCGTCCGGGCTCACCGACGGTGCCACCGCGGAGGTGACCGTGCGCAGCAAGGACAAGGGTGGCCGGCTCGTCGCCTGGTCGGCCTCGGTGGCGCAGCTCGCCCCGCACTCCGAGGAGTGGGAGGCCGCGGTCGCCGAACTCAAGGGCAAGCGGCTCAACGCGCCGAATGCCGAGCAGATGCCCGAGCGCTGGGCGCGCGAGTGCCGGATCGTCACGCTGACACCGCTCGACTCCCGTACGGAACTGCCCGACACCTCGGGGGCGGCCGCCCCGCTGCCCACCACCGCGACCACCCGGCTGCCGGTGCCGGCCGGGCTGCCGCGGCTGCTGAAGAAGTCCCTGCGCAGGTCGTAGCTACGAGGAGGAGGACTTCGGCAGCTGCTGCCCGTAGTCGACCGTCTCGTCCTCGGCCGGGGCCACCAGCGCGAAGTCCTTGCCCCAGTCGGCGAGCGTGACGACGCCGCCACCGCCGCCGCGGGCGAAGCTCAGCGGGTACGGGGTGCCCTCCAGGGACACGTCCAGGGCGCCGCCCTCACCGGCACCGCCCAGGATCCGGATGGTGCGCACCCCGCCGGCCTTGTCGCGGTCACCCTTGCCGACCTCGCCGTGCAGCGTGAGCAGCCCGTCGAGCAGCACCTTCTTGTCCGTGAAGCCGCGCAGCTGCTTGTACGTGGGGTCGTCCTCGGGGACCTTCACGTACTTGTTGTCCAGCTTGTCGGCGGCGGCGCCGTCCGCGTCGCTCGCCTGCCCCGCGCCCGGCTTCTTGTCGTCGTCGTGGTTCCAGAAGCCGGCGTCCGCCTTGAGATAGAGCTCGTCGCCGATCCGCAGCAACTCGAAGGTGCTGTTCTTCGAGGTGACGGAGCCCACACCGCCCTTGGCCTTGAGCTTCATGTCGATCTTGTACGTGCCGCCCTTGCTCACCAGGGTGCCGGCCAGCCGGACCGCGTCCGCGGAGTCCGCCGCCGTCCGGGCCTTCTTCTCGATCTCCGGCCCGGTCAGTCTGCCGATGCCGTTGGTCCCCTTGTCCGGATCCTCACCCGCGCACGCGGTCAGCGCCGCGGTCAGTCCGGCGCAGAGCACGACGGCGAGGGGGGCGGTCCGGCGGCGAGCCCGGACGGGCGGGACGGAAGAGGTCACAGGCGCACTGCCTCTCATCTGCATGGCGGGGGTGGCAGACGGCAGCGTACCCGTGCCGCCTACGTCTTCCGGCAGAGAGCCGTACGGACGGTTCGCCGGGGCGCCGCGGAGTGGTACGGGCTAGCCTGATCACGTCATAAGGGTGCAAGAACTGTCGGAACAGACCGGATGCGCAAGAGCGTCGGCGGAGAAGGAGGCGCACGCATGGCCCCAGGCACGCCCCGCGTCTTCGTCTCGCATCTGTCCGGCGTCCCCGTCTTCGACCCCAACGGCGACCAGGTGGGCCGGGTCCGCGACCTGGTCGCGATGCTCCGGGTGGGCGGCCGGCCGCCCCGGCTGCTCGGCATCGTGGTCGAGGTGGTGAGCCGGCGCCGGATCTTCCTCCCGATGACCCGGGTGACGGGCATCGAGTCGGGTCAGGTCATCACCACCGGCGTGGTCAACATGCGGCGCTTCGAACAGCGGCCCACCGAACGTCTGGTGCTCGGGGAGTTCCTCGACCGGCGGGTCAGCCTGGTGGAGACGGGCGAGGAGGTCACCATCCTGGACGTGGCCATCCAGCAGCTGCCGGCCCGCCGCGACTGGGAGATCGACAAGTACTTCGTCCGCAAGGGCCGGGGCGGGGCGCTGCGCCGGAAGGGCGAGACCCTGACCGTCGAGTGGTCGGCGGTCAGCGGCTTCTCGCTGGAGGAGCACGGGCAGGGCGCGGAGTCGCTCGTCGCCACGTTCGAGAAGCTGCGCCCCACCGATGTGGCCAACGCCCTGCACCACCTGTCCCCGAAGCGCAGGGCCGAGGTCGCCGCCGCGCTGGACGACGACCGGCTCGCCGACGTCCTGGAGGAGCTCCCCGAGGACGACCAGGTGGAGATCATCGGCAAGCTGAAGGAGGAGCGCGCCGCGGACGTCCTGGAGGCCATGGACCCCGATGACGCGGCCGACCTGCTCTCCGAGCTGCCCGAGGCGGACAAGGAGCGGCTGCTGACGCTGATGCGTCCGGACGACGCGGCCGACGTGCGGCGCCTGATGTCGTACGAGGAGCGGACCGCCGGCGGTCTGATGACCACCGAGCCGATCATCCTGCGTCCGGACGCGACGGTGGCCGACGCGCTCGCCCGGGTACGCCAGTCCGACCTCTCCCCGGCGCTCGCCGCCCAGGTGTACGTGTGCCGGTCGCCCGACGAGACGCCGACGGGCAAGTACCTGGGCACGGTGCACTTCCAGCGGCTGCTGCGCGACCCACCGTTCACCCTGGTGAGTTCGCTCGTCGACAGCGACCTGGTGGCGCTGCCCCCGCACACCCCGCTGTCGGTGGTGACGAGCTATCTGGCGGCGTACAACATGGTCTCGGTGCCCGTGGTGGACGAGAGCGGCTCGCTGCTGGGCGCGGTGACGGTCGACGACGTCCTGGACCACCTGCTGCCCGACGACTGGCGGGAGACCGACTTCCACGGCCGCGAGGGGGTGCCCGGTGACCGGTGAGGAGCGCTCCAGGGCGTCGAACGGCTCGACGGCGCTGACCCGCACCCCGAGGGCCCGGCTGGACCAGCCCAGGGCGCCGCGCCGGCGACTGCTGCCGGAGTACGACCCCGAGGCGTTCGGCCGCTTCTCGGAGCGCATCGCGCGCTTCCTGGGCACCGGGCGGTTCATCGTCTGGATGACGCTGATCATCATCCTGTGGGTGGTGTGGAACATCTTCGCGCCCGGGAACCTGCGCTTCGACGAGTACCCGTTCATCTTTCTGACCCTGATGCTCTCGCTCCAGGCCTCGTACGCGGCCCCGCTGATCCTGCTCGCGCAGAACCGGCAGGACGACCGCGACCGGGTCACCCACGAGCAGGACCGCAAGCAGAACGAGCGCTCCATCGCCGACACCGAGTACCTGACCAGGGAGATCGCCGCGCTGCGGATGGGCCTGGGCGAGGTCGCCACGCGCGACTGGATCCGGTCCGAACTGGAGGACCTGGCGAAGGACCTGGACGACCGCCGCGCCCTGTACCCGGCCGAGAGTGACGAAGACCGCTGACGGGGCTACCCGCGCGTAGCGGCAGGCGCCGTACCATCGTCGGTATGGCTACGGAAGACGCGGTGCTTGAGGCACTGGCGACAGTGAACGACCCGGAGATCCACCGCCCGATCACCGAACTCGGCATGGTGAAATCGGTCGAGATCGATCCTGACGGTGTGGTCGCTGTCACGGTGTATCTCACCGTCTCCGGCTGTCCGATGCGCGAGACGATCACCAAGAACGTGACGGAGGCGGTGGCACGCGTCGAGGGGGTGTCCCGGGTCGAGGTCACGCTCGACGTCATGAGCGACGAGCAGCGCAAGGAACTCGCGACCTCGCTGCGCGGCGGAACGGCGGAGCGCGAGGTGCCGTTCGCCCAGCCCGGTTCGCTGACCCGGGTGTACGCGGTCGCCTCCGGCAAGGGCGGCGTCGGCAAGTCCTCCGTGACGGTGAACCTCGCGGCGGCGATGGCGGCCGACGGGCTCAAGGTCGGTGTCGTGGACGCGGACATCTACGGGCACAGCGTGCCCCGGATGCTCGGCGCCGACGGCAAGCCGACCCAGGTCGAGAACATGATCATGCCGCCGTCGGCGCACGGCGTGAAGGTCATCTCCATCGGCATGTTCACCCCCGGCAACGCCCCGGTGGTGTGGCGCGGACCGATGCTGCACCGCGCGCTCCAGCAGTTCCTCGCCGATGTGTACTGGGGCGACCTGGACGTCCTGCTGCTCGACCTGCCGCCGGGCACCGGTGACATCGCGATCTCCGTGGCCCAGTTGGTGCCGAACGCGGAGATCCTGGTCGTCACGACCCCGCAGCAGGCCGCCGCCGAGGTGGCCGAGCGGGCCGGTTCGATCGCCGTGCAGACCCACCAGAAGATCGTCGGCGTCGTCGAGAACATGTCGGGCATGCCGTGCCCGCACTGCGACGAGATGGTCGACGTGTTCGGCTCGGGCGGTGGCGCACGGGTGGCCGAGGGCCTGACCAAGACGGTCGGCGCGGAGGTGCCGGTGCTCGGCTCCATCCCGATCGACGTACGGCTGCGCGAGGGCGGCGACGAGGGCAAGCCCGTCGTGCTCTCCGACCCCGACTCCCCGGCCGGCAAGGCACTGCGCTCCATCGCGGACAAGCTGGGAGGCCGTCAGCGCGGCCTGTCCGGCATGTCGCTGGGCATCACCCCGCGCAACAAGTTCTGATCGCGGACACGACGCGAAAAGGTGCCGGGACCCCGGGTCCCGGCACCTTGTGCGTGGTTCGTGAACCGCCCGGCGGCTACGCGTACGACGCGATGTCCTCGACGACCGAGAACCCCAGCCCGTACGCGCTCATCCCCCGCCCGTAAGCCCCGATGTGCACGCCGTGCGCCGACCCCGCCAGCACCCAGCCGAACTCGGACTCGCGGTAGTGGAAGGGCACCGGCACACCGTCGACCGGCAGCGACAGCACCGACCACGCGGGGCCGTCCAGATCGTCGGCGAGCTCGAACGCCGTCTCCGTCTGCTGGTCCAGCCAGTCGTCGCGCAGGGTGTGGTCCAACTGCGGGGGCCAGGTGTAGGCGAGCAGGCCGGAGCCTGCCAGCCAGGCAGCCGAGGAGACGGTCGTCGCGTCCAGGACCCCCGTGCCGTCGCCGCTGCGCCGTACCGGGCTGCTGGCGACGGTGACGACCACCGCGAAGCGCTGCTTGTCCGCACCGGAGTCGCCGCCCCGTACCGACGGCTCGTCACCGTGACCGGTCGAGCCGTGCTGCACCGTGCCGTCCGCCGCGGTGCCCACCTGCATCAGCCAGCGCCGCCCGGTGAAGGCCTCGTCCAGTCCGTACCAGGGGAACGGCGCCTGCAGATAGCCGTCGACCGTGAGCCGGGCCGCCGGCACCCCCTCCGCCGTGGCTGTGTCCGGCGCACCATCCGCGCCCACCCGACTCGTTGTCTCCATCTGCCCGGCCGCCTCCTCGATCGTCAAGGTCCGGAGCGGCCCGCCCCCCGCGGGCGTACTCACAACCGGACAGATGGAGAATAGCCATACCGTCCGGACGAGTCGGGATTGACGTGGGTCAGGTGGCGTCTGCGTCGAACGGCGGGTGGTCGGCCTTCGTGGGCTCCTCACGCTTCTTGAGCAGGTCGGGAGCGCCCGCCGAGCCGTTGGCCGCGGTGACCGCGGCCGCGCCCGACACGCCGGTCTTCGCCTCCGCGGCAGGGGTCTCGCGCCCGTTCACCGCGTCGGTGACCTCGGCGACCTCCTTGCGCAGGTCGAAGCTCTCCCGGATCTCCTTCAGCCCGAGGTCGTCGTTGCCGTCCATGAGCTGCTTACGGACGAACGTCTTCGGGTTCAGGTCCTCGAACTCGAAGTCCTTGAACTCCGGGCCGAGCTCCGTACGGATGTCTTCCTTGGCGCTCTCCGAGAACTCCCGGATCTTGCGGATGAAACGCGAGGCGTCCTGGATGACCTTGGGGAGCTTGTCCGGGCCGAAGACGAGCACGCCGATGATGGCGAGCGCCACCAGCTCCAGTGGGCCTATGTCATTGAACACCTTGCGGCTCCTCGTGTTCTCCGCGACCAGGTCGGATGGGGGTCCGGACTCGGCCCACGGTACCCGGCGAAACTGTCCGGGCGGTAGCTCCTCGTGGCCGTCACGTGCCCGTTGCCGAGCCGAGCGTCAAAGTCATGGACAGGTCTTTACCACCGCGGGTCAGCGTGAGCTTCAGCCGGTCGCCCGGCCGGTGCGAGCGGATCTTCACTATCAGCTCCTCCCCGCTGTGCACCCGCCTGCCGTCCACTTCGGTGATGACGTCACCCGGCCGGATGCCCGCCTTCGCCCCGGGACCTCCCTCGGTGACGGAGGACTTGCCGTCGGCGCCCTCGGCCCCGACCTTGGCACCGTCGCCCGTGTACTTCATGTCGAGGCTCACACCGATCACCGGGTGGGTGGCCTTCCCGGTGTTGATGAGCTCCTCGGCGACGCGCTTGCCCTGGTTGATCGGGATGGCGAAGCCGAGCCCGATGGAACCGGACTGGCCGCCCTCCGTCGTCGAACCGCTGTCGGCGGCGCGGATGGCGCTGTTGATCCCGATCACGTGCGCGTCGGTGTCCACCAGCGGGCCGCCGGAGTTGCCCGGGTTGATCGGGGCGTCGGTCTGGAGCGCGTCGACGTAGCTGATGTCGCTCCCGTCACCCTTCTCACCGCCTGCGGTGATGGGCCGGTCCTTGGCGCTGATGATGCCGGACGTGACGGTGTTGGACAGGTCGAAGGGTGCGCCGATGGCCACCACCGGGTCGCCGACCTGCACGTTGTCGGAGTTCCCCAGGGGCAGGGGCTTCAGGCCCGAGACCCCGCTGACCTTGACCACGGCCAGGTCGTAGCCGCTGTCCGTGCCGACGATCTCGGCGCTCGCCGTCTCGCCGCCGCTGAACGTCACGGTGATGTCGCCGGAGGAACCGGCCGGAGCGACCACGTGGTTGTTGGTCAGGATGTGGCCCCGGCCGTCCAGGACAAAGCCGGTGCCGGTGCCCGATTCGGTGGTGCCGCTGACGTGCAGGGTGACCACGCTGGGCAGGGCACTCGCCGCTATGCCCGCGACGCTGTCGGGGGCGCGTCCGCCGCCGTTCCTCTCGTCCTGGGGCAGTTCGACCGCGGTGAGGCCGCCGTTGCGCTCGATGTAGGCGCCGATGCCGCCGCCGATGCCGCCCGCCACCAGGGCGAGGAGCAGCGCGCCGATGACGACCGGCCCCCGCCGGCTCCTCCGCCGGCCGTCGGGGCCGAGCGGCGGCCCGGGCTGGGTGATGAGGGGCTGCCGCGGGGCGCCCCAGGGGTCGTACTGGACCCACTGCGGCGACGGAGGCTGGGCGTGCGGCTGCGGGTGGGGCGCCGGGGCCTGCGGGTGCGGCTGGGGTTGCGGGGTCTGGAAGGCGGACGCCGGGGCGGGCGGCAGCGTCATGCCGGAGCCGTTCGATCCCGCGTAGGGCGGGGGGACGGGGGTGCCGTGGGCCGGGGTCGGCCGCTGCACGGGAGGTGCGGGCGCCCACGGGCCGGGGCCGCCGTAGGGCGGGGTGCTGTACTGATCGGGCTCGTGGAGCGGCTGCGCGGCCCGCGGAGTCGGCACCGGGGGCTCGGGGGCCTGGACCGCGGGCACCAGCGTCTCGGGCGACGGGGGCCCGGCCGGTGCGGGCTCAGGTGTGGGGGTCTCGCGCGGCGCGTCCTGGGGTGCCTCGCTCACGGCGGGTGCGTCGGCCGGGGGCATCGCGTCCTCGACGGGCGACGGCTCCTGGGGCGCCGTGCGCGTGCTGCGCCCCGGCGTGGGCCGGCTCCACCACTTCGCCTTCGGCTCGGTGGTCTTCCCGTCGTCCATGCTCTCCCCGCAACTGCCGTGAACCGGCCTCTGCACGCCCCGACAGGGGCGTCCCTCCGAAAATCCTGCCGGAATTCAACCAGGTTTACGGATGCCCTGCGCCGCCCCGTACGGAGACCTTCATGGGTGACGGGGCGAAAGCGGCAGACCGTGCTGGGCGGGGGCCGGCACTCCGGCGGCCGTGGTGGGGCTCCGGGACGGTTCCGGGGAGGGTGCCGGGGTGGCCGGGGCGAGTCCGCTGCCGAGGGCACGGGCGAACAACGGGTCGCTTGCGTCGGGGCGTATCAGCGACGGCGCGGACACGGTGGTCCGGGCGGGGAACGCGAACGGGTTCCCGCCGAGACCGCCGTTGCCGAGCAGGGAGGGTGTCGAGGAGAACGTCAACGGCGCCGCGTTCACCGCGAGCGAGAACGGGCGGTCGGTGCCGGCCGCGGCGAGCGTGCCGTGGCTGCTGCCTCCGCGACGGCTGACGGTGCCGCTCTCCGCGCGGGCGTCGGCGTCGAGCGGGGCCACGGCACTGCCCGGGCCCTCGGCACGCGCGGGGGTCTCGGTGCCGGAGTCCGTCGGCAGGGCACCGCCGAGCGCGATGGCGGCCAGCGACACGGCGCTGGCGGCGGCGAAGGCGAACCGGCGCCCGCGCCACGGTGAGCGGTCGCCCTCACGGCCGACGTCATGGATCCGGAAGACGGAACCGGCCGGAGCGGCGGGCAGCACGGCGGTCGAACCGTGCAACGTCGGGAGGTAGCCGAAGGTGGCCGGCCCGGAGCCGTCGGAAGGAGATTCCGCGCGGCTGCCGTGGGGGTGCATCACGGGAAGGGCGCCGTCGCCGAAGCGCCCCGGATCACCCAGGGGTCTTCCCCGACGGTCGTCGTCACCGCCCGGTCCACCGGGAAGGCCCTGGAGACGGGCAAGGAACCCCTCGGAGGGCGAGGGCGGGGCCGACTGTGCGAAGACACTTTTCAGGCGCCGCTGGGCGGCAGCCTCGGCCTTGCACTTGCCGCAGGTCGCGAGGTGGGCGAGGACCCGGTCGCGGGCGTCGTGCTTCAGCTCGCCGTCGACCAGCGCGGCGAGACGGTCCCCCAGGTGTTGCTCCGCGGAGGTCGGGCCTGTGCCACTCACGCCGTTCCGCCCTCCCCTGACACGAGGGCGCCCGCCAGGGAGCGCTGCTCGGCACGGGCCTCGGGCGAGCGGTGCTGCAGCGCCTTGCGCAGGTGCGAGCGTCCGCGGTGGATACGGCTGCGCACGGTGCCGAGCTTCACGCCGAGTGTCGCGGCGATCTCCTCGTACGAAAGTCCCTCGATGTCGCACAGCACGACCGCGGCCCGGAATTCGGGCGCGAGGGTGTCCAGCGCCTGCTGGACGTCCGCGTCGAAGTGGGTGTCGTTGAAGACCTGCTGCGGCGACGGCTCACGGCTCGGCAGCCGCTCCGCGGCGTCGTCCCCGAGGGAGTCGAAACGGATGCGCTGCTTACGACGGACCATGTCCAGGAACAGGTTGGTCGTGATGCGGTGCAGCCAGCCCTCGAAGGTGCCGGGTGTGTACGTCGACAGCGAACGGAACACCCGGACGAAGACCTCCTGAGTGAGATCCTCGGCGTCGTGCTGGTTACCCGTCAGTCGGTAGGCAAGGCGGTAGACACGACCGCTGTGCGTGCTGACGATCTCTTCCCATGAGGGCGGCGTCCACGCCTGGGAGTCCGCATCTGAGGCGAAGGTCGCGGTCGGTGCGGAGTCGTTGGAAGAACGGTCAGCAATGTTGGTCACGGATTTCGGCTCACCCGCCGACCTGAGAAAGCGCCGCAGCACTCCTCCCCGATCCACAGGCGCAGCCGCACCTCCCCTGTCGGCTCTGGTGGTGTCCAGTGGAGCCCCTACCATAGCCACCTCGCCCGTTAGCTCCGGATAAGCCTTTTTCCTGCTGGGGCCGGGGTCTCCCCCGGGAACGTCCCGCCCGCCGGTCCGGGGCCCGGTTCGCGGGCCCGATCCACGTGCTTTCCCCTGCCCTTCCCTAACGCCCGGTCCCATCTGCGGGTTCCCGGGTGCAGCGGATACAGTCACCGTTGCGCCAACTACGGGGACAGGAGAGGGTCATCACCGCCAACCGGCAGACGAGCTGGGCGTTCGCCGACGCCTTTGTCGCCGAGGACGAAGCACTGCGCTGGGCCCGGGACCGGGCACGGGACGCGGGACTTCGCTCGGTGTCACCAGGCACCGGCGCTGCGCTGCGCCTTCTCGCCGCCACGACGGATGCCAAAGCGGTCGCCGAGATCGGCACCGGCACGGGCGTGTCCGGCCTCTATCTGCTGCACGGCATGCGCCCCGACGGGGTCCTGACCACGGTCGACCCGGAACCCGAGCGCCAGCAGTTCGCCCGTGAGGCGTTCCGGGCGGCGGGCTTCGCCGCCAACCGGGCCCGCTTCATCCCCGGCCGCGCCCTCGACGTACTCCCCCGACTGGCGGACGGCGGATACGACCTCGTGTTCTGCGACGGCGACCGGCTGGAGAGCCTGGACTGCCTCGCCGAATCGTTGCGCCTGCTGCGACCTGGCGGTCTGGTCTGCTTCGAGGGCGTCTTCGCGGACGGCCGTACGGTCGACTCCGCCGCCCAGCCCGCGGAGGTGCTGCGCCTGCGCGAGCTGCTGCGGGCGGTCCGCGAGAGCCAGGAACTGATGGCCACGCTGCTGCCGGTGGGCGACGGCCTCCTCTGCGCGGTACGACGGGGCTGAGCCCCACCCGCCGCCACGCCCCGGAACGCACCACTGCCCCGGCACGGAGACCGTGCCGGGGCAGTGGTGAAGTGTGGGCGCCTCTGCTAGCCGACGACCTTCTTGAGGGCATCGCCGAGTGCATCGGCCTCGTCCGGAGTCAGCTCCACGACAAGCCGACCGCCGCCTTCGAGCGGAACGCGCATGACGATGCCCCGCCCCTCCTTTGTCACCTCGAGCGGGCCGTCGCCCGTCCGCGGCTTCATGGCCGCCATGCTCGTTCCCCTTCCTGAAACCAGCTCATCGCAACCGGCGGCCCCATGACAGGCGCTGCCTCACCGGCATCGAACACATTGCTTCCAGGCCATTATCCCGCATCACAGACCCCGATGACCAACATCGCTCTGCATCGCTTGCGCAACGCGCTCTCTCAAAACCACCCAATTCGGCGATCCGACTGCGATACTCCGTCCCCTCGCCCCCCTCATCGCGGCGGAATCGTTAGACGCAGGTCACATGTTCGCCCTCGCCGAAGTCGGCCATGCTTGCCTGGACAGGCATGTTGAACCAGGCGCAAAGGGGACCGCACATGGCCGATCACGACGACTCCGTGCTCTACGAAGTGAGCGACGGGCTCGCGACGATCACGATCAACCGCCCGGACGCGATGAACGCCATGAACACCGCGGCCAAGGTGGCGTTGCGCGACGCCGTGCAGTCGGCCGGTGCCGACACCGCCGTGCGGGCGGTTCTGCTCACCGCGGCCGGCGGGCGCGCCTTCTGCGTCGGCCAGGACCTCAAGGAGCACCTCTCCAAGCTGGCCGAGGTCCGCACGTCGGGCGGCGGCAACGCGCTGAGCACCGTGCGGGAGCACTACAACCCGATCGTGCGGGCGCTCACCGAGATGCCGAAGCCGGTCGTCGCCGGGGTCAACGGCGCCGCAGCCGGAGCGGGCTTCGGTTTCGCCCTCGCCTGCGACTACCGCGTCGCCGCCGACACCGCCTCGTTCAACACCTCGTTCGCCGGGGTCGCCCTCACGGCCGACTCGGGTGTGTCGTGGACGCTGCCCCGGCTGATCGGCCACAGCCGCGCCGCCGATCTGCTGCTCTTCCCGCGCTCCATCTCCGCGCAGGACGCCCGTGACCTGGGCATCGTGAACAAGCTGGTGCCCGCCGCCGACCTCGCCGCCGAGGCCACCGCGGTGGCCCGCGCCCTCGCGAACGGCCCGACGGTGGCGTACGCGGCGCTCAAGGAGTCGCTGGCCTACGGCGCCGGCCACACCCTGGGCGAAGCGCTCGAGAAGGAGGACGAACTCCAGACGAGGGCGGGCGCGTCGCAGGACCACGGGATCGCGGTGCAGGCGTTCCTCGACAAGGACAGGTCGCCGAAGTACGTCGGGCGGTAGTCCGGCCCGATCCGAACGAGAGGCCCTACGCCGGGGAACCGCCGCCGCGGGCCACGCAGTCCGCGAGATGGTCGTCGACCAGGCCGCACGCCTGCATCAGGGCGTAGGCCGTCGTCGGACCGATGAACCGCAGCCCGCGCTTCTTGAGGTCCTTCGACAGAGCCGTGGACTCCGCGGTGACGGCCGCCACGTCCCCGAGGACGCGGGGGGCGGGGCGGCTCGCGGGATCGGGGGCGTACGACCAGATCAGTTCGTCCAGCTCGCCGTCCTGCCAGCCTGTCAGCACCTGGGCGTTGGCGAGGGTGGCGTCGATCTTCGCCCGGTTGCGGATGATGCCCGCGTCGGCGAGGAGCCGCTCCCGGTCCGTGTCGGTGAACGCCGCCACCTTCGGGATGCTGAACCCGGCGAACGCGCTGCGGAAGCCCTCACGGCGGCGCAGGATCGTCAGCCAGGACAGCCCGGACTGGAACGCCTCCAGGCAGAGCCGTTCGAAGAGGGCGTCGTCGCCGTGGACCGGCCGGCCCCATTCGGTGTCGTGGTAGACGAGGTAGTCCTCGGTGGACAGGCCCCACGGGCAGCGCAGTCCGCCGTCCGCCGCCGCTTCGGCGCCGCCGCTCATCGTCCGGGCTCCTCGTCGGGCCGCTGGGCCCCGCCCTGCGGCTCCGGAGCCTCCCAGGGCGACCCTGGGGCGTCCTGGGGCTGCTTCAGAAGATCGGGACGGCCGGCTCTCGTGGCCTGGGCGCCGGCGAGCGCCGACTCCAGCTCCGCGATCCGGGCGTCCCGCTCGGCGAGCTCGGCGCCGAGCCGGCCCAGCGCCTCGTCCACATCGGCCATCCGGTAGCCGCGCACGGCTACCGGCAGCCGGAGCGCCTCGACATCCGCGCGGCCGACCGGGCGCGTCGCGGGCAGCGGATCCGTCAGCTGCTCGGGCGCCACGTCCTGCAGGACGGCGCTCTTCCCTCCGCCGACCACGGCGAGCGTGACCGCGGCAACCACCACCACCATCGCGAGCAGCAAGAACCAGAACACGCGTATCTCCCCGGGAGCGGAATTCGTCCGGGTCCGATCGTGCCATGCGGCACTGACAGTTAGGGTCGCAGTCGGCTCCGGCGGAGATCTGCTGGGCGGATTCAAAGGTTCGAAGGAGAGACTCGGGATGCGAAGCGGTGCGCTCAGGCTGGGCCGGCGCGAGTTCGGTGCGCACGAGCCGGTGATCATGGCGATCGTGAACCGCACCCCGGACTCCTTCTACGACCAGGGCGCCACCTTCCTCGACGAGCCCGCGCTCTCCCGGGTCGAGCAGGCCGTGGCCGACGGCGCCGCGATCATCGACATCGGCGGAGTGAAGGCGGGACCCGGCGACGAGGTCACCGCCGAGGAGGAGGCCCGTCGCACCGTGGGGTTCGTCGCCGAGGTGCGCCGCCGCCACCCGGACGTGGTGATCAGCGTCGACACCTGGCGCCACGATGTCGGGGAGGCCGTCTGCGAGGCCGGGGCCGACCTGCTGAACGACGCGTGGGGCGGGGTCGACCCGAAGCTGGCGGAGGTCGCCGCGCGGTACGGGGCCGGTCTGGTCTGCACGCACGCGGGCGGCGCCGAGCCGCGGACCCGGCCGCACCGGGCCGGGTACGAGGACGTGATGGCCGACATCCTGCGGGTGACCGTGGGGCTGGCCGAGCGGGCCGTGGGACTGGGGGTCCGGCCGGACGGGATCATGATCGACCCCGGTCACGACTTCGGGAAGAACACCCGGCACTCGCTGGAGGCGACGCGTCGGCTCGGCGAGATGGCGGAGACGGGGTGGCCGGTGCTCGTGTCGCTGTCCAACAAGGACTTCGTCGGCGAGACGCTCGACCGGCCGGTGAAGGAACGGCTGCTCGGCACACTGGCGACGACCGCGGTGTCCGCGTGGCTGGGGGCGCGGGTGTACCGGGTGCACGAGGTGGCGGAGACGCGGGACGTCCTGGACATGGTGGCGTCCATCGCCGGGCACCGGGCGCCGGCGGTGGCGCGGCGGGGGTTGGCGTAGCGGGGCCCGGACGGGGCGGGGCGTCGGGGCGCGGCGACTCGGGGCGGCGCCTGCGGCGGGCCTGTGCCCCCCGCCCCTTCCCGTAACCGGGGCCTCCGCCCCGGACCCCGCTCCTCGAACGCCGGAGGGGGCTGGAAGGGGCGGAGGGTGGAAGAGAAAGGGGCGGCGGGCCGGAGTAGTGGGCACGCCGGAGGGACCGGAAGGGCTACCGCCCGACCTCCTTCGTCACCAGGTTCACCGCCTCGTCCACGTCGTCCGTGACGTGGAACAGCAGCAGGTCCTTCGCCGACGCCTTGCCCTGGGCCACCACCGTGTCCCGCAGCCAGTCCACCAGGCCGCCCCAGTACTCCGTACCGAACAGCACGATCGGGAAGCGGGTGACCTTGCCCGTCTGGACGAGGGTGAGGGCCTCGAAGAGCTCGTCCAGGGTGCCGAGGCCGCCGGGCAGGACGACGAAGCCCTGTGCGTACTTCACGAACATCGTCTTGCGGACGAAGAAGTAGCGGAAGTTGACGCCGATGTCGACGTGCGGGTTGAGGCCCGACTCGAAAGGCAGCTCGATGCCGAGGCCGACCGAGACGCCCTTCGCCTCCCGGGCCCCCTTGTTCGCCGCCTCCATCGCTCCGGGGCCGCCCCCGGTGATCACCGCGAAGCCCGCCTCGACGAGCGCGCGGCCGATGCGCACACCCGCCTCGTACTCCGGCGCACCGGCGGGTGTGCGGGCGGATCCGAAGACGCTGATGGCGCTCGGCAGTTCGGCGAGCGCGCCGAAGCCCTCGACGAACTCCGACTGGATGCGCATGACCCGCCACGGGTCGGTGTGCACCCACTCGGAGTCGCCCTCGGAGTCCAGCAGCCGCTGGTCGGTCGTGCCGGGCTGCACCTGGTCCCTGCGGCGCAGCACCGGGCCGAGTCGCTGTTCCTCGGGCTTGACCGCTCCCTCGGGTACCTCCGCGCCCTCAGGGATCCTTGCGTCCTCCGCGTTGCCCATACCTGCTCCCTACGCCGACGTCAGAGCCGCCCTGCGGCGCCCTGTCTCCCGCCAGCGTAGATCGCCGGAGGTTACGGGCAGGGGAATGTCATGGGTCAGGTCGTGAGCCAGGAGCGGAGCCGGTCCTCGCAGTGGGTGATCCGTTCGACCTTCACGTGCTCGTTGCGCTTGTGGGCGAGGACCGGGTCGCCGGGGCCGTAGTTCACCGCGGGAACGCCGAGGCCGCCGAAGCGTGCCACGTCCGTCCAGCCGAACTTGGGCCTGGCGGTGCCGCCGACCGCGTCCATGAAGGCCTGGGCCGCGGGGTGGGACAGGCCCGGCATGGCCGCGCCCGAGTGGTCGTCGACGATGAACTCGGCGACTCCGCAGTCGGCGAAGACCTCGTGCACATGGGCGATGGCCTGCTCGGCGCTCAGGTCGGGGGCGTAGCGGTAGTTCACGACGACGGTGCAGGCGTCGGGGATGACGTTGTTGGCGACGCCGCCCTCGATCCGTACGGCGTTGAGCCCCTCGTGGTACTCCAGTCCGTCGATCACCGGCTTGCGCGGTTCGTACGCGGCGAGCCTTTCGAGGACGGGGGCGGCGGCGTGGACGGCGTTGGACCCCATCCAGCTGCGGGCGGAGTGCGCCCGCTCGCCCTCCATGCGCAGGAAGACGCGCAGCGTGCCCTGGCAGCCGCCCTCGACCTCGCCGTTGGAGCCCTCCAGGAGGACGGCGAAGTCGGCCGTCAGCCAGTCGGGGTGGGCGGCGGCGATGTGTCCGAGGCCGTTGAGGTCGGCGGCGACCTCTTCGTTGTCGTAGAAGACGAAGGTGAGGTCGCGGTTGGGCTCGGGCACGGTGGCGGCGATCCTCAGCTGGACGGCGACGCCCGACTTCATGTCGGAGCTGCCGCAGCCCCACAAGAGGCCGTCCTCGTCGAGGCGCGAGGGCACGTTGTCGGCGATCGGCACGGTGTCGATGTGACCCGCCAGTACGACGCGCTCGGCGCGGCCCAGGTTCGTCCTGGCCACGACGTTGTTGCCGTGCCGGTCGACGGTCAGGTGCGGCAGCGTCCGCAGCGCCGACTCGACGGCGTCGGCGAGGGCCTTCTCCTCCCCGCTGACCGAGGGGAAGTCGACGAGCCATGCGGTGAGCGCGGGTCCGTCCAGTGTGAGGTCAAGCGTGCTTTCGGCCATGGCTACGACCCTAGTGCCTCGCGTACGGTGGCCCCGTGCCCCGGACCGTTGCCCCTGCCCGCCGACACACCGCCCGCAGCCGCCGTCTGCGCCTCACGGCGGCCTTTGCCGTGCTCACGGCGGTGGCCGGTTATCTGACCGTGCAGTACGTGACCGGCGGCAGGGGTTCCGACCAGTGCACCGTGGAGTCGGCCGACGGTTCGGCCGGCGAGGGACGGACGTACCGGCTGACCTCGGAGCAGGCGGCGAACGCCGCGACGATCTCCGCCGTGGGCACCACCCGCGGCATGCCGGAGCGCGCGGTGACGATCGCGCTGGCGACGGCGCTGCAGGAGTCCGGTCTGCGCAACATCGAGCACGGCGACCGGGACTCGCTGGGTCTCTTCCAGCAGCGCCCCTCGCAGGGCTGGGGCACCGAGAAGCAGATCCTGGATCCCGTCTATTCGGCCGGGAGGTTCTACGAGCACCTGGCCGAGGTGCCCGGCTACTCACGGCTGCCGCTCACCGTGGCCGCGCAGCGGGTCCAGCGCAGTGGCTTCCCGCAGGCGTACGCGAAGCACGAGCCGGATGCCGCGCTGCTGGCCGCGGCGCTGACCGGCCGGGCGCCGGCGGCCCTGAACTGCGATCCGCCACGGAGCACGGCCGGGACGGGCGAGGCGGCGAAGGTCCGGGCTGCGCTGGTCCGCTCCTTCGGCAAGGACGTGCTGCCTTCGCGGGACGCGGCGGCAGCGGACACGCCTGCCGCCGGTGCGGCCGCGGGCACGGGGACGCTCTCGGTTCCGGTGCAGGCAACCCGCAGGGCCGGCCAGGACGGTGCTCCGCAGCGCGGCTGGGAACTCGCGCACTGGGCGGTCGCGCAGTCCGAGGCGCTCGGCATCGACGAGGTCGCGTACGCCGGCAGGAAGTGGGCCTCCGGGTCGGGCTGGCGGACGGAGCGCAAGGAATCGGGCTCCACCACAGTCCGGATACACCTCGCGCAGTAGTACGACCTGTCACCCGTACAGGGGGTCCGCTCCTCCTCCGTACGGTCTCCGTACAGCGCTCCGCGGACCGCCTTCCGTACGCAGCTGTCTCCTTGCGGCCAAAGGGAAGTGACGGTTCGGCGCACGGTCCCGCCCTGCCTCGTACGCCCGGGTTTCTCCGTTGCGGATTATGTGACGCATTACCCGATCTTTACCTCGGCACACCGCAACCTCTCCCTCCCCCACGACGGTTGTCATGGCGTCCGACCCACGGACACCAGGATTTCCACCCCGTCGAAGGAGCATCATGTCCCTCCCCCTGACCCGTCGGATCGCCCGTACCGCGCTGCTGATCGCGGCGGGTGCGGCCCCCGTGGTCGGTGCGGCCGGTGTCGCAGGTGCCGCGCAGCTCCCGCAGGCCCCGGAGCTCGGCGGTCTCACCACCGTCGACGGCGCCGGACTCGGCCAGGCAGTCGACGCGGCCCAGCCGGCCACCGACACCGCGGGCAAGGCCGGCGGCAAGGTCGTCGGGACCACTCTGCCGGTGGCGGCCAAGACCCTCGGCGAGGCGGGCGGCAAGGCCGCGCCCGCGGCGAAGGGTGCCGGCAAGGCCGCCAAGGGCGGCGCGAGCGACACCCTCGGCGACGCGACCGGTGCCGTGACCAAGGGCGGCCTGCCCACCGACAAGCTCGGCGGCCTGCCGATCGGCTGATCCGCACCACGCCCGTACATGTGGAGGGGCCCCGGGAGTGCGCACTCCCGGGGCCCCTCCACATGTACGGGCGGCTCAGCCCAGTCGCTTGACCGCGGCAGCCACGCGCTCGTCGGTCGCCGTGAACGCCACGCGCACGAAGCGGTCGCCCGCCGGCCCGTAGAAGTCTCCCGGCGCCACCAGGATCCCCAGTTCCGCCAGGTACGCCACGGTGTCCCAGCAGGGCTCGTCGCGCGTCGCCCAGAGGTAGAGGCTCGCCTCGCTGTGCTCGATGCGGAACCCGTGGGCCTCCAGCGCCGTGCGCAGGGCCGTGCGCCGGTCCGCGTACCGGGTGCGCTGCTCGGCCACGTGGCGGTCGTCGCCGAGCGCGGCGACCGTCGCCGCCTGGACGGGGGCCGGCGTCATCATCCCGCCGTGCTTGCGGATCAGCAGCAGCTCGCTCAGCACGGCCGCGTCGCCCGCGATGAAGGCGGCGCGGTAGCCGGCGAGGTTGGAGCGCTTGGAGAGCGAGTGGACGGCGACGACGCCCTCGTACGTACCGCCGCAGACGTCCGGGTGGAGCACGGAGACCGGTTCGGCCTCCCAGCCGAGCTCCAGGTAGCACTCGTCGCTGAAGACCAGCACGTCGTGCTCGCGCGCCCAGGCGACGATCCGGGTCAGCTCGTCCTTGGCCAGGACCCGGCCCGTCGGATTGGACGGCGAGTTGAGCCAGAGCAGCTTCAGTCCGGCCGGATCGAGGTCGGTCGGGTCGTCGTAGACGACGGGCTCGGCACCGCACAGCCGGGCGCCGACCTCGTACGTCGGGTAGGCGAGCCGCGGGTAGGCGACCTTGTCACCGGCGCCGAGGCCGAGCTGGGTCGGCAGCCACGCCACGAGCTCCTTGGAGCCGACGACGGGCAGCACGTTCTCGTGCGTCACCGAGACGGCGCCCAGGCGGCGCTCCACCCAGCCGGTGAGGGCGTCACGCAGCGCGGCCGTCCCCCACACCGTCGGATAGCCGGGGCTGTCCGCCGCGGCGACGAGCGCCTGCTGGATCAGTTCGGGCACCGGGTCGACGGGCGTGCCCACGGACAGGTCTACGATGCCGTCCGGGTGGCCGCCGGCCGTCGACTTGTAGGGCGCGAGCCTGTCCCAGGGAAAGACCGGGAGACGGGAGGAGACTGCGGACACGGATCTCTGCTTTCTCGTACGGGGTTCACGCCGGCGACCCGGAGGGGCTGCGGGAAACACCTCGGTCCCGCACGGTGACGAGCCGTACGGGACCGGGGCGACGCACGTGCCGGGGCGCTGTTACTGGTTCTGCGGCGGCAGGGCGGCGATGAACGCGTGGTCGCGCTCGATCAGACCCAGCTTGGAGGCACCACCCGGCGACCCGAGGTCGTCGAAGAACTCGACGTTCGCCTTGTAGTAGTCCTTCCACTCCTCCGGAGTGTCGTCCTCGTAGAAGATCGCCTCGACCGGGCAGACCGGCTCGCAGGCTCCACAGTCGACGCACTCGTCCGGGTGGATGTACAAGGACCGCTGGCCCTCATAGATACAGTCGACGGGGCACTCTTCGATGCAGGCCTTGTCCTTTACGTCGACACAAGGCTGCGCGATGACGTAGGTCACGCTGTCGTTCCTCCTCGGTAGGGCGTTGGCTCTCGCGCGGGAGCGCGGCGTCGTCGATGCCCGCACCTAGTATCTCCGTTCCCGGGCACGATCCGAACAGGAGGGGCGGACAGAGCTGTGGAATTCACCATGGGCGGACGGCTGGAGGTCCGAATTGCACCGGCTGACGTGGGCAAACGGGTATCAGTCCGGCGCCTGACCGAGGACGGCACCCAGGGACCGAAATTCACCGACACGGTCGGTGTTCTCACATCCTGGAACACGGGTGTGCTGTCGGTCACACCGAAGAGTGGTGAGTCCGTCCGGATCCCGGAGTCGTCCCTGGTGGCGGGCAAGGTCGTACCGGCCGCTCCGGCCCGCAGGCGCGGCCCCGCGGCCACCTTCACCGAACTCGCCCGGGTGTGCGCACGCGCCTGGCAGCCGGTGGAGAGCGAACCGCTGGGCGGCTGGCTGCTGCGCGCCGCCGGCGGGTTCACTCGGCGCGCCAACTCCGTGCTGCCGCTCGGAGATCCGGGCATGCCGCTCGACGCGGCGCTCCGGCGCGTCAGCCAGTGGTACGGCGACCGGGGCCTGCCCCCGTACATCCAGACCGCGACCGGCGCCGAGGGTGCGCAGGAGGAGTTGTGCGCGGCGCTGGAGGGGCACGGGTGGCGGCGGGAGGTGACCGCGGAGGTGCGGATCGCCGCGCTGGCCCCGATCGGCGACCTGGCCGCGGAGGTGTCGCGGGTGCGGCTCGGCCGCACGGTGGACGACATGTGGCTCGCCCGCTACCAGCGCGTCGGGACGCCGGGCCCGCAGGTGTCCGCGGTCCTGGGCAGCGGCCCGTCGGTGTGGTTCGCGACCGTGCCGGGCGAGGCGGGGGACGAGGCGCCGGCCGCGATCGGGCGGTGTGTCGTGGACGGGCGGTGGGCCGGTTTCATGGCCGTCGAGGTGGCTCCCGAGCACCGCAGGAGGGGGCTCGCCACCACCGTGATGACCGCGCTGGCCCGGCAGGCGATGGACGAGGGCGCGTCGGCCGCGTGGCTCCAGGTGGAGGCGGACAACGAGGGTGCCCGTGCGCTGTACGACGGCATGGGCTTCGCGACACACCACCTGTACCACCACTTCCGGGCGGCGTAGCCCGATGGCTCCCGAGAGGCACGACAAGGACGAGCTGCACCGCCGGTTCGCCGAGGAGGCGCGGGCGGAGCGGCCGGATCTTGCGCTGCTCTGCCTGCTGTTGGGCGCGGAGGCCGATCCCGCGCTGGACGCGAACGGCATGGACGCGGCCCAGATCGAGCTGGACCGGCTCGCGGGTCTCCTGCCGTACGGGCTGCGCGACGGCCGTGCCTGGGCCTCGGCGCTGGCCGAACTGCTCGGTGAGCGGTACGGGTTCGAGGGCGCTTCGGCGGACTACCAGCGGCTGGAGTCCTCGCTGCTGCACCAAGTGCTGCGGCGGCGGCGCGGGCTGCCGATCCTGTTGTCGGTGGTGTGGATCGAGGTCGCCCGGCGGGCGGGCGCCCCGGTGTACGGGGTGGCGCTGCCGGGCCACTTCGTGGTCGGTTTCGGGGATCCGGCGGAGCGGGTGCTGGCCGATCCGTTCGCCGGTGGGCGGCCGCTGACGGGTCAGGACGCGGAACTCCTGGTGGCGGGCGCGACCGGGCAGTCGCTGGAGGCGTCGATGCTGGTGCCGGCGCAGCCGCTGGAGACCGTGCTGCGGATCCTGAACAACATCCGGGCGTGGGCGGCGGCCCGCCCGGAGCGCAACGACGTGGCGCTGTGGGCGGTGGAGCTGTCCCTGCTCCTGCCGTCGCACCCGGCCCGGCTGCGCTACGAGCGGGCCCAGCTGCTGGTCCGCGGCGGGGAGTTCCTGCGCGGGGCGGCGGAGATGGAGGAGTACGCGCAGGTGGTCGCGGATGTCGATCCGGCCGCCGCGGAGGCGGTGCGCGGGAGTGCGCGGGCGGCCCGGGCCATGCTGAACTGACGGCTTCGGGCAGCCTGGGGGCCATGCTGAACTGACGGCGCCGGGCAGCCTGGGGCCATGCTGAACTGACGGTGCCGGGCAGCCTCTCACTCCGGTCCGCCGCCTGCCCGCCTCACCGTGTGCAGCAGGTACTCCTTCCGGTCGAGCGGGTTGTGGTCCGTGCGTGAGCGCTGCGGGACGGTGCCAGTGACGGGGCGGTGGGTGTCGAAGGCGGTCTCCAGCAGCCCTTCGCCGCGGGTCAGCCCCGGCAGCCGCTGCTGGAGTTCGTGCACCCGGGCAGCCGGGATCTCGCCCTCCAGTACACAGCGTGCGCCGTCGACGGACGGCGGCCCCGGGACGGCCCGCAGACGGGCGAGGACCGGCAGGAGCGGCCCGAGCGTGTCGGCCGGGAGCTCCGCCCGGAAGCGGTGCATCGGCTCGTACACCGTGGTTCCGGCCTGCCGGAGCGCGGCCATCAGGACCAGCGGGGTCAGCAGGCGGAAGTCACCGGCCGTGCTTGACATGGACTTGTCGAAGACGGCGTGCGAGTGGCTCTGCCGGGGCCAGTAGCCGGAGTGCGTCATCGTGACCGTGCAGTCGGTGACGCGCCAGCCGTACAGGCCCTGTCCGAGCGTTTCGGCGACGGTCTCCTCGACGGCTCTCATCAGGGAGTACGGCATGGATCCGAGCTCCACCTCCAGCCGGTAGGTGACCCCGCTGCCGGGCGGGGCGGGATCGACGCGCAGTCCGACCGTCGCGAGAAAGGGGTTGTCGTCCTTGTCGATGATCTCGAAAGCCGATCCGGTTCCCGACGGCTTTTCCAGGCAGATGGTCGTGGTTCCGCGAAAGGTGACGTCGATTCCGAATTCGTCCGCGAGTGTCGCCTGGATGACTTCCTTCTGCACTTCACCGTAGAGCGATACGGACACTTCCTTACGGATGTCGTCCTGCCGCAGATTGATCAGCGGATCCTGCTCGGCAAGTTGCGCGAGAGCGAAATGCAGTTCGCCCCGGGAGGCGGGCGGAGCGGCTTCCACCACGGATTCAAGCGTCGGCGGGGCGAAGTGGTGCCCGGTGGCCGCCGCACTGATGTCGCCGACCGCGTCACCGATCCTGATGTCCCCGAGTCCTCGGAGTTTCGCGATCCGCCCCGGGCCCACCGACCCGGTGTCGGTGTCCGCGCCGTCGGCGAAGACCCGGATACCGGTCACCTTGCCCTCGGACACGGCGCCCGGGCCCTGCCCGAACACCAGCCGGTCGCGGGTGCGCACGGTCCCGGAGAACATCCGGACCCAGGCGAGCTTCTCGCCGGCCCGGCCGCGTTCGACCTTGAAGACGGTGCCGGAGACCGGCCCGTCCGCGTCGTTCCCGGCCGCGGGCAGCAACTCCTTGATCCCGTCGGTCAGGGCGGTGATACCGGCGCCCGTGACGGCCGAGCCGAAGTAGACGGGGTGGACCAGGGCCCGCCGGGTCTGCTCCGCCAGTGCCGCCTTGAGCCGGGCCGGTACGAGTTCCTCGCCGCCCTCGACGTACGCGGCCAGCAGGCCGTCGTCGTGCTCGGTGAGCAGATCGGCGAGCCGGTCCGTGAACCGGGGGTCGTCGTCGGCGTACGGCACGCTGCGGGCCTCGCGGGTGCCGAGGCCGGTGACGGCCGGTCCCCTGGCGACCGGGTGCGGGGTGAGCTTCTCCGTGATCTCGCGCAGCACCTGCGCGTACCGGGCTCCGGCCCGGTCGGTCTTGTTCACGAAGATCAGCGTGGGGATGCGCAGGCGCTGGAGCGTACGCATCAGCACCCGGGTCTGGGCCTGGACGCCCTCCACGGCGGAGATGACCAGCACCGCGCCGTCGAGCACACTCAGGACCCGTTCCACCTCGGCGATGAAGTCCGGGTGGCCGGGGGTGTCGATCAGGTTGACGGTGACGTCGTCGAGGGCGAACGAGACGACGGCGGACTTGATCGTGATGCCGCGCTGCCGTTCGAGTGCGAGCGAGTCGGTCTGTGTGTTCCCGTCGTCGACGCGGCCGATCTCGTCGATGATTCCGGCGGCGTGGAGCAGCCGCTCGGTCAGACTCGTCTTACCGGCGTCGACATGCGCCAGAATTCCAAGATTGAGCGTGTGCACGGATCTCCATGTGGTCAGCGGTGGGGTGAATTCCCGTCGAGACGAACATGCGAGATCCGCGCATTGATTTCTCCTGGTCCTGTCGGCTGATGCGGCGAGTAGAACAGCGGGCGAGCCGGCGGTGCAACCCATTTACCGGAGCCGTACGCGCTGCCGCACGGTGAGGCCCTGTCAGCGAACGGGGGATCGGGCCGCGGCCAAACCTCTCCCCGGCGCGCCGTGCCGTCCAACGGGTGATTATCCGTTCTTCGCCACTCGATGAGCCCACGCCGTAGCTCCAATGCGGAGCTCCCCGATGGCGCGCCCCGGACTCCGGGCTGACGGTGGATCACGTAGCGACTGCGCCACTCAGAGTCGACACTCCGTCACTCCTCGCAGTCGCGACGAAAGGAAACGTGTTCAGATGCGCTCTGCCCGCACACTGTTCGCCACGGCCGCCGTCACGGCGGTCCTCACGATCACCGCTCCCTCCGCGTACGCCATGACCACCGGCGACTGGGAGCACGACAGCGGTTCGTCCTCCAGCAGCGAGGACGGCGGCTGGAAGAAGGACAAGCCCAACGGCGGCGTCCACACCGGCGGTGGCGCCCTGGCCAAGACGGTCACCGAGTGGCAGCCCGGCAAGGACGACGAGGGCTGGAAGAAGGACAAGCCCAACGGCGGCGTGCACACCGGTGGCGGCGCCCTGGCCAAGACCGTCACCGAGTGGCAGCCCGGCAAGGACGACGAGGCCGGCAACTCCGACTGGAAGAAGGACAAGCCCAACGGCGGCATGCACACCGGCGGCGGCGCCCTGGCCAAGACCGTCACCGAGTGGCAGCCCGGCAAGGACGACGAGGCCGGCAACTCCGACTGGAAGAAGGACAAGCCCGAGGGCGGCATGCACGCCGGTGGCGGTGCCATGTCGATGACGGTGACCAAGGAGTGGCAGCCGGGCAGCGACGAGGCCGGCAAGACGGAGAAGGCCGAGAAGTCCGACACGTCGTCGAAGACCGAGAAGAGCGACGAGGGCTGGAAGAAGGACAAGCCCAGCGGTGGCGTGCACACCGGCGGTGGCGCGATGGCGATGACCGGCGGCGGCCTGGCGGCCGGTTCGCTGCTGCTGCTCGGTGGTGTCGGTGTCGGCGCGTACAAGCTGCGCCGTCGTCAGGCGACGGGTGGCGCGATGGCCTGACCCGGCCGCACCGCGAGCCGGCCGCATTCCTGTCGCGGCCGCCGTCCCTCCGGACGGCGGCCGCGGCGCCTTCGTTTTCCCCGGGGCGCCCACCGCACCGAGCCCGCCCCCACCACCGCACCGCCCCGCCCCCGTACGGACGAAAGGCACATTCCCATGGCCGCCCCGCAGTCGCCCGGTTCCTCCTCCTCCCGGACTGCCTCCGACACCGTCTCCCTCGGCCGCGCCCTGCTCTGGCCCGCCGCCGTGGCCGGGCTCGGCATGCTCCTCATCTACAACTCCATCGGCCCTTCGGCCGACGACAAACCACCCGCCCCGCTCGCAGTCGCCGCACCCGCCGCCCCGGCCCCCGCCACCCCGGCCCCTGCCGCCCCCGCCTCCTCACCTGCCGCCGCCGTCCCCCGCCAGGCCGTTCCCTCTCCCACCCCCACCGCCGCTCCGGCCCTGGGCCGTTCCGTGCCTAAGCGGCTGAGGATCCCCGCCATCGCGGTGGACGCCCCCTTCACCCCGCTGTCGATCGGGGCCTCCGGCCGCCTGGACGCCCCTCCCCCGAACGACACGAACCTGGTCGGCTGGTTCAAGGGCGGCGTGACACCCGGCGAACGCGGCGCGTCGATCGTCGCGGGCCACGTCGACACGATGACCGGCCCTGCCGTCTTCCTCCAACTGCGGTTCCTGCGGCCCGGGGCGACCGTCGACATCACGCGTACGGACGGCACGGTGGCCACGTTCAAGGTCGACACCGTCGAGACGTTCAGCAAGGCGAAGTTCCCCGACAAGCGGGTCTACGCCGACACCCCGGACGCCCAGTTGCGCCTGATCACATGCGGCGGCACCTACGACAAGAAGGCCAAGGACTACGTGGACAACGTCGTGGTGTTCGCGCACCTCGACTCGGCGAAGAAGGGGTGAGCCGACGTGCTCCCCCGGCGGAAATCCCCGTGCGACGGACCGCGGACCCCTGATAGCGTCCGCCGCGTGAACAAGCGCGCTGTGATGACGACGACGCCGGAGAGTGTCCCGGCGCGCTGACTGCTGACCAGTCCGAAGCCCCGGGGCGAGTGCCCCGGGGCTTCCGCTTGCGGTCACTCGCCCTCCGTACGCGAGGAGACCGCCATGCACGACCACCGCAGACTCGGCCGCGAGCTGGAGCTGTTCGACACCGACCCGCTGATCGGCGCGGGACTTCCGTACTGGCTGCCGGACGGCGCGGCGCTGCGGCACGCTCTGGAGGAGTACATCCGCACCGCCGAGCGACTGGCGGGCTACCGGCACGTGTACTCGCCGGTGCTCGGCAAACGGGAGCTGTACGAGATCTCGGGGCACTGGTCGCACTACAGCGACGACATGTTCCCGCCGATGGACCTGGGCGGCGAACAGGTCGTGCTCCGGCCGAGCCTGTGCCCGCACCACGCGGTCATCTTCCGGTCCCGCGCGCACAGTTACCGCGAGCTGCCGCTGCGGATGGCCGAGCTGGGCGGCATGTACCGCTCCGAGCTCTCCGGGGTGCTCGGCGGGCTGACCCGGGTCCGGGCCATCCAGCTGAACGACGCCCACATCTTCTGCACCCCGGACCAGGTCGCCGGGGAGGCGCGGACCGCGCTGGACATGATCCGGCGGGCTTACGAGGCGCTGGGGGTCCGCCCGGCCCGGTTCCGGCTCTCACTGCCGGGGCCGGGCGGGAAGTACGTCGCCGCGCCGGAGATGTGGCAGCGCTCGACCGCCCTGCTGGCCGAGGTCCTCGACGCGTCCGGGCTGCCGTACGAGGCCGTCGAGGGCGAAGCCGCTTTCTACGGGCCGAAGATCGACGTCCAGGTCGCCGACGCGGCGGGCCGCGAGTCGACCCTGTCGACCGTCCAGGTCGACTTCCACCAGCCGGAGCGGTTCGATCTGCACTACATCGGCGCGGACGGGGCGAAACACCGGCCGGTCATGGTGCACCGCAGCATCATCGGCAGCGTGGAGCGGGCCGTCGCCCACCTCATCGAGCAGCACGGCGGCGCGTTCCCGCCCTGGCTCTCACCGGTGCAGCTGGCGATCCTGCCGGTCTCGGACGCCGAACAGCCGAACGCCGAGGCCCTGGCCGGACGTTGTGCCGCGCTCGGGCTGCGCGCGGAGGTCTCCGGCCGGGAGCGCGGCAGCCTGGGGGCCAGGATCCGGGAGGCCCGGCTGGTGCCGTACCAGGTGGTCATCGGCGCTGCGGAGGCGGCGGACGGGCTGGTGGCGCTGCGCCTGCGGGACGGCCGCCGCCTCGATCCGCTGCCGGCCCCGGAGATGCTGGAGCGGATCGGCGCACTGATCGCGGCACACAGCACCGGCCTCTGGGATTAGGCGCTGTCGTCACACCGCCGTCTGTCGTGCGACGGCGGTGTGACGACAGCCCTTAGTTCGGTACGGGCTCCGGGTCGGTGCGGCGGGCGGTGGCGAGCGCACCGGCCAGCGTGGACGCGACGACCAGCAGGGCCAGGACGACCGTCATCGTGAGCCGGAGTCCGACGTGGTCGGCGAGGAAACCGAGCGCAGGCGGGCCGACGAGGAAGGCGAAGTATCCCGCGGTGGAGACCGCGCCGACCCGTGCCGCAGCGTCGCTCGGGTGGTCACCCGCCGCGGAGATGGTGACCGGGAACCCGAGCGAGGCGCCCAGCCCCCACAGCACCGCGGCCGCTCCCGCCATCGCCGGACTCGGTGAAACGATCACCACCGCCAGGCCCACCGCGGCGACGACCGCGCTGATCCGGACGACCCGGACGGGGCCGAAGCGCTCCAGGAGGGGGCTGCCGACGAAGCGGCCGAGGGTCATGGAGACGGCGAAGACCAGGAAGGTCAGTGAGCCGGCGGTGGCGCTCACCTCGTAGCCGTCCACCATGAGCAGCGGCAGCCAGTCGTTGGCGGCCCCCTCCGCGAAGGCCATGGCCAGCACGATCACCCCGATGAGGACGAGCCGCCGGTCCCGCCACACGGCCAGCTGGCCCCGCCATCCGCCGGGTCCCGAGGCACCGGCCGCCTCCTTGCCCGTGCCGTGCGGGAGCGCCCTCACGGCCAGGACCGCGGCGGTGGCGACGAGCAGGGAGACGGCCGTCAGGTGCAGGCCGACCGGTGTCGCGGCCGCGGTCAGCGCCATGCCCAGCAGCGCCCCGATCACGGTGCCCAGGCTGAAGCAGCCGTGCAGCACCGGCAGCACGGGCCGGCCGATGACCCGTTCCACGTCCGCGCCCTCGATGTTGAACGCGACCTCGGCCAGCCCCATCCCGCCGCCGAACAGGGCCAGTCCGCAGAAGACCCCGCCCGCCAGCGCCAGGCTCGTGCCCGCCGCGACGACCAGCAGCCCGGCGACGATCAGCGCCGCACCGACGGTGATGGCGGCCCGGGCCCCGTAGCGGCGGACGAGCGGACCGGACGAGGTCACACCGGCCATCGAACCGGTGGAGAGTCCGAAGAGCACCAGACCCATCGCACCCGTGGACACGTCGAGTCCGTCCCTGACCGCCGGGGTGCGCGCCACCCAGGAGGCCATGCCGGTTCCGGCGGCGAGCATGAAAAGGAAGAGGGCGGCACGCCGGCGGCGTGTGGCGGCATCCATGAAGCGGTCCTCGGCAGTCCAGGAGGGGATTCAACAGGAGCGTACGAACGTACGCCCTTGGAGTGTACGCTCGTACCCATGACGGACCACTTCGCGGGAGACCCGCGTACCAACCACGAGCGGATGCTCGCCGGGGACCTCTACATCGCCGACGACCCGGCGATCGTGGAGGCCCAGCGTCGCGCCGTGCGCCTCGCCGCCCGGTATCTGGCGGCCTACGCCGAGGACCCCGACGCCGCACAGCCCGTGGTCGCCGAACTCCTGGGCGGTCTCGGCGCCGGTGCGCACATCCGGCCGCCGCTGTACGTGGACTACGGCTCGTACGTCACGGTCGGCGAGGACACGTTCATCAACTACAACCTCACCGCCCTGGACGTCGCCCCGATCACGATCGGCCGCGACTGCCAGATCGGGCCGAACGTCCAGCTGCTCACCCCCACCCACCCGGTGGAGCCGGAGCCGCGCCGGGACAAGCTGGAGGCGGCGCGGCCGATCACCATCGGCGACAATGTCTGGCTGGGCGGCGGCGCGATCGTGCTGGCCGGGGTGACCATCGGGGAGAACAGCGTCATCGGCGCGGGAGCCGTCGTGACCAAGGACGTCCCCGCCAACGTGGTCGCGGTCGGCAACCCGGCCCGGGTGATCCGTTCGATCTAGGCAGAAGGAAACACCGTGGCGACCGGACAGAACGACCCCGAGCGGCGGGAGCGCATCATCACCGCCGCGCTCGATCTGATCGCGGAGGAAGGGGTCGCCGGGACCTCGCACCGCAAGGTCGCCGCACGTGCGGGTGTGCCGCTCGGCTCGATGACGTACCACTTCGGCGGCATGGACGAGCTGCTGCGGGAGGCGTTCACGCGTTTCTCCAGCAGCATCGTCGCCGTCTTCGAGGAGCGCCTCGGCGCGGCCACCACGCCCGACGAGGCGCGGGAGGCGGTCGCCGGTCTGGTCCACCATCTGTCGGGCGGAAACCAGCGCGAGCTCGTCCTCACCCACGAGCTGTACACCCTGGCCGCCCGCAAGCCCGCCTACCGCGAACTGACCCGGGAGTGGATGCGCCGCAGCCGCGTCGCCCTCGAATGGCACTTCGACCCGGCGACGGCACGTCAGCTCGACGCACTGATCGAGGGCCTGTCCATCCATCGCGCCCTGGAGACGGAGCCCCACGACCGGGCCCTGACGACCGAGGCGATCGCCCGCATCACCCGGGCCCCCGGCGCGCGTTCCTGACGCGCGCCCTCCCCAGAACTCCTGGCCGGCACCCCACCTGACCAAGGTGCCGGTCAGGTGATCGCTTCGTTCGTCCGCACACGCGTCCACGGCCGCTTCCCGCCCCCGCCGGCCAGGGAGAACGCACGTCCCGTACCAGGGAGAACCGTTTACGATCACCGACGTGCGGTCCGCACCGGGCCGCAGGGGAGGGATCTTCTTCGTGGCACATTCAGACCTCATAGACCTGGCAGGCCCCTGGGGCCGCATTCTCAGCGGCACGCCGCTCGACCATGAAACGCACACGCGCGCGGGTCAGGCCATGGCCGTCGATCCGGTCACGCACGATCTCTTCGTGGTGCAGATCCGGGATGCCCTGGAGTACGGCAACCTGTGCGTCTACCGCATGAACCGCGCAACCGGGCGCCCGATCGACTACATGCACCTCAACGGCTTCGGTCACGGCTATCAGGTCGGTGCGCAGCACATCGGCGGCACAACGTATCTGTGGACGGAAGCCGGGCCGCTGTACAAGGAGTTCGGGACGCGCGTCGCCCGGGTGCCCTATCTGCCGGGGCAGACGGTCAGCATGACGTCGTCCGTCGTCTCGACGCCGTTCCGGCCCACGGCGGATGCCCGCTTCACCGCTCCGAACGTCGATCCCGTGTACCAGCGCCTCACGGTCAGGTACCAGACCGCCCAGGGCTACTTCTTCAGCCAGTACCCGATCGACCCGGTGACGGGTGAGGTCACCTGGACCGCGACCAGGACGATCCCGCACCCGTCGAAGACCGAGGTCCCCACGCTCTGGGACACCTTCCAGGGCTTCGCGTCGCTCGGCGAGTACCTCTACCTCTACACGGGCAGCCCCGACATGAACAACGCCCATCTCACCGCCCTCTCCTGGTCGGACGGCTCCGTCGTGGCAGGGCCCCAGCACATCACCGCCGTGCCGGGGCTGGACCGCAGGGAGCCGGAGGGCCTGTGCATCGAGCCGATGGGCGACGAGTCACGGCTGCTCTTCGGCTTCAGCGGGAGTCACACCACGCCGCGCGAGGAGACGATCTGCTTCCTCTCCACGGATGCTCCGGTCCAGGGCGTGAAGCTGCTGACGGACTGGACCGCCATCGCACCCGTGTCCGGAGTGACGGCGCAGACGGGCGTGATGAGCCCGCGCGGGCGCCTGGTGAACCTGGCCGGGACGACATACCTCCAGCTCCGCGGCGGCTTCGACTGCGACCTCACCGCCGAGGGCCAGTTCGCGCAGCTCCCGCCGGTGCTGACGCCCAGCCGCACGGTCCGGGCCGTCGTCACCCGCAACAACCACGACGGCCGCTGTGTCTGCCGGGTCGAGGTCAACTCCACGGGGAAGCTCTCGGTGTTCGGCCCGACCGCGGACAACAGGATCTCCTGGATCGACCTCGACAACTTCTCGGCCGCCTGGCTCTGACGGTCGCCCGTCACCCGTCGCCCAGCCCCGTCAACCTTCCACGATCCCGAAGGATCAGCCATGTCCCAGAGCCTTACCAGTCGCCGCGCCCTGCTCACCGCCGCCGTGGCCGTTCCCGCAGCGGCGGTCAGCACCCCGCTGATCGCCGCCCCTGCTGCCGCGGCCGACGTGCCCGGCGGTATCAGCGTCGTCCAGGACTGGCAGCCGCTCGTCCTCGCGGCGGGCGCCACCGCCGCAGCCGACGTCCCGGCCGCCCGCGTGGTGAAGATCGCCGGCACGGACTTCCTGCAGATGCGCGGCGGATTCACCTGCGCCTTCACGGGCGACACCGTGCTCGGCACCCTGCCCGCGGCCATCACCGTGCCGAAGACGACGCGTGGCGTCTGCCCGCGCAACAACTCGGTCGG